>CAWISP010000028.1:0-363950 GCA_963838775.1 uncultured Acidimicrobiales bacterium
GGCTCACGCTCCACGGGCTGCGGCTCGTGTACGAGCGCAACTCCAAGTCGACCTAACCGTGTCGTCGGCGCCATCGCGTCGAACCGGTAGCGTCGCGCCCTATGGCGGAGGTCCCCGTACTCGTTCCCCCGGAGCGCTGAAGCCGGCGCACTGCACGATCGTATGCCTCGCTCGGTCCCGGTGAAGAGAGCGAGGACGTCGTCTCCGTGGCGGGGCGGGTCATGTTGATGCGACCCCAGGGGCGCCTGGCCTTCGCCACCCTGCGCGTGCTGTCGGGTCAGGCGCAGCTTCGTGCCGCAGAAGATCACCACCGACTTCGAAGCTTTCTCCCGGTTGTCGCTCGGGGACTGGGTGGGAGCGACGGGCAAGATCGTGCGCACCCGCAAGGGCGAATTGTCGGTGCAGGTCCACACGGTGCTCCTGGCCGAGGCCCTGGCGTGGTTTCGGCGACAAGTGGAAGGGTGTGTCCGACGTCGACGCGGTTTCGCCAGCGCGAGGGTGGATCTGTGGGCCAACGAGCGCACGCGGTGTGAGATCCTCACCTTGCGGAGCCGGCTCGTCAGCGCGGTGCGCCGGCGCCTGGAGGACATGGGGTTCGTCGAAGTCGAGACGCCGGTGCTGCACGCCATCCCCGGCGGTGCGCTCGCCAAGCCCTTCGTCACCCATCACAACGCGCTGGACGCCGATCTGTACCTGCGCATCGCCCCCGAGCTCTACCTCAAGCGCCTCGTGGTGGGGGGCTTCGAGAAGGTGTTCGAGATCGCCAAGGGCGTTTCGCAACGAAGGCCTGTCCCCACGGCACAACCCCGAATTCACCATGCTCGAGCTCTACCAAGCCTACGCCGACTACGGGGACCTGGCGGTGTTGGTGGAGCAGCTTGGCGTCAGGGCTCGCGTCGGAACTGCGTGGCACCACCACCATCTCGTATCAAGGCCGTGAGCTCGATCTCACCCCGCCTTGGCGGCGCTATCACCATGGCCGAGCTCGTGAGCGAAGCCACCGGCGAGCCCGTCGACGTCCACACCCCGGTGGACGAGCTGCGCCGGCGTGTCGCGGCGGTGGGCATCGAGCCGAGCCCGTCCTGGGGAGCGGGCAAGCTCCTGCTCGAGCTGTACGAAAAGACGACGGAGCCCAACCTGTGGGGACCGGTGTTCGTGATGGACTACCCCGCCGAGGTGTCCCCGTTGCGTGCCGGTATCGCGCCGACCCCGATCTGGTGGAGCGTTTCGAGCCCGTGGTGGCCGGCGTGAACGGGAACGCCTTCTCCGAGTTGATCGACCCCGAGGACCAGCGGGCCCGTTTCGAGGCCCAGGCCGCGCCCGCCTGTTCGTGACGAAGAGGCCATGGCGATCGACGAGGACTATCTCCGGGCCCTCGAGCACGGCCTGCCCCCTACCGCCGGCTCCGGGATCGGGATCGACCGCCTCGTCATGCTGCTGGCCGATGTGGCCAACATCCGCGAGGTCATCGCCTTTCCCACCTTGCGTCCCGAACGCTCGACGCCCGAGCACGCCTCCCTCGAGCGGCCGACACCTCGAGCGCGGCTACCTTGAGACGGGCAGGCCCTCGAGCACCGATTGCGCCACATCGCCGAGGGCGCGCCCGAGATCGCGGTCGCGCACGGATTGGGCCGCCTCGACGGCTTGGTCGACGAGGCGCCGCGACGCCGCCACGGTGTCGTCGAGCGGCGCCTGGATCCCGCCACGATGGAACGTGCCTTGTCGTGCGGGCTGGTCGAGCGGGGCACCGAGGAGCGGCTGCAGCTCGGGCCCGGTGTCCGGGTCGCGGAGGGCCAGGAGCACCGGCAAGGTGTAGATCCCTTCGGCGAGGTCCTGGCCGGCGGGCTTGCCGAACTCCTCATCGGTGGCGATCACGTCGAGGATGTCGTCGCGAAGCTGGAAGAGCATGCCGAGCAGCGTCCGAAGTCGGTGAGGGTGTCGACCTCGGTGCGGGGCAGGCCGCCGGTGAGGGCGCCGATGCCGACACGACGTGGCCATGAGCGCGGCGGTCTTCCCTCGATGGTGTGCAGGTAGTCGTCCTGGTGCGTTCGGTGCTGTAGGCGGCACGCACCTTGGTGACCTGTCCCTGGCACAAACAGGCCCAGGGTGTTGGCGAGCAGGCCGGCGATCTCGGTGCCGAGCGAGGCGGCGATCTCCGCCGAGCGGGCCAGGAGGAAGTCGCCGGCCACGATGGCCACGAGGTTCCCGAAGCGGGCGTTGACGCTTTCGACGTTGCGCCGGACCAGGGCCTCGTCCATCACGTCGTCGTGGTAGAGCGAGGCCAGGTGCACGAGCTCGCCGGCCACCGCCCCCTGGAGGTCGTCGGGGTGTGGCGGGCCGGCGACCTCCCGTGGCGGCCGCCAGGGCCAGGCAGGGGGCCGGAGGCGCTTCCCCCCGGCCGCAATCAGGTGCGTGGTCACCTCGTCCAGGAACCGGTCGCCCGAGCTGACGGCGTCCCGGAGCCCGGGTTCGAGCCGTGCCAGGTCGTCTTGGAGGAAGGGGAGTGACAGCAGTGAGGCGGTGTCCACCAGGGGGAACGATAGGCGAAGGACTCGAAGTCGGGACAACGTGAGCCCACCGCAATGGCTGTGGCCAGGGCCTTGGCCCGGCCGCGGCACCCCCCCGGCGGGCGGCGGTACATGGCCAGGTTCGCAATCGGGGTTACTACCGTCGGTGGAAGAGGTCAGGATTCGGCACGGCGTGCCGAAGGAATGGGGATGCATTTGGGACCTTACGCTCGAGGGAAACGAGGGCACCGGGTGTCTGTTGCCACAGCACGCCCGGTAGACTTCGTTCGGAAGTCGAGCCGTCGAGGGAGGCGGTCTGGTGTTCGAACGCTTCACTGATCGGGCCCGAAGGGTGTTGGTGCTGGCGCAGGAGGAGGCGCGCCTGCTCAACCACAGCTTCATCGGCACCGAGCACATCCTTCTGGGGCTCATCCACGAGGGCGAAGGCGTCGCCGCCAAGGCGCTCGAGCAGCTCGGCGTTTCCCTCGAGGCCGTGCGCGAGAAGGTCGAGGAGACGATCGGCCTGTCGGGTACGGCACCGACCGGGTCGCCGCCGTTCACCCCCCGGGCGAAGAAGGTCCTCGAGCTGTCGTTGCGCGAGGCCCTGCAGCTCGGCCACAACTACATCGGCACCGAGCACATGCTCCTCGGCCTCGTGCGCGAGGGCGAGGGCGTGGCCGCCCAGGTGCTCGTGAGCCTCGGCGCCGACCTGGCCCGGGTGCGCCAGCAGGTCATCCAGCTCCTGTCGGGCTACCAGGGCAAGGAGTCCGTCGGTGCCGGCCCCGGCTCGTCGGCGTCGGAGACGCCCTCGGGCTCGCCCGTGCTCGACCAGTTCGGTCGCAACCTCACCCAGCTGGCGCGCGATACCAAGCTCGACCCGGTCATCGGGCGCGAGAAGAGATCCAGCGCGTCATGCAGGTGCTGTCGCGGCGCACCAAGAACAACCCGGTGCTCATCGGCGAGCCCGGTGTCGGCAAGACCGCCATCGTGGAGGGACTGGCCCAGCGCATCGTGGCCAACGACGTCCCCGAGACGCTCAAGGGCAAGCAGCTCTACACGCTCGACCTCGGGGCGCTGGTGGCGGGCAGCCGGTACCGCGGTGACTTCGAGGAGCGCCTGAAGAAGGTGCTGAAGGAGATCCGCACCCGCGGCGACATCGTGCTCTTCATCGATGAGCTCCACACCCTGGTCGGTGCGGGCGCGGCCGAGGGCGCCATCGATGCCGCCTCGATCCTCAAGCCCATGCTGGCGCGCGGTGAACTGCAGACCATCGGCGCCACCACGCTCGACGAGTACCGCAAGCACCTCGAAAAGGACGCCGCCCTCGAGCGCCGTTTCCAGCCCATCAAGGTGGAGCAGCCCACGGTGGCGCACACCATCGAGATCCTCAAGGGTCTGCGCGACCGTTACGAGTCGCACCACTCGGTGACCATCACCGACCAGGCGTTGGTGGCCGCCGCCAACCTCGCCGACCGGTACCTCGCCGACCGGTACCTGCCCGACAAGGCCATCGACCTCATCGACGAGGCCGGTAGCCGTCTGCGCATTCGCCGCATGACGACCCCTCCCGATTACAAGAAGCTCGAGGAGGAGATCGACCGGATCCGCCACGACAAGGAGTCGGCCATCGAGCGCCAGGCGTTCGACCAGGCCAAGAAGTTGGCCGAGCAGGAGAAGGACCGCCTCGACCGCAAGACGGCCATGGAAGCCGAGTGGCGCGCCGAGGGTCTCGAGCTCTTCGACGTCGTCGACGAGGAGGTCATCGCCGAGGTGCTGGCCAACTGGACCGGCATCCCCGTCTACCGCCTCACCGAGGAGGAGACCTCCAAGCTGCTGCGCATGGAGGACGAGCTCCACAAGCGGGTCGTCGGTCAGGAAGAGGCCATCAAGGCGCTGTCGCGGGCCATCCGCCGGACGCGGGCCGGTCTCAAGGACCCCAAGCGGCCGAGCGGCTCGTTCATCTTCCTCGGCCCGACCGGCGTCGGAAAGACCGAGCTCGCCAAGGCATTGGCGGAGTTCCTCTTCGACGACGAGGACGCCCTCATCCAGCTCGACATGAGCGAGTACATGGAGAAGCACACCGTGTCGCGGCTCGTGGGCTCGCCCCCCGGCTACGTCGGGTACGAAGAGGGTGGACAGCTCACCGAAGCCGTGCGGCGCAAGCCGTTCTCGGTCGTGCTCTTCGACGAGGTCGAAAAGGCCCACCCTGACGTGTTCAACGCGCTGCTCCAGATCCTGGAGGACGGTCGGCTCACCGACGCCCAGGGCCGTTCGGTGGACTTCAAGAACACCGTGCTGATCATGACCTCCAACCTGGGCACCGCCGACCTGCGCAAGTCGTCGGTCGGTTTCGCCAAGACGTCGGAGGCGGTGACCTACGAGCGCATGAAGTCGAAGGTCCACGACGCCCTGAAGGCGCACTTCCGGCCGGAGTTCCTCAACCGGATCGACGAAGTCATCGTCTTCCACGAGCTGTCCAAGCAAGAGGTCGTCGAGATCGTGGATCTCATGATTCGTCGTGTGGGCGAGCAGCTGGAGTCGCAGGGCCTCGGCCTCGAGCTCACCCCGGTCGCCAAGTCCCTGTTGGCGGAAAAGGGGTACGACCCCACCCTCGGCGCTCGTCCGTTGCGTCGAGCCATCCAGCAGTTCGTCGAGGACGCGCTGTCGGAACGCATCCTGTGGAAGGAATTCCGCGTGGGCGAGACCATCATCGTCGACGTGGAAGACGGCGAGTTCGTCTTCCGCACCGTCGAGGGCCTCGAGCCGCCGCCGGTCGAGTTGGCCGGCGCGGGCGCCGACTCTTGACCGTCACCAGTTCCTGACGGACACAGCTCCCTGACCGTCGCCGGTTGCTGACGGTCGCGCCCCGGCGCCCCGGCCGTCACACCCTGTCCCTAGCCTCCCCGTGTGGGAAGGCTTCGGATGGTGCACCGCTGTACGGCGTGCGGAGGTGCCACGGCGCGCTGGGCCGGGCGTTGCCCGGCGTGCGGCGAATGGAACAGCCTTGTCGAGGAGCAGGCCGTCGAGCCCGTCACTTCGGGGCGGCGTGCGGACGGCGATCGGGGCCAGTGGCCCCGCGACCCCCACGCCGCCGACGGCATCGAACGCGCCCTTCCTCTCGACGCCGTCGACCCCAGCCGGTCGGGCCCGGTCCCCACCGGCCTCGCCGAGCTCGACCGGGTCCTCGGCGGTGGGCTCGTCCCGGGCTCGGTGACGTTGCTCGGGGGGGAGCCGGGCGTCGGGAAGTCGACACTGCTGCTCCAGGTCCTGGCAGCGATGGCCGGCACCGGTGCCCCGGTATTGCTCGTCTCGGCCGAGGAGTCCGCCCCGCAGGTGCGGCGACGGGCCGAACGTCTGGGACCCCTCCCCCCCGGGCTCATGCTCCTGGCCACCACGGATCTGTCCGCCCTTCCGACCGCGTTGGACGACACGGCGCCGGCGCTCGTCGTGGTGGACTCGATCCAGGCCGTCTCCGACCCTTCGGCTCCGGGCACCCCGGGCAGCCTGGGCCAGGTTCGAGCCTGCACCGACCTCGTCGTCCATCTCGCCAAGGCGTACCGGATCCCCTTCGTGCTCGTGGGCCACGTCACCAAGGAGGGGGCGCTGGCGGGCCCCCGCACGCTGGAGCACCTGGTCGACACCGTTCTCGGTGTCGAGGGAGACCGGCACCACGCCCTGCGCACGGTGCGCGCCACGAAGCACCGATTCGGTCCCACCGGCGAGCTCGGGCTCTTCGAGATGAACGACACCGGCCTGGCTGCGGTCACCGACCCCTATCAGTTGCTGCTCGGTGACCGTCGGCCCGGTGCCCCGGGGAGTGCCATCCTCCCCGCCATGCAGGGCCAGCGGGCCCTGTTGGTCGAGGTGCAGGCGCTCACGTCGAGGACCGCACCCGAGACCCCGAGCCGGCGCTCGGCCCAAGGTGTGGACGGGAGACGGCTGGCCCTGCTGCTCGCCGTGCTCGAGCAACGCGCCGGGGTGCCGATGGTGCGCACCGACGTCTTCGCCTCGGCCGTGGGCGGGATCCGGGTGCTCGAGCCCGCCGCCGACCTGGCGCTGGCCCTGGCGCTCGCCTCGGCGGTCACCGACCGCGCCCTTCCCGATCTGGTGGTGTTCGGCGAGGTGGGCCTGGGTGGTGAGATCCGGCAGGTACCCCACGCCCCCCGGCGACTGGCCGAGGCGTCTCGCGGCGTCGGGTTTCGGCACGCGCTCGTGCCCGAATCATGCCCCGACGGGCCCCGGGGCATGGAGGTCCTGCACGTGCGGTCGCTGGCTCAGGCCGTCGCGCTGGGGACGGGGTCGTAGCCCGCTCCGTGAGCGTGGCGCACCGGCGCCGACCCTGACGCACCGACATACCCAGGCACGACCGACCGCGCCGGGGAGTAGCGGCGCAGGACGCCGGGTACCATGCGGACGTGGTGGTGCGACCGAGCTCGGCCATGGCCGACGCCCTGGCTCTCGTTGCGCCAGGTCAACCGTTGCGCGACGGCATCGAGCGCGTCCTGCAGGCCAATCGTGGGCTCTTGCTCGTCGTGGGTGACGGGCCCGAGGTGCTGTCGATCTGCACCGGCGGGTTCCTCCTCGACGCCGAGTTCAGCCCCCAGCGCCTGTCGGAGCTGGCCAAGATGGACGGGGCGGTCATCCTCGCCGCCGACGCCGATCGCATCGCCCGGGCCAACGTGCATCTGATGCCCCATGCCGCCATCCCCACCATCGAGACCGGGACCCGGCACCGCACCGCCGAGCGTGTGGCCCGGTCCATCGACGTGCCGGTGGTGTCGGTGTCCGCGGCGATGGGCCTCGTCACCGTCTACCGCCACGACACGCGCCACGTCCTGCAGGACGAGCGTCGGCTGCACGAGCGGGTGCGCCAGGCCCTGCAGACCACGCGGCGTTTCCGTCAGCGTTTCGACACGACCCTGTCCGCCCTGTCCGCGCTCGAGATCGCCGACACCGTCACCGTGCGCGACGTGGTGGCGGTGATCCAACCCGCCGAACTGCTCGACCGCATCGCCGATGACGTCCAGGTCGACCTCGTTGAGCTCGGCGAGGACGGACGCCTGCTCCGTCTCCAGCTCGAGGAGGTGCTCGACGGCATCGACCCCGTGCGCCGGCTCGTCATGCGCGACTACCTGCACCCTGCCGACGACGGCCCCGGGCGCGACGGGGCCCGGATTGCCGGCACTGGCTCGGGACGTGCCGCCACGGCGGCCCACGACGGCCTCGGCGGTCCACGCGGTGTCACCAACGAGCAGACCGATCACGCCCTGGCCGCGCTGGCCGCCCTGTCCACCGATGACCTTCTCGACGTGCGCCGCGTGTCGGGGGTTCTCGGGCTCGGCGCCGCGCCCACCGATCCCGACGCGCCGGTCGAACCTCGCGGCTATCGGCTCCTGCACCGACTGCCGCGATTCCCCGAAGCGCTCGTGGACAGGATCGTCGAGCACTTCGCCGGGCTGCAGCGGATCATGCGGACGTCGGTGGCCGATCTCGAGGAGGTCGACGGCGTGGGTGAAGCCCGGGCCCGGTCGGTGAAAGAGGGCCTGGCCCGTCTGGCCGAAGCGAGCATCCTCGACCGCTACAACTGAGGCCTGCTCAGGGCAGCGGCCGCGGGTCGGGGTGGGGGCCCGAGGGCCGCTCGGGTAGAATGGAATGTCCGCCCCCCGCCCCTGAGCGTGTGGCCGGCGCGCCATCCCAGGAGAGGTACGTGTTCGACATCGGTGACAAGGTGGTCTACCCCCATCACGGGGCGGCGATCGTTGAGCGGCGCGAGGTCAAAGAGGCGTTCGGCGAGAAGAAGGAGTATCTCGTCCTGCGCCTCGCCTACGGCGACCTGACGTTGATGGTCCCCGCCGACAACACCGAGGGTGTGGGACTTCGCGAAGTCATCAACGACGAAGAGGTCGAGGAGGTATTCGCCGTCCTTCGCAAGAAGGAGGCGCGCATGCCGACCAACTGGTCGCGCCGCTACAAGAACCACTCGGAGAAACTGCGTTCGGGCGACATCTACCAGGTGGCCGAGGTGGTGCGGAACCTCTCCATTCGCGACAAGGACAAGGGCCTGTCGGCGGGTGAGAAGCGCATGCTCAGCCGGGCCCGCCAGATCCTCGTGTCGGAGCTCACCTTCGCCCTCGACGTCGACGAAGCCGCCGCCGAGAAGCGCCTGGACGAGGCGCTTCCCTGAGCCGGGTGGGCCCGCACCGCTCTGGCGGGGCGCGGCCCCCGAACGGGAGGTGAGCCCGTGTCGGTGTGGGTGGTCGTGGTGGCGGCCGGCAGCGGGGAACGGTTCGGGGCGGCGAAGCAATTCGCGCAACTCGGGGGCCGCACCATGGTGCAGTGGGCCGTCGATGCGTCGCGATCCGTGGCCGACGGTGTCGTCGTCGTCGTCCCCGCCGGGGATATCACTGGCGACGGCTCGCGGCGCGACGTGACGGCGGGGGCCGACGTCGCGGTGGCCGGGGGTGACTCCCGAGCGGCATCGGTACGCGCTGGGTTGGCGGCGGTGCCCGACTCGGCCGAGGTGATCGTCGTGCACGACGGGGCGCGTCCTCTGGCGTCGCCGGCTCTGTTCCGGGCCGTGGTCGACGCCGTGACGGGCGGAGCCGACGCGGCGATTCCGGGGATCGCCGTCGCCGACACGTTGAAACGCGTCGAGGACGGCGCCGTGGTCGACACCGTGGCGCGCGACGGGCTCGTGGCGGTGCAGACGCCTCAGGCCTTCCGCGCTGATGTGCTGCGCCGGGCGCACGGCACGGGGTCCGATGCCACCGACGATGCGGGCTTGGTGGAGTCCATGGGCGCTACCGTGCGCGTCGTGCCCGGAGAACCGAGGAACATCAAGGTGACGACGGCTGCCGACCTCGAAGTCGCGCAGGCGCTGGCGATGGCATGACCGACGACGCCGTGGTACCGGTCGGGTTGCGCATCGGGCAGGGGTTCGACGTGCACCGTTTCTCGGGGGACCCGGGCCGACCATTGGTCCTCGGGGGCGTGACCGTCCCCGGCGCGGCCGGGCTCGCCGGCCACAGCGACGCCGACGTCGTGGCCCATGCCGTGGCAGAGGCCCTGCTCGGTGCGGCCGGACTGGGGGACCTCGGGCGCCACTTCCCGGCTAGCGACCCCTTGTGGGCCGGCGCCGATTCCATGGAGCTCCTGCACCAGGTGTCGACGATGGTGGGTGCCCAGGGTCTGGGCCTCGTGAACGCGGACTGCACCGTCGTGTGTGAGCGTCCCCGCCTCGCCGAGTACACCGACGACATGGCGAGCCGGCTCCAGGCCCTGCTCGGTGCGCCCGTGAGCGTGAAAGCCAAGCGGGCCGAGGGCCTCGGTGCGATCGGCCGGGTCGAGGGCATCGCCTGCCTGGCCGTCGTCCTGCTCACCGCGCGGGCGTGAGCGGACCACCGCGCCGGCGACGCGGTCCGGCGCCGGCCGGGAACAATCCCAGCGGGCGAGGCGGCACGCCCGGACGCGGAGCGGCGTCGGGCCGCGGCGCGGGCCGCAGCGCGACGTCGGGCCGCGGCGCGACGTCGGGGCGGGCCCGGGAAGGCGGGGCCGGTCGTGGCGACAGCCGTCGACCGGGCGGGCACGGACTGGGTGGCGAGCAGGTCGAGGGTCGCCAGGCGGTACGAGAGTTGCTCAGTGCGGGTCGCCGCGCCGTGCGAGAGGTTTGGATCGCAGAGGATCTCGACCCGTCCCCGCAGATCGACGACATCGAACGACTGGCCACCCGTCGTCGGGTGCGGCTCGTGCTCGTGCCGCGGGCCAAGCTCGAGAGGGCGGCGCACACCGATGCCCCCCAGGGCGTGCTCGCCCACGCCCGGCCCCTCGAGGAGGTGGAGCTCGAACTGCTGTGCCGGGTTCGAGGGGGAGTGGCGCCGTTCCTCGTCGTCCTCGACGGCGTCACCGATCCCCACAACGTGGGTGCTCTGCTGCGCAGCGCCGAGTGCGCAGGCGTGACCGGTGTCGTGCTGCCCCGTCATCGGGCGGTGCACGTCACGCCGACGGTCGCCAAGGTGGCGGCTGGTGCCGTCGAACACCTCGACATCGCGGTGGTGCCCGGCGTCCCCAACGCGCTGCGTCAGCTCGACGGGTGGGGCGTGACGTGCGTGGGCCTCGACGCCGACGCGCCGGTCTCGCTGTTCGACCTTCCCCTCGAGGCCTCCGCCGGGGTGGCCTTGGTCATGGGGGCCGAGGGCCGCGGCCTGGCGTCGCTGACCCGTCGGCGATGCTCGGCGCTGGCGGCCATTCCGCAATTCGGTGCCCTGGGCAGCCTGAACGTGGCGTCGGCCGGCGCCGTGGCGTGCTTCGAGCTGGCGAGGCGACGCGACGCGAACCCCCGGGGTGAGGGTGGGTAGCGCTCCTGCGCGATCATCTGCTTCGAGCGACGGAGGAGACCGAGGATGCCCGACACCGTTCTGGGTGTCACACGCAGCGGGCCGGTGGCGACCATCGAGCTCACGCGGGGGAAGGTCAACGCCATCGACGTCGAGTTGCTCGAAGACCTCGGCGCTGCCCTCGAGGACCTCGAACACGACCCCGAGGTCCGTGCCGTCATCCTTACCGGGTCGGGCCGCGTCTTCTCGGCCGGGGTCGACCTGCGCATGGTCATCGACTCCGAACCTCCCTACGCCGGGCGCCTCGTCGAGGCGTTGCGCGTCGGCCTCGAGGCGTTGTTCGGCTTTCCCAAGCCGACGGTGGCTGCCGTCAACGGCGCCGCTGTGGCCGGAGGCTGCATCCTGGCGTGTGCGTGCGATCGGCGGCTCATGGCGGAGCACGCCCGCATCGGCGCCACTGAGCTGGCGGTGGGCGTGCCGTTCCCCGTCGCCGCGCTCGAGGTCCTGCGCCACGCCTGTGGGTCGCACACCGAAGACCTCGTGTTCACGGCCCGACTGCTCGACGCGCACGAGGCGGACGCGCTGGGCGTGGTCCACGAGGTGCTGCCCGGCGACAAGCTGCTCGAGCGCGCCATGACCGTCGCCACCGATCTCGCCACGCTGACACCGCTCGCCTACCGACTGGCCAAGCAACAACTCCGCCGGCCCGCCTTCGAGCGTATGCGCAGTGATGCCGCCGTCGACGCCGACGCCATCGGCGAGTGGGGGGCGCCCCACACCGCGCAACGCCTGCGTGAACAGCTCGACCGGTTGGCGGCGAGCCGATGACGACCGTTGGGGGCTGCGCGGTGTGTGCCCGTACGCGCCGACGTCGGCAGATGCGGGGTCGATGTGTCCGAGCCGGTGGTGGGACTCGAACCCACGACCTGACGATTACAAATCGTCTGCGCTTCCAGCTGCGCCACACCGGCGTGCACGCCACGCTACCGCCGGTGCTGTGCCCGCCCGGGCACGACGGAGCACCAGATCGAGGATCCTTGCTTCGCGCGCGGTGCATTGGCAGGCTTGACCCCGCGATGGGATTGACAGATCAGGACCGCCAGATCCTCGACTTCGAGGAATCATGGTGGACCCGGCCCGAAGCCAAGGCATCGGGAATCCGCCACCGCCTCGGCATGTCACCCACCGGGTACTACCGCCGGCTCTCCGAGCTCGTCGAAACGAGTGAAGCCCTCGAGCACGCACCACTCGTCGTTCGACGCTTGCGCCGCCGCCGGCTCGACCAACGCCGGAGCCGGTTCGAGACCACCGCCGCCCCGCATCACCCCCGGCGATGAGCGACCGTTACGACGACCCCGCCGGACCTGCCGCCCCCGGCGGGGGCTACAACGGCGGGACCGAGCGCGATCCCTCGGGGTTCGGGGCCACCTCGGGGTTTCTCCGAGGTGGCGCCGTCTTGGTGGTGGGGGTCGTCCTCGGCGCGCTGCTCATGCCGTCGGGCACCCGCGCCCCGCTCGACGTGACCGCGGCCAGCCAGTCCACGCCGACGACGACCTCGCCCTCGACGACGACGACGAGACCCCGCTCGACGACCACCACCCAGGCGACCATCGTGCCGGGGGCGTCATCGATCCACGTCCTCGTGGTGAACGGCACGACCATCACCGGTCTCGCCGGCGGTACGAGCACCTACCTCCACTCCCGGGGTTTCCTCATCCTGCCCGCCACGAATGCGACCACGAAGGTGACCGGGACCCAGGTCTACGCCGTGTCGGGTCCCTCGAGCGCGGCCACCTCGGTCACCAACGCCCTGGGGTTGCCGGCCAGCACCGTCCAGCCCACGACGGCGGTCCCCCCCGTGCACAGCACGGCCGGAGCCAACGTCGTCGTGGTGGCCGGTCCCGATCTCGCCCGGTTGGCGCCCGGGTCCACATCCTCGACGAGCGCACCGGTCGGCTGACGGGCGCGACGCGCCCATGACCGAGAACGCCTCGACCGGGGAACCGGACACGGGTGACGTCGGCGATCGCGACGATATCGATGGCGACGACGATCGCGATGGCGACGCACTAGGACCCCTGGCGGCTCTCCTCGAGGATCCCGGTGCCAGCGCCGTGTTGAGCGATTTCGACGGGACGCTGGCGCCGATCGTCTCGGACCCCACCGTCGCCTATCCCCTCCCCGAGGCTCCCGGGGTGCTCGGCGCCCTGGCACAGCGCTTCGCGCTCGTGGCCGTGGTGTCGGGCCGACCGGTGTCGTTCCTGGCCCAGCGCCTGGCCGCGGCGGGCCCGGCGGTGCGGCTGTTCGGCGCCTACGGGCTTGAGTGGATCGAGGACGGCACCGTGCATCGCGCCCCTGTCGCCGAATCGTGGCGGGGCCGTGTCGCCGACGTGGTAGCGGCGGCGAGGTCCGCCTTCGCCGGCGACGCGGTGGGAATCGAGGACAAGGAGATCTCGGTCACGGTGCACTGGCGTCAGGCGCCCGAATCCGGCGAGCGGGCGTGGGAATTCGCCCGCGACTGGTCCCGGCGGACGGGGCTCATGTTGCAGCCGGGTCGGATGGCGATCGAGTTCCGGCCTCCGGTCGGAATCGACAAGGGGTCGGTGGTCGAGGAGCTGGCGCGCGGGAGTGCGGCGGCGTGCTTCGCCGGCGACGACGCCGGAGACCTCGCCGCGTTCGCCGCGCTCGATCGCCTGGCGCCGAGCGGGATGCGCACGGTGCGCATCGCGGTCACCGACGAGGAGACGCCACCGGAGCTGGTGGGCGCCGCCGACGTCGTGGTGCGCGGGCCGGGCGAAGCCCTCGATCTCTTCCGGGCGCTGGCCATCCGCGCCCGGGGGTGAGCGGGGCCGCCGCCGACGACGCTGCGCCGCGCCCTCCCCGGCGCAGCTCAGCCCGGGATCACGGCGGCCAGCTGGTCGGCGAGCCAGTCCCCGGGCCGTCGCGCCGAGACGAGGGCGCGCAGCGCCCGGGCCCGACGGGCCCGTTCCGGAGGTGTCATGTCGAGCGCCTGGAGAAGCACCCCCGCCGTCCCGCTCACGTCGAAGGGGTTGATCTCGAGGGCTTCGGGATGCAACTCGGCGAACGCACCGGCCTCGCGCGACAGCGCCAGGACCCCGTCGGTGGTGTTGACGATGGGCCCTTCCTTGGCGACGAGGTTGAGCCCGTCGCGCAAAGGGTTCACGAGGAGGACGTCGTAGCGCATGAGGGCCGCGATCGACCGCCCCGGGTCGTCGGCGACGTCGAGAATGATGGGAGCCCAGTCGTCGGTGCCCCAGGTGTCGTTGACCCGCCGGGCCGCCTGCTCGACCTCGGCTCCGTAGGCGAGGTACTCCGGCAGCGTCGAGCGTGACGCGTAGGCCAGGGCCAAGAGCACGACCTCACCCCGGAGCTCGGGACGCATCCGCAGCATCTCGTCGAACGCCCAGAATCCCCGCAACAGGTTCTTGGCCGGCTCGATCCTGTCGACGCGCAGCACCATGCGCCTGCCCCGGAGCAGCTCCTCGAGCCGCTCGCCGGCGGCCATGCACTCTTGGGACGCGGCCCGTTCGATCAGGTGGTCGGAGTCCGGGGTGAGCGGGGACACGAACGTGCGGTGCATGTCGACGCCCATGTCCTGGCAGCAACCGCGGAAGCTGTCCTCCCAGCGCACGGTGTGGAATCCGCATGCAGCCGCGCCCGCCATGCCCTCGAGAAGCTCCCGGGCTACCGGCGTGGGCAGCACGCGCAGGGTGTCGGGGCTGGCGAAGGGGGTGTGGGTGAAGTGGACGGTGTGGAGGTCGGGCCGCTTCTCGGCCAGCACCCCGGGGAGGAGGCTCAGGTGGTAGTCCTGCACGAGCACGGTCGCACCTTCGGCCGCGGCGGCGTCGACGACCTGCGCGAACAGTTCGTTGAACTCGCGATATGCCTCCCACGCCCGGGCGAAGTGGTGGTCGAAGCGCGGCCGGCGGGCCAGATCGAAGAGATGGTGGTGCAAGAACCACAAGGTGGAGTTCGACACCACGTCGTAGGCCATGCGGTAGGTGTCCCGATCGGGCTGCACCGTGAGCAGGTGCAACCCTCGCTCGGTCATGAGCCCTTCGGCGGTGGCCATGCGGTCGGCTTCCGACATGGCGCACGCCACCCAGGTGGCCCCGCTGCCCTCGAGCTGAGGGTGGAGCGCGGCGGCGAGCCCTCCCGCTGACCCGGCCGGCACGGGTCGGCCCTCTTGGTCCAGCGCGAACGACATCGGGCCTCGGTTCGAGGCGATGACCAGGTCCGCCTTCACGCCCACGCGCACCATCTCATACGCGCACGACCCTACCCCGCACCTGCGCGGCTAACCCCCGACCGGCCACGATGGACACCGTGCCCGACGACACCGTGCCCGACGAGACCGTGCCCGACGAGACCGTGCCCGCTACGGTCCCCGCTTCTGTGCCCCGCGCCCTTCTCGCCCCTGACGCCTTCAAGGGAACGGCCACCGCCCCCGCCCTCGCCCTGGCCATGGCGGCCGGGGCCCGGCGCGCCGGATGGGACGGTGACGTGTGTCCCCTCTCCGACGGTGGCGAGGGTTTCGCCGACGTCCTCGCCGCCGGACCGGCCCGGACCGGTGGTTCGCCCTCGGGGGCCTGGTACGCGACCACCGTCACCGGACCGCTCGGTGAGCCCGTCGAGGCCCGGTGGTGGATGGCCGACGGCGTGGCCGTGGTGGAATCGGCGGCGGCGTCGGGCCTTCCCCTCGCCGGCGGGGCCGAGGGCAACGATCCGCTACGGGCCGACACCCGGGGGACCGGTGAGCTCCTGATGGCGGCGGCGAAGGCGGGGGCGAGGCGGGTCCTCGTCGGCGTGGGCGGGTCGGCGACCACCGACGGCGGCCGGGGGGCGCTCGACGCCATCGAGGAGGGCGGGGGTCTCGACGGCATCGAGGTGGTGGTGGCGTGCGATGTGGACACCCGTTTCGTCCAGGCCGCCGAACAGTTCGGGCCCCAGAAGGGAGCCACGCCCGCCCAGGTCGTCGAACTGCGCGCCCGCCTGGCCACGCTGGCCGTCGACTACCGGGCCCGCTACGGCGTGGCCGTGGCCGACATCCCCGGGTCGGGGGCGGCCGGAGGCCTCGCCGGCGGGCTGGCCACACTGGGAGCCCAGCTCGTGCCGGGCTTCGGGATCGTGGCCGGCGCGGTCGGGCTCGCGGACCGCATGGCGGGCGTCGACGTGGTGGTGACGGGCGAAGGACGCCTCGACGCCTCGTCGTGGTCGGGGAAGGTGGTGGGCGGGGTCGTCGCCCTGGCACGCCGCGCCGGTGTGCCCGTGCTCGTGGTGGCGGGGACGGTCGGGCCCGGTGGGATCGAGGACGCTGTTTCCGGGGGCGGTGCCGAGGTGGTGGTCCGCAGCCTGAGCGACCACTTCGGCGAAGCCCGCGCCCGGAGCGATCCCGCCGGCTGTGCGGAGGAGGTCGTCGCCGATGCCGTGGCCGAGCTCTTCGGACGGGGAGACGGGCGACCCCTTGACATGTGAGTGAGTAACCACTAACTTCACCACCATGATGGCTACCTCACGAAGTGCCGGAACGGTGCGCCAGACCGCCGACGAGCGCCGCACCTCGGTCCTGCGGGCAGCCATGGCCGAGTTCGCCAAGGGCGGGTACGCCGGGACCTCGACCGATGCCATTGCCGTGCGGGCCGAGATCTCCCAGCCCTATCTGTTCCGGCTGTTCGGGACGAAGCGAGAGCTGTTCATCGCCACCATGGGGCTCATGCACGCCCGTATCGAGGCGGCCTTCCGCGACGCCGCCGAGGGCATGTCGGGTATCGACGCGATGGCGGCGATGGGCCAGGCCTACCAGGTGCTCCTGGGGGAGCGTGACCTGCTCCTGGTGCAGCTGCACGCCTTCGCGGCTTCCGAGGACGAGGAGATCCGCAGGGCGGCGCGCGAGGGGCTGCGCCATCTGTGGATGGTGGTAGGCGAGTTGACGGGGCTCGGGGACGAGGACCTGCGGGCCTTCTTCGCCCAGGGGATGCTCCTCAACGTCATGGCCGCCGTCGACGCCGGCGCCCTGGACGAGTCCTGGGCCCGGGCCTGTCAGCCCGACCCCGAACAGTTCTTCGCACCCGGCTCGACCCACCCCTGACGCTTCGGCGTCGTGACCCCGATCCCCGAAAGGAGACCTCCATGTCGGTCCAAAGTAGTAAGCAATCACTAGCTACCTCGACCCGAGGGCGTCACGGTGCGGCCTGGGCCGTGGTCATCACCTCGTTTGCCCTGTTCATGGCGACCCTCGACAACCTGGTGGTGACGACGGCCCTCCCCGTCATCCGTCACCACCTCCACGCCGGCCTGGCCGGCTTGGAGTGGACGGTGAACGCCTACACGCTCACCTTCGCCGTGCTGTTGCTCACCGGGGCCGCGCTCGGCGATCGTTTCGGCCGACGTCGGATGTTCCTCGTGGGCCTGGTCGTGTTCACGACGGCGTCGGCGGCAGCGGCCCTGTCGCCCTCGGTGGGGTGGTTGGTCACCGCCCGCGCCGTGCAGGGCGCCGGGGGCGCGCTGATCATGCCGCTCTCCCTGACGCTGCTGTCGGCGGCGGTGTCACCCGAGCGGCGGAACCAGGCGCTTGGTGTGTGGGGCGCCATCGGCGGCGTCGCCGTCGCGGCGGGCCCGCTCGTCGGGGGCGCGGTGACCAGTGGGTGGTCATGGCAGTCCATCTTCTGGATCAACGTGCCGGTCGGGGTGGTGCTGGCCGGGCTGGCCCGATGGCGGTTGGTCGAGTCCCGGGGTCCGCGCCAGCCCCTCGACCTCGGCGGCGTGGTCCTCGCCAGCGTGGGATTGCTGGGCATTGTCCTGGCGTTGGTCCGGGCTAATGGACACGGCTGGACGAGCACCGGTGTCCTGGCGTCGTTCGCGGCCGGGGTGATCGGACTGGCCGGGTTCGTGGTGTGGGAGCAGCGCAGCACCCACCCCATGTTGCCCTTGCGGCTGTTCCGGAGCCGCTCGTTCTCGGCGGTGAACGCGGTGGCGCTGTTCATGAGCTTCGGCATGTTCGGGTCCATCTTCTTCCTGTCGCAGTTCCTCCAGGTCGTGCAGCACTACTCCCCCTTGGGGGCAGGTCTCCGGGTCCTGCCATGGACGGGCATGCCCATGCTGGTGGCGCCGGTGGCGGCCGCCTTGGCCCAGCGATTCGGAGGCAGACCCGTGTTGAGCGCGGGGCTCGTGCTCCAAGCGGTCGGGCTGGCCTGGCTCGCCCTCGAGATCACACCGACGGTGAGCTACTCCAGCGTGTGGCTGCCTTTCGTGGTGTCGGGCGTCGGCATGGCCCTGTTCTTCGTCCCGCTGGCTTCGGTCGTCCTCTCGTCGGTCCGCCCCGAACAAGAAGGGGTGGCATCGGGCGCCAACAGCGCGTTCCGAGAGGTGGGCGGCGTCCTCGGGATCGCCGTGTTGGGTGCGGTGTTCTCGGCCCGGGGTGGCTACACGAGCGGCGCCGCCTACGTGGCCGGGCTCCGTCCTGCCGTGTGGGTGGGCGTGGCTGTCGTGGGCCTGGGCGCCATCGTGGCCTTGGCGCTTCCCCGGCGCCGCGCCGACACGGTCGGGTCCGGGCTCGACACCGCGTCGGTGGCGCCGACCCGACGCGGTGTCGTCCTCACCGCGCCCCGGCGCCTTCCGGATCTCACCGGTGCGGACCCGGTGGTGGCAAACAGCGGCGGCCGCGACCCGTCGCCGGCGGGGATCGGCGCCCCGGGCTAAGGCGCGATCGGGCCGGGCGGGATGACGCCGGCTCGTCGCAATGCCGCCCCCAGGACGTCGAGCGCTTGGGGGCGGAGCTCGGTGAGGGGCCGGTTGCGGTGGATGCGCACGCCCAGGTCGACCTGGGCCACCTGCTCCACGCCGAACTGTTCGGCGACGTCGATGAGCAGGGCCAGCTCCACGCCGTAGCCGGGGGCCAGGCCGGTCTTCTCGAGGACGGTCCGGGGTGCCGCCGTCTCCCCCGCCAGAGGCTGGCACACGGCGGAGAGCGCGGGGAACAGGAGGTCGATGACAGGGCGGGCCACGAGCTCGGTCACCCGGCCCCCCGCCCCCTTCTCCCCGTGCAGGGGGCGCTCGTAGAACCCCTTCACGAGCGCCACGTCGGGTTGTCCGGGGCCGGGTTCGACGAGCAGGGGGCCCAACAGGCCCGTCACGTAGTGGGGGGCGAAGTTCTCGACGTCGGCGTCGAGGAAGACGAGGAGCTCGGCGTCGGTCTCCTCGAGGGCCAGGGCCATGGCCTGGCCCTTGCCGCCGCCGACGGTCGAGGCGGCCACGACCCGAGCGCCGGCCCGCCTCGCCACGGCCGCGGTGTCGTCGTCCGAGCCGTCGTCGACCACGACGATGTCGTCCACGAGGTGGGCACCCCCGACGGTGGTGAGCCTCTCCCGGACGCTCGCCACGATCGGTCCCAGGGTGCGGGCCTCGTTCCGGGCCGGGAGGCACACCGCCACCCGTCGCTCGGCGCGCGCCGCGACCAGGGCGGTGACCTCGAAGTCACCGTGGTGGAAGCTGCGCAGGGCAGCGGGGCGTGCCTGGCCGGGTCGGAAATCCACCTGGTGATCATCCCTCATCCTGGGGCCGGGCATGCCCCCACCCCCCCTCCATTGACGCGGGTGGTCGGCTTCGTCCACCATGGAGGGATCATCCAGAGCGGCTGAGGGACGGGCCCTGCGACGCCGCGGCAACCAGCGACACCGTCATTCCGACGGGCGCCAGGTGCCAATGCCCGATCGATGCGGAGGTGCGTTGTGGATTTTGTCACCGGGCTTCGTTGCCGGGAATGTGCGCGGCCCTATCCGGCTGAGGCGTTGCACGTCTGTGACTACTGTTTCGGCCCCCTCGAGGTCGCCTACGACTACGAGGCCCTCCGGAGCTCGGTCACGCGCCAGCAGATCGCGGCCGGGCCCCACACCATCTGGCGCTATGCGCCGTTGCTGCCGGTGTCGGACCCCGAACCGATCGACCTCGGCACGGGGTGGACCCCGCTCGTCCGTGCCGACCGCCTGGCGGCTGAGCTCGGGCTCGGGGAGCTGTGGGTCAAGAACGACACCGCCAACCCGACGGGCTCGTTCAAGGATCGCGTCGTGTCGGTGGCGCTCACCAAGGCGCGCCAGCTGGGATTCAAGGTCGCGGCGTGCGCCTCGACGGGCAACCTGGCGAACTCCGTGGCCGCTCACGCGGCGCGCGCCGGCATGGTGTCGGTGGTGTTCATCCCGCGTGACCTCGAGGTGGCCAAGATCGTGACCACGGCCGTTTACGGCGGCCACGTGGTGGCGGTGGAGGGCACCTACGACGACGTCAACCGGCTGTGCGCCGAGCTCACGAGCGAGCTCCCGTCGTGGGCGTTCGTGAACGTGAACGTCCGGACGTACTACGCCGAAGGGTCCAAGACCCTCGCCTTCGAGGTCGCCGAGCAACTCGGCTGGGAGGCTCCGGACCACGTGATCGTGCCCGTGGGCTCGGGCAGCCAGCTCACCAAGATCGCCAAGGGATTCGCCGAGCTCCACGCCGTAGGCCTGCTCGACGAGGAGCCGCACGTCCGGGTGTCGGGGGCTCAGGCGGTCGGGTGCTCGCCCGTGGCGACGGCGTTCGCCGAGGGCACCGACGCCATCCGGCCCGTCAAGCCGCACACCATCGCCAAGTCCCTCGCCATCGGCAACCCCGCCGACGGATGGTACGCGCTCGAGACGGTACGCAGGAGCGGGGGGGCGTTCGCGGCCGTCACCGACGACGAGATCCTCGACGGCATCCGCCTGCTGGCGCGCACCGAAGGGATCTTCGCCGAGACGGCGGGTGGCGTCACCATCGCCACGCTGGCCAAGCTGGCCGCCGCCGGTGTCGTGCGGCGCGACGAGCGGGTGGTCGCCTACGTGACCGGACACGGTCTCAAGACCGTGGAGGCTCTCGTCGACACGGCCGGCCCCACCGCCACCATCGCCCCCACGCTCGAGGCGTTCCACGAGGCCGTCGCCATCGACGCCACGGTGCAGGGGGGACCGACGCCCGGTGGCACGGTGGCGGGCGGCCCCGCATCTGGCGGCCCGGCATCGGGCGGCCCAGCACCAGGAGGACGGTCATGAGTGTCACCGTGCGGGTCCCCGCCCAGCTGCGGACGCTGACCGGAGGTGAGGCCCAGGTGACGGTGGAGGGTTCCACCGTGGGTGAGGTGCTCAAGGGCCTCGATGGCGCCCACCCCGGGTTCGGTGACCGGCTCTTCGACGAGAGCGGGTCCCTGCGGCGGTTCGTGAACGTGTTCCTCGCCGATGAGGACGTGCGCTTCCTCGACGGTCTCGACACGCTCGTCGCCGACGGCCAGACCCTGTCCATCGTCCCCGCCGTGGCGGGGGGCTGAGATCCCCTAGCGAGGGCCACCCTCCTCCCCGGCACGTCGGACCCCCCCCGGCGCCTCGGTACCCACCCCCGGCGTCCCCGGGGGTCCGGGCCGTCTCCGCCGGAACGGCGGTTGCGGCGCTGCCCGCCACGTGGTTTGCTCTTAGCACTCGAAGCGCTAGAGTGCTAAATGTCGCCCGGGGCGCTCGTCGGGAGCGGCGCTCCCCGGCCCCGCCGACGACACCGGTAGAGAAACCCACGGAGGAAACCACGCCATGCCCAAGCTGATCGCCTTCGACGAGGAGGCCCGCCGGGCCCTCGAGAACGGCATGAACAAGCTCGCCGACGCCGTACGCGTCACCCTCGGCCCCAAGGGCCGCAACGTCGTACTCGAGAAGAAGTGGGGGGCACCGACGATCACCAACGACGGTGTCTCCATCGCCAAGGAGATCGACCTCGAGGACCCGTGGGAGAAGGTCGGTGCCGAACTGGTGAAGGAAGTCGCCAAGAAGACCGACGACGTCGCCGGGGACGGCACCACCACCGCCACCGTCCTCGCCTGGGCCATGGTCCACGAGGGCCTGCGCAACGTGGCGGCCGGGGCCAACCCGATGTCGCTGAAGCGGGGCATCGAAGCCGCCGTCGAAGCCGCCGTCGAGTCGCTCAAGAGTCAGGCCAAAGAGACCGAGTCCAAGGCGCAGATCGCCCAGGTGGCGGCCATCTCGGCCGCCGACGTCGAGATCGGCGAGATGATCGCCGAGGCCATCGACAAGGTGGGCAAGGACGGCGTCATCACCGTCGAGGAGTCTCAGACCTTCGGGATGGAGATGGACCTGGTCGAGGGCATGCGCTTCGACAAGGGCTACATCTCGCCGTACTTCGTCACCGACCCCGAACGCATGGAGGGGGTCCTCGAGGACCCGTACCTGCTCTTCGTGGCCAGCAAGATCTCGGCCGTGCGTGACCTGCTGCCGGTCCTCGAAAAGGTGATGCAGACGGGCAAGCCGCTCGTGATCGTCGCCGAGGACGTCGACGGCGAGGCGCTGGCCACGCTCGTGGTCAACAAGATCCGGGGCACGTTCAAGTCCGTGGCCGTGAAGGCGCCGGGCTTCGGCGAGCGTCGCAAGGCGATGCTCCAGGACATGGCCATCCTCACCGGCGGCCAGGTGATCACCGAAGAGGTCGGCCTCAAGCTCGAGAACGTCGGGCTCGACATGCTCGGCAGTGCGCGCAAGATCGTCGTGACCAAGGACGAGACCACGATGGTCGAAGGTGCCGGTGACGAGAACGAGATCAAGGGCCGGATCAACCAGATCAAGGCCGAGATCGAGAACACCGACTCCGACTACGACCGCGAGAAGCTCCAGGAGCGCCTGGCCAAGCTGTCGGGTGGTGTGGCGGTCATCAAGGTCGGCGCCGCCACCGAGGTCGAGCTCAAGGAGAAGAAGCACCGCATCGAGGACGCCGTGTCGACGACCAAGGCGGCCATCGAGGAGGGCGTGGTGCCCGGCGGTGGGGTCGCCCTGCTCCGGTCCCAGGCTCAGATCCTCGACCGCGCCGAGAAGCTCGAGGGCGACGAGGCCACAGGGTGCCGCATGGTGTCCCGGGCCGTCGAGGAGCCCCTGAAGCAGATCGCCGTGAACGCGGGTCTCGAGGGTGGCGTCGTGGTGGAGAAGGTGCGAAACCTGAAGAAGCCCGCCGAGGGCCTCAACGCGGCGACCGGTGAGTATCAGGACCTGTTCGCCGCCGGTGTCATCGACGCCGTCAAGGTGACCCGCTCGGCGCTGCAGAATGCGGCCTCGATCGCGGCCCTGTTCCTCACCACCGAGGCGGTCATCGTGGACAAGCCGGAAAAAGAAGGTGCTTCGGCCATGCCGGGCGGCGGGATGGACGACTTCTAAGTCCCGCCCGCACCCGGGCAGCGTCGTTTCCGGCGCTGTCGGGGAAGCATTGTCGAGCCAAGGGGCGCCCAGTGGGCGCCCCTTGGTGGTTTCCTACACTGGGTGTCGTGGTATCGACTCCGGACCGGCCCGCCCCGCACGCGCTCACCCCATCGGTCGGGTGGGGAGTGCTGCACCTGTTCTTCGCCGTGGGACCGGCGGTGGACAGGGAGTCGGTGATCGAAGCGGTCAAGACCGCCCGTGCCGAGGGCGAGCAGGTGGTGACCGTCGCCATGCTCGGCCACAAGGCGGATGTCGGTGTGATGGCGCTGGGCCCTGATCTGTGGCGCCTGCGGGCTCTGCAGTCCGCGCTGTGCGGGGCGGGGCTCGTGCTCAAAGGCTCCTATGTCTCGCTCACCGAGGTGTCGGAGTACGCCCAGGGCGTCCCCGACGAGATGAAGCAGGCCCGCCTGTACCCGAAGCTGCCCCCGCACGACAAGGTGGCGTTCTGCTTCTACCCGATGTCCAAACGGCGCGGCGACGGGCACAACTGGTATGCGTTGGAATATGAGGCGCGCAAGGCGCTGATGCTCGGTCACGGGGCGGTGGGCCGGACCTTTCGCGACCGCATCGTGCAGCTCATCACGGGGTCCACGGGACTCGACGACTGGGAGTGGGGGGTGACCCTGTTCGGCGTGCACCCCGACGACCTGAAGGCTTGTGTGTACGAGATGCGCTTCGACGAGGCCTCCGCGCACTACGCCGAGTTCGGCCCGTTCTGGACGGGCATGGTCGGTGCGATCGAGGACGTGCTCGACAGTGTCCTCTGAGACGACCGTGTCCTCTGAGACGACCGTGTCCTCTGAGACGACCGTGTCCTCTGAGACGACCGTGTCCTCTGAGACGACCGTGTCCTCTGAGACGACCGTGTCCTCTGAGACGACAGTGGTTTCTGGGACGACAGTGGTTTCCGGGACGACGGTGTCCTCGGGGGGACCCGCGGGGAGCTCGCTCGTTGCCGAGAAGCTCGATCGGCTGCGCTCGCACGTCGCGCTCGTGGGGCGGGCCGTGGTGGCATTCAGCGGCGGTGCCGACTCGGCGCTGGTGGCCCGGGTGGCGACCGACGTGCTCGGGACCGAGCACGTGTTGTGCGTCACGGCGGTTTCCGCGTCGCTGGCACCCGAGGAGCTCGCCGATTGCCGGGCGCTGGCGCAGGAGTGGGGTCTGCGCTGGCGCACCGTGTCGACCGACGAGCTCGAGGACCCGCACTACGCGGCCAACGACACCGACCGCTGTTACCACTGCAAGGCGAGCCTGCTCGGCGCGCTGATCCCGTTGGCGGCGGCGGAGTCCGCGGTGGTGTTGCTGGGGGTGAACCTCGACGACCTCGGCGACCATCGTCCCGGCCAGCGCGCCGCATCGGAGCGAGGCGCCCGCTTCCCCCTGGTTGCCGCCGGGCTCACCAAAGACGACGTGCGCGCCATGTCGCGCCACCTCGGCCTGCGCACCTGGGACAAGCCCGCCGCCGCCTGCCTGGCGTCGCGGGTCCCCTACGGCACGCCGGTGACGCTCGGGACGCTTTCGACCGTGTCTGTCGCCGAGTCGGCGCTCCGGGCCCTCGGCTTCCGGCAACTGCGGGTGCGGCACTACGGCGACCTGGCGCGCATCGAGCTCGAAGGGGCCGACCTGCTCGACGCGGTGCGACGACGCGACGAGGTGGTGACGGCGGTACGCGGCGCCGGGTACCGCTACGTGACCCTCGACCTCGAAGGCTTCCGTTCCGGCAATCTCAATTTCGCGCTCACGGGCGCCCCCCCCGACACGCCGGCCGACTCCGGCGATGCGACAGGAGCGTCATGATCGAGGTCCGGGTGAAGCTCACGTTCCCCGAGGACCTGGTGCGACAGCCCTTCATCGCGACGTTGGCGCGGGATCACGATGTCGTGCCCAACATCCGGAGGGCCAACGTGGCCGAGCACGAGGGGTGGATCGTGTGCGAGCTCGAAGGAGAGCCGTCCAAGGTCGAGGGTGCCATCGCGTGGCTACGCGACCAAGGGGTGCGGGTCGACCTCCTCGGAGACCTGGTCGAGAGCTGACGGGCGTCGTGGTCGACGAGCGCGATCCCGACGACACGTTGGCGGAACTGGGTGAGGCGCTGGCACAGCAGGTCAGCGCGGCGGTGCCGGCATGGGTGGTGCGCGCTGTCGAGACACGGCTGCCTCGGTCGGCTCCGGGACGCGACTCGGTCTTGGCCGAGGCCGTGGAGGCGGCCGAACGGGCCCGTCAGGAGGTGGCCGGAAAGCTCAGCGCACTCCTGGCCGCCGACGTCGATACCCAGCGCACCACCCCGCTGGCGGTGATCCGGGCTGCGGTCTCCTACCCCACCGAGGTACTGCGGCGGGCGCAGGTGCCCCCCGTTCCCCGTGACCCCTTCGTGTCCGAGCGGTTCCCCGACGACCCGTACGGGCTCACCCCGCCGTCGCTGCAGGCGCTGGACCCCGCCCTGGGCGAGCTGGCCATCGCCTGGGGGGCGGCCAAGGCCATGGCGCACCGCCAGCGCCACGCGCCCCCGTAGTTCACTCAACGATCACTGTCGGGATACTCTTTGTTCGCGGATTGTTCACCTTCCACCGGTACCGTCAGCCTTGATGACGGCCCTAGCCGGCTCGGTAGGCCCGGACCAGGGCCAGGAGCAGTGCCAAGACAGGCGCGGAGGCGCTTACCGGCGTCAAAGATCCCCAACGTGAGTGGTCTCCGGGATGGGTCGCAGATGGGTCGTTTCCCAAATGGACCGGACTTGGACCAGTCGCCATCAACCAAAATATGGAGGTCAATCCCCTTGAGTGCCGTCCCGTCACCGTGGAAGCTACACCGCAATTTTACCTCGCGCTCGTTTGCCTTGACGGCCGTCGTCTTTGCTATTGCCCTGGCCGCATGCAGCTCGACGCCCTCGACGACGAGCACCACGAAAGCCTCGACAGCCACGACGGCACCGGCGGATCCATACGCCCAGGCTGATCTGAAGGCACCAGCGGGGACACTGACCGGAGCGGGCTCGACATTCGATCAACCCTTCTTCACGAAGGCGTTCTACACGTACAACCAGCAGAATTCCGGAGTCACGGTCAACTACGCGTCGATCGGAAGTGGTGGAGGGATCCAGCAGTTCCAGGCCAACACGGTCAACTTCGGCGCCTCGGACGTCCCGATGTCGCCGCTCGACATCTCGGCGGCCAAGGGGGGCCAGGTCCTGCAGGTGCCCGTCGCCCTCGGCGGTGTGACGATCTCTTACAACGTGCCTGGCGTGGCATCGGGCCTCAAGCTGACCCCCAAGGTTCTGTCGGACATCTTCCTGGGCACGATCAAAAATTGGAACGACTCTGCGATCAAGAGCCTGAACCCCGGAGTGAAGCTTCCCAGCAACCCGATTCAGACCGTCTACCGCTCGGACGGCAGTGGAACCACCTACATCTTCACGAATTACCTCAGCGAAGTGTCCCCGGCCTGGGCATCGGGGCCAGGTAACGCAAAGTCGGTCAGCTGGCCCGTTGGCGTGGGCCAGAAGGGTAACGAGGGCGTGGCCGGCTTCATCAAGACCACGCCGTACACGATCGGTTACGTGGAGCTTGCCTACGCTCTGCAGAACAATTTCACGTACGCGAAGATCGAGAATGCTGCCGGCACATTCGTCTCCCCGTCGCTTTCCTCGGTGGCCGCAGACGCCGCCCAGAAGCCGGATATCACGGCCGTGGACTTCTCGATCGTGAACCAGGCCGGGGCCTCTAGCTACCCGATCTCGGGTTACAGCTGGGCGCTGATTTACGAGCTGCAAAAGAATGCAACCGTGGGGTCAACCTTGGTGCACGTCTTCGACTGGCTGACCCATGCCGGTCAGTCGCAGGCGGCCACGCTTGACTATGTGCCGCTTCCTGCCAACATCCAGCAGCTGGCCCGCACGACTCTGCTCCAGGTAACCGGACCTGACGGCAAGACGCAGCTCCTCACGACGTCGTAGGTGACCAGCCTGGCCACACTGCCGCCTCGTCCGGGCACCGCGGGACGGATGCGACGCCTCCTCTCTGTGCCCGATGGTGCGTATCGGGGCGCGCTCGGCGTTGTGGCCGCACTGTTCGTGATCCTCTTGGTGGCCTTCGTCACCTCGTTGGCCATCCAGGCACGACCGGCATTCGCTCACTTTGGCTTTTCTTTCCTGACGAGCACGAAATGGGACCCAGTCCACGTCCACTACGGCGCGCTCGTCTTTCTCGTGGGCACCATGGAGACGACGGTGATCGCCTTGATGATCGCTTTCCCCATCGGACTCGGGTGCGCCTTGGCGCTCGCCTTCGGGATCCCCCAGCGCCTCCGGGTGGCGCTGGGAACAGCGGTCGAGCTTCTCGCTGCCGTGCCGAGCGTGGTCTACGGCCTGTGGGGACTGTTGGTCGTCGCTCCGTGGGTGCGGACCATTATCGAGCCCGCCCTGGCTCACATCACCGGCGGCCACGGACCGTTCGGTGGTTCTCACCTTGGAGTTGGCTTGCTCCTTGCCGGAGTGATCCTGGCCATCATGGTCATGCCCACCATGGTTGCCATCTCCCGTGACGTTCTGGCAGCTGTGCCCGAGGTTGAGATCGAAGGCGCTTTTGCGCTGGGAGCGACGCGCTGGCAGGTAATGAGGCGCGTGGTGGTGCCAAGTGCGCGGGCGGGAATCTTGGGGGCGACCACGCTGGCGACCGGCCGAGCTTTGGGCGAGACCATCGCGGTGACGATGGTTATCGGGAACACCGATCGTTTCACCCACTCCCTATTCGGACAAACCCAAACCATGGCGTCGCTTATCGCCAACGAGTTCACCGAAGCAACGGAACCCTTTCACCTGTCGGCGTTGGTGGCGGTGGGCGTGTTACTGCTCGTGGTGGCGATTGTCGTCAATCTCGCGGCTCGATTGCTCGTGCGGTCCGTCGGTCGCCAGCGTGCCCTCGGGATCGGGGTGCTATGACCATCATGGCTGTCGACCCTGTGCTCGCCCGTCGGGCCGAGATCCAACGGATCGCCCAGGCAACCGATCACAGGCGTGAGCTATTGTCGAGGTTGGCGCTTCTGGCTTGTAGGGCGTGCCTGGTCATCACTTTGATTCCGCTAGGAGCCCTCCTCGTCTATGTCGTGATCAGGGGGGCCTCGGCGTGGAACTGGGCGTTCTTCTCTCATCTGCCCACGCCTGCCGGGATCCCCGGTGGCGGCATTTGGAATGCGATTGTGGGATCGCTCGTCATCGACGGCATGGCCGCGGCGGCTGCGATCCCCTTCGGGATCGCAGCGGGACTCTTCCTGGCCGAATCTGATGGACGCATCGCCGGGACCCTGCGCCTCGCCGCTGATGTGCTGTCGGGTGTGCCCTCGATTGTGGTTGCGATTTTCGCCTACGCACTGCTCGTCGCCCACGGAATCGGCCACTTCTCCGCCGTGGCCGCAAGCTTCGCAATCGGGATCCTCATGCTGCCGGTGATCACGCGGGCCAGCGAGACTGCCATCAGAGGAGTGCCATCGGTGCTGGCGGAGGCCGGACTCGCCCTGGGCGCCCGCAAGGCGACGATCGCCCGCAGAGTGATCTTGCCAGCGGCATTGCCCGGCCTCATTACTGGTGTGCTGTTGGCGGTGGCTCGAGGGGCAGGAGAAACTGCGCCGTTACTGTTCACCGCCGTCGGCAGCCAGTATTTCTCGGTTTCGCCGACAAAGCCGATTGCAGCGATCCCGCTGGTCATTTATCAAAATGGCATACAGGCATACCCGGATCTGGTGAAGATCGCCTGGGGATCGGCCTTGTTCTTGGTGGTGATGATCCTTGTGCTCAGTGTGGGCAGCAGGCTCGTCGCCGCTCGACTGAGGAGAGTACGTAGTGAATGACCCGACAGTTGTCTCGTTGCCTGCCACCATGGCCACAACTACCCCGAATTCGACCCCGATCCCCCACGGTCCGGTGATGACGTTGCGCGACGTATCGGTGGCGTTTTCGGGGAAGGTGGCTGTCCGTGGTGCCTCGTTTGACGTGCCGATGAACCAAGTTACCGCGCTCATCGGACCGTCGGGCTCCGGGAAGACCACGCTACTGCGGTCTCTCAACCGAATGCACGACATGGTCCGTGGTGCGGTTGTATCGGGAGAGATCAAGCTCGGCAACATCGATATCTACGGGCCGACGATGCGTCCAACGTTGCTGCGCTCGCGAGTTGGAATGGTATTCCAGCGTCCCAATCCGTTCCCGACGATGAGCATCTACGACAACGCTGTGTCTGGGCTCCGATTCAACGGGGTACGCAAGAAGGCCCTGCTTGACGAAGCTGCCGAATCCGCCCTCATCGCCGCGGCTCTTTGGGACAGCGTCCGCGACCGACTTCGAGCCCACGCCGGCACGTTGTCAGGCGGGGAGCAGCAGCGCTTGTGTATTGCACGGGCACTCGCGGTCGAACCCGAAGTGCTCCTCATGGACGAACCCACCTCGTCGCTTGACCCCATCGCCACAAAACGTATCGAGGAGTTGATCGGCGAGCTCAAGGACCGGGTGACGATCGTAATTGTCACTCACAATATGCAACAGGCATTGCGCGTCTCCGACGCCTGCGCTTTTCTCCTCATGGGTGAGGATAAGGCGGGTGCATTGATCGAAGTGGGACCGACGCAGAAGGTGTTCGAGAGCCCGGACGACTCCCGTACAAAGGATTACGTCGAGGGAAGATTCGGCTGACTGGGTGGCACACGGCACTGAACGGACAGCGATGGCGCCCGACCTGTGCATGCAAGAGGTGACTGCATCCTCACGCGTCAGGAATCGACCTCTGGAGGGATATAGGCGCATAGCTCCGGTGTTGCTGATCGAGAACGTAGTGGGTGGTGCAATTCGGGAGTTCGCGCCCAACCCATCACGGTTCGCGACTCGGGCCACTGGTCTCAGTGACATCGAGTTGAAAGCGCAGTGGCATTCTCGTCGTCGCGCAGCCTGGGCCAAGGCCCCCAAATGAGCGAGGTCGCCACGACACGCACCGATCCCCACGAAGCTGGCGACCGCGTCCGGATCCTCATCGTCGAGGACGACGAGTCCTACCGCGAGGCCCTGCACGCGGGGCTGTCCATGGAGGGCTACGACATCGAGCTCTCCGCCGACGGCACCGACGGGCTCCGGCGCTTCGTCGCCCGTCCCCCTGACCTCGTCCTCTTGGACGTGATGCTTCCCGGGATGATGGGCACCGAGGTGTGCCGGCGCATGCGCGACATCGCCCCGGTGCCGGTGATCATGGTGACTGCCCTCAACTCCGAGGTCGACGTCGTCATGGGCCTCGAACTGGGTGCTGCCGACTACGTGACCAAGCCGTACCGCATGCGCGAGCTGGTGGCTCGCATCCAGGCCGTGTTGCGCCGCGTGTCTCCGCCTTCCTTCGCGGCTCCGAGCGCCACCCCCGTCGAGGCCTCGGCGCGCTCCGACGTGGTGAGCGCCGGACCGGTGCGTGTCGACTTTGCCCGCCGCGTCGTGACGACGAGCGATCGACCCGTGCACCTGTCGCGCCGGGAGTTCGACCTGCTCGCCCTGTTGCTGTCGCCTCCCGGGCAGGTTCGGACCCGCGACGAGCTCATCGACCGCCTGTGGTCGGGACGGGACCTGGCCGACACCCGGACTCTCGACACCCACGTGCGGCGGTTGCGGGTGAAGCTCGAGCGCAATCCGGCTCGGCCGCAGTACCTCGTCACGGTGCGCGGCGTGGGATTCCGTTTCGACGCCGAGGGCAGGGGAGAGCTCGACCAGGACGGGCGCTGACCCCCGAGCCCAGGGGCCCCAGCGTCAGCCCGTGGGCGCTTCTCCGCGCCACATGGGACGTCGAGGCCGGTCGAACAGGACGTCGAGGTGCTCTCCGCGCAGGGCCGCGAACACGTGACGTCCCCATCGCTCGGCCCCGGCCAGAGGCTGGGGCAGCTTGTCAGCCGCGAACCACCCCACGTCGGCACACTCGAGGGGGTGGGCCCGGAGCGTGCCACCCACGGCCTGGCAGTGGAAGACGAGGGAGTACAGGGGCACCCGCGTGAACCCCAGTCGCAGCCCGTCGAGCACGGCGATGAGGCGGATGGGCTCGGCCTCGATGCCGGTCTCCTCGAGCACTTCTTTGACGACGACCTCCGCCGCGGAGTAGCCGACGTCGGCCCAACCGGTGGGATACAACCACACACCCGAGTCGGCCCGTTTAACGAGGAGCAGTTCTCCTTTGTCGTTGCCGACGGCCGCCCCGACGGCGACTTTGGGGGTGACGTAGCCCGGTACCCCTTCTCCGACGGCGCGCAGCCACTCTTCGACGAGCTCCTCGGCGTCCTCGACGCCGGTGGCGCCCTCGGTGGCCGCCACGCCGATGTCGGCTGCGACGCGCAGGACCTCTTCGAAGCGCTCTCGCTCGTAGAGGCTCTCGGTGAACCCGAGCCCGGTGCGGGCGATGGCGGCCAGGCTCTCGCTCCATCGGAGCAATTGCCGCGTGGAGACGGGTGAGCCCACGTGCCTGACGCTAGCCGAGCGTTCCCGAGGCCTGGGCCCCGCTCCGCACCGTGGTACGCCACAATGGACCATGGCCGTGAACAGCGATTGTCGGCATTACATCATGCAGACGACCGCGCGCGGCGACAAGGTCGAGCGTTGCCGGGTGGAGGCCAACCAGGCCCTGCCCTTCGCCTGCCCGGACGGATGCGTGTTCTACGAACCCCGCAAGGTGTCGTCGGCCGGTTGGCACGTGCCCCCTCCGAAGACCGAGGAACCGCCACCGCGCTGAGAGCGGCCGGCCGGCGCCGAGGCGATCTCAAACCGCTTCGCCCCGAGGGGTGGTCACGTCGGACAGCTCGGGTGAGGCCGGTTCGTCGACGCCGGGCGCGGGCCTGAAGGTGTCGCCGATTCCTCCGCTCTCCCAGAAGTCGAGGACGATGTTGGCGTTGGCGCGGCCCGCCGAGATCAGGGCGTCGGTGGCCGAGAAGTCGTCGTAGCGGGACACGGGCTCGGTGTCGACGGTGAGCACGATGACTTCGACGCCGTCGGGAAGGTGTTCGAGCTCGCGGGCGAACTTGGCGTGGACGGCGATGAAGAACGCCGTCAGCACGCCCTCGATCGGGCGTCGGTACCGGTGTGGCGTGTAGCGGAGGGGACCGCACAGCAGGACGAAGATGCGCTCGGCACCCTGAGCGATGGCGCGGCCGATGGGCACGTTGTCCACCACACCGCCGTCGATGAACGTCTCACCGTCGATGGTGACCGGTGGGAGGAGCGCGGGGAGCGCCGCCGAGGCCTGGATGCGCTCGGCCGCCGGTCCCTCCGAGAACCACTGCATGCGACCGTCGGTGAGCGATGTGGCCACGACCTCGAGGGGGATCGGGCTGTCTTCGAGGCGCTCGAAGAGCAGCCCCGACTCGATGACCTTGCGGATGCCATCGTTGGGATGCACCGCCTCACGTTGCTGGAAGAAACGCCACGGCGTGGGGAACCGTCCCTGGGGGAACACGTCTTCACGGCGTGATGGCCCGCCACCGCTCGGCCAGGGTGTCGACCCCGTGGGTGGTGGGCTGGCCGCAGTAGCCGGCCGCGTTGATGGCGCCCACCGAGGCTCCGTACACGGCGTCGGCGGTGATGCCCCGGGCCACCAGCGCCTGGAGCATGCCGATCTGGGCCGAGCCCCGGGCGCCGCCGCCGGCGAAGACGAAGGCGGTGCGGACGTGGCGCCGCAGCACCCGGACCCGGCGGTAGCGGGCGAGCCAGCGCGAGGAGTTCCCGGACCCCGCCGGCCGTCGGGCGGGACCGGGCCCCATGAACACCCCACCGGGGAGCACCGGGTCCGGCGCCGTCACGAGGTTGTCCCGTCGGCGCTGGAGGTCGGTGCCACGGGGGATTCGCCGGGCGGATCGTCGGCGGACCGTTGCGACTGCAGGGCCCGGGCGACGCGGTCACGCCGCACCCCCCATCGGATGGCGACGACGGCGAGCGCCACGATGGCGGCCACGAAGACGCCGAAGACCACGTCGAAGGCGATGCTCATGCCGGGAGCCCCGACCTGTCCCTGGCTGTGACCGGGGACACCCTCGTGCCGGTGACGTCCATGACCTCTCCAGGATACCGGCGGTCCCCGCCCGACCTCTTCCCTGGGGGCCGTTTTCGTGCGGAGCCCGGTCCTGGGGACGGTCCGGTCCCTCGTCACACCCGTGGGGCATTGTGGGTCGGTGCCTACAGCAGCGACGAGACCGGGGATGGCGAGCGTCCTGGCCCGAGACGGCCTCCTGCGCCGACTGCGGGGTGACGGCGTTTCCCGGCCGGTGATCGACCCGGGACTGGCCGGAGGCCTGCGCGACTGGCTCGAGGACGGCCTCGTCGAGTCGGTGGCGGCCCTGCCCACGGGGGCCGACGTGGTGCGGGTGAACAAGGATTCGCTCAACCGGGTGCTGCTGTGTGAGGCGCATCTGGTCGCCGGCCGCCGCGCCCCGCGGGTGGTCACCGCGGAGCTGGCGCGGGGGAGCCTGGTGGACGCGCTGTTTCGCCAGTGGGTCACGACCGGTGTCATCGACGACCCTTGGGCCGACGCCGTCGCCTCGTTCGACGTGGACGGCGACCGTGACGGTGTCGTGGCGTTCGTCTCCGGACTTCCCGAAGCCCACCGGTGCCGGTTGGCGGCCGAGGTCGCCGAGCACGCCGCCAACCTCGTCGAACGGTGGCCGGCGCCCAGCCCGGCGTGGTTGCCGCGCACCCAGGAGCGCGTCGAGGTCCCGCTGTGCGGGGGTCGGGTGGTGCTCGCCGGCGTGGTCGACCTCGTGCTCGGCAGCCCCGCCCACGATCGGGCGTCGGTGTGCCTGGTCGAGCTCAAGTCGGGGACCCGACGTCTCGAGCACCGCCCCGATCTCCACTTCTACGCGCTGCTCGAGGCACTGCGCAGTGGCGCCGCACCGTTCCGGATCGCCACGTACTACAGCGGCACGGGTGAGCTCGATGCGGAGCCCGTCGACGAGGACACGCTCGTGCGCGCGCTGGCGCGGGTCCTCGACGGTGCCATTCGACTGTGCCGTCTGACCGCCGGCGTCGAGCCCGAACGTCGCCCGAACAATCTGTGCGCCTGGTGTGTCGGCCTCCCCGGCTGTGCCCCGGGCCAAAAACGGGCCGGCACCGATGTGGCGCTGGTCTCCTCCGGACACGGCGGCAGGGAAGGTGCCCTCTCGTGACGGAGGTCCCGGCCCGGGTGGCGTGGTTGACCGACGCGCTCATGGCGCCTGTCGCCGATGAGGTCGCGCCGGCCGCGTGGGCCCAGCTGCGCGACGAGCTCGTGCGTGACCTCCGAGCCCTGGGGGCCGAGCTTCCTGACGGGGAGCGTCTCCAGGTCGACGCCTTCAAGGTCCGCCTGGCGCAACGACACCCCGATCGCTGCATCTCGATCGACGACACGTTCACACCGTCGCCGCGCACGTGTCGTCGCGCCGTCGGTGTCGCCGCCGTCAACCGGTGCGTGCGGGGACACTCCCCGAACCCCGCCGTGGCGGTGGCGGCCGTGCTGGCCGAGGGTCTCGAGGACGCCGCCGTCGCCGACCGCAGCGGTGCGGTGCGAGCGCCCTGGTGGGCCCGGTGGTACGCAGGATTACCCGATGGGGGTCGGGCCGTGGTGCGGGCCGAGGCGGTCACGTGGGCGACACAGCTCCTCACGTCCGTGGACTGGCAGCAGGTGCCCCGGCCCGTCATCGGCGGACGGGACGACTGGTGGCAGTGCCCGGCAGGGACGCCCATCGTCTTCAAGGGTCGTGCCGACGTGCGGGCGCTGGTCGACCGGCGTCCCGCGTTGCTGGTGGTCGGGACGGGGTGCTGCCCGGCGGACTGGCGCGTCGAGCTCGGTTACCCCGGCTTGGTGGCGGCGCTGTGTCGCGAGGCCCGAGTCTCCCCGTGCCGGGTCGTGGGTGTCTGGCCCCAGAGCGGTCAGATCCGCATCCTTCCCATCGACGCCGCTGCCTTGCGCGCTACCGCCACCGCCGTCGTCGCCGGCGTCGCCACGTGGGTCGACAGCCGGATCGAGAAGGAGCGGGCCACCCGAGACAGCGTGTCCGGCGCGCTGTCGGTGTCGGTCGACGGCGCCCTCGCCTGAGGGCTACTCGCTGTGACAGTTGGCGGCGGGCGGCGGCGGCACGTCGAGGGCCGGATTGCGGTCGAAGAACCCGTGCGGGCTCAGCAGGAAGCCGGCGTACTCGACCGGCATCACCGGCCAGTCCTCGGGCCGGGGTATGTGGGTGACCCCGAAGGTGTACCAGAGGACGATGTCCCGATCGACGATGGACCGGTCCGCCGCCGTCCACTTCGGTAGGCCGTCCCCACCGGCGTGCTGGTTGGGATAGTCGCCCGCGGCCCGTCGCTCGTCGGGGGCAAAGGGAGTGACCCACAGGTTGCGTGTCGCGAAGGCGGCGCGCTGGGCGACACTCGAGTCCGGGTTGGCGAGCAGCGTGGGCGTCGGGCCCGGCACGAGTTTGTACGCGACGGGGATCCCCAGTCGGTTCTCCGAGTGAGGGTTGACGATCTTCCAGCAGCGGCTGGTGGACGGGTCAACGACCCGTTGTGCTCGCGCCTCGCTTTCGAGCAGCGTGGCCACGGGGGCGAAGGCATTGGACCAGGGGTTGTCCGGTCCCGGCGGCACAGGGTGGCTGTCCACCTCGTACACGGAGTTGGAGGGGCCGTCCACTTCGGCGTCGAGCCGGACGTTGAACAGGTGCTGGTGAAACGGCGCCGCCAGTTGGGGAGCGATCATCGACGCGAAACGAGGGTCCTCTCCGGGCGCGACCGCCATCGTCGACAGGATCCCGGTGAGCTTCACCTCGAACTGGATGGAACCGTCCTGATAGAAGTACCAGAAGAACCCGTAGTCGTAGTTGCCGACCGTGGCGATCGTGCTCACCACCAGCCGGCGCGACCGGCGCACGTCGTTGCGCGCCCCACGCGGGTCGTTGTGCTTCCACAGGATCCCGTAGTCCTCCTCGTGCATGCAGATGGCGTTCTGCACCACGTAGGGCTGGCCACGCTCGGAGCTGAACACGGCGTCGAAGTAGTGGATGGCCCCCAGGCAGTCACATCCCAGAGCAAGGGAATTGGCCATCCTTCCCAGTCCCCACTCCCCGGCGTCGAAGGCGTTCTTCCAGCCGTGCATCGGTCCGGGATCTCCGTAGGGGACCACCATCTCCGAGACCGAAGCCCGGAAGAGGATGGGCCGGATGCGCCCGTTGTCCTCGTACCCGACCTCGTGGAGGATGAGCCCTTCGACCGAGTCCATCGACACCCGCAGCGACCACTTCTGCCAGCGGACGTAGTTGCCCTCCACCTCGAAGCTCGGACCCTCGGGCTGGTTGATCTCGAGCGGCTTCAGGTCCTCACGAAGCGCCGTGGACTCGGGGAAGTAGTTTCCGCACTCCACCGGTATTGGCACGAGCCCCGTGTCGACCATTTCGAGCACTTCGCCTCGGGCCATGTCGACGAAAACGACGATGCCCTCGACGGGATGGGCGTATCCGTTGTCGTCGGGAGTGTGGCGCACATAGCACAGACATCGACAGATGCGTCGGCCTTCTTCGTGGGCCACGCCGAAGGACCCTGCCGGCCAGGGGTCGATCTGCACCGTCTCGAGATCCTCGATGCCACGTCGCCGCATGGCCTCTTGCCACTGGACGTTCTCCTGCACCGCCACGATCGCCGCGAACGACTCCTCGAAGAGCAGGCCCGGCCGGACACCGGTGACGGTTCTCATTGAGAGCTCGCCGGTGCGCAGCGACGCCACCGCCTCGACGACGTGGGCCTCGGGGCCTGCCACGAGCATGAGCCGGACGCGCCGGTCCACGGGCTGGCCCGGTGACCACGCCCGAACCTGCTCCCTCGTCGGTTCGAGCAATCCGATGTAGGCGAAGCGGGTCGACTCGGTGTACGTCGGGTCGGCCTGGACGAGGGCCACGGCGGCGGCGACCTCGCCCACGGTCAGGGCGGCAAGGGGATGGTCCACCTCCGTCAGGGACACGGCCTGTGCCATGAGCTCTCTCTTGTCCGCTCGGTTCCGGTGTCCGTGCCGGCGCCACGTGTGTTCGCCGTGGTCACGGTAGGTGCAGTCTCCTCGGAGCGCCAAATGGTCAGGCGGCCCCGAGTGTCCGTCGGTAGACGAAGAACACCCGGCTCACCTGGGCCCCCACTCGTGCGTAGGGGCGGATCGGTCCCACCCAGGCCACTTCTGCGAGGCGGTGTCCCTTCGCCCGCATGTGGTGCAGGGCGCCGATGATGAGGGGACGTCCCACCCCGTGACCCCAAAGGTCACCTCGGACCGCGGTGGGCCCGAGGAGCCCGGTTCGGTTCACGTCGAAGGCGCAGAAACCCGCCATCCCGCCATCGTCGTGGCTCACGACGAGCGTGGAACGCTCGAGGGCGCGTACCGCCTCCGCCTCCCAGTTCGGCCAGTGTCGCTGCATCCACGGCACCACCTCGGCGCGCCGGTCGGGTCCGGCCAACTGGTGACCTCCGGGATCGGGAGGAAGCGCGTCGAGATCCACGGACATGTTGAAGGTGGTCTCACTGCGTCCGTACCCGTGGCGTTCCAAGAGGCACAGCATGGCCAGATGTGACGATTCGACTCCGGGATACAGATAGAACGGCGGGTCGGCCCCCACTTGCACGCTCGTCGTCCCGAGCGCCGACAGATCCGCCTCGGCCGCCCGCAGCAGGGCGGTCCCGTGACCCCGACGGCGCACGGCGGGGTCAACCCCGAGGAGGCGGATGTAGCCCTGAGCGCCCTCGCCCACCGTGGCGACGATCCCCACCCCGGGCGCTCCCCGCACGGTGACCCGCTGCTCGGGGCTGTAGAGGCTGGCCGCCAGCTCGTCTCGGGACGGGGGTTCGGGGAGGCAGCGCCGGCACAGCTCGACCACGTCATCGAGGCGACGAGCGTCGAGCGGGTCCAAGTCGGTCACGGCCATCTCCGGGTCGAGGCACGGCCGCGCCGCACCATGCTGCCGTCGTCGCCCAGGCTACGCGGGGTGCGCACCCCGCGTGAGCGGCCTGTGAGGCGGGTGCCAGTGTGACACCGACACTGCATGGTGCGGGGCGGTCTCGGTACGAGGGCTGCGGAGGGAGTTCCGTGGAGGCATTCGACGTGGTGGTCGTGGGTTCTGGGTTCGGCGGAGCCGTGACCTCGTCGCGGCTCGCCGAGGCCGGGATGGACGTGCTCGTCCTCGAGCGTGGTGCGGCGTATCCACCCGGTTCGTTCCCGAGGACGCCACACGGCTTCGCTGGCAACTTCTGGGACCCGGCACGCCGGAACTTCGGCCTCTTCGATGTCCGCGCTTTCTCCCACATCGACACCGTCGTCTCGGCGGGTCTCGGCGGCGGGTCGTTGATCTACGCCAATGTCCTCATCCGCAAGGACGAGCACTGGTTCGACACCGACGCCGCCGGGCGCCCGCGTCGCTGGCCGGTCACGCGGGCTGACCTCGAGCCCCACTACGACGCCGTCGAGAGGACCCTCGAAGCACAGGTCTTCCCCGTTGACGTCGCCCCCTACTCCACGGTGAGAAAGACCGCGGCGTTCCGGTCCGCCGCCTCCGCCCTCGGGTACGAGGCGACGACCTGGGACCGGATCGACCCCAAGCGCAAACAGTGGTTCCTGCCCCAGTTGGCGGTGACGTTCGCGAACGAGGGCCGGCGTCCGGTCCCGGGCGAGAGGATCGAGGAAGCGATACGCAACTTGCACGACCGTGATCGCCAGACATGTCGTCTGTGTGGAGAGTGCGACATCGGGTGCAACGTCGGGGCGAAGAACTCGCTCGACTACAACTACCTCACCCGGGCTGTCCGGGCCGGTGCCGAGATACGGACCCTGGCGGAAGTGAAAGGCCTCGAGCCCGCGCCGGACGACAAGGGGTACGTGGTGCGGTATGTCCAACACCCCGATCGGACCCAGACGAGCGTGAAGTCGCGTCACCTCGTCCTGGCCGCCGGGACCCTGGGCTCGTCGCATCTGCTGTTGCGCAGCCGGCATGTGCTCAAGGGGCTCAGCCCCATGCTCGGTCGAGGATTCTCGGGAAACGGCGATCTGTTGACCGCGGCCCTCTGTGCCCGGACCAACACCGATGATCACGGGGAACGGCGCCCACTCGACCTCGACGCCTCCCACGGACCGGTGATCACGAGCACCATCCGCTCACCTGACGAGCGCGACGGCGCCGAGCGGGGCGTGACGGGCTTCTACCTCCAAGACGCCGGGTATCCCGCCACCTTGTCCTGGCTCTTGCAGGTCGGGTCGTTCCCGGGCACGTTGCGCCACGTCGCCACCTTCGTCCTGCAGCGCCTCCGGGCTCAGTTGACCCGACGCGGGCCGAGCCTGGCGTCGAGTCTCGAGGCGCTGCTGTCCGACGACACGCTGTCCGAGGGCTCGCTGCCGTTGCTCGGCATGGGTCTCGACACCCCTGACGGGGTGCTCGGCCTCGACCGCCGCGGTGAGCTCACTCTCGATTGGTCGAAGAAGCCTTCCGATGGCCTGTATCGCGAGGTGCTCGGCACGAGCCGGGCCGTGGCCGAGAACATCGGGGCCCGATTTCTCGAGGACCCCCTCACGTCCATGCTGCGGCGCTTCGTCACGGTCCATCCGCTCGGGGGTTGCGCCATGGGTGTCACCCCGGACGAGGGAGTCGTCGACGAGTGGGGCCGTGTGCACGGTCATCCCCACCTGCACGTCGCCGACGGGTCGGTGATGCCCGGACCCGTGGGACCCAATCCCAGTCTCACCATCGCTGCCCTAGCGAATCGCTTCGCGGACAGGATGATCGACGACATGGAGGAGCGATGCCACCGGTGAGCACCCCGACGCTTCGATTCAACGAGCGGATGTCCGGATACCTGTCGGCGGCCGACCGGATGGAAGGCGACTTCGGGGCCGCCTACGAGGCGGGGCGCGCCCAGGGGACGTCCATTCAGTTCGAGACGGTCATCACCCACAACGACCTTCCGGCCCTGTTGGAAGACGCCAGCTCCCCCGCCACGCTCACCGGGACGGTGCTGGCGCCCATGCTGTGCCCGAGTCCCCTGGACGTCGTCGAGGGGACGTTCATCCTGCTCGAGCGCCACCCCGAGGCGGTCGACACCGACTGGATGCGGTACCGCATGACGCTGCGCTCGCGCACCGAGCCTTCACAGACGTTCTTCCTCGAGGGCCACAAAGTGATCAATGTCGGATCGATCCTGGCGGCATGGAAGCACACCACCACCCTGTACGTCACGATCTACGAAGGCGACACCCCCGACGAGTCCGCACTGCGGGCGCTGGGCATCATGCACATCGGTCTCACCGACGTGCACCACCTCCTCGCCCACGCCGAGGTCCTGCACGTGAACCGAGCCACGCGCGAGCGCTACCTGGTCCGGTTCGTCGCCATGTTCGCACGCTCGATCTGGCCCTTCTACGGAGGGGCGCTCAACGAGTTGGGGCGTTTCCCCGTCTCGGCCGCGTCGACGTCCATGCGTCCCCGGCCCAGACGGCGCTCGGCAGACGACGAAGCGGTCCTGCTCTGTGACCCCACCGGACAGTGGCACGCCTCGCAGGACATCCCCGACGCGTGCTCCCGCCTGATCCGCTACCGGGGCGGGGCCAAGGGCCCAGTGATGCTGGCGTCGGGCTTCGCCATGTCGGCCACATCGATGCTCACGCCCACCATCCACCCCAATCTGGTCGAGCTCCTCCTCGACGAGGGCTACGACGTGTGGTTGTTCGACTACCGGGCCGGCATCGACCTGCCGTCGGCCGACACCCAATTCACCGTCGACGACATCGCCTATCTGGATTGGCCCCGGGCTGTCGACGAAGTGCTCGCCGTCACCGGGGCGTCCTCAGTACAGGTGTTCGGCCACTGTGTCGGATCGGTATCACTGCTCATGGCCCTTCTCGACGGGGAGAACGGCATGCAGGGCAAGGTGCGGTCGGCGGTGTGCGCACAATTCTCCCTTCACCCCATGACGTCGAAGCTGAAGATCCTCGAGTCCGACCTCCATGTGGGCAACCTGCTCGAGGCGGTGAACCAGCAGCTGCTGCATCCCGACACCCAACGCACCGCCGGCAACGTCGTTCTCGACCTGGCCCTGCATGCAGTGCCGGTACCACCCAACGAAGCATGTGAGCTCCCGGTGTGTCGGTGGATCAACGCCATCTTCGGCATGACCCATCGCCACGCCCAGCTCGATGACCCCACCCACAAGGCGCTCCCCGACATGTTCGGGGTCGCCAACATCCGTTGTCTCGAGCACCTCGGTCTCATGATGCAGAAGGGACGGGCCGTGGACTCCCACGGCCGAGACCGCTATCTCCAGCGCCCGGACCTGCTCCGGGACGTGCCCATCCATTTCCTGGCGGGAGAGCGCAACTACATCTTCCACCCCGACGGCACCGAGAAGACCGTGGCATGGCTGCGACGGCACAACGGCCCCCAGAACTACACACTGCAGGTCCTGCCCGACTATGCGCACCTCGACGCGCTCATCGGCCGAGACGTGGCCCACGACGTCTTCCCCGCCATCATCGAGCACCTCGATCGCTATCAGTAGCCCACCCGTACGACACGGCCCCTCGTGCGAGAGGCACGGGGGTCGAAGCCTCACAGGGTCGGGGTCGTGACGGCGCGCGGTACCCCCAGGGCCGCCGCCACCGCCGTCGCTTCGTCGTCGAGCGTCTCGGCTCGCGACTCGTCGCGAAGGGGGCTCGACGCGCCGAGAGCGCTGGCGAGCAGGTGCTTGGTCATCGCCGCCAGCGGCCTGGCCCCCATCTCCTCGTGGCGGATCAGCGCGGCCTCGAGATGCCCCACCGCGACCTCGACACGGCCGAGGAGGAGGGCGAGCGCCCCGAGCTGCATGGAAGCCGCTCCCAAGAACGTGGCCTGCCCGGCGCGGCAGTTGTGCTCCGCGTACGGTTCGATGAGGTCGTAGAGGGTCGCCGCCCATGCTTTGTCGCCGAGATTCAGCGCCGTCTGGGCGAGGCCGACCATGACAAACCACCAGTGGAAGTTCCGGTCACCGTCGGCCACACCTTCCCGGGTGAGGCCGGCCAACAGCTTCTCGGCGTGGCCACGCTCGCCGATCTCGCTCGCGACCCACGCCGTGAGCGCCGTCTCGCCCGGTGACGCCCGGCCGGTGGTGCCGATCTCGAGCAGGATCCGCAGGTCCTCCATCCGCCCCTGGAGCCATCGCCACGGCAAGGACAGCCCGAAGTAGAGGGCGTAGAGCTGGGGATGCTCGGTGCGTTCCAGGATGGCAGCGGCCTCTGCCGCGTTCGCCTCGGCGTCGGCGTAGCGACCTTCGACCCCGGCGACCAGGCTGTCCCACATGAACCCGAGGCGCAGGTACTCGGGCTGCTGGATCTGGGTGGCGAGGGCGTTGAGCTCGGCGGCCACCCGCTGCGACGCTTCGAAGTCGCCCAGCTCGAACCGAGCATGGAGTTCGCACTTGAGCCCCTGGAGCAGCGTCTCTCTGTCTCGGGTCCTCTGACCCAGGCTCCGGATCTCGACGGCGGTGGCGATCTGGCGGTCGATGTCGTCGGGGCCGTCCATGGCCCAGTAGCGGTACTGCAGGACCGCGGCCAGGGTCTCGGGGTCACCGAGTCGACGCGCCATGGCGACGGCGTCGCGGGTGAGCTCGCGCCGCTGCCGGCGAGCGACGTTGAAGTGCCCCCACTGCGCCAGCCGGCCCAGCACCAGGGCGCGGGCGTTGCTGTCCTCGGGTCCCAGTTGGGCGAGGGCCGTCTCGAGCAGCGTGCGCGCCTTGGCATTGGGCTCCGAGCCGGCCGGTATCACCCCCCCGAATCCGAGCGCGGCCTCGGCGAGGAGGTCGGGGCGGCCGCAGCGCAGGGCGAGCTCGAAAGCGTCGAGGAATCGGTCGTTGGCCTCGCTGGAGCGGCCCGCCTGCACGCACGCCCTGCCGATGGCGAGAAGCAGTTGGCACCGCTCGACCTCCTCGGTGGAGCGGTACTCCGAGACGAGCTCGAGGGCCCGGATCAGATGGTCGGCGGCGGCCTCGTAGGCCACCTGTCGGAGGGCGTCTTCGGCGGCGAGCCGAAGGTAGCGCACCGCATCGTTGACGCCACCGGCGCTGGCGCCCAGATAGAAGTGGTGAGCCAGTACCGCGGCATGCCGGGGAGCGTCCGCGCCGTAGCGGCTCTCGAGGGCCTTGCCGAGCTGCCGGTGGAGTCGGGTGCGGCGACCGAGTCCGAGCTCGTGATAGAGGGCCTGGCGGACCACGGCGTGGGTGAAGCAATGGGTGTCGAACCGGCGCGAGCTCTCGGTCACGACACCGGCGAGTCGCGCCTCGTCGAGCGCGAGGAGGAGCGTCTCCTCGTCACAGTCGATGGCGTCGCCCACCGTTCCGATGTCGAACTCGTCGCCGAGCGCCGATGCGGCCGACAGCACCCGCATGCACAACGCGGACAGCTGGCGAAGGCGCCACCGCACGACATCGCGCATGCCTTCGGGTAGCAGGAGCTCCTCGGCGTTCGCGGCCGACCACGATTGGAGGGAACGCCCGGCCTCTCGAAGGTCCCGCACGACTTCCTGCAAGAAGAATGGGTTCCCGCCCGTGTGGCGCTGAAGGTTCACCGCACCGGCGGCCTCGCCGACATCCAACGTGCGACCGATGGCTGCTTCCAAGAGCTCTTGGGTCTCGGTCGGTGACAGACCGGTCAGGGCGATGTTCTCGACCGACGTGGTGCGCCGGATCCCGGCCAACGACTCGGAGAACCAACCGGTCACGTTGCTGTCGGTCTGGCGGTATGTGGCGATGATCAACACCGGTGCCGGCGTCGAGGAACGGAGGAGGTACTCGAGAAGCAGGAGTGACGGTCGGTCCGCCCAGTGCATGTCGTCGAGGACGAGGACGAGATGGCGTCGCTCGGCGATGGCGCGGATCCACCGGTCCACCGCATCGAAGACCTGGTAACGGTCGCCCTCGACATCGGCTCGCTCGGCCTGGGAGATGCCGCTCGCCTCGAGCACCTCGGGGACGATGCGTCCGAGGACAGGGGCAAGGGGGCCCACATCAGCACGAAGCAGCTCTCGGGGGCGCGCCGCGAATAGCGACTGAGCGCCTCGCGAAACGCCTGGGAAGGACACAGCGGCTCCTCGTCCCACCGGCCGTGGAGTACGAGATCACCGGCGGCATCACACTCGCGTGCGATCTCGGCGGTCAGCCTCGTCTTCCCGATACCGGGCTCGCCGGCGATGAGCATCAAGAGCTGCTCGCCCGACGCGGCTCGTTGCCGTGCTGTCCGGGCGAGATCGAGCTCCGAGCGCCGCCCCACGAACGTCGCCGCGCCGACCGGAGACAACCACGACAGGTCCGAGGTCTCGACCAGACCGTGCAGCAGCGGGTCGGGGTTGTCGTCGATGGGCCGCAATGCCCGGTGCTCCCGGTAGACCGTTGTGGTCAGCCCCGGGGGAGGCGGCGGAGCCGGTCCACGAGGCCGGGGACGAGAGGGTGGGGCAGACGATGCGGGACGTGGCGCTGGCGTCCACGCCATGGATGGATCTTGGTTGAGGATCGCCCGTTCGAGATCGGCCACCTCGGGGCCCGGTGTGATGCCGAGCTCCTCGTTGAGCATGATCCGTAGTTGCGAGTAGCACCGCAACGCCTCGGCCTGTGAGCCCGATCGGTACAGGGCCAGCATCAACTGCGCCCAGAACCGCTCCTCGAAAGGATGTTCCGACACCAACGCCTTCAGCTCGGCGACGACGTCGCGGTGCTTGCCGGCGGCGAGATCGGCGTCGATTCTGTCGCCGAGCGCAGCCAGGCGCGCCGCGTTCAGCCGGGTGACCTGGGTGGTGACGAACGGCAGTGATTCGAGCCCGGCGAGCGGAGGGCCTCTCCACAGATCCAGTGCGGCCCGAAGGAGCGCCGGGGCCTCCTCGGCGCGTTCGGGTCCCTGGGAGGCCCGGGCCCGGGCCACGAGCTGATCGAAGACGGCGACGTCGACCCCAACCCCCGCGTCGAGGGCGTAACCGTTGTCGGTCCGCATGATGCAGTGCCGCTCGGAGCCGAGGGTCCGGCGCAGGCGGTACACGAGCCCTTGCAGACTGGCCGCCCCGTCCCGGGGGGTCTGCTCGCCCCACAGGTCGTCGATCAGCCTCTCGCTGGCCACCGGCTGTCCGGGATGGAGGGCCAAACGAGCCAACAATGCCCGCTCGAGGGTTCGTGAGAGCGCGAGGCCGTCGCCGTCGGCGTCGACCTCAACAGGACCGAGCAATCGGATGGAGATCAGGGTCGTGCCCCCAAAGCCAGCGGACGACCGAGTGTATGCGCCTCTCGGTCCAGGTGACGGCACTGTACGCACTCTTCGCACGGGCCTGATCACATCCCGTGAGCTTTCATGAACTCCAGACCGGTCTGTGAGTCGCGTGTCGGCGCCATGTGAGCGGCCCGTCCCATGGTGACCCACGAGGCGGCGGGGCGGCGGCACATGCCCCCCACGTGCTGGACCCGCTAACTCGGACAGGGCGTGCCGGTGGGGCGAGCCGATGATGCCCCACCGGCGTTCGCCCTGGTGACGAGCGGCGCCCGTCGACCGCTCGGCCTCGAGGCGTGCCTCACGGGCCTTCGGACGGCGCCGTGATGCCGCGCCTGATGCGGTGGCATATCCCGACTGTCGGGAACCTTGCGCCCGCGAGACCCCGGTTGGTCCCGGCCCACGGCCGCGGTCCTCGTGTGTCCTTGTCGGCGGACGATCGAGCAGGCGGCCCGTGTCAGACCCGAGATCGAGACAGACCGAGAATTGTCGATGTCTTGTCCGGGGGTGCGAGTCGGGGCGGGTACTCGACATCGACATCCGTGTCGACCAGCACACACTCCTGGGCAGCCGGGTCGTTCGAGCCGAATATGTGGTGCTTCGCCATTCGCTCATTTCGATCGGGTGAGGCTCTTCCCGTGTTGAAGGGTGCCTGTGCTCATTGGCCACGTGTGTTAGCTGTGAATCCTGTGAGAATGTGTTCCGGCGCGGTGTGTTTATCCTGCGTGTGTACGGGGTAACGCGAGCGCGTCCAAAGGCACCGTGGCAAGTGATAAAGTTGACGCGGGGCATGTGGCCGGTCTCTGTATTGGATCGACTTGTAGTTTTCGTCGCGCCTGCTCTCGAGGAGGTCTCAGTGGCACGTGATCAAAGCGTTCGCAATCGGATCGTCGCCTACCTTGCCGAGCAAGGCCCAGTGGAGGATTCCAGTGGAAAGGCGACTTCCGTGCTGAAGCAGGCGATCGCCTATGAGGGAACCGATGCCGGATTCACCCAAGTCGTGGCCGCCATGGCCAAAGCGGGCTTGTTGACGCGTCAGATCAGAGGAAAGCGGACTTATCGAATCTCGCACCCGGGGAGCAGCGACGGTGCCGTGCGAGGTGTGGTTTCCGGGACGAACACGACGGGTGAAGGCGAGCTCGACTACGACGAGCTCGCTGCCGCGCTGCTCGCCAAGGCGACGCGTGCGGCGGCGGCGCCGAGTGATACCTCGGAATCGGCTTCGTGGGCGCGTCGCCGATTGGAGCAACTCGAAGCACGGAACGCGTCGTTGTTGCGCGATGTCGCCCGCGCCAACGCCGAGGCGGAGGCGGTCGCGGCCGAACGCGACGTCTTGCAAAATCAGCTGGAGGCGGCCCAGCACAACCTTTCTCTTCTCACCGACCGGCTCCAGGAGCCTCGCCGCCCACAGGGCGGTCGAGCCGCCGAACGTCTCGGGCCTGACGAGCAGTCGCTGTTGAACCAGCTGCGTCATCGCCATCCTCAGCGGGCAGCCACCTCAGAACGCGCCATCTGAAAGCAGTTCGAGCGGAGTCCGATCTCTGCTCGGGTGTCGATCACGGGGACATCCGACGCGTCGGATCCCGCGCTCGATCGCGACGGCTCGGCACCCGCACGGCGAGTCATCACCTCGACGGTCCGATGATGCCGACGTCTCTGGGGACCGCATGACCGGTTTGTGTCAGGATGTCGTCGCCGTCCGAAGGGCCACGAGAGAGCGAAGAGGGCGTCTGGCGTGGAGAATCGAACCCCGGCCGTCTTTCGGTCGAATCTGCGGACCCGGCGAGAAGTGCTCGTGGCGGGCATGGCGGGCGCCTTCGGCCTGGCCCTGGCGGCGTGCGGCGGTGACACCGCCCGCAAAGCCGCCGCCATCGCGCCGGCCGGGTCAGACATCGGTGCGATCGAGCATGTGATCTTTCTCATGAACGAGAACCGCTCGTTCGACCATTACTTCGGCACATACAAAGGTGTCCGGGGATTCGATGACCGGACAGCGGGATCGCCGGGCCCCTTCGCCCAGGCGTGGCCGGGGGGTGCGGCCAGTCAGCTGTTGCCCTTCCATCTCGACACGGCCAACACCGCGGCCGAATGCACCTTCGACCTTTCCCATGAGTGGTCGGCCCAGCACATGTGTTGGGACGGGGGTCTGATGGACCAGTTCGTCGCCACCCACACGTCGCCGCGGTGGGAGGGCCCTCAGAACGGTGTGCTCACCATGGGCTACTACACCCGTGCCGATCTGGAGTTCTGGTACGCGTTGGCGGACGCCTTCACCATCGGCGACGGCTATCACTGCTCGGTCATGGGACCGACGCACCCGAACCGGCTCCATGCTTGGTCGGGAACGCTCGACCCCGAGGGTCATGAAGGTGGCCCGGTGATCATCACCAATTCGGCTTCCAGTGCGATCGGAAGCGCCACGTGGCGATCGATGCCCGAAGAGCTCGAGGCGAAGGGCATCTCGTGGAAGGTGTACAACCCCTCGGGCGCCGCGTACCGACCGTCGAACCCATTGTCGATCGCGATCTCGGACAACATCCTTCTGTACTTCAAGCGTCTTGTGCAGGACCCGTCCTCACTGTTGTACAAGAAGGCGTTTACCCCGATCTTTCCCCGCGACTTCTCCCGGGACGTGGCGAACGACACGCTGCCTCAGGTGTCTTGGATCATTCCGCCGCTGGGCTTCGACGAGCACCCGCCGTCTCCTCCCGCCGCCGGGATGTGGTTCACCCACCAATTGATCAAGGCACTCATCTCCAACCCCAAGACATGGTCGAAGACCGTGCTCTTCATCATGTACGACGAAAACGACGGATTCTTCGACCATGTAAAGCCGCCCGTCGCGCCGCCGGGGACCTCGGGGGAGTACCTGACCGTCGATCCTCTGCCCGCTCCGGCCGACGGTGTCGCCGGGCCCCTCGGTCTCGGCTTCCGGGTACCGCTCCTGGTCGTGTCCCCCTTCAGTCGGGGCGGGTACGTGTGCTCGGACACCTTCGACCACACATCACAGTTGCGATTTCTCGAGACACGATTCGGCGTCAAGGCGCCCAACCTCACCGCCTGGCGGCGGAGCGTGACCGGCGACCTGACCTCCACCCTCCATGTCGGATCCCCTGACCCGTCTGTGCCCAATCTGCCTGTGACCCTGGGGAGAAGCGACCCCAGGGTCAAGAGCGAGTGTCAGCCGTCGCAGCTGATTGAGTTCGACGTCACGAACCCCGTGCCCTATCCGGTGCCCGCCGTCCAGAGCATGCCGACCCAGGAGCCGGGGACCGCCACGCCGGTGCCGGCCTGATCGACGGGCTTCGAAGTCGGGCCGGCGCGATGAACCCGGGTCACCTCGAATTCTGCGCCAGCCCGCAATGGCGCCAAATGGTGGAGGAGACGATCCTCCCCGAGGCGCTGCGCGGTGTTTCTCTCGGTGACGACGTCATCGAGGTCGGGCCGGGGCCGGGTTTGACCACTGACGTACTGCGGACCATCACGACGCACTTGACGGCACTGGAGTTCGACCCCGACCTGGCCGCGGCTTTGGCGGTGCGCATGGCTGGGACAAACGTCGAGGTCGTGTGCGGCGACGCCACCGCCATCGACCTACCCGCCAACCGCTTCACAGGTGCCGCCTCGTTCCACATGCTCCACCACATACCCGGTACCGGCCCCCAGGACGCGGTCCTCGCCGAGCTCGCCCGCGTGCTCAGGCCCGGTGGCGTGCTGGTGGCCGCCGACGGGATCGAGAACGACGGCACGCGCCAGTTCCACGTCGACGACATCTACCACCCGATCGATCCCACCACGCTCGGGCGTCGACTGGAGGAATCGGGCTTCACCTCGATCGAGGTGCGTGTCTACGACCTCGGCTGGATCTGTGCCGCCACCGCCGCCGCCTGATGTCGGTCGGCGACGCCGAACCGATGCGGTACCACGTCCAGGTCCTCCCGGAAGGCGAAAACCACCGGATCCAGGCCGGAGTAGGTGGGCACGGCGAGGGTAGAATGTCGAGGGTTCGTTCGCTGGCAGGGGGGCTGCATGGCTTTGCGCGTGGGCACGGACATCGCCCGGGTGGACGACGTCGAGGCTTCCTTGGCCCGATTCGGCGTTCGGTATCTCCACCACGTGTTCACGCCGGACGAGATTGCCAGCTGCGGGGGGAAGCTGCCGCGGCGGCCGACTCCCTGGCTGCTCGCTTCGCGGCCAAGGAGGCCACCATCAAGGTGCTGCGGCCCGACGACGCGGCAATCGCGTGGAAGTCGATCGAGGTGCACCGGCATCCGTCGGGGTGGTGCGATCTCCGTCTGACCGGAGACGCGGCCGAGCTCGCCGAGGCGGCTGGGATCACCGAGCTCGCCGTCAGCCTCACGCACAGTCGCGACTTCGCCGCCGCCGTGGTCCTGGCGCGCTGTGGACGGTGACGGGAGCCGGTCCCGCCGTTGACAGCGCCCGGCTCTAGGCGGCGCGCCCGTCAGATGCCGCCCCCCGGGCAGGAGCGTTGGGGTGGACCTGCGCACGGATCACCACGTCATGGAGTCGCTCTCGATGGGTCATCGCCCACAGGAGCGGCGTAAGTGCGATCGTGATGCCGATCAACATGAATGGAATGGACAGGTAGAGGAGGATCATGGTCTGCTGGACTGCGCCCGGAGGAAGCGTCCAGACCATCCTTTCTGTGCTCGGTGTGCTCGGCGGGTGCCGACTGCAACCAGGATGCGCTCCCCGTCTAAAGGCCACGCGCTACTCAACTGAGAGCGAGCTGAAAGAACTCGCCCCTCGCGGCGAGGAGGCGAAAGCCGGCGTTGCGGAGCCCGTCTGACCGCTGTAGTGGCGACGACCCGCACATTCGGTTTCAGAGCGGCGGCGTCGCGTCGGCGATGAGGCAGGGATCTGCAATGATGCGGCCGCGGCGAGGAGTCCGCGTTGAGGCCAGCGGCACGGGGAGCACGCAATGCCGGGGATGGGCACCTACCTCCAGACAAGGAACTCTGTGGTGGTCTCCGCTTTCCACACGGCCCTGCTCCACCAGGTCCTCCTCATCGGTTTGATCCTGGTGGTCCTGTCGCTGGTGTGGAACGTCCTGCGCACCAGCCAATACCGGCGTTCGGCCGGCCCGGGATCGCTCGGTGACGGATGGGCACCCACGGCCTCCTCCGCCGAGCCACTGGCACGTCGCGTCCTCCGCATCGGATTCGGGTTGCTGTGGATCGTGGACGGCTTGCTGCAACTCCAATCGGCCATGCCGCTCGGCCTTCCGGCCAGCGTGATCCAACCTTCGGCGAGCTCCTCGCCGGCTTGGGTCCAAGACGTCGTGCATCTCGGTGTGAGGATCTGGACGGACCATCCCGTCCAGGCCGCCGCCGCCACGGTGTGGCTCCAGGTTGGGATCGGAGCGATGTTGCTCTTGGCGCCCAGGGGCCGTTGGTCTCGGTTGGCCGGGCTGATGGCCGTCGGTTGGGGGCTCATCGTCTGGGTGTTCGGCGAAGGATTTGGTGGGATCTTCGGCGAGGGTTCCTCCTGGCTCTTCGGCATGCCCGGCGCGGTGATCTTCTATGGCGCGGCGGGCGCGCTGGTGGCGCTCCCCGATCGATCGTGGTCCAGCCCGAGGCTCGGCCGGCTCATCCTGCGGGCCATGGGCGTCTTCCTGGTCGGCATGGCGGTTCTCCAGGCCTGGCCCGGGCGCGGCTTCTGGCAGGGATCGGCACGGGGCACGACGCCGGGGACCCTTTCGACCATGGTCCGCCAGATGTCGCAGACCGCCCAGCCCGGTTTCCTCTCGTCAACCGTTCGAGCCTTCGGCGACTTCGACGCATCGAACGGATGGGCCGTCAACCTGTTTGTCGTGGTCGCCTTGGCGGCGATCGGTATCGCCTTCGGCACCGCCGACAAACGGGTGGTGCGCCCCGCGCTGTACGCCGCGGTCACGTTGGGCCTGGCGGACTGGGTCCTCGTCCAGGACTTCGGGGTTCTCGGCGGTGTCGGGACCGACCCCAACAGCATGCTGCCCATGGCGCTTGTCTGGGTCTCGGGATACCTCGCCATCACACGGGTGCCGGTTCCGGCCACCACCGTAGAGCGCCTTGGTGTCGACGTGTCGCCCGCCGCCTCGGCCGTGGCTGCTCTCGGGACCACAGATGCCGTGGTGTCGAGACCGTGGTGGGACCGGGTCCCACCGGGTTACCTGGCTCGCGTCCTCGCCGCCATTGCGGCCATCGCCGTCGTGCTCGTCGGCGCCGTGCCCATGGCCGCCGCGTCCATCAACCCCAATGCCGACCCGATCCTGGCCGTGGCCGTGGATGGCACGCCCAACATCGTCGACACTCCCGCGCCCGCCTTCCGCCTCGTCGACCAGGCGGGCGCGACCGTATCGCTGGCCGATCTCCGGGGGCGGACCATCGCGCTCACCTTCCTCGATCCGGTGTGCACGTCGGACTGCCCGTTGATCGCACAGGAATTCCGCAATGCGAACTCGTTGCTCGGACATGATTCGAGCCGGGTGGTCTTCGTCGCCGTTGTGGCCAACCCGATCTACCGGGCCATCACCTTCACCAATGCCTTCGATCGCCAAGAGGGCCTCGACCACATGCGGAACTGGTTGTACCTCACCGGTTCGATCTCCGCCCTCGACCAGATCTGGGCGCACTATGGAATCGAGGCCGACGTCTTGCCGGCGGGGGCGATGGTCGCCCACAGCGACCTCGCATATCTCATCGACGCTCGCGGCCACACCCGCGAGATTCTCAGTTCCGAGCCCGGCGAAGGCGCGGCGGCGTCGTCGTCGTTCTCGGGGTACCTGGCGTCCGCTCTCGAGCGCGTCGTCCACTCGTGAGGGCGGTCCGGGCCCGTACCTGTCGCATCCCCACTGTGGTTGCACTGGTGGTCATGACCGCCGCCCTCGTCGGCTGCTCGACCACGGCGAACAGGTCCGACGGATCGACGCACCGTGGGCCACCCTCGGTCACCGTGCCACTCGACACCACCCTGGCCACCAGCTTCGGTGAGGTGGCTGTGGTGGCCATGGGCATGCTCAGCAATCCACACAACACCTTCTGGCAGGTGTTGTCGCGGCCCAGCGCCACGGCGCAGTGGCGGGTCGTGACCCCGCCCGGCGTGGCTGACAACGGTGGCGTGGTCGTGAGCTCACCGGCGGGTTCAGCTGGTCTGCTCGCCGGCTTCGAGCCGAGCCAGGCGCTCGACTTCTCTCCCATCGCGTTGAGCGTCGACCAAGGACGATCGTGGTCGCCGGGCCTGGTCCAAGGAGGACTCATGGCCGTACCCGACGCCTTGGCCACGGGCTCGGGCTCGGGCTCGGGTTCCGTCGCCCTCGTGCGCAACGGCGGGGGTGAGGTTCTGCGGGGCACGGGGACATCGTCGATCGGGTCGAAGGTTGCGAGCACGGCCGCCATTGCCGCATCGGCGGCGGGCAAGGCATGTGACATCGGCACCCTCACCGCCGTTGCCCTCGACGAGAGCGGAGCCACCCTCGTGGGTGCGTCGTGCACGACACCGGGGGTCGTCGGCATCTTCGGGCTCAGTGGCGGCACCTGGCGGTTGGTCGCACCGCGGCTCACGGGCGCCGTCGGGGCGGCGTCGACGAAGGTGGTCCGGCTCGTCGAGGCCGGCGGTGTCGCCAACGGCCTGGTGGCGTCGGGCGACGGTTCGGTGACCAGCCTCATCGGCGTGGCGCGCTCGACGGGGGGGGTCTGGTCACGGTCACCGGCTCTTTCGGTGGGTCCCCGCGACCGCATCGCGTCCACCGGTGTCGAGTCGGGGGGCGGATTCGTAGTCCTCGTGCAGCGACCGGACCGGTCGTTGGTTCTCGAGCTCGAGACGGGCCCCGGTGGTCCGTGGCAGGCGACGACGGCGCCGCCCCGGGGGACCGCCGCGGTCGTGGTGGGGACCGGTGGGGTCGTCGACGCCCTGGCCGTGGCCTCGACCCGGTTCACGGACTGGCGGCTCGACACGTCGACGGCGTCTTGGACCAAGATCGGTACCGTGACTGTGCCGATTGCGTTCGGCTCCTCTTCGTGAGCCCCCCACCTCGGCGGGAACCGGAACCGAGGACGGGACCATGTCGTACCTGACCGGGCACTGGTCATTCGACCCCTTCCTCGTCGTGGTGGCGGCGGTCGTGCTGGCCCACGAGGTGGGGTTGGCGCGGCTCCGGGCCCGGTCGGACCCTCGGCGCACGAGGAACCGACGCTGGCGCTCCGTGATCTTCTACGCCGGCCTTCTGTGCCTGTTGGTGGCGGTCGAGTCCCCAATCGACTACTGGTCGGACGACTACTTCTTCGTCCACATGATCGAGCACATCCTCATCTCGTTCTACGCCCCCATCCTGATCGTGGCCGGCGCACCGTGGGTTCCCCTTCTGTTCGCGTTGCCGGTCGGGGTGCGCCGCCGCATGGGGCGGGCCGTGCTCCTGAGCCGGGCGGCGCGTCCGCTGCGCACCCTCGGTCGCCTGGTCAGGAACCCCTGGACCGCGCTCATCGTGTTCAACGCCGTCATGGTCCTGTGGCACCTTCCCGCCTTGTTCGACTTCGCCGAGAACAACCAGCTCGCCCACATCTGGCTCATGCACGGCAGCTTTCTTGCCGTGGGGGTCCTCTTCTGGCTCCAGATCATCCCGTCGCACCCGATGCGGCCCCGAGCCTCGTTCGTGTGGCAGGGGGGAGCGATCATCGCCACCAACATCGTGATGTTCGTCCTGGCCATGTCCCTGAGCATCTTCACCACCTCTTCGTGGTACAGCGTCTACGCCCACGTTCCGGGGGTCACGCTGTCCCCGATCGCCGACCAGCAGATCGGGGCGGCCATCTTGTGGGTGTGTGGGGACTTCTGGGCCGTGCCGGCGCTGATCGTCGTCTTCCGCCGGGCCATGGTCGAAGACGGGGGGTTCTCGAACGTCCTCGAACGCCTGGTCCACCGGCTGCCCCGCCCACCGTTGCCCACGCCAAAGGTCGTTGACGAAGGACGGTACGGGGCCTAAGGTCCTGCGCGACGCGACCGCCATACCCTGTGCTGGCAGGGTGTGGGCAACTGGTCGCCGTGTAGCTCGTCGTCATGCAGGGTGGGCCGAGGGGACACGGTATGGACGTGGGCGCAGGCGTTTCCTCCGGGGCATCGGGAAACTGAGCATGGGCCGCGGCGGACGACTCGTCATCCTCGGCGTCTTGCTGGCGGTGGCGGTGGGGCTCGTGGTCTTCACGGCCATGGCATTCATCCGCTCGTCTCCTCCCACCGTTGACTTCGCGACCGGGCACCAACCGGGCGCACCCGTCAACCTCACCGTGCAGACCGTGGGCTCGATCGGCTTCGGACCCCACCCGACGTGGGTGTCCTACCTCACCGAGACCCCGAGCGGGCAGTGGGTCCACACCACGTTGTGGGACGTCCCGGCCCATACCCGGATCAATGTGACCGTGTTCCAGTACGACGGCGGGTCCCCCCTGCGCAACCAGCAATGGGGCCAGGTGCAGGGCACGATCGGCGACGACGCGGTGTTGAACGGGAAGACCTTCCGGGTCATCGACTCCAACTCCGGGAACGGGGTGGGGCACACCTTCACCATCCCCACCCTGGGGATCAGCGTCCCGCTCTACGCCGACAACGGGAACGCCAACCTCTGTGCGGTCGCACCGTGTACGACAAAGTCACCGCACAACATCGTGAAGTTCTCGTTCGAGTCGCCGGGCCCGGGACAGTATCCCTGGCAGTGCTTCGTCCCGTGCGGGCTCGGGTACCTCTACGGCAACGGCGGGCCCATGTCCACGGTGGGGTACATGGGCGGCTTCCTCAAGGTGGTGGCGTGAGCCCGAGCACAGAGACCCACCACTTCCGTCGACTCATCACCATCTGGGTGGTGCTCTCGGTTGCGCTCGACCTCGTCTTCTACTTCGCCGTCAGCCCCCACGTGCCTCCCGGGGCCATGACGTCGTCGGCGAGTGGCCAGCAGACCGACTTCACGGTCCTGTTCATGATCGCGCTGCCCGTGATGCTGGCCGTGTGGGTGTACGGCGCCTACGCCCTCATCGTGTGGCGCGAGTCGCGCTCGGGAGACGCCGAGCCCGAAGGTGGGCCCAAGGCGCGCGGCAATCTCGGCATCCAGGTGGGCTGGATCGCCACCACGACGGCGATCGTCCTCGGTGTCTTCGTCTACGGCACGGTGGAGCTCATCGTGCCGGCCGGAGCCGGGGGCGGCGAGGGTCCGAGCCCGATCTGGACGCCCACCTCGCACGATGTCCTTTCGGTCCAGGTCATCGGCCAACAGTGGGCGTGGACCTATCGCTACCCCACGTTCGGGGGCTTCGAGACCAAGCAGCTGATGTTGCCCGTCGATACGACCGTCGAGTTCCACGTGACCTCGCTCGACGTCATCCATGACTTCTGGGCGTACCAGCTCGGGGTCAAAGCCGATGCCAACCCCTCGCAGGACAACATCGCCTACACCACCCCCAACCAGCTCGGGCAGTTCACGGTCCGCTGTGACGAGCTCTGTGGCTTGTGGCACGGCGCCATGTACAACTTCGGTCGCGTGGTGACCAAGGCGCAGTTCTTCGTCTGGGCGCAGTCCACACAACGCCAGAACGCCGCCAACACCAAGCTCCTGCCGCCGTTCTCCTACACCTACGTCCCTGACGCCAACGGGGCCGACGGTGGCTACTACCCCGACAACGTCGATCCCTACAGCAAGGTGGAGCAGTATGGCGCGACCACTCCGGCCAAATAGGAAGGACGACTGAGGGGATGGCACTCGACATGCGTGCGTCGATCGGAGCCGATCACTCCGGAGACGCCCCACCTCCCGCTCGCCGGGCCCGGCGTCGCTCGCAGTGGCTCGGTCCTCACCTCGGCCGGGCGCTCGTCGGCGCCGTCGCCGGCTACGCCCTCGGCCACTTCCTCGGCAATAGCATCGCCAGCGGCTACATCAACGTCCAGGGCAACGGCCAGAATGACGTCGCCACCATCCTCGCCCTGTCCATCGGTGTGGCGGGATGGCTCGCCGGTGCCGGGATGCTCGACTATCCGGTGGCCAAGATCTTCGGCCGCGAACCACTTCCCCCGCGCCCTCGAAGAGCTGGACCCGCTACTTCGGCCCCGCCCTCGACCACAAGGTCATCGGCCTCCAGTACACGATCGTCGTGCTGTTGTTCTTCTTCACCGGCGGTCTGTTGGCGATGGCGATCCGGACGGAGTTGTTGAGCCCGACCAACCACCTCCTGGGGCCGGGCACCTACATCTCGGTGGTCAGCGAGCACGGGACGATCATGATGATGATGGCGTCATCGATCATCATCGGTCCCCTCGGCAACTGGCTCGTTCCCCTCATGATCGGGTCGAGACGCATGGCCTTCCCCCGTGTCGAGGCCTTCTCCCTGTGGATCTTCGCCGCCGGTTACCTGGTCATCCTGACCGCCCTGCCGCTGGGTGGCTTCCCGACGGGGTGGACCGGTTACGCGCCGCTCCAGACCCAGGCGACGGCGGGTATGGACGCGTACCTCGTCGGGTTCGCCGTCGTCGGCATCGGCATGATCTGCGCCGGGTTCAATCTGGCCGCCACCATCATCAACTACCGGGCGCCGGGAATGACCTGGGGGCGGGTGCCGATCTTCGTGTGGTCGGTCCTCGCCACCGCCGCCCTGCTGACCCTGGCCACGCCGACCCTCGTGGCCGCCGGGTTGTTCGGGGTCCTCGACCGGAGCGCCCAGACGGCTTTCTATGTCAACGAGCACGGGGGGAGCTCGTTCCTCTGGCAGAACCTCTTCTGGTTCTTCGGGCACCCCGAGGTGTACATCATGGCATTGCCCGGCTTCGGGATCGTGGCCGAGCTCCTGCCCGTCTTCACGAGAAAGCCGCTCTTCGGCTATCGGACCGCCGCGGCCGGGATGATCGGTGTCGCCCTGCTGTCGTTCTTCGTGTGGCAACACCACCTGTTCCAGAGTGGGATCAACCCCGACATGCGACCGCTGTTCATGTTGACGACGGAGCTGATCTCCATCCCGACGGGATTCATCTTCCTCGTGGGCCTGGGAACGCTGTGGAAGGCCAAGATCCGTTTCGCGGTGCCGATGTTGTTCTGCCTGGGCATGTTCTTCAATTTCCTCATCGGGGGCATCTCCGGCGTCTTCCTCTCAGACGTTCCCGTCGACGTCACCGTGCACGGCAGCTTCTTCGTCCTCGCCCACTTCCACTACACGATCATGGGTGGCCTCGTGTTCGCCTTCTTCGGTGGTCTCTACTACTGGCTCCCGAAGATGACCGGGAAGCAGATGAGCCAGCGTCTCGGCAAGTGGCACTTCTGGACGATGTTCGTCTTCTTCAACTTTACGTTCTTCCCCCTCTTCTTCGTGGGGCTGCTGGGCCAGCCACGACGCGTGTTCGAGTACGCACAGAACCTCCAGACCTGGAACGACATCTCGTCGGTGAGTGCCTTCTGTCTCGGCGCTTCGTTCATCATCTTCATCGTGAACTTCGTCTGGTCGATGTTCATCGACCCCAAGCCGTCTCCGCCCAACCCCTGGAACTCACGCGGTCTCGAGTGGCAGACACCCATGCCGATTCCTCCGTACAACTTCACGCGCATCCCGGTGGTGCTGGCCGACCCCTACCACTACGGGGCGGCCGATGCCCGGAACGTGGCCGACCTCGGGCCCCGCACCCTGGAGCTGGCCGGAGCGGTCACCCCCAGTGCACCGAGCGCGGTGGGCTCGGACGAGACCGCCGGAGAAACGGGGTCGGGCGACCCGAGGCCACCGATCGCATGACGACCGAACCCGTCACCGAGGGCGCGCCGCCCTACGAGCCCCCTCCGTTGATCGAGACGCCGGAGGAGATCGAGTACGAGATGCGGTCGGCCGAGGGCGCCATGTGGACCGGCGGACGCCTCGTCATCGGCATCACGGCGTTCTTCTTCGCATCGCTCGCCTTCGCCTACTTCTACCTACGCTCGACCAACAGCGATGACCTGTGGCGGCCTCACCAGGCTACGGCCCCCACGGGGATCGGCGGCGCGGTCTTTGCCATCGTGGTGGCGAGTGCGCTGCTGAACGGATACGGGACCAGGCGGCTCCAGCATGGAGACACCCTCGATTGGGAGGTCTCGGGCTGGATCGCCGTCCTCGGGGGCCTCGTCGCCGTGGGGCTGCAGGTGTGGCAGCTCACCCAGCTTCCGTTCTTCCCGGGCTCGAGCGGGTATGCCTCGTGTTTCATCGCATGGGCCGGGATGAACATCGCCCTGCTCCTGGCCGGGGTGTACTGGCTGGAGACGCTTCTGGCCCGCTGGTTCCGCCTGCGCCGGGCGGTGACCGAGGACGGGGGAATGACGCACTCGACCCTGCCGGTGGCCCGCCTGTTCCGGGCCAACCTCGAGGGGTGTTCGTACTTCTGGGGTTTCGTCGCCCTCGTGGAGTTGTTGTTCTGGTTGCTCTTCTATGTGATCTGACCGGTCCATGTGATCTGGCCGGGCCGGTCAGGGCCCGTGGCCGGGCGTACGGTGGTGGCACGACGCCGATCTATGATGGGTGGAGACACCCGGACGAAAAGTGGTGAGCATGCTCGGGACCAACAGCCTCGTCGGCGCACAGGCCCTCACTTTTGCCATCCCCATCGGGACACTTTTCGTCGTGTGTCTGTGGGGATTCTTCCAGCGTCGTCCGAACCGGTGACCGACGGGGCCGCCCACGAGCGGCCCCACCTGTCAGCCCCCCACGGGCCCAGCGCCCCGGACGAGGTGGCGCCGTGGTGGCGACCGGGTCCGATCCGCTTGGCACCGGCGGTGCTCGCCGGTGTTCTTCTCGTGATCGCCCTGGTGCCTCCCCTGTCCACGCAGGCCAGACGGGTCGAGGTCTTCGAAGCCCTGCAGTTCGCCCTCCTGGCCGTAGCGGTCCCGGCGTTGGTCGTTCTGAGCGCCCCGTGGCGGCGTCTCGGCCTGGCCGCCCGTTGGCCCGGCACGACCGACCCCGAAGGCGTCCCCGTCCTGGAGCAGCCCGGGCTCTTCGATCGAGTGGCGGCGCGTCGTCGTCGGCACCCCGAGACGACGCGCAGCCTCGCCTACCTCGCCCTCGCCCTGGCGGCGGTGGTCGCATGGCGACTGCCCGTCAGCGTCGACGCCCTGGCTCGTCACGGCTGGCTGTCGCTGCTCGAGGCCCTCACCCTCGTGCCGGCAGGGACCGGGCTTTGGCTCGAGCTGATCGGATCGCCGCCGTTCTCGGCGCGTCTGGCCCGACCGAAGCGCATCGCCGTCGCCGCCATCGCCATGTGGACGATATGGATCACCGCCTACGTCGTGGGGCTGTCCCACGCGTCGGTGTACCAGGCCTACGCCCACGTGGCGGGAGGTGAGCTCAGTGTCTCCGCGGACCAGGCCCTCACCACGTGGGTCCTGTGGTTCACCTCGCTGTGCGCGTTTCTCCCCGTGATCTTCGCCAACCTCGCCATCTGGCTGCGAAGTGACGAGGATCCTGACGACGCCCTGCATCGTCTCGTGCGCGACGGGCGTCGCCGGGCCGGGGGGCTGTCACCGGGCGAGCGCCACGGAGCCGACCCGTTCGGAAGGGGCGTCCAACCGTAGACGAGGGATCCCCGCCGAGGCCCTTACGAGCGCGACACCCCCGGGAGCACCTCTTTGGACACGTCGAGGGCTGGGAGCCTCGTCCTGAGCAACCGGCCCGCGGCGTCGATCTCGGCTGTCGCCTTGTCACGATCCGCGGCCAGCAGCCTTTCGTCGGCGCGGAGCTCCGTCCGCGCCTTGGTATCGGCCTGATGCGACGTCAGCGCTTGGACCGCCTCGATCGCGCTCAGGGCGTCAGAGGTCGCCCACACGGTCACGGTGTTCACGGCCTGGGCTACCTGCTTGCCCGCCGCGGTTCCCGGGACCGAGATGTCGGACAGGTCGAAGATGTTTGCATCGGTGTACGAGCACGCCGTCTGGTCGTCACGGAGCAGGCCCGGGATCTGGGCCCGGTTGGCGGCGCTCAAGGTTCCCGTCGAATCCGAGTAGAGGGTGAGGGCCTCGCGCACCGCGAAGACGCATGGGCCGATGTCCGCATTGATCTCGCTGATCACGCTCGACTCGCCCTGGGCGTCTGAAGCTCGAGACGTCGAGGTGGGAAGATCGCTGATGATGGCGGCGCCGACCACGACGACGACGCCGATGGCGACCAGGGCGGCCCGGCGGCGGTACCAGCGTGGTCGGCCCGCGCCGGGATCGGGGGTCGAGGGAAAGAGGCGCTCTGACGTGGTGGGTCCCGAGGTTCCGCTCACGGCGATCCCCTGAGCAATTGTCGGGCGTAGGTGGCGATGCCTTGGCTCCACCGGGCAATGCTGGGGGGGCCCAGACTGAATGCTCCGGTCGAGCTTTCGTCGGCGAAGGGGGTCGCCTCATAGCGGAGGCGGCCGGTGGGGTCGATGAAGTACATGACGTCGTTGTGGGCCACGAGTTGTGAGGTCTCCGAGACGTTGACCGACACACCGTAGGCCCGCCACACCGCGTTGAGGGTGTCGAGGTTCGAGGTGAGGAAGTGCCAGGTTGCCACCGCCCCGAGCCCGTCGGTCGCTGCCGCCGCCGGAGCGGCCGAGAGCGCGAGGGGGTCGGTGTTCACGGTCAGGAAGACGACACGCGAGGACTGGGCCCCCAGATCGGTCGCCGCCTGCACGAGCTCGGCGGAAAGGATCGGACAGATGTCCTGACACGGTGCGTCGAAGAAGGTCAACACCACGACCTTGCCGCCTTCGTCGGCGAGCGACACGGGCTGAGCATGCTGGTCCACCAGCGACAACGCCGGTGCGGGCCTCGACGGGAGCTTCGTGATTCCCATGAACTCCGCCAGCGGGGCACCCACCTCGGGGATCGCCGGCGGCGTCTGGGGAGGGGCGATCACCGGGGTTGGCGACGCCGGCGTCGTAGAGGTGACAGTCGAGGTCGCATCGGGATTGAGCCCGATGCTCGAGAGCAGCCGTTCGCCCAGCTCCCCCCCGATGGCGAGCACGGCGAGGGTCACCACCGCCATCACGACGAATTTCCGCGGCACCTTGGGCTCGGTCGTCCTGAAGGCGGCGGCGCGCTCGGCACCCGACAGTGTCGACGGCGGAGGCTCCTGCTCGGTCACTCCTGCCGCCACTGGTCCTGCCGGGCGGTTCCCGCCGGGGCGCTCAGTGGATCCGGACAACCGCATCGACGCCCATGGCTACGAACAACACCGTCAGGTACGTGATCGAGAAACCGAACAGCTTCATGGCCCTGCGTGGACTCGGGTCCCGCACCAGCGCCCAGGCGTAGCAGAAGAACGCGGCGCCGAGGGTGAAGGCCACGGCGGAGTACCCGAGGTTCAAATGGGCCACCGGCCCGAGGATCAGCGACAACGCCCATACCGCCACGACGTATCCCGTGATCCAGCGCGTCACGGTGCGGAGGTCGGTGATCGACGGGAGCATCGGGACGTGCGCGTTCGAGTAGTCGTCGCGATACCGAACGGCCAGGGCCCAGAAATGGGGCGGCGTCCACAGGAAGATGACGCCGAACATGACCAACGGGGCGAGCCCCACGTGGCCGGTCACCGCGCTCCATCCGACGAGCACCGGGACGGCGCCGGCCGCTCCCCCGATGACGATGTTCTGCGGGGAGGTCCGCTTGAGCCACATCGTGTACACGCCGATGTAGAAGGCGGTGGCGGACACGGCCAGGACTGCCGACAGCAGGTTCACCATCGACCACAGCACAACGAAGGCTGCCACCTCGAGTATCACGGCGAAGACTGCGGCCGCACGCGGGGTGATCGCTCCGGTCACCAGTGGCCGGTTCTTCGTCCGCTCCATCATGGCGTCGATGTCGCGGTCGTACACCATGTTCAGGGCGTTGGCGCCGCCCGCGGCGAGCGCTCCGCCGGCGACGGTCACAGCCATGAGGCGAATCGAAGGCACGTGACGAGCGGCGACGAACATGGTCGGAACCGTCGTGATGAGCAGGAGCTCGATGATCCGAGGTTTGGTGAGGGCGATGTAGCTCTGGAGGCGAGCCAGCACGCCCAAACGTGGCCGAACAACCGCGAATTCTCCGAGCCCAAGCCGGTTCGGCATGGCGCCGATGCTACCGGTCGGCCTCTGCTCGTGCCGGGAGACAGGGTGCCTTCGGCCCGCTCGCGTCAGAAGTCGGGAACGCTGTCGGGGGCGTCCCATTCGGCCGGGCGCTGCTTGCGAGCTCGGTAGGCCTCGGGGTCCTCGTGGACGAGGTGCCACCAGCCGGCGATGGCGAGCACCGCGAACGCCGGCCACTCCGCCGAGTAGAACCAGCTGAGTCCGTTCCCACCCAGCGCCCTCGTCACCTGCCACCAGCCCGCCGCCAGGCACGCCAACGCGATGAGCCAGAACTCGCAATGAAGGAGGACCGCTCGGCGGGAGAACCAGCGCTGCCGCACCCCCACAGCGTAGGCCCTGTCGCGGTCACGCGCCTCGCCCTTTCGGCCGCGGCACGGGCCCGAGATGACGCCCGTTCAGGTCCGACAAAGGATCTCGCCGTGGGGGACGACGAACAATCCCTCGTCACTCGAGGACCACCGACGCCATGCCTGGGCCAGTCGCTCGAGGTCGATGGGCGAGGCCAGACCCTTGCGCAGGGCCTCGTCGGCGAAGCTCGAACGCGTGAGGCGCTCGGCCCACAGCTCCCCCCACCATGACCGCTCGTCGAGAGTTGCGAAGCACCACGTGGTCGCCGAGACGGTGATGTCGGCAAAGCCGGCTCGTCGCGCCCAGTGCAGCAACCGCCGCCCAGCGTCGGGCTCGCCGCCCACCGACCTGGCAACCCGCTGGTAGAGCGAACGCCACTTGTCCATCTCGGGGTCCTCGGGAGACCAGAACATGGCGCCGTAGTCCCCGTCGCGAGCGGCGACGATGCCACCTCGCCGACAGACCCGCCGCATCTCGGTGAGCGCGGCAACCGGGTTGGCCAGGTGCTGGAGCACCTGATGGGCGTGGACCACGTCGAAGACCCCGTCTCCGAAGTCGAGGTGGTTGGCGTCGCCGACCGCGAAGCTCACGTTGCGCTGCCCGCATCTCGTCGCTTCGGCCCGAGCGTCGCCGAGCACGCCCTCCGCGGCGTCGATCCCGAGCACGCCACCGTCGCCGACGTACCGGGCCAGGCCGACGGTGATCGTGCCGGGCCCGCACCCCACATCGAGCACCTGCGCGCCCGCATCGAGGCTCGGGATCAGGTAGCCGGCGGAATTCTCGGCGGTCCGCCACCGGTGCGATCGGAGGACGCTGTCGTGATGTCCGTGGAGATACCGGTGGGATTGCGAGGTCACGTCGGCCATGCGACCATCGTCCCTGCGCCATCCACGATAAGCAAAGAAGTACTTCTTATCGACAAGATAAGATTTGCTAATGGCTCGCTCGGAGTGGCTCCGGACCTTCGTGGCCGTCTACCGCAGCGGCTCGGTGACAGACGGCGCTTCCCACCGGGGCCTCACACAGCCGGCGGCGAGCCAGCAACTGGCGTCCCTCGAGCGGGCCCTCGGGGAACCGCTCTTCGTGCGCAGTCCCACCGGCATGGAGCCCACCCAACGGGGACGAGAGCTCTACGTCAGGGTCGCCGAGCCTCTGGACGGCCTCGAGGGGGTGTTGCGCGACCTCGACGCCGGCACCGTGCCGGCCCCCGAGCCGCCGGTCCGATTCGGCTCGAGCCCGGAGTTCTTCGCCGCCGACGTGCTGCCCTGCCTCGTCGGCCTGGACGTGGCCGTGACCGTGGTCTTCGGCGGCGACGCCGAGCTGTTCGCGCACTTGGACCGCGGCGAGTTGGACGTCATCGTGACCAGCTCGACGCCGCCGCGGCGAAGCATCGGCGCGGCGACGTTGGGCGCCAATCGCTTCGTCCTGGTGGTGGCTCCGGCGTCCGCGCCGCCGGACCCGTTCGACTCCCTTGACGAGGTGTCGGCGTGGCTCACGGGGCGATCGTGGGTCTCCTACAGCCTGGAGCTGCCCCGCACCCGCCGATTCTGGCTCAGTGCCCTGGGCCGTCCCTTCGCCGCCCACCTCCGACTCGTCGCCCCCGACCTGCGTGCGGTGCTCAGGGCCGTGGAGCTCGGGTTCGGCGTAAGCCTGCTTCCCGAATTCGTCTGCCGCCACGCCCTGGCCGAGCGACGCGTGGTCGAGTTGTTCCCCGTGTCGCACCTGACCCCGGAGGAGCCGTGGTTCGCGTGCACCCGTCAAGCCGACACCGGTCGTCACGCCGTCCAGCGTTTCCTCGGCGCTTTGCACGCCGGGCCGGTACGGGGTGACTGAGCGCCTCGCGGTCAGAGCCCGAGCTCCTCAAGCGCCGGCGTGGTCGAGAGTCGGCCCGAGTGCCGGAATTCTCGTCGTGGCCCGGGAGCGCAGAATGCGAACCCGCTGGCGCTCAGACGTACCACCCCACACCCCGTCGGTGATGCGGCCGGCCAGGGCGTAGCCCAGGCACTGACGGTTCACCGTGCAGCCGGCGCAGATGCGCTGTGCAGCCTGCACCCCGACCCAGTCGCTGGGAAAGAACACGGCGGGGTCCACGTCCTTGCATCGACCCTGGCCCATCCAGTCGGTGTCCATGGTGCCTCCCTCCGGGGGGCGGCGCCGGTTTGCCCGTACCACCTCCGACCCCGACCGACCCCGACCGACCCGATGGGCAGATGGGCGCTCGGACCAGCGAAATTCGATCTCGAGGTCCGAGCCTAAGAAGGCTCCGTGACGACATCGTGAAGTTGTCCCGGATTTCATCGTGTCCCCCGGCTCATCGGGCCGAGAGCCTGGTGGCGGCGATGGCGACACCGACGGCGATGACGGCCTGCACGGCGATGACGACCAGCGCGGCGCCTTCGAGTCCGAGGCGGGCCGTGGGTGCGAGTGTCACATAGAGCGTCCCGAGAACCGCCACGCCGAGGGCCAGCGAGACCTGCTGCGACGTGGTGAGCACGCCACTCCCGGCGCCGGCGAGGTCGATCGGCACGTCCGACAAGACGACCCGGAACAGCGCCGGCATCACGAGCCCCTGACCGGCTCCGACGACGATGAACGCCGGCGCCAGCAGGAGCGGGTTGGTGTGCGGCCACGTCATGCCGAGGGTGGCGGCGAGCCCCATCAGCCCGGCCAATTGCAACGTCGACCCGGCCACGATGACGCCATGGCCCCACCGGGACACGAGTCTGGGCATGTAGAGCGACGTCACGAGGAACGCAGCCGCCAGGGGGGCGATGGCCACTCCGGCCACCAGGGGGCTGACGTGCAAGGGCCCCTGGGTCGTCAGCGCGTAGACGAACATGAAGGCGGCGAACCCGGCGAAGAAGGGGCACAGCATGGCCAGACCGCGTCGCATGCTGCGCAGCGAGACCACCGTCGGCGGCAACAACGGCATCCGTTCGCTGCGCTCGAGGCGGCGTTCCACGACGGCGAACGCGCCCGCCAACAGTGGTGCCGTGGCGAGCAGCGCCCAGGACCACAGTGGCCAGCCCAGGGCCCGGCCTTCGGTCAACGGGACGAGCAGGGCCACGAGCGCAGCGCCGAGCAGGAACGTGCCGTGCCAGTCGAGATGCGAGCGGCGCCTGACGCCGGTCTCGGGGACGTGGCGGGCCGCCAATACGAGACCGACGACGCCGACCGGCACGTTCACGAGGAAGATGGCGCGCCATCCGGTGTGGGCGATGTCGGCCGAGACGAGGAGCCCGCCGAGCACCTGCCCGGCCACGGCGCCGATGCCGGCCGTGGCGCCGTACCAGGCCAGGCCCTTGGCCCGTGCCGTGGGGTCGCCGGTGGCCTGAATCGTCGAAAGCGTCTGCGGGACCATGAGGGCGGCGGAGGCACCTTGCAGTACCCGGGCCGCGACCAGGAGCCCGGCGGTGGGCGCGAGGCCGCACAGCAGCGAGGCGATGGTGAAGGCAGCCATCCCGGCCATGAAGAGGCGCCGCCGCCCGTAGGCGTCGCCGAGGCGACCACCGAGCACCAGCAACACGGCGTACGCCGTTGCGTAGCCCGCGATGACCAACTCCAACAGAGCATTCGACGCGTGGAGGTCACGCGCCAGGGTGGGGAGGGCCACGTTGACGATGAAGAAGTCGGTGACAGGCAGGAGGACGCCGACGAGGACCGTGGCCAGGGCGATCGGCGACAGCGAGGAGCGTCGTGCCGGGCCGGTCGTGGTCGGGCCCGGGCCGGTGCCCAGGTCGGTGGCCGGGTCGGTGTCCGGGTCGGTGTCCGGGTCGGTGTCCGGGTCGGTGTCCGGCCGGGGGCGGAGGCGGGGTGGGGTCACGAGAACTGTGGTCATGACCTCAGTGTGCGAGACGTCTCAGCCTGGTACCAGAAGCCCAGTTATCCTGGTATCGATACCACCTGGCACCAGGATGGCGGAGGGTGCATCCTGGTACTCGTGACAAGCATCATCGACGAGGGCACCCGCGCCGAGGTGTCGGGTGACGAGGCCACGGAGCTGCGTCGCCGCGAGCTCGGCGGCTTCCTCAGGTCCCGGCGTGAGCGGATCATCCCCGAGCAGGTCGGGCTGCCCGTCGGCGGCCGGCGTCGGACCCCGGGGTTGCGTCGCGAGGAGGTGGCCCAGCTCGCCGGGGTCGGGGTCACCTGGTACACGTGGCTCGAACAGGGGCGAGAGATCAACGCCTCGGAGCAGGTGCTCGACGCCATCAGCCGGGTGCTCCTGCTCGACACCCACGAACGGACCCATTTGTTCACCCTGGCCGGGGCACCGATCCCGAGTCTCGAGGCGGCGTGCCAGGGACTTCCTTCCGAAGTGCCGACGCTGCTCGAGAAGCTCCACCCCTATCCGGCCGCTGTCACCAACGGTCGCTTCGACCTCCTCGCCTACAACCGCGCCTACCAGGCGTTGATTGGCGATCTCGACGCCCTTCCCTTCGATCAGCGCAACAGCCTGTGGCTCATGTTCACGAGCCCCTCGCTACGGCGCTCGATGCTCGACTGGGACGAGGGGGTTCGCCGCCTGGTGGGCCAATACCGTGCCAACATGGCCGACCACGTGGCCGAACCGGCCTGGAAGTGTCTCGTGAACCGCCTCCACGAGGTGTCCCCCGAGTTCGCGCGCCTGTGGCGCGACCACGACGTCATCGCACCCGAGAACCTCGTCAAGCGATTGCTCCACCCCGACCTCGGCCTCTTGCAGCTCCGGTACACGAACCTCTGGTTGGCCCAGCGCATGGCGGTGCGGCTCGTCACCTACACGCCGGCCGACGAGGCCACGCGCCTCGCCATCGCGAGGATCGACGCCGTGACCCCCCGGCCCCTCCCGTAGCCGATGCCTGAGCCCGGAGTCGGGCGACGACGACGACTCGCTGAGGAGCTCGAGGAAAGCGGGCTGCAGGCGGAAGGAACCGAGGACTTTCGCGCCATGCTGGTCGAGGAGATCGATCACGCCCTGCGCCCCGCTGTTCACGAGCGACGGGTTTCGAGCAGTGGAGCGATTCTCGAACCCCGGTCAGATCCGACCACGTGGGCGTCCGGAGCACAGCTCGACATCACGCGGGGACTCGTAGGCGGCCAGCCGCTGCAAGCCATCCGCCGTTTCACCGACGGGTTGTCAAGCTGGCTCGTTCGTCGCACCGACGGCACGAACGAATGGATGGTCTTCGACCGGCCCGCAGGCTCGGAACGTGACCTCGTCGTCTTGGCCCGCGTCCTCGAGGCCACGATCGTGCAACGCCATCCCGCTGGGTCGGTGCGGGTGGTCGGAGCCTTCGGCGTGCTCCGATGGGAGGGTTTTCACTGGCACCACGAAGCACCCGTCAACACCTGGGTGGAGGGCGTCACCACCTCCTCGGTCCATGGCGACCCCACGGTCCTGGAGGCGATGCTGAACTTCGCTATCCACGATCTCGGATCCATGGGGATCGGCGCCCTGCTCATCTATCGGCCCGACACCGAGCCTGGTCCTTCTGTCGAAGAGCGTCTCCCCACGCCCCCGCCCCTGCAGATCCAGAGGGCATCTCATCTCGCACCGCTGCGCCACGCGCTCGCCCAGGTCGATGGCGCGGCGGTCTTCGACGCCGACGGCGTGTTGCGCCAACTCGGCGTTCGGCTCGTGGCGAGCGCCATGGCGGAAGAGACCGTCGATGCAGTGCGAGGCACCCGCCACACCTCGGGCCGTCGCTACAGCCGCGACGACCCGCTCGCGACCGTGATCGCGGTCAGTGACGATGGTCCGGTGTCGCTGTTCCGCGACGGTGCGGTCCTCGAGCACCGCTTCAGTGAGGACTGACCTCAGACGAGATTGCGGACAGGATCGTTGCCGTCCCAATCAGCGGCCGCGTCCCGCACCGTGGCCACGAGCCAGCGGGTGGCGTCGGTCAGTTCCATGACTTCGATAACCGTGCTCGTGAAACCCCCCGCATCGTAATAGGCGAACTGTGCCATGCCGCCGGCGTTGCCCGCGTGCACGACCGGCCAGCCGGCCCCCTGAGCGGCACGGGTCACGGCGCCGAAGTCTTCGGCCCACCAGGCCAGGTGGTGGAATCCTTCACGCCCGGCGTCGAGGAATTCGCGGTAGATGCTGGGCGAGTCGTCCTCCTGCTCGATGAGCTCGAGCTGCATGTCGCCTGAGTTGGCGAAGGCGATGGACACCACCGGCTCGGTCGGTTGGTCCCGGTAGACTGAACCCGTCTGCGTGAGGTGGGGTAGCAGGAGCCAGGGCCCCACGCCGATATTCACCCACGCATCGATGGCCGCAGCGAGGTCGCGTACGACGTAGCCGTTCTGACGAACGGGGCCGGGGAGTGTGACTCGGGACCGTGCAGCTTCCATAGCGCGCACGTAGGGTACCCCGCATGATCGCGCCGCGTTCCCCCGCCGAACGTCGGCTGCGGTTGGCGTTCGTCGGCTGCGGTGCCATCGCACAATGGCACCTGACGGCGCTGCGTGGCGCGGCACCCAGGACCGAGGTCACCGCCGTCATCGACGTCGACCGCGACCGGGCCGCGGCCATGTCGAAGGAAACCGGCGCCGAGCCCTTCCGGTCCATGAGCGCGGCCCTGGCGGCCGGCACCTTCGATGCGGCCTTGATCATGGTCCCGCATCGGCTCCACGAGGAATTGGCGGTCGCCGCCCTCCGGGCCGGCAAGCACGTGTTGCTCGAGAAGCCCATGGCACCGACCCTCGACGCGTGCGACCGCATCCTGGCGGCGGCCCGATCGTCGTCCACGGTGTTTCTGGTGGCCGAGAATGCTCAGTACTGGCCCGAGGTCGTATTGACCAAGGACCTCGTCGACGACGGTGTCCTGGGTGAGGTGATCACAGCCCGGGCGTGGCACTGTGCCCCCCCGATGGATCAATTCCTGGGCGAGGGCAACTGGCGCTTCTCGATGGCGGAGGCGGGTGGAGGCGTGGCCATCGATGCCGGGTCGCATTGGCTGCGCCCCTTGCGAATGTGGTTGGGCGAACTGGTCGAGGTGGTGGCTGCTACCGGTCGCCCCTATGAGGCCATGGAGGGGGAGTCGATGTGCCGGGCCCTGTGTCGCTTCGACTCGGAGGTGGTGGCGAGCTTCGACGCCGTCCTTTCGCCTGGTCCCGTCGCCCCGCTCCCGCTCTTCCAGGTCACCGGCAGTCGCGCCGAGGTGGTCATCGACGTGCTGGGTCGGGTGAAGGTCTACGACGGGTCCGACCCCCGCGGCACGATTGTCGGGCAGGGCGGCTACCTGGAGAGCTACGACCACCAGATCGCCGCCTTCGAGGCGGCCGTGCTCGACGGCGTCATGCCGAACGTCGGTGCCGCCTACGCGCTGGGTGAGCTGCGCGGTGCGCTCGCCATGGTCCGCTCGACCCGATCGCGTCAATGGGAGGCGGTGTGGTAGCAGCGAGCTTCGACTACGCAGGTGCCCATGTCCTGGTCACGGGCGGCTCCAACGGCATCGGTCTCGGCGTGGCCAGCGCGTTCCGGGAGGCGGGCGCCCACGTCACGATCACCGGGACCCGGGGTTCGTCCGGTGACTACGACCATGACCTGAGCGGGTTCGCGTATCACCGGTGCCGGCTCCCCGATCCCGACGCGATTCATGCCGTGGCAGGCGGGCTCGACGCCCTCGACGTGCTCGTCAACAATGCCGGCCAGAACCTGCCCGGCGGCCGCAGCGAGTACGACCCGGAGGTGTTCGAGGAGGTTGTCGCCGTCAATCTGTTCGCCGCGTTCCGGATGGCCATGGCGTGCAAGCCGCTCCTCGAGGCGAGTGCCATCGACAGCGGGGCAAGCGTGGTCAACGTGGGCTCGATGTCGAGCTTCTTCGGCATCGAGGTCGTTCCCGGCTACGGTGCCGCCAAGGGCGCTGTGGTGCAGCTCACCAAGACGCTGGCGGTGGCGTGGGCGCGCCACGGGATCAGGGTGAATGCGGTCGCGCCCGGGCTCATCGAGACGAACATGACGGCGCCGATGCTGCCGTTCGAGGAGCTCACCGGGCCGATCCTCGACCGCACCCCGATGCGTCGTCTCGGCACTCCTTCGGATGTGGCGCCCGTCGTGCTGTTCCTCGCCAGCCCCGCGGCCCGCTACGTCACCGGCCAGACCATCCCCGTCGACGGGGGCTTCTCGGTGCAGGGATGACCGGACGCATTCGCATCACCGACTTGCGCGAGCCTCGGCTCACCGACGTCCAACGCCTGGCGCTCGACCACGGTGAACGCCACCCCGTGGACCTGACCGAAGGGGCCGTGCTGGAGGCCGCCGTCGAGCGCACTGGGCTCGACGACTTCGGACCAAACGACTTCCGCGGTCGCCTTCGCCTGTGGTTGGCCGAGGTCGACGCCGACCTCGAACGCACGGGCCTGGGGCGTTTGACGCTGTTCCGGGACTGCGTCCGATATGCGAGCAACCGACTGCGGATCCGGGATCTGCTGACACGGCACCCCGAGATCCTCGAGACCCAGATCGTGGCACCGATTATCGTCGTCGGTTTGCCCCGCTCGGGTACCACGCACCTGGTGAATCTCATCGCCGCTGACGATCGCCTGCGTTCGCTGCCGCTGTGGGAGAGCTACGAGCCGGTCCCCGACGACAACGAACCGTCTCCCGAAGACGGCACCGACCCCCGGTACCGGCGGGCGGAGCAGGCGTGGGAGGGGATGGAGGCGACGCTGCCGTACCTGGCGGCGATGCACCCCATGCGACCGGACCACGTCCATGAGGAGCTCGAGCTGCAGCTGCCCGACTTCTCGAGTTATCAGCTCGAATGGGTCGCCCGTGTTCCGGGCTGGCGCGACCACTATCTGTCCCACGACCAGACACCGCACTACGCCTACCTGAAGACCGTGCTCCAGATCTTGCAGTGGCAGAGGCCGGGGGAGAGGTGGGTGCTCAAATCGCCGCAGCACCTCGAGCAGCTCGGACCCCTGCTCACCGTCTTCCCTGATGCCGTCATCGTCATCACCCACCGCGACCCCGTGTCGGTGGTGCAGTCGGCGGCGACGATGACTGCGTACGCGGCCCGCATGAACTACCGGACGCCGGAGCCCAACTCCTACCTCTCGTACTGGACCGACCGGATCCGGCGCCTGCTCGAGGCCTCGCTGCGCGACCGGCACCTCGTCCCACCCGACCGGTGCCAGGAGGTGCTCTTCCACGAATTCATGGCCGACGACATGGCCACGGTCGAATGCATCTACGACGTGGCCGGTCTGGCGATGACCGACGGGGCGCGGGCACAGATCGACAAGTATGTCGCCGATCACCCCCGCGACAAAGAAGGTCAGGTCGTCTACGACCTGCGGTCCGACTTCGGCGTCGATCCCGAGGAGGTGCGAGACGTGTTTGGGTTCTATCACGATGCCGTCCCCGTGCAGGCGGAGGTCACATGAGCGCCAGTGTCGATCGGCTCATCGACGAGCGGCCCGGCAAAGAGCTCCTGACCCCGGTCTACGACGATCCCGCCTACCGCATCACCGATTACCTGTACCGCTCGGGGGGGACGACGGCGGCCTACATGCTCGTCACCAAGGCGGGACGGGTCATCGTGAACACCGGGATGGGCTACGAGGCCCCCCATCACAAGCGCGTCTTCGACGCGGTGTGCGCCGGCCCCACGCCCTATGTCGTCACCACCCAAGCCCATGTCGACCATGTCGGCGGCGTCGGGTTGTTCAAAGATCCCGGCACCCGGTACGTGGCCCAAGCGAACAACCGGGCGTGTCAGCACGACGACGAGCGCATCGCCGAACTGCGGCTGCGCACGGCCGCCATCTGGTTCGACGTCAGCGGACGACGGGCACGGGAGATCGCGGCCGAGAACCCCGGTGTCGCCATACGCCAGGACAAGCCGGTCCCCGACGTCACTTTCGATCGTCGCCTCGGGCTCCGCGTCGGCGACGTCGACCTCGAGCTCATCGCCACCCCAGGGGGCGAAACCATCGACAGCTGCGTCGTGTGGCTCCCCCAGCACGGCATATGCCTCATTAGCAACCTGGTGGGCCCGCTCTTCCCGCACTTCCCGAACCTCAACACGCTGCGCGGTGATCGCTACCGCCTGGTCGAGCCTTACCTCGACGCCATCCGTACCGTCCGGGAGCTCCGGCCCTCGATGCTCGTCACCGGCCGGTACGAGCCCATCGAGGGGAGAGAGCTGATCGACGGGGCACTGGCTCGACTCCATGATGCGGTCGACTACGTCCACCGCCAGACCCTCGCCGGTATGAACGAAGGCAAAGACGTCTCCACGTTGATGCGTGAGATCCGGCTACCCGCCGAGCTCCGCGTCGGCGAGGGCTACGGCACGGTGGCGTGGGGTGTGCGCACGATCTGGGAGACCTACGTGGGATGGTTCACGCTTGGTTCGACGACCGAGCTCTACCCCGTCGATCCCGGGGCGGCATGGACGGAGCTCGTCGACCTCGTCGGAGCCGACGCCGTTGTCACCCGGGCTCGCGCCAAGCTCGCCGCCGCCGAGCCTGTCGTGGCGATCCACCTTGCCGAAACCGTCCTTCGCCATCAGCCGGGCCACGCCGGTGCCATCGACGTCATGATCGACGCCCATCGGGCACTGCTCGACGGCGGGGGCGATGTCAGTTTCTGGGAGAGCGGGTGGTTGCGCCACCAGTTGGCGAACTGGGAGTCCGAACGCCGGAGATGACACCGCCTCCGTGACGAGTGTGGTCGTTCGGCTCTGCGTTCGTCGTGGCCGTCGGCTCACCGACTTCCGCGCCGTGTTTGAAGGCGCATTCGGATCGAGACCGGCTTGGACCCAGCGAGGCTCTCGAACGTCGGGGAAAAGCCGCCGCGGGGCCAAATGTCGACCGGAAAGCAATCTCGGTTGCAGGCTGCCCACGACGTCCGCCACCAGCGAAAATGCTGGTTGGGGCAGCACGACCCCTGTCGATCCCAACGGTCGGTGGTGGCGACGGAGATCCCTTGACATGCAACCAGCAGGCTGCTTAAGTAGCAAGGCAGCCAAATGGCTGCATGAATCGAACCAGCGGATCACGATGCGAGACATGGATGTGGTGTTCAGGGCGCTCGGTGACCCCGGCCGGCGTCGTCTGCTCGACCGGCTCAACGAGCACAACGGGCTTACCCTCACCGAGCTCTGTGCGGACATGGGCATGACCCGTCAGTCGGTGACCAAGCACTTGGACGTCCTCGAGGCGGCCGGCCTGATCACCACGCTGCGGCGAGGGCGCGAACGCCTGCATCACCTGAATGCCGCTCCCATCAACGACATCGCCGACCGCTGGATCCACTCCTACGACCGGGCACGGGCCGAAGCCTTGTCCGATCTCAAGACGGCACTGGAGGCCACGACACCGATGGATCAGAAAAGCGACCAGACGACCTTCGTCTACACAACCTACATCCACGCCACCCCCGAGCGGGTGTGGCAGGGCCTGACCGACCCCACCTTCACCACGCGTTATTGGCGGCACCCAGTTTCCGGCGGGGTTTCACTCTCTTCGGACTGGCAGAAATCCTCGACCTACGATTTGGCCTTCGACAAGATCGGGCTCGTCATCAGCGACCCCGAGCAGGTGATCCTCGAGTCCGATCCCTACCGCCGGCTGGCCTACACGTGGCACACGTTCACGCCCGAGTGGGCCACCCAGCACGGCTTCGACGAAGCCACGGCTGCGGCCTGGCGGGCCGAGCCTCGTTCCAAGGTCGCCTTCGACATCGAGGATGCCGGACAGGGCGTCGTCAAGCTCACGGTCCTCCACGACGGCTTCGAGCTCGGTAGCGGGGTCCTCCAGGGCGTCTCAACGGGCTGGCCTGCTGTCCTGGCGAGCTTGAAGACTCTGCTCGAGACCGGGGCGGCCTTGCCGGCGTCGTAGAGAGGCGGTCCCAACTGCGCCTCCGTCGGCCGCGATCGAGAAGGCGCATGCACGGGTAGGAATGAACCGGAAGGAAGGAGGGCATCTCGAAATGAAGACACCCCTGATCGTGTCAGAGGACGAGTGGGAGTCGGCGCGCCAGCAGCTGCTCGTACAGGAGAAGGCCTTGACCCGCGCCCGGGACGCGTTGGCCGCCAAGCGGCGGCGAATGCCGTGGCTGGCAGTGGAAAGGGAATACGAGTTCGACGGACCCAAGGGCAAAGCGAGCCTTCTCGACCTGTTCGAGGGCCGCCGTCAGCTGATCGTCTACCGAGCCTTCTTCGAACCCGGGGTGTTCGGCTGGCCCGACCATGCCTGCCCCGGGTGCTCCTTGGTAGCCGACCAGGTCGCCCACGTCGCTCATCTCAACGCCCGCGATACCACTCTTGTCTTTGCCTCGCGCGCGCCGCAGCCTGACATCGAGCGCGTGACAACACGGATGGGCTGGAATATCCCGTGGGTCACCATGACCGACGGGTTCGACGCTGACTTTGGCGTGGACGAGTGGCACGGCACGAACGCCTTCATCCGCGACGGCAACAGCGTGTTCCGCACCTACTTCATCAACAACCGCGGCGACGAAGCAATGGGGAGCACTTGGAGCTATCTCGATGTTACGGCGCTCGGACGCCAGGAGGAATGGGAGGACTCGCCCGAGGGCTACCCGCAAACGCCGCCGTATGCATGGTGGGAGTGGCACGACGCATACGGCGACGCCGAGCCAACTCGCCAAGGTTCAGTACTCGTTTGTCGTCACGGCCGTTCACTGACCAGGCGTCGGCCGACGAGCTCGAGCGGGGTCGCGAATCCCCGTGCCCCGTTGGGCGTGTCGCGCAGGAAGTGGTTCAGTCTCACGACGTCGCACCCCTTAAGGCCCCCCTCACTGCGGATGACGTGTCGGGCCATGATCACCATGTCGTTCATCGACCCGAGGACGCTCCGGCTGCGAGTTCGGGCGAGGCGAATCTGCTTGTAGTCGATGTCGCCCAGGGCGTCGGGGGGTAATCCCTCGCTCTCGAGGGCTCGGACGATCTGGCTGTAGACGTAGCCGCCAATCGGTCTCAGGAGGCCGACGCCAACGTTCAACGTCAAGCTGGAGAACAGGGTGCCGTCGTTGAGCAGGAGTACGCATTTCTTACCGTCGATGTAGACGACGTTGGCGTACCAATCGTCAACGCTCGGCTCGACGTCGACGAGTTCCGGCTTGCCGCCGATGACATCGAGCATCCGGGAAGTGCAGCGGAGGATCACTGCGTGGCGACAGTCAGGTCGATCTCGTGCTTGAGTGCCAGCTCCCCGATGAGATCGGCGACGGGAACCTCCTGCTTGGCTGCGCTGGCTCGGATAATGGCCGCAGCTGCGGCGAGGGCATAGAACCAGAAATCGTCCGTTCGCCACCACATGACTTCGTCGAGGAGGTCGGGATCGATGCCGCCTCGAGCGGCACCGGTGGCCAGGATGGCGAACTTGATCTTCTGAGCCCGGCGGCCCCAGAACTCGTAGTCCCGCAGGTGGTTGTTCAGAAGCTCTTCGTACGGCAAGTCTCGCTGCTCGATGCCGGCGAGGTCCATCGCTTGGACGGCCACCTCCATGAAGACCTCTCCTGGGAAGGTGTTGTCCCGGGGGTGCAGGTACTCAAGCGAAAGTGCCAGGTCCGGCAGCTCGGTTCCCCGCGTGATCCCGACCAAGAGGGACCGGATCGCCTCATGGCGATCTGACTCCGTGGGCCTCCTCGTCGGCATGCCGAAAGCCTAGGAGCATCACGGCGAGAGATGGGAGGGGCTCCGCGAATACCGGTCGGCCTGGCCCCGACCGGGCACTCTGGTATCCGGCATATTCGTACGGTTCCGGTGAGCGGAATAGGGCGACCGGGAGCGGGGGTGATCCCGCCTGGGTGGCAGCCCAAGTCACGGGGGCGGTGAGGCCATCCTGGACCCGGCAGTTGCGCGTTGGTGCGCGCTCGAAATACACGCGCTCGCAGGAGGCGGTGCGACAGATCGCGGTTCAGTGCCCCAACAGTCGCAAAGCGTCAGCGACTCGCCGTTCGATGTTCCCATAACCGTTGGTCGCTGCGACGGCGTGAGCCTTGGTGAGATGGTCCCGAGCCTTCTCGATGTCGCCGGGAGCCTGGCGTTCGGCGAACATCGTTCCCCACAGATGGTCGGTCCGGGCAGCGATGAACTTGGCACCTACTCGACTGCTGTAGGCGGAGGATTGGGCAAAGTAGGCGTCCGCCTCGTCGTAGCGCCCGAGGACGGTGGCAAGGCCACCAAGGTAAAGGCTGACCGGTCCTTCAAACGCGACGGGGGCTAGGCACGACTGCGAGTCCCACGGCGCAAGTCGGTCCAACAACGGACCGGCGCACTTTCGGTGCCGACATACGATGGCAACGTCTGCCCATTCAGCCATTGTGAGGAGCCAAACCGGATCGAAGGGAAGATCAAACCCGGCAGCAGCGAAATCTTCGAGCAGCTGACTCGCCTCTTCGATTCTGTCTGCCTCCGCGTGGGCCAGAGCCAGCGCCGCGGTGAGCACCCCGGCCAAATCGGGGGCATCTGCGACCATCTGCTCCAGCACTGGGACCAGTTCGCCTTGGGTTCCGCGTTGGTGGCTGACGACCACGAGTTGTGAGCCGAACATGAAAGTCGCGTCTGGCTGACCGCCGTCGGTACCTATCTGAAGAGCCTCTGTGGCTAGCTGTTCGGCTCGGTTGCAATCCCCGGCGATCTGGGCCCTGGTGGCGCGGAACCAAGCGTGCGTCCAACTGAAGAACGGCTGATCCAGCTGCTCGGTCAGAGATCCCAAGGTGAGGAGACAGCGATCGACCTCGTCAATATCACCGTTCTGGGCGGCGACGTCGATACGAAGCAGGTAGGCAAGGAAGTGAAGTGTTGGGTCGCCGACGCGCTCGGCCCGAATCAATGCGTCAGCGGACAACGTCAGTGCTTGTTCGAGGAGCGATGGTACTAAGAGTGGATATAGAACTGCGTTCAGAACCCGCAGGATGCTGGCGTCCTCACCGGAGGACTCGGCGATGGCTAGGGCCTCGTCGGCCAGGGACTGGCGGCGCTCCAGCGGGCTGCCGAGGGAGAGTTCAGAACACAACGTTGCGAGCACGAGCGCCCGGTCGAGCTGGTCGGCTGGGAGCCGATCGAGGGCCATCTCCAGGACCTCGACCCTCTCGTTGTCGATGACACCGGCTGCACTGAAGAACCCACGGTTATTGGCCAGGGCGGCGGCCACGAGGCGCTCGGTGTCACCGAGATCTGCCGCTCGGCGAGCGGCATCGAGAAGCGTCTCGCGGAACGCCGGGTCTCCGGTCTGGCGCTGGGCCGTGCCAAGCCCAATGGCAAGGTCCAGCGCCAGGACAGGATCGGGGTCGCTGGCCTGGGGATAGAGATCGAGGGCCTGGGAGTAGTACGACAAGGCATCGGCCGGGGCGAGGGCGGTCAAGGCGGCGTCACCAGCCTGCCGGGAGTATTCGATGGCCTTGCCCAGATCGATGGGTTGGGATGCGTTGACCCAGTGGCGGGCCAGTTCGCTCACCCGGTTCCCAGGACGGCCGCCACACAGGTCTTCCAGTGCCTCAGCCACCTTGCGGTGCGCCCGTGCCCGTCGGTTGGGGCCGAGGTCCTCGGACAGGGTGTGCTGGATCAGGGCGTGGGAAAAGCTGTAGCGACCTGACAGTTCGCGCACCAGGGCCACCGCTGCCGCTGCCTCCAAGATGTCGAGCAGGTCGTCCTCGGAAGTTTCCGTGGCCCGGGCAAGGACGTCGAGGTCGAAGTCCCGGCCGATCACCGCCGCCATCGACAACACCTTGCCCGCATCTGGCCCCAGTCGCCCCACCCGAGCGCCGATCACCTCACGAACGCTGTCGGGGAGGGTGACCTCGTCCAGGGAGAGATCGGACACCCACCGGCCGGTGCTGTCCTGGTACAGCGCCCCCGTCTCGACGAGGTGGCGGAGCACCTCGCTCACGAAGAAGGGGTTGCCGTCGGTCTCGCGGTAGACGGCGTGGGCCAGGCCCACCCCGTCGTTATCGAGGGTCTGACCGGCGGCCGCCTCCAGGAAGGCCACCACCCCGGTGTCGTCGAGCCCGGCCAGGTCGATGCGGGTCACCCCCTCCAGCCGCCGCAGGGCGGCGAGGGCGTCGAGCAGTGGATGGCCTTGGGACAGCTCTGTGTCCCGATAGGTCCCGATCACGAGCACCCGCATGGCCTGATCGGAGGCTGCAATGTGGCGGAGCAGCAGCAGGCTGGCTTTGTCGGCCCATTGGAGATCGTCGAGGACCACGACCGCAGGCTGGTCTTGCGATACCTGTGTGAGCAGTCCGACTACGGCGGCAAAGAGCAGGAACCGCTCGGTGTCGGCGTCGGTGGCTTTGGAGGGTGGCAAGTCCGGGATGCGACTGGCGAGGGCTGGCGTCAGCTTGGACAACTCCGAGCCGTGGGCGGCGACGTGGGCCAGGAGGCGATCGTCGGGAGCATGGGTGACGTAGTCCCCGAGCGCCTCGGCAAAGAGCTGGTAGGGGGTGGCCAGGCCCTCCTCGCAGTGGCCGAAAACCACGACCGCTCCGTTGTCGAAAGCGGTGCGGGCCGCCTCGGCCACCAGGGTGGTCTTGCCCAGCCCGGCCTCGCCCGAGACGAGGAGAACCTCACGCCCCTCGCCCGCAGCCACCCGCTTCGTGGCATCGGCGATCGCCTGCGTCTCGGACTCACGCCCCACGACACCCACGGCGGGTCGCACGGCCAAGCGGGCGGGAAGCGGGATCGTGGCGCTGATCTCGGCACCACCGAGGGGTTCCCAGATCACTTCGACGCTCTCGACGGGATCGGGGATTCCCTTCAGGTTGAGTTCACCGACGGAGCGGCACTCGTGACGGTTGCGACGACCGGCCATGGCCCGCACCACGTCCGTGGCCAGGATCTGACCGCTCTCGCAGGTGGCACACAACCGGGACGCCTCGACCACCGCGTCCCCGAAGTAGTCGTCGTCCTCCCTGGCGACCTCTCCGGTACTCAGTCCGACCCGCAGGCCCACGGAATACGCTTTGCCCTGGTTGTCGCGCTCCACCCGTTGCTGCATGGCAACCCCACAGGCCAGGGCAGCGGAAGGCGAGGTGAAGGCCACCATCAGCCCGTCGCCGAGGTTCTTCACCTCGGTGCCTCCCGCTTCGGCGATGGCCTGGCGCAGGGTGGAGAAGTGCTCCCGGCGGACCTCTTCGGCCACCTCGGGCGACAGGCGCTGGGATAGCTCGGTCGAGCCCACAACGTCGGTGAACAGGATCGCCACGTTCTCGGTCGTCAAGAGTCACCCCCCGCCCCAGCGACGCCAGCGTAGGTGAGGATGGAAGCAGCCCGCCGAGTCAGCCTCTGGCCTCCGAGGCCATAGTGCCGAGGCGACTCAGGGCGTTCGCGATCGCGATCAGCGGCCGACCTGACCCCAGATCTGGCGGCCGTGTGTTCAAGTGGACCGGGCTGTATGTGCCGGTACCGACTGGCCTCACGCTGGCAGGGCCATTTGAGTGGGGCGACCGGTAGTCGGGGTTAGATGCGCCCCCGCTGTCTTCCGCTGTGTCCGACAGGTTGCACCGGATTCGGGTGGGCCGGCCACAGGTCGACCCACCCGGGATCGCCACCGCGCCGAGCGATACCGCGTGGCTCCACTGACTAACTGACCGACGGTAAGTAGCGCATCACCGGCATTCTCGCTCGGTCAGTTCCGCGTCCTCGGGAGCTCATGCTTGGGACCCTCGAGCGGGTCACCCTCCATGCTTGAGTCAGCGCCGAACGCCGAATCGGGGCGGATGGTGTCGTATTCCTCGCAGACTCCACTGTCGTGGTCCTGTGCTGCTTCACTCTCTGGCTCAGGCGCGGCCCGCTTGCGAAATGAAGCAAGACTGGGGTCTCCGAGCTCCGAATCGTGGAAGGTCGGCCCCCATCTGCGCCCAATGACGTGGTCATGGACGCCGCCACCGCCCAGAAGTACCACTTCCACGTCGGTCAAGGGTGAAGATCCTCTCCGCGCTTGGCACCGGCACCTTCACCATCTCAGGAATCGCCCAGTACGGTTCGGCGAACACGCTGGCCGGAGTAACCCTGGCGGCCTTCACGCTCCCCACCGCCCAGCGGCTGATGCAAGAGGCAGGCCAGCTGAGCGACATCGACGTCGTCACCCGGCCGAGAGCCAACCAGGCTGCCGTCGGACAGGCCATCGCCCGGGTGCTGCCGAAGGGCGTGCAGGTGGTGACCGGCAAGACCGTGCTCGCCGAGCAGACCAGTTCGATCTCTCAGGACCTGTCAGTCTTCTCGACCGCGCTGCTCGTCTTCGCCCTGATCGCCCTCTTCGTCGGCGCGTTCACCATCTTCAACACCTTCTCGATCCTCGTCGGCCAGCGCACCCAGGAGCTCTTGCGGAGTTTCGGGATCACCCTGCCAGCGGGATCCCTCGTCTTCGAGGTCCGCACCGTCGTCGTCTCGCTGGCTGTCGGCGCCGGCGTCACGGTCGTCTCCGCCCTCGGCCCCGCCCGCCGAGCGGTGCGCGTCCCGCCTGTCGCCGCCCTCGCCGACGGCCAGCAGGACACCGATGGCCGGGACCAGCGCCGAGCAGTCGCCGGCGCCGTCCTCGCCCTTGTCGGGATAGCCCTCCTTGGCGCCGGGCTCGCCAAGCCGGCAGTGAGCCTGGTGGGTCTCGGCGCGGCTGCCATCTTCGTCGGGGTGGCGACCCTCGCTCCGGCCTTGTCACGACCGCTGGCAAGCGTCATCGGTCGCCCCCTCGCGCGCATGCTCGGGGTGGCCGGCCGGATCGGCCGGGAGAACTCCATGCGCAACCCCCGCCGGACCGCGCAGACGGCAGCGGCGTTGATGGTGGGCATGGCGCTCGTGGCGGCCATGGCGATCTATGGTGCTTCCACCTCGAGCTCGGCCACGAGTAGCTTCAATAGCGCCGTACGGGCGGACCTCATCGTCTCGACCGCCTCGAACGACGAAGCCGGGAGCATCAGCCCGGCGCTCCCGCATGTGCTCGTCGCCCTTCCCGGCGTCACCGCCTCTACCGTCATCTACAGCGGCCAGTTCGAGATCGGCCAATCCGTCGAGCAGTTGAAGGCCGTCTCCAGCCGGGGCCTGGCCAACACGGTCATCGTCCACATGGTGAGCGGGAGCGTCGGCTCGCTCTCAAATAGCCGCGTGCTCATCGACTCGACGACCGCCACCAACAACCACCACGCCGTCGGCGACTCCGTCAGAATGAAGTTCGCCCTCAGCGGACCCACGACGATGCGGGTTGGTGGCATCTACCGGCCCAACGCCGTCATCGGCAGCTACCTCATGGGCGACGCCTTCTACCGAAGCCACTACGCCGACCCAACCCCCGCCGCCGTCCTGCTCGACACCGACGGCAGCTTCCGGGTCGAGACGGCCGTGCAGCACGCCATCGCCCCCTACCGTGGCCTGCAGGTCCAAACGGCGGAGCAATTCAAGAAGTCCGAGACGGCACAGGTCAACCAGACGTTGGGGCTGGTCTACGCCCTCCTGGCGCTCGCCGTGCTCATCGCGCTCATCGGGATCGTGAACACCCTCATGCTGCCGGTGCTCGAACGCACCCGAGAGATCGGGCTCTTGCGTGCGGTCGGCATGCGGCGCCACCAGATCCGGACCATGGTCCGCTCCGAGGCGGTGATCCTCACCGCCTTCGGCGCCATCGTCGGCCTTTTTCTCGGCACTGGCCTCGGGGTGGCCCTGGTCTCCTCGCTCCGCTCCCAGGGTATGACGACCACCACCGTCCCGATCGCGGATCTGGTCGCGTTCTTTGTGCTGGCGTGCGCGCTCGGACTTGGAGCGGCGACCTGGCCGGCTCGCCGGGCGGCCCAACTCGACGTCCTACGGGCCATCGCCACCAACTGACCAAATCGGAACCGGACAGATCACCTATGACCTACAGCGAAGGAGCAGCGTCACGATGAGCGCCACGTTGCAGCTCGTACGACACATCGGGTGGGCCCGAAAGCCGGGGCCCATCAGCATCGACGGATCTCTCGCTGGATCCATCGGTCCGGGCGAAACCGTCGAGCTCGTCAGCTACCCCGGACACCACAGCCTCCGCCTCGGCGCCACCCCGTCATGGGTTACTAGTGGCAGGTCATAGTGCCTACGATCGCAACCGTGAGACTCTCTAGGAGAGGGTCAGGATCGAACCCGTCGCGCCATGCGCTACGAGTAGATGGGCGCGCTGGCCATGCCCGCCACTAGGAGCCTCGAATGAAGCTGCGGAAAAATCCAGCTCAAACCGAAGCCGGGGACGGGTCGCTGCTAGCAGCCCCTCGATCGGGTCATCGAACTGAGGCGATCGACAACTCACCGGTGCTCGGGGGTGCCACGTCCCAGACCGCCTTGGTCGTCAACCAGCTGACCAAGCGCTTCGGAGAACGGACTGCCTTCTCCGACGTCTCCTTCCAAGTCGCCTACGGCGAGGTGTTCGGGTTCCTGGGTCCCAATGGCGCAGGCAAAACCACCACCGTGCGCACGCTCGGCACGTTGATTGCTCCGACCTCGGGCGCAGCCACCGTGGCGGGGATTCCGCTCAGGGCCGAGAACGGGGCCGACATCCGCAAACGCATCTCGATCATGCCCGAGTCGCCCGGTCTCTACTGGCGCCTGACGGTGACCGAGAACCTGGAGTACTTCGCCGGTCTCTACGGTCTGCGCCACGCCGGCCCGCGCATCACGGACGCCCTGGAGGCCGTCAACCTCGTGGACCGTGCGGACGACCTCTGCGGGGGCCTGTCTAAAGGGCTGCGCCAGCGGGTGGCACTGGCGCGGACGCTGCTAAGCGACCCGGCCATCTTGTTCCTCGACGAGCCGACGTCGGGCCTCGATCCAGTGGCCGCCCTCGAGGTGCACCACCTGATCGACGAGCTCCGGCGCAGGGGGGTGACGATCTTCCTCACCACCCACCGGCTCGAAGAAGCCGAGAAGCTCTGCGACCGGGTCGCCATCTTGAACACGACACTGCGGACCGTCGGCCGGCCCCAGGACCTGCGAGCGCAGCTATTCACCAGCGCGCTGGTGGTCAAGACCCTGGCGGCGCTGCACGACCCCGATCAGCTCTTTGCCCACATCCCTGCGGTGGAGAGCTGGCGCTCCGGTGGTCCGGGGTCCTATGAACTCTCGGTGTCCGATCCGAGGGTCGCCGCACCCGAGGTGACACGAGGACTCGTCGGCGCCGGTGCCGATGTCCTCTCCATCGGCGAGGCGCAGCACTCGCTCGAGGACGTGTACCTCGAGCTGATCGACGAGGACGTGGAGGCCCGCAAGCCATGATGGGCCTCGACACTCTCCACATCCGGGCGGTGGTCCGCAAGGAGCTGCGGGACTACCGCCGCAGACGGTCCATCGTCGTGACCATGTCGATCCTGCCATGCATCTTTCTAATCAATCCGGTCCTCACCATTTTCCTTACCCCAGCATCCACCGCGAGTTCAGCCTTGGATCAGACAGTCAGCCTCTCGCTCATATTCTTTCTCATCATTCCGGTCATCATGCCCTCCACCCTCGCCGCGTACTCCGTCGTCGGCGAGCGTGAGCAGGGGACGCTCGAGCCTTTGCTCACCACACCCATTCGCAGACAAGAGTTCATCTTGGGCAAGGCAGCAGCGATCATGATCCCCACGGTGGCACTGTCCTACGCGGTGTTCGGGCTCTTTCTCGCCGCGGTCCGGCTGTTCGCGAATTCTGTCGTCGCCTCGGCCCTGTTTCACCAGGGCCCGATCCTGCTTGCTCTCTTTCTCTTCACGCCCCTGTTGGCCGGATGGTCCATCGTGGTCGGAATGGCGATCTCGGTCAGGGCGAGTGAAATCCGAGTGGCTCAGCAACTGGGGATGTTGGCGAGCGTTCCGCTGATTGGGCTTTTTGTGCTGCTGGCGGTCGGAGTGATCAGTCCGACATTCCCGGTGGCCATCCTTTTCGCTGTCGGTTTGCTGGTGATCGATGTCCGTGCATCGCGGGTCGTGGCTCGGATGTTCGACCGGGAGCGCTTGGTGACCGGAGCCAAGGCCGCGAGACCGTGAATGACTGAGGGCCGTCAACCAACGGGAAGCCGAATGGTTCGGGGCTACAACGACGCGATCATCTCCCCCCTCGGGTGATCGCGATTGCAAGCGGTTATCCGAAAGCATCTTCCGAACTCAACGGACGCCCTCGACAAGACCCTGGGCTGGCGTCCACCATCGGAGAAGATGGTCCAGCTGTTGCGTTGATTGGTTGAGCCCAAGGGTGATCTCGATCGGCCGGAGGTGGTCGTCCTAGGTGTTCTGCCCAAACACCTTGTTGACGCGGCTGACGGGTGGGCCTCCGATGGCGGTGTGGTACCTGTGATGGTTGTAGGCGTGAAGCCAACCGTCAAGAGCTCGGCGTCTGGCCGCCTCTGAGCGGTAGGGCCGGGTGTAGGCCCACTCGTTGAGCAGCGTCCGGTTGTAGCGCTCCACTTTGCCGTTGGTCCAGGGGTGCAAGGGCTTCGTCCGGGTGTGCTTGATCTGTGCCGCCAGGAGCTCCTGGTCGAAGGCTTTGGCCCTGTAGCAAGAACCGTTGTCCGTGATCACTCTCTCGATGGTGATGCCGTATTGCTTGAAGAACCGTCGAGCTCGGCGCCAGAAGCCAATGGCGGTGACAGCCGTTTCATCGTCATGGATCTCGGAGTAGGCCAGACGGCTATAGGCATCGACGGCGGAGTGGATGTGGGGCGTAGCCGAGCCGAGGTCGACCGCCGTGGCCGTTGTGCACCCGACCCTGCCAGCCGTTGACCCTCCACCCGCCACCTTTGGGGATCTTGGCCTGCTTCTTTATGTCGATGTGGACGAGTTCACCGGGCCGGGAGGTCTCGATGCGACGAATCACCCGGCCGCTTCCCCGGTCGAGGTCCGAGAGCCGACTCACCCCGTGGCGTTGGAGGACTCGGTGAAACGTCGAGGCGGGCACCCCCAACCTCGGGGCCAGGCGTGCCGGTCCGAGCTGGTGGCGCCGGCGCATCTCGACCATGCGGCGCTCCATGCGCGCTGAGGTCATGGTGGGGCAGGTCCGAGGCCTGCTCGAGCGATCTTCCAGGCCGACAACCCCCGACTCTTGATAGCGGCCCCACCACTTGTGGGCCGTCTGGCGGGAGATGTTCATCGATTCGGCGACAGCAGAGACGGTCCAACCAGCTTCGATGCGCTGACACAGACGGAGCCGGCCTTCGGCGGTGAGTGGGGCATTACGGTGCATGGCGGGCCTCCTGGGCGAGTGTGAGTTCTAGACAGCTCCACACTTAGCCGGGAGGCTCAGCTCATGCCGGAATTTGTGTCAACAAGGTCTATGGGTAGAACACCTAGGTCTCGTCGGGGCATCCAAGTCCCGGCATTCCCAGATGGGTAATCCGGACAGGCCGACCCTGCGCACCCCGCCGATATCGGGTGGAGTCCAGATGGCCCTCGCCAAGGCTTGTAGCAGCGATCAGGATCGTTGGGAGTTTGCGCCGGCTGCTCGAGATGACCGGGCCACAGGTGCCCGCCGTGTTCAGCCCATGTGAAGTACCGTCCGAACGATCCTCCGCTCAGGAAGGAAGACAGGCGGTCGACATGGGTCCCGACAACAACGACGCAGCTGGCGCCCCCACTCCTGTGGCTGTGGAGCTACGCAGCAGGCGCTGGTACGGCCAGGGCCCCTTTTCCTTTGAACATCGGGGGCGAACGATGCAGTCCGGGTTCTCCCTCAAGGACTTTGACGGGAAACCTGTCGTTGGAATCGTGACAACGTGGTCGGAGGCGAACCCTTGTCATGCCCACCTCCGCGACGTGGCCGACGCCGTCAAGCGAGGAGTCTGGTCGGCGGGAGGATTCCCATTGGAGATTCCGGTGATGTCCTTGGGCGAGACGTTGATGAAGCCGACCACGATGCTGTACCGGAATCTGGCGGCGATGGAAACCGAAGAGGTGATGCGGAGCCACCCATTAGATGCGGCGGTGCTCTTGGGTGGCTGTGACAAAACGACCCCAGCCCTCCTGATGGGTGCGGTGAGCGCGGACTTACCATCGATCTACGTGCCAGCCGGGTTCATGATGCACGGCAACTGGCAGGGCAAACGGCTGGGTGCTGCCATCACCGCGTGGAAGTACTCCGAAGAGTTGGTCGCCGGCGGCATCTCGATGAACGATTGGTACGAGATCGAGGACGGCTACGCCTGTTCACCAGGCACATGCAACGTCATGGGAACGGCATCCACGATGACCGCCGTCGCCGAAGTGCTCGGAATGACGATGCCAGGAGCCTCCTCTGTTCCGGCCGGTAACTCCCATCAGAGGCGTCTGGCCGCTGATGCTGGCCGTCGTTCCGTTGCCATGGCCATCGAAGAGCTGCGTCCCTCGGAGATTCTCAGCGCGGCGTCTTTTCGCAATGCCGTCGTGGCGGTGATGGCGCTCGGTGGTTCGACCAACGCAATAATCCATCTTCCTGCCGTCGCAGGACGGGCCGGGATCGATGTTCCCTTGTCACTTTTCGACGAGATCGCCAGAGACATCCCCGTGCTGGCCAACGTTGAACCATCGGGACACTTCTTGATGGAGGACTTCTTTGAGGCTGGCGGCCTGCGGGCCTTGTTGCAGCAGATCCGGCAACATCTCGATACGTCGTGCCTGACTGCCAACGGCCGTACGCTGGGCGAGAACATCGCCGACGCGCACGTATTCAAATCGGAGGTGATCAGGAAGCTCGACGATCCAGTGCAACCGCTGGCACTGGCGGTCCTGCACGGCAACCTGGCGCCGGATGGGGGTGTCATCAAGGTCAGTGCGGCCAGTCCGGACCTGTGCCAGCACAGGGGCCCGGCCGTCGTATTCAAGGACCGGGCAGACTTGGACCGCCGCCTGAACGACCCCGAACTCGATGTGACAGCCGAGTCCGTACTCGTCCTCCAGAATGCCGGGCCCCGGGGTGGTCCCGGCATGCCCGAATGGGGGATGATCCCGCTGCCATTCAAACTCATTCAGCTTGGTGTGCGCGACATGGTCCGGATCAGTGACGCCCGCATGAGCGGGACGAGCCACGGAACGACCGTCCTTCACATCGCCCCCGAGTCATTCGTTGGCGGACCGCTTGCCTTGGTGCGTGACGGGGACATCATCGAACTGGACATACCCGGCCGACGGCTCGAGCTGATCATTAGTACTGATGAAATGGCGGCACGCCGCAAGGCCTGGACAGAGTCTCCGCCTCGATTCGAACGTGGCTGGGGTGCCCTCTTTGACCAAAACATCATGCAGGCGAACGAGGGTTGCGACTTCGAGGTTCTCCGCGGCCGACGAGGGGCTCCAGAACCGGCTATTTACTATTGAACATCGCCGAAACGCTCAGGGCGCGGGATAGCAGTCCCGGATCGGTGACGTGCTGGCGTCGGCATGATCCGATTGTCTGCAACCGGTCAGCACATTATCGCTCACGTGCGTTGTTTCCGGTGGTAGTAGCCGGCATTCCTGACCCTTTGGATCCGACTTCTCACCCTCACCGGAACGGGTGATCTCGACTGGCCCTTCGGTCGGGACCCCGGCCCCGTCAGGGGCACACAGAACTGGCACTTGCGCGCGGGAAGCGAATAGCAAGCGCGATTGGCATCTCCTCACGGATTCGCTTCCGCTTCCCCGACTCTTCCATGATGACCCTGATGTTGTTGGACAGCCAACCGCAAGGCACTTCGATCCCCCATTTCGAGCCTGGGCGACGAAGCCGACCTGATGACCGTGTCAGCTGCATCGTTCAGGCCCGTGTCGAACTGACAGCCGAGCCACAAGAAGTGGTAGCACCGACCGGATCCGTCGGGCTAGAACGGCCACGGTGATGGCCGGACGCGAGCAACCTGCGCCAGACGAGGGGTCTCGTGGTTTTGCGGGACGACCGGAAGGGTACCCGGCAGAGCTGGAGGTGGACGTCCGCTTCGCGAACGGCCGCCAGGTCCATATCCGCCCGATCATGCCTTCTGACGCGCCAAGGTTGGCTGCGGCGATCGCCGGCGCTGACGCCGAGACGCTCCGACTTCGCTTCCTCGGGTGGCGGCCGGTGCTCGATGACGCAACGTTGCGGTATCTCGTCGAGGTCGACTATCAGCGACGGCTCGCTCTCGTCGCGCTCGACTCAGCCGGCAATGGAGTTGGGATTGCCCGCTACGAGGGCGGACCAGACGAGGGTGTCGCTGAGATCGCTGTTGCCGTCGCCCCCGACTGGCGGGGCGTTGGCCTCGGGTGCAGGTTGCTCAGGATGTTGGGAGAGGCGGCCGTTGCCCGCGGCTTCCGACAATTTGTCGCCTCCTATTTCGTAGACAACCGCGACGTTGAGGGCCTAGTGAAGGCCTGTGGCCTCCCGCATCGCAGCCAGGTGTCACAAGGAATCGTCGAAGTGCAGCTCGTCCTGCCAGCACCGGCGTCGTCGGGGCCAGCTTGAGACACTCAACCGCCGGCGTAAAGGTCGTCGATGATCTCGGCGTAGTGTTCGTAGACGACGGTTCGTTTGACCTTCATCGTGGGGGTGAGCTCCCCAGCCTCGGCAGTCAGGTCATGGGCCAGCACCCGGAACTTACGGATGCCTTCGGGGTGTGACCGCTTGACATTGATCTGATCAATGCCCGCCTGGATCTCGGTGAGCAGGTCGGGATCGGCCGCCAGGGATTCCAACTCGCCGAGCTTGTTGTGTAGCTGAGCCCAGCGAGTGAGCTTCTCAGGGTCGAGGGTGAGCAGGGCCGCGAGATACTTGCGGCCTTCACCGACGACGATCGCCTCGGAGACAAGCGGATGGTTGCGAAGGTCGCTCTCGATGTCCTGAGGGGCGATGTTCTGGCCGGCGGCTGTGATGATCAGATCCTTCTTGCGGCCGAGCATGCACAGGGAGCCGTCGGCGTCAAAGGCGCCCGTGTCGCCGGTGTGCATCCACCCGTCGGCGTCGACGAGTGCAGCCGTGGCCTTAGAGTCGTTGAGGTAGCCGAGGCACACGTTGCCGCCCTTGAGGAGGATCTCGCCGTCGTCGGCGGTCCTGACGCTGATCCCGGGCAGCGCCGTTCCGACGGTGCCGATCCGGATGTGATCGGTGGGGTTGCCGGTGCCGGCCCCGCAGCCCTCGGTTTGGCCGTACAGCTGGATTAGGGGCAGCCCGATGGCGTGGAACCAGCGAATGAGGTCGGGGTGGATCGGCGCCGCCGCGGTGACCAGGACGTGGGCCCGGTCGAGGCCGAGCTGCTGGCGGATGGTCGCCCCGATGGTCCGGTCCAGGACCGCGTTGAGAGCGATCGCAGACCGGGTCTGCGGCGTGCCCTGCTGCTCAGCGGTCACCTTGCGCAGGCCGAGGGTGATGTAGCGATCGATGGCGGCCCGAACCGGCAGTGCCTGGGTCCGCACGTGGTCCTCGATACCTTCGCGCAGTTTCTCCCACACCCGGGGCACGGCCACGAACACGCTCGGCCGACACGCCGGGAGGTCCTCGGCGACCGTGGTGAGGCTGCGGGCGAACCAGGTCTCGCCGCCCACGGCGATCGGCATGAAGTCGCTGACCATCCGCTCGGCGATGTGGCTGAGGGGCAGGAACGACAAGAAGCGTTCGCCTTCGCCCAGGTCATAGACAGGGGCGACGCAGCGCAACGACCACATGATGTTGGCGTGGCTGATCACCACCCCTTTGGGAGGGCCGCTGGTACCGCTCGTGTAGACGATCGTTGCCACGTCATCGGGCTGAACCTGACGGGACCGTTCGTCCACGGCTTCGGGAGCGCTGTTGAGCTGGTCGGTGCCTACACCCCGAAGATCGTCGAAGCCGATGACGAAGCTGTCACCGGCCCGACGGGCGCCGTCCGCCAGGACCACCCGCTTGAGGGCGGGCAGCTCGTCGCTAACCTCGAGAACCTTGCCCAGCTGGGCGTGGGTGTCCACGAAGCACACTGCGACGTTGGCGTGGCCGAGGATGTAGGCGACCTGGGCCGGTGAGCTCGTGGGGTAGACGGGCACCGTCACGCTCCCGTTGAGGAGCGTTCCGAGGTCCGCCAGGTGCCACTCCACTCGGTTCGCCGACAAGATTGCCACCCGCTGACCGGGGCCGACGCCGACCTCGGCCAAGCCCCCGGCGACCTGACGGGCCGCCAGGAGGTACTCGGCCCACGTAATGATTTCCCACTCCCCGGGGGTCAAACGCTCGCCCGAGCAGTGCCGCATCGCCGGGCGATCGGGATGACGCCGTCCGTTCCTGATGAAGGCGTCAACGATCGTGGAGCCCTGTTCAGGTGATACTCCGGGCGATCGCCTCTCGGTCCCCACCCGATGGTCCCGGTTATGTAGAAGAGACGTCACACCTATGCCTTATGACGATCCAGCAGATTGGCGCCAGAGCCGAAGGGCTCTTTTAGACACCGAAGGGCGGCATGCCGGAGAATCTCCCGCCCGACCCTGGACGACGGCACCGGAGGCGAGGACAGTACAACCCACCTCCGAGGAGTGGCCTTCTGGGGGCCAGCGACAGCCATCACGCCGCTCAGAGGTGTCGCGATCGCGATCATCAACGGACACGTGAGCCGCCGCGACTATGCGTGGGGTGCGCGCAAAGGCCGGTATCGGTCCAGGTCCCGACCTCAGCCCAACGAGCCAGACGGTATCCGGTACTCGGGGTCATGCACCCCCGTGCCCTTCTCTCTGTCCGAAAGATTGCACAAAGATTCAGGTGGACCGACCAACGGGCTATCCGACCGGGATCACCATCATCGAGCAATACCGCCGTGACCCGATCACCCAACTGAGCGACGCAAATAGCGCATCACCGGCATTTCCCCCTGTCTCGTGACTGCGGTGGGGTTTCACGTGGTGAGCCGAGCCTGGCGCTTTGCCCTTGGGTGCCACTCCACGAGGTCATCTGCTGTATCCCGTCCACTCAGCCTGAGCCAGAGCGTCTGGATCGTCAGTTCCGTCACCTCATGCCCTCGCGGTCGGGTCTCGGCCATTGGGGTACGAGTTCACGATGTCAGTTGCGTTTGGCAGAAGAGGAGCGTCGATGTCGTTAGGTGATTACTCCGTGGGTTTGGCGAGGACGGACTCGACCGAGTCGAGCAGCGTTCGTTTGTTTGCGGGTATTGGCACGGGCCCCCAGTGCCCCTCGAACAGCGGCGCCCACCGTGCCAACATCTGTTGGGAAGCCTGTATCACGACTGGTGTGTTCGGATCCAGACGCCTGAGGGCCGCAACGACCTTGCGGGACGACTCGCGATCAAGTTCGAGCGACGACACCACCACGTCGGCGCGCTCAACCAGCTCGCATCGTCCGCACGCCACGAGCGGGCACGGGCGTGGACCGAGGCCTCTTGGCCCCCGGCACCACGAGACCTCGTATCCGTTGTTGTCCAGAAGGCGCCAGTATCCGTACGCCCTGGCCACGTCGGGTTCCTCAACCAGGACTTGTGGTCGGGGGTGCTTGCCTTCCGCACGCAGACCCAGATGCTTCCATCGACGGGCGAAGTCCGTGCCCAGGAGGTTGCGGTGACTTCGCATAGGCACCTTCCTTCTCGCGCGCGGCCCGAGGAGCCGCTCAAGAACCAGCGTGACCCTCAGGCGCGTGGCCAGATAGGGACTTTCGTCCCAGATCCCGGACTCGGAGCAAAGCAGGCTGCCTGAGCCTTCCTTCAGCCCCCTCCCGGAAGTGCCGTTCCCGACGAGGTCCAGTGCAACGGCGAGGGCAGGCCAGATAAGCGCAGAATCGGGGGTTGCGCGCACCCTATGGCTCCATCCGGGCTGGGCTCACAGCGTCAGATGCCGGGACCTCGGTCCGGTGCCGCCCCGTCCTGTATCACCGCCACGGCGCATTTGCGCGTGGGGTGAGGTCAGAGGCAGTCCGCTGACTCGACAGCGGCGGACGATGCGTCACTCCTCTTTCGCCCACCCTGGACCGGGGATCCCGCTCGGTCCAGTGGTAGGCACCCCGGCTCTCTGGGGCGACGTCGGACCCGGCATCATTTACCGGTCCGGCTATGAGGGCCGGGCAACCGGCCCGGTGAAGTTGCGTCAGAATGGCCCTGTGGGTTCGGGGGTGACGATTCGGCCGGTACGGGCTGACGACCTGGCTCTTCTCGGTCGACTGCTCCTTGATCCAACCGCCTCGGGGGAGTTCGAATGGTTCGGCTACCGGGCTGACCGGCTCAAGGAATTGCAGCGTCGCTGGGATCAGGACGGACTCATCGGCGAGGACTCGTTCCTTGCCTTGGCGTTACCGGACGACACTTGCATCGGATGGGTGAATTGGCGTCCCGGACGGTTCGGGTGCTGTGAGATCGGGATCGCGCTACTCCCGGAACATCGGGGCCAAGGACATGGCTCCGAGGCGCAACGTCAGCTGGTCGAGTACCTGTTTTCCAATCTGCCCGTACACCGCCTGGAGGCTTCCACCGAGGCCGACAACGTCGCCGAGCAAAGGGCCTTGGAGCGCGTCGGGTTCCGGCAGGAGGGCGTGAGAAGGGATGGGCGCTTCCGAAACGGACAATGGCGAGACGGAGTTCTGTACGGCCTCCTGCGGACTGACCCGCGGTAGTCGCTGACCGGCTCAGGACAAGTCCGGCGATGCGCTCGATACCTGACCGTCCCGATCGTCGCAGAGGGGGTGGCTGCGGCTGGCGGTATAGCGACCGATAGTCGGGGATCTCGGTAACACCCTGTAGCCATCTCTGGCATGAGCACTGCGTGGGAGTCGGGTAACGGGGCCGTGCGCATGGGGCGCGAGCTCGGTGCGCACTCCTTGGGGGAGCGGCTGCATGACGTCGGCCACAGTGAGCGTCTGCAGCACGCCGGTGGCCTTGGGCCGCTCGATATCGATGCCGCGCCGCAGCAGCTTCGTCGTGTAGATGCTGCCGTAGGAGAACCTCTTCGAGACCGCGGCGGCGATACTGGCGGCCAACATGACCGGCAACACCAGGGTGAAGTTGCCGGTCATCTCCACCACGCTGGCGATGGCCGTGAGCGGAGCCTGGGCGGCGGCGGCGAAGACCCCGCCCATGGCCACCACGGCGTAGATGGCCGGCGGTCCCACGACCGACCCAAACAGATGGTGGGCGATGACCCCGAAGGCCATGCCTCCCGCCGCCCCAGTGAACAGCGACGGGGCGAACACCCCTCCCGATCCTCCGATGGAGAGGGTGAGGCTCGACGCCACGATCTTTCCCACCATGAGGACGACGACGAACCACAGGACATCGTGACCGGCGATGATCTCGTTCATCACCGGGTAGCCCACCCCGTACATCTGGGGTAGGGCAAGGAGAAGCGCACCGAGAGCGACGCCGCCCACCGCCGGCTTGGCCCACTCCGGCCGACCCTTCCAGAGCCTGTCGGCGACATCCTCGAGTCCGTACAGAAACGTCTTGAACCCGACTCCGATGAGTCCGGCCAGGACCCCGAGAAGGGCTATGAGCAGATAACTGGAATCGTGGGCGATCGAGAGATCGTGTGGTATCTGCGCGAAGAAGGGCGCGGAGCCGAAGAAGGCGCGACTGACGAGATCCGCGGTGACGGCGGAGAGCACCGTGGCGAACAGGGCGTCGAGCGAGAACTCGCGCAGGACGATCTCGAACCCGAAGAAGAGTCCGGTGAGCGGCGCGTTGAAGGTGGCGGCGATCCCGCCGGCCGCTCCACACGCCACGATGATGCGCAGGCGGGACTCCGACATCTTGACGAGCTGTCCGAGCGACGAGGCGAAGGCCGACCCGATCTGGACGATGGGACCTTCGCGGCCGACTGATCCTCCGGTGCCGATGCACAGCGCCGAGGCCAGGGCCTTCACGATGCTCACCTGGGGACGAATCCGCCCCCCGTTCTCAGCCACAGCCAGCATCACTTCGGGCACGCCGTGTCCCCGGGCCTCGCGGGCGAAACGCTGAATCAGCGGCCCGTAGAGAAGTCCTCCGATGACCGGAATCAGAAGAAAGAACCCGATTCCCAGCCAGGGCAGATGCAGGCTGGCGACGCGGCCCTGCTGTCCGAACTGCTCGTGTCCGGTGGCCAGCCATGTAAAGGCAAAGATCAGCCACCGAAACCCGACGGCACCGACGCCGGCACCTGCCCCGACGACCAGGGCCATCACCACCAACCCGAGTCGGGAGCCCCGCAGCCACGTCGACATCACCCTGGCCGCAGAGTGCCTCGTCTCGTGGTGGGGCCATAGGACCCACGAAGAGGACGTGGTCACAACTCCCAGCTGCGTTGCCAGCCGTCCTCGGGGACCTCACCGGCGGCGGTGCCGAAGGTGATGAAGGCTCGCACTAGAGCTCCGTGCTCGGCCGGATCCACGGCCTCCAGGATGCGCCCGATCTCCTGGCGCCGTCTCTGGGTGACACGGTCGACCAAGCGCCGTCCCGAGGCGCTCAGGTCCAGCAGCACCACCCTCCGATCGACGACGTCGCGCCGGCGGGTGATGAGGCGCTTGCGCACGAGACGGTCGCACATGCGGGTAGCGGTCGACGGATCGACGCCGAGGGCCTGGGCCAGATCGACGGGTCGCTGCGCACCCCGGGACCCGAGGACCACCAGCGCCCGGTACTGAGGCAGAGAGACCTCTGACTCGTGCTCGGCCAGAGACCGGGCGGCCACGGCCACGAGAACCCGGCTGGCGGTGAGCACGGCATCGGCCAGCTGGTCGGACTGCGCTTTCGATCGGACCCCTGGACGGGTAGCGGTTGCCATACAGTCATTGTAGCTCTACAATGTTCTTTGAGAGCCCATCCCAGATCCAGGCGGTGTCACCTGGTGGACCTCGTGATGAGCCGAGCGAAAGGTCTTGGTTGTCGTGGTCTTGGTGTCGCCGACATTTCATCCCGATGCAGATTCGGTCGAACTACACCGCCATAAAGACGGATGGTCCCTATCGTTCGTCCGCCCCCACGGGCGGGAGCATCAGCTCTTCACAAAGAATGAGGTTGGCGAGGATATCGGCGAGCGTGCCGTCAAGAATGAAGGCAACGTCGTCAGGTGCGTACAGTCATGTTTGAGGGCCGCAGGCTATAAGAGCATCCGCCGCTGACCTACAGATCTTTCTGCTGAGGTCGTTGCAGTCTGGGATCTGACTCCAGTAGTGGCGGCCTAGGATCATCTGGGTCTCGCGTGGAACAGACAGAGATCCCTCAATGCCCTCAATGCGGGCATGACTTGACCAGCTCGCTCATGAACCCCCAAGGCACCGATACTGCCGGGGTCCTCTATCAGGCGAAGTTCTGCGGCGACCAGGGCTTGCTGTTCGGGCAAGCTTCTGACGGTTCGTGGACGGTATCCCTGAGGCCCTTGGCCCCTGGCAGAAAGACCGACTGAAGCCTCTCATAGCCGTGGCCACACGGCTGGTCGGCCGTATGGTGAAGGAGGCCAGTAGTCAGCCCGACCGGTGTATCGCCACGGTTTGTCGGCGCACTATCACCGCGGCCACCAGGCGGTAATGCCGTTCCTGAAGGGGCGGGCCGTGTCAAGAGGGCGACGGGGCTTTATTGTTCCTGACTTTCCAGCGTCGTCGTGAACGCGGACGCGCGCCGCTAACGAGTCGGGGTCAACGCTGGCCGAAGGCCACCCAAAGGGCGTGGCGTTGACGCTGGCGAGAAGCGGCGCACCATGGAGTGCGACGACTATGTCTGTTGTAGGCCTCTCACGAAGTGAGAAGACGGTGTCCCATCGGTGTCAGCGAGGTGACACGGGGGCCCGATGAACGGGCCGCCAGCCATTCCTCCGCCGATCTCCGCGCATGATGGGTTTCGACGGCCACGATCCGGTGGGCGCAATCAGATGTCTCGGCCACGCCAGCACGCTGGGGGCCACGGCAATAGTCGGGCTCGCACCGGGCCGTGTCCGATCTTCCTCACGCCGCCTCCGGGTGCTCGAGGCAGTGGATCTCGTGGTCCCGGAGTCCGTAGAAGACGAGGGTGAGGAGTTTTCGCGCCACCGCCACGCGGGCCTTGAACTTGCCCCGGCGCTCGGCGATGCGGTGGTAGTCAGCACGGAGCTTGGGTCCACCGCGATACTTGGTGACGGCCTCGATGGCCGCCCAGCGCACGAGCGGTGATCCCTGTTTGGTGATGCGCCCCCGACTGACTTTGTCGTCGGACTCGCGGTGCTTGGGGGTGAGCCCGGCCCACGAGCAGAGCTGCTCGGGGCGTTCGAAGCGGCTGATGTCGCCGATCTCGGCCACGAAGATCGCCCCGATGACCGGGCCGATGCCGTCCACCTTCTGGATGGCCCGGTAGCCGGGATCGTGTTTCAACTCTCGGTGGATGGTGGCGTCGAGCATGGACAGCTCTGTGTCGTAGACCTCGATCAGGTGCCGTAGCGACTTCATCCGCATGGCGTAGGCCTCCGGGAGCTCCAGCGAGTCGAGCTGGGCGGCTCCCCCCGGTGCCCACATCTCTTTGCGGACGGGCAGGATGCCGTTCTTGGCCATGACTCCGTGGATCTGGGCCTTGCAACTGCTGCGGTGGTGCACCAGACGGAACCGGTAGCGCACGAGCTCGCGCAGTTCTCGTATCTCAGGCGGAGCGATCCAGCCTTCGGCCAGGCGCCCGAGGCGCAGCATGGCGGCCAAGTCCTTGGCGTCTCGCTCGTCGTTCTTCACTCGGCGGTTCCCCCAGTTGTTGCCGAGCGGATGGGCCAGGTGCACGTTGGCGCCCAGTTCTTTCAACAGGTCGCCGGCCCAATACCAGCCGTAGGTGCTCTCGAGGACCACCTCGGGCTCAGGCCCCGCGTCGGCCATGGCCTGGGCGAGTTCGTAGGGCTGGCTCGGGATCTTGACGCACCCGAGCATCTCGCCCTCAGCCGACATCCGGTAAATGGTGGAGCTCCGGCGGTGCAGGTCGATTCCCACGTACTGTCGTTCCATAGGGGCCTCCTCCTCTTGTCGAGGGTTGGTTGTGGAAACCCGAGTGTCGCTCAAGACGCTCGAATCTTCACGAGGGGCGGAGGCCCCGCCCCTTCATCCCATCAGTGTGCGTGTGAGCCCCGGGGAATCCCTGACCGGCCACGCCGTCCGCAAACGCTCTGGCCCGCGAACACTGCTCGGGTCACTGCGCGACGAGGGCGAGAAGGATCGGCACGTATGCGCTTATCTGTGGCGGGGAGCCCTGTCAACGTCGCACCACGCTGGGTTTCCTTTCGGTGGGTAAGAACAGGCGGCCTTGCGGGCGCGTTCGTTCCTCGGGGCGTCGGTGGGGTCAAGGTGGAGCGCCCCACGGACGAACGACCTTGACCCTGACGGCGCCCCGATCACGCTCGCGGGCAAGGTCGGCTGGATATGTGCGCGATGCGGCGGGTGCCCGGGCTTATCTCGGTGCTCGGGTCATCGGCCCGGCGACGTGATGGGTGGTCGGGTTCCCACGCGCGGGGTTGCGGCCGCTCGTTCCAGTTGTGGACGTCCGCCACCGTGGGCGGTCGACGAGCGCATCAGGGAGCTGGCCGCAGATCATCGTTGAAGTTAGGCATCGCCGCACCGAGTTCACGCCGCCTCGGCGAAGGCGTCGTCGCCTGCATTGGCGAGGTCGTGGTGCACCCGACGCAGGATGCGTCGAGCCACCGAGAGCCGTGCCCGCTTGGCCCCGAGGCGGTGCTTGACCTCGAGGTAGTACTCGTGGTCAGGCGAGGCCTTGCGCCAGGCGGCACCGGCCGCTTCATACAGTGCCCAGCGCAACACGGGCGATCCTTGGCGCGAGAGGTGGCCCCTCGTTCGCTTGCCGTCGGATTCTTCAACGGTGACGTCCAGCCCGGCGAAGCGCACCGACTGCCGGGAACTGGAGAAGCGCCGGGTGTCGCCCCACTCGGCGAGGATCGCCGCCGACAGGATGGGCCCGATGCCCCACTGGCGTTGCAGGACTTGGCATCCGGGCTGGACCTTGGCGAAGGCCTCGAGCTGTCGATCGAGAACCTCGACCTCGTCGTCGAAGACCTCGAGCATCCGACATCCCACCTCCACCACCTGGCGGCTGGCCGGCGGGAGGTCGACCGACAGCACGTAGTCGCGCCCCGCCAGGGTCTGGAGGTGCGGAGCGGTGGGCAGGCCGTGATGGAAGAGCTGGGCCTGGATGCGACGGTTCCACCCGCTGCGGCTGTCGACCAGTGCTTTGCGCAGCCGGACGGTGGTGCGCAGATCGGCGAGATGCGTGGGCGGGATCCACGACTCGGGCAGGTTGTCGGTGAGGACCAGGTCCCGCAGCAGCCGGGCATCGGCCCGGTCGGTCTTGGCCCGCCGTTTGGGACCGCGTCGGGCCCGAGTCTCGGCCGGTTCGGCCAGATGGGCTTCCATCTTCGCCGCCTCGAGCTCCTCGACGACAAAGCGCCACCCGGTGGTGCCCTCCATCGCGAAGGCGGCCTGCTTGCGGCCGAACTGGCCGAGCCAACGCCGAAACTCCTCTCGCGTGGCGGGGCGGATCACCCCGCGGGTCTCTTCGCCGGAGCGCAGGTCCACATAGTCAAAGGTGATCTGCGCCCGGTGAATGTCCAGCCCTCCTACGATCGGCATGGGGACCTCCTCCAGCTCCTGTCAATACTCAGTGCGTCCAGCGTGACGCACTTGAGCGGAGGGGGTCCCCGCTACACGCCATCTACCTGGAAGCGATGCTTTCGGACAACCGCTTACGATCGCGAGCACCTGGAGGGTGACGCCGAACGCCGATTCTGCGCTCGTCAAGGTGGGCTCGGGAGATCAATTTCCTGAACGTTCTGGCGCGGCCCCGACCAGGCGGTTTGGGGCAGTCTGTGATTCAAGTCACCGACCACCCGGCTCGATGGACGGCATCGCAGTTTCATCGACCACGTTCCCTAACCGGATAATCCCTGTCAGCCCGAGCGCTAGACGTATGGAGACTGCATCCATGTCGGCCACTGACGGTTCTCCCTCCTTCGCAGACGGAGGTCTCTACGAGGATTACACTCCCCTAATCCAGCGCATATCCGAATCCCGTCAGTGCATTGGCAAAGAGGTTGGTTGCGAGCTCTCGCGTGGTTGCTGGGAGATCCCTGCGCCAGCGCCCGATCGACGCGGACCCGTCCGACGAAGTGCGATGTAATTCCATTCAGGAAGTGGTTGGTGCGCCGCTTCCAATACGCGGTGAACGGGCGGTTCGGATGGATCCAGGTCGAGGAAGCGGAGCACTGTCTCCACCGTGCGTGACTCATCAAGCATCAGATCCTCGTAGCGCACACCAGCGATCGGCCATCATCCTCGTGTAATGAGAAGAGAAGTGCGTCCGCGTGCTTGGCCAGGAAATATAGCAGGTTCTCGTCGCTGGTGACCAGCTGCCTGCCCAGCGCGGCAGAGTTGCGTTTGGCATTGAAAGCAAGAACGGATGTGAACATGTCCCGAAAATCCCGAACCAGGACGATCTTGGAGAGATCAGGGTAGATGTCCCGCAATCCGCACTCAGAGTTGCTGGTCGGCTCGATCTTCTCCGCGAAATAGCGGGCAGGCGGCTCAGTCCCGCAGATCTCTCGATAGAAGGACTCGACACGTCCGCGACAGAAATCGACAACTGCATCCATGTGCTCCCCACCAAGCCACTTTGAAAGTTCAAAATGTAGGGCTGCCTGATCGGCGTCGGAGGATCCCGCGAGCCAGCATGGGAGATCGGAGACCTCAACGGGGTTGATCATCTGGTCGAGGCTGCTCGCACGGTCAATGAGGGTGACGACCGCTGAAGCCCCGGCCTAGCCGATGATGAGGTCGCCTTCGAGGTGCCCTACTTCCTCGCGATCCAGTGCGGCCACGGGGCGCAGGACGATCGGCTTGAAGCGCCCGAGCGGCGAGCCCTTCTTGATCACCGCATCGCCCCGGTGGCGAGCCTTGCGGTGCCGGCGACGACGGTGGAGGCGTCGGCCGAGGCCAGTGGCCAATCCTCGCCGGCCGTTGGCGTAGATTCCCAGGTAGATGGTCTCGTGGCTGATGCCCTCGGAGATGGCAATCGTCATCGGGGAGTCCTTCTGGGCCAGCTGATCGGCCACCCGGCCCGACAGCGCCGGGTCCGCCTCGAACATCGTCAACCCCGGGCGCGCTCGCTTCCTCGCAGCTCGGCGGTGAGCCCGGACCGCGCAATAGCTGTTGCGCCCACCATTGCGTTTCACTTCTCGTGAGATGGTCGACGTCGGACGCCCGAGGCTGAGCGCGACGTCCGCCAGCGAGTCACCTCGACCTATCCCTACCCTGATTTCCTCACGTTCTTCCGCGCTGAGTACATCGCCTGGCATGCTGGGGCCTCCGCCGGTCGTTGTTGCGAACAGACCCGGCCATCATGGTCGGACCGTTGCAACGATCGGTGGAACTCGCCGTTCCTACAGCGACCATCCCCCTCACGGCTCACAGCCGACGAGCGTGCCCGGCGACGCGGACCGCTGCGTCCCTCTCGTCTTCGGCATTCGTTCAAGCAAAGGACCTCAAGTGCGCAATGGCGGCGTCTAGTGCGATCTCAAGGGGCCGCGTGCTGCGCTCGAGCTCGGCCAAGAGCAATCCGCCTTGCAGGCTGGCGATGGTGCTCACAGCAAGGGTGGCGGGATCGGCATCCGACGAGAGTGTTCCCACTTCGATCATCCTGGCCAGACCGTCGGCCAGGAGCCGCTCCCAGGACGAGAACGCGTCGACCAGCAGGTCCCGCGCATCGTCGTCTAGTTCGGACAGCTCGTTGGCGAGCGATCCCAAGGGACATCCGCTCCGACATCCGCGCGCTGCATTGAGCGCGACTATCCCACTTCGCCAGCGCTCGATGTCATCCCAGTTCGAGAGCGAGTGGAGCTGAGGTCCGTGGAAGCCAAGGACCTGTTGGCCTTGGCGGTCGATCACGGCATGGACGAGGTCGTTCTTGTCGTCGAAGTAGTGGTAGAGCTGCGACTTGCTAGTGCCGGTCACCTGGCGGACATCGTCGAGGCTCACGCCCGCCACACCCCGCTCGTAGATGAGCTCCGCCGCCGCGTCGATGATGCGTTGCCGGGTCTGGCGGCCCTTCGCGGTAGCCGGGACCTGTTCGTCGGTGGGTGCGTCTGGCACGGCTTCACAATCTTTCACTCATTGGACTTGACGGTCCATTTGTATGCCTGCCACAGTGGACTGCTCAGTCCATTCTAGTCAGAGGAGGGCCCATGCCCACTCCCCAATCACCTCCGTCGCTCCGCGGCGAGCTCGATGCGATGACCGCGGGCATTCCCGAAGCGATCGGCTCGCGGATCGACGCAGGAGTGCATGAGATCGAAGCGTCGGGAGTAGCCCCCGGACTCAGCGTGGGTGACCAAGCGCCGGATTTCACCCTGCCTGACGCGCTTGGAAAGCCGGTCGCTCTCTCGGACCTTTTGGTGAAGGGTCCGGTCATCGTGACCTTCTATCGAGGCGAGTGGTGCCCGTACTGCAACATTCAACTGCGAGCTTTGCAAGCGGCACTGCCTCGCTTCGCCGAGCTCGGCGCCTCCCTCGTCGCCATCAGCCCTCAGGCTGCCGACCACAGTCTGTCGCTTGTCGAAAAACACGAGCTGGCCTTCCCGGTCCTGAGTGACCTCGACCAGTCGGTGATCCGCGACTACAAAGTTCAGTTCACGTTGACTGGCGATCTCGAGGATCTCCAGGTCAATGTCTTCGGCAATGACCCGGCCAACCAGAACGCCGATCACAGTAGGTCCTTGCCACTCGCTGCCACCTTCGTCATCGACCGCGCTGGGATCATCCGGTATGCGTTCGTGCCTGCGGACTGGCGGGTCCGGGCCGAACCCGCGGACATCGAGGCGGCGCTCCGGAACCTCTCTGCCGGCGACTGAACCCAGCACCGGTCCTGCGAGAACGTCCGCTAGGAGCCAAGAAGCTCTCAATCCGTCAACTGCCAATGACGGGTGCCGTATGGACACCGTGCGATTCCACTTCGATCCTATTTGCCCCTGGTGCTACCAGACCTCGCGATGGGCCAAGCGCCTCGAGCAGCTTGGCGAAATTGAGCTCGACTGGGGGTTGTTCTCCCTCGAGGTCGTCAACCTCAAAGAGGGGTCCGATCCGCACCAGCTGCAAGCCCGGTCGGGCCCGGCTCTGCGAACTGCGATCCTCATACGAGAGCGGAAGGGTGGCGCGGCGATCGGCTCCTACTACACCGCGCTCGGTAAGAGGATCTGGGAGCAGTCACTGCCCGAACAGGACATGGCAACGGCTGTGCGCGGCGCGCTCGAAGAGGTCGGTTTGGACGTCGAGTGGTGCGAGGAGGCGCTCGCTGAACCAGCAACCTGGGAGGCCGTCCTTGAGGAGCACCACGGACTGATCGAGAGGACGCGAAGCTTCGGGGTGCCAACCATTGTTCTTGATGGGGGAAGGGGGCCGGCCATTTTCGGACCGGTAATCAGCGAATTGCCAACCGATGACGACGCGGTGGAGTTGTGGCGACACGTCTCATGGCTGGCACGCTACGAGAACTTTTCCGAACTGAAGCGAGAACGGAGTAAAGCACCCGATCTGCCCGCGATGCCCTGGTATCAAGCTCAGCGCAATGCGAGTTGATGCCTGTTTACAGTGCCGTAATGATCGCTCCCGCTGCGAGTGCGGCAGGTTCCTCTACGTCGAGAGCGGGGGATCCGGCGCCTTCGACGCCTACGCCGTCAACGCGAACGGGTCGCTCTCACCGATCGAGACCGTCTGGAACATCCCGCTCGGCAGCGAGGGAATCGCCGTCGAGCCCCCCTGCCCGACGGCACCATCTGTCGCTCACCGAGATTCAGCGATCCTCTTGAGCGCAGCAAGAGTGGCGGGAATCCCGGTGTGCGCGTCCTCTGTGCGGTCAGCGATCTGCGCCTGGGCCTCCGCCCCGAAGCGATCCTCGAACAATGCGATGCCGCCGGGGAGGAACTCCCACGACTCCGTCACCTGCGTCCCACTCTCGACCGGGGTGAACGTGTATCCCCACCGCACTCGGTCGCCTCCGACGACGAATGCGAACTCGCGGCCCCGATCCGCGACGACGACCTCTGATCGTGTCTCCCAGGTCCGTTCGGGCAGCTCGTTCCGCCCGGTGAACCAGGCACCCACCTCTGGGCGAGCAGCCTCGTCCCACCAGCACGCCTTGCAGACCGGGCTCCACTCTCCCATCCGGGTCACGTCGGAGACCATGTCGTACAGGTCTTCCGATGATCGGTCGATCACTATCGACTCCGCGAAGGTGGGATTAGCCGTCAGCGGAGCTTTCCACAGTGCCACAACCCCAATTATACCGGGGTGTGGGCACACATAACGTTTCGCGAATTGACCCTCCCGGCCCAGCTCACCCGGTCTCGTATCAGGCAAACCACCATGGAGGTCGTCGCCCAACGAGGCTTCGACGCCACGGTCGAGGAGATCGCCCAGCTCTCGGGCGTGAGCCCCCGGACCATCTACCGCCATTATGGGACCCACGACCGGTTGATCGCCGCCACGGTCAACGACATGTACTTCGGCTGGTTCGAGGACCTGCCTCTGCCTGGCGAGGATCTCGACGGCTGGATCGAGGACCGGGCGGTGACGGTCCACACCAGAATCGCTCACGTCGTCGGAGCGGCCTTCTGGGACATCCACGCTCCCCGGGCCAACGCATCTGAGGTCCTTTCCGAGATGGACGCGCAGCGCCGTGACGTCCGCGTCCGCGGGATTCGGACTCTGCTGAAGGTGGTGTGGCGGATAGCCGGCGGCACGGGCGAGCCTCCCGAGGACCTGGTCTTAGCCTTTGCCCTCAATCTCTCGGCATTCGCCACGCAGGCGCTCATGGTCGACTTCGACCAGACCCCGGCCGAGATCGGGGCGCTGACGGCCGACATCTTGAAGATGCTCCTGTGGCGCGCCATCGAGGCGCAGGTCTCACGGGAAGGCGATTGCGCCGACGGGCGCTAAGCAAGAACCTGTGCTCTTGGGGCGCGCAGGTACCTCAAGCTGTGCCGCTCCGCTCGGATCGGTCGTGAATCCGACCCCAGCGTGAGCGCGATTGTTGGCGTGGCCAATCGCCCGAGATCCAGTTCTTTGAGGGTCACAACTCTTTTGTTGGCAGGCGGTCGAGGGCCTGACGCGCAAACGCCGCACCGGAACGATCGTCACAATCACCCTGGGACGCCTCACTTAAGACCCATCCGGGATGAATCAGATATGCAGGTAATCGTCACGTCATTTCACTCAGAAGAACAGCTGACGATTACCGGCATGAGTGCTGATCCAGTGCCCCTGGAGCCGTGAGTGACCCGGCCGCAAATGACAGGGTATTTTGGTCGGCTCGCCGGACTCTAGGGCTTGTAGACGCATCCGTCCCAGTACGCCGACAGGTGGCGGCGTACGATCCCGTGCTCCTCGATCGACAGAACGTGCGGTTGATCGACTGGGTCGCCGTGGTACTTGATGACGATTTCGTGGTTGTCGATCACAACGAAATCGTCGGCATCCGAGGGAGCCTCGGTCGTGATGTCCAGCAAGGTTAGCGGTCCACGGCAACAGCGGTGGAGGTGGGAGCGAACGTAGACGACACCACCATGGTCCTTGACGAAGTCCGTAGCCTCGTCGGAAACCAACACTTCCATAGACTTACCTTAGGTCGAAACACACCTGGGCCGACCCTGCGAACGTCCCGAACCGGGGCGCGGTCCCAAGGGACAAGGCCCGATCGCAACATGCCGTGTGAGGGCGGTCCGGACCGAAAGCGCTCGGCTCAGTATTCGCGGCGATGAGTGATTCCGATCGGATGAGGGTGGTCAGATTTTCTCCATCAGATTCTCTCCACCACCGACCGTCAGTGGGTCCGCAACTATTCGGAGCGCCAACGCCGATAGAGATCGGTCAGGTCCTGTCTCGCTTCTGGAGACAGGTCGTCCGGTTCGATGGCACCGGCCAACTGAATGGTCATCCTGATTTGTTCCAGGTAGGCGGCACAGTTGGGACACGCCTTGAGATGGGTCTCAAATCGGCGTCGGTCCCGCCGGGAGAGAGCCCCTTCGAGATAGTCGGTGACAAGTTCGACCGCCTGCTGGCACACGATGTCTCTCCGTCGCAGCGATAGCACGGTCAGCTCTTCTCCATCTCGGCGTCGAGGATCTCTCGCAATCGCGAGCGTCCGCGGTGCAGCAAGATCCGCTGGTTGCCAACACTGATTCCGAGCACGGCGCACGCTTCGCCGTTGGAAAGGCCTTCGACATCTCGCAACATAACGACCTGGCGCTGACGGGGAGGCAGTTCATCGAGGGCAGACTTGAGGATCGGCACCCAGGTGGCGGCGTCGAGACGGGCCTCGCTTTCCTCTGTCCAGCGGTCGAGGGGGTCGGCCCACTGGCCCTGAGCGTCGAAGCGGGTTGGGTCGACGGCTCGGAGCGTGTCGATCGAGGGATCAGAAGGCTCGTGGGCACCGGCCGAGCGGGCGCGGTTGACGAGGATCCGAAAGAGCCAGGTCTTGAACGAAGAACGTCCCTCGAACTGCTCGATGCCACGAACGACGCCCAGCCACGTGTCCTGGACGGCCTCTTCGGCCACGGCCTGATTGGAGACTATGGAACAGGCCACGCGAAGCATGGGCTGCTGGTAGCGGGCCACCAGCATCACGAATGCCTCCTCATCACCGGTGCGGACCCGGCTGAGCAGCTCGCCATCCATCTCCACGGCGCGAATCGTAGGACTCGGGGGTGTGGTGCGGGTCGCGCCCAGGAGTCACGGCCTCGGTGTCTCGGATTGCGACCCATCGCCTGTCGTCTCGACATGGTCTTTCAGTCCTCATTCACCCCGGGGCGTTACATGGAGGTGGGAGCCGGCAGGCGCATCCAGGCACCAACGTAACGCTTGGCCTCCATTCCGAGACTGTATGTCGACACCCTCGAAATCATCGACAAAGGAGACGCAATGAGGAGACTCACCCGTCTGGCGCTGGGCGCCGGAGCGGTCCTGGGACTATCGGCCTGGGTGGCGCCTGTGGCTGGAGCCGAAGGACCCCCACCGGGAGGATATTTCGGAGACGGCGGCGCCCACGCGGTGTTCGTCCAGACCGACAACACCGCCGGCAACCAGATCGTCGCCTACCACCGGAACCACGACGGCACCCTGAGCTTGGCCAACACCTACGCCACCAGAGGGTTGGGCGGCGTGTTGAACGGGTCGGCGGTCGATCATCTGGGTTCGCAGGGCTCACTCGCCTCGGACCCGACGCACGGCCTGCTCTACGCCGTGAACGCCGGCAGCAACACGGTGTCGGTCTTCTCCGTCTACGGCGACCAGCTCAGTCTGCGCCAGGTGGTGGGCTCGGGCGGCACCTTCCCGGTCAGCATCGCCGTCCACGGCAATCTCGTCTACGTGCTCAACGCCGAGAACGGTGGGAGTGTGTCGGGCTACTGGGTGGCAGGCGACAGGCTGCAGCGGATCTGGGGGTCGACCCGTTCCCTGGGCCTCACCATCCCCACCGACACCACGCAGTTCACCCACACGCCCGGGCAGGTGGCCTTCTCACCTGACGGGTCGCAGCTCATCGTGACGACAAAGGCCAACGAAGTCGGTAACGACGTCGACGTCTTCGGCGTCGGGTGGGACGGCCGGCTTTCAGCGTCCCCGGTGGTGAACTCCGAGCCCGGCACGGTCCCCTTCGCCATCACCTTCGACCAGACGGGTCACCTGGTGATCGGTGAGGCCGGACCTAGCGCGGTGGTGACATTCAGACTCCACCGAGATGGCACCATCACCCAGATCGACTCTCTGGCCAATGGACAGCCGGGTCTGTGCTGGGTGACTGCCGCCGGCCAGTACTTCTTCACCGGCAACACCGCCAGCAATTCGACGAGTGGATACCAATCCAGCGCCAACGGTCAGCTCACCCTGCTCGGTTTTGCTCCCACTGACCCGGGCACCGTTGACGGCTCAGCCACCGCCAATGGACAGTTCCTCTACGTCCAGACCGGAGGGAAGGGCATCGTCGACGAGTTCCAGGTCAACGCCAACGGAAGCCTGACTGAGATCGGATCCGTGACCGTGTCCGATGCAGTCGGTGGCGAGGGCATCGTCGCCTTCTAGTCATCAGTCCCATGCGAGCAGCGGCGCCCAGGAACTCATGGGCGCCGCTGCTCGCGTCAGGATCGCTCCTACGATCGAGACCCGCAATCTGGGTCCGAGGGGTGGCGACAGTTTCGGGGCACGCATAATCGCCGGACCTCCCGGTCGCATTATGTATCCATCTGAACAATCCGCAACGTGCCGCTATGTGCGGTCTAACCCGCGACCCACCCGCTGTGTATTCGCGGCGCTGAGTGATTGCGGATGGTCTGTGACCCAGCGAGCGCTCAGCTTCCCGCACTCACACTGATGCGATGAAGGGGCGGGGCCTCCGCCTCTCGTGAAGTTTCCAGTGATCAGGAAGACACTGGTGGCTTCGCAAACCAACCTCGACAAGAGGAGGAGGCCCCTATGGGACGACAGTATGTCGAAATCGACCTGCACCGCCGGAGCTCGACCATCTACCGGATGTCCGGCGACGGGGAGGTGCTCGGCTGCGTCAAGATCCCGAGCCAACCCCTGGAGCTCGCCGCCGCTATGGCCGACGCCGGCGAAGGACCCGAAGTGGTGCTCGAGAGCACGTATGGCTGGTATTGGGCGGCGGATCTGCTCCAAGAGCTTGGAGCGAACGTGCACCTGGCCCATGCCCTCGGCAACAACTGGGAGAACCGCCGGGTCAAGAACGACGAGCGCGACGCCCGCGACCTCGCGGCGATGCTGCGCCTGGGACGTCTGGCCGAAGGCTGGATCGCTCCGCCGCAGACCCGAGAACTACGAGAGCTCGTGCGCTATCGGGCCCGCTTGGTGCACCACCGCTCGAGCTGCAAGGCCCAGATCCACGGCGTCATGGCCAAGAACGGCATCCTCCCGGTGCGCGGCAACATCTGGGGCCCGAGCGGCAGTGCCCAACTCGATTCGCTCGTGCTCCCCGAGGCCTATGCCATGCGTATCGCCAGCCTGCGCAGTCTCATCGACATCTACGACACCCAGATCCGTCGCCTCGACGCCCATGTGCATCAGCAGTTGAAAGACGACCGTGGCTATAAGGCCATCCTGGGTATCCACGGCGTGGGCAAGGTGCTGAGGGCGATCTTCGTGGCCGAGATCGGCGACATCAGTCGCTTCGATTCTCTCCAGAAGCTGTGCTCATGGACCGGGCTCACACCCAAGCACCGCGAGTCCGACCAGAAGGTCTCGCGCGGACCGATCACCAAGCAAGGCTCCCCGCTGGTGCGCTGGGCGGCCATCGAGGCCATCTCCAAGAACCACGGCGGACCCAAGCTGCGCGCCGACTTTGTGCGCATCGCCGAGCGCCGGGGCAAGTTCAAGGCCCGGATGGCCGTGGCCCGCAAGCTCCTCACCCTCGTCTACTACGGCCTTCGAGACGGAGAGGTCCGATGTCTCGAACGCCAAGAGGCCGCGTGAGTGGAATCGGACACGGCCCGGCGCGCGCTCGCGAATTGCCGTGGCCCCCAGTGCGCTGGCGAGGCCGAGTATCTGATTGAGCCCGTCGGGACGTGGCCGAATCCCATCATGCTTGGACATAAGCGGAGGAATGGCTGGCGGCCTACGGGCGCCCGTGTCAGAACCCCGACACCGTGATGGGAAACCCAAACCCCGCAGCCAGGGGGGAGGGGCTCCACCTCACTACAGTCAGTTGTCTCCTTACATCCCTAGCGTTGCGCGCCTGGGCACTTGTCCGCTTTGGACGGTCCAGGTTGAAGACCTCGAAAACCTTTCCCTTGACACGGCCCTACCCCTTCAGGAACGGCATTTGCGCGTACCCTCCTGGTGCTCGCGATAGGCCACCCTGTGATTTCAGTGTGAAGAATGATCGGTGATTCCCGGGGTGTCTACCCGCGACGTCAGGGGCGTAGCGAGTGCCGGCCTCGAGGATCGATGATGGCGAGCTGGCGAGCGGTCCGACCCGACGAGGCCCACTACCCACCGGTCGCACCACACCGTCAGTTGTGAAGACGGCCTGGGACAGTTATTCACACCAAGATCACAGAGGGGGCGATAGGTAGCACGCTGCCCCGTCGTCCGGGGCAAGGTGCTACTAGATCCGTCGTTCTGGCGCGGCAGGATACGGTGCCCAGAGCGTCATTCGGGGCGTCGTTATGCGCCACCCTCGGGCGTCGTTACCGAGCGGGATGGCGGCCGCAGGATCGTCGGTCCTTGCAATCGTCGCCCGATCGGCACCGGCACATACCGGATGGGCCGATTGGATACACAGCGGTCTCACCCGGTGTCCCAGACGCGACTATCGTTTTGTCCTTCGTAGCTTGCGTTTGGCCTGATCGAGAGCGCGGCGGAGAACCTCCGCTTCCGAACGCGACAGAGTCTCCGCGAAGCGGACGAGAGCAGAATCGGTGTCGCCGGTGACGATCAGGGTCTCGTGCATCAGTTCCGCAGTGTGATCGGCTCGGGTGCCCGTGGTGGAGAAGCGGATGGCCCGTCCCTCCATCCGCCGGTTCACCATTCCTTTTTGGACCAACCGGTCGAGAATAGTGGCCACAGTCGTATAGGCGTAGCCGGGAAGCGCCTCGGCCACGTCGCGGCCGGTCAACTCGCAACCAGGCTTTTCCCAAAGGAGATCCATCACCCGTCGTTCGAGTTCTCCGAGCCTGGCCACGCCGCAACCGCATTGAACGCAGGTACACGGATCACACGAGCACTTCGGATTGTCGCATGTCGTGGTCGTACTCACTGGCGAACCATCTTTGCAGAGTGAACCGTCTCGGTGACTCCCTTGGTTGGTTTATCGCTGGGGGAGGGATCGACGACTCCAACCGTAACAAGCTCATCGATGGGAATATCGAACTGTGATTTTCCCCGGCCCACATGCCGAAGTCGCGAGCTATTCCACACCACAAACCCCGATGACAGTGCCATGGCAGCCCCTGCGATGATCGGATTGAGGAACCCGCAAGCCGCCAGAGGAATCGCCGCCACGTTGTAGCCGAACGCCCACACGAGATTCCCCCGGATCGTTTTCAGCGTGCGTCGAGCCAGGTCAATGGCCGTCACGACGACTCCCAAGTCGTCTCGCACGATGATTAGGTCGGCAGCATTGATCGCCACGTCAGTACCCGATCCGACGGCCAGACCAAGGTCGGCGCACACGAGGGCTGGGCCGTCGTTGACTCCGTCGCCAACCATGGCCACCGATCGACCTTCGTCCTGGAGGCGCCGAATGACGGCAACCTTGTCAGTGGGGAGGGCGCTCGCCACCACGTCGGTCACGCCGATCTCGGTGCCCACTGCCCGAGTAGTTGGCTCGTTGTCTCCCGACAGAAGGACGCAGTGGAGCCCAAGCGCCTGGAGCCCTTTGACCGCAGACGCCGCCGAGGGTCGGATTGTGTCGGCGACCGCCACGGCTCCGACAATGACGTCGTCTCGCCCGACGAGCACGGCGGTGCGACCCAGCGATTCCCATTCGGCGCACTTCGCAGCCACGCTCGCGGGCATTGTCCCCATGCAGTTGGCAAAGAGGTCGGCTTTGCCGACCGAGATCTGATGGCCGTCGACGGTTCCCCGCACACCGACGCCTGGCTGGGCCATGAACTGGTGGACTGGAGGCAGCACACCCAGTTCCGCCTCTGCAGTGGCGGCGATGGCTCGGGCCACGAGGTGCTCGGACGCCTGTTCAAGTGCCCCGGCCCACCGCAGGAGCGTGGCGTGGTCGACCTCGGGTGCAACCTCCACGTCTGTGACAGTCATCTTTCCTTCGGTGACCGTTCCGGTCTTGTCGAGAACGACAGTGTCGATTTGTCGCGAAGCCTCTAGTGCTTGGTAGCCCTTGAAGAAGATCCCGAGGCGAGCACCCTGGCCCGAGGCGACGAGCAGAGCTGTGGGAGTCGCCAGGCCCAGGGCACAAGGACAGGCGATGATTAGGACAGAAAGCGCGGCGCTGAAGGCTTGCTGTGTAGAGCCACCGACGATCAACCAAGCGGCGAGGGTCACGAGGGCGATGACGAGCACAGCTGGGACGAAGACTCCCGCGATACGGTCGGCGAGCCGTTGGACCGCAGCCTTTTGATTCTGGGCGTTCTCGACGAGGCGAACCATGTGGGCCAGCTGCGTGTCGCGCCCGACCTTCGTCGCCTGGACCACCAAGCGACCCCCCACGGACACCGTCCCACCGATCACGCGGTCGCCGGGAGCCACGTCAACGGGCAGGGACTCGCCAGTCATGGCGCTGCGATCGATGGCCGAGTGCCCAAAGACGATCTCTCCGTCAGTTGCGACGGTCTCCCCTGGCCGTACAACGAACTGGTCACCCACCACGAGCTGCGCAACGGGAAGTCGGTGCTCCACGCCCATGGCGTCGAGCACGGCCACGTCCTTGGCTCCCACCGCCGCCAAAGAGCGCAGCGCGTTCCCGGTCCGGCGCTTGGACCATGCCTCGAAGTACCGTCCGGCGAGGAGGAAGGTGGTCACGCCGACAGCGACATCGATGTAGATGGCTCCACCCGATTGGTGAGCAAGGACGAAGAGCACCGTTCTTGGCGCACTGCTGGTGTCCCGCCAGAACATGGCGTACAGCGACCAGCCTGTCGCCGCCAATATGCCCAGCGACACCAGGGTGTCCATGGAGGACGTTCCATGCCGAGCGTTGCGGATCGCCGCCTTGTAGAACGGCCACGCCCCCCAGGTCAAGACGGGCGCTGCCAGGACGATGAGCACCCATTGCCAGTAAGGGAAGCGCAAACGCGGGACGAGTGAGAAGGCAATCGAGAGGTCGCACAGGGGCATGAACAGGACAGCCGCGACAACCAGTCGGCGGCCGAGGGAGCGTGCGCGTCGGTCGACCTCGGCTCCGTCGTTCGTGATTTGCGTCGAGTCCTCGATGACCTCTGCCTGATAGCCGACGCTTTCGATCTCCTCAACCAACCTGTGCACCGGCAGGTTGGCCAGGAGAGTGACTCTGGCCCGTTCGGATGCGTAGTTGACACTGGCCTCGACGCCATCGAGATCGTTGAGCCGCCGTTCAATCCGAGCCGCGCACGCTCCGCAGGTCATGCCACCGATGGCTATCGACACCACCGTCTCTTTCGAGGCTGGACGATCGATCGACGGGGCAGTCGCCACGATCTCGGTCCCCTGGTCCATGGGCGTACTCACCTATGAGGACAATGGCTTGACGGCGGCAGTGCGACTCTCCTAGACATACTACGGAGCGTAGTAGCACCGTAGAGTGACAGCTCGAAGGACGCGATTGGCTTGGGTCTGTGCTCGGGGCGAGCGTAACCCCTGCTTCGACCCACCGACCATGGCAGGCCGTGGGAGGGAGGACCTGGCGACGATGAATGACACGGCAGCCACCGTCAGCGCCCATCGGTCCTCTACGGTCGAGGAGCACCGGGAACACCGAGACGTCCGCCGTGCCCTCCAGCTGGTGCTCGCCACGGTGTGGCTCGTGGACGGCCTGTTGCAGTTCCAGCCCTTCATGTTCACTCGGGCATTCGGGAGTCAGATGCTGGCGGCCACGGCCCAGGGAAACCCGTCGGCGGTCGCCCACTCCATTACCTGGGCGGATCTCGTGATCGGCCACCACTCAGTCGTGGCCGATGCCATCTTTGCCGTGGTTCAGGTGCTGATCGGATTCGGGATCGCCTGGCGTCCCACCATCAGACCGGCCCTGGCTCTGTCGATCGTGTGGTCGTGCGGAGTCTGGTGGTTCGGCGAGGGCCTGGGCGGGCTGTTCTCGGGAACGGCCAATCCAGTGAACGGGGCCCCTGGGGCCGTGCTGCTCTACGCCGTCCTGGCCGTGCTGTTGTGGCCCGCCGACCGGACCACAGCCACGACAGGGTTTGCCGCCGCCCGGGCCGTCGGTGAGCCCGTCGCCCGCGGTGTTTGGGTGGTGCTGTGGGGGCTGCTCGGCTGCTTTGCGGTCCTCGGGGCCAACCGCTCACCTCAGGGCCTGCGCCAGCTGGTGAGCCAGATGGCGAGCGGTCAGCCCCGGTGGTTGGCGGGCCTGGACCACCACGTCGCTAACTTGCTCGCCCACAGGGGGCTCGGTGTCTCCGTAGCGCTGGCGGTGATCCTCGGCATCATCGCCGTGGGCGTGTTCCTTCCCGCCAGGCTCGCTCGGACCACTGTTGTACTGGCCCTGGTCCTCGGGGCCGGGATCTGGGTGCTGGGCGAGAACTTCGGGGGGATCTTCACACGTTCGGGCACCGATCCGAACTCGGGACCACTCCTGATGCTGATCGCCGCCGCTTACTGGCCGTCTCGCGTCGGTTCAGGGCGCCGGGCTGGCCGCGACGTGGAAGTGGTAGGGGCGTAGGCGATGCAAGGGCCTGGGTGGGTTCCCGACTCCTTCGCGGGGGTGATGATCGCAGTTTCGATCTACTGCTCCGTCCGTCTGCTCGCATCGCGACGATTGCGGCGGCGGATCAACGTGGACATCAACGTCGCCCACGTCACCATGGGTGTTGCCATGGCGGGGATGCTCGTCCCGGCACTCACGACGCTCCCGACGGGGCTTTGGGAAGTCTTCTTCGCGGGCTTGGCGGCGTGGTTCTTGCGACTGAGCGTTCGATTTGTTGCTCGCCACATGTCACGGGATGGGGAACGAGATCTTCACCGTGTCTCGCACTACCTGACGCACCTCGTCATGTCGTGCGCCATGCTCTACATGTACTTGGCTGCGCCCACCAGCGGTGCAACGAGCGCGGGCGGGATGTCGATGGGTGGTGCGACGGGGGCCACGGCGAACTTCGTGGGGCTCCCCCTGTTCTTCTTGATCGTCCTCAGCTTGTCGGCGGTGTGGCATATTGACAGTCTCAGCGTGTCTTCCTCGCCTGAGCCCGTGCTCGTAGGCGCCAGCGAGTCATACGAGGTCATGGAAGATGACGGAGGGACAGACCGACACGGACAGACGATGCTCGGTGAACGGTTGAACTCCATGACTCATAGGGCGCCCGATGGAGCGGAAACCAACGATCACCCCTTCATGGCTCCACGCCTCGAAATGGCCTGTCACATCGCCATGTGCGTCACGATGGGCTACATGCTCATCCTTATGCTCTGAGCCGACGGAGCGGTGACCATACCTCGAGTGCCTTCTGAGCCAATAGTGATCAAGCCACAGCGCCAGGCAGCGTGGCAGCGGAGGCGGAGATGCGGGCCTCGGTTCTTGATGGCGGCAGGGGTAATCGCGATGAGCCTTGCCGCGTGCTCGTCAACCTCGCCAACGACTGTGGCCAATGCACGAGCCCCACTGCCCGCTGGCAAGCAACCGTCAAAGATCTCGAAGATGGTGTGCTCACCGAAGGCACAAAGCGAGATTGCCGATGCACTCGGAGTGACGGCTGTCGTAGAGACGCCCGCATGGTCCGTGCATCTGTACTCATGCCGTTACACCTACCCGAACGGTGCCTTCACGCTCTCGGTGAAAGAACTCTCTAGCTGGGCTCAGACGCTCCGGTATTTCCGAGCGCTCGGCTCCTCCCTTGGTGACGTCAACCCCCTCTATAACCTGGGCCAGGGTGGCTACGAGACACGAGACGGGTCAGTGGCGGTACGAAAAGACTGGAAGGTTCTGCTCGTGGACATCTCGGGCCTCCCTGCCCAGTTCGGCAAGCCGCCGACGCCCTCAGGGAATATTGCTGTCACGGTTGCCGATGTGATTCTCGGGTGCTGGTCCGGGGATTGATTTTCGTCCTCGACGCATCGTCCGCTAATGCCGGGAGTAGTGCGCCCATTGCCCTCCGATCGATCAGACTGTTAACTCCCGCGAACCGTCCGGAAACGTCGGCTGGGCCAAGCGATGATCTGGGCCATGAGACCAGCAAGGGTTGCGATCCCGAGCCGTCGATCTGGGCGGCTCACAGTCAAAGCCCGGTTTTTGCGAGACGGACGCAGATGAGTGGTTCGGTTTCGCGCTATAAGAGAGCGCGGCTAAGGCTGGTGTCGTCCCACCAAACGTTCTCGAACTCGATGAGTCCGTCTCGAAGGCGGAATATGTGCAGGAGACGGAAGCTCGCCCGCCGATGATGAGATCACATCACGCATTCCGAGCATTCACGCACCGGTATCGCGACCGTTCAGTGGTGATTCCCTATTCGGTATCTAGGGCAAGCGTCTTGCCTGACTCCACCGTGGGCTCAATGAAGTTCTGAGTCGACACCGAAGGGTTGCTCCGCGTTTTAGGAAGCCGTGGCTGGAAGAAGAGATGTGAGTATGCGTCAGTGTTTTGCCGTGCGCGGTGATCGTGCACGATTCCTATGGTCACAGGGACCAGTCCGACTGCCAGGCCCAGGAGTAGCAATGGTGTCAGCGCGATCCACAACATCGAAGTCCCCTTTCGGTGCGTTGTGCTTAGCCGGCGACCTGGAAGAGTCCGCCGGTAGACCTGCCAACAACTTAAGGAAGAGCGCCTCCCGGCTCCAGCCTTGGGCCCGTTGATTTTTACCTCAGCACCCCGAATCGGCCTCGTTGTAGGATGCTGTCGTGTCTCGTTGGTGGCTCAGGTGCGTCGGAATAGCATCGGCTGGCCTCACGGTTACCGTCGTCGTCGCTATCGATCCAGCTCTGAGCTTCGCCTACCACGCTCCTGTAGCGCGTGCCATCCTCGAGACGGCTATCTTCATCGTTGGCACGCTCGTTGCTTTCCTCGTCCTCGGCCGCTACCGGAGGCATCGTTCCCCACGTGATCTCGCGGTCGCTGGGGCCCTGGCCATCCTCGCATGGTCAAGCCCGCTGTTCGTCGCCTTGCCGTCTCTGGCGCTTCATGGCCGCCTCAGAGACGTGTCCAACTGGACTTACCTCGTTGCCCGCGTATGCGCCGCAAGTCTTCTGTTGTGGGCGAGCGCTCAGGCTGTCGAGATCGGGTCCGCCGATCTCACCCGAGATGACCTCAGCCCCATCCGAGTTGTTAACGACCATTCCTGGTGGCCGATCAGAGCGGTGCCGACGTGCGTGCTGGCATCTGTCGTCTTGCTCCTCTTCTTCCATTACGACCCGGATACCGCCACGGCGCAACAAGCGCTGACTGGTGCTCCACGCCCGCTCTCTGAGCCCGGAGTGGCATTGATCCAGCTGGCGTGCTTCGTGCTGTTCATCGCAGCAGCCGTTCGGTTCTCCCGCCGCCGATATCCGATCCAGGACCCGCTGCTCGGCTGGTTGAGCATCGGTTGTGTGTTCATAGCAATTGCCAGCGTGGACTACGCCCTTTACCCGACGATCAACCAGGACGAACTGCACATCGGCGACCTCTTCCGTCTGGCTTCGGTGTTGGTATTCGCTGTCGGTGCGGGGACCGAGATCCGCTCGTATTGGGAGGAGGGCCGTCGACTGGCGAGACTCGAGGAACGGCGCGCCGTAGCACGCGATCTGCATGATGGCATTGCACAAGAGCTCGCGTTCCTGCAATCCCAAGTGCGCGAACATACGAGGCCGGGACTCAATGACGGGTGGCTCGATCAGGTTCGTGCGGCCACGGATCGCGCACTTGCAGAGTCTCGCCGTGCCATCGCCGCGCTCGCAACGGACAAACGGCCCAGCTTGAGTGGCGACCTGGAGCAGACGCTGCGCCAGATCGCTTTGGACGGTACATCGCTCGAGTTGGACATTGGACCGTCGAGTACCCCGTCGTGGTTCGATCCGGGCAACAGAGAGGTCGTGATACGGATCGTCCGTGAGGCGGTGATCAACGCCGTTCGCCACGGGGGAGCGAAGGTGATCCAAGTCCGCCTCGGAGATGAAGATGAGCAAGTCCTGCGAGTCGTCGATGACGGTGCTGGTTTCGATCCGAGCGCCATCGACACATCAAGGGACAGGTTCGGCCTTGTCATGATGCGCGAACGTGCTCAGTCAATCGGAGCACGCTTTGCGGTGCGGTCTGTGCCGGGTAAGGGAACCACAATCGAGCTCTCGTGGGCGACGGCGGAACCGAGCACGTCATAATCGCCGACGATCATCCGCCGACGCGTACCACTGTGCGGCGCGCGCTCGAGTTCGGTGGCTTCATCGTCGACGGAGAAGCTTTTGACGCGGCGAGCGCCGTAGCTATCGTGAGTGAGACGTCCCCGGACGTCGCATTGCTCGACGTGCGAATGCCAGGTGGCGGCATCGCTGCAGCGGCTGCGATCTGCGCGTCCCGGCCTGAGACGTCCGTTGTCATGCTCACGGTTTCCGAAGACGAAGAGGACCTCTTCGCCGCTTTGCGTGTGGGTGCGCTTGGCTACGTGTTGAAGGGGGGAGATCCTGCGGAGCTCCCCGACATGCTGAGAAAGGTGGTCGCCGGGGAGGCGGCACTCCACGGGGCGCTCCTTACCAGGGTCATTCGCGAATTTCAGGCACGCGAGCGGCATCGACTGTTCTTTGGTCCACCGCGCATGCGCCTGACCACCCGCGAGCGCGAGGTGCTCATGATGCTCGATGGGGGGGCGACGACCGCCGAGATCGCTGCCCGGCTCTTCATTGCCAAAGTCACGGTGCGAAGCCACATTGCTGCTATACGCCGTAAGCTCCAGCTCCCGGACCGTGACGCCCCTCTTCGTGAGCTTCGCCTCAACTCGACGACAAAGCCTGGCGATGACGCCCAGCGGAGAACGCCCGGCTTCGAAGGCTAGTGTCCGAACGGCGCGATCTGGGCCTTTTGCCTGGTGCAGCAAGTTATGTGGGTGTCAATGCATACCGGGTCAGACACGTTCTCGGTGGCCGACCCCTTTGTCCAGGTCGACCTGGCGTGCGCCATGAGTCTCTCCAGATGTGGCAGTTCTGTTGCTCAGTCGCGCCAGGTTCGTCTCGACCGGCGCGAGCGAATAATCGGCGATCTGGTCGCTGCAAAAGAATTTCATAACACCCTGATTCGGATGTCCCGGTGATGGCCTCGGACCGCTCGCACATGCCGGCTACATCCTGGTCGTCGGACAAGCGTCCGCTACCCGACCCACGCGCAATCTCGCGGCGATGTCGATCCCGGACGGGTCTCTAAGCCTTGATCCACCGATGAACTAGCGCGAACGGACGTCCGCGTATCCGCGGAAAGTGCCTCCCGGGAGGCTGCGGCGAAATGAGGCTGGGACCTATCCCTAAACCGTCGAGCCCTCAACGATGCGCAGTGGCACCTCCAAAACGCCGACCAGTTGGTTCGAAATACGCTCGCGATTTGTAACTGCATTCAGTACAATGACGGGGTGGCATACCGCTACGCCGTTCCCCAGCGGAACCAGCAGTTCCTCTTGCCGCCTTCGATAGCCGATTGGCTTCCTGAGACCCATCTTGTGTGGTTCTTGCTCGACGTGGTTGCCATGGTCGACACATCCGCGTTCGACGCCTTGCACCCGAATGACGGGGTGGGGCGTCCCGCGTATGACCCGCAGATGATGCTCGGCATCCTTCTGTATGCATACTGCAGGGGCCTTCGCTCGTCGCGGCGCATCGAAGCGGCCTGCAGGAGTGACCTCGCCTACCGGGCGATCTGTGTCGACCTGGTTCCCGACTCTTCTGCCATTTGCCGGTTCAGAAAGGACCACGAGCAGGCGATCAAGAACGTGTTCGTTGATGTATTGGGACTGTGTGCCCAGGCTGGACTGGCGTCACTCGGGACGATCGCCATCGACGGAACGAAGATTGCCTCTGATGCCTCGCTTGACGCGAACCGTCCCGCTTCATACATCCGAGCCGAGGTCGAACGCATCCTGGCGGAGGCAGAGGCCGCCGACCAAGACGAGCCGAAGACCTCGCTTCTCGGCGAGCTGCCCGAGGAGCTGGCCCACCCCGGGACACGCCTGGCACGCCTCGAGAAGGCGCTCGCTGCGATAGAGGCCCAAGAAGCAGAGGCCGAGGCCAAGACGGCCAAGGCGGCCACCGAAGCCGCTGCGGGTCGAAAGCTGCGTGGCCGCAAGCCCCACGACCCCCACGATGCCTTCGCCCGGGCCGAGACCGACATCGAAGCCGCCAAGTCGAAGGTGGCTTCTGCCAGGGCAAACTGGGCCAAAGAGCGGGCTCGACAGTCGCTCGAAGACGCCCAGGTGCGCCTCGAGGCGGCCCGAACGGCGAAGCAGACGGCACCACCCAAAGACGAGGCGAAGGCGAACACCACCGATCCCGAGAGCAGGGTGATGAAGACCGAAGGAGGCTGGCTCCAGGGCTATAACGCCCAAGCGGCGGTGAACGAGAACCAGATCGTGCTCGCCGCGGATGTCACCCAGGACCAGAACGACTGCTATCAACTCATCCCGATGATCGACGCACTCCAGGCCACCACCGAGGCGGCTCAGATCGGCGGATCCATCGGCACCGTGCTCGCTGACACCGGCTACTGGTCGGAGGACAACGCGATGGCACCTGGACCCGATCGTCTGATCGCTACCACCAAGGACTGGAAGCAACGTAAAACGGCACGTGAGCTCGGAACGACCAAGGGCCCAGCTCCCGAAGGCGCAAGCGCGCTCGAGGCAATGGAGCACCGCCTACGCACTGCTGAGGGCTCTGCCGCCTATGCGCTTCGCTCATGTACCGTCGAGCCGGTCTTCGGCCAAGCGAAGGAGAACCGTGGCATTCGACGATTTATGCGTCGCGGTCTGACCGCAGCGCAAAGCGAGTGGTCGCTCGTCTGTGCAACCGGGAACATCTTGAAGCTCTTCGCCCACGCGGACGGGCGACCCATGCCCGACGTTGTCGCGTCGTCTGGGTAACCGGCCGATCCGACGACGATCGAGTTTGCGGGCCTAGATCAACGAGGTCTCTGCTCAACGCGTCCGCCGCGTCACGGATGGGTTTTCGCCATCCATTCGATGATAAGAAGCCGCCTGCACCGTTCCTTATAGGACCAACACTCCAAGTGTGTGAGCACTGGTCGGGCCCGGACACGACGAAACGAGCCGCACAGCCTCATTTCGCCGCAGCCTCCCGGACTGGGAAAATTGCGGTGTCGAGACGCAGTTTCATCCAGTCCCAAGGAGGCACTTTCAGTGGCTTCAGTATCGCGCGGTCTTGACCGCATCGAGGTGACCTTCGACGATCCGAGCCTGGTGGCCGACGCTGGGCTGATCGTGCCGGCGACGTTGATGGTCCGGCTGGGGTTGGAGGATCTGGTCAACGCCACAGTGAGGCTGGTCGGTCGGGTGGGCGGGGCCCGTCCGGGCCGCAAGGTTCTCACGTTGGTGGCGACGATCCTGGCCGGTGGCTCCCACATTGATCACGCCGACCGCCTGCGGGCGGGGGGCACCCACCGGGTCCTGCCGTTCCGCGTGATGGCGCCCTCGACACTCGGGACGTTCCTGCGTTCGTTCACCTTCGGCCATGTCCGCCAGCTCGACGCCGTGATCGCTGAGACGATCCGCCGAGCCTGGGCGCTCGGTGCCGGTCCGGGCCACTCGCCCATGACGATCGACATGGACTCCACGGTCTGCGAGGTCTATGGCAAGGCCAAGCAGGGCACCGCCTATGGCTACACGAGGGTCCTCGGCTATCACCCGCTCGTGGCCACCTGGGCGGCGACCGGCGAGGTGCTGCACGCCCGAATGCGCAAGGGCTCGTCGCAGCGCGGGCACCAGCGGTTCGTCCGAGAGTTGGTGGCCCGGGTGCGCCGGGCGGGAGCCAGCGGTCCGCTCGTGGTGCGAGCCGATGCGGGGTTCTGGTCCTATGCGCTGATCGACACCCTCAGCCGGCTCGGGGTCGGCTGGTCGATCACGGTCAGTATCAACCCCCGCATTCGTGGCTGTATCGAGGCCATCGACGAGTCGGCGTGGAAGGCCATTGTCTACCCCGGTGGCGGTGCCGCCCAGGTGGCTGAGACCACGTATGTGATCGGCCCCCGAGGCAACACCCGCACGGTGCGCCTGGTCGTGCGACGCACCCGGCTCACCGTTCCCGCCCAACAGCAGCTGTGGCCCGACTGGCGTCACCACATGTTCATCACCGACCTCGAGATGCCGACCATCGAGGTCGATAAGTTCCACCGCGACCATGCCCGAGTCGAGCTGGCCATCCGTGATTTGAAGGAAGGTGCCGGACTCGAGCACTGCCCTTCGGGCAGGTTCTTCGCCAACGCCGCGTGGCTCGGCTGTGCCGTGCTCGCCCACAACCTCATCCGCTGGACGGCCCGACTCGGCCATGTCCACCACGACGATCACCTCACCGTCGCCCGCACCGTGCGCTCACGCCTGGTCGCCCTGCCCGGTCGGCTGGTGAACCGAAGCGGTCGGCCCGTCCTGCGCCTCCCCGACCGATGGCCCTGGGAAACGACGTTCACCATCGCCCTCGATCGCATCCGCGCCTTGCCACTGCTCACCTGAACCTCCCGGGCGGACTGGCGTCGGCCGCAGATGAGCCCACGCGCTGACAACCGAGACAAGCAAGAGAGGTTTGATGCCGCACGCCCGTCCCCCGGTCATAAATCGAGCAGTGTCCGAGACGCCTGCTGAACACGCCTCAAGGCGTCAGTGAGCTGCCCCGAGCGGGTGGATCGGTGGATCAAGGTTTAGAGGCGCGGCCACCCCTTCCGGGACCAACCCACGCGCAGCTTGAGCAGGTTATGAGTGCGACGGCAACGGCAGCAGGCCGTTCCCCCACACAATCGAGGCGATGAGGGTAAGGTGGAGAAACCGGATGAGGCTCCGGTGGTGGACCTGAGAGGGACCATCGAACCGCCAACAGGCTGATGGCCTCTACGCACGGATGGTCGTGACGTGGAGGTGAGGTGGCTGTACTCCAGCTGGCGCCGGCGCAGATCCAGGTCTTCCAGGTTCTGACGATCGTCGTCTTCGCGCCCCTGGTCAGTGGAGGGATCGCGCACCTCGAGGCGCGACTGCAGGGTCGAAGGGGACCGCGGATCCTCCAGCCCTACTACGACCTGGCCAAGCTTTTTCGCAAGGAGACGCTCGTCCCCGAGGACGCCGGATGGGTGTTCATGGTCGCGCCGGTGGTGGCCTTCACCTGCTACATGATCGTCCCGCTCCTGATCCCAGTACTGACCGCCTTCCCCCTACCGCTCGGGTACATGGGCGACATCTTGGGAGGGGCGTTCATCCTGGCCTTGGCCGGGTTCGCCGTCGCCCTCGCGGCCGCGGAGAGCGGCGGGCCATACGCGCAGCTGGGCAGCAGCCGGGCCACGACCTTCGGCGCGCTGATCGAGCCCTCGCTCTTGTTCATCACGTTCACGGTGGCGCTCGTCACGACGACGGACCTTCCGTACTTCGAGGCTGCCGCCGTGCGCTCCTCGTTCAGTCAGTGGATCCTCCCGGCCCACCTACTCGCCGCGCTGGCGTTCTTCTTGGTCGTCCTCAACGACACCGGCCGCATACCGGTGGAGACCCACGCCAGCACCTTGGAGTTCGGGATGATCGACGAGGCCCGGAGCCTCGAGCACTCCGGTCCGCTGTTCGCGCTGCTCAAGTGGGGATCGGCCATGAAGCAGTTCATCCTCTATGTGCTGCTCGTGAACGTCTTCATCGCCCCGTGGGGCCTCGCGGGATCGAGGGACCTCGGCGCCGTTCTGGTCGCCATTCCGATCCTGCTGGCCAAGGCGTTCGGGGTCGGTGCGGTCTTCACCGTCATCGACAACAGTTTCTCGAAGCTCCGGCTGTTCAAGCTCACCGAGTTCATGGCCTCTGCCTTCTTGCTCGCCATCCTGGCGGTGTTGGTCCTCTACCTGGGAGGAGGTTGACATGGCCGTAGCCTCACCGGTTCCTTCCACGTTCTCGGGTGGTGCCGAGGCGATCGCCCTGGTGGTGTTGCTCACCGAGTTCGCCATGCTCCGCGCCCCACTGTCGCGTTCGCAGATCAGGCTTTACGCCTTCCAGTCCTTTGCTGTGAGCGCCCTGGCCGTGTTCGTTGGCGCCACCCAGCACAGCCCCGAGCTGTACATCCTTGCCGCCTTTTCGTTCACCCTGAAGGTCGTGCTCGTACCCGGCATCGTGCTTCGGCTGCTTCGCGACGCCCGGGTCGACCTGGCCGGTAGCAATCGGTTGGGCGTTGCCACCATGATCCTGATCGCCATCGGCATTTCGGCGTTCGGCTTCTTCGTGGTCGGCGGCCTTCCGGTGCACTCACACTCGCTGCCCACCGCTGCCCTCGGCCTGGCCATGGCGGTGGTCCTGGTGGCGTTCTTGCTGGTGATCCTGCGCTCGGACGTGGTGTCGCAGGCGGTGGGGTTCTTCTCGTTGGAGAACGGGGTATCGGTGGCCAGCCTGGTCGTCGCCTCGCGCCTTCCCCTGATCGTCGAAGTCGCCTTCTTGTTCGACTTGCTGGTGGCAGTCGTGGTGTTCGGCGTGCTGATGCGGGTCCACCACGGCCGGACCCAGACCCTCTCGACCGAAGTTCTCGATCGGCTGAAGGGATAGCGATGGGCTGGGATCTCATCGTGATCTTGACCGTGCCGTTCGCGGTCAGTGTGGTTTGTTGGTGGACCCCGGTTGCTGTAGGCCGGGCACTCACCCTGACCAGCGGGGTCCTCGTCTTCGTGCTCGCCCTCCTGCTCGTCCCGGCCCATACCACGACGGCGCTGTCGGGATGGTTGCGAGTCGACGCCTTGTCTGTCGTCTTCCTCGTGGCCGTGGCGTTTCTCTACGGCGCGGGGGCCGTGTTCGCCATCGGCTACATCCGACCCGCCGGGGACCCGACGTCAACGGCTCGCTACAACCGGCGGTTCTTCGCCGGATTGAATCTGTTTGCCTGGTCCATGGCCATGGCCCCCGTCGTGAACGGCTTGGCCCTGTTGTGGATCGCGATCGAGGTCACCACGGTCGTCTCGGCGCTGCTGGTGGCCATCGACGACACCGACGGTGCGACGGAGGCGGCGTGGAAGTACGTGCTCATCGCCTCCATGGGACTCGGCGTGGCGCTTCTCGCCACCATCGTCATGTACTACGCGGGCAGCACGGTGTTCGGCGGCGCCTACGACCTCTTCTACCCGAAGCTGCTGGGAGCGGCCGGACATTTCCCGCCTGAGGTGGTCCGGCTCTCGTTCGTGCTCGCCGTCCTCGGCTACGGCACGAAGATGGGGCTCGTCCCCGTCCATACGTGGCTCCCCGATGCCCACAGCGAGGCACCCACCCCGATCTCGGCGCTGTTGTCGGGGTCACTGCTCGCTGTCAGCTTCTACGCCATCCTGCGCTTCTACCAGGTGACCGTCCGGACCGTCGGCCCCACGTTTCCTCGCACCGTCTTGCTCGTCTTCGGCGTCATGTCACTTCTCCTGGCCGCCCTCTACCTGGCCCGCCAGCGCGACCTGAAGCGCCTGTTCGCCTATTCGAGCGTCGAGCACATGGGGATCCTGGCCATCGGCATGAGCTTCTCCGCGCCCATCGCCATCGTGGGTGTACTGCTGCACGTCCTCGCCCATGCCGCCGCCAAGGGCACGGCCTTCTTCGGCGCCGGCAGTGTGGTGCGCAAGTTCGGGACCAAGGACATGACCCGCATTCGCGGCGGGATCGGCGCGTTACCCTGGAGCGGGCCCATCCTGGTGATGGCGGTTCTCGGCCTGTCGGCCATGCCGCCGTTCGGAATCTTTCGCAGCGAGTTCCTCATCGTTTCGGGCGGACTGGCCGACCCGAGCGACGCGATTGCCGGCGTCCTCATCGTCGGCGTTACCCTGGCCATGCTCGGGTTGTCCTGGTTCGCCAGCCAGACCATGTTGACCCCGTCGGCCGAAGGCACGGTGCGCGGGGAGGCGAGCGCCTGGATCGTCGCCTCCATGGTCATCGGTCTCGTCGCTCTGACGATCCTCGGCGTGCACCCGCCCGGCGAGCTCTCCGATCTGCTGCGTCGGGCCGCCGGCGAACTCGGTGTCGCACGATGACTCCCATGGTCACTTTGGTGCTCACAGAGCCCGACCAGCTCGCCGAGTCGGTCACCGACGCCATTCGAGAGGGCGGTCGGTTCGCCGGACTGATCGCCACCGCCCGCGACGACGGTTCCACGGTGTTGCGCGCCGTCATGTCCTACCCCGGACGGCTTTCCACCATCGAGACGATCCTCGGCCCCGGCACGAACCGCTATCGCGCCCTCACCCCGCTGGTGTCGGCTGCGGGGTGGTACGAGCGCGAGATCAGGGACCTCTTCGGCCTCGAACCGGTCGGCCATCCCCGCCTCGACGCGCTGGTCCTTCCCCTGCGCCCCGGCGAGCGCCGCCCCCGACCCGGAGCAACGGAGGGCCCGATCGATCTCGAGCCCGACGTGGCCGCCCTGCCCGGCCACGTGAGCGGCGAGGGCGTTTTCACGATCCCTTACGGACCCGTCCGCTCGGGTGTGTTCGAGAGCGTGGAGTACCTGGTCGAGACCTCCGGCGAGGAGATTCCGCACCTGCGCACCCGCGTGTACCACAAGCACCGGGGACTCGAGCGCCGGTTCGGCGAGCTCACGGTCGACGACGCCGTGTTGTTGGCCGAACGCGTCGAGGGGACGGCGTCGGTCGCGCATGCCACCGCCTTCTGTCAGGCCATCGAGGCCCTCGGGGACGTCGAGCCTCCCCGATCGGCTCAGCTCGTGCGCGTGGTCCATATGGAGCTCGAACGGGTGGCCGTTCATTTCGACTCGGTCGTCCGCCACACCGAAGGGGCCGGGCAGGCCGTCGCCTATGCCCGGATGAGCCTGCACAAAGAGCGCATTATGCGCCTACGGGCCCGGTTGTGCGGAGGGCGGTTCGGTCGTGGGGTCGTCGTCCCCGGCGGGGTGGTCGGGCCCTTGGCGCTCGACCCGGCCGAGGCCTTGGCCGAGGTCCGGAAGATCGACCGGGCCATCGCCGACGACGGGCGGGCGCTGATGGCCACGCCGTCGTTCCTCGACCGGCTCCGAGGGACGGGGATCCTGCCCGCCGCGGTGGCTCTCGAGCACGGGGCGCTCGGCCCGGTCGGTCGCGGCTCGGGCCTCGTGGTGGACGTCCGGGTGGACCGGCCCTACGGCGCGTATCGGATCCTGGGCTTCGAGCCCGCCGGCGGCTTCGAGGGGTGTGACGCGCTGGCCCGACAACTGGTGCGCCTCGAGGAGATCCACCAAGCCTTCCACTTGGTCCGCCAGGCACTCGACGAGCTGGCCGAAGGCGCGCCGGGACCCTGGCGTCACGAGCTGTCGCCGCCTGACGGCACAATGCTCGGCTGCGTCGAAGCCCCCCAGGGGGAGCTGCTGTATCTGGTCGAGGCGGAGCGTGGTCGCCTGGTCCGGGTGAAGCCCCGGTGCGCGTCGTTTCACAACCTTGCCCTGTTCGAAAAGGCGTTCCGCGGCGACATCTTCACCGACTTCGTGTTCATCGAGGCCAGCTTCGGACTATCGATCGCAGGGGTGTCGGGCTGATGGTCTGGGTGCTGCGAGGACTGCGCGAGGGCATCGTCACGTCCCGCTACCCGCGCCGTCCCGACGGCTATGGCGACGGCTTCCGGGCGTCGGTCTCGGTCGCCGCCCCAAGCTATCCGCGTCGCGCAGACGAGGAGGATGAGCTCGCGGCCCTGTGCCCCACGGGAGCGATCCACAGCGCCGATCGTCTTCGAGTTGACCGGGGAAGCTGCATCGTCTGTGGCCGCTGCGTGGAGGCCGCCCCGGACCGCTTCAGCTTCGACCCCTCCCCCGAGCTGTCCACGCTCGGACGCCAGGCGCTCGTTGTCCCCCGAGACGACGACGACGGGTTGGCCGATGTCCGGACGGCGCTGGCCGCTCGGGTGCGAGTACTTCGCAGGTCGATCCACATCCGCCACGTCGACGCCGGCTCGGACGGCGCCGAGGAATGGGAGGTCTCGGCGCTCCGCAACCCGGTCTACGACGTCCAGCGCCTCGGGATCTTCTTCACGGCCACGCCGCGCCACGCCGACGTGCTGCTCGTCACCGGGGTGGGGACCGCCGGCATGGCCGGGCCGTTGCGGCGCACGTTCGACGCCATGCCCGATCCCAAGGTGGTGATCGCGGCCGGAACCGACGCCGTGAGCGGCGGGCTCGTGCACCCCAGCTACGCCACCGGGCCCGGGGTCGGATCGATCGTCCCGGTCGACGTCTGGGTGCCGGGATCGCCGCCCAGCCCCTTCAGCATCCTCCACGGCATCCTGGTCGGGATCGGCCTGCTGGCCGACGGGTCAGCGCCATGACCCCGGCACTGCTGCTCGCGGCACTCATCCTGTGGGCCCTGGGCGCGGCCCTCGACCTCGTCGTCGGCGCCGATCGACGTTGGGCCCGCATCACCCCGTACATCGCCGGCATGGTGGGAAGTGGGCTCGTTTGTGGCGCGGGGGTCCGGTCCGTGTTGGGGCCGGCTCGGGTCGTGGACCTCGGGACGACCCTGGGAGTGGGGACGACACAGGTCCGCCTCGACTCGCTCGCCGGGCTGTTCCTCACCCTGACCGGCGGGCTCGGCGTGGTCATCTCGGCCTGCCTCGTCAGCTGGGCCCGACCCCAGGGTCGGATTCGTGGTCATGGCACCGCAGCCGCTTACCTCCTGCTGCTCGGGGCGGTGAGCATCGTCCTCGTCGCCAGCGACGCCTTCACCTTCCTCTTTGCCTGGGAGACCCTCACCATTTCGTTCTACGTCCTGACGGGAATCGGTCGGCGCGACGAGGCCCAAGCCCGATCGAGCTGGGTGACGCTCGGCCTCGGCAAGGTGGGCGGGGCGACCCTGCTCTTCGGCTTTCTCCTGCTGGCCGGTCGGGCTCACAGTTACGCCTTTGCCGCCTGGGCCCATGTCCCGCCCGGGGCGCTCCACGACACCGCCTTCGCGCTCGTGGTCGTCGGTTTCGGCGCCAAGGTGGGGATCGTCCCGCTCCAGGTGTGGTTACCGATCGGCTACCCGGCCGCGCCGGGGTCCATCCGGGCCGCCATGGCCGGTCTGGCCGTCAACGTCGGCTTCTACGGCCTGTGGCGGTTCCTCGGGATCCTCGGCCGGCCGCCGGTGTGGCTTGCCGTGGCCGTGTTGATCATCGGTGGGCTCACCGCGCTGATCGGCATCACCTTCGCCACGGTGCAATCGGGGCTCAATCGCGTCATCGCCTACTCCAGCGTGGAGAACGCCGGTCTCATCCTCGTCGGCTACGGGGTCGCGCTAGCCGGTGCCGCCACCCGTCGACCGGGCGTGATGGCCGTAGGACTCCTGGCGGCCAGCCTGCAGGTGTTGGCACACGCCGTGGCCAAGTCATCGCTGTTCGCCTCGTCCGCCTTCTTCGAGTCCGATCTCGGGACCGATCAGCTCGAGACCGTGCGCGGCGTGGGCAAGCGGTACCGGTTCAGCGGCGCCACCTTTGGGCTGGGATCGCTCACCCTGGCCGGGCTGCCTCCGACCATCGGGTTCGTCTCGGAGTGGTTCCTCCTCGAAGCCCTCCTCCAGGAGTTCCGGATCCACGTCCTCGCCCTGCGCCTGGGGATGGCCTTGGCCGGGGCGCTGGTGGCCCTGACCGTCGGGGTGGCCACGCTGTGCTTCATCCGGCTCATTGGCTTCGTAGTCCTCGGTCGCTCATCGGACCGTGGGAACTCGGCCGTCCTCGATGGCGGCACCGTGGGCCGGGGCGGGCTCGTCGTCATGGCAACCTCGTGTCTGGGGCTGGCCGCCGCCGCGCCGTGGGTCATCCGGTTCATCGCCCACGGGATTGCCGCGGTGGTCCCCTCGACGGCGGTGACCGGTGCCCTCAAGTCCCCCTGGGTCCTCCAGCCTGTGTTCGCCAACTTCTCGATCCTCTCACCCTCGTGGTTGTTCATCGTGATGCCCGTCGGATTCGCCGTCGTCGCCCTGGCCACCCTGGCCCTGTCGAGGGGGAGGTTGGTGCGCGTCCGACGGGTGCCGGCCTGGCGGTCGGCCACCGCCGGGGTGGCGGGTCCCGACAGCTACACCCCATTCGGCTACGCCAACGGGCTGCGCCACGTGCTGGCCAACGTCCTCGGCTCCCGGCGTTCGGCGGCGACGAGTGTCGCTCCCAGGTCACAGGAATCCGACGCCGAGGCACACGTGGAGGTGCGCACCACCGTCATCGAGCCGGTAGAGGCCTACCTCTACCGGCCTGCCAAGGCGGCCTGGCTGTGGCTGGCGGACGTGGCCAAGCGTCTCCAATCGGGCCGGCTCGACGCCTACGTCAGCTACATGCTGGTTGCGCTGCTGGTGCTGCTTGCCATTGTCGCGGCCATGAAATAGGCCTACGGACACGCTCCGACCCGAGGCGGTTCTGAGGGATAGGGAGGGACACGATGTTCAGACGGATCCTGGTCGGCTTCGACGGGTCGCGCGATGCCCGCCGAGCTCTTCGTGCTGCCCTCGGGATGGCCGCGTCGGTCTCGGGCGAGGCGACGGTGCTCGTCGCCATGTCGGCCAGTCACGGCGAAACCGACGAGGACCGTCGCGCCGCATTCGACGCCGAGGCCGGCCCCATGCGGGCCATGGCCGAGGAGGAGGTCGCCGCAGCGCGCTCCGATGCGACGTGCACCATCCACGTCATCGCTGCGGATCGACCGGCACAGGCCATGGCCGCCTACGCAGACGAGCACGGGTACGACCTGCTCATTGTGGGCCGCCACGGGCGAGAGCGGGCGATCCACGCCGGGTTGGGCCGCGTGGCGCGGGAGCTGACCGAAAAGGCGACGTGTCCGCTGTTGCTGATCGGCGACGGCGACGCGAGGCCCGAATAGTCAACGACCCGATCGAGCTCTGAGGAGATCGCAGACCTATGCGGATCGCAACCGACGAAGTGGTCGACACGCTGTACTTGACAGAGGTCGACAGCACCCAGCCTGTCTCCGGCGAGACGAGGGGCAGGGACGGGCCCTGCCGGGAAGACCAGCGCTCACTCTGGACATCGCTTATCCGGGCGATGGTCTTCCCAAACCCGTGAGACTCCTGCCTTGGTACAAAAGATCGGTAGACATCGGCGACGATGAAGAGGTGCTGTTCACGCATTCGTGCAGCTGGTCAACGCACCCTCGTCCTCGTTCTCTGATCGGCGGCGATGTACACGTGACATCGCTTCACGTCGTTTTCACACCTAACGCCCTCGCCGCGACCATCGGTCGCCGACCGTGGATACACCCGATTGCCGAAGTATCGAGTGTCCGAATAGAGACGGTCGACCTCGGGCGCGTCTGGGGTCGTCAACCCGCCCTACGGCTGTCGATCGCCAATGGCGCCGAATCAGCCATCCAGAGAACAGTGATCATGAATTCGAGCGCGCTGGTAAGCGAACTCGCGGCTGCGATTGATCGAGCGCGGACTCAGGGTTGATGGACGAGTCCGCTCCAGCTCGGAGTGAGGGAGATGACACGACGTTCAGGTTGCGCTTAGATCATCGATGCTTACTGGTCAGTGGTCGCCGCATTTGTAGCCTGAGTGGGCAAGGAGCCAATCGACCTCTGCAGACCGTCCAGCCGCCTGCAGGAGCGATACCGGTCAGTCAGCCGGCACGATCGTGGCCGATGGCAACAGCGCATCAGGCACTTCCAGCGCGGGCCAGATGGATAGAGCGCCGGGATAAACCGGCATGGAGGAGGGGATGAAAGAGCCCTACACCGAAGGAGTAGCGACCCACGGTGACCCCGAGTCATGCGTTGTCATCCGCAAGGGTGTCGGCGAAGCGTTGACAGGGGCACGTGCAGGCCGGGCTATTGAGCCGCGAAATCAGGGCGATCGGGGTGCCCAGGCGGTTATTCACGTCGAAGGCAACATCGGTTGCGGCGCTATGCGCGAGCCGCAGTCGGACCCCGCGCGGTCGGAGAACCTGTGCATGACGGAACCTCCATGCGCGAGAACCGGGAGATCCCGCCCTCGCCCGTTCGGCTGATCACCGGACGGGCCGCTCAGGGAAGGCCAAGGCCGCAAGCCTGAGATGCACGAGGACGGGAAGTCTGACAGCCCCGTAGTACCTGCGAAGCCGCCGAACAACGCCGGGAAGCCGGCTGCGGAGGTGGTGGAGGAAAGGGGGCTGGCCAAGGGGAACACGACCAGCACGACACGCCCCGGACACAGAGCCGCAGATACTGGTGTGCCAAACGGACTGGATCGTGTGCGTGAGGTAGCACGAAGGGACAAACAAGCACGGTTCACGGCACTGCTGCACCACGTCGACCTCGACCGCCTGCAGGCGGCCTACCGGGCGATTCGGCCCCAGGCCGCACCGGGGGTGGACGGGGTGACGTGGGAGGACTACGGAGAAGACCTGGAGGCCAACCTCCGGGACCTTCACCGGAGGGTCCACAGCGGTGCTTACCGGGCAAGGCCATCTCGAAGGGTGTACATCCCGAAGGCGGACGGGCGGCAGAGGCCGCTCGGCATCGCTGCGCTGGAGGACAAGATCGTCCAGCGGGCCGTCGTCGAGGTACTGAATGCCATCTACGAGGAGGACTTCTGCGGCTTCTCCTACGGGTTCCGGCCGGGGCGCAGCCCGCATCATGCGCTCGATGCGCTGGCGGTCGGAATCACGAGGAAGAAGGTGAACTGGGTGCTCGATTGCGATATTGCAGACTTCTTCTCCCGACTGGATCACGTCTGGATCGAGAAGTTCCTCGAGCACCGCATTGCGGACAAGCGAGTCCTGCGGCTCATCCGGAAGTGGCTGAACGCAGGGGTCGTCGAAGCTGGGAACTGGTCGGAGACGCCAGAGGGATCACCGCAGGGGGCATCGGTCTCGCCGTTGCTCGCCAACGTGTATCTCCACTACGTCTTTGACCGGTGGGTCCGGCGGTGGAGGAGTCAGCAGGCCCACGGCGACGTGATCGTTGTCAGGTTTGCCGATGATCTTGTTGCCGGGTTCGAGCATGAGGCTGATGCGCAGCGATTCCTCTCCGACCTTCGAGAGCGGTTTGCGAAGTTCGGGTTGGAGCTGCATCCCGAGAAGACCAGGCTGATCGAGTTCGGGCGCTACGCCGCCCGCAACCGGGCCGCCCGGGGTCTTGGCAAGCCGGAGACGTTTGACTTCCTCGGCTTCACGCACATCTGTGGGAAGACGAGGAACGGGCGTTTCTGGCTCAGGCGCATCACCATCTCGAAGCGGATGCGGGCGAAGCTACGAGCGGTCAACATCGAGCTCAAGCGACGCCGGCACCAGCCCATCCCGATGCAGGGCCAGTGGCTCGCCAGCGTGGTGAGGGGCCATGTCGCCTACTACGCCGTGCCTGGCAACATCGATGCTGTGGACCAGTTCCGCACCCTGGTGACGAAGCAATGGTTCAAGGCGCTCCGGCGCCGCAGCCAACGCACCCGACTCAACTGGGTTCGGATGGACCGCCTAGCAACACGGTGGCTACCCCCTGCCCGTGTGCAGCATCCATTCCCTGATGTGCGCTTCGCTGCCAGAACCTGAGGCAGGAGCCCAGTGCGGGAATTCTGCTCGCTGGGATCTGTCCGGGGGGCCGCCCGCAAGGGCGGTCCCTACCGGGATCATGATGCGCACGGGATCCCGAGTACCGTGCGCCCTCGCCTCGTCGCCAGTCGGAGGGCAGGCCAGTCGGTACCAGGCACTTCCAGCCCGGTCCAGATGAATAGACACGGCGGTCGGGAGCGCCAGTTACAGCTGGTTGTTGTGTCGGACTTTCAACTGGACCATCAGAACGTCGATTGTTTGACGGGGCCGAGCGCTTTCAGGTAATCCGACCGGCCCGGCAACACGGCACGCTCGCTCGGTCCTGCCGCAGGAGTCAGCGGCTGGGACGACGCACAACCTGGCGTTCTGGTCTTCGCCGAACATTTGGGACGCGCCACTGGAGTACGCCTCTGGAGGTATTTGCAAGCAAGGGCGGATCTGGCCAGTTCAGGTGCGGACGCGAGAGCCCCAGTAGGGCAAAGCCCATTGGGCGCTATGCCACCGGGCGCAGGATGTTGTGGTCGGTATGTGGAAACGGTTCATCGAACTCGTTCATTCGCAGCATCGTGGTCTCGTCATAGGACCACCATGTGCCGTCCCCCACGGTGACGGTCACCTCGTAGCTCAACGTGCTGGCGTTCCTCGCGAGGTACAGGTTCTCGCCGATGTTGTACTTGGCGCCGCCTTGAGCGGCCTTCAGTACGAACTCGGTAGCATCGACGGCCGATGTACCACCGGCAAGCACGGTGACGCCACGAGGGATGACGAATCCCCGCATGATTTCACCGGTCGCGGCGTCCCACAGCCAGTAGCCGATCTCGGTGTGGAAAGGGTTCTCCTCGTCGCCGCGCCACATGGAACTCTTGTAGTCGAGGACGTAGAGATGTTGGGTTCCGTTGTCCACCGGGCCGAACGGCTTCATCGTTCACTGTTCGAGGTATGGAGTGCTGAGTACTTTGTTTTGGGTGTGTGAGAACGCGGTATCGAGCCCTCCCTCACCCTCCCATTCACCGGCCAACGCTCCGAGAGGACCCCACTCAGTCATGGCTCATTTCCTAATCCCGGCACCTTCCTTCTCTGGCAGCCTATGGGTTGAGCGAGTGGCGTAGAGCAGGACCATCCTGTCGCTTGGGAGATCAAAGTTGCTAGGGGAGCGCTGCCTCGATCTCCAGGGATCACAGCTATGCAGTCCGCCAACGGGATGTGAGTGCCTGACTCAATGAAGCGCGATTACATCCTGCGTCGATTCTCGCCGTCCCACACAAGGCCCTCCGGCGTGAGAGCGACATCGGTCTCCGTGTCCTCAAAGGTTGCGATCGCACCCAGGAGACTTCGGCGGAGCGAGCGAGCCCGCCGGGCCTGCAGCGCGGCACGCCACTGCTGAAACGGGGTGGCCGCCGGGTCGCGGAGCACAAGCCGAGCGTGGGCGAGGCGGGTCGCCGCCTTGGCCGCCTCGTCGCACTGGAACTCCCATGCGTGCGACGGGCAGAAGACACCGTGTGACGGTCGGTGCTGGCACCAGGCGCCGGTTTCGTCTTGCGCCAGGCAGCGAGTCCATGTGCGCGTGCGCATATCTGCATTCAACGACTGCCGGTCCTGGGTGCCAAGTGGATTCACACCTTATTTACGGCCCGCCCCGCCGTATTTATGTCCTATTCATACCTGGACGCCTAACGCGGTCATGGAGCCACGCAGCGCGCTCCAAAGTCGAGCTCGATGTTCGACCGCACCGGGATCGGTGCGCCGGTTTGTCGATCTGTCCTGGCTGACCTCACAGTTCGTCGTCGCGAAGCCACCGACATCGCTGGAGGCCCGACGTCGTGTTCGAGTGCAAGAAGACCCGTTTATGTTTTATTTACGCCTCCGGCCGATCTGTTCACAGCACGTTCATGGCGCGGGCCTGATACTCCTATCCATGGGTGATTTCATGGCAGTGCTCGGCATCATCGCCTTCGCGCTGGTGATGCTCGGGCTCATCTGGGGACTCGAGCACGTATGACCGCCGTCCAGGGCATCCTGCTCGCAGTCGCCATCATCGTGTTCATCTACCTGGGAGTGGCGCTCTTCAAGCCTGAGTGGTTCTGATGGGCTTCTTCTGGAGCATCGTCATCCTCGTCATCACCTTGGGGCTCGCCTGGCGGTACCTGGGCTCGTACATGGCGGCTGTCTTCGACGGCCGGGTCCACTACCTGGCCTGGGCCGAGCGGCCGTTCTACCGACTCCTCGGGACCGGGCCCGACCACGAGCAATCCTGGAAGCGCTACGCCGGCTCGATGGTGATCTTTTCCGCCGTGTTCATCGGCGTGGGCTATCTGCTCTTGAGGATTCAGGGGTCGCTGCCGCTCAACCCCCAGCACTTAGGCGCCGTGCCGCCCACGCTCAGTTTCAACACGATGGTGTCGTTCACGACCAACACGAACTGGCAGAACTACGGCGGCGAGACCACCATGTCGTACTTCTCCCAGATGGGTGTCCTCACCGTGCAGCAGTTCGTGAGCGCGGCCGTCGGGATCGCGGTGGCGATCGCGTTGGTGCGGGGCTTTGCTCGCAAGAACTCTGCCACGATCGGCAACTTCTGGGTGGACATCACCCGGTGCATGCTCTACATCCTACTCCCCATCGCGTTCCTCGCCGGCATCATCACGGTCGCCTCGGGAGCCGTGCAGACGTTGTCCGGGCCGGTGACCGTTCATGACTCGCTGAACGGCGTGACCCAGACCATCGCCCGTGGTCCCGCCGGATTCATGGGTCCCATCATGCAGCTCGGGACCAACGGCGGTGGGTTCTTCAACGTCGACCTGGCGCATCCCTTTGAGAACCCGACGGCGTTCACCAACCTGCTCTACGTCTGGCTCACCCTCTCCATCCCCTTCGCCTTGACCTACACCTTCGGCAAGATGGTGGGGAGCATCCGTCACGGTGCCGCCCTGCTGGCCGCCATGGTGCTGATCTTCGGCGTCTGGGTCGGCTTCACCAGCTATTCCGAGCACACGAACAACCCCGCCGTCGTCGCCGCCGGTGTCCACTCCACGGTGGGGAATACCGAAGGCAAGGAGGTGCGCTTCGGCGACACGACCACCGCCATGTTCAACGTGTCGATGACCCAGACCTCCGACGGCGCCGTCGACGGTCAGACCGACTCGTTCAACCCCATGGGCGGCTTCGGCCCGCTCAGCGGCATGATGCTGGGCGAGGTCACCCCTGGGGGGACCGGGAGCGGGCTCTACACGATCCTCATCTACGCCGTCATCGCCGTGTTCATCGGCGGCCTCATGATCGGACGAACGCCCGAGTACCTGGGCAAGAAGATCCAGGCCAAGGAGGTGAAGCTCGCCGGGCTCGGGGCGCTGGTCATGCCCATCATCGTGCTCGTCCTGACGGCCATCGCGGTGTCGATCCATGCCGGGCGGGCCGGCCCGCTCAACGCCGGACCGCACGGGTTCAGCGAGATCCTCTACGCCCTCACGTCGCAGGCCAACAACAACGGCTCGGCCATGGCGGGCCTCACGGGCAACACCGCCTTCTACAACGTCGTCGGTGCCATCGACATGCTGATCGGCCGGTTCGGCATCATGATCCCGGCCCTGGCCCTGGCGGGCGCGCTGGCGGCCAAGAACGTCGTGCCCGAGTCGCTCGGGACGTTCCGGACCGACAACGGCATGTTCGTGGGCCTGGTCATCGGCGTGATCATCATCATCGGTGGCCTTACCTTCTTCCCCGCCGTCTCGCTCGGCCCCATCGTCGAGCAACTCAGCCACGGAAAGTTCTTCTGATGACGATCATGACCACACAAGCGCAGCCCCAGCCGAGCTCCGGGCCCCACGGCGTGGCCGAGGCGCGGAGCCTCTTCGACCGCGGGATCCTCGGTCGGGCGCTCTTCGACGCGTTCAAAAAGCTCGACCCCCGGGTGCAGATCAAGAACCCAGTGATGTTCGTGGTGCTGGTGGGTACGGTCGTGACCTTCATCGAGGCCATCGCCCATCCCGGCATCTTCGACTGGTCCATCACTATCTGGCTGTTCCTGACGGTGATCTTCGCCAACTTCGCCGAAGCCATGGCCGAAGGACGCGGAAAAGCTCAGGCCGACACCCTGCGCAAGATGCGATCGGAGACCGAGGCGCGCCGCCTTCGTCCCGACGGCACCGAAGAGCGGGTGGCGGCCGCCGAGCTGGCCAAGGAAGACCTCGTGGTGTGCGAGGCCGGCGACCCCATCCCCTCTGACGGCGAGATCGTGGAGGGTGTCGCGTCGGTCGACGAGTCCGCCATCACCGGTGAGTCGGCACCGGTGATCAGGGAGTCAGGAGGCGACCGCTCGGCGGTCACGGGTGGGACCAAGGTGCTCTCCGACCGCATCGTGGTGCGCATCACGGCCGAGCGCGGCCACACCTTTCTCGACCGCATGATCACCTTGGTGGAGGGCGCCAACCGGCAGAAGACCCCCAACGAGATCGCCCTGACGATCCTCTTGGCCGTGCTCACCATCGTCTTCCTGCCCGTGGTCGTGTCCTTGCAGCCCTTCGGCCACTTCGCGGGCGCGACGGTGTCGGTGGTCATCCTGGTCTCGCTGCTGGTGTGCTTGATCCCGACCACCATCGGGGCCCTTTTGTCGGCCATCGGCATCGCCGGCATGGACCGCCTCGTGCAGCGCAACGTGCTCGCCATGAGCGGCCGGGCCGTCGAAGCGGCCGGCGACGTGCAGACGCTGCTGCTCGACAAGACGGGGACGATCACCCTGGGGAACCGCATGGCCACGTCCTTCGTCCCGGCCGGGGGGGTCACCGAGGAGGAGCTCGCCGACGCCGCCCAGCTGGCGTCGCTGGCCGACGAGACACCCGAAGGCCGCTCCATTGTGGTGCTGGCCAAGGAGCGCTTCGCCATCCGCGAGCGTGAACTCGGCACCGAGCACAACTTCGTGCCCTTCTCGGCCACGACCCGCATGTCGGGCCTCGACATGGACGGCCGCCGCATCCGCAAGGGTGCGGCCGACTCGGTGCGCAAGTGGGTCGAGGAGCAGGGTGGCACCAGCCCCCAGGGGCTCAACGACATCGTCGACCGCATCGCCCGGGCGGGATCGACCCCTCTGGTGGTGGCCGACGGACAAAGGATCCTCGGTGTCATCGAGCTCAAGGACGTCGTGAAGCAGGGCATCCGCGAGAAGTTCGACGAGATGCGTCAGATGGGGATACGCACCGTGATGATCACCGGCGACAACCCGCTCACGGCTGCGGCGATCGCGCAGGAAGCGGGTGTCGACGACTACCTGGCCGAGGCCACCCCCGAGGCCAAGATGGCGCTCATCCGGACCGAGCAGGAGGGCGGAAAGCTCGTCGCCATGACCGGCGATGGCACCAACGACGCCCCCGCGCTGGCCCAGGCCGACGTGGGCGTCGCCATGAACACCGGGACGACGGCGGCCAAGGAGGCGGGGAACATGGTGGACCTCGACTCCAACCCGACCAAGCTGATCGACGTCGTCGAGATCGGCAAGCAACTGCTCATCACCCGGGGCTCGCTCACCACCTTCTCCATCGCCAACGACATCGCCAAGTACTTCGCCATCATCCCGGCGTTGTTCGTCGCCACCTATCCGCAGCTCAACACGCTCAACGTCATGAAGCTGCACAGCCCGCAGAGCGCGGTGCTGTCGGCGGTGATTTTCAACGCCCTGGTGATCGTGGCGTTGATCCCCTTGGCGCTACGCGGGGTGAAGTTCCGCGCCGCATCGTCAGCAGCCATCCTGCGCCGCAACGTGTTCATCTACGGGGTGGGCGGGATCATCGTGCCCTTCATCTTCATCAAGCTCATCGACCTGATCCTGGTCGCTCTTCACGCCTACTGATCGCGAGCCCCACATGATCGCCCATCTCCGCCGCTCCATCATCTCGATCGTTGTTATCACGGTCTTCTTCGGGTTCGTCTACGCCCTTGCTGGCACCGGCGTCGCCCAGCTCTTCTTCCGGCACCAGGCCGACGGCTCGATCACGGCCAACGGATCGACTCTCATCGGACAGAACTGGTCGGCCACGAAGTGCCCGGGAAACCCGCCGGGTAGCTGTGTGTTCCAGGGCCGACCCGACGATCTCGGGCCCTATGCGGCCAATCCCAAGGAGAAGATCTCGGGGGGAGACAACCCCCTGGTGGCCAACGGTGTCAGCGGCGAGTCGGGGGCGACCAACCTGGGCCCGAGGTCGAAGGTCCTGCTGGAGAACACGCAGGCGCTAGTGGCCTACTGGCACAAGCGCGGCGTGGACCCCACCCCTGACCTGGTGACCACCTCGGGCAGCGGCCTGGATCCCGACATTGCTCCTCAGGACGCCCTGGCGCAGATCCCCATGGTCTCCAAGGCCACCGGGATTACTCCGTCCGCCCTGCGAGCGCTCATTGCCCGGGAGACCAACAGCGCAGTACTGGGGTTTATGGGCAGCAGCTACATCGACGTCCTGCAGCTCAACGAAGCCCTCGCCCACCTTCGGTGAACGTCTGGGAGCCCTGCTCCGCTGACTGCTGGGGCGGGCGCCCCGTTGCCCGTCGCGTCGCCGATGCCAGAGCACGCGAGCGTGTCGTGGTGACCGGGAAGGTGGTCGACGCGCAGCGGTGCATCTGGCGCGGGTCCGGTGCCCAGGCCGTCGGGCTCGAGGACGGCACCGGTCGGCTGACCATCGTGTTCGGCGGCGTGCGATCCGTGCCGGGAATGATCCCAGGAGCGTGCTGCACGGTCGAGGGGACCGCCCTCGCCGATGAGCGGGGGATCGTGCTGTGGAACCCCTTCTACCGCTTCGAGCCCTGAGGTGTCCGGCGACCCCACCAGAGCGTGGGACGCTAGCTTTCGCGGCATCAGCGGGCCATTCGGTAAACGCCTGGCATCGTGTGAACGACAGCTGAGTGTGAGACCACTCGGGAATGCCTGAGTACCGTGCGGCCTGGTCGGCGTTACCAGTCCCGACGGCCTGGCCAGTCGGCAGCGGCACTCGTACCGGAGGTGCCACTGGCCTTGGGGTGACAGATGGCGGTAGTGGGTCAGTTTGATCCCACCGAAGTTCACGTTCTGAGGGTGGGCTCGGCGGGGTCCAGGCCGAGATCGGTTCCCCTAGCGCTATCCCATCGCCCAGTCGATGACCGGCGATCGGGAAAACGTATCTGACCAGCGGCTTCAAGGCGCGGCTTTCCCCTAGCGTTGGATATATGGCGGATCAGATTGAGAGCATCACTGGCCACCTGGCCATGGGCACTGACGGTCAGGTGTCGTTCGTGGTTTCCTACTGCGACGGCAAAGTAGAGCACCGCAAAGGGACGCTCCTAGAAGTGAGCAACCTGGCGAAAACGGCTGGCCTCCATCTTGCGAACTCCAGCGCCGGGACCTTCCGATGGGTCGGGAAAGCTGAAACCTGGAGCAGCCCGTAGACGCGCCCCACCCACGGGCATACGGTGGCGACCGGGTGACTCCGGAGGGTCGGGTGCACCTCCATTGCACCAGGAGCGCCCCGAGGGACTGGCGGGGCACGGGTAACGCCCCAGACGAAATCGGCTGTCATGAAACCGATGGGTTACCCGTGTCCCGGCCACCCTGCCTGGGACTGACCCACTACCCAGAAGGCTCTTGCGGCGCGATCATGGCGTCGTGCCCAAGTGGGTAGGTCGGGGCTTTCAGACGGTGTTCGTCGTCGCCTTAGGAGCGGCATTCTCTCTGACGGGGATGACCGCGGTTTTCCTGGCGAGGGGGTTCGTGAATGTCACCCCGGATTGCGTAATGGGTCATCTGGCTCACCCGAGTCCATTTGCGCTCTTCGGCAACGACTGTGTCAAGCCGCCTGGTTACATTCCGTGGATGGTCGTCTTTGGCGTTGTTGGAGTCGCTCTCGGACTTTCGTTTGCACTGAGCGTAATCCACTGTCGGCCAGACTCGATCTAGGCGCTGGCAAAGCCAAACTCGCGGCCTGCGCGTCAGCTAAGCCAGTCGCGATCACCGGGTCTGGGGTCGGGACCGCAATCTGCTCCGGAGCCCCCTGAGTATCGGATGCCCAAGCCCCGTTGCCAGTCCGACCCTACGGCACCGCTCGGTCTCATTACTCCGTGTGAGTCTCCGCGATACGGTCAATGCGAAGCCCGTGGATTTGCTCCAGCCGCCGAAGGGAGCGAGCAACGATCTCGTTGCGGCTTTAGCCCGATGTCATAGGAAGGCGACACCAGCGGCGCCGCCTGTTCCACGATCATCATGGCCACGCCTCGAACACGTGCCGGAGCGATCTGACGCTCCCTTTGGTAGAAAGCGACTACATCGTCGAAAACGGACCCCTCGACATGGACCTCGGCATGACCTTTGAACCGGTACCCCATGCGAGTGACCGGGTCGACCACATTGATCACGGCGAGAATTCGGTCGTACGTGTGACGCCCGTCCGAAACGACGACGCTTGAGTGACCGCCTCATTGTCAACCGTCCACGCGAGATCTAAATGCCGCCTGCCTGATCGTTTGAGGCATCTACTCGGATGACACGCGTCTGCCTCTACCACCCGTTACGGACTACTCGTCGGATCTCATGCTCGTTACGGCAAACGCTGTCCGCAGCCAGGGGCGGTATGGGGTGAAGATTCGGTCCCTGGCCTCGTCGCTCTTCCGCAAAACATTTGTCAACCTCTCCTCTACGATCGACGAGGCGGCACCGACAGTCGATCCATATGCAAGTGAACCCCTTGCTGCCCCGAGTTACCGGCCCCAGGATCCGTGGGAACGCCTGCTCGCAAAGCTGGATGACCTGATTGGCGTTCTTGACTCGACGGGCGAATCCCCTTCGGCCAAAGGGCTTCTCGTGTATCGCGCTCTGGTCACAACCAAGGACACAGGGGGAGTTGCAGAGCTGCTAGCCGCCCTCGATGAGAGCGCGCCAATCTCGGGACTCGTCGTTCAGCGCTTGGATTATCGTGGACTGACTGGGCAAGAGTCCTCGTCGACCGCTACTAAACGCCTCCGCGATCTCAAGCGGAGCACTGTCGAGGCGGCGCAAGCCGTCATGGCCGGTTCAAAATTGGGTGAACTTTAGGGATGCGCAGGCAAGTGGTCGATTCCCACTCCGTGACCGATCGATACTGGTTCAAGGGTCGCTGATCGCCAAGGAGAGCAGCGGCGCCGAGCTCGGATTCCCAGGAAGCAGGTACATCAACGTCCTGCAGCTCAACGAGACTCTGGCGCCCTGTCGAGGGAACGGCACTCGGCAACGAGCGGGGGTGGTGCTGTGGAACCCCTTCTACCGGCTCGAGCACGACGCCGATCCAACCAGGGGTGAGACAGCAAGCCCCCTACGGCAAGGGGGGCAGAGCGCAGGACCGCATGTGCTGCGAGTTGAATGAACGTACCCCCGCGCTCCGCCGTATCCCCCACCGAGGACCTTGGTGGACGCAGGAATGAAGGCCGTCACCAAGTGCCTGAGAAACCGTACGTCTGGGATGGGCGATGGGTCCAGCGGCGAGGCAGGCACGGGCTTTCGGACGTCACTACGCTCGGCGTCGTGGGCAACTACCTGTGTCCCGACTGCCAGGTGGTCCTGACCTTTGCTCCTGACAGCCCCGCACCAGCCACTGACGCAGCGGGAGGGGTTCACGTGGTGACCGGAGTATGCCCCTCGTGTGGTGGTCTGTTCGGACGCCGCTACGGCGAAATCGTCCCTGTTACCCCGTTCGACCACCCGCGTGCCACCTGAGGCCCTTCTGTGAGCGAGTTCACCCCTTGAACCACGAGCGAGAGAGTGAATCGCCCCGGGAGCTTTGGAGGTCTGAAACCCGAATCAGACTCACACCCCTGCATCTGTTGATGCCGCCTCGCCCACCCTGTCCGTGTTCGACACAGGGTGACAATCCGCCTTCAACGCCAGAACCACCCACTCTGACGGCGAGAAATACCGCCGCAGCCTGGGAGGGTGATGTCCGGGGTGACGTCGGTCCGGATCATGGCGGCCCATGGACCGATCGTCGTGTGCCTGGGGTCATCGAAGGCGACGGCAGTGCTGTCGATAAGTCGCTTGGGTGTGGTGACCGGGGCCGACTACTACCTGGCCAATGTGGCCAACTCGGTCGACGACTATTACCTGGGCCGAGGAGAAGCCCCGGGACAGTGGATCGGTGCCACGTCGGCTGCCCTCGACCTGACTGGCGTCGTGGATTCCGAAGCGCTGCGGAACCTACTCGACGGCCGGGGGGGTGGAGGTGAGGATCTGGGGATCATGCGCCGGAGCGGCCGCCGGCCCGGGTTCGACCTGACGTTCTCCGCTCCGAAGGGCGTGTCGCTCCTGTGGGCGTTCGGGTCGCCCGAAGTTCGGGGCGTCGTGTCATCCGCCCATGACCGGGCCATTGGCGGTGTGATCGACCACCTGTCAGCCGAGGCTGCCTACGTGCGGCGTGGGAAGGACGGGAAGGACCTGGTGAGGGCCCACGGGTTCATCGCCGCCAGCTTCCGGCACCGCACGAGCCGCGACGGCGACCCGCAGCTGCACACCCACGTCCTCATCCCAAACGTCGTGCGTGGCACAGACGGGCGGTGGTCAGCCCCCGACGCCCGCCAGCTGTATCTATGGCAGAAGGCGGCTACCGCCATGTACCAGTCCGCACTCCGGGCCGAGTTGGCCCCTCTCGGTGTGTCGTGGTCGGTCAGGCGCAACGGACTGGGAGAGTTGTCCGATATCCCGAAAGGCATCCCGCGGGCGTTCTCGAAGCGTCGGGTCGATATCGAAGCCGCCCTCGAGAAGACCGGGTTTGAGTCCCAACGAGCGGCCGAAGTCGCCGCCCTCGCCACCCGGCCGCACAAGCCCGGTCACCTTGAGCCCAGCGACGTGCTTCGCCGCAGGTGGGCGACAGAGCTCGCGGCGGTCACCGTCGCCGACGGGACCGAGGGGCCGAGGCCAGGCGCGATCACCGATATCACCGGGGCCCTCGGTGTCGGCCATGGCGTCTCTGATGCGTATGTGTTCGACGCCGAGCGCGAGGAGATTCTGGCCGTGCTGGCCGGGGAGCGGTCGGTGGACCTGGCCGACTACGACCTCTCTGATCCGACGTCAGCTCGCGTCGCACCCCTCACGCTGTTCGCCTCGACGTTCACCTATCGGGACGCGCTGGCTGCGGTGGCCCGAGCCTTCGATGCCAGTCCTCGCCAGGTGGCACGGCTCACCCGACAACTCCTGGATCGTGACGATGTGCTGTGGATGATCGGTGATGGCAACCGCCAACCAGACGTGTCGGGAAGGAGGCGGGAGCGTCGGGCCACCACGGTCGGGGACCGGCGCTACACCACCGTCGAGATGCTCCGGGTCGAGGGGAGGATCGTCAACTCGGCCGTTCGTCGCGTCGGGCGGTCCGCCGGCCACGTGAGCGGGAGGACGATCGACCAGGTCCTGGTCACAAACGGCCATCTCGATCCCGAGCAGGCCGACGGGGTGCGCCAGCTCCTCGGATCGGGCAACGGGCTCGACCTTGTGATCGGCCAGGCCGGGACGGGAAAGTCGACCATGCTCGGTGCCGCCCGGGTCGGATGGCAGTCCGCCGGCTACGAGGTCATCGGGACCGCCATCGCCTCCAGAACCGCGGCGGAGCTCCAGGCCAGTACCGGCTTCGAATCGATCACGATGGCCCGGCTGTTGATCGATCTGGAACGGGGGGACACCACACTGACCCGCCGCCACGTGGTCGTCGTCGACGAAGCATCTCTCGTCGGCAGTCGCAGCTTGGACCGGCTCCAACGCCAGGTCGACGCGGCCCGAGCCAAGCTGGTCCTGGTGGGCGACAACCGCCAACTCTCCTCCATCGACGCCGGGGGGGCACTGCGCTCGCTGTCGCAGACCCTGTCAGCCCATGTCGTCGAGCTGACCACCAACCGGCGCCAGATCGAGGTCGATCAGGAGTGGGAGCGTCAAGCCCTGCTCCAGCTCCGAAACGGCGACATCGCCCCGGCCATCGCCGCCAACGACGCCCACAACCGGATCGCCATCGCCACTGACGTCGTGGCCGCCCGTGAGCAGCTCATCAACCGGTGGTGGAGCGTCCACGCTGAGGCCACCACGGCGATCATGGCAGTGACGCGTGCCGATGTCGCCGCCCTCAACCAGTTGGCGAGACAACGGCGTCTCGAGGCCGGTGAGCTCGGTGAGAAGCTTCGCCTCGCCTCGGACAAGGAGTTTGCCGTCGGAGACCGCATCTTGTTCGAGAAGAACGCCCGCGCTCGCCTTGCACGCCCAGACCCCGGTGGCAAGGCGTCCACGGTGGCGATCCGCAATGGGACCTTCGCCACTGTCGTCGCCGTCCCCGGCGACCCAGCCGACAACCCGCCCACCAGGGAGGGTGACATTCCTCCGAGCCAGGGTGACGTCCTACCGGGGCAACGGGGCGAAGTGCTCGTCGTCGAGTTGGCGTCGGGCCAACACGTCACCCTTTCTTCGCAGTACCTGGAGGAGTCCACCTCCCTCGGCTATGCCCTCACCGTCTTTCGCTCCCAGGGCATCACCGTCGACCATGCGTTTCTCCTCGGCAACGACACCTTGTTCCAAGAGGCCGGCTACACCGCCCTCAGCCGAGGACGGCTCTCCAACCACCTCTACGCCGTCGCTTCCGAAAATTCCCGAGCGGAGATCGCCCACCTCGATGAGGTCACCCCCCACCAAGACGCCTTGGCCGGTCTCGTCGATGCCCTGTCGTGTAGCCACGAACAGACCATGGCTCTCGAGTCGCTACCGGCTCGCAGCACCGGTGCCTGCACCACGGCTGATGGTGAGCGGTCAGTGTCTGGACCGATGGGAGAACCACCTGAGCCCTCGGTAGAGGAATGGTTTCAGCGCTTCGGACGAGATCTCGCCCGCAACGAAGAGCGGGTCCACGAAGCCCCGACTCGGGACCCTGGCTTCAGCTGGTCTTACGACGACGATCTTGCCTACGGCCGTGACTACGACGACGGGTTTGGACTGTGAGTCAGATCCCTTCTGTCCTTTCAAGTGAATCGGTGCCGACGTGTCCCTTCGGAAGGTGGCCAGCATGCCAGGAGAAGCAGCACACAGGAGCCGGCACGGCCGGCTCCGCACCCAGTGTCCGCGCGCCAGTGACCAGGCCCGTCAAGGCGTCCCCTTCGGGCGGCCTGTCGGCCGGCCTTGACCGGCCCTCCAATGTGGATGCCGACGACGGAAACCGGTCCGGCGGGCACGTTCGATCGACCTGCGAAGGTGGCATGCTCAGCGGTTATCTGAGCCTGAGGGTGACGTCCGGCCCGATGGCAGGGTGACGTTCAGAGTGAAGTCGGTTGAGATATCACCGCGTTCCCGGAGCGTCGGTCTTTGAGCGGGTGACGTTGGAGGTGACGTTAATCAGGACCATGGGTGGGGATCACCACGCAGGATCTATGACTGAACCGTCGACGCCGGGGATCGATCCACGGATTCGACACGACCCAGGAGCAAGAGACTCCATGACGACCTCACTCCCCGACGACGTAAAGCACCTCTCTTGGGCCGCCGAGCAATTGGGGATTGGAACCTCGACTGCCTATCGCCTGGTCGCTGTCGGCAAGATACCGGGAGCATTCCGGATCGGGGCTCAGTGGCGGGTATCGGTCCCGCGCTTCCTCGCCGAGGTGCATGGAGAGGTGGCGGACAGCGAATCCCGTTGACTGCCGAAAGTGGGTCAGGCGGACTGCCTCGTGTGTTTTGCTGGGGGCGTCCGCGAGATTCCGACTCGTTGTGTCGGGCACGGGCCACCAGGAGATGGTCCATGGTACGGCCTACTTCGGCAGTGCCAGTGTGCGACCGAGTGCTGCGGCGGCCTCGCGGTCTCGTTCCGGGAGGACGTGGCTGTACACCCGCAGAGTTACCGCCGCGTCGGCATGGCCCAGGCGCCCCGCGACCGTCCGCACGTCGTGGCCACCGGCGATCAGCTGGGTAGCGGAGAAGTGACGAAGCGCGTGGAGATGCGTATCCACGCCGGCAGCCTTGGCGACGCGTGGCACGAACTTCGACACGACGTCCGGCCTGACTGGCTCGGAACCCACCGGCGACCTCGAGAAGATGAAGGCGTCCGGTGGGACCTTGAGGTGAAGGTCTCCTGCCAGTTTGTCGACTTGGGCTCTGTGCCTCCGCAAGACCTCGAGAGCGACCTCGTCGACTCCGACGCGCCGGACTTGGTGGGTCTTCGTGGGCTTCTCTCCCCATCCACCACCTTTTGTCTCGTAGACACTCCGTCCGATCGCCAGGACACCAGCCTGCCAGTCCACATCGCTCCAGCGCAGTGCGCACAGTTCGCCTCGACGTGCCCCGGTGAGCGCGCCGATGAAGAGCAATGCTGCGAGCATCGGTTCGATCTTCTCGGCTTCGGCGATGAGTGCTTGGACCTGTGCGACGTCGGGAGCCTTGATCTGTTCTGCGTGAACCGGTGGCGGGCTCGCCTTGCGGGCGACGTTGTCATCAACCATGCTCCACCGCTCGCCTTGGGCCAGCATGGCGCTGATGACGGTATGGAGACGTCGCACTGTCAGTGGTTTGTTCCCTCGGGCCGTCAGTTTGGAATAGAGATTGTCGAGCTGCCGGGCCGTGAGCTTCGAGAGGCGCACCTTTCCGAGTTCGGGTCGCACGACCGCGTCGGCGAGCTGGTGGTACTTGCGCATGGTCGTGGGGGAATGGCCGATCGAGGCGCAGTGGTCCAACCAAAGGTCGAGGAGGGTTCCCACCGTCTCCTTCCCGGCGCTGACCTTCCCGGTTGCGACGTCGGAGACCAGCTTGGCGAGCTCACGATCCGCGAGTCGCGCTCCGGCCCCGGGCTTGCGCTCGGAGGCGTGCACCATCTTGCTGATCTGGATCGGTGTGCCGTTCGGACGGCGCCCCGCGTAAACGCGCAGCCTCCAGACCCCGGGAACTATTTCGGTCTTGGTGCCCCTCACGCCCGAGACAGTAGTCAATTTGTAGTCAATTGCCCCCAGGCCGGTTGAGACGAAACGCCGAGCAATCGAGAAGTCCCAGGTCAGAGGGCGGAGGGAGTGGGATTCGAACCCACGAGCCTTTTGGGCCAAGGCTTTTCAAGAGCCTCGCATTCGTCCGCTCTGCCATCCCTCCGAGACGCCAGGGTATCTCGGCTCAGGACGAGCGGATCTGCGATCGCAACGAGTCGACCCATGCGTCGGCTTCCCGCCACGCCGTGTCGGCACGGGCTCGCACGGCTGGGCCGTGGTCGCCGGCGGCGGGGTACGAGCCCAGGAACTTCACGCCGGCCTGTTCAGCGTGCAGGACCCGGAGGCAATCGGCAACCACTTCGTCCGCGATGTGGCCTTCGAGGTCGATCAGAAAACAGTAATTGCCGAGCCCAGATTTCGACGGCCGCGACTCGAGCTTGGTCAGGTTGATGCTGCGCGCCGCGAACTCACTCAGAATGGCGTGCAGACTGCCCGGGCGATCCTCGCGCTGGAAGCAGACGATGCTGGTCTTGTCATGGCCTGTGGGAGCCGGCACCCCTGTCGGGGCCAAGGCGACGAACCGAGTCTGGTTGTCCGAGTGGTCCTCCACGCACGAGGCGATCACCTCGAGGCCGTAGAGCTCTGCCGCCAGGCGAGGCGCCAGCGCGGCGGCGCCGGGTTGCGGGTCTGTGCTGACGATGCGTGCTGCCTCGGCCGTGGAGTTGGTGGCCACGATCTCAGCGTTCGGGAGCTCCGTGGCGAGATACCGCCGGCATTGCGCCGATGCGACCGGGATCGACAGGACTCGGGTGATGGTCTGAAGCTCCGTCCCGGGGCGAGCCGCCAGGTGGAGGTGGATGTCAAGGACCACCTCGCGTTGGATGAGCAGGTCCACCTCGAAGACGAGGCTGTCCACGGTGGCATTGACCGCACCCTCAATCGAGTTCTCGATGGGGACGAAGGCCAAGCCAGCACCGCCACTGCCCACCGTTTCGAGGGCCTCGCTCAGGGTTGCCGATGGGACAAGATCGGCTCCGGCGTAGTCAGGCTGCGTGAACAGAGCCTCCTCGGTGAAGGTCCCGGCTGGGCCGAGGAAGGTGATCGTCCCCACACTCGCTTGACCGGGGATTCCCGCCGCATCCATGTGCGGCAGGATAGTGGGCACTCATGGACGAGCCCGCCCTGCGCCAGCTGCTCGACGACGTCCGTGCCGGAGTGGTCGGCCCCGATGACGCCGTGGCCCGACTGCGCCGGCTCCCGTTCGTCGACCTCGGGTTCGCGCGCGTCGATCATCACCGCGCCCTGCGTCAACGCGCCGGCGAGGCCGTATACGCACCGGGTAAGACGGCGCTCCATTGTGCCGAGATCGTCGCCGAGCTTCTGGCCGAGCCGGGCGACACTCCTGTGCTGCTGACACGCGCCGATGACGAACAGGTAGCGGCGTCATTGGAGAACGCCCCTGACGGGCAGGTCACGGCCTCGGGGGCGCTGTCGACCGTGTGCTGGCGTCCGGCTCCGGCGCGTTCGGGGCGGGTCGTCGTCGTGACGGCGGGCACCGCCGATCTGCCCGTGGCCGAAGAGTGCCTGGCCGTGTTGCGGGCATTCGGGTTCCGCCCCGCGCTGGTGCCCGACTGCGGCGTGGCCGGTGTGCACCGCCTCCTGGCGTCGGCCGACGAGGTGGCCGGAGCCGACGCCGTAGTCGTGGTGGCGGGGATGGAGGGCGCATTGGCCAGCTTGGTGGCCGGGATCACCGGAGCCCCGGTCGTGGCCGTACCGGTGTCGACCGGATACGGAGCGGCGCTCGAGGGCATCACGGCGTTGCTCGCCATGCACGCGTCGTGCGCAGCCGGTCTCACCGTCGTCGGGATCGACAACGGGTTCGGTGCCGCCTGCGCCGTCGCCCGCATGCTGCCGTGAGGGCGCGATCCGGAGTCGGGGAGGCGGGGCTCGTTTCCGGACGCGCCGGCTCCGGAGACCACCGGCCGTCGACGGTGGCGTGGTTCCACTGCTTCGCCGGCATCGCCGGCGACATGGCGCTCGGCAGCCTTCTCGACGCCGGTGCCGACTTCTCCGAATTGATCACCATCTTGCGACGCCTGCCTCTCGGGGGTTGGGGACTTCGGGCCGAACCCGTCCTGCGCGCCGGCATCGCGGCGACGCGCGCCGTAGTGGAGACGACCGACGACGTCGTGGTGCGGACGCATGCGCACATCGTCGGCCTGGTCGAAGAGGCCCGCCTCCCTCCACGTGTGACCCGCCGAGCCCTGGACACGTTCGCGGTCCTGGCCGAGGTCGAGGGAAAACTCCATCGGCGTCCGCCCGAACAGGTGCATTTTCACGAAGTCGGTTCCCATGACACCGTGATCGACGTCGTGGGAACCGCCGCCGCCATGGAGATCCTCGGTGTGGACGAGGTGAGCGTGTCGCCGGTGGCGACGGGCATGGGCACGATCCGATCTGCGCACGGGCTCCTCCCCAACCCCTCGCCGGCGGTCGTCCGGTTGCTGCACGGGATCCCGACCTGGGGTCGGGATCTCGGCGTCGAGCTCACCACGCCCACCGGCGCTGCCATCGTGGCGGCGATGGCGTCGAGCTTCGGGCCCTTGCCGCCCATGCGCATCGACGTCACCGGCTTCGGCGCCGGCACCCATGACATCGACGGGCTTCCCAATTGCACGCAGGTGGTCGTGGGCCAATCCTTGGGCGCTTCTCTGGGCCCCGGTCAACCGGTCATGTTGCTCGAGACCAATGTCGACGACGTGACCGGAGAGGTCCTGGCCCATGCCATCGAGGCCCTGTTCGCCGCCGGCGCCCACGACGCCTGGGTTACGCCCGTCCTCATGAAGAAAGGACGGCCGGGCCACACCGTGAGTGTCCTCGTCGACCCGGCGTTGAGCGACAGTCTGTGCGCCACGCTCCAGGCCGAAACCGGAAGCCTCGGCGTGCGCGGCGCCCTTCTCGAGCGGTGGCTCGCGGCCCGGGTCATCGACCGCGTCGAGGTGGACGGCGCCTCGGTGCAGGTCAAGGTCAGCCCGGGGCGCGTGAAGGTCGAGCAGGGCGACGCGGCGCGGGTGGCGTCTCGCCACGGTGTCCCGTTGCGCGACGTGCTCTACCGCGCCGAGACGGTGTGGCGACGACGCGAGCAGCAGCCGCCGCGACCGGGCGAAGCGGAGCCCGGGCGGCTCCCTCCTGACAGCCCTGCGCCGGCCTAGCGCATCGACTACCCGCCACATCGTTGGTCCGACCGTCCCTGTCGGGCGCCGTGCCGGTACGGTGGAACAGGTGGACGCACCGGAAGGAACGACACCCGGCGAGTCCCCCCGAGCCGAGGCGCAGTTCGCCCGGCCCCCCGAGGACGCCGAGTCCTGGACCGACGACGAGTGGATCGCCTGGCTGGACGCCACCGACGACCCCGACGCCACCGACGACTCCCACGCCCACCGCCGCAGGCACCGGGGTCGGGGTCCCACCAGCATGTTGGGGGCGGCCATGCTCGGGCTGCACGAGGTCATCTACGGCCCCCACGGCAACGAGATCGCCATCGTCGTCGATGCCGGTGGGGACCCACCCAACGACGACCTTCCCGAGGTCCATCTCGACCCCGAGCACCCCGAGCGCTCCGAGGTCATTGTCCGCCGGGCCACGACCCAGCCACGGCCCGAACCGTCGAGCTCGTCCGACAGCACCTGACCGGCGGCACCCACCGGACCTCGCCGCGCCGGCGCCAGTGCCGACGTGTCGAGACCGCCGTCAGCGGGCCAGCGCGATCAGGTCGTCGAGAATGTGATCGAAGGCACCCACGCACAACGAGACGTGCCCCTCGTCGGGAAGAAGGTGCGGCCGCGCTCCGGGCACATGCGAGGCGAGCCACACCCCGTGCGCGTAGGGGACCATGCGGTCCTCGCCCCCTTGCCAGATGGCGACCGGGCACCGCACGGCGTCGAGGTCGAACCCCCAGTCGGCCAGAAAGGCCATGTCGTCGTCGTGCCACCCGGCGGTGCTGCCCGATCCCGCCGCCGCCAGCGCTCGGGCCATGAAGTCGGCGAAGACGCCCGTCAGTGCGGCCTTGTCCACGTCGGAGACGAGCCCGCCCAGGGTTTGCGCCATGTCGGGTCCCGACAGGGCCGTGAGTTGTGCCGACTCTCGGGTCAGGAAATCCGAGAACGGGGTTCCACCCGTCGCGGCCGAGCCGAACTCCTCGACGTTCTCGGGGCCCATGCCGTCGAGGAAGTCGAGGCCCTCGGCGTCGTGGGGGGCGACGCCGGCGATGACGGTGGCGGCGTCGCATCGCTCGGGCATGAGCGCGGCGCAGGCCAGTGCGTGGGGACCACCACCCGACCACCCCATGGTGACGAAGTGGTCGTGGCCGAGAAAGTCGAGTACCTCACGCGCATCGGCGGCGACGTCGGCGACAGACCGACCGGGCCGGCTCGACGAGCCCGCGTACCCGGGCCGCGACCAGGAGACGAGGCGTGCCCCCCGCGCCGCCACGCTCTGGGCGGCGGGGTCGTAGGGAACGGCCGCGAAGGGGGTGCCGTGATGGAAGACGACGGGGATCCCGTTGGCTGCGCCCGCCATGAGTAACTCGAGAGCGCGGCCGTCGGACAGGACCAACGCCGCGATCTCGGTCGGAGTTGCTCCGTCGGTGCCGTTGCTCATGGTGCTGCTCTATCCGGCCCCCACGACACCGGGTGGACCCGCATGGGTCAGGGGGCGGCCGCACCGTGCGCGGACGCCCACTCGAGCAGTTGCGCCCGGGGCCAGGTGTTGACGATGCGCTCGGAGGGTACCTCGGCGTCGGCCGCCTTCACGCAGCCGTTGCCGAGCCACTCGAGTTGCCCCGGCGCGTGGGCGTCGGTGTCGATCGACACCATGCACCCGGCCGCCACCGCGGCGCGCAGGAGGGGGTCGGGGGGATCGAGGCGCTCGGGTCGGGAATTGATCTCGACGGCGGTGCCGGTGCGGGCGCACGCGTCGAACACCTCGGCATGGTCGAAGCGCGATTCGGCTCGGCCCCGGCCGACGACGATGCGTCCCGTGCAGTGACCGAGGATGTCGGTGTGGGGGCTTTCGATGGCGGCCACCATGCGGCGGGTCATCGGCGCCGGGTCCATCTTGAGCTTGGAGTGCACGCTGGCCACCACGATGTCGAGACGGCTCAGCAGGTCGGGATCTTGGTCGAGTGAACCGTCCTCCAAGATGTCGACCTCGATGCCGGTGAGGATCCGAAAGGGCGCCAGCTCCGCGTTCAGCGTCTCGACCACTTCGAGCTGGCGCACCAGGCGCTCGGGGTCGAGGCCGTGGGCAACGGTGAGCCTCGGGCTGTGGTCGGTGAGCGCCAGGTACTCGTGACCGAGCTCGGCGGCGGCCTCGGCCATCTCGCTGATGGGGCTTCCGCCGTCGGACCAGTCCGAATGACTGTGACAGTCACCCCGCAGCAGGACCCGGAGCTCGGCGGCGCGCCCGGTGAGGGCGGGCTTCGCCTCCGCCTCGAGGTGGAGGAGGTAGGACGGGGTCTCGCCCGCTACGGCCTCGGCGATCACCCGTGCCGTCGTGTCCCCCACACCGGGGAGGTCGGTCAGACGGCCCGCCGCAGCCCGCTGGGCCAGGACCGCCGGGTCGATCTCGTCGACCGTCGCCGCGGCGCGCCGGAAGGCCCGGACCTTGTAGGACTCGGCCCTCTGCGCCTCGAGGAGGTACGCGATGCGCCGGAGTGCCACGTCGGGGTCCATCGGCGTTCGAGGCTAGCGATCGCTCGTGCCCGCCGGGGAGCTGTGTCACCATCGACACATGGCCGTCGGGGTTCCTGCCGTCGCGGTGGAGGTCGACGGGCGCAGCGTCAAGATCTCCAACCCTGACAAGGTCTTCTTCTCGGCTCGGGGCGAGACCAAGCTCGACCTGGTCTGGTACTACTTCGCCGTCGGGCCCGGGGCCCTGCGGGGCGTCTTCGAGCGCCCCACCGTGCTCAAGCGATATCCCGATGGCGCTGAGGGACAGTTCTTCTACCAAAAGCGCGTGCCGCCGGGTCATCCACCGTGGCTCGAAACGGTCACGGTCACGTTCCCGAGCGGCCGCAGCGCCAAGGAGCTGTGTCCCGTCGACGTCGCCCACATCCTGTGGGCGGTGAACCTGGGGTGTCTCGATCTCAATCCGTGGCCGGTCCGGAGGAGCGACACCGATCATCCCGACGAGCTGCGGGTCGACCTCGACCCCCAACCGGGGGTGACCTTCGACGCCGTGCGGCGGGTGGCGCTCGAGGCGCGTGCCGTGCTCGAGGAGCACTCGCTCGTGGGCTTCCCCAAGACCTCGGGGTCACGCGGCATGCACGTGAACGTACCCATCGAGCCGCGCTGGACCTTCACCGAGGTCCGCCGGGCGGCCCTGGCCCTGGCACGCGAATTGGAACGCCGGCTCCCTGACATCGGAACCTCGGCATGGTGGAAGGAGCAGCGGGGCGAGCGCGTGTTCGTCGACTACAACCAGAACGCCCGGGACCGCACCGTGGCGTCGGCCTATTCGGTCCGGGCGAACCCCGAGGCCCGGGTGTCATGCCCGCTCGAGTGGGACGAGGTGCCCGACGTGGACCCCGGCGACCTCACCATCGCCACCGTCCCGGGCCGCTTCGCGACCCGCGGTGACCCGGCCGCCGCCATCGACGAGCGGCGCTACGACCTCGGTCCGCTCCTCGAGCTCTCCTACCGTGACGAGGCCGAAGGCCTCGGTGATGCGCCGTGGCCCCCGAACTTCCCCAAGCAGGAAGGGGAGCCGCACCGCGCCGCGCCGAGCCGGTCGCGGTTCCGTGAGCGAGAAGAGCCGCCGTCAGGCCCGGAAGACTGACTCGAGCTCGGCGGGCACGGCCGCGTCCAACTGGGCGTAGGTGCACGACTCGGGACGGCGGTCCGGGCGCCAGCGCCGGAACGTGGTCGCATGGCGGAAGCGATCACCTTGGAGGTGGTCGTACGCCACCTCGCACACGAGGCCCAGGTCGACGGGCTCCCAGCTGAGGTTCTTGCCGGCGTTCCAGCGCGACGGCGCGCCCGGTTTACGTCCCGTGTCGTCGCTGTCGCGTTCGAGCTCGGCCCACGCCGCCCAGGGATGGCCCTCCAATGTCTTCGAGCGGTACGGGGCCAGCTCGTCGACCAGCTCGCGGCGTCGCGCCGCGGTGAACGACGCGGAGACCCCCACGTGGTGGAGCACGCCGCCGTCGTCGAAGAGCCCGAGGAGCAGCGACCCGATCACCCCGCCTGACTTGTGCCAGCGGAATCCCGCCACCGCGCAGTCGGCGGTGCGCTCGTGTTTCACCTTGGCCATGACCCGCTCGCCCTCGCGGTAGGTGAGGTCCGGGCGCTTGGCCACGACACCGTCGAGCCCGGCCCCCTCGAAGCGCGAGAACCAGTCCTCGGCGACGACGGGGTCCGTGGTCGAGGGGGTCAGGTGCACCGGGGCGGCGCAGTCGGCGAGTGCTTGTTCGAGCAGGTCCCGCCGTGTCGAGAAGGGCTCCCCCCGCAGGTCGCGTTCGCCCAGCGCGAGGAGGTCGAAGGCCACGAACGATGCCGGAGTGGACGCCGCCAACGTCGCCACCCGGGATTCGGCGGGGTGGATCCGCTGCAAGAGCGCATTGAAGTCGAGTCCGTGGGGGCCGGCGATGACGATCTCCCCGTCGACGACGGCGCGTTCGGGCAAGGCGTCGCGCAGTGGCTCGATCAGCTCGGGGAAGTACCTGGTCAGGGGCCGTTCATTGCGGCTTCCCAGCTCCACCTCGGAACCGTCGCGAAAGACGATGCACCGGAACCCGTCCCATTTCGGCTCGTACCGCATGCCCGCTGCGGTGGGGAGCTCCCGGGCCAGCTTGGCGAGCATGGGCGAGACCGGCGCCATGACAGGGAGGTTCATGCCCCCACGCTGCCACGCCGGCGGCGGGGGATGTGGATCAGCGTGGCCCCGACCCCAGGGTGCGATCCTGGGGGTCGGAGGTAGGTCGTGGTGAACCCCATGTACGAGCTCGACGAGCGCATGGTCGAGATGATCTTCGACTACTGCCGGCAGCGGCTCGCACTCGATCCGGTCCCGCTCGACTTCGGGGGCGAGCGCGAGTTCTTCGACGACGTGCTGGCGGGCCTGATCGGCGAGTCGGGCCATGACCCCCAGGCCGTCCTGGCGCTGTTCGCCGACCACTTGGCGAGGGCGGTCGTGTCGTGCGACAGCCCCCGTTTCCTGGCGTTCATTCCCGCCGCACCGACCAAGGCCGCGTTGCTGTTCGACATGATCGTGTCGTGCTCCTCACTGCAGGGCACGTCGTGGTTGGAGGCGGCCGGAGCGGTCGCAGCGGAGAACCAGGCGCTCGAGTTCCTGGCCCAGTTGGCCGGCCTTCCCCTCGGGTCCGGCGGCTGCTTCGTGTCGGGGGGGTCGATCGCCAACCTGTCGGCCCTGGTGGTGGCGCGCGACACGGCCGTGCTCCGGCGCGACGTGGCTCCCCTGCGACCGCGCATCGCCGTGAGCGAGGAGACACACGCTTCGGTCGGAAAGGCGTTGCGGATCCTGTGCGTCGAACCCTTCGTAGTCCCCGTTCCCGACCATCGACTCACCGGGGACGCCCTGGCCGCCGCCCTGGACCGGGACGACAACCCCGACGACGTCATCGGCGTGGTGGCCACGGCGGGGACGACCAATGCGGGGATCGTCGACGACCTGGCCGGCATCTCGGCGGTGGCGCGCCAACGCGCCATGTGGTTCCACGTCGACGCCGCTTACGGCGGGCCGGGGCTGTTCACACCGCTGGTCAGGGACCGGTACGCGGGGATCGAGAACGCCGACTCGTTCGTCATCGACCCCCACAAGTGGCTGTACGCGCCCTTCGACTGCGCCGCGCTCGTATATCGCCGGCCCGCCTTGGCGAAGGCGGTGCACGCCCAGGAGGCCTCGTACCTCGACGTGATCCACGACGAGGACAACCCGGTGTGGAATCCGAGCGACTACGCGGTGCACCTCACCCGCCGGGCGCGCGGCCTACCCCTGTGGTTCTCCCTGGCCGTGCACGGCGCGGGGGCGTATCGCGACGCGGTGGAGACCGTGCTCCGCACGGCGTGGCAGAGCGCCGAGATGATCAGGCGGTCTCCCCATCTCGAGCTGGTGTGCGAGCCCGAGTTGTCCATCGTGCTGTTCCGGCGGCGGGGCTGGAGCACGTCGGACTACGAGGATTGGTCGGTGCGCCTCCTGGCCCAGCAGATCGGCTTCGTCACCCCCACCTCGTGGGAGGGCGAGACCGTGGCCCGACTGGCGTTTCTCCATCCCGGCACCACCCTGGCCATGATCGAGGAGATCGTCGCCACCATGGCCTGAGGCATCTCGGGCGGCTAGTGCGGGGAGGTGCCGCGCCCCTCGAGCAGGGGGCCTTCGGCGCGGCGCCGTGTGCCGGCGACCGAGTCGGCGCGTCGGCGCCAGGCCATCCCCGACAGGGCTTCGAGGACGACGCGGTTGGCCAGGTAGGCGGTGACCTCGGCGTGGTCGTAGGGGGGCGACACCTCGACGACGTCGATCCCGGCCACGGGAAGTTCCATGGTGACGCGGCGAACGGCGTCGAGCAGCTGCCGGCTGGAGAAGCCCCCCGGTTCGGGCGTGCCCGTGCCGGGTGCGGCGCCGGGGTCCACCACATCGATGTCGACGGAGAGGAACACCGCATCGCAGTCGTCGGTGGCGATGGCGAACGCCTCGGTGAGGCAGGCGGGGAGGCCTCGTGCTTCGATCTCGGTCATCTCGAAGCTGCGCATGCCCTGGTCGGCCATCCAGGCCAGGACGTCGGGACCGGGCCAGTAGCCGCGTAAGCCGATCTGCAGGAAGCGGTCGCCCCGGGCCGCGCCGGACTCGATGAGGCGGCGCATGGGCGTCCCGTGCCCGTACATCGACCCGAACTGGGTGTCGGCGGTGTCGGCGTGGGCGTCGAAATGGATGACCGAAACACGCCCCCATCCGACGTGCCGGGCGACCCCCGTCACGTCCGGCAGCGCGATGGTGTGGTCACCACCGAGGACGACGGGGATCGAGCCCGAGCGCGAAACCTGCTCCACGGCGCGCTCGAGGCGGTCGAGCGACGCCGCGATCTCGCCCGGCAGCATCTCGACATCTCCGGCGTCGACCACACCGAGCTCGACCAGGGGATCCACGCCCAGAGCCAGATGGGGGCGTTGGCCGTCGTGCGGGAGGTAGTCGGTGAGCCGGATGGCCTGAGGGCCGAACCGACATCCCGGCCGGTGCGACGTGCCCCCGTCGAAGGGTGCGCCCAGGATGACCGCCACTGCCGCCGCGTAGCTGTCGGGCTCTTCGAGATCCGCGGCGGGGACCCCGGCGAAGGTGGCGTCGGGCCCGTACATGTTCGGCGTCCTCATCCGGGCCATTCTTCCCGTCGTACGAGGAGCGTGCCGGTTCTGCGACCGTGGCCCGGTGCGGTGCGGCGCGGTGCGGTGCGGTGCGGTGCGGTGCGGTGCGGTGCGAGGCGGTGTGATGGTCCCTAGTCGAGTGTCTTGCGGTAGACGTTGGTCTCGCGCCGGACGAATCCGAGGCGCAGGTACAACCGGTTGGCGGCTTCGCGCGACGGGCGGGACGTGAGGTCGACCGTGCGCGATCCCGCCGCACCGGCGCGCCGGTTCGCCTCGTGCACGAGGGCCGCTCCGACACCCCGACCCCGGGACTCCGTCGCCACCACCACGTCCTCGATCCAGGCCCTCGGGCCCGTCGGCGCACTGAACACCACCAGTGTGAGTGATCCGAGGATGGTGCCGTCGTCGGCATCGCGTGCCACGAACAGGACGGTCGCCGGGGAATGCACGATGTCCTCGAGCGCCTCCCGGGTGAGCGGGGGTGCCGATGAGGACAGCTCCGGCAGCAGCGCGCCCAGGGCTTCGAGTACGTCGGGGGTCACCGCCGTGATCTCGTCGACGACCACCTCGGCCGGCGTCGGCCCGGGCCCTTCAGCACGCATCGCAGAGCGAGTGTAGTGAGGGGCCTCGGTCGCTCACGGTGATGATGAGGGCGTGGTGTGAGGGTCGCGACCCTCGGCGTGGTCAGGCTTCGTAGCGAAGTGATGCTCGACCGCTTCGTGGTAATTCGGCGCGTCGTGCCCGGGATCCCGGGTCGGGCTGGTGTGGATCACCGCCTCGGCCAGGCGGGGCACGTCGTGTAGGAGACGGTGATGTGCTTCTTCGGCGATGGCGTGCGCGTCCACGAGGCTCAAGGTGGGTTCCGACGAGATCTGGATCTCGGCACGCAGCTCGTGGCCGACCCAGCGGATACGGACGTCGTCGACCCCGTCGACACCGGGCACGCTGGTCAGGACGCGCTCGACCTGGTCGACGAGAGCCGGGTCGACGCTGTCCATCAAACGGCGATAGATGGTGCGCGTCGCACCCAACAGGACCACGATCACCGCCGCCGAGATCACCACACCCACGATCGGGTCGGCCCGCGGCGCCCCCGCCACGACCGCGATGGCTCCCACCACGACCGCCAGCGACGTGAACCCATCCGAGCGGGCGTGCATGCCGTCGGCCACCAGCGCCGCCGAGCCGATCCGCCGGCCCACCCGTACCCGGTACACGGCCACGAGCTCGTTGCCCAGGAACCCGACGCCGCCGGCCGCCATCACCCACCCCGCTCCGGTGATGGGGCGGGGGTGCATGAGACGGCTGACGGCTTCGTAGGCGGCGACCACCGTCGAGGCGGCGATCATCGCCACGATGGCCACACCGGCGAGGTCCTCGGCCCGCCCGAACCCGTAGGTGTAGCGCCGGGTGGGTCGCCGCCGCCCCATCTTGAACGCCAGCGCCAACGGCACCGCCGTGAGGGCGTCGGCGAAGTTGTGGATGGTGTCGGCGAGCAGTGCGACCGAGTGGCTCAGCACCGCCACCACCAGCTCCACCGCCGCCGTGGTGGCCAGGATCCCGAGCGACAGGGCCACGGCCCGGATGCCGTCGGCGGTCGACTCGAGGACGCGCTCCCCGCTGTGGGCCCCGTGATCGTGGGGCACCACCACGGACATCACCAGTCCCGCCAGCCCCCGCGATGGGTGTGGGCGTGCCCCCGTGTCGTGCCGCCGTGGTCGTGACCCGTCGTGGTCGGTCGTTGGCCCGTGGTCGTCGTCGGGGTGGTCGTGCCCCGGTCGTGGGCATCCCCGTCGTCGTGTCGGTGCGGTGTCGGGTCGGGCGCCCCACGCCACCTCCTTGCCGATCGGGGTCGGGCCCAGCCTAAGGTGCGATCGTGCCCGAGACGCAGACGACCGAGCGCAACGCCCCGCCGAGGCGTCGCCCCAACATCCTTCTCGTCGTGTCCGACCAGGAGCGCCAGCGCGGCTGGCTGCCGGCGTCGGTCCGCCTGCCGTGGCGCGAGCGCCTTATGGCCGAGGGCATCGAGTTCACGCGGTACTTCACGCACTCCTCGCCGTGCTCGCCGAGTCGGGCCAGCCTGCTCACGGGCCGCTACCTCCCCGGCCACGGCGTCATCGACAACGTGATCATGCCCGAGCACAAAGAGCTCGACCCGTCCATGGCGACATTGGGCTCGTTGCTGCGCGGCGCCGGGTACCGGTCGTCGTACATCGGGAAGTGGCACCTGTCACAGTCCGAGCACCCCGACATGGAGGCCTACGGGTTCGCCGACTGGGACGGCAACGACCGGCACTTCATGGGGTGGGCGGGAACGGGCGTCCACTTCGACCCCATCATCGCTTCCAACGCCGCACGGTGGCTCCGCGCCAACGCCCGGTCGCGCCCCGGCGTGGCCGCCGAGCCGTGGTTCTTGACCGTCGCGCTCGTGAACCCCCATGACGTCATGTGGTTCCCCATCGACCAGCCCGGCTACGAGGAGCGCAACCCCGAGGACGTGGCGGGCGTGCGACGCGTCCTCGACGCCGCCGCCTGGAAGGACGACGACCCCCTTCCGATCTATCGGAAGGACTACGACGAGGTCGTCGGCGAGCTCCCCGCCAACTTCCACGACGACCTCCACACCAAGCCCGAGGCCCACCGCCAGTGGCGTTGGGACCAGCAACACGGGCTGTGGGGGTACATCGACCCCGGCGACACCAGGGCCTGGCTGCGTCACCTCGATTACTACGTGGAGCTCCAGCGCCTGGCCGACGAGAGTTTGGGGACGGTGCTCAGCGCGCTCGAGGACACCGGTGAGTGGGATGACACCGTGGTGATCTTCACCTCTGACCACGGCGACATGTGCGGGTCACACGGGCTTCGGTCCAAGGGGCCCTTTGTCTACGACGAGATCATGCGGGTGCCCCTGTACGTTCGGGTGCCGGGTGTGACGACCCCCGGTTCGACCACCGGGGCCCTGGCCACCCATGTCGACCTGACCGCCACCATCTGCGCCCTGGCCGGTGTGGACGGCGGTGCGGCGAACGGGGCGGGAGAAGGGTCGGGCCTGCAGGGGGTCGACTTCTCGTCGGTGCTGGCGCACCCGTCGGCGACCGTGCGCGATCACGTGCTGTTCGCCCAGGACTCGGCCCAGACCCAGAACCTCAACCACGTGCGTTATGCCCTGCGCGGGTTCTTCGACGGCGACACCAAGTACGCCCGCTACTACGGGGTGGGCGGGGGCAAGCCGTCGAGCGGTCTGTGGGGGAGGGACCCGGGCAAGAAGCTGTTCGACGTCGACAGCGACTTCGACGACCAGGACCACGAGTGGTACGACCACGCCACCGATCCGCTCGAGCTCGTCAACCTGGCCCACGACCGGTCCCGGCGCTCCCAGCTGCGCGGGTTGTTCGAGCGACTGCGTGCCTACGAAGCCCAGGAGATGGTGCCCGCTCCCTGACGACGACCCGGGTCGATCAGGGTCGGGGAGGTAGACGCACCGTCGGGACGGCTTGAAAGCGACGCTGTGCTTCTGTGGCCAGACGGGGGCCGAGCCGACGGCCCCTGGCCAGGAACCCCAGCGCGATGCGGGAGCGGCCTCCGGGCAGGCTCCAGTCGGCCAGGGCCCGCTCGGCGTGGAAGCGGATCGCCCCCCGGGCCTCACCCGGTCGCTCCACCGTCCCGATGATCGTCCTGTTCTCCTGGCCGGTGAAGGTCTCGGGATGCGAGTGCATGGTCAGGCAGGCGGGCCCGGCCGCAATATCGGGGGCTCCCGCACCGATGGTGAGCCGAAAGCCGTCGTCGACGAGCTCGGAGTGGTGCACGGGGAGACTGAGCGGGAAGCCGTTGCCGCCCACCACGGTGAGGTCGTGGGTCACCAGCCGCCCCGCGTGTCGCGCCGCGTCGCGCCACGACGCCGGGGGGGCGAGCCACGCCCCTGGTTGCAGGCCACTCGGGGCCGGGTCCGACAGGGGAGCCGCCGTGCCCTCGGGGGCGTTCCAGGTGCGAGGCGGTTCCTCGAGGCTCCGACGCTCCCACCACTGCATGTGCAGAGGGGTCACCTCGATCCAGATGCGGGCGTAGTACCACGCCAATCGGCGGAGCACGAACCTGGGCTGTCCCTTGGTGGCGGCCGGCAGCTTGTCCATGCTGCGGCGCACGTAGCGGTCGGTGTTCTCCTGGAGGTCCGAGTCTCGCACGGTGGCGAGCCCCTGGACGAGCGCCACGGGGGGATCGGTGAGGCCGGACCCTAGGGGGTCGGCGAACAGGAGGCACACCCGGGGATCACGACGAGCGCGCTCGGCCTTGGCGGGGTAGGTGAGTCCCGTCGAGACGTCGAGGGTCAGCCTGTCCTCCCCCAGATACGGCGTGGTCGGGACGGCGACAGGCCGGCCGTCGCGTGTCAGGGTGGCGTATACGGCGGTGATCGACCGCTCGAACACCTCGATGAGCTCGTCGGGCCACGCCCCGGGATTGCGGGGTCTCGGGGCAGACGATGACCGGCTGTCGTCCACTGACTGCGACCCTATCGTCGCCGGTGCAGGGGACGCCGGGGCCGGCTCGACTCGGCTCGTGTCGTCGTCCCCGAAGCAGGTGGGTTCAGACGGCGGCCACGAACATCTGCTGGCAGATCGCCGGCCCGAGCGCCACCGCCGACCCGTCGACGTCCAGGGTGAGGGTCCCGTCGGGCGCCCGGTTCCGGACCCGTGCCGAACGGCCGGGGATGAGCCCGTGCTCGTCGAGGTACTCGAGTGATTCCATGTCGAGCTCCACCTCTTCGGTGATGCGCTCGATCCGCACGGTCTCGCCCGGCCCGACATCAGCCAGGCTGCGCTGACTGGCGGAATGGTCCCTGGCACCGGGCGCGCCCGGGATGGGGTTCCCATGCGGACACGTCGTGGGATTGCCCAGGAGCTCGATCAGGCGCTCCTCGACCTCGTCGGAGATCACGTGCTCCCAGCGCCCGGCCTCGAGATGGGCCTTGTGCCACGGCAGCCCGATCACGTCGACGAGCAATCGCTCAGCCAGGCGGTGCTTGCGGATCACGCTGTCGGCCACGACTCGGCCCTGCTCGGTCAGCGCGATGGTCCGGCCTGAACGGTGGATGTAGCCGTCCGTGGTGAGGCGGTCGAGCATCTCCGACACCGACGGCGCCGAACGCCCCAGGCGCTGGGCGATGCGCGCCTGGATCACGGTCGTCCCCTCTTCGGTGAGGGATTGGATCGTCTCGAGGTACTCCTCGACGGGGGGGTGGAATCCGTCGGTCACACCTGAATCCTACCGGGTCGCATCGGTGCGCTCCCGGGTATTTCTCAGGGTGGGTTGACTCACTTTCTTAGGGTCTCCTAACATGCATTCTGGCCGAGGGACCGCCGCCGGCGGGCGCTCGCCACGCAGATAGGAACAGTCCCGGCGCAGCAGGGAGGCTCGGTGGTCGCCACCCTCGTGATCTTTCTCCGAGAGGGGATCGAGGCGAGCATGATCGTTGCCATCCTGCTCGCCTACTTGGACCGGATCGGCCAGCGCCGGCATTTCGTGGACGTGCTCAGTGGCGTGGGTGCCGCATTGTTGCTGGCCGGAGGGGGCGGCGTCGCCGTCTACTTCACGATCCGTTCCTGGAGCGGGACGCGGGCCCAGACCATCTTCGAAACCGGAACGTACCTTCTGGCTGCCGTCGTACTCACGTACATGACGTTCTGGATGCGCAACCACTCTCGGACGTTCAGCGCCGAGCTCCAGTCGAAGACCGACGCCGCCATGAGCTCGGGGGCGCGACGGGGGCTCTTCTTCTTGGCGTTCCAGGCCGTGGGGCGAGAGGGCCTCGAGACCGTCGTGTTCACGCTCGCCATCGTCTTCTCGACCTCGACCAAGGGCGCCGTGCTGGGCGCGGCCATCGGCCTCGTCCTCGCGCTCGGCTGTGCCTTCGCCATCTACCGCCTGGGCAAGCGGATCAACGTGGCCGTGTTCTTCAAGGTCGTGGGGGCCCTGCTCATGGTGTTCGCCGCCGGGCTGCTCGTCGATGCGGTGGAGAACCTGCAGTCCTTGGGGTGGTTGCCGATCTTCACCCGACCCCTGTGGGATTCGCGTCGCCTGTTGTCCGAGGACAGCTCCTTCGGAGACGTCATCCACAGCTTCTTCGGATACGTGAGCCAGCCCACTCCCCTCGAGATCGCGGTGTGGGTGCTCTACGTGGCCGTGGCCGTGACCGCGTTCCTCGGGCTCTGGCACCGGCGCCGTCGTCCCGTGCTCGGCAGTGCCGAGGCCGTCCGTCCCGTCTGACCGACCGGCTCAGCCGACCGCCACGCACATAGACCGGGCAGGTCTCGCAACGTGCACAGGCGCCAGCCGGCGCGCACAGGTGCCGCCGGGCGCGCCAGGTTCAGGCGGCGTGGCGTGGAGGTGCTTCGCACACCCGTCGGAGCTGGCTGTCGAGCTCGACGACAGTTCGATCGGCCTGGAGGAGTTCCAAGTGGGCATTTCGCTCGGCGCCGGAGCCGCTCAAGCGCCGGGCCTTCTCGATGAGGTTTCGCATCATTGCACGCATGTCCGTCTCCCCGGGTCACGTGTTGTCCGGGCCGGGGCGGGCCCGTTGATGTCACGGTACGGGGCAGGTGTTTCCGCCTCGTCACGGCGTTGTGAACGAGAAGCAAATTCTCGATGAGCAGTTCGCGGCGCGCGGGATTTCGCCGGCCGGTCATCCAGAGTTCGTCTGTTGGGCCCTCATTCGTCGCGTTCTGTTCATCGCACCCCCCTACGGTGAGTCCGGTGAACACGTCGCGGCGGGCGCCTGGCGGCGACCGGGAAGGGCACCCACGGAGCGCTCTCACTTTCCTCCCCCCCCTCAGGGTGGAAGCGCTTTCCCCGTGCCCGGTCGCCGCCCGGGGCCCGGGCGGCGCGCCGAGGTCCAGGGTGGTGCCGGCACCGGGGTAACCCCGCTTTGCTACCTCGGCTCGTCGGGTCCGGGGTCGGCGCTCGACGGGGTCGGGCGCCTCAAGGGTGCAGGTGCAGTCGACGGCGCCGAAGGCTCTCGCGACCAGGTGCTCGACGCCACTCCGGCGGGCACGGGGTGGCTGACGACGGGGCGCTCGGTCACCGGCTCGACCGGAGCCGGACCCGGGTTCTCGTTCGGGACTGGGGTCGGGGCGCTTCGGGACGGCGACGCCACCACGGCAGGCGCGGTGGTCGCGGTGGGCGCCCCGGGTGCGACCGGGGGCGAAGCCAATGGAGGCCCGGACCAGCGGTAGGCGGCACCGAGCTCGAGGCGTCGCCGTTCCATGAGCGCGGTGAGCTTGCGCCACTCCGATCCGCCCAACTCGTGGAGGAGGTCGGGGACCTTCCGGGCGAGTCGCTCCGACTCGTTCCGGTAGCGCTCGGTCAGACTCCCCATCACGAATATCGTCGTGGTCGAGAGGGTCGATCCCTCGGACGTGGCCAATTCCTGCAGCCGGGCGGCCGCCACCCGGGCGTCCTGCATCAACCCCAGAGCATCCTGGAGCTTCACCACGTGGCGCAGGTACTTCGCCGTCCTGCGGTCGTACATCTCGGCCACGAACTCGAGCGCGTAGCGGAGGCGTTTGAGGCGGATGCGGGTCTGGTGGAAGTCCGCAGGATCGCCGCTGCTCCGGGCGCGCCGCGCCGCTTTGGTGGCCGAACGATGGCGGGCCCCGATCAGGCCGGGAACGACCGCGGCGGCGGGAGCGCGGGCCGCGGCCGAGCGCCGCGAAGGCCCCTGGCGGAGCATGGTGATGAAGCCGGCCTGCAAGCGCTCGTACCGGGCCGAGTCGAGGCAGGTGAGCAGGGCGCGTCGAGCTTCGTCGCGCTGGCGGCCGAGCACCGAGGCCAGGTCGGCCAGGGCGGTTCCCTCTTCTTCGGGGACGTCGCGGATCCATCCCTCAACCCGCTCGAGTTGGACATCGAGGTCACGCACCGCACCGAGGGCAGCGGCCAGCCATCCGAGCTCCATGCGCACGTGGCGCGAGCGCACGGGCAAGGCCTCCTCGAAAAGCGACAGCGCGGCCCGCGTGCGACGGGTGGCCACCCGCATGTCGTGCAACTCCTCGGCGTCCTCCCCGAGACGGGTACCCGTCTCGTGGGTGAGCACGGCCGCGAAGTTTCGTCGCAGCACGGTGAAGGCCACGTCACCGACCGACGGGTTCGAGTCGAACGCCACGGTCCCCAGGTCGGGTGGCGGTGGCACGCGCAGGCCGGCGGCCAGCAGCCCAGCCTCGAATTTGGACAGCGTCGCGGGTTGGAGCCCGCAGTCGCGTCGCAGCACCTCGACCACGGGCGTGAGGCGTCCCACCCATGTCGGTTCGACCTCGACCTCCACCCGCTGGAGGCGAACCGGCTGGTGGTCGTGGCCGACGATGATGGTGGTCTCGTCGAGCGCAGCTTCAGCGACCCTTTGGGCGGAGACGGCCAGATCGAAGGGGCGCCGCCGGGTCCTGACCTCGAGAATGGCCTGCAACGGTCGCTTGCCGGTCAGGGCATGCAACCGCCAGCCCACCGGACCCTGGCCCCCGAGCGCACCGACGCCGTCCACGGGCAGGGGCTCGGTCACCTCGAGTCGCCGTCGGAGCCCGGCTTCTGATTGCGCCAGTCCCTTCAGGGTCACCTCTGCGCGCCCCCGCGGTGACGCACACGCAACACGTGGCCAGATCGGCCGATCCGCCAGTCGGAGGTATCGAAGTAGGTGTCGACGAGGCGCTCGGCGGGTCGTGGCGTCGCAGCCAATGCAGACAGCATTGTTTGCACCGCGCTCGGCGTTGTGGCGATTCCGACGGCGCGCTCGGGCGCCAAGGCTGCGAACCAGCGTTCGGCGGGCCGCAGGTCGAGCGCGTCGAACTGCCATTCGATTTCAACTTCGTCGTCGGTCGGCGCGGCACTCGCCATCGCGGCGAGGTTATCCCCCGTAGCGGCCGGCAGCCTCGTGCCGCTTCGACCACGGACAACGGGCTGTCGACAACGCACCGTCAACATCGAAAAAGTCCGAATTGACGAGCGTAAAGTGTTGAATTCGCCCCTAGTGGGAATGCTACGGTCGGCCATGTAACGAGCCGCTCCGTTCCGGCACCCGACTCCGGGTGCATCCCCTCCCCCAAGGAGATCCCGTGAACCACGTTCCCGCGCCAGTAGCGACGTCCGCTCGTCAACATCGAATCCGGCGAACTCGAAGGCTGAGCGCACTCGTGGTGGGGATTCTCGCGGGCGTGGGCCTGGCGGCCGCGCCCATCGTCCTGAGCGCCACACCGGCCGCCGCTGCGGTGGGCCTGGCCACGGTGACCGGACTGAGCCCCGTCTCCGGTATTCAAGCCGGCGGCACCGTCGTGACCATCACGGGAACGAACCTGGGCGCGACAGGGACGACCACTGTCCTCTTCGGCACCATCGCTGCTACCGCTGTCACTGTGAACGCCTCCGGGACCTCGCTAGTCGCCACCGCCCCGTCGAACCCCAACTCGCCGACTGGCACTGCCTACGGCTCGACGTACGACGTAACCGTCAACAATGGCAACGGGGACAGTGCCACCAACAAGAGCGATCGGTATACCTACGAGTTGGACAATGACGCGTGTGGGGCAGGAGGCAACACCACTTGTCAGCCAGCCTCGATGGTCGCCCAGGAGACCGCTCCGGTAACGGGGACAGCGGTGACCGCTTCCGCGGGGGGAGCCGATCTGATCCAGGTGCCCGTGAACGCCACGGTCACTCTAACCGCCAACGACCCTGTGATCGTCGGGTCGCCTATCGCAATGTCAATCCTCGACGTGTCGACGAACCCCCCGACCATTTGGAACCACGTTGGCTCTACCGACGGCCCCGTCACTGCGACAGTGGCGATGGCCTCGCCGGGACAGGCTCGTTTCCTGACCGAGGTCGACCATTGTGCGACCGCGCCGGCGTTCCCCTCGCCGCCTTTAACCGCAGTCCAGGACCCCCCCAACGGCTGTCCCCTCACGCCCGAAGGGGGGAACTCCGACCCGGTCATCGTGCAGTGGGGTGCCCCGACCGTCACGTCGATCAGCCCGTCGTCCGGGCCCCTGGCGGGAGGCACCTCGGTCACCATCACAGGCACCAATCTGACCGGCGCCACCGCCGTCAACTTCGGCGGCGTGGCAGGCACTGGAGTCGTCGTCAACAGCGCCACCTCGGTCACCGCCGTTGCCCCGGCTGAGGCGGCCGGCCCCGTCGACATCACGGTCGTGACGCCCGCCGGCACCACCGCCACCAGCGCTTCTGACCAGTTCACCTATTCGTCAGGCCCCACCGTCAGCTCGGTGACGCCAGCGGTCGGACCGACAGCGGGCGGCACCTCGGTGACGGTGGCAGGCGCCAACCTGTCCGGGGCAACCGCAGTCGACTTCGGGACTAAGGCCGGCACGGGAGTCTCGGTGAACGGCGGAGGTACGTCGCTCACGGTTACCTCTCCGGCGGGCGCAGTCGGCACCGTGGACATCACCGTGACCACGCCGGGCGGTACCAGCCCGACCAGCGCCGCCGACCAGTTCACCTATCAGAACTCCGGCTACTGGATGGTGGGCAACGACGGGGGGATCTTCTCCTTCGGAGGGGCGCCGTTCGAGGGATCCCTGCCCGCGCTCAACATCCACGTCACCAACGTCGTGAGCATGGTTCCCACCAGCACCGGTAAGGGCTACTGGATGATCGGCTCCGACGGTGGGGTGTTCGCTTTCGGTGACGCCGGCTTCGTGGGATCGATCCCGGGCCTGGGCATCCACGTCAGCAACATCGTGGGTGCCGTCCCGACCAGCACGGGCAAGGGCTACTGGATGGTCGGCTCCGACGGTGGGGTGTTCGCCTTCGGTGACGCCGGCTTCGTGGGGTCGCTGCCTGGCCTCAACGTCCACGTCAAGAACATCGTGGCCGTGGTGCCCACCAGCACCGGCAAGGGCTACTGGATGATCGGCTCCGACGGTGGGGTGTTCGCCTTCGGTGACGCCGGCTTCGTGGGGTCGCTCCCGGGCCTCAACGTCCACGTCAGCAACGTCGTGGGTGCCGTCCCGACCAGCACGGGCAAGGGCTACTGGATGGTCGGCTCGGACGGCGGGGTGTTCGCCTTCGGCGACGCCGGCTTCGTGGGATCCCTGCCGGGCCTCAACGTCCATGTCACCAACGTGGTAGGCGTCGTGTCCACCCTCGACGGCAAGGGCTACTGGATGGTTGGGTCCGACGGCGGGGTGTTCGCCTTCGGCGACGCGGGCTTCGTGGGATCGATCCCCGGCCTCGGCATCCACGTGAACAACATCGTCGCCTTCGCCCGCCAGTAATTCTCGGGTTGACCACCCTCGGGCCGAACGGGTCCGGGGGTGGTCAACCGGATGTTGAGCCGGTGTCTCGACGCCGGGTATCAGACCGAGTCGGTTGCGACCGATGCGGGATCTCGTGAAGGGCAACGGGTTGCATTTCTTAGCGGTCTTCGCCAAGCCCCGCCACGCACGTTCGCGCCACTCTGGGCGCACGCACTATCTCTTTGTGCGGTTGTGTTTTCTGGCCGCGATAGCCCTGCTGAGCGCGACCGCAGTGGTCGTCCTTCCCCTGGTCGGAAGCGGGCGTTCGCCCGTGGCGGCGGCGGCATCGGACCCCGTCCTGGTCATCGCAGGTGACATCTCGTGTGGGCCCACCGACCCGAACTTCGGTGGGGGGAACCCGGCGGACTGCCAGCAGCGGGCCACGGCCAACCTCATCGCCGGCATTGCTCCCAACTACCTGATGCCGGGGGGGGACGACCAGTACACCCCGAGCGAGAGCGAGGGCCAGCAGCCTCTCGCCTCGGACTACACCAACGGCTACGGCGCCAGCTGGGGCCAACTCCAGAACCCGAGCAGCGGGAATTACGTCCCCGGGCTCGTCGTACGCCCCACCCCCGGCGACCACGAGTACGGAGACGCCAACGAGAACGACATGGGGCTGGGCCTGTCGAACGCCTCGAACTACTACAGCTACTTCGGGGGCTTGGGCGACCTTCCGGCCGGGGTGAACGGGCCATCGAACGACTTCTACAGCTTCGACATCCCCGTCAACGGCGGGACCTGGCACATCATCTCGCTCGACTCCGAGTGCGCTGCCCTTCCCGCCTCGATGGGCCCCGGGCCCTCGGGGAGCGCGGCTGGATGCGCCCAGGGATCGCCCGAGGAGACGTTCCTCCACAACGACCTGGCTGCGCACCAAGGGGAATGCACGCTCATCCACTGGCACGAGCCGGAATGGTCGGAGGGCGCCAACGGGACAGACGACACGGACTACCAGGCCTTCTGGAACGACGCCTACCAGTACCACGTGACAGCCATCGTGAACGGCCACGACCACGACTACGAGCGCTGGCAGCCCCTGAACGCCTCGGGCACTCCCGACCCCAACGGGGTGGACGAGATCATCGCCGGCACCGGGGGAAACAGCCACGGCCTCGAGGACAACCCGAGCGCTTCGGTGGTGAGCGACGACTTCAGCCACTTCGGCGTGCTCGAGCTCACGCTGCATGCCGGCAGTGCCGACTTCGCCTTCATGAAGGTCGGCGGTGGCACCGGCGACAGCGGCACGATCTCCTGCGACCCCGTGGTTTCGGGGGTGAGCTCGAGCTCGGGCCCGGTCTCGGGGGGCAACACCGTGACCGTGACCGGGTCCAACTTCGTAGGCACGCCCACCGTCCATTTCGGATCCAACCTGGCTACCAACGTGTCCGTCACCTCTCCCACCACGCTCACGGCCAAGGTCCCCTCGGGCTCGATGGGCACGTTCGACGTGACCGTCACCAATGCGCCGCCGACGGGGGTGGGGGGCTCGGGACCGACGAGCAGCACGAGCGCCGCTGACCAGTACACCTACGGGCTCGCCCCCACGGTCACTTCGGTCAGCCCCAACGTGGGGCCGCTGTCGGGGGGGACGTCGGTGACGGTGACGGGGACGAACCTCGGAGGGGCGTCGGCCGTGAACTTCGGGGCCAATCCGGCCACCCGCGTCGTGGTGAACGGCGGGGGGACGTCGCTCACGGCCACGTCCCCGCCCGGCGCGCTCGGCGCCGTCGACGTCACCGTCACCACCACGGCAGGGACGAGCGCCACCAGCTCGGCCGACCGGTTCACATACCAGTCGGGGTACTGGATGGTGGGCAACGACGGCGGGGTCTTCTCCTTCGGGGGGGCACCCTTCGAGGGCTCGGTGCCTGCCCTCGGCATCCACGTCAACAACATCGTGGCCATGGTGCCCACCGCCGACAGCAAGGGGTACTGGATGATCGGCTCCGACGGCGGGGTGTTTGCCTTCGGTGACGCCGGCTTCGTGGGGTCGATCCCGGGGATCCATGTCCACGTCAACGACATCGTGGGCGCCGTGCCGACCCAGGACGGCAAGGGGTACTGGATGGTGGGCAACGACGGGGGGGTGTTCGCCTTCGGTGACGCCGGCTTCGTGGGATCGCTCCCCGGCATTCACGTGCATGTCAGCAACATCGTGGCGGTAGTCCCCACCGCCGACAGCAAGGGCTACTGGATGATCGGCTCCGACGGCGGGGTGTTCGCCTTCGGTGACGCCGGCTTCGTGGGGTCGCTCCCCGGTATCAACGTCCACGTGAAGAACATCGTGGGGGCGGTGCCGACGAGCTCGGGCAAGGGGTACTGGATGGTGGGCAACGACGGGGGGGTGTTCGCCTTCGGCGACGCCGGCTTCGTGGGGTCGCTCCCTGGCCTCAATGTCCACGTCAGCAACATCGTGGGGGTGGTATCTACGGCCGACGGCAAGGGGTACTGGATGGTGGGCTCTGACGGCGGGGTGTTCGCCTTCGGCGACGCCGGCTTCGTGGGGTCGCTCCCGGGCCTCAATGTCCACGTCAGCAACATCGTGGCGTTCGCCCACCAGTAGACACCGGTGTCGCCCCCCGAGTTGCGGGCCTAGGCACACCGCAGACGTCTCACAGGCTCCGTTGGGCTGCAGTTGCCCCGATGTTGACGGAGCGTGGACGCGGTGTTGAGGAGAGTGGTTGAGCCTCGTAGTGGGGTAAGAGAGCCTCGTTCCAGGGGGAGGGCATGCACGCGCCTCCGTCCCATTGCACCCCTGGTCCCATGGCGAAGGGCGTCTGATGCTGCTGTCCACAGAACTCGATACGCGTGGTCCCGTAATGCTCGTGGCTGCGCTCTCCAAGCTGTCCCTGGCCGCAGCCATGGGCCTGGTGGCCACCGTCGCACTCGTGGTCCTGCCCGTCACCGGCAGCCATCCGGCCAACGTGGCCGCCGCCGCCTCCTTGCCCGCCAGCCAGTCGCTCGTGGTCGGCGGCGACATCTCGTGCGGGCCCACCGACGCGAACTTCAGCGGATCGAACCCGGCCGACTGCCAGCAGCGGGCCACGGCCAGCCTTATCCACAGCCTGACGCCGAACTACCTGCTCCCAGGGGGCGACACCCAGTACACCCCGACCGAAACCGAAGGCGGCCAGCCCGCGGCGTCGGACTACACCCAGGGCTACGACGCCAGTTGGGGAGGACTCCAGACCGCCGGGAACGCCAACTACGTCCCCGGTCTCGTAGTGCGCCCCACCCCCGGTGACCACGAATACGGGGATGCCAACGAGAACGACCGGGGAGCGGTCGGCAACGCGTCGAACTACTACACGAACTTCGGCCCCTCGGGCCTCAACGACCTTCCCGTCGGAGTCACGGGTCCCTCGAGCGACTTCTACAGCTTCGACATCCCCCTCGCCGGCGGCACCTGGCACGTCATCTCGCTCGACAGCGAGTGCGCCGCGTTGCCCGCTACGCAGGGCGGAGCGCCGTCGCAGTCGGCGGCGGGATGCGCGTCGGGGTCTCCCGAGGAGACCTTCTTGCGCAATGACCTCGTCGCCCACCAGGGCGACTGCATCCTCATCCACTTCCACGAGCCCCTGTACTCCGACGTCTTCGGGACCGACACCGACTATCAGGCCTTCTGGAACGACGCCGTGCAGTACCACGCCACCGCCATCCTCAACGGCCACGCCCACGACTACGAGCGCTTCAAGCCGATGAACGCCAGCGGGGTCGCCACCAGCACCGGCGTGACCGAGTTCGTGGTCGGCACGGGCGGCGACAGCCACGTCTCGGGGAGCGAGATCACCAACGAGGTCGTTCAGGACACGACCGACTTCGGCGTGCTCCAGATGACACTCAACGGCACCAGCGCCAACTACGCCTTCGACAAGGTCGGCGGTGGCACCGCCGACAGCGGGACGCTGAACTGCCAGCAGCCGACCGGCTCGAGCGTTCCCACCGTCACCGGCGGCGACGTCCTCGGCGGTGGCGGTGCTCTTGAGCGCGAGCTAACGGTCTTGCTCGCCGCATGCGCTCCTCCGGTCGCGTGCTTCCAACATCATGCGGGGAGGTTCCGCTTAACATCGCGACCCCATGAACACTCGCATTGTCAGCGCCCGAGATCTCTCCACAGACGACCAGGACGCATGGCGCCGTCTTTCCGAACGCGCTTTGGAACCAAACCCGTTTTTCGAACCTGACTTTCTCCTCCTGTCGGCGCGCCACTTCGAGGAATACGCCAACACCAAGATCGTCATTGCAGAGGACGGACCGGAATTCGTGGGTCTTCTTGCATTCGCCCGGGCGGGGACGTCCCGGATGCCACCCGCGATGGTCGCAAGCGTCCACGGCTCTCCATCGGTTGCAGCCTGTCTGGATATACCCCTCATCGACCGGTCGATTCCCGATAGAGCCTGCGGAGCGCTCGTCGACGCACTGTGCCGGGGGGAGAGGTCTGAGCCGTTTCCGGGCATCGTGATGCTCGACTGGATGGGTGCAGACGGTCCGGTTGCCGATTCCTTGCTGCGTGCGTGCCGGCAACGACGATGCCCGGTATTCGTCAAGACATCATGGGAGCGGGGAACGGTGAGCCGCGCCGGGCAATGGGCGAATCCGATCGACGGAAAGCGACGTCGTGAAATTGCCCGAAGGCAACGTCTGCTCGCGTCGGAAGCCGGAGCTGAGGTGACGCTCGTGGATCGCACGTTGGACCCTTCCGCCGCGGAGGACTTCCTCGTCATGGAGGCCTCCGGGTGGAAGGGCCGGGAAGGAGGCCTCGCCCTTACCCGGCGGCCCGCTACGGTGTCGTGGTTCAGGGAGTGGCACCCCATCTGGGTCGCGAGCGGTCGGCTGACAATCCTTGCCCTCAATGTGGGATCGGTTTCCGTGGCCATGCAGTACTACGTCCGGGCCAATGAGGGCCTTTTCTGTTTCCGGATTGCATTCGATGACGCCTACGCCAAGTACAAGCCAGGGGCCATGCTGATGTCGATGGCTCTGAGCCATCTGCGTGACCACACCGACGCGGAATGGGTCGATTCGTCGACGGACGCGGGCAACACCTTCTTCTTCGGCATGCTGCCCGAGCGTCGGACGATTTCCACGATCCTGATAGGGACCGGTGGCATTGTCGATAGGAGCCTCGTCTCGGCGCTCCCGACCATGACGAAGCTCGTCGTTGCCGAGAAGCGGGTGCGAAAGCGCCTTGCCCGGTCGCGCTCGACGTAGGTACACGAGATTCGCGACGTCGACTCCGTCATGCGTTTGAGACAGGCCGCTACTATCCGCTGGCATGGACACTCGGCTTGTCAAAGTCACGGGTATCTCGGCTGAGGACCAGCGTGCATGGGGCGACCTCGCGGCACGGTGTGCGGAGCCAAATCCTTTTTTTGAGCCCGACTTCTTAATGCTGTGTACGAAGCACTTCCAGGGTTACGCCGAGACCACGCTGGTAGTGGCGCACGAGTCGAATGTCTTTCGGGCCGTGCTGCCCATTGTTGGATTTGAAAAGCCGCGCATTCCTCCGCGGCCGGTTGCGGTGACTCGCGGTCGTCCGACCGCCGTTCGTTTGTTGGGTACACCGTTGGTCGATGCGAGTTGCACCGATGCGGCTGTTGGTGCACTTCTCGACGCTCTCCACAGCGCCGCCAGCCAACAGTCGTGGCCTGGCATCGTCGTGTTGGACAAACTCGGCACTGACGGTCCTGTGTCGCAAGCTCTGGGCCGCATGTGTCGAGTGCGCGGATTTCCGGTTTTTGCAAAGGACACCTGGGAACGCGGCATGGTCTCGCGCGGGGGGAGGTGGGAGAGCCCACTCAAGAGATCGCGCGAGCGTCAAATCGGCCGGACTCGCAGGGCACTCACGCGTGACACCGGTGCGGAAGTTACCCTCATCGATCGGACCTTTGACCCCTCCGTCGTCGATGACTTCCTCCGAATCGAAGTGGAGGGATGGAAGGGAAAGGAGGGTGGCCTCGCGTTTGCCAAGGACGCCGCCACAACCGCGTGGTTTCGCGAGTGGTACGCAGGTTGGTCGGCCACGGGACGCCTCGTCGCGCTTTGCTTGACTGTGGGCGAAGTGCCCATCGCCATCGAGTTTTTCATCCACGCTGGCGACGGGATCTTTTGCTTCCGTGGGGCCTATGACGAGAAATACGCCAAATATGGGCCTGGTGCCATGGTGTTCGCCGACTGCACGAAGTACTTGTTTGACAATACAGACGCGGCGTGGATGGATTCGGCTACCGACAAGGACAACCCGCTCATGTCGGAGATGCTCCCCGAGCATCGTACGATCTCGATGCTCTACGTCGGCGTCGGTGGACCATTGGACAGGAGCGTCGTGAAGTCGCTTCCCGGTTTGACGAGGCTAGTCACCGGGCAGCGTCGTCTCCGGGATCGCTGGGCGCGAGCCCGCACATCGACGCCGGCAACGGCTCAAGACTGAGGCCTCGAGGCGCCGCATCGTTGCCAGCGCGTCGACGACGATTGTCAAGACGCCGTCCCGAGCTCCGATCTGAGGAGCGCGACGTCGATCTGACCCGCCGATTCCAGGTGGAACCCTGTGTGGAACAGGAGTTGCGCCGACACGGTCAAACAGGGGACCTTGCGACCTTCGATCACTCCGGTGGTGAATACTTCTTTGGAAAGGTCCTTGCGCTGCGCTTTGGACTGCGAGCATCGCTCAGGGTCGAGATCGAATGCACGCCGCAGGTGATCCCAATCGATGGCGAGCAGCTCGATACGGTGCCCGGCGGCGTCCTCGAAATTCGACCGAGTCGGCATCCACACGCCCCCGCGGTCCATCGTGACGTGCTCGAATCCCAGCGCCTGGAAGGCTTCTCTCACCCGGGGCTCGTTCTGCTCGAAGTCCTCAATGACGACATCGATGTCCTTGTGGTGCCGAGTCCGCCTTCCTACCAGCGCGTCGACGCCCCACCCCCCCGCCAGCCAATACGGCATCCCTTCGGACTCGAGGCTCTCGATGACGAACAGGAGCTCAGCCCACCCCGTCTCTCTGACGACCCGCCGTCTCGCCGCCCGCAGTAGGGGGCCGAAAGGCGGCGGGATCGAGTCGATAGCCCGCGAACACGACTCGGCCGCTCTCATGAGCTTGTTGTGGTTCTTGATGAATCGACGCGCCCGCTCTGTGACGACAGACTTTGTGCTCAGTGTGACCCTAGGGCTCGCTGAGCAATAAGCCTGCAGTGCTATGTCGTCTTGATGCGATTGCCGTGCTCCCCAATGCGCGTTCGAACTCGCGTCACTGCCCGGCTCGGACCATTCAACCGCGCGAGTACCATCCACGCCCCCACCTCCCTACCCCGGACTTATTATACGAGATGGCGGTTAGAAATGGCTGGAAAAGTTGTCATTGAGCCCGAGGCCATGGGGGCAGGCCGAGCCATAAGCGGACCTTCTGGGTGGCGACTAGGAAGGCGACTAGGAAGTAGTCCGCCCCAAGGGGAATCTCTGCAGGACACTCCACCGCCCGGCAGAGTCAGGTGCCATCAGGCTGACTTCTGTGGCCGCCGCCCCGATGGGGAGATGCCGTTCCAGGCGTCGTGCCGCCCGCCGCATACGGGCGGGTCGGAGACCCTCGCCGACGGTCAGGTGGGGGACGACCTCGTCGTAGGCGCCGCCGTAGGGCCGGTACTGCGGGAACTCCGCCCCGATCCTGTTCGTGAGCTCGACAAAAGGCGCCTTGGGGATCGGGGCGATGTACATGACCCGTTGGTCGAACCACCCGATTTCTGACAGCACAAAGTCGAAGGGATCGATCTCACGCAGGAGCCCGCCGAGACGAGCCGTGTCGTGCTCGGAGATCGAGTCAGGAGCCGCGAAGGGGTAGATGAGGCTGATGTGCAACGGCACCGACCAGGCCGCTGAGCTGTCGAGCTTGCGGCGTATCTTGCCGACGGTGCCATGGGCCGAAGGCACCAAGATGACCAACGTGCTCGCGGAGGCCGATCCCATCCCTCAGGTCGACGGCGATTCGGGAACCGAGGCCCCGAGTTCTTCGCGCAGCAGCGTGACGTCGTGTTGGTGAGGAGGAGTGAGCTCGAAGAGCGTGTGGTAGAGGAGCTGGACGTCTGCAGACAAGCAGGGGACGCGTCGACCCCCGACCGCTCCCTTGCCGAACACGCGATGCTCGAAGGTCTTGCGGGCCGTGGCGTCAACGCCCGGCGGCCCAAATTCACGTGCCAGCAACTCCCAGTTGAGGCTATCGAGATCCACGCGGCGTCCGGTGTCGTCCTCGAGGACGGTGTTCTTGGGCATCCACGCCCTGCGCTCGTAGGAGGCCACGAGCCTGAACCCCAGCGGCGCCAGTGCGTCGACGGCGCGCTGGAGTTCCTGGTCATAGTCGTCGAGCACGACGTCGAGGTCGTCGTGGGAGCGGGACTGTCGTCCCGCCAGGGCGTCCACCCCCCAGCCACCGGCGAGGCAGTACGGCAAGGCGGCGGACTCGAGGGCGTTGACCACGGCGAGGACGTCCTCTGCTCTCATGGTGCCTCGAAGGCCGTCGCGCAGGGGTCCGAGCACGGACCGAATGGATGAGCTCTCCGGTGACGAGGACACGAGCCGACTCAACCAACCCGCCGGAGCCCACAGCACACGATGGCTCTTGACGAAGGTATGGATCGCCCGCATGGTCTGGTTCATCCGCTACTGGTTCTCATGGCCTAGTCGGCCTCGTGGGCTCGACCACGTCAACAACAAGCTGCACACCAGGAACACGATACAGGCTGCCTTCCGGGTTCTAAGGCGCACGGATCGGGCTCGTCCGATCGTGCTAAAAGCGGCCCGTGACGGCGCCCGAACAGTGACCCGAGGGGCCACTGTTCGCTGCGACCGCTGGCGGGGTCCGGAGGCTGGCTGCACCCACTTCAGCCTACGAATTGGACCTTACGGCCACGTGACATCCCTCGGCAGGGCCGCGAAACCCCGGAGCTCGCGCCCCTAGGGAGCGTCGTCGGCGACCACGCCCGATGGCGAAGCGGGACTCTGGGGACGCCACCGAGCCGGCAGCGGACGCGCCACGAAGGCGAGTCCCCGCTGGCGTTCACCGGGAGTCGCCGCGGTGGCGAAGAAAAGCAGCAGGTAGGTCACGCACCCCGCGGCGGCTTCGAAGAAGAGCCAGGGCACCGACCCCAGCGGCACCAAGCGCAGGCCGAGCAGTACGGCCGTGCAGCCCACGGCGGGGACGATGTTGGGCACGAATGCCCGTCGGACCACCGTGGACACGCGCAACCCCGTGGCCCGGCATCCGGCCACGAGGTATCCCGGCAGGCGGACGAGCAGGATGCCGCCCAGCGTGCCCACGGCCACGCCCACCGGACCCATCACGAGGGCCAGGGTGATCGACAGCGCGAGGTTGACCGTCACCTCGACGCTCCTGATGGCGCACACCGTCGGGAGCTTCCCCGACCCGATCAAGATGTTTCCCATGGCCCGGACCGGCGATGCGAGTGCCGTCGCCGCGGCCAGCACCATCAGCACTTGGGCCGACGTGCCGTAGCCGGGTCCCACCCACGCTCGGATCCCCGGAGAGGCCAGGACGACGAATACCAGTGACGCCATGAGGCCTGCCAGCAGCGTGACGCGGGTCCCGTCCACAGCGATCTCTGCCAGTGCTCCTGGCTCCCTGTTGCGAGCTGCCGCCGAGGCATAGGGGAAGAACACCTGGGCCATGGCGTCGAGGCCGTTGATGGCCGCTCCGGCCAGCTTCGATCCCACCGCGTAGATGGCGGCGTCACGCAGACCTAGGACGATGCCCACGATCATGACGTCACCAGTCGCGTAAAGCGCGGCCAGCACTGCCTGGAGCAAGAACCACCCAGAAAGGTGAAGGGCATGTCGTCGCTGTTGTTTGTCGATCAGTCGGGGGCTGATCCGTGTTCCGGGCATGATGCGACTGACCATGGATAGGCGCACCAGATGGAAGAGAATGGAGATGATGGTCGTGGCCACGGCCAGCATCACGATCCCACCGCCCCCCACCACGACGGCGACACTGACCGCGGCGGTGGCCACGACCATCGAGGCGTTGGAGGCTGCCAGAAGGTCGTAGCGCTGGTGACCGACGAGCGCGCCGCCGAAGGTGTCTCCCGGGATAGACGTTGCCAGTCCCAGCGCCAGCACTATGACCACGACGACAACCCCGGTCTGCTCCGCCGAAGCGATGTGGACGAGGTGAGGCAAGGCAAAGGAGATGCCGACGCCCGCGACCAACGCAAGCACTCCCAGAGGGAGGAGCACGAAGAACGTCGTATTGAGCGTCCGCAGCGCGAGCTCAGGGCGTTCCGACGCATCTTCGGATATGAGTTTGGTGGTCGCACCTCCGAACCCAAGCTCGAAGAGCTCGAGGTACGCGACGGCGCCGCTGGCGACAACCCACAGTCCGTAGGTGGTCTTACCCAGGTGATGCAGAAGGATGGGCGTGAGCACTACCGCGGAGAGGGCCGTGAGCCCCTGCGCGGCGTAATTCATCAAGACGTTCTTGCCGAACCGGGCCGGAAGAGCGTTCTCTGGCGGCGCTGGCGTTGCCTTCGATCCGGTGCCCTTGGACCGCTCGCCGGCGGGCCCGACATGAGTCGTCATGGCGCGTCAAGCCCCTCCGCCGTCCTAGCGCGCATGGCCCACCACTCTATGTGAGTTTCACGCATTAGTGATGGAATCGTGGGACCGGTGGATCTGGACCCGCCGCACCGACGTGTGCCCGAATGCCGAGCGCTTCAGCCCGATCCCCGCCCGGACGGCGATGGCCGGCAGGTGCGACGCAACCGAGAGCTGCGTAAGACCCGAGAGCTCCTTGCGGTCGATCGACGATGCCCGGCGAAGCGCCGATGCGCGTCCGAGCGCGACGCGGGCCTCAGGGGCGCGTCCCGCCAGCAGCAAGGCACGGGCACGACGGAGGTGCCAGCGGGCCCTCTGTCGGCCGGAGAGCTCGACATAGGCGTCGGGGCGTCCCTCGAGCCAGCCGTCCCAAAAGGCGAGGACGTCGTCGGCCACCCCCAGGCCGTGGTCCGATCCGCGCCACGCCCCGGACTGCCCGCTGTGCTGGACCCAGTGGGCCAGCGGCTCGGGGAGGTAGTACAGGGCCCATCCCGTGTCGGCGGCGGACAAGAAGAGTTGGAGGTCCCCACAGCACAGCTCGGGCCAAGCGCGCGCCGGTCCGGCCCACACCTCTTTGCGCCACATGGTCGAGATCGGCAGGAGGAACCACTCCTCACGCAACAAGATGTCCACGACGTCGTCATGGCGGCCGCTCTTGAGGGGGATGGGCCACATCGACGTCCCGTCAGGCCCATAGTCCACCACCGTGGTGCAGCACGCCATGCCGATCTCGGGGTCGGCGTCCATGACGGCCACGAGGGACGACAAATATGACGGTTCCCACCAGTCGTCGTCGTGCATCACGGCCATGAACCGACCTCTGGCCCGGTCAAGGAGGACACGGTGGTTCTTCGTGAACCCCAGTCGGGATGGATTCCGGTGATAGTCGATACGGTGGTCGCCGACCTCGACCACGGCCGGTTCCGCTGCCCCTGTCTCGTCGCCCATCAACACCTCGAAGTCGCCGAGGTCTTGGGCCAAGACGCTGTCGAGAGCCCGACGCACGGTCGCGGCGTCGCGAGACACGGGCATGCACACCGACACGGTGGGCACCGACGTCATCCCCGGACGCACCTCCTCGTGGTCCAAGTCAGCGGTCTCGCGGCACGCGCCTGTCTCGAACCGGCCAGGCACCCCTTTATTTTCGCACACCCCGGTTCGTTCGCGGCGCCCGAGATCCGTCACCCGAGGGCGGCCGAGCGGCACGGTAGTCTGGCTCATCGTGTCGAGTACCGACGAGACCGACGAGGCGGTCGACCGCCAGCGCCGGTTTCGCCTGACGTGCTACTTCGATGCGGACTCCCCGGGTGGCTCCTCGGCCAGTCTCGCGGTCCTGATCGGTGCGCTCGAACCGGCATTCGATATCACCGTGATGGGCACCTCCCAGTCGATGACGAGGTGGGTGGCAAAGGCACGCCCCGGTGCCAAGACGAGGGTGGTCGCGTCGGTTCGCAGCAAATTCGACCTCAGAGCCGTACGCGAACACGTTCGTGTCGTGCGCGAGCTCCGTCCCGACATCCTCCACGTCAACCTGGACAATCCTTGGACGTCCCAGTACGGGCTGCTCGCCGGGGTCTTGACCCGTACGCCGATGGTCTCGGTCCTTCATCTCCCCACACCGCCGTGGCGACGTCGACAACGGTGGCTGGTACGGCCCTTCGCTCGTCGCGTGAAGGCCTATGTTTGTGTCTCCCACGACTCGGCGCGGTTCGCCGAATCAGTGCTCGACCTAAAGCCGGACTCCGCACGCGTGATCTACAACGGTATGCCTGTGCCCAACGTCATTGCCCCGTTGGTTCCGGCGAGCCCTCCGGGCACACTGCGGATCGGTTCGGTGGGGCGCCTGGCAGAGCAGAAGGGTCTCCATACCCTGATCGAGGCCATGCGATCCCTCCCGCAGTGCCGGCTCACCCTCGTGGGTGAAGGCCCCGAACGCACCACGCTGGAGGGGTTGGTGCGTCGCTACTCGCTCGGCGACAGAGTCGAGTTCGCGGGATGGGCCGAGCCTCCGTGGACGGGAACATGGGCGTTCGACGTCTTGGCGATGCCGTCGATCAACGAGGGCTTCCCGCTCGTCATCGTGGAGGCGATGTTGGCGGGCATCCCGGTGGTGGCGTCAACGGTGGGGGGGATTCCCGAGATCGTGGTTCCCGATTCCACCGGTCTGCTTGTCCCGCCCGGAGACGTCGATGCCCTGGTCCACGCGCTGCGCCGACTCGCCGACGATCCGCAGCTTCGCCGGGACATGGGGGTACGGTGCCGCGCCGTGGCTCTCGAGCAGTTCACGGACAAAGCCATGGCGGCTCAGTTTGAGGCGTTGTACCGGGAACTGTCAGCCCGAGGGCGCTGACCCGGGCTCACCGCCGAATAGGCGCTCGTCAAGGGCATCGAGTATCGAACTGTCGACGTCGACGTCGAACTTCCGGGCGAAGAATCGTCCCGATTCGACGAGCTCGTCCAGATCGTCGAGGCCGAAGGTGTCGGGGTGTCCGTCGGTGGAGGTGAAACAGATCCGGTGGAGAGGCTCGTTGTGCACGTGTAGGAGATGGTCATTGCACACGATCGTGGCCGTGGCGGATTCATCGGGGATGACCGTCCGGGAGTAGTGGTGGACGTAGTCGGCATGATTATCAACGAATTCGACGACACTTTGCGCGGCGCGCCGAGACAGCCCCATCCACTGGGATCCGTACCAGCACGGGAATGCAGCGGAGAACAAAGGGTGGCGTGGCCGGATGCCCAGACGCATGGGAAGCGGGTCCGGATACCGGTAGACGGTCACTTTGCGCTGTACCTTGTAGAGGACAAAGTTGCTGTAGTTGGCCGCGTCGGCGACGCGTCGTCGAGTCGTCGGTGGTAGCCGCGCCATGATGCCCGGGTGTGGCAGAACCACGTACCGGTAGTTGTACCGCCGGTCACAGTCCATCTTCAGGTCGTCGTCGTCGATCTGGTCGATTGGCCTGGCTTGGATGAAGGCGTCGACACCCGATCCCTCCAGTCGCTGCTCAAGCGCACCGAGCGGTGCGATCGGGTAGTCCTGTTCGGAAAGGAAGACCACCCAGTCGAATGCCAGGTTCTTCACCATCCACGACAAGCTCTTCCACGTCGCCTCGACGATGGAGAAGTCACCCCAAGAAACAGGTGCGTCGCTCGTCAGGATCTCCACGCCACCGATCGGCGCGACCAGGTCGGTGCTCCAGGTAGACCGGAAGCGATCATGGTGGACCACGAGCTCGGCGTCGGGTTGTGCTCTTCGCAGCGTCCTGAGGAGCCGTATCAGTTGCTTCGGGGGTCGGTACGAGGTGATCAGGTACGCGACTCGCACCGCCGTATCGTAGCTAGCGTGTCGGCGCTTCCGAGATGGTCGCTGCCATCGGGCTCGGCCGCGGGACCGCCGACGATCCGGGGTTCTTCGCACGTTGCCGGGCGACGCGTACCCCGTCCGCAGCCAAGAGTGCTTCCGACAGCCAGTACCGGAAGCCCATCCATCGGAGGTAGGGCCAAGAGTCGCGCACGTATGCCAACGCTGTGCGAACGATGCTCCCACTCTTGATCAAGTCGTCCAGGCACGTGGGAAACACCCGGATGCGCACACCGGTGATCGGGCTCGTTCGTGCGGGCGGGGCCGCACGCTGGCCGATGTCTCGGAGATAGCCCTGGCTCATGTCGATGCCGGCAGCTCGGAAGCTGCCGGAACCGCCGAAGGCGCGGGCGTTGAAGTCGATGAGCCAGTCAAGGCCTTGCGCGTCGCGGATCACATCCATGTTCACGAGGCCGGTGCATCCCACGACACCGAGGGCTTGCCGTCCGAAAGTCACGAGCTGTGGATCGTCAATGGTCTCGACTTCGCTGGCTCGCCCCACCGGCATTTGCCACTTGGTCACCCGGTAGGTGAGTTCCTGCTCGATCCCCGACGGGCTGACGATCGCCGCGTAGTTGAGCTTCGTGCCGTCAATGAACCGCTCGTAGAAGAGGCTCTCAGGCGTGGCGTCCCAAGATGTCGCGGCCACTTTGAGCGCACCGAGATCGTGGGTGATGCCGACCCGCTCGCCGCCGTATCCCACCTTCTGCTTCACCACGACGGGGAACCCGAACTGCTCTGCGGCCTCGGTGGGTGAAGTCTCTGCGGCCAATTTTACTGGAGGCGTGCGAACTCCGGCATCGTTGAACAATTGCGCGGCCACGAACTTGTCCACGACGGTCAGGCGCCTGCGCACCTGTTCCGCGACCTCGGGGCGTAACAGAGCGACATTGTCGCGTACCAACTCGGCCAGGGACTCCGCGAATTGGATATCCACGACGTTCTCTCCGGCGAGGATCTCCTTGAGTGCCCCGACGTCGGACAAGTCGGTCAAAATGGCGTAGCGGTCGAACAGGAGCCAGGATGCGACCCGGGTCTTGCGGCGGCCCTCGGTGCTGACCCGTACGGTGCGAACGCCGGCGCGACGCAGCGGGGGCGCAAGTTGATGGAATGCGTTCCAACGACAATCGTCGAGGAACACCACGGTGGGAGTTCCCCGGCGACGGCGACGGCGACGGCTCCCTCTTCTCACTAGCCGCACGCGTTTGGCCATCCCTGGTCCTGGTCTTGGGTCCCCTTCAACGGGACGACACTCGTCTGCACGGTGCAGTTTAGGCCCTGACGGTCAGTGGGCTGCCGATGGCCGGGGTCAGGTCCTCGACCCAGGCGCCCCGCTCTGTCGTGGATCAACGGCACTTCTCGGGCCGTATGGGCCCTGGTGTGACAGTTGCGTGTCATGCTCGAGGCCGTGCCGATCGGACGACCGCGAGGGGTTCAGCGTCCATGAAAGCCGAGGTCGTTGCCGAGCTCGACCGGTTGGAGGAGCTCGAGCCAGGATGGGACGCTCTCGCCGTGGCGTGCCAACGTCCGCGCTCGGCGCCAGCCTGGACCTTGGCATGGTTCCGTCACGCGCTGCCGGCAGGTGCGTTGATCCGGACCGTGATCATCAGTGACGGCACCACGGTCATCGGCACCGCCCCCTTCTCCGTCACGCGTACGGGGGCCGGGTTCTATCGCTATTCGCCAGCCGCACCGATCCTCAACGGCGTGGCGCCGTTGTGCTGGCCCGGGCGCGACGAGGAAGTCGGCGCAGCGATCGGGGCCGCCCTGGCGGTCGCAGAGCCCACGCCGGACGTCGTGTCGATCGGATGGATGGCTGTGGCGTCCTCCGTGCCAGGGGCGATCAGGGACGGCTGGCCCAGACCGCAGCCCGCGTTGATCGACGAACATCAATTCGCGGTCCCCCGCGTCGTGGTAGCGGGCCGAGACTTCGACACATGGCTCGGGGAACGATCGAAGAACTTTCGCAGTTCCGTGCGGTCCGATCAACGCAAGCTGGTTGCTCAAGGATTCGAACACCGGGTGTCGAGCGAAGCTGCTGACATTCTCGACCGGCTTCCCGATCAGCAGCGGCTCTATGAGAGCCGACGCCTTGACCGTGGAGGGTCGGGCGCCGCCTTCGACGGTGCCTTCATGGAGATCGTGCGCGACGCCGTCACCAGATCCGCTCCCGGACGGGTACGCCTGGCAACCATCGAACGACCCGGTGACGTGATCGCCACCGATCTGATTCTCGGGTCCGGAGGAGAATCGACCTCATGGCTTCGAGGATTCGACGAGGAGTGGGCGCATCTGTCTCCGGGGCGGGCGAACCTGGCCTGGTGCGTCGAGGACTCGATAACCATGGGGGACGACATCTTCGACCTTGGTCCCGGCCCCGAGTCTTACAAGGCGTCGTTCACGAGCGACGAGGTGGTGCTCCAAGGCCGCCTGCTATCGCGCCGGGGCTTGTGGCCCTTCCATACGCCGGTCCAGATCTTGCCCTTCGGCACCCGTCAGGCAGCCGCCCGGATCATCGGCAGGCTCCGGGGCTCGGCGTAGCCCGACAGCGGTTTCCGGCGCCAGGTCGCAATTCGCCGAGGGTCCCCTCATAAGGTCGCCCCCTTGGGTAGGTTCGACACTATGGGTCGGATGGCGGCGCGGGTCCTGTGGCCTCGCAAGGCTCGTGACGATGCCGTACGAGCCGCGGGAGGGATCTTGCTGCGCCCTGCGTTGGGTGACCGACTCGAGGTCGCCTTGGTCCATCGCCCCAGCCGTGATGATTGGTCGCTTCCCAAAGGAAAGCTCGATGCGGGCGAGTCCTACGAGGAGTGTGCCCTGCGCGAGGTGCTCGAGGAAACCGGCTATCGCTGTCGGCTGATGGGCTTCGTCGGGTTCAGCGAGTACCAGGATCGCAAGGGCAGGGACAAAGTCGTCGGGTATTGGGTCATGGAGGTACTCGACGGCGAGTTTGCGGTGTCCAGCGAGGTCGACGATCTCCGATGGATTGACTTGGAGACTTCCCATTACGTCCTCACCTACGAGCGTGACCGTGAGATCCTTGCCGCGCTCGACACCATCGGGCTGGCTCGGTCTGGCTGACAGGCACCATCGTGGAGTCCGTCCCGCGCGCCACCGACCACAGGTCTGGATCTGGTCACGCCTAGTTCCACACAGTCGGTGCCGTCAGGGGATGGCCGAGTCAATTATCATCGTTTCTTCATGCAGACCCGGCTCGTCAGGGTCAAGGACCTCAGCAAAGACGACGAGGATGCGTGGCGTCGTTTGGCAGCGCGGTCTTTGGAACCCAACCCTTTCGCTGAACCGGACTTCTTCATCTTGTCGGTCCGGCATTTCGAGAAATATGCCGACGCCAGATTGGTGATCGCGCAAGAGGGAACTGAGTTCACGGGCGTCCTTCCGCTCGCCCGTGTTGATTCTCCTCGAGTTCCTCCCAGGAGAATCGAGAGTACGACCGCGGATCCGACGCAGATCTCGGGACTACAGACCCCCCTCGTCGATCGTACAGATCCCGATCAAACGGTCGATGCCCTCATGGCCGCACTAGGCCGGGCGGCGAGATACGACGGGTGGCCCGGCATCGTGTTGTTCGACGAGATCGCCAGCGACGGGCCGGTGGCTGCTTCCTTGCGACGAGTCTGTGAGCAACGACGCTGTCCGATCTTTGTCAAGGACACCTGGGAACGAGCGACCGTCAGCCGAGTGGGGAAATGGGCGACTCCGGTTGACGCGAAGCGACGGGGAGACATCGGCCGCAGAAGACGTCAGCTCGTGAACGACGCCGGCGCGGAGGTCACGGTGATCGACCTCTCTGCGGAGCCCGCGGCATGTGACGCCTTCCTCGAGATGGAGCTCGCAGGCTGGAAGGGACGCGAGGGGGGTCACGCCTTCGCCCGCTATCCAAACATGGCGGCGTGGTTCCGGGATTGGCATCGTCGCCTGGTGGCAGCCAACCGCGTGACGCTCCTCGCTCTCACCGTGGGTTCTGTCCGTATCGCCATGACCTATTTCGTCAGGGGCGGAGAGGGCCTCTTCTGCTTCAGGGTCGCCTTCGACGAGACATATGCAAAGTATGGCCCGGGCCCTATGTTGCTGGCCTCGGCGTTGGACTTCCTCCGTGACAACACCGACGCGGCATGGATCGATTCCATGACCGGAAAGGACAACACCTTCTTTCTCCGCATGCTGCCCGAACGGCGGAGATTGTCAAGGCTCTACATCGGTACGGGTGGGAGATTGGACAGAGCCATGGTGTCGGCTCTCCCCGCTCTGACGAAGCTCGCTGCTGCGAGGCACCAGATGCAAAAGCGTTTCGTACACGCCACCAAGAGGGCGACGGGGCCGAGCGGTAAGCCTTCTCAGGTCGAGAGGTAGCGCCCGAAGAAATCCCAGATCATGCCCCAGCCGGCCAGTGCGGCTTCGGGGCGGTAGTTGGGCCGGTAGGTGGCGAAGAAGGCGTGCCCGGCCCCTTCGAACGTGTGGAACTCGAAGGTCTTGTGGTGTTCGGCGAGGATCTTCTCGAGCGCGGCGGTCTCCTCGGGAGAGGGGTTCTGGTCCTCGGCCCCGAACAGGCCGAGCAACGGACACGAGAGGTTCCCGGCCAGGTGCGCCACGGGGCCCATCTTGAGGGGCAGCTCCTTGGGTGGACCCACCACGACGAAGGCGCCGTAGCAGTCGACCGCCGCGTCGAGGGTGAGGCTGCACGCCGCCAGAAATGACTGGCGACCCCCCGAGCAGTAGCCGATCGTCGCCACCTTGCCGTTGGAGGTCGCCATCGCCTTCAGGTACGTGGTGGCGCCTTCCACGTCTCCCACCAGCTGCGCGTCGGGCACACCCCCGGCGCTCCGCACCACGGCGGCGGCGTCTTCGATGCTGGCGCCGGGGGCCTGGCGCCAGTAGAGGTTGGGGCACAGAGCCAGGTAGCCGTGGCCGGCGAACCTCCGGGTGATCTCCTTGGTCTCCTCGTCGTAGCCGGGCATGTGGTGGATGACCACCACCGCACCGAACGGCCCGTCGGACAGTGGCTGGGCCAGGTAGGCCTCGACCTCGTCCCCTTGGTACCCGGTGATCCGGACGGTCTCTGCTCGCAGCGCATCGGTCATAGACGTCCCCCTCGAGTTATCTTCACGGAATCGCAACCCCGTTCTGATCCTTTTGACAGGTTAAGCAGGCACGATGGATGGTGTGGAGACCTTCGTCCTCGAATCGTGCAGTAGCACCTGGCTCTTCGACACCGAGCGGATGCGGTTCCGTCGGGTTCTGAAGGGGGTGGACGTGGGCCGTCACCCGGCGGTCACGGACTGGCGCCCGTACTTCGGGCTCGACATCGACCCCCGCTCGGAGTCGTTCGTGGTCATGCTCAACGCCGACGGGACCCGGCTCCTGCGCTCGTGGCGCCACACCGAGCAGTGCACGCAGTGCGGCGCTCGGGCCACCGCCGAGCTCTCCCTGGACGAGGTGCGGGCCGCCACCGCCTGACCGGCGCCGTCGAAGGTCCGGGGCCGGGGGCTCCACACGCCCGGTCTCACACCACGCTGTCTCACAGCACGCTGTGTCACACCACGCTGTGTCACACCACCGTATCGAGGGCGCGCTCGAGGTCCTCTGTGAGGTCGTCGACCGTTTCGATCCCTACGCTCAGGCGCACCAGGTCCCCGGGGACTTCGTTGCTTGAGCCGGCCGCGCTGGCATGGGTCATGCGACCGGGGTGCTCGATCAGGCTCTCCACGCCACCGAGGCTCTCCGCCAGGGTGAAGATGCGGGTCCGGGTGCACACCTCCAGGGCCGCCTGCTCCCCTCCGTGCAGCGTGAAGCTGACCATGCCCCCGAAGGCCCGCATCTGCCGGCGGGCGACGTCGTGTCGAGGGTGGTCGGCAAGCGAAGGATGCAGCACGCGCTTCACGGCCTCGTGACTGCGCAACATGTCGACGACGGCGAGCGCGTTCGCACAGTGGCGTTCCATCCGAATCGGCAGGGTCATCACGCCCCGTTGGACCAAGAAGCAGTCCAGGGGCCCCGGCACGGCACCGGCCGCGTTTTGGAGGAAGGCCAGACGTTGCGCACAGGCGGGGTCGTTGGTCGCCGCGAATCCCCCGATGACATCGGAATGCCCACCCAGGTACTTCGTCGTGGAGTGCACCACGATGTCGGCACCGAGGTCGAGGGGGCGCTGGATCCACGGGGTGGCAAAGGTGTTGTCGACGACGACGATGGCACCTTGTCCATGGGCCAACTCGACGAGCGCGGCGATGTCGATGATGTCGAGGAGCGGGTTCGTCGGCGTCTCGACCCAGACCATGCGTGTCTCGGGCTTCAACACCTCTCGGAGGGTGGATAGCTGCGCGGTGTCGACGGCGAGACCGGCCCGGCGGTGGACCTGGGTCGCCAGTCGGTACGTCCCCCCGTAGCTGTCGGTGGGCATGATCAGATGGTCACCGGGATCGAGCAGGCGCATGATGGCGTCCTCGGCCGCCATCCCGCTGGCGAAGGCGAACCCGAATTCGGCCCCCTCGAGGAGGGCCACGTGGGCCTCGAGGCTGGCCCGGCTCGGGTTGCCCGAGCGGGCGTACTCGTAGCCGCGGTCCACCCCCACGGCGTCCTGGGCGAAGGTCGACGACAGGTAGATCGGGGTGTTGACGGCCCCGGTGGTCGGGTCCGGGCCGCCGCCGCCGTGCACGGAGCGCGTCTCGAATCCGGTCCCCGTCAGGTCCCTCCGGTCGCGCATCGTCTCAGCGCGGGCCCGCCGCCAGGGTGGCGAGGACGTCCGAGCGCGTGATGACGCCGACGGGATGGCCGCGGTCGAGGACGACCAGTGCCGGCGCGCCCTCGAGGCGCCTCACCGCCACATGGACCTGCTCGCCCGCACCGATGGTCGGCAGCGGGTCGCTCATGACGTCGCTCACGGCACGATCGAGCATCGCCGCGTCGGCGAAGACGCTGTCCATGAGGTCGCGTTCGCTGACCCCACCCACCACCTCGGCCAGCACCACGGGGGGCTCGTGCTTGACCACGGGCATCTGGCTCACGCCGTACTCCCGCAGGATGGCGATCGCCTGGCGCACGGTCTCGTCGGGGTGGGTGTGCACGAGGGACGGGAGGGCGGGGTCGCGCGCCGCGAGGAGGTCGCCCACGGTCGTCCCCGCCGCCTGGAGGAATCCGTAGTCGGCCATCCACGTATCGTTGTAGATCTTCGAGAGATAACCGCGCCCGGAGTCGGGGATGTGCACCACGATGACGGCGTCGGGCGGGAGGTCGTGGCCGACCACCAGTGCCGCCGCGATGGCGGTGCCTCCCGACCCACCGAGGAGCAATCCTTCTTCGCGCGTCACCCGCCGGGCCGTGGCGAAGCTCTGCGCGTCGGAGATGGCGACCACCCGGTCCACCACGGACGGGTCGTACGTCGAGGGCCAGAAATCCTCACCGATGCCCTCCACCAGGTATGGGCGTCCCGACCCCCCGGAGTACACCGAGCCGTCGGGGTCGGCCCCGATGATCTGGACCCCGGGATTGCGCTCTTTGAGGTACCGGCCGATGCCCGTGACGGTGCCGCCCGTGCCGATGCCGGCCACGAAGTGTGTGACCCGCCCACGCGTCTGTTCCCAGATCTCGGCGCCGGTGGTCTCGTACTGCGCCTGGGGATTGTTGGGGTTGTGGTACTGGTCGGGCTTCCAGGCGTTGGGCACCTCCCGGGCCAAGCGGTCCGAGACCGAGTAATAGGACTCGGGGTGCTCGGGTGCGACCGACGTGGGGCACACGACGACCTCGGCGCCATAGGCGCGCAGGAGGGCGATCTTCTCGGGGCCCACCTTGTCGGGGCAGACGAAAATGCAGTTGTAGCCACGACGGGCCGCCACGATGGCGAGGCCCACGCCGGTGTTCCCGCTCGTGGGCTCCACGATGGTGCCGCCCGGGAGGAGCTGGCCGTCTCGCTCGGCGCCCTGGATCATGGCCAGCGCGATGCGATCCTTCGACGATCCCCCCGGGTTGAAGAGCTCGAGCTTGGCGACGAGCGTGCATTCGAGGTCCCGGGCGGTGCGGTCCAAGCGGACCATGGGTGTGTTGCCGATCAGGTCGACAAGGGACTCGGCCACGTCCATGGGCGGGCCCGGGTCGGTGATGCGCCGTATCTCGACGCCGGTCAGCGCTTCGGCCCTGTCGCCGATGATGGCGTCATCGGTGAACAGCTCGGTGGGCAGACCGGCCCGACGCAATCCGACCGCCACCACGACCGCCTCGGCGACCGGCCCCCAGACGCCGACCCGGCGGGGGATGCGGGCCCGTAGCGCTCCGACGAGGGTGGCCAACGGTTCGTCGCCCTCGAAACGGTGAACGTGGAGTGCTCTATCGGTGAGTCGGGCAGGTGCCGGTTCACTGCCGACGACGACGAGCACGTCCATATGACCTCTTCTACTCTAAGGGCGTTGAGAGCGTCGTCCTTACTGGTAGCTTCGACTTCGCGCTGTGGGAGAGGTGCGAGAGCGGCCGAATCGGACTCACTGCTAATGAGTTGACCTGGGAAACTGGGTCCGAGGGTTCAAATCCCTCCCTCTCCGCTCATGGTTCGGTGGGGCGCCCGCGACGACGGGTGGCGCCGGGTGGTGGACTGCTACCCCGGTAGATTGTCCTGGTGGCCGAGCGATACTGGTTGGAGACCCTGGGCTGTCCGAAGAACCAGGTGGACTCCGACAAGCTCGCCGGCACGCTCCGGCGCGACGGTTACGAGCCGGCCCCATCGCCCGATGACGCCGATCTGGTCGTGGTCAACACGTGCGCCTTCATCGAGGCGGCGCGCCAGGAATCGATCGACACCATTCTCGAATTGTCGGCAGCACGGCACGAAGGGGCGCGTCTGGTGGTCACGGGATGTCTGGCCGAGCGCCACGGCGACCAGCTCACCGCGGCGCTGCCCGAGGTGGACCTGGTGGTGGGCTTCGGGGTTCCCGTCACCCTCGGCGCGCCGCGTGCAGGCACCTTCACCGACCTGTCCCCGACCGACGAGGCCCCCCCGTCCTTCGACCTCTTGAACCTGCCCCGTCCCGCCGCCCATGCACCGTGGGCCTATGTGAAGGTGGCCGAGGGTTGTGACCGGCACTGCGGCTTCTGCGCCATCCCGTCGTTCCGGGGCCTGCAGCGGTCGCGTCCCGAAGACGTGGTGGCGGCCGAGGTGGACGAGCTCGGTGACGGTGTGCGCGAGGTCGTCCTCGTGGCCCAGGACCTGGCGTCGTGGGGACTCGATCGCGCTGCACCCGAGCGCGTGGCGCGCCCGGCGGGGACGCCGCGTCCCATCGTGGGCCTGGTGCGCCGTCTGTCGCAGCGCGTCGAGCGCGTCCGGCTGCTCTATCTGTACCCCTCGTCCCTCGACGACTCGCTCATCGACGCCGTGGTGTCCACCGGCGTGCCCTATTTCGACCTGTCGCTGCAGCACGTGTCGCGCCCGCTGGTCCAGCGCATGCGGCGGTGGGGTGATGCGGAGCGGTTCCTGGAGCGCATCGACACGATCCGTGCCGCCGCCCCCGACGCCGCCCTACGCTCGTCGTTCATCCTGGGGTACCCCGGTGAGACCGAGGACGACCACGACCTCCTGCTGTCGTTCCTGGCCGAGGCGCGCCTCGACTGGGCGGGCTTCTTCACCTTCTCCGAGGAGCCCGGCACCTTCGCCGAGGGGCTCGACGACGCGGTGCCGGCCGAGCTCGCCCTGGAGCGGCTGCGAGAATGCTCGGAGCTCCAAGACGCCGTCACCGCCGAGCACCGGGCCGCACTGGTGGGCGAGCGCCTCGAGGTGCTCGTCGACGAGCCCGGCGTGGCCCGCTCGTTTCGTGAAGCGCCCGACATCGACGGCGTCGTCCATGTCGAGCACACCCTTGCGGTGGGTGAATTCCACAAGGTGGTGGTGACGGGCGCGGCCGGGCCGGACCTGTGGGCCGAGGCATGACCCTGTGGGCCGAGATATGACCGAGCCGCTGCGAGAGCGCATGCGCGTATCGACCTTCGGGCCCTCCGCGCTCAAGACGCCGGCCAACGCCATCACGGTGGGCCGCCTGCTCGCCACCCCGGTCCTGGTGGGGATGATCGTCGTGCACGGCGCGGGGTGGGCCCCCTTCGGCGTGGCGCTGGCGATCGGGCTCACCGACGGCGTCGACGGATGGCTGGCGCGTCGCCAGGGCACGACGCGTTCGGGCGCATTCCTCGACCCGCTGGCGGACAAAGCCGCCGTGGTGGGTGCCCTGTGCGCGCTGGCGGTCAAAGGGGAGCTGTCGTGGCTCCCCGTGGCCATCATCGCGGCGCGCGAGGTGTGGATGAGCCTGTACCGCATCGCCGTGGGCCGCCGCGGCATCTCGATCCCGGCCCGCTCGAGCGCCAAGCTCAAGACCCTCGTCCAGGGCGTCGCCATCCTGTTGTGCCTGGCGCCGTCGGTCGCTCCCCATCACCGCGTCCTCGACGTGGCCATCTGGGTGGCGGTCGCGTTGACGGTGGTAACGGGGGCGCAGTACCTCCTCGACGGCCGGCGTGCCGCCCAGGAGCTGCACCGGTGAGGGTCGAGGTCCTCGCCGTCGGCACCGAACTGCTCCTGGGGCAGATCGTCGACACCAACTCGGCGTGGCTGGGCGAGCAACTGGCGCTGGCGGGCATCGATTCGCACTTCCATCAGGTGGTGGGGGACAACCAGGCCCGCATCGTCCTGGCGTTGCGCAGCGCGCTGGCGCGCAGCGACGGCGTGGTGGTGTGCGGCGGACTGGGGCCCACCCACGACGACATCACGCGTGACGCCATCGCCGAGGTCATGGCCGTCCCCCTCGTGCGTGACGACGACATCGTCAAGCGCATCGCCGAGATGTTCCGCTCACGCGGGCGCGACATGCCCGAGAGCAACGGTCGCCAGGCCGACGTGCCGCTGGGGGCGACCCCGATCCCCCAGGAGCTGGGCACCGCCCCCGGGCTCATCTGTCCCGTCGGCCACAAGGTGATCTACGCCCTCCCCGGCGTCCCCTACGAGCTCGTGGAGATGTTCACCCGGGCCGTGCTCCCCGACCTGCGGGGCCGCGCCGACCTGGCCGGGGAGGCGGCGGTGATCATGAGCCGCGTCGTCCGGACGTGGGGGATGAGCGAGTCCGGCCTGGCCGAGCTGCTGGCGCCGCGCATCGAAGCCTCCGACGCGTCGCCGGGAAGCCCCACCATCGCCTTCCTGGCGAGCGGAATCGAGGGCATCAAGGTGCGCATCACCGCCAAGGCGCCCGACATGGCGGCGGCCGTCTCCCTCCTCGACGCCGAGGAGCGCGAGGTGCGGGCGCTCGTGGGCGAGGTCGCCTTCGGGGTCGACGACACCACCATGGAGGCGGCGATGGCCGAGCTGCTCGTGGCGCGCGCCCTGACGCTGGGGCTGGCGGAATCACTCACGGGTGGTCTCGTGGCGTCGCGGCTGGTGGGGGTGCCCGGCGCCAGTGACTGGTTCCGGGGGTCGGTCGTGAGCTACGCCTCCGAGGTCAAGTACTCGCTGCTCGGTGTGCCGCCGGGGCCCGTGGTCACCGAAGCCGCGGCACGCGCCATGGCATCGGGGGCCCAGCGCGTCCTCGGCGCCGACGTCGGCCTGGCCCTCACCGGCGTGGCCGGTCCCGACGAGACCGAGGGCGTGGCCCCGGGGACCGTCATGGTGGGACTGGTATTGGGTGACGCCGAGCCCGAGTCTTTCGTCTTCCATCTGCCGGGGGACCGTGAGCGCGTCCGTCAGTACGCGGCGATCTCCGCCCTCGACCTGCTGCGTCGCCGCCTCATTGTTGAGGTCCCGGCGAGCCGTTGACTGCCGAGGGAAGCAAATCCGGCCGCCGCGTCGTTGATCCGTGCCACTATCGCGGAAGCTCGGGAATCCAACGCTTCATGAATTGGTCGAATAGCGGGACCGTAAACGCGATCTCGCCCCACCTCGGCGAGTAGCAGATCGCCCTCTTGATCAGCCCGTCGCGCACAGGCCCGAGCGAACCGAGGCTCTTGTTGAGCACTCGTGCTACTTCGGAAGACCGGACGGGGCCGCTGCCGATTTCTGCCATGCCTCGCATGTAGGCGCGTTCTGAATCGGTTGTCTTACCGGTGCGCACTCGAAAGAAGCCATCGTCGAGTTCAGCCACCGCCAATGGGATGCTTCGCTCAACGTCATCGAACGTGATCTCCGTTTCGCCATCGGAAACGTCCCACGCCCGTTTGCCGAACTCCTGCAGAAAGTAGGGAAAGCACTCAGTCACGCGAAGCACCTGTACGAGGGCCTCCTCCGTCCATCGCACACCTGCGTCGAGGGCGGGCGCCTGGAGAGCCTCCAACGCCTGCTCATCGGTGAGCGAGCCGATCTGGGGCAATTTGAACATGCGTTCGGCGTATGTCTTCGCCTCGCCTGTTAGCGTCGCCAATGAAGGCAATCCTCCTCCCGCGATCGTTACGGGGAGACGACGTTGTGCTGCGCGATGCAGTCCCACGATCAATGCTGTAAACGTCGGGAGATCGACATAGTGGAGTTCGTCGATCGTCAGCATGATGCCTGTTTGATGGGCTTGCGCGACCTCGCCGACCTCGACGAAGAGACCGGCTAGGTCGGTGGCCAGATCGCCTGAGTCAGCCGGACCGAAGACAGCGTCAACATCAATGCTCAACTCAGGTCCGTCGGGAATCCGAAGGGAGAAGGCCTTCACGACCCCGAGTGCCCGACGTGCCATTTCGCCGATGCGGCGCTTGGCCTCCATTGCCAGCAGGACACGGCGCAATGCAGAGGCAAGCGCGGGAGCCAGGTTGCCGTCCTCCGAGATTTCGATGTGTTCGTGGAAATACCCACGGGCTTCGGCCAGGTCCTCGAACTCATTGAGTAACACCGTCTTGCCGACTCCGCGCAGTCCGGTGAGGAGTTGGCTCCGCCCGTTGCTGCCCTGGAGGAGCCGCTGGAGCGTCACGTCCATTGCGTCGATTTCGGCATCTCGGCCCACGAGCGCCGGAGGCCGGGTTCCCGCGCCGGGATTGTAGGGATTTAGCACCTGATCCACGGCGGAAGTATAGCAGTTTATAGCCATTTCTATGAATATGGCTATAAATCAGGGATGTATAGGGATTTGGCTATAAATGGCTAGATTTTCGTATACATGACGAAAACGTCCCGGTCGGGCGGGATTCATGCAGGCAGTAACAACCGGTACAGGTCATAGGTGGGGCGGTCGAAGGCCACGAGCCGCACCAGCTGCACCTGTGTCTCGCAGGCAGTGACGGTGGCAATCGCCACCCCGGCTGCCAGGTCGGGTGGGTACCCGTACACACCGGTGGAGATGGCGGGAAACGCCACCGACCGGGCGCCGAGGCCGTCGGCCACCTCGAGCGAGCGCCGGTAGCACGAGGCGAGGATCTCGGCCTCACGGCGCGTGCCGCCGCCCCACACCGGGCCGACGGTGTGGATGATCCAGCGGGCCGACAACCCGAACCCGGCCGTGGCCTTGGCGTCGCCGGGCTCGCACCCTCCGAGGGCGGCACAGGCCGCGTGCAGGACGGCCGCCCCGGCGGCGCGGTGGATGGCGCCGTCGACGCCACCGCCCCCGGCGAGCTGTCGGTTGGCGGCGTTCACGACGGCGTCGGTGTTCTGCGCGGTGATGTCACCTTGCACCGCTTCGATGCCGGGGACGCCCATGACCGCGATCCTGGCGCATGCACCCCATGGGGTCCACCGCACGAGCAAGCACCCGGCACGCGGGCACACTGGACGGTGTGCGCCTGTTCGTAGCGGTGTGGCCCCCCGAGAGTGTGCTCGAGCTGTTGCTCGGCATCGACCGCCCCGACGTGAAGGGGGTGCGGTGGACGTCGGAGCCGCAGTGGCACGTCACGGTGCGCTTCTTGGGGGAGGTCGAAGACCCGGCCCCGGTCGCCGACGCGTTGCGGGCCGTCCCCGGACGTCTGCGCGCCGGCGGTGGGACCGAGGTCCGGGCCGTTCTCGGGCCCACCACGGCCTGGTTCCCCGGACGCCAGGTGCTCCAGGTCCCCGTCGCCGGCCTCGACGTGCTGGCCGGCGAGGTGGGGGCGGTCACCTCGGCGTGGGGCGAACCCGATGATCGCCGGTTCTCCGGGCATGTCACGCTGGCGCGGGCGCGCCGACAGCCGGGCCCCGCCAGCCTGGCCGGGGCGTCGCTCGCCGCCACGTGGCGCGTGCGGGCGTTCGAATTGGTGTCCTCGGACCTCGGTGCCGGCGGAGCGCGCTACGAGACGCTCGCCACCGTCGCCCTCGACGACGCGACCGCGCCGGCACCCTGACCCCGGCCCGAGCCCGGGCTGGCGCCGCGGCCGGGCACGGCGGGGTCTCGCCGCCAAAACGCCAAAAATCCCCCACCGAACAGGTGTTCGTAACTACACTACTGACATTCGGGGGCCACAGCCGAGGGATGTCACACCCCGTTCGTAGGGTCGGTCGGGTCAGTCGGTCGGAGCGACGTAGCCGGTTCAATCAAGCGAAGAGAGGCATCGGACACATGGAACGTGACAAGGCGCTCGACATGGCACTGGGCCAGATCGAAAAGCAATTCGGCAAGGGCTCGGTCATGCGGATGGGGGAGAACCTCAACCTCGAGATCGAGTCGATCTCCACCGGGGCATTGGCGCTCGACCTCGCCCTCGGGATCGGCGGCCTCCCCCGGGGACGCATCGTCGAGATCTACGGCCCCGAGTCGTCGGGTAAGTCGACCCTCGCCATGCACGTGGTAGCCGAGGCCCAGCGCAACGGCGGGATCTGCGCCTACATCGACGCCGAGCACGCCATGGACCCGGTGTACGCCGGCGCCATCGGCGTGAACGTCGACGACCTGCTCATCTCCCAGCCCGACACCGGGGAGCAGGCCCTCGAGATCGCCGACATGCTCATCCGCTCGGGTGCGCTCGACGTTCTCGTCATCGACTCGGTGGCGGCCCTCACGCCGCGGGCCGAGATCGAGGGGGAGATGGGGGACAGCCACCCCGGGCTGCAGGCCCGGCTCATGTCCCAGGCGCTGCGCAAGATCACCGGCACGCTGTCGAAGTCCAACACCATCTGCGTCTTCATCAACCAACTGCGCGAGAAGATCGGCGTGATGTACGGGTCACCCGAGGTCACCTCGGGCGGACGGGCCCTCAAGTTCTATTCCTCGGTGCGCCTCGACATCCGCCGGATCGAGCAGATCAAGGACGGTGCGGAGGTCGTGGGCAGCCGCACCCGGGTGAAGGTCGTCAAGAACAAGGTCAGCTCGCCGTTCAAGCAGGCCGAGTTCGACATCATGTACGGCCGGGGCATCAGCCGGGAGGGCTCGCTCCTCGACGTGGGGGTGGAGCTCGGCCTCATCAAGAAGTCCGGCGCGTGGTTCACCTACGAGGGTGAGCAACTCGGCCAGGGGCGCGAGAACGCCAAGCAGTTCCTGGTGGAGACGCCCGAGCTGATGATCGAGATCAACGAGCGCATTCGCTCGCAACTAGCCGCCACCGTGCTCCCCGCGGGGGCGACGGTGGGTGCGATCGAAGAGAGCGAGAGCGTTCCCGCCGCCACGAAGGACTGACGCCACGCTCGTCGCCGACGTCGCGGGCCGGGTTGCCGTCGGGCGGCTCGGCCCGTTGCACGTCCCGACTCAGGTCGCGCCTCGACGCGCCCCCGAGCTACGGGCTCGTCGTGGAAGCGGAGCCCGGTCCCGTCGTCGTGACAGCCACCGTGGAGGGCACGATCTCGACCCAGGTCTGTCCCGGCTGCAGGGCGATGGTCGAGCCGTCGGACGCGGTCAGCGTCGTCGGATCGTTCAGCGCGGCGCGCTTCCACGTGCCGGTGACGGCAACGCCGTTACGCAGCACGGTGAGGGGGCCACTCCCGACCATCTGCGACTGCACCTCGAGGCCACCTTCGCTGTTCTCGAGCCATGGTCCGTACGTGACGTGCACGGTCTGGATCACGATGTTGGTCGTCGCGATCTGTCCCCCGCTGGCGATCGTGGCGGGCCTGCCGCTGTAGGACAACAGCCAACGCCCGCTCGACGCGCTCCACGTCCACAACGTGTTGTTGGTGGCGGTGAACGGAATGTGGACCGAGGTGACGGCCGTGCCCGTCGGCGCCGTCGAGGAGTAGGTGAACAGGGGCGCCGGGGGGGTGGTGTCGCCGGGCTCGAGCCCCCATCCCGCCGCGGCGGAGATGTAGGTGTCGTACGGGGCCACGCGGCCCGGCACCTTTTGGACGATCGCGCCGTGGGTACGGAGGTCGAAGTCGGTCAGGTTGCCGTTCTGCAGGATGTTGAGGACGGGGTTGATCCCCCCGACGTGGACGAGGATGGGCTTGCTGAGCTGGTCGAGGATCTGCAGGTCGACGGCTCGAGCCGAGCGAATGGGCCCGATCAGCGGCCGGGCTCTGGCACTGGAATACCGCCGCGAAGCGCGTGATCCCACCTTCCACCGGCTCTTCGAAGACGATGTCGGCCTGGTCGAGGCCCGACTGCGGCCGGGCGTCGGGGTAGTTGTCCACCTTGACGGCCAGGGCCGGTCGCCGCGGCACGGCGCCGCCGGCGGGAGCGAGCCCGGTGAGCGGGCACACGGGTCCGCCCGCGGCCGTGGTCGTCGGGCCCGGGATGTTCGGGGCAGCCGCAGGGGGAGGCCTTCTTCTTTCCTCCCCCCGACGTCGCCGCCAGGGCGATGCCGGCCCCGAGGACCAGGACGGCGGCGGCGATCACGGCGATCATCCAGGCGCGCTGGGCCGAGGTGCGGGTGCGACCGCCTCCGGCCCCCCCGGCGGCACCGGCACCGGCCCCGGCACCGGCACCGGCCGCAGCGGTGACAGGGGTCCCCGTCGGCGGCGTGACGCCGGCCATCGACCGGGTGGTGTCGGCCGGGATCGACTGGGTGAGATCGCCGGCGGGAGTCGCGGCCGGGTTGGCCTGGGTAGCGGTGTCCCAGGACTCGGGACCCCCGGGGTCCTGCGGCGTGCCCCCGGTGGGGACGTCGTCGGTCGGTTCGGGGGTGATGTCGTCGGGCATGCGCTCCTCCTGCGATCCCGAGGGGGGATCGGGATCTCGACCGTCGCCGGCGGTCCGTTTTCTGACCGGCCTCGGCGCCACGGCCGAAGGTGGATCAGCGCCGAGGCTACCGCTCGACTGGTTCGGTCCCGGGAATGGGCACTATGACGGCGCTCATGGGCACCGCCGGTGTGCACCGCGCCGCCACGGCCTTCTCGGGCGCGGCGTCGGTCTACGAACGGGCCCGACCCGACTACCCGCCCGAGGCCCTGTCCTGGCTGGGCGAGCGCCTGGCCCTGGGACCGGGACGACGGGTGCTCGACCTCGCCGCCGGCACGGGCAAGCTCACCCGCGGCCTCGTGGCATCGGGCGCCGAGGTCATCGCCGTCGAGCCGGTCGAGGGCATGCGGCTGACCCTCGCCGGCGCGGTGCCCGGTGCGGTAGTGGTGGCGGGCGTGGCCCAGGCCATCCCGCTCGGGTCGCGGACCGTCGACGCTCTCACCGTGGCCCAGGCGCTGCACTGGTTCGCCACCGGTCGCGCCGTCGACGAGATGCACCGCGTCCTGCGTCGGGGCTCGCGTCTGGCCGTGGTGTGGAACCGGCGCGACCTCTCCGATCCTCTGCAGGCCGCGCTGCATCGGCTCATGGCACCCCTGCAGGGCGACACGCCGTCGGGGCACGTCGGGTGAGTGGCGACGCGTCCTCGACGACGTCGGCGCCGCCGCGCCTCGTTTCGTCCCCGACGCGCAGTTCCGAGCGCCGTGGCACCAGACCCTCGATGTCGACGGGGTGGCCGGGCGCGTGGCGTCGGTGAGCTTCGTGGCAGGCATGGACCCCACAGGTCGCGAGCGGCTCCTCGACGATGTCCGGGCCGAGGCCCGGCGCTACCCGTCCCCGTTGTCGTTGCCGTACACGACCGAGATCTTCTGTTACCGGCGCGCCGACTAAGGCGTCGATGGGCGGCTCGCGGTGCCACCGGTTAGTTTCGGCGCGTGCCGTCGCCCCGTCAGGTGCCGCCGTGGGCCCGCCGCCTGGCCTCGACCGCCATCGACATCGGATGGCGCTGGGTCTGTGACCTCGGCGCCGTCGGGCCCGGCCATCCGCTCGCCCGGCGCTTCGGCGCCTTCGGGGAAGGCAGTCTGATCGCCTTTCCCCCCGGCGCCATCTTCAACGAGGGCTGGATCCGGATCGGGAGCAACACCATGATCGGCCCCTACGTGTCGCTGTCGGCGGGGATGGCTCCGGGCCAGCAGATGGTGAGCGATCCCGTCGTGTCGATCGGCGACCGCACCCTCATCGGACGGGGCAGCCACATCGTGGGCCACTTCTGCGTCGAGATCGGTGACGACATCCAGACGGGGCCCTACGTCTACATCACCGACCAGAACCACGTCTACAGCGATCCCGACGTGCCCATCGGTGCGCAATGGCCGGTCGAGTCGAGCGTGCACATCGGGTCGGGCAGTTGGCTGGGGACGGGAGTGGTGGTGCTGCCCGGGAGCCACATCGGGCGCAACGTGGCGGTGGGGGCGGGCTCGGTCGTCACCGGTGTCCTTCCCGACCACTGCGTGGCGGTGGGCTCGCCCGCCAAGGTCGTGAAGCGCTACACCCCCGACGACGGGTGGTGCGCGACCGACGGCGGCGATGACGACGTGACCGTCCTCGCCGCTCAGAAACTGGCGGGCAGCAACGGGCTCACGGCACCGAAGAAGAAGAAGAGCACCACGAGCGACACGGCACCCCCTACCGCGTAGACGGACCACCGCTGCGCACGCGTGCGCCGCCGTCGCGCCACGACGAACACGGCGGTGATCACGAGCGCGGTCAACAGGCCCTGCTCCAACGCCGGCGTCCAGTCACCCTGACCTCCGGCGAGGTCGTCGGTCGAGGCCGCCGACTCCGAGCGCGGCGCCGCCTTGGGCGGAGGGGCGGTGGGCGCGGCGGGGCCGGCCAGCGTGGCGTGGACGACGAGGCGCTGCGACGCGCTGAAGCGCGGATTGCAGGTGGTGAGCGTCAGCTCGGCCGTAGGCGTGTTGTCGACCACCGACGTGTCGGCGGGACTCACGATCAACGTGGTGGTGACGTGATAGGTGAACGTGCCCTGGATCGTCTTGACCACGATGGGGTCGCCCCGAGCGAGCTTGTCGAGGTCGTAGAACGGCGCGCCGTAGGTGGTGCGGTGTCCGGCGATGGCGGCGTTGCCCAGCTCGCCGGGCAGGGGCGTGCCGGGGTAGTGCCCCGGTCCCTGGCGCAGATCGCTCGTGGACGTGCCCTGGCACGATGACCTTGGTGAGGCCGATCTTGGCGATGGTGAGCAGCCCGACGGGGTTGCCGTCGTTGGGCGCCGCGATCGTCGGTCCCACCGTGGCCTGATCACCCGATCCCGGTGTCGTCGTCGTGGTCGTCGACGGGTGCTGCTCGGCGCGATGCAGCTGCGCGTCGAGACGCTGGCGGAGCTGGGCCTGGCTGTGGGACTCGACGATGCCCGTTCCCCACAGCTGGTACGCGACGAAGAGGAGGATGAGCACACCTCCACCCAGGAGGATCCGGCCCAGTACGCCGGTGATGAGCCCCCGTCGCACCTCTTCGACACTACCCACGCGTGCCCCGTTCGGATCGTCATGGCTTGGATACACTCAGCTGGTGCAGGTCCTCTTCGTATGCACGGCCAACATGTGCAGGTCGCCTATGGCGGCGGCGCTCTTCGGCCGGCTCGCCCTGGTGGGCGGGGACGATGCTCCCGAGGCGGTGACGGTGGCGTCGGCGGGCCTTCTCCAAGGCGGGTATGCGTCTCCTCCCGAAGTCGTCACGGTCATGGCGGAAGTGGGCATCGACCTCTCCCGACACCGCAGCACGCAGGTCTCGCCCGAGCTCGTGGCGGCTTCGGACGTGGTGCTGGCCATGGGGCGCCGTCATGCCCGCGAGGTCGTGCTCCTCGACGGCAACGCGTGGGGCCGCACGTTCATGCTGAAGGAGTTCGTGCGTCGGGGCGAGGCGGTGGGCGGGCGCGGTGCCGACGAAGCGCTCGGTTCGTGGCTCGACCGACTCCATCGGGGACGCCAACGAACCGACCTCGTGGGTAGTGCACCGGGCGACGACGTGGCCGACCCGATCGGCGGTCCCATCGCCGGGTACCGCAAGACGGCGCGCGAGCTCGGCACCCTGGTCGACGAGGCCGCCTCGCTGCTGTGGGTGCGGCGCGGGATCCGAACGCTGCCAGGGTGAGCGACCCCGACGATCCGTCCGGTACGCCGGCTGCCATTCCCGAGGCGTCGGGCTCGGCGGACATTCCCGCCCCGCCCCGCCACGCCGCTCGCAACCGGCCGCGTCGACGCCGACGACGCATCGTGTGGATCGTCGTCGCGGTGGTGGTGTTGTGGCTCGCGTCGGCGGCGGTGGTGATCGCCCTGGGCCTCGTGCACGCCAGTCACGGCATGGCGGACGTGAACCAGGTGCGGTCGCATCTCAGCGCATCCGATGTCGTCGACCGCTCGGCCACCGCTCCCCTGCACGACGCCGTCCGGGAGTTCAATGCGGCCGGCGGCCTCTTGCACTCGCCGCTCCTGGCTCCGCTCGACATCGTGCCCGTGGTCGGGAGGCAGCTGCGCTCCATGCAGGACCTGTCGTCGGCGGCGGGCCAGGTCGCCAGCATCGGCGCCGGCGCCATCGACCAGGCCCACTCGGTGTTGGAGTCCTCGCACAGCAGTGGAACGGCGCGGGTGGTGGAACTGGCCAAGCTGGCCGCACTGGCGGCGCGTGCTGATGCGGTCCTTGGGACGCATCGACACCGGACCGGCGGACGCTCTCGTGGCGCCCCTGGCGTCGAAGCGCAACACCTTCGTGCGCGACCTCGCCGACGTGCGCTCCCGACTGCAACACGCCGCCGGGGTGGCGTCCACGATGGCCACCATCCTGAAGGGGCCCCAGACCTATCTGCTCCTCATGGCCAACAACGCCGAGATGCGGGCCGGGTCGGGAAACTTCCTCGAGGTCGGCGCGCTCGCCACCCATGACGGCCACCTGGTCTTGTCCAACCTCAACCAGACGGTCAACATCCCGGTGGCGCCCGGCAAGGTGACCGCCACCGGTGACCTCGAGGCCCGGTGGGGATGGCTGAAGCCCGGGCAGGACTGGAGGAATCTCGGGTTCACCCCCCAGTTCGACGTCAACGGCCCTCTGGCGGCGCAGATGTGGGATGCCGAGACGGGCCAGCACGTCGACGGCGTGATCGCCGTCGACATCGAGACGCTGCACCAGATCCTGCTCGTGACCGGGCCCGTCACCTTGAGCAACGGCACCGTCGTGAGCGCCGACAACGTGGTGCAGCTCCTCACCCACGACCAGTACAAGGGCCTCGTCGACCAACCCACCGCCGCGCAGGCCCGGGCCGAAGGGGGGCGGGAGGACCAGCTGGGGTCCCTGGCCAAGGCGGCGCTCGCCAGCCTGGAGAGCGAGTCGCTGAACCTCAAGTCCTTGGCCACGGCCATGACCACGGCGACCCAGGGTCGGCACCTGCTCATGTGGTCGGCGCAGCCCCAGGCGGAGGCGGACTGGGTGCAGGCCGGGGTGGCGGGCCAGCTGTCACCCGACTCGATGTTGACCGCCGTCGTCAACCGGGGGGCGAACAAGCTCGACCAGTACCTGTCGGTGCAGAGCGATCTGGACCTGCACACCCAGGGGGCCCGCACCATGGCCACCCTGACCGTCCACCTCCACAACAACACCCCGCCCGGGCAGTCCCAGTTCATCGCCGGGCCCTACCCGGGGATCGGGACCGTCTACGGGGAGTACCTGGGCCTCCTGGCGGTGAACGTCCCCGGCTACGCCTCGGTGCCCCGCATCGACGGCAACCCCATGCTCGACGCCCTGGGTGCGGAGGGCCCCACCTGGGTCATCGCCACCCCCGTCGACCTCAAGGCCGGCAAGGCCGAGGACGTCGTGATCCGATTCACCCTGCCCCAGCACACAGGGGAGATCAGCGTGGTCCCGACGGCGCGCCTGACCCCCGTGACCTGGCACTACCGGGGCACCACCGAGACCGACGCCACCCCCTTCACCCTGTCCTGGTGACGGTTTCGGCCGGTCCTGGGAACGGCTCCGCGCTGTCCGCCCGGACCTGGGAGACTGGCCGTACGGGGCTCGAGGGGGTGAGACCGCTCCGGCGGAGCACGCCCGCCACCAGGGGATTAGGGCCCCTGGCCCCGTATCCAGTTGACCGAATGTTGACTCTCCATAGGGTCTCTGTCGATGCGGATCCGTGACAATCCGTTGTAAGTCGCTCACGGAGTGGTGTGGGCGAAATGTCCTGAACGGAAGTGCCCGCAGTTGGGTATCACACCGGTGGGGCAGGGTGTAGGTGCAGGTCGGCGGTGGCGGGACACTCCGCCGGTGCTGAAGATGGGGCGAGTAGATTTCGGTCACGGAGTGTGGCAGGAGTCTTTGACCGGGCAATCAGGATGCGGCGGCGAGGCCGCTGCGGGGCGAAGGGTTGAAAAGCGAAATGAAAAGCAAACTTCTCGGGCTGGGACTGGGTTTGACCCTGGCCACGTTGGGTGTGGCGGCGGTCCCGGCAGCAGCGGCATTTGCCGACACCGCCCCTTCGACGTGTTACACGGGTTGCACGACGGCCATCACGAGCCCGCCGGTGACCACGGCGACCGTGACCACGCCGGTGACAGAGCCGGCGCCGATCGCGCAGACGCAGGGAGCTAGCACGCTGCCGTTCACCGGTGCTGACATCGAGGAGATGGCGGCAGTCGGTGCCGGCGCCCTCATGGTCGGCGGCCTCATGGTGCGCCGCAGCCGTCGGGTGCGCCGGGTCACGGCGTAGTCAGCCTTCCCGTTTCTCACGCAATCGACCAGAAGCTCGTAGAGCGATGTCCGTCGGACTGAACTACCAGTCCTGGGTCAATACGAGGCCGGCCCAGCGCAGCGCGCGGGCCGTGCCTCTCCAGACCCGGGCCACGGCGAGGGCCGCCATGAAGGTCGTGGCCCTCTCCGATGTCGTTCTCCTCGTCGTGGTGGTGGCCGCTGTGGGCCTCTCGCTCGCGACGTGGTGGATGTGGGTGGCGATGGCGGCGGTCGTGAGCGCGCTGGCGCTCACCGGTCATTACCGTCCTCGGATCACGCTGAGCGTGGCCCGCGAGGCGGGCTCGATCGTGGCATGTGCCCTGGCCCCGTTCATCGTGTTGGCGCTGGCCAAGGTTCCCGGGCCGTCGACGGGCCGTCTGCTCGTGACCGGGGGAATCGTCGCCGGTGCCGTGGTCGTGGCCCGGTGCGCCACCTACTGGGTCGTGCGCCTGTTGCGGACCCGCGGCTGGTTCGCACAGCGGACCCTGTTCGTCGGGGCCGGCGATGTCAGCGCCAAGATGGCATCGACGCTCGACGAGCACCCCGAGTACGGCCTGCGCCCCGTCGGCTTCCTCGACGAGGTCGACAGTGCCGGCCTGCCCCTGCCGCTCTTCGGAGGCGTGGGCATGCTCCGCATGGTGCTGTCGGAGGAGAGGATCGACCGTGTTGTCGTCGCCTTCGGTGTGACGCGCGAATCGGACATGGTCGATGTCTTCCGGGCCTGCGAGGACGCCTCGGTCGAGATCCACGTGCTGCCCCGGTTCTTCGAGCTGGCCACGGCCATGAACAGCCGCAACGTGGACGACGTGTGGGGCTACCCCCTGCTGCGCCTCCGCCGGTCGCTGCTGCGCCGCAACGCCCGCATCGTCAAGCGTGTCTTCGACGCCACGGTGGCTGCCGTCGCCCTCCTGGTGGTGTCTCCTTTCTACGCGGCGATCGCCGCGGTGGTGAAGCTGACCAGCCCGGGCCCGGTCCACTTCCGTCAGCAGCGGGTGGGTGAGCGCGGTGTCATCGTCGACGTCCTCAAGTTCCGGTCCATGCGGGTCAACTCACGCTCGGACGTGGAATGGAATCCCACCAACGACTCGATCACGAAGATCGGGCACATCCTCCGGGTCACCGGGTTGGACGAACTTCCCCAGCTCTGGAACATCTTGAAGGGGGACATGTCCCTCGTCGGTCCCCGTCCCGAGCGGCCGTTCTTCGTCGAGCAGTTCAAGGTCGACGTGCCCCGCTACGACGACCGCCACCGGGTACCGGTCGGGCTCACGGGCCTGGCCCAGGTGCACGGTCTCCGTGGTGACACCTCGATCGACGAGCGGGCCCGACTCGACAACCAGTACATCGAGAACTGGTCCCTGTGGCGCGACGTCGTGATCCTGTTCCAGACCTTCACCGCTGTCATCCGCAACACGTTCGAGCCGAGCGGCGAGACCGGTCGTTCCGAACCTGCACCGGTGCTGCGTATCCACCGGATCGACGAGTCGACGCACAGTGGCACCGTGGAAATCGGCACCGTGGAAATCGAGCACCGTGACACCCGGCGCGAAAGAAGCCTCATCGATCGGGTGATCGTCATGCTCACGTCCGCTCACGCGCGGGAGTGACGCCGGGTCGCCTCCAGGCGGCCCGGCGATGATCTTTCTTGTCGTTGTGTTTGGCTCCATTCCCGTTGATGTCCCCGCTCGCCCATGACTGCTCATCCGCTTCCTGACGACAGCGACGCCACGCCATCAGCACCACCGTCTCCTGCGGTCGCGCCCGACGCCGGGTTGCGCGTCCTGCTCGTCGACGCCTCGGACCGCGGCGGCATCGCCCGCTACACCCGTTGCCTGCGGGAGGCGCTCCAGGCTGAGCACGCCGAGGTGGCGCTGGCCGCGCCGGCCGGGGTCGGCGATCCCGACCTCGTGCTCCGAGGCCCACGGTGGGGGCCTGATGTGGACGCCATGGGCAAGGCCCGGCTCTACGCGATGCGCCTGGGCGAGGTCGCCCCGGCTGCGGTGGCTCTGCTCAGGGCCGTCTCCCGGGCCGCGCCCGCGGTGGTCCATTTCCAGACCGAGGTGGTGCCCGGGCTCGATGCCCTGGCGCTCGGCCGGATCTCGCGGCGGTTCCCCGTGGTCCTCACGATCCACGACCCTGTGCCCCTCGAGGGTGGGGTGCGCGCCGCTGCCGACCAGGCGCGGCGCTGGCGGGCGGCGGACGCCCTCATCATCCACGGGGAGGAGCCGCGCCGTTTCGTCGAAGCCAGCGCTCCGGGCGTGGCCGTCCACGTGGTCCCCGTCGACCTGCCCCTCGGGGGCCCGGCCATCGGGCGCGCCGAGGCCAGGACCAAGCTCGGGCTCGGTGCCGTTCCCACCGCCCTCCTGCTCGGCCAGGTCCGGGCCTACAAGGGCATCGGGTTGTTGGCCCGCGCCTGGCCCCAGGTGGCCGCCGCCCTACCCGGGTCTAGGCTCCTCGTCGTGGGGGAGGCCTATGAATCGGCCGACCTGACCCTCTTGGAGGCGTGCTCCGGGGTGGAGGTACGGCGAGGATTCGTGCCCGAGGAGGACCTCGACCTGTGGGCGGCCGCGGCCGACGTCCTCGTGCTCCCCTACGCCGTGGGGTCGCATTCGGGGGTGCTGCACCGGGGCCTGGCGGCGGGGACGCCCGTCCTGGCATCACCCCCGCTGGCCGAGGAGGTCGTCCGGACCGGAGCCGGCGCCGTGGTCCCTCTCGACGCCGACGCATGGGCACAAGCCCTGGTGCGGGCCCTGAGCACCGACCCGTTGCCCCGTCCGGCCAGGCCCACGGGCCGCGGCACCGCCCGGGCGACGTTGGGGGTCTACCGCCAGGTCCTCGACCGACGAGCGCGAGGCGTGGCATGAGCGTGGCCACGGTGGGCGCGAACGTGGCGGTGATCGGCGGTTTTCGGCCGGGCAGGCGCGCTGGTGAGTCCTACAGAGCGACCTCGAACACGACGAGACTATTAGGCATGGTCCGACGAACCGGTCTGAGAATCGGCGCCCTCGTTGCGGCCGCCTCGACCGGACACGTGCTGTACCCGGCGTGGTTGGCGGCGGCGTCCCGGCGCCACGCACCGCCGGCTGTGTCGGATCCTGAGCAGTGGCCCGCCGTCACCGTGCTCGTCGCCGCCTACGCCGAAGCCGAAACGATCGGGCCCAAGGTGCGCGACGTCCTCGCCAACGGCTACCCCGGCCCGCTCGACGTCATGGTGGTGGCCGATGCCGACGTCGAGACCGCGGCGCGCGCCGAGCACGCCGGCGCCATCGTCGTTACCGCCGACGACCGGCTCGGCAAGGCGCAGGCCATCAACCTCGGGTTCTCCAAGGTCACCGCGCCCGTCGTCGTCCTCACCGATGCCAACAACCACCTTTCCCCCGGTGCCATCGCGGTGTTGGTGCGGCACTTCAACGATCCGCGTGTCGGTGCCGTGGCCGGCGAGAAGGTGGAAGCCGACGGTGGCGGCGAGGACCTCTACTGGCGTTTCGAGTCCTGGCTCAAGCAGCGCGAGTGGCGGCTCGGCACCACCATCGGGCTCGTCGGCGAGCTCGCCGCGGTGCGCACCGACGCCTGGCGACCTATCCCCTGCCGATATCTCCATCGACGACCTGTGGATCGCGCTCGACCTCTCCCAACGCGGCTACACGATCGCCTACGAGCCCGAGCGCCAAGGCGTTCGAACCGCCCGTGCACACGCTGCGACAGCAGTGGGAGCGCCGTACCCGCAGCGTTGCCTGCGCCCTCCACGTCTTCGAGCGCCGCCGCTCGCAGCTCGGGCCCGAGGGCGGGTTGGTGGCGGCCGAGATCTGGGGCCATCGCCTGGCCCGCTACACGGTGTCGCCGCTGGCGCACGTCGCGCTCCTGTCCATTGCGGTGCGCCGGGCCCGCTCGAGCCGCGTGGCGAAGCTGTTCCTCCTCGGCCATGTCGTCGGTGTCGCGGCCATCGCGCGTCAGGGGGCGTCGGAGAAGGCCGGGGCGGCCCCGCCAGTCGCGCCTGGAGGGCCGGTCGCACCGGGGTCGTCGTCATCCGGCGCGGCGCTGACCCGGCGCATCGCTGACGGGCTCGGCCAGGGCGTGTTCCTGCAGGCCGTCGCCCTGGGCGGGATCGTGCGCTACCTGCGCGGTGACCGGCCCACTCGCTGGACGACCGTCCGGCGCTGAGAGACGCATCCGTGAGCGACAAGGACCCGACGCGACTGCGCGTCCTCGAGGTGAGCTACTCCCGACAGGTGTGGGGGGCCGAGCTCGCCACCATGGCGCTGGCCCACCCGCTGGCCGAGCGCGGCATCGACCTCACCCTGGCGTCGCCTCCCGGGGGCGACCTCGAAGAGCACTGGCGGCGCCTCGGATCTGCCCTTCATCGGGTTGGCGTTCCCGGATCATCTCGGGCTGCGCGCCGCCGACGCCCAGAGCCGTCCCTCGCCCGCGCAGTTCGCGCGGGAGCTCGTCACCACGGCGCGGTCGGTGCGCATGATCGCCCGCACCGCCCGGGGCTTCGATCTCGTGCATTCCAACAGCCTCTGGGCCCACCTCGACAGCGCCCTCGCCGGTCGTCTGGCCCGGCGCCCCTCGATCATCGAGCTCTACGACCTCGTCCGTCCCGGGCTCGGGCGCAAGGTGCTGACCGCCGCGGCGGCCCTGTCGACCAATGCCGTCGCCATCAGCCAGGCCGTCGCCGACATCATCGGCCCCCGCGGCGCCGGAGCGTGTCCGCATCGTGCCGTTGTCGGTCGACCTCGACCGCTTCGGCCCGGGCCCGTCTCCGCGCAGGTGCGCCGGCATCTCACCTCCGACGAGCGCGGCCCCACTGGTCGGGATCGTGGGTCGGATCGACCCCGAAAAGGGCGTCGACGTGCTCGTCAGGGCCATGGGCCTCTTGCAGGGCGCGGCGGCTCATGCCCATCTGGTGGTGGTGGGAAGCCCGGGCCTCGCTCCCGACGGCTATCCCGAGCGGGTGCGGGCCGAGGCCGAACGCACTCTCGGTGACCGGGTGCGCTTCGTCGGCCGCACCAACGACGTTCCCGGCACGCTGCGCGCCCTCGACGTCCTCGTGAACGCGTCGGTGGCCGAACCGTTCGGCCTCAGTGTCCTCGAGGCCCAGGCGTCGGGCGTGGCCGTCATCGGGACTCGCGCCGGTGGCATACCCGACTTCGTCTTCGACGGCGACAACGGATTGCTCGTCCCGAGCGGGGACGCCGACGCACTGGCCAAGGCGCTCGATCGTCTCGTCACCGATCCCGAGTGGCGTGCCAAGCTCGCCGAGCGGGGCCGCGTCACCGCCCAGGGGCGCGGTATCGAGGCTCGTGCCGACGTGGTGGCCGAGATGTACCGCCAGGCGGTAGGTGCGCCATGAGAGTGCTCATGGTCACGAAGTTCGTGCCCCTCCCCGACAACGACGGGGGGAAACAACGCGCCCTCGCGCTCGCCACGCGTCTGGCCCGAGGCGCCGAGGTCGTGTTGTGCGCCTATGACGACGGCGACGGCGACGTGGCGGGACTCAAGCGACTCGGCATCGACGTGCGCAGCGTTCCCTGGCGACCCACCGCGCTGCGCGCCGGGCGCGGCGCGTTGCGGACCCGCAGTGTCTCGGCGGGTCGCTTCTACAGCGCCGAGCTCGTCGACGAGGTGCACCGGGCCGCCACCGAGGCTCCGGTCGATCTCCTCCAGGTGGAGTACCTCCAGATGGTGCCGCTGGCGCGTGGCGTGGCTGCGACCCGGCGCGTCCTCGACCTGCACAACGTGGAGTCCGCCCTCATGCGCAGCTACGCCCGGGTCGGCACGGGGCCGGCCGGGATTCTCGCCCACGCCGAGGCCGCCGCGCTCGGCGCCATGGAGCGGGCCCTCGTGCCCACCTTCGACACCGTCGTGGTGGTGAGCGACAAAGAACGCCACCGCCTGCCCGCCGGCGTCGGCAACGTCCTCGTCTGTCCCAACGGCCGGGATCCCGACCCGTTGGGACCGCCCCCGCCCGCGCCGACTCCCACGGCCGCCTTCGTGGCCACGATGGGATGGGCGCCCAACGTCGACGCCGCGCTGTGGTTCGCGGGCGAAGTGTGGCCCGAGGTGCACCGTCGCTCGCCTGACGCCCGCCTCCTGCTCGTCGGGCAGGGACCCCGCCCCCTCGGTGCGGGCCCTCGCGTCCTCATCTGTCGAGGTTTCCGGTACCGTTTCCGACGTCCGCCCGTACCTCGCCCAGGCGCGAGTGGCGGTGGCGCCGCTGCGATCCGGAGGGGGGACCCGCCTGAAGATCCTCGAGGCACTCGATGCGGGCCGTCCCGTCGTGGCCACCTCTGTCGCCGTGGACGGGCTCGAAGACCTGATCGGGGAGGGGGTCGTGGTGGCCGACGACCCCACGGCGATGATCGAGGCGCTCAGCGGCCTGCTCGACGATCCCGACCGGGCCGCGGCACTGGGCCGTGCCGGCCACGACGCCGTGGCGGCCCGCCACACCTGGGACGTCGCCCTGGCCCCGCTCCTCCAGAGTGTGGCGCCGTGAACAAGATCATCCTCCTCGCCGGGGCGGGGGCGGCATCGCTCATGCTCCTGTACGTCTTTCTCCGCTGGGAGCGCTCGGCCCGCGAGCACTGGGTGGTGTTCCTGCTCTTCGCCGTCCTCGTCATCGACTCGAGTCTGTGGGACAACCAGACCACCGAGCCCCAGACCCTCTTCCACCCCGGGACCGGCACGCTCAATTTCCGGCTGCCCGAAGTGATCATCACGGTGGCGCTCGTGGCGCGCCTGCTGATCAAAGGGAGGCCGGAGCGGATCGGGCTGCCCGCCCTGCTCTGGCTCACGGTGGCGGCGTGGTGGACGCTCGAGGCGATGGAGGGGATCCTCCGCCACAACAGCACGGTGAAGCTCCCCTACGAGGCCAAGGCGATCATCTACGTCATGGGCGCCTACGCGCTGGCGTCGGGGGTGCCTATCCGGCGTTTCCTCGAAGGGCGCGGATTCGAACGACTGGTGCGCTGGTCGGCGCTGTCGGCGGTCATCCTGCTCGTGCTCAGGTTCGGCCACAAGGAGTTCGCGTTCAACATCCCCGGGCTCCGTCTCGTCGACTTCGGCTCGGTCGGCACCGACGCGGCGACGATCTTCGTCTGCCTCGGGGTCATCGGCTTTCTCCTCGAGCTCGGCAAGGAGCAACGCAGCCGCCTGAACGTTCTCTGTACGGTGCCGATGGCGTTGACCGCCTTCTTCGCCTACCAGCGCGCCGTCCTGCTCACCTTGCTGGCGGTGGTGGTCGTGGTGGTCGTCGTGGCGATGGGGTCCACAGCCCGCCAGCGCCTGCGCATCCGGTCCGGCGAGGTCGCCGTAGCCGCCCTCGCCGTCGTCGGGGTGGTGCTCGGGGTGGCGATCATCCCCGCCATCACCGCCCAGAAATCGGTCACGGGCCCGCTCGCCGCCACCATCTCCCACACCGTGGGAGCCACCTTGAATTCGGAGGCCAAGCAGGAGTCCGCACAAGACCGGATCAACAAATGGACCGTCGCCCTCGCCGACGCCAAGCAGCATCTCCTCCTCGGACAAGGACTCGGCTTCGAGTACAGTTATTTCCAAACGGGGCCGAATCAATACATCACGACCGATCTCACCGAGAACATCGGCCTCGATCTGTGGTTGCGGACGGGCCTCATCGGATTGGGCATCTTCCTGCTGGCCCTCGTGGTTTCCCTCGTGAACGGGTTCTCCACCTGGCGCCTGCATCCCGATCCCATGGTGGCGGTGCTCGCCCTCGCTCTGTTCACAGTGGTCATCGGGCTCATAACCAAAGGTCAGGTCGAGTCGATCTTCGAGAATTATCGACTGGCCACGGTGCTCGGGCTGTCGCTCGGCATGCTCCGCAGCGCCGTGACCTCGGGAGGGGGCGGCCCCGCCGCCATGCGTAACTACCAGGCGATCAGCCACTACGAGGTGATTTGACACCATGGAGATCCGACAGCTCATCAGAGACGTCCGGCACAATCTCGTCGTCGCCCTGGCGGCGTTCGTCGTGTGCGTCGTCATCGGGGGCGCCGCCGCCTTCCTGCCTGCCAAGCAGTACGCGGCGAGCACGCTTCCTGACGATCCAGCCCGCGGCGGGCTTCGCCACCGGCAACCAACGCGGGGGCGGTGATCTCCATCATCGGTCCCCAGCTCCCGGCCGAGGCTACGAGCACGTCGGTGCTGGCGCGCGCCACCGCCAACGTTCCGCAGCCGTACCGGTCCGACGGTGCCTCGGTGAATGCCACCATCGACCCGGGCACGTTCATCGTCACCATCAAAGCCACCAGTACGAACAAGGTGGCCGCCTCGAAGTTCGCCAACAGCGTGGCCCTTGAGCTGATCGCCTATCAACCCAAACCGGCCGAGTCGGGGTACCAGGCTCAACGCAGCTGTCGCCGGCCGAGCCCCCGACGTCCCCGTCGAACCCGCGCACCCCCATCCTGTTGGGGGCGGCGGCGTTCGGTGTCATCGCCGGGATCTTCGCGGCGATGTGGGCGGCCGGGGTGCGGCGCCGTCTGAGCCGGGTCACCGAGGTCAAGGAGCGGATCGGCGCCACCGTGCTCGGGGAGATCCCGCGCGTGGCCACGTCGGGCTTGCGTCCGACCGACCTGTTCGTGAAGCACAGCGAGCCCATGGCCATGGAGGCGTTCCAGGAGCTGCGGAGCAACCTGCTCATCAGCCTCCCGGCGGGCGCGTCGGCCATGATCGCCGTGACCTCGTGCGACCCCGGTGAAGGCAAGACGTCGGTGTCGACCAACATCGCGTGGGCGCTCGCCGCCCAGGACCGTCACGTCACCGCCATCGACTGCGACCTGCGCAAGCCCGCGCTGCACACCCAGATGGGCGTGCCGTTCGGGCCCGGCGTCACGAGCCGTCGCACCGAGGACGCACTGGCGCACGCGTCGCGGACCCCCAACCCGTACCTCGACGTGATTCCCGCCGGCATCATCGACCGGCACCCGTCGGACATCGTCTCGGCCCACCTGCCGTTGCTGATCGAGCAGCTGCGCGAGCGCCATGACACCGCCGTCATCGACTGCCCGCCGCTGATCGGTGTGGCCGAGACGGTGCTCATCGCCACCATGGTCGACCTCGTCATCGTGGTGGTGGACGCGCGGCGCTTCAATCCCGAGCGCCTCCAGCAATGCCTGCTGCGCCTCGACACCGCCAACACCAACGTGGCCATCGTGCTCAATCGCGTGCGCTTCAATCGCCGCCGTCGTGATGGTACGTACGGGTACGGGCACTTCCGACGCGCCGACGCTCCGCCTCCGCCCGCGGTCGCGCCCGTCGCTCCGACGAGCCTCCCCCCAAGCGCGTCCCGCGGGCACCGGTCGCCAACGGCCGTCGAACCGGCACCGAGCGCGCCGACTCGTTGCGGGTATCGGAACCGACCGTGCTCAGGTCGTCGCCGAGCGAGGGTCCTCCGGGCGCACCCGGCGGCCCCAAGCCGGTGGAGAACCCGGGTCAGACCGGGTACTGGCAGCGCTGAGGCGCGCCCGCCGGGCCTCGACACGGTGCGGCCGGTGCGTCACCTGGCGCCAGGATTCGAGCCAGGGCCCGAGCCCACCGGGCTCTGATCCGGAGCTTTCCCTACCGGGCCAGGGCTGAATCCGCCTCTTGGGTCTCGGTGTGAGCGGCGGTCCTCGGGGCCGCCGCGTTGGCGAAGTCGAGCGCTACGAACCGGAACCTGCGCTGGCGGGCCATCGCCACGATGTCGGGCAGCGCCTCGACCCCCTCGGGTGAGCCGACGTCGTGTAACAGGATCACCGACCCCGGGGTCAGGTCGTCGGTCGTCTGGGACACGATGTCGTGCGCGCTCGAGTTCGCGGCCTCGTCGCGGGGATGGGTGGTCCACAGCCACATCTCGAGCCCCAGACTCTGGAGCACCGACACCACGCGCTGGTCGTAGGCGCCGTACGGGATCTGGACGTGGCGCGGCGTCGAACCCGTGATCGCGCTGATGACGTCGAGCGATTCCTTCACGTCGCGTTCGAGCTCCTCGTCGTCCATGTCGGTGAAGGGGCGCCCGCTCCCTCCGTTGGTCCCCACGAGGTGCCCGGCGGCAGCGATCCGTCGCACCACGGCAGGGCGCCGGCGGGCCTGCTCTCCGGTCACGAAGAACGCGGCGGGGACGCCGAGCTCGTCCAGCATGTCGAGCGCGGTCAACGTGTGATCCGAAGGGCCACCCGCCAAGGTGAGCGCCACGACGGCTTCGCCCGTCGTGGCGACGCGACGACGGAGTCCGAAGGGAACAGGGAGGTCACCGCGTCGCTGGGTCTTCGACCGGCGCACCACGCGGACCTGGTCGATGATCCACCCCGCCTGGTAGGCGAGTTGGCCCAGCGCCATGGGCACGGCCAACACGATGAGCTCCCGGTACGGGCCGGGACGGGCCCGGTGCCATTCCACCGCGATCCACCGCACACGCTTCGACAGACGTTGGAGCGCTCGCAGCACCACGAAGGGCGGACACGCCCAGCCCGAGGGCTCGAAGCGCCGGCGGAGCCGTCCCGCCGGCAGGCGAAGCGTCTCCTCCCACGAGTCGAGCCGACCCCGGGAGTACTGGTCGCGGATGAAGGTCCGCATGCCGAGGGGCCCGAGATGGTCGATACAGACCGAGGGATCGAACCACGGCTCGATGCCGAGCGACGCGAGGCGTTCGGCCATCAAGGAGTCTTCGTCGGTCCGCAACGTCTCGTCGAACGGCCCGGCCTGGTCGAGGACCTCCCGGGTGAACGACAGGCCGTAGGCCTGGTGCGAACTGGCCGGGCCGGACGGGTGCCCAACGAGGCGCGAGGGGTGGACGAGGTACAGCCACGCCCGGGCCGCCCGGCCATGGTCCACGTCGCTCGCCACCGCGCTCGCCACCGCGCCGTGCCCGGCCCGGTGCAGCGCGATGCGGCCGGTCACCCAACCGGGGCAGGCCACGCAGTCGGCCTCGAGGAAGGCCACGATCTCGCCCCGCGCCATCCGGATGCCGAGATTGCGGACGCCTCCGGGGTAGAGGCGGGTCGGCCATTCGGCCACACGCACCTCGGGGTACCGCTCCCGAACCAGGTCACCGGTGCCATCGCCGCCCGACGTGGCCACGACGACCTCGAAGGGCTCCTCGGTCTCCTGCTCGAGCAGGGAGCGCACGGCGCGCAGGATCGTCGCTTCGTTGCGGTACCCGAACACCACCGCGGTGAGGACCGGGTCTTGCTGCTGTGCGGTCATGAGCCGCCTTCGAATGAGGTGACGCCCGGCCATCCGGGTCCGCGGAAGCCTACGTAAGAGGGTTTCGACAGGTCGGGAGCCGCCCTTGAGCCAGGTCCGGCCCACCCCTGTCGCCCGGTCACCCCTGCGCCCGGTCACCCTGCGCCTGATCCGGCGCCCGGCCGGGCCCGACCCCAGGGCCGAGGACCGGCCTCAGGGCTCGCCCGCGCCGTGGGTGGGCGCCGGTACGCGGTCGTCGGTGGCGGCGGAATCCTCGGCGACCGGGGCGCCCCGGCGCGGCGCGGTGGCGACGCGTCAGGGGGACGCTGGCGAGCACCGCCCGCCGCTCGGCGCCGTCGAGGCCGGTGACGGCGAAGATGGCGAGATACAGCGCCAGGACGACGGCACCGGCACACGCCACCACGACCACGTTGCCCAGCCGGCCGTGATGCGTGACGAAGTGCCAGAGCGGGCCTTGCGAGAGGTACCACCCCAGCGCGCCCGCCACGACCACGGGGACGGCGTGGGCGCGCAACGTCGAGCGCAGCAGTTGCGCCGTGCTGATGCCCAGGCGCCGACACACCAGGGGAAGCGTCACGGCCAGCTCGATGCCGACGACCGTGGCGAGCATCGCCAGCGCCACGCCGGTGAGGCCGAAGGAGAAACCCAACACCGCGGTGAGCGTGATGTTCACCACGGCTTCGACGACACCCAACGTGGAAAGCAGCTTCTGGTCCCCCGACCCGCTCACGATCTTGCACGCGGCTGCGCCGAGGGAGCTGATCCCGAACGCGACGGCGAGCAGGCTGACCACCGGCGCGGCCCGCACGAACGACGGACCCACCCACGCATCGAGCGCGGGCCGGGCGAGCACACCGACCACCAGGCAACACGGGATGGTGACCCCGGTGGCGATCCGTGTCCCGGTGCGTGCCACCCTGCCGAGCCCGGCCCGGTCGCCCGACCCCACCATCGCCGCCGCGTGGGGGAAGTACGGGTCCGTGACCGGCGTTCCGAGCTTCGTCCCCAGAAGGGCGAGCTTCTCCCCGACCGCAAAGGCTCCCGCCGTGGCGACGTTCCTCACCACACTGAGGACGAGCACGTTGGCATAGTCGCGAAACCCGGCGATCGAGCTCGCCAATGCGAACCAGCCGGCCGGCGCCCGCAGTGACCGCAGGACGCTGCGGTCCACGAGCCTGGCCGACACCACCAACCCGGGGCGGGCCCGGCGCAGGAGCCGCCACCGGACGGCCTGGCCGACCAGGCTGATGGAGACGGTCACGAACCCCAGCTCGACGAGGCTCCCGCCGGTGACGAGGACGACGGTCCACGCCACCGCCTGCGCGACGACGACACCCACCATGCTCAGGTTGAGCAGCTCGAAGCGCTGCAGGGCGACGAGTCCGCACCCGAAGATGTCCATCGGTAACGACACCGCCATGTCGAAGCCCAGGATGATCAGCAGTTCACGCGTGGTGCGCCGCAGCGCGGGGTCGAGGTGGATGGCGTCGGGGACGAATTGACTGGCGACCACGGTGACGATGAACGCGGCCAGCCCCAACCCCACGAGGACAAAGAACGACGTGCTGATGGTGCGGTCGAGCGCGTCGTCGTCTCCGGCCGCGGCCTGGCGTGCCACGAACGAGACCACGGCGCCGCCGAGCCCGAGGTCCAACAGCTCCACGTAGGCGATGGTTGAGCCGACGAAGATCCAGATGCCGTACTTCTGAGGGCCGAGGTGGCCCGTCAGGATGGGGGTGGTGACCAACGCCACCAGGGCCATGACGACGGCCAGCAGGTAATTCGACCCTGCGTTGCGCACGAACCGAGTGGGGAGATCGGTGGTGGTCATGGACCGGATGCGGTGCGAAGCTCGAACGCTCGTGAAAAAGGCGTGGGTCCGACATTACCGGCCCGGACCTCGGCCAAAGGGACCCCTGAGCGACCGGTGACTGTTAGCGTCGATTCGCGCCATGCTGGTCGCCGTCACCGTCGATGTCGAGGATCCCGATCAGCATGGTCACGAGAGCCCCGACGCGGTCACGGCGATCCTCGCCGCGCTCGGCCAGTCCGGGATCCGGGCCACGTTCTTCGTGCAGGGACGGTGGTTGGCCGCCAATCCCGAGGTGGCCTCCACGATGGTTGCTGACGGTCATCTGGTGGGGAACCACTCCTACTTCCACGCCGACACCCGGCTCCTGACGACGAAGGGTCTGCGCGAGGACGTCACGCGGGGCCACAAGGAGATCGAGGACGCGCTCGGCATCGATGCACGCCCCTGGTACCGGTTGCCCTACGGGGCGGGATCCGAGAGCCGCAGCATCCGCAGGCGCTTGCGGAGGCTCGGGTACCAACACGTGGGATGGGACGTCGACGTGAAGGACTTCGCGCTCCCCGATCCCGACGAGTTGGTCCCGTCGATCGCAGACGCGCTCGCCGAGCGTGAGCGGCTCGGCGCCACCCACTCCATCGTGCTGCTGCACTCGTGGACGGCCGTGACGAGCCGGTCCATGCCCGACCTGTGTCGATTCCTGGTCGAGCGGTGCCAGGGCACCGTGACCGTGGACCAGGTGCCGGGACGAGGTGCGGTGAAGCCCCGGTCGGCGCTGCGACGCCGGATACGGGCCCTGGCCTCCCGGACACGGGCCGCTGTCACCCACGCGCCCTGATCTCCCCCCCCGTAATCTCCCCCGGCCCCCCGGCCTCGAGAGCGTCCGGCACCGTCAGCGACGGCCACGTACCATGACGTCGGCGTCAGTCGGCGGGACGAGGCGGGGAGCGTGACATGAGACGTGATGACGATGGTCGCCGACGGGCGCGCTCGGGGCACGGGGGCCGCGCCGTCATGGGGTTCGTGGCGAGCGCGCTGATCCTCGCCGCGTGCTCGTCGGGGACGCCGAGCGCCGGCAAGACCACCACGACCAAGGCGGCGGCGCGCGCCCACGGGGGACACCGTGCCGCTCGTGGCCGGGGGCAACCCGGGCAACGCCGCCTACCTGATCTACTGGGACCAGAACGAGGAAGTGGACTTCCTGTCGATGCCGTCGGGGACCCAGGGCCAGCTGCTTCCCGCCTGGGACCTCAACGGCCAGATGTGTCTGCTTCCCGACGGTCGCTTCGTGGGGGGCTACGACCCCACCCAGCCCAACCAGGACAACCTGGGGAGTGCCAAGCCCTACAAGCAGCCCCCCGACGGCGAGGAGCTCGACGAGCCCAACGGCTCGTTCAGCGGACAGACCCTGTACGTGCCGGGCCCCTACAAGATGCCCGGGGAGACCATCGGCGGTGACTCGCCGCCGAGCGCCAACGGCGTGTTCAACAACAACCAGACCTACACCGGCTGCGCCATCGACAAGGCGGGCAACGTCTTCGGTAACGACATCGCTACCGCGCAGGGGGACTACCCGCCCCCGAGCAGCGGACGGCTGGTGGAGTGGTTCGCGCCCAACTACACGACCTACTGCATCGTCTACGGCCCGACCACGGGCGGGACGGGTCCCCACCACACCGACGGTTCGGGCGGCCTGGCCCAGCCCGGGATGATGGCGCTGGCCGACAACGGTGACATGCTCGTCCCCAATGTGGGCACGTCGAGCGTGCTGCGCTTCGCGGCTTCGTCGATGCCCACCAGCGCGTCGGATTGCCCGGGTGGGATCTACCCCCGCAGCAAGGTGCACGTGTCCGCCTTCGTGAAGAACCTCGCCTTCCCGTCCGGGATCGCCAAGGATCCCACCTGCGACTGCTTCGCCGTCAGCACCTACATCGGGGACCCGTCCATCCGCTGGGTCACCAAGGACGGCGCCCCCGAGCCAGGACGGGGAACGGTGCCGGGCACCACGATCGCGGATCTCGGCAAGAGCCCCGGGCAGTACAACCCGTTCGGCATGGCGGCGGCTCCTGACGGGACGCTGTATTTCATCGACATCCACGTGGTGTGCAAGGGCCTGCTCACCGGGTGCGGGCCGGCGAGCTACGGAGGAAGGGTGATGAAGGTCACCGTCACCAAGGGCCAGCCCTCCGCACCGGTGGCCGTGGCGACCGGGTTCGACTTCCCGACGAGCGTGACGTTGTGCGTCCCGTCCACGATGACGTGTCCCTATCCGACCGGGGCCATCGTGGCGCCGTTGTCGGGCCCGGCCGAGAACCCCGCTCCGGACAAGGGCCCACCGACCAACACCCCGGCGACGGCGGGCTTCGGATAACGACGCTTGTCTGAGAGGCGAAAAAGCAAGCTCAGGTCGGGCCGACCGGGGCAGACAGCTCGGCTCCGCGGCCGTTCTGTATCGACGCGACGGTGGGGCACGGTCGTGGCGCTGTCGAGCGCGGTCGTGGCCGGGTGCGGTGCCACGGCACCGGGGCGCAGCGTCGCCACCACCGCGCCCCCGCGACGCCGGCCACCGCACCCGCCGTCCCGACGACCCCGGGGCCGTGGGACTGGTCCACCTACGGCCACGACGCCCAACACACCTTCCACGGCCGTACCACGCTGACCACGGCGACGGTCAAGACGTTGCGCAAGGCGTGGGTCTTCACCACCGGCGACGCTGTCACGGCCACACCCACGGTGGTGGACGGCGTCGTGTACGTCGGCTCCTGGGACGACTACTTCTACGCCATCGACCTCGAGACCGGGGCCCTGCGGTGGAAGGTGCGGCTCAAGTCCCAGAACGCCGTGACGCCGTATCCGGGCGAGGTGCACCGCAACCTCACCTCCGACGGGGGACTGGTCACGTCCTCGGCGTGGTTCGAGCCTGCCAGTGGGACCCGTCCCGCCCTCGTCATCTTCGCCGGCGGCTACACCTTGTACGCGCTGGTCGCAGCCACCGGTGCGGTGTACTGGGAGCACGACTACCCGGGACGACCGGGCGAGCCTCCGAGCCCGAACACCGACGGCACCCGCATCTTCTCGTCCCCGGTGGTCGACGACGGTGTCGTGGCCTTCGGGGTCGACGTCGACGGCGCCGCCGGGTACCAGGGGTATGTCGTGGGTGCGAGCCTGGCCACGGGCGATCCCGTGTGGGAGTACCAGACCGACGTCGACGCGCAGGGCCACGTCCTCGACGACGGGTGCGGGAGCGTGTGGTCGTCGGGAACGGTGCTCCCCGCGCTGGGGCTCGTCGTCTTCGGCACCGCCGACTGCGATTTCGCCAACACCCATCCCATGTCGGAGTCCATGATCGCCCTACACATCAGCGACGGCAGCCTGGCCTGGCAGTACAAGCCGGCCCGTCCCGACCCGCAGTGCGACTGGGACTTCGGAGCCACCCCCAACGCCGGGGTGGACGCCGCCGGCAATGCGCTGTTTCTCGGCGCGGGCTCCAAGGACGGCACCTACTACTCGGTCGACCCCGCCACGGGAACGCTGCGGTGGAAGACCAACGTCGTCTTCGGTGGGTTCTCCGGCGGGTTCATCGCCACCACCGCCTACGACGGCACGCGGGTCTACGGCGCCACCGCCATCGGCGACTTCGGGCGCTTCGAGAGCAACAGCACGAAGCAGAAGCTGTGCGACCCCACCAACCCCCGCGACACCCCGTCGCAAGAGCCCACCGATGTCTCCTTCGACGCCGCCACCGGGAAGCTGACGTGGCACGAGACGCTCTCGTCGTCGTTCGCACCCACCACGGTGGCGGGGGGCATGATCTTCAGCGGCCTGGCGTTGTCGAAGGCCGCCATCAACGTGCGCGACGCGGCGACGGGGAACCTCATCACCCAGGTCAAGCTGCCCCAGGCGAACTGGTCGGGGATCGCCACGGTAGGCGACGCCGTCGTGCTCGGGCTCGGCACCACCTATGACCCGGCCCACGACGGCGTGGAGGTGCTCACGCCGAGCGGGGCAGCCCCGGTGGTGCCGACAGGGTCGTGAGGCGGGCTCAGCTCGCGGCGCGCGCCGCCGAGGGCCGGGGCCGCCAGAAGGCCGGGATGTCGCGGGGCCGGCGCGGCTCGGCCAGCAGGTAGCCCTGGTAGAGGTCACAGCCCAGCTGGCGCGCCACGTGGCGCTGCTGGCGGTTCTCGACCCCTTCGGCGATGACCCGCAGCCCGAGCCCGTGGCCGAGCTCGGTGATGGCGGCCACGATGCGCTCGTCCTCGGCGTCGGTGCCGAGCCCGCTCACGAAGGAGCGGTCGATCTTGATGTAGCTCACCGGCAGGCGCTTCAGATAGCTCAGCGACGAGTACCCGGTGCCGAAGTCGTCGATGGCGAGCCGGACCCCGAACTCGCGCAGCTCCTCGAGCATGCCGTGGAGGTGCCCCTCGTCGGACACGAGGCCCGACTCGGTGATCTCGAGCATGAGGGCGCCGGCGGGCAGGCCGCTCTTCTCCAGCGCGCTGCGCAGGGCCGGCATCAGCTGCTGGCCGTCGAGCTGACGGGGCGAGACGTTGATGGCCAGGAACGAGTCCGTGGCTTCGGGGTACATGGCCCGCCAACGCGCCATCTGCGCGCAACCGGCTTCGAGGACCCATCCTCCGAGGGCCACGATGAGCTCGGACTCTTCGGCCAGGCCCACGAAGCGAGCCGGCAGGAGCAGCCCACGCCGGGGGTGCTCCCAGCGCACGAGCGCTTCGAGGCCGAGCACACGACCGTTGGCGAGCGATGCCAACGGCTGGTACTCCAGGCGCAGCTCGCCGTTCTCCACCGCCGTGCGCAGGTCGTGCTCGAGCTCGAGACGGTTGCCCACCTCTTCGCGGAGTCCCGCGTCGAAGATGGCCACGCGACCGCGTCCTCGGGTCTTGGCCTGCAGCATGGCCATATCGGCGTCCTGGAGGACGTCGGAAGCCTCGCGCCCGACGTCGGCGAGCCGGACGAGCCCGATGCTCGGGGTCACCGACAGCATGCGCCCGGTGCTCAGCTGCACGGGACGCGAGAGAACGGTGCGCAATTCCTCGGCCCGCTGCAGCGCGGCGTCGGTGTCGGTGACGTTGGGCTCGAGGGCCGCGAACTCGTCGCCGTGGAGACGGCTCAGGCTGATGACGTCGGGCATGGTGGCCCGCAGGCGCTCGGCGACGGCCAGGAGCACCTCGTCCCCCACGGCGTGACCGAGGGAGTCGTTGACGAGCTTGAACCGGTCGAGGTCGAAGAAGAACATGACCAGGGACTGCAAGGTCTCCTCGTCGCTGTGCTCGATGGCACTCTGCACCGCGGTCAGGAACCCGCTGCGGTTGGCCAGGCCCGTCAACGGGTCGTTGCGCGCTTCCCAGGCGAGGCGGTCGAGGAGCTGCTTGCGGTCGGTGATGTCGGACACCGAGCACACCACGGTGGCGTTGTCAGCGCCTTCGGAGTCCCCGAGCGGACGCGAGCTCACCGACAGCCACTGGTCCTTGCCGTGCTCGTCGCGCACCCCGATGACGACGTTGGTGGTCGCCTCGCGCCGCGCCAGCGCCACCGACAGGGGAAGGGCGTCGGGGGGGAACGGCGATCCGTCCTCGCGCACGGCGCGCCGGCCCCCGGTGAAGATCTCGTCGCCGTGGCCGACGTGCAGGCGCGTCCCCAGGATGCGGGTGGCCGAGTCGTTGGTGGCGGCCACCGCGCCCTCGCGGTCGATCACGACGACACCCTCTTCGAGCGCGGCGACCGCCGCCGCGTAGCGGCGCTCGATGGCGGCGCGGGCCGCGGCCGCCTCCTCGGCGAGCTTGCGTTCCGAGACGTCGCGCAGGATGACCTGGAAGGCGGGCTTGCCACCCCAGCTGGTGCGGGCGCTGGCCACCTCGACGGGCAGCTCGCTGCCGTCGTCGCGCACCATCATGGCCTCGAAGCCCTTCACCACGTCTCCGGGGTCTTTGAGCTGGGCGAGGCGGGCGATCGTGCTCGTCAGGTCGTCGGGGCTGATGAACGAGGTGATCGGCCTGCCGATGGCGGCCTCGAGGGACTTCACCCCGCCCATGCGCAGGCCGGCAGGGTTGGTGTAGACGACGAGCCCGTCCTGGTGGACGATGATGGCGTCGGGGGAGTGCTCGACGAGAAGGGTCAGGCGCTCACCGACGTCGGCCGTGATCCAGGGGACCTCACCGGGGTCCGAGACGTCGGCCACGATGCCGAGGAACCGGGCCGGCACGGAGTCGGGCACCGCCACGGCGCGCACGAGCATCCGGTGCACCTCGCCGTCGGGCGCTTCGAATTCCTGCACCAGCTCGTAGTTCTCCCACGTCACCCCGGCCCGCACCGTCTGCACCAACGGGGCCAGGACGGCTTCGCCGAGCTCGGTGGCGTACATGCGCTTGCCGTCGTCCCCGGGTGGCACGACGTAGGTGCCGTGCGGGTCCTGGCCCACCAACAGGCGTTCGAACGGCGCGTGCCAGATGATCCCGGCGTCGGGGGCGATGAGCTCCCACACCACGACGTTGGTGAGATCGGAGATCGCTGTGAGCTGGCGCGACGCGTCGGGCATGGGTTCGAACGCTCCCGCGGTGGCGAGCGGGGGCGCGGTACGCAGCAGCCCGAGACGTGCGTCGGCCATACCCTGCCTATCGGCGCCCCGGGAGGCGATCTTGACCCTGCTCACTCGGCGCGACACCGATGGGGCGAATGCCACGGACGGTGTCGGCGTCGGCCGTCGTCCCCCCAACAAAACAACAACAATGTGATTTCCCCGATCCCGTCCAGGCCGGAAAAATGCGGCTTGTCATATCGGCAGGTGGGGCGCCCGACTGAACCGGAAAGTCACTTTCGCCTCTTTACGAACATCTGTCTCACGCCTACTCTGATGCCCCTTCCCCGATCGAGCAGAGGAGTTGGACGGTGTCTGTAGCAACCCGGCAGGACCGAAGGGCATATGCAGCGCTCGTTCAGGACCCCGTCTCGGTGTGCGGCATCGGCGCCGTCACGGGCTACGGGTGGGGGCACAAGCTCCTGATCGAGGGCCTGCTCTCGGGTGAGTCGGCGGTGCGACCGCTGTCGGGCTTCGCCCCGTACTTCGAGAGCGACGTGGTGTGGGGCGCGCCCATCGAGGACAAGGGCAACCCCTCGGACGGCGCCAGCACGTTCTCCCAGGCGGTGCGGCACTCGGCCCGCGAGGCCGTGCACAACGCCTACGACCGCGGCTGGCGCCCCGGTGGCGTGGTCGGGGTCATCCACGGTCTCGTCCTCGGTGATGTGGCGGCGTGGCGCGCCTTTCACCACCGCAAGGGCTTCCACACCTCCAAGCGCCAGATCCTCCAGCTCATGCCCTCCACCGTGCTCACGGCCATCAACCGGGAGTTCGACTTCCACGGCCCCACCATGTCGGTGACGGCCATGTGCGCATCGGGGATCGCGGCGATGCTCACCGCCAAGATGTGGATCGATGCCGGCATCGTCGACGACGTGCTCGTGCTCACTTCGGACATGTCGATCACCCCCGACGGGGCCGCCGCCTTCGCCCAGGTCGGGGTCATGATCATGGACGGCCCGTCGCTCGATGTGTGCCGTCCCTTCCAAGAGGGAAGCCGGGGCTTCACCGCCGGCGAGGCCTCGATCGGTTTCGTGTTGTCGCGGCGGCCCGTCGGCGCCTATGCCAACGTGCTCGGCGGGGCCATGACCCATGACGGCTACCACGCCATCTCGATCGCGCCCGGGCACCAGGAGGTGCGCCGGGCCTTCACCGAGGCCCTGCGCAACGCCGGGGTGGCGCCGCAGGAGATCACCTACATGAACGCGCACGGGCCGGGCACCAAGCAGTGCGACACGACCGAGGCGGAGGTGTTCGACGACCTGTTCCCCGACGCCGAGGGCATCTTCTCGGTGAAGCCGCTCGCCGGGCACTGCCAGGCCGCGGCGGGATCGGTCGAGCTCATCGCCTCGCTCTACGGTTTCGAGCGCGGGGTCATCCCCGCCCCGCACCGGGTGGCCAAGGGCCATCCCCGCCTGCTCGACGGCCCGACCGCATGTGTCGAGGGCCCCATCGTGAAGTCATCGCTCGGCATGGGAGGCCACAACGGCGTCATGATCCTCGAGGCTGCCTCGGCCTGAACCGGACGCGGCCCCGCGTGCGCCCATGGGCGCGGTGTCCCGCCCTCGTTAGGATCCCCGCTCGTGAGTCGAACCGAGCCGCGCGTCGCCGTCGTCCCGGACTGGCCGCTCGCCGCTGATGCCGTGGTCGAGCGCGGGCGGTCGGGTGGTGCCGGTGGAAGAAGCCGAAGGCCTCGTGTGGGTGGACTGGTCGGGACCCGGTCGCCTCGGGGCCATCCTCGAGCAGTTCCCCGCCATCCGGTGGGTGCATCTGCCCGGAGCCGGGATCGAGAGCTTTCTCGACGCCGGGCTCGTGTCCGACGACCGCACGTGGACGTGCAGCAAGGGCGCGCACTCCTCGCTCATCGCCGAGCACGCCCTGGCACTCGCCCTGGCGGGGCTGCACTCGCTGGCGTCGTCGGCTCGCGCCTCGTCGTGGGAGGCCACCCGGGTCACGGCCCTCGCCGGGCAACCGGTGACCATCGTGGGCGGGGGCGGTATCGCGTCGGCGTTGGTGCGCTACCTCGATCCGTTCGGGGCCCGCGTCACCGTGGTGCGGCGCAGCCACGACGCGGTGCCCGGGGTCGAGCGCACCCTCCCCACCGACAAGTTGCACGACGCCCTGCCCGACGCCCGCCTGGTCATCCTGGCATTGGCGCTCACCCCCGAGACCCGCCACATCATCGGGGCGCCGGAGCTCGATGTGATGCACGAACGGGCCTGGCTCGTGAACGTGTCGCGTGGGGGCCATGTCGACACCGACGCGCTGGTCGACGCCCTGGAGGCGACACGCCATCGCCGGCGCCGCCCTCGACGTCACCGATCCCGAGCCGCTTCCCGACGGCCACCCTCTGTGGAGCATGGACAGGTGCCTCATCACGCCGCACAACGCCGGGAGCTCGGGTGCGGTCATGCGGCTCCTCGCCGACCGGGTGCACGACAACGTGGCCCGGTTCGCGGCGGGCCAACCTCTCCTCGGTGTGATCGACCCCGACGCCGGCTACTGAGGGTGATCGTCACCGGGCGCGCCCCATCGGTCGGAATTAGCGTCACGGCCCATGAACACCGGTGACGTCGTGGCGGACTTCGAGCTTCCCGACGAGACGGGCACCAAGCGCCGCCTCAGTGAGTTCCTGGCCAAGGGACCCGTGGTGCTGTTCTTCTACCCGGCCGCCATGACTATGGGCTGCACCCGGGAGAGCTGTCACTTCCGCGACCTCAAGGCGGAATTCGAGGCGCTCGGCGCCCAGCGCCTGGGGATCAGCGCCGACACCGTGGCCAAGCAGAAGCAATTCTCCGACACCCACTCCTTCGACTACCCGTTGCTGTCGGACACCGACCGCACCGTGGCCATGCAGTTCGGGGTCAAGCGGGGGCTCAACATCCTCCCCAACAAGCGCGCCACCTTCGTCATCGGCACCGACGGCAAGGTCCTCGACGTCATCACCAGCGAAGTGAACATGGCCAAGCACGCCGATCGCGCCCTGGAGTTCCTGCGCCGGACCCCGTAACGGGTCCTCAGCCGATGTGGTCGGCGGGGATGGTGCCCAGCTTGCCGTGTTGGAAGTCGTCGAGCGCCTGGACGATCTCGGCGCGGGTGTTCATGACGAAGGGGCCGTAGGTCACGACGGGCTCCCGGATGGGCCGACCGCCGAGCACAAGCACGTCGAGCTGGGGCGAGCGTGATTCCTGGCGGTCGCGGGCCGAGACGACGATGGTGTCACCGGCTCCGAACACCGCCAACTGACCCATGCGCACGGGGCGTCCTTCGCTGCCCACCGACCCCTCACCGGCGAGCACGTAGACGAGGGCGTTGTGGTCCCGGTTCCACGGCAGGGTGACGCGGGCTCCGGGGCTGATCGTCACGTGGGCCATGGCCATGGGGGTGTGAGTCACGCCGGGACCGGCGTGCCCGGCGACATCGCCGGCGATCACGCGCACGAGCGAACCACCGTCGGGCGATGACAGCAGTGCCACCTGGCCCGCCCCGATGTCCTGATAGCGCGGCGCCACCCACTTGTCCCGGGACGGGAGGTTCACCCAAAGCTGGATGCCGTGGAAGAGGCCACCCGAGGTCACGAGCGCCTCGGGGGGTCGCTCGATGTGGAGGATCCCCGCACCCGCCGTCATCCACTGGGTGTCGCCGTTGGTGATGAGGCCCCCGCCGCCGGTGGAGTCCTGGTGCTGGAAGGTGCCGTCGATCATGTAGGTCACGGTCTCGAAGCCGCGGTGCGGGTGCCACGACGTCCCCCGCGGCTCGCCCGGGCCGTACTCGACCTCACCCATCTGGTCCATGTGCACGAACGGGTCGAGCTGGGCCAGGTCGACCCCGGCGAAGGCGCGCCGTACCGGGAAGCCCTCGCCCTCGAACCCCGACGGGGCGTCGGTCACCGACACCACCGGCCGTTCCTGGGAGGCGGGATCCGGCCCTGCCAGGCGGGGTAGCGAAGCGATGTCGTCGACGGTCACTGCCGGCATGGTGTGGCTCCTTGGGTCGGGTTCAGACGCACCCCGAGAACAACGCTACTTGCGGACGCAACATTCCTGAGGCGGTCACCGGACCGATGGGGTCGGTGGTTCGAGGGGCACGTCGTCGCCGGCCGCGAACCGGGCCCGGGGGGTGGCGTCGAGGACCCATACCGAGCCGTTCCCCCGGACCTGCCAGCTCCCCCCCGTACCGACCAGGGCGGTCTCCTCCTCGATGCCGACGAGGGTCGTCCCCGCCGGTTGCCACGAGGCGAACCACTCGAGAGACCCGGGCCGGAACCGTTCCATCTGGTCGAAGTGGGGGATGACGGCCAGGCCCCCGAACAGGCCGAGCCCGTTGGCCATCCGGGGGTGCTGCGGTGCCCGCCGGGATGCACCTCCGATGGGGAGGAGGTTGTCGGGAGCACCCGCCGTGAGTGCCATCGCCCCGGCTGAGCATCCGGCCAAGGCCGTCCCCCCCTGCCATGCCGCCACGACGGCGCGCCACAGGGCCGTGTCGCGCAACGTGTCCGACAGGTGATGGGGGTCGCCGCCCGAGAGGTAGACGAGCCCCGCCCCCACGATGCGAGCAGCGGTGTCGGGATCGTCGGCGTCCTGGCGGGTGCGCACGTCGAGCAGGACGGGCTCGACGCCCATCGACCGGTAGTGGTCCCGACCGAGCTCGAGCCAGTACGACACCCGGGCGTCGCCCTCTTGTGCCGACGCGGCGGGGAGGACGACGGCGCGTCGAGGGCGACCCTCGAGAAGCCCGGCATCGATCGGCTCCATGGCGGGGAGAAATTCACCGCTACCCACCAGGGCCACCGGGCCCGGTCCGCCTGTCATGTCTCCCTCCCGCGCGGCCGCGCCCGCGCCCGTGCCGGCCTCACGGTACCCGCCCTCTACGGGGGCGCGACCGGGGCCACTCAGGCTGCAGGCGGCCCCAGAGGCGACGGTGCGCTCGCCAGGGCGGGGGAAACCGCAGCTGCCGGAGCCAGGGGCACGGCCGCGGCGACCGACACCCCGGTGGTGTCCGACGGCGCCATCGAGATCGACGCCAGGGCGCCGCTGAAACGGACGGTCAGCCCGGCGCCGCGCATGACGCGTACGAACCACAGTGTGGAGAGCGCGATCCCCCCCACCGTGAGGACGGCGGAGACGAGCGAGCGTTCGACGACGAAGGTCCGCACCGACGATTCCAGCAGCAGCCACATGATGAACCCGGCCTGGGTGGCGAGGACCACGAACCACAACAGGGACAAGCGCAGGAAGAACCGGCGTACGAAGGGGCGGGCGAACATCGCGGGATCGAGGGGGCAGAAGTCACGCGCCAATTTCTCGATGATGGGTCGCCGCGCCACGGCGGTGACGAGGAACAGCACCGCCACGAGGAACGTGCTCGCCGTGGGTTGGACGAAGTACAAGAAGGCACTGCCCGTCACGTAGGCCACTGCGGTGCGGGCGCTCACGAGCACCACGCTCAACACGAGAACAGCGGGCACCTTCTGGCCGCGCACGAGCCGCCGCCCGAGCGCCAGCAACGACCACGTCAACGCCGCGATCAGCGCGCCGTGGAAGCCGTCGAGCAACAGCACCAGGTAGAAGAGCGCGCCGGGCACGATCGTACTCTCGAGCAGCGCGGGGAGCGCGTGGCGGACGACGGCGCGCAGGGACGGCAACCGGAGGATGTTGTCCCCCCCGTCGTGTTCTCCGCTCTCCTCGGCCTCGGAGGCCGGGCGCGGACCTGAAGCAACTTCCGCCGTGATCTCAACAGCGTACCAACGCCCGTTTTTCAAGCTCGGGTCGGGACCGCAAGTGCCTCCGGCGTCTCCGAGTGGGGGAATTGGTCCCTAGCTGTGGTCGCCAGACGTCCCAAAGCGCACCCAGCGTGGGAAGACCACGCTCTGAATCACCACACAGAGTGCCTAATTCTGAGGCCGATTTCGTGCCTGAAACGCCGGTCGGAGCGTTCTTCAGGGGGCCAAGTACCACATTCAGTGGCATGTCGTTGTGGTACTCGAGTGCTTTAGGTGGTCAGAGTGAGCGCCGATAGTGGTTATGCGGCCACGAAAAACGTGGCCTGTTGCTTTTAACCACTGGGAGTCACATGCAGGGAATGAAGGTCGGGCGGTTTGTAGCGCTGCCCAAGGAATTCGTGGTCGCCATGCTGGGCATGGCGATGATCGTGACATTCGCGGCCGACCTGACCACGTCACCACGCTCTGCGACCGCCGAGCCCACCATCAAGTTCATGGCCGCCGGCTCGACCCTGGTCACCCGACCCACCGTTCCCCCCCCACCACCACCGCCCCCGCCCCGACGACCACGGCGGCTCCGGCCGCACTCGCGGCACCGACGGGAACAGCCCCCACCGCCACGACCACGGCGCCGCACCACACCGCCAGCGCGGTCGTCGTGAAGAAGGCCCCGGCCCCGGTGCAGGCCAAGCCCGTGGCCCCGCCCGTCGCCGCGTCGGCGTCGGCCCTCGGCCTCTTCGTGAGCTCGCAGGCTCCATCGGACGTCCTCGCCCTCGGCCGCCAACTCGGCGTCACGCCGAGCATCGACACCGTGTACGCCGACCAGTCGTCGGGGTTCTGCACGTACTCGCCGCCCACCACGTCGATGACGCTCATGCTCGCGATCGGGAACTGCACCGCGGCGCAGGTCGCCGCCATCGGACAGAACCTCGTTCACGCCGGACAGAGCCACGCCATCATCCGCATCATGTGGGAGCAGAACAACGACATCAGCGGTTGGTTCCAGGGCTGGAACCAACTCACCCTCAGCTCCGCCCAATACGTCGCGATCTTCCAGAGCACGGTGACAACCCTGCGGGCCACGAGCCCGACGTTCACCATTATGTGGAACCCGAACGGTGGAACCACCGCCAACGAAGCACCGGGACGGACGTGGACCGACACGTGGCCGGGCAGGGCGTACGTCAATCTCGTCGGCGTCGACCAGTACGACTATCCCGGGTACTCGTCGAACGTCCAAGCGACTGTGGCCTTCGCCCACTCGCAGGGCCTGAATGTGGCCATCCCCGAGTGGGGATTGAACGGATCCGACGACCCGTCGTTCATCAACGGCATGGCCGGGCTCATGAAGAACCCTGCCGACAGCATCGTCGTGGAGTCGTACTTCAGCTACGCCGGTTCCACCGATTCCGACATCACGCAGTTCCCGGCATCAGCGGCGGCATACACCGCAGATCTCGGATGACGAGTTTCACGTGCCCAGGTAACGAAGAAGCGAGAAGCACAACACCCAACTAGCGCGGGAAGGAAACAACCAAGGAAGAAGTGCCGACGTAACCGAACGGTTGCGAAGGCAGAGCGGGCCGGGTTGTCGAATCGGCGGGGGGCAAGTCCATCGAGGCCTTGGCCGTGCGCGCCCATTCGCCGGCCTCCAAACAAGGGGGAACCATGGACAGAGCAACGACTACGCAACAGATCCGATGGGCAGCACGCGGTGGCGACATCGCGGGGCGGATCGCCGGCCTGCCTCGTGTCGTGGCCGGCGGCGCGCTCTGCTTGGTCCTCGTGCTGGCCTCGGTGGGCGGTCTCTTCTGGGCCAAGACGGCCCTGGCCAGCTCGGGGGCTTCTTCGATCCCCCTCGGTGACTACGCCGGGTGGGTCAACGCCTCGGGCATCGCCGCGTTCGGGTCCAAGACCAACACGCATCCCACCCTGGCGTCGGATTACCTCGACAGCACCGACGGTTGGGCCGCCATGGACAACGGGGGCGGTGAGGGCGGCTGGGCCGGGAGCGGCTACCGGCTCGTGCTGGGTGTGCCCATCCTCCCCGGTGTGGGCACGCTGGCCCAGGGCGCCACCGGCGCCTACAACCAGTACTTCACCACGCTGGCCAAGAACCTCGTCGCCGGGGGCGAGGGCAACGCCATCCTGCGTCTCGGCTGGGAGTTCAACGGCACCTGGTTTCCGTGGAGTGTCGCCAACAACACCGACGCGCAGAACTTCGCCGCCTTCTGGATCCAGATCGTCAACACCATGCGGGCCGTTCCGGGCCAGCAGTTCCAGTACCTGTGGAACCCCAACCTCGGCGGCTCCACCAGCTGGAGCCTGAGCAACGCCTATCCCGGGAACGCCTATGTCGACTACGTCGGCTCTGACGTCTACGACGAGTATTGGGGCACGCCCCAGACCCCGCAGAACTCGTGGAGCAACATCCTGAGCGAGGGCTGGGGACTCAACTGGCTGACGAGCTTCGCCGCCGCGCAGGGCAAGCCCATCGCCATCCCGGAATGGTCCGTGTGCTTCCGCAGTGACGGGCACGGCCTCGGCGACGACCCGTACTTCATCAACCAGTTCGCCAACTGGATCTCGACGAACAACGTGGCGTTCACCGACATCTTCTCGTTCAACGACACGGCGGGCGGACAGGACAACGACATCACCAACGGCGACTTCCCGAATGCGCTGGCCGCGTTCAAGGCGGACTTCGGCGGCGGCAGCGGCGTGAGCGTCGCCCCGCCTCCGACCACCACGGCGCCCACCACCACGACGACGAAGGCGCCCACCACCACCACGACGACGAAGGCGCCTACCACCACGACGACGAAGCCGGCACCAACGACGACCACCACGTCGGGGGCACCGGCACCGACCACGACCACCACGTCGGGGGCACCGGCACCGACCACGACGACGACGAAGCCCACGACCACCACCGTCGCGGCGGGGAGCGGGACGCCGGGCGCGCCCACGGGCGTGAAGGCGTCGGTGAGCGGGAGCACCGTCACCATCTCGTGGACCAACGCCGGCAACACCTTGGGTGACGACGTGTTCCGGGACGGCCAGGAGATCGCCTGGCCGGGTTGGCCCTCCAGCGTGGTGACGTCGTTCCAGGACACCGGGGTGGCACCCGGGACCCACACCTACTCGGTGTCGGCCTACAACTCCTCGGGGGTGGGACCGGGCAGCTCGTCGGTGACCGTTTCGGTGAGCGGCGGCACGGTCGTCGTCGGCACCGTGGGCACCACCACCACGACCACGAGTCCCCACACGCCGTCCTCGAGGCACGGGGGCTCGAGGCACCATCACTAATTCCGTCGATTAACCCCATCGATCGTGGCGCGGTCAGCCGCCGCCGGGGGACACCCGGCAGCGGCTGACCCGCGGCACCCGGGCTGGGTCGACGCGAAGGACCGGGCCGGTCGGGAGCCCCGGGGCTAGGCTCTTTCCTCAGTGAGCCGCCCGAAGTCACGGAGCGTGGGGCGCCTGGCCCAGTTGACCGCTCGTCGTGAGGAGGAGGTCGGCGCCCCCAGTTGGGACTCGACACCGGCCGATCCCACCTCCATCGTCCCCGACGACCATGGGCCCGAAGCCGACCGGCTGCTTCATCAGGCGCTCGGCCGCCACACCTTCCTGGGCGAAGCCGCCCTCGTCGTCGCCTGGGCCCTGTTCTCGTTCGTCTCGTTCCACTTCCTCACGGTCAACCGGACCCTGGCGTGGCTGTTCGTCTTCGCCAGCGCCGTCATGGTCATCGTCATCCTGGTGTTCCGGCGCGTGGCCGAGCGCCGTATCCGCCTCGGGCTCCACGACGCCGGGGTGGCCCTGCGCTCCATCCAGTCCGTCACCGACCCGGGCTTGTCCTTCTTGCCCCTCGACGAGCTGCTCGACGAGCTGCTCGCCCGGACCGGGCGCGTGGTGGGCGGGGACGTGGCCACCATCTTCCTGGTCACCGCGGACGGCACCGGCCTCACCGTCCGGGCCTCGTACGGCCTCGACGCCCGGGTCACCGAGGGCCTCGAGGTCCTGGTGGGCGAAGGCGTGGTCGGAGAGGTGGCGTCGCGGGCCCAGGCCGTCATCGTCAACGACGTCGCCGAGGCGACCGAGACCGCACCCCTGCTGCGCCAGCGGGTGTCGTCGCTGGTGGCGGCCCCCCTGCTGGTGGGGGGCCAGGTCATCGGGGTGGTCCAGGTGGGAACGCGCGTCCGGCACCGATTCCAAGAACGCGACCTCCAGCTCCTGCAGCTAGTGGCCGACCGTTCCGCGGCGTCGATCGAGCGGGCCCGGCTGGACGAGGCCGAGCGTCGCAGTCGACTGGGGGCCGAGCACGCCCGCCAGCACGTGGCCATCCTGGCCCGGGCCGGGGACGTCCTCGCCACCGCCCTCGAGTCCTACGACGAGGCCATGGTCCGGCTCGTCGAGGTGGTCGTGCCGTCGTTCGCCGACTGGTTCGCCGTCGACGTCGTCGACGAGCAGGGCACGCTGCGGCGCGTGGCCGACGGCGCCGACGGCCGGTGGGGCACGGGCCACCTCCGGCACCCCCATCCCGACGGTGAGGCGCTCGTCCGGCGGGTGCTGGCCGGGGGGAAGCCCGAGGTCGTCATCCACACGAGGCGAGCCGGACCTCCCCACGGGGGCGAGCCGGCCCTACCGGGCGCCTACCAAGAGACGGTGGAGGACTCCGGGATCGAGTCGATGTTGGTGGTGCCCGTCCATCTGCGCGGGCTGTCGTTCGGCGCGCTGAGTTTCGTCACGGGGTCGGGCCGGCGTGGATACCGGCGCTCGGACCTCGAGACGGCGGCCGGGCTGGCCGAGCGGGTGGCCATCGCCGTCGAACGGGTGTTGCTCTGGGGTGAGAGCCGCCAGGCCGAGCAGGCCGCGACACGGCACGCCGCCCAGCTGCGTCGCCTCATGGAAGCCGCCCTCGCCGTCAATGCGCCCCTGGCCGAGCCTCAGGTGTTGCGGGTGCTGTCCGAGCACGGCCGGCGCGTCCTCGATGCCGAACAGGCCGTCGTCCTCGTGCTGCCTCCCGGAGAGCTCCCCACCAGTGCGCACGCGGCGGCCGTCGCCGAGACGGGACCGGAGGTCGAGGTGAGTGCCCCCACGGCGCTGCCCGACTCGCTGTCTCCGGTGGTGCAGGCCGCGTCCCGGCTCGTCGCCAAGGCGAACCGACCCCTGCGTAACACCGGGGGGCTCGACGAGGTCGACGATCCCGCCATCGCCGCCGAGTTGGCGTCGTCCGGAGCGCGGGCCGTCCCGTGGATGGCGGTCCCCCTCGTGGACTCCACCGGGACCCGGAACCGGGCCATCGTCGTGCTGGGGCGGGAGCGCTCGTTCAACGCCGAGGACGAATCCGTGCTGGTCCTGCTGGCCCAGATGGCCACGGTCGCCCTCGACAACGCCCGGCTCTACCAGGCGGTGCAGGGCAACGAGCAACGGCTCCAGGCCGTCGTGGAGTCCTCGCCGCTGGCCATCGCCGAGCTCGACCTGTCGGGCGCGGCCCGGTGGTGGAACGGTGCAGCCGGTTCGTTGTTGGGTTGGGACGGTGCGGCCGACGACGGCGTGGCCGCCGGGGCGCTGCGCATCGCCGCCGCCGACGACGTCGCCGCCTCGGCGTTGGCGCGCCTGTGGGACCGCACCCGCCACGGCGAGGCGACGGTCGGGGTGCAGCTCGCGGCCCTCCGCGACGACGAGCTGCTCCAGCTGTCGGTGTCGACGGCTCCGCTGCTCGACCACAACGGCTCGGTGACCGGGATCCTGGCCGTGGCCGAGGACGTGACCGAGCGCCAACGCATGCTCGAGCAGTTCCAGCAGGCCGAGCGGCTCAGCGCCATGGCCAGGCTCGCCGGCGGCGTGGCGCACGACTTCAACAACCTCCTCACCGTCATTCTCGGGTGCAGCGAGATCCTCCTCCGCCAGTTCGATCCCGCCGACCCCCTGGTCACCGAGGTGGAGGCGATCCAGCGTGCCGGCCACCGGGCCGCCGCCCTCACGAGCCAGCTGCTCGCCATCGGTCACCGTCAGGTCGGCCAACCCGGCGTGGTCGATCCCGACGCCCTCGTGCGCGCCATGGAGCCCATGCTCGTGAGGGTGATCGGCGAGGACGTGCAACTGGAGCTGGTCCCGCCCGAGCCCGGGGGGCGCATCCTCGTCGACCCCGCCGAGATCGAACGGGCCGTGCTCAACCTGGTCATCAACGCGAGAGACGCCATGCCCAAGGGGGGCCGTCTCGTGATCCGGACGCGCGTCGTGGGCGCGGACCTGCCCGCACCGCAACGCATCGTGGCCGTGGCGGTGTCCGACACGGGGACGGGCATGGACGAGGAGACCGCCGAGCACTGCTTCGAGCCCTTCTACACAACGAAGGGCCTGGCCAAGGGGACCGGGCTCGGGCTGGCGGCCGTGCACGCCATGGTGACCCAGGCAGGTGGACAGGTGAGCGTGGACACCGCCCCGGGCCGGGGCACGACCATCACGTTGTGGTTCCCCGCCGTCGAAGACGAGGAAGGGGACTTCGGCGAGGTTGCGATCGAACAGGACTCGAGCGGTGGCGACGAATTGGTGCTCGTGGTCGAAGACGAGGACGAGCTGCGCCGCCTGGCAGTACGCGAGCTCGAGGAGCGGGGTTATCTCGTGTTGGCGGCTGCCAACGGGGTGGAGGCCCTGTCGGTGGCGCACTCGCTCGAGCGTCCCATCGACCTCCTCGTCACCGACGTCGTGATGCCCGAGATGAACGGCGTCGAGCTCGCCGAGTCACTGGTCGACCTCTGGCCCACGGTCGCGGTGCTGTTCATGTCGGGCCATCTCGACGAAGGGGCGATGGAACGCCATCCCCTCGACCCCGACGCCGATCTACTTCCCAAGCCCTTCACGCCCGACCAGCTCGGGCGCCGGGCGCGCCACGCCCTCGACCGTGCCGCCGCGAGTCGCCGCACCCGGGTCCCCAAGGGGTTGCGGGCCGAGGCGACGGGAGCCTGACCGAGAAACCGGTAACTATACCGTCTCTGTATAGGATTGGGTCTGACTGCCAGTCAGAAAACGCCTTGGGGCGCTCCCCAGAAGCTTCCCGGATGCGGAACGAGGGGGCCGAAACCCCCTCGTTCACTGCCCCCCCTGGCGCTGCGTCTGCGCCTTTAATCCAAGGTACGGCCGGTGACGGCGCTACTTCGGATGACTCGGATGGTGACCCCCCAGGGGGAGGCGATGACCCCCCGTTGCCTGAGGAGGACGACCCTCCGCAACCAATCAATGTCCGGGATTACGGTGCCTGGGGCGACGGAGTGTCGGATGACACCGACGCGGTCCGGGAGGCGGTCGATGCTTGTTTCAGAGGTCCTCAACGCCAAGGCCACGGAGGGGCAGGTTCCAGCTGCCGAGGAGATCGACTTCTGGACGGACTGTCCGACCTGCCACACAACCGTTCCGCTCAGCGAGACAACCGTGGAAACGGACGACGAGACCCAGGAAACGACCTACCGGCATGTCTGTGGGACGACAATCGTAATCATCAGTCCTCCGTTGACCGTTCCAATGGAAGGTCGGGGATATCGCCTAGGGGACTGGGTGATTCGCAATCCGAGGGATCTCAGCTACCAGCCGGAAAACTTCCCCGAAGACCACCTGCTCTTCCCGGCAAGTCCGCACGCTCTGGACTGATTGAGTCGGGGGGTGACCCCCAGTGAGGCTCTCGTCAAAGTCGAGTTTCAAGCTGCCCAAGCACGTCATCGACCCATCGAAACATGCCGTCCAGGATTCCCGGTACTTCGTAGCACCCGTTGACGTTGTTACCGATGCCTATGAGAGCGGAGCCGAAGACCTTCAGATTCATTTTCTCTGGCAAGAGGTCGAGTATTGCGCCGTCATTAATGGCAACCGGGTCAGCCGAACCGTCGATAGTTGTGACAGCGCCATTGGCATGGGTGAACTCGACCCGATCAACCCTTATGCCGGTGATTTGGACCAGTTCCTGTCTGTGTTTGTCGGCATTGTGGAACCGACTGAGCGTGTAGGCCACATGCTCATCAATCCGACCCGGATGGTGGTAAGGCTGAACAGCCTTGACGTATGTCGCCGCCACCGGCTCCATGTCGCGAGTCCAGCGGTGGAAATTTCTGCGAGTAGCGGGGTCTCTTTGGACATAACGCCGTGTCCCGGGCTCGCGCTCCCACGGATCTTCATGAATGATGGGGAAGTAAACCTTCGACTTATTCTTTCGCGGGTTAAGAGCGACAGCCATGTGATCCAAGGAACAGCGGAGATTGAACAAGACATCTCCGGCGATGTAGGCCCACCCCTGATCGGGAGAACCGTCGACGAAAGCGTTGTAAACCCACCGTTGATCGGGCTGGTTCTTGGGCTGATGCCGTTCGGTCACTACGTGCTCGCGGACAGCTACGTACGGGGCAATGGCATCTTTCAGCTCCTCCAGGTGTCGCTCTGCCCGATCGCGCTTCAGCCACCACGAACCGTCAGGCCGGAGCCGGGTCATCTAACGTTGGAGGCCCATGGAAGAGGAACCGACACAGCCGACACAGCCAGCCGAGGGCGAACCGGTGGAGATTCCGGTACCGACACGCGAGCAGGTGCTTCGTGACTTGGAAAAGGTTGCAAGACCGGCGCGTCCCCGGCGAAACGGCGAGGACTCAGACCGGAGCGAGTGAGTCGTCCCGCAGGTATTCGCGGATAGCCCGTCGTACGACCTGCGACATCGACAGGTCGTCGTCGCGAGCACGCTCTTTCAGTTCGGCGTGCATCTCGACGGGAAGTCGGACGACAAGTGGTTGCACCTCTTCCTGGGTGGTGGCGGTCGCTGTTGGGGTCATGGGAACCACACTCGCACGGAACCCCGCCGGGGTCGTGGATGGTGATATCGCCGCGATAGGGCAGGTATCTGGGGGTCCGCCATACGCACCGGGTCTGTGCTCTACCGTCTCAATTGCCGCCGTAGCTCAGCGGACAGAGCGCAGGTGTCGAAACCATGTGGTCGTGGGTTCGAATCCCACCGGCGGTTCCCCGTTCCCAGGGGCGGAGGACGAAGAAGGGGCCCGTACCAGCGGGCCCCTTCTTCACGTCTGCTCTCTCGGCTGTGCTCGGGGTACGCCCCCTGCTCAGCGGAAGAGGTCGCAGGTGTCGATGGGTCCAGTATCGGCAGGCCTCGCCTCAAGGTCAAGTCAATTGGACTCGGCCGCCCTGAGCAGGAGCGTTAGGAACATCGCCCGACCGTCGTCACGGTGGTTGTACCGCCAGACGTACTCGTTGAGATACCCCTGGAGCCACTTCGGGGAGACCGCGTGATGCGTGCCCGAGATGCCACGCTTCACAAGCGACCAGAACCCTTCGATAGTGCTGGTGTGCACGTCGCCCACGACGTAGACGCCTTCCGAGTGATTGATGGTCCGGTGGTCCCAGCCGTCTCTCGCCAACCGGTCGTAGATGCGGGCATCGTCGGTGTAGACGACGGTCTCGGGGTCGACGTGGTTGTCGATGGCGCCGACGATGGCGGCTTGGGGGTTCTTCGGGACGACGTGGGCGACGATCTTGCCGGGGCGGTGACGGACGGGAGTCTTGCGACCATCGACGTAGGTGCGTCCGGGACGCTCGACCATGCCGAAGACGGGAGTCTTCTTCTCGCGTGCCCACTTGATCGCGCCAGCCTGCCGACCAGCCGGGTCGTTGGCGTATTGGGCCTTGTCGGCCAGCCGCGGCTTGCCCCCGACGTACATCTCGTCCATCTCGACCTGGCCCCGGAGGGTGATGTCGTTGTCGGGACCCATCAGTTCGTTGCGGATGAGGGTGAACATCCGCCATGCCGTCTTGTACGTGACCCCCAGCTCGCGCTCAAGCTGCTTCGCCGAGATGCCACAACGAGTGCTGGTCATCAGGTACATGGCGTAGAACCACAGGTGCAGGGCCGTCGAGGACTTGTGGAAGATCGTCCCCGCTGTGGGGTGGATGTGGAGCGAGCAGGTGGTGCAGGTCCAGGATTGGCGCTGCTGCTTCGTCTCGTACCGGTGGAAGGCCCTGTCGGTCTCGCAACGGGGGCAGTAGGCGTGCTCACCATCGGGGGCGTAGCGGGTCGTCCAGAGCCAGCGCAGGCAGGTCTCGTCGTCCGGGAAATCCCGGGTGAACTCCATGAGGGAGTAGGTGGACTCTGATGCGACCGAACGCTGGGGGTCTTTGCGGTTTCCGGGGGCCATACCACCAGCCTACGCCCCAGGGCTTATACAGTCAAGGGATAGTTACCGAGAAACCTGACCGAGAAAGCCGACGGCTCAGGGCTCGAAGCGGTAGCCCACGCCCCGGACGGTGCGCACCCAGCGGGGGCTGTCGGGGTCGGTCTCGATCTTGCGGCGGATGCGGCGGATGTGTTCGGTCACGGTGCCGGCGTCCTGCCATTCCGACGACGAGTCCCATACCTGGGACAGCAGCTGCTCGCGGGTGAAGACCTGACGCGGGGATCCGGCCAGGAAGGCGAGCAGCGCGAACTCCTTGGCGGTGGTCTCGACGAGGCGACCCGACACCCTGATCTCGCGGGCCATGGTGTCGATCACGAGATCGCCGAACTCGAGGGTCCCGGTCGAAGCCGACGACTGGCGGTGGGCGCCGCTGCGACGGAGGACCGTCCCCACCCGGGCAGCCAGCTCGGCCGGTGAGAAGGGCTTCACGACGTAGTCGTCGGCGCCGAGCTTGAGGCCCAGGACCCGGTCGCTCTCGTGGCCCTTGGCGGTCACGAGGATGACGGGCACGTCGCTGGTGCGGCGGATGGCGGCCAGGACGTCGAAGCCGTCCTCGGTGGTGAGCATGACGTCGAGGATGACCAGGTCGGGCTGGCCGTTGCTCAGGCTCCCGATGGCCTCGGCCCCGGTCATGGCCTCGGTGACCTTGTAGCCCTCGACCTCGAGCAGGCGGCTCAGCATGCCCCTGACCTCGGGATCGTCGTCGACCACGAGGAGCTTGCCCACTGATCGCCCCGGCACCGCTGCGGTGCGGACGGACTCCGCCGTTCCCACGTTCGTCACCACCGTCTTGTCATCCTCCGCCACTGCTACCACCGGCCTTGCCACTTAGCGTAGTGGGGTGCTCTCGTCTATGTGAAGGGTACGGAGCCTCTTTCGGAACCCTACTGCCCCCCCGTACGCCCGGCTCAGCGGGCCAAGTTGGGAGCGGGTTGATCGGTTGTAGGCCAGGTAGTGGGGTTGATGCTGCACACTCGGGACGTGGCCGCAGCACTCAGATCCAAGGTGGGGAGCAGGCGGGCCCCCGTTCCCGAGGGGCCCTCGTCCGAGGAGCCCCGGACGGCGCCGCCCACGGTTCTCGTGGTGGGCACCGACGAGTGGGCCATCGAGCAGTCCGCCACCGAGCTCGAAGCGGGCGGGTGCCGAGTCCTTCGGTGTCACGAACCGGGCGAGCCGGCCTTTCCGTGCAACGCGTTGGTGCAGGGGCGGGTGTGTCCTCTCGACGTGGGTTTCGACGTGGTGGTCACGGTGCGGGCCCGGCCGCTGAGCGATCCGTGCCAGGCCGAGCTCGGGGTCATCTGTGCGCTTCACCAAGGCGTTCCTCTGGTCGTCGCCGGTGTCGCCTCGGAACGGCCCTTCGGACCGTGGGCATCGCTGGCGGTCGAACAAGGTGGAGACGTTCTGACCGCATGTGAGAAGGTGGTGGGCGCGACGCCCGTGGCGATCGCCCCCGGTGCTCGAGCGCATCGTCCCGAGGAGGACGTCTGCCATGCCCAGTAGCTCCACCTCGTAGTCACCCGACCCATCATGACCACCAGCCGCAGTACCGCGGACATCGACGTCTGGCTCGAAGAGCTGTGGAATCTGCGCGGCACCGACCTGCTCCTGACGGCCGGCGCGCCGCCCCTCATCCGGGTCGACGGCGAGATGCGACCTGTCACCGGTGGCGAGATGTTGAGCCCGATCTCGGCGGAGATCCTCATCAAGGCGATCATCGGTCCCGACCTCGTGGGCGCGTACGAGGCCGAGCGCGAGATCGACTTCGCTTTCAGCTGGAAACAGCGGGCTCGGCTCCGCTGCAATGCTTTTCATCAGCGCGATACGTGTTCCCTGGCGCTGCGCATCATCCCGTTCGAGATCCCCGGGTTCGCGCAGCTCGGCCTTCCGCCCGTCGTGGAGTCGCTCGTCGAGCTGCCCATGGGGCTCGTCATCGTCACCGGCCCCACGGGCTCGGGGAAGTCGACCACGTTGGCGGCGATGATCGACTACATCAACCGGTATCGACGGTGTCACATCGTCACCATCGAGGACCCCATCGAGTATGTCCACGCCAACCACCGCTCGGCGGTCAGCCAGCGCGAGGTCGGGACCGACACCGAGTCGTTCACCCGCGCCCTGCGCTCGGTGTTGCGCGAGGACCCCGACGTCCTCCTCGTGGGCGAGATGCGCGACCAGGAGAGCATCGCCACCACGTTGACGATCGCCGAGACCGGCCACCTCGTGTTCGCCACCCTCCACACCAACGACAGCGCCCAGGCCATCGACCGCATCGTCGACATCTTCCCCTCGGACCGCCGTGAGCAGATCCAGGTCCAGCTGGCGTCGACGCTCGAGGGCGTCATCTACCAGCGCCTCGTTCCTCGGATCGGGGGCGGTCTCGTGGCCGCGTACGAGGTCCTGATGGCCAACCACGCCGTGCGCAATCTGGTCCGGGAGGGCAAGACCCGTCAGCTCCGCAACGTCGTATCCACGCACCAATCCGAGGGCATGCAGACCCTGGAGATGGGCCTGAACGCCTTGATGGACGAGGACCTGATCGAGTACGAGACGGCGCTCCGGGTGAGCCTCTACCCCAAGGAGCTCGAAAGGCCGAAGCAGTACTCAGGCGTCCATCAGTATCTGGAGGACGGTGCCGACCAGCTCACGGGTGCCTCGCTCCCTCCCCCCCGGGTTACCTCGTTCTGAATATTCGGCCGGTCGCCAGGAAGGATCTGGACGGTTCGGCCTACGATGGAGTCCTTAACAATCTGTGGGGACATTGCCACAAAGAGGGGCAATGGGCTTGATGGAGAGACGGATGCAGCCGAAACGGGGGACAGGGCGAGGGGGTCACCGTCACCCGGCCCGACCATGGCACCAGCCGCCCCGGAGGGACGAGGAAGGCTTCACCCTCATCGAGCTCCTCATCGTGATCGTGATCATTCCGCTGGTAGTGGGCGCGATTGCCATGGTGATCATCACGTCGCTCGAGGACGATCAGGGTGTCCAGCGCACCGTGGCGGACTCGAGCGCGGCGACGCTGGCCTCTTCGTACTACGTGAGAGACATCGAAAGTGCCGGCAGCGTGACGACAGATGCGAGCGCTGCCTCACCCGCACCTTGCAGCCCAGCAGGGCTTTCCGGATCGACGTCATTCCTCCTGGGTATCCAGCTCCAGGGAACGACGCCCACGACGACGGTGTCGTACTACACATGGACCCCGGCGCCCGGCGCCGCGCCCGAACTCGTGCGGGAGTTCTGCGCGAGCGGATCCCAGAGCCATGAGATCCTCTCCGACAACCTGAGCTCCACCAACCCTCCCGCGCCCAGCGTGAGCTGCATCTCGCCCACTCCGACGAGCATCCCGACCGGGGTGTCGTGCTCACCGACCACCGACCTGGACGCCCACGTACTTGGTGTCGAACGTCACCCTCAACGTCACCCAGGGGTGCGTTGGGTCCCCCTCGCCATGCGCCTCGTATCAGTATGCGCTGAACGGAGACCCGCAGTCGGGTGTTCCGATCCCGCCGATCAACCAGCCCTGCGCCGTGGTCACGCTCCTCAGTCCCCAAAACGACATCACCCTGGGCGGCTCGTTCACGTTGTTCGCCAGTGAGGAATTGAACGCCCAGGGCCCCATCGCGCTCAACTCGGGTTACAACACCAGCGGCGGCAACGATGCCGCCATCTCCGCCACGTCTGCGTTCTTGTCGAGCGTGAGCGTCAACGCAACGGCGACGTCGTCGTGTGCCAACGTCCCCTCCGCCGACGCTATCGGCGTCTACAACTGCCAGAACTCGAGCTCGAGCGGGGCGAGCACGAACTTCGCGGTTTGTCCCACGACCGGGCAGCACACCACCGTGAACGGCGTCAACGTGAGCCCCAATCCTCCTGTGCAGATCAGCACGGGGCCCACGCAGAACAGCATCGCCGATCCCCTCCTCGCTTGGGCGAGTCAGCAAAACGTGACCAACATCATGCCGCCCACCGTGACGTGCCCACCCAGAACCACCATGAATTGCCCATCGGGGCTGTATGCGTCGGGCCTGACGATCCCGAACAACGCCACCGTGACCTTCCAGGCCGGTCCCTACGAGTTCGCCGGCAGTGTCAACTGTTCGGGTACGCAGACGTCGCTGTGCATCCAGAACAACGACACGGTGAATTTCGGGAGTGGGAGCTACACCTTCCTGAACGGCATCGACGTGTCCGGTTTGGGGAGCGCGTTGCGCGGCAGTGGCCTGTTCTTCTATGTCAAGAGTGGCGAAACCAACCTCGGAAACTCCTTCTCGTCAACCAGCGTGCAACTTTCGGCTAGCACCAGCAACCCCGTCCTGCTGTGGCAGGACGGCAGCGACAACAACCAGGTGGTGCTGAGCAGCCCGAACACCAACGGCACCAATTCGTTGGCCGGCGAGATTTACGCGCCATCGGCCCAGATCTTCATCGACGGGTATGGCGGCAACGTGGCCACTTCCGACATCGTTGCCTACACCCTCTCCTTCGGTGGCACCGCGTTCAACAACTTGGCGTTGACGGTCAGCCCCGCTCCGTCCTCATGAAGACCCTCGTGAGGACGATGCTCGGGAATCTGCGACGTCGGGCGGAGCGGAGCGAGCAAGGCGACACGCTCATTGAACTGCTCATCGCCATTGTCATCATCGCCTTGACCGTCACCGCACTGCTTGGCGCGCTCGTCACTTCGCTCACGAGCTCGTCGACGCAGAAGAGCCTGTCCACTGTCGACGCCGTGCTCAACAGCTTCGCCCAGAGTGCCCAGTACGAGGCGCAGCAGGCTTTCGTCAACTGCACTCCCACCCCCTACCGGCTCGTAAGTGCCCCCATGCCAGCAGTCGGCCCCGTGGGAGCGTCTGTGGTCGTCTTCGTGACGGGGTTCTCCGCCAACACGGGCCTCCAGGTGACCCTGACACCTGCTGGCGGCGGTGGGGCAGTTCCGGCGTCCATCACGAGCGGCTCGACAACCGACGCCAACGGGAACGCCACGGTGACCTTCGTGGTCCCAGGTTCAGTGACAGGAACCCAGAACGTGTCGGTGAGCGACGGGACGAGCACCGCCTCCCCGACGCCGTTCGTGGTCGGCGGCACGACCGAGGGGACGGCGCCCGTCGGGTACTCCATCGCCGTGAACCCGGTGCAGCAGTGGGACGCCCAGGGCTCGAGCTGGGTTGCCGCCACAACCGGGACGTGCCCCAACAGCGGCGCCCAGCAACTCACCGCGTTTGCCCAGGGACCCAACGGCGCGTCAGGGACCTTGAGCTTCGTCGTGCTGCACGCAGCTACCACGACCGTGCTCGTTGCGGCGACGCCCTCACCGGGAGATCCCGCAAGCTGTAGCCCCACGATGGTCTTGGGATGCTCGGTGACCTTCACAGCCACCGTGATTCCACCCAACAGCACCACTCCGTATCCCCAGGGGACGATCGGGTGGGGGATCGTCGGCCCCAACAGTCCCACGTGCCCGAACTCCGCTCTCACCAACATCGCCGGAACAAACACGTCGCAGGCCACCTGTAAGGTGGCCTACGCCTGGGCAGGTTCCTTCAACGTGACCGCCACCTATCTGCCGGGCGGCAACTACGGAACCGGCGGCAAGTTGGGCGTGGCGAACGTGGCGGCCGCCAGCTCGTCGTCCACGATCACCACGAGCAGCGCCTCGCCGTCGCCCGCCCAACCGGGCTCCACGCTTTCGTTTACGGCCACGGTCGGTGCCAATCCGGCCAACTCCAACGACCCCCAAGCGAGCGGGAACGTGACGTGGACCATCACGGCCCCCTCCGGCACGGCTCCGTCGTGCACCGGCGGGGATACGCAGGTCATGAAGAACAACGGCACCGGCACCAACGCCACGACGTGCTCGTTCACGCTTCCCACCAACGCCCCGACCGGCACCTACTCGGCCTCGGCCAACTATGGGGGCGATACCAACTACACCACCTCGGTCTCACCCGCGTCGACGATCAGTGTGAATAAGGGGACGCCCACCCTCAAGTTCACGCCGCCCCCGAGCCCTCAGGTGGGATCTCCCTTCACTGTGACGGTGACGGTCCAGGGCAACGGCTCCATCACCCCCCAAGGCACCGTCACGTGGACGATCACCCCTCCGTCGGGGAGCGCTCCCATCTGCTCGCCGAGCAACGTGTCCACCTTGTCCAACTCTGGCCAGGCGACGTGTCAAGTGACGCCGACTGTGGCGGGGACCTACACCGTGGCCGCGGCCTACGGCGGCAACACGGCCTACAACGGTGCTTCGGGCCAGATTCCGGTGGCAGTGACGCTGGCCCCGGCCGGTTTCGACATCCAGACGACTGGGAACCCGGCCGACAACGAGCCCGACGGTAGTGACAAGGTCGTCTACACCTACAACCAGGCCATGTCGCTCAATTCGATCATGAACGGCTTGACGCTCAACAGCCCCGTGAATGTGAGCGCTGTCTTTACCCGCTCGACTGGAGCGACGTCGCTCACCATCCAGTGCACCGGCTTCCGCTGCAACAACCCAAACCTCGGGAGCGTCTCCTTGGGCGACACCGGCAGTTCGCACTACATCGCTGGCAGCTTCTTCGGGAATACGGTGACGCTCAACGCCACCTTGACCGCATCGACCGACGCCGCCGGCCAGACCGTGATCACCATCGCGTTGACTGGGTCGAGCGGCAGCTTCTCGGCCGTACCGGGAGCCACCACCCTGACGTGGACGCCCAGCAACCAGACCACCAACCCTGCCGGCACGGCTTGTGCGACCACCGCGATCAACGAGTCCGGCGCCCCGAAGGCGAACTTCTGATGACGCCCCACCGCATTGTCCGAGACGAGGAGGGGGCGACGCTCGTGCTGGCGCTCGTCTTCATGATCATCATCGCACTGGTGTTGGTGCCCCTCGTCACCCTGTCCGGAAACGGTCTGCAAAACACATCGAACCTGCTCCAAGAGCAGTCGCTCGAGTACCGGAGCAACGGTGCGGTCGAGGTAGCCATCCAGACGGTGCGATACACCGATGCGACGTATAGGGGAGGGAGCTGCTTCGCCAGTGGGTCGTCCACCGTCCAGATCGGCCTGGCCGGCCCAAACAACCCGCCCGTCTACGTCAACTGCTTGACGGTGTCTCCACCTCCAAGCGATACCGGCGCGTCGCGTGAGGTGAACGTGTACGCGTGCGGGTCGACAAACTGCTCGGCCTCGAACTACACGGTATCGGCGACGGTGGATTTCCAGGACGGGGCGACATGTTCGCCGTCCTCCATTGGAGCCTGTGGGCAACTGGAGAGCATCAAGAGCTGGCTCGTCCACAACGCCAACACCTGATCCGTCATCTGGACGTTCGGTTCTCAGTGGTCCTCTCGCGCTCGCTACCGTGATGTCCATGTCCATGTCCGCGTCGAGACCGGGGTCACGGCGAGGGTCGCACCTTCCCTACCGGACCCTGGCCGGTGTCGTCCCCTGCCCGAAGGGTTGGCTGATGGCGTCGGCCAAGCTCCAGGGCATCACGATGGCCCCGGAGCAGCCCCAGGTCGTGTCGACCTTCCTCGAGGTGCTCGATTACAAGCCGGCGTTCCAGGTGGTGGCGCTCTTCTCACCAGTCGGGCTTCTCGACGACCCCACGGCCCGGGGACGCACGTGCGATCGTCAGGCTCGCGCCCTTCTGGGCACCCCCCGCGCCAGTGCGGTGCTCTCCGCACCGGTGCGCGCCTCCCTCAAATGCGATTCCTACAACGAGGCCAAAGAGGTCAACGGCGGACGCCTGAGCGCCATCGGTTGGCGCATGCTCAAGCGGACCGCCGAGGTCCATGAGCAGATGGCGCCCTACTGGCAGCGGACCATCTTCGAGGTGCATCCCGAGCTGAGCTTCTTCCAGCTCAACGGGGACAAGCCCGTCCGCTTCTCCAAGCACACCCGAGCAGGGCAGGACGAACGACGCGCCTTGCTCGACGGGCGTATGCCCGGAGTCGAGCGGATCATCAACGAGAGGGTTCGGGGGGTCAGGGCGGCCCATCTTCTCGATGCGGCCGCCTGTCTGTGGACGGCTCGGCGGATCATCGCCCGAGGGCGTGGTCCACCTGCCCGAGTATCCCGAATGGGACAGCGAAGGGCTCCGGATGGAGTTCGTCCAGTAACTCGGCCCGGTGGCCGGACTCGCCGTGCGGTGGCGGTCGCCTTCGAGCTTCGGAACGCTCCCACGCTTAATGGAGCATCGACACCGCCGGTGTCTGCGTTCGTTCTCATTCTCCGACGCCGGGATGTCCCCACCTTCCGACGTCGGCAGGTCCCCGTCCTTCGCTTCCCGAACCGGTTGAACCGGCCACGCCAGCGCCAGCATGGCTGCCGTCAATCCCGTCAACGCCAGCCAGTACTCCCATCGACCGTGGTGGGTGAAGGTCATCACGGTGAGCCCGGCCCCGGCCACACATACGCCCAGCCACCGAAGCGTGTGCCGTCGGCCGGCCACGAGAGAGAGGGCCAATCCGGGCATCACGTAGTAGGGCACCATGACCGGCTCGAACAGCGTGCGGGCCGCCAGTACCAGTGCCGCCAACCACACGATGCGCCACACGTCGCGGCGCCAGCGATAGGCCAGGGACCCCCGCTCCGACGGCGACCACACCGTTGAGAAGACGGCCCAGGCCGCCCGACACCTGATCGTGTGCGAGCTTCGGTGCCAGGGCCAACCACGGCGTGACGTGATTAGGAGTCGGATCGGAAGGCTGGTGTGCAAGCACGTAGTAGGCGGCGTGGAAATCGGGGACGAGCACGGCCACGAGCAAGAAGCCCGGGAGCACGGCGCGCCCGGGCTAGCACGGCAGACGCCTGGCGCCAGCCCACGAGCCCGATGAAGAGGGGGACAAGCACGACGACGAGGAGTTGCATGGCGAGGGCGGCACCGAGGAGCCAGCCCGCCGCCGTCCAACGACCGTCCAGGATCACCAGCAGGGCATAGACGACGAGCCCGAGAGCGAGGGCGTCCTCGGGATGGCCCCATATGGCGATGCCGGGCCACAGGGCTGCCGCTACGGCCGCCGACAGGATGCGACGGGGCCGGCCGAGGATGCCCAGCCGACGGGCCAGGGCATCGATGGCAAACAGCGGGAGGCCGGCGCACGCCAATGAGAGTGGGCCTACGAGCAGCCACTCGGTCGGCTTCCCCGGCCCGATGATCCCAGGCGCCTGCTCGGACAGATGGAGAGCCGAGCTCAACACGACCACTGGCGTCAACAGGAGCTCGAAGCCGGGCAGGGTCACCAGCGCCGAGCGTTGGTTGCTGTAGACGAACGAGAGCGAGCCCCACCCAATCCAGTGCGCGGTGCGCACCGAAAACCACATGTCGCCCGGGGTCGCCCAGTAGAACGACTGGTGCCGGACCACGGCGGGCCACCACAAGCTGTAGGCCATGCCGGTGAGGACGACCACGGCCGTGAGGGCCGCGAGCCACCATGCGTTGGCCTTAGTGCGGGGCTGCGGATCGTCCATGCTGATTCAGTCGCTCTCGTCGTCAGGGCCGCTGCGCCGGCGCCGGAGGCACCGCGTGAGCGGTTCCCCGGCGCCGGGCTCACATCGCAGCCCCGATCGGCGTCAGCGAGTCACAGGGAGTTGCAGGGATCCTTCGTCCCGTCGTATGGAGCAGCGGCTGGGGTGCCGTTCGGTCCCGCCACCTGCACCGCACCGCTCAAGATGCTGATCTCGTAGTTGGCTGTCGAGGGCCACTGCTTCAGCCAGGGACCCACGTTTTCGGTGGTGCCATTGACTGAGGCAACCGTCGAGGTAACCAGGATGGTGGACGCGGCTGCATCTGCCGGGTAGCTCCCGATCTGCGCCTTGTACGCCTCCATGGCCGTCTCGACGCTCTTGGCGTCGGCGTTGCACGAGGACGCGATGGCGTTGCTGTTGGTGCTACCCACGGCGAACACGACAATCGCGGCCAGGATGGCCAGGATGATGATGACGATGAGGAGCTCGATCAGGGTGAACCCTCCCTGATCCCTCTTCGTCACCATCCTCTGGAGGATGTTGGGTGTGGACTGCTCTTTCATTTCGATAGTTCCCTTCGTTGAGATGATTGTGTTCTCAGAACAAGAGGCACGACGGTTGTGTTGTCAGCCCCCCTGACGATGTCGGCGTAACGCCCTGTTTCCGCGACGGTTCGAATCGCCTCAACCTCCCAGGGGGTTCTTTGTCGGTTCGATCGAAATAGCGCCGCTCATGTGATGTGCACCTGTCGGTAGATGCCGTACATGGCGGACACGAGGGCGATGGCGACGAAGCCCACGATGACACCCACGAAGAGGATGACTGCCGGCTCGAACAGGCTCGTGAAGTGCTTGAGCTTGTAGTCGAGCTCCCGGTCGAAGTAGTGGGCCGCCGAATCGAGCTGGTGATCGAGCGTGCCGGTGCTCTCGCCGACGAGGAACATCCGCCGCGCCGCGATCGGGAAGAGGTCGGTCTGGGCCAGTGGAGCCGCCAGCCCCTCGCCCCGCAGCATGCCGTCACGAGCGTTGTTCAGCCCTTCCCTGAACACGGCATTCGTGGTGGCGTTCCCGGTCACCTGGAGCGCTTCGGGAAGAGGCACCCCTGCGCCCACCATGGAGCACAGGATCCGGCAGAACCGCTCCAAGATCGCGGTGCGGATGACGTCACCGAGCACCGGGACGTGCAGGAGCATGGCGTCCCTGATCTCACGGCCCCGTCGGGTCGAGGTGCCGAGTATGGCGACAACGACGATCAGCAGCACGATTCCGGCGAACACGAACCAGTCCGTGACAAAGAAGTTTGCGATCGAGATCAGGATGCGGGTCGGGAGGGGAAGCTTGGCGTGGAGCGAATTGAAGAACGTCTTGAATCGGGGGAGGACGAACCCGGTGATGACCACGATGGCGACGATCGACAGCACGAGGACGATGGCCGGGTAGATCAGGGCGGAGGTGATCTTGCGTCGGGCCTCGGTGTCCCGGTCGATGTAGTCGGCCAGCTGGTCGAGGACCGTGTCGAGGTTCCCGGTGAGCTCGGCCGACCGGAGGATGCCCAAGTAGTAGGGGGGGAACGCTTCGGGATGGGCGTCCGCCGCACTGGCGAAGGTCTCACCGGATCGCAGCGCCTCGGACATCTCGGCCAGGATCCGCTGAAAGTTCTTGTTACCGACCTCTTCCGACAACACCTCGAGCGCCTCGAGGACGGGGATTCCTGCCTTCATGAAGACGGCAAGCTGACGTGAGAAATGCATCAGCTCACGGCGAGGGACCTTTTCACGGGTGATCTCGAATTGGAGAATGCTCTTCTTCTCGGTGACGTCGATCGGTGCCAGATTGCGCTCGACCAGGGCCCGGCGAGCCATGGAGGCGGTGACGGCACTCTCGATTCCCGAGACCGTCGATCCATCGGGGGTGATCGCCCTGAACTTGAACTTGGCCATGGCGTCCCCGTCTCAGGCCGTGTAGATGGATCGGACGACTTCGGAGATCGTCGTCACGTCGTCGGAGATGAGTCTGATCGCTTCATCACGAAGCGTCCGCATCCCCTGGGACGCGGCCATCCGTTGCAACTCTTCTTGTGTGGCCCATCCCACGATCAGTCGCTTGATCTCAGGGGTGATGCGCATCAGCTCGAACACGCCGATCCGATCCCGGTACCCGGTACCGGCACAGAAGTTGCAGCCCTCGCCGTGGAAGAACTGGGCCTTCGGGAGTCCTCCACTCTCGCTGTAGAAGGCGAGCTCTTCGTCTTTGGGGTCGTAAGGGGCCTTGCACGTCTGGCACATCCGGCGCACCAGACGTTGGCTTACCACCGCCAAGACCGACGATGCGACCAGAAACGACTCGATACCCATGTCCAGGAACCGGTGCAACGCCGCGGCTGAGTCCGTCGCGTGCAACGACGACAGCACGAGGTGGCCGGTGAGAGCGGATTGCACCGCGATCCGGGCCGTCTCGACGTCACGGATCTCCCCGACCAGGATGACGTCGGGGTCTTGCCGCAGGATGGACCGAAGCCCATTGGCGAAGCTGATGCCGGCCTGCTCGTTCGTCTGGATCTGGTTGATCGAGGGGAACACGTACTCGACGGGGTCCTCGATGGTCATGATGTTCCGGCTGGGGTCGTCGATCTCGGTCAAAGCGGCGTAGAGCGTTGTCGTCTTGCCGCTCCCCGTCGGGCCCGCGCACAGCACCATCCCGAAGGGCGCCCGGATGAGACGAGTGAACACCTCGTGGGTGTCGGTCGGCATGCCCAGGTCGTCCATGCGGAACACGGACCGGCTCTTGTCGAGGACGCGCAGGACACAACTCTCGCCCCAGATGGTCGCCACCGTCGACACCCGGATGTCGATCTCGCGGCCGTCGACGGTCATCGTGATCTGCCCGTCTTGCGGTCGACGCCGTTCGACGATGTTCATCTCGGCCATGATCTTGAGACGGCTCACGAGCGCGGGCGCCATGCTGCTGGGCAGTTCGACGGCGTCGTGCAGCGCACCGTCGATGCGGAACCGCACCCTGAGCTGGTGGCCCTGCGGCTCGATGTGGATGTCCGACGCCCGGTCGCGCATCGCCTGGGTGATGAGCAGGTTGACGACTTGAACGACAGGCGCATCCGCCTCGGTGACCGTCTGGATGGCGGCGTCGGTGAGCCGTAGCGGGCTGTCGGTGCTCTCCTCGAAGGCCCGCACGTGCTCCCGGATGTTCCCCAGGGCCCGGTACGCCCCGTCGATCGCCCGTTGGACATCTGACCTGGGGGCGATGACCAGGCGGACGACACGCCCGCAGGCGTTGGCGAGCACCTTGGCCAGCTCGGGGGTCGGGTCGGACACCGCAATGGTGACCCCGCTCTCGTCCGCCACGATCGGGACGGCCAGGTGTGCTCGGGCCACGCTTTCGGGCAACACCTCGGTGGCATCGGGCGAAGGCGCCTGTTGCGAGAGGTCGACCATCGGAACCAGCAGCTGGGTGGACAGAGCTTTGGCGAGGTCCCGTTCGCCGATCGCACCGAGCTCAACCAGGGTCGTCCCGATCCGCTTGCCGGAGCCCGACTGCTGGATCAAGGCCTCGGCGAGTTGGTCGTGACTGATCAGTTGGGCCGAGACGAGGAGCTGGCCGAGCTGGCTCCGGGGTTTCCCCCCGCCCCCCGCCCGGACAGGAGCTTCGGCGCTGCCGCGTTCGGTGACGTCGGGCGTGCCGCCGGCCTCGCCGGGCTCTTTGCGCAACTTCATGCCCACTCCCATCACGGGTTTCCCAGCTTCAGCTCGGACCGTGCAAGGTCCCATCTATCGCCGCCGGGAACGCGGCCTTCTTGACGCTCCGGCGCCACAGTATCGGAGGTCTGAACCCCTGCTGACCAGGGAGTCTGAGGCCAACACCGCGAACGGAGCGGCGCCCATCGAGCTCCCTGTAAGAGCCCGGGAAAGGTCACACCAAGAAGCCTGACGGGGCCGTCCCACCCGATCCCCTATGGATGGCCAACATTCGGCCAATTCCCCTGCGTCTTTCCCGTGTCGCGAATTCCCCGATGTGCGAAGAGAGGCAACAGTGCGCGCTCAACCGAGCGCCCTCTGCGGCCGGTGTCGGGCTCAGCGCAGGTAGGCCGACTCCTGTCGCCACGTCAGATCGACGGCAGGGCTGCCCGAGGACTCCACGAGCAGCTCGGTCATGCTCGGGTCACCCTTGTAGCCCCCGCCGTCCCATGCCGTTCCCATGAGGCATACACGGCACGGCAGTCTGATCAGGATGTTCTCGCGATGGCCCCAGCAGCCTGTCTGATCCGACGCGGTGCAGTCGACGTTGGCCGAGCCCGCCCCGTCGTCGTACATCCAGAAGTAGTCCGCCTCGAGAGGGTTCCCGACCGCACCCGCCCAGTTCGATGCCCACTCCGAGAACGGGAATCCATGGGGAGGACCGACGTCGAGGTCCTCGACGGCACCTTGTTGAGCAGCTCCGTCGAGCGTCCTGGCCATCGCCGTCAGCGGTGCGAGCCCACGAGCGGTGCGCTCCAGGTTGGTCGCCACGAAGATCTGCTGTTGGGGCGAGAGTTGGCCCCAGTTGGTCGGCAGCACCATAGGGGGGAGTCCCTCGTGGCTGCGGCCGTTGGCGATCGCCTGCAGCGTCGCCGCCACGCACGCGAACGAGTCGTCGTACTGCGAGCCCGAACAGCTGTCTAGGAAGTTCGGTTGGGGGGCGATGTTTGCCGGCAGGGTCCCTGACGCCTCCACGACCTGGGCGGGAACGGTCGGTGGTGTCACCGCAGTCGGAACGGTCGTCGGTGGCGGTGGGGACGGGGCCACGGTGGTGGGAGGGACGACCGTAACCGTGGTCGTCGGAGTCAAGGTGGCGGCCTGGCTGTGACCCGGATCGTGACCTGTCGCACCGACCGAGGTGGCCAGGCCGTGGCCCGTCATGTCGGCGCCGGTGGCCGCCGCGGGGTGCAGCACCACCAGGACCAGGATGATGACCTCGCCGAGGGCGAGCAGGGCGCCGAACCGGAGCCAGGTCGGACCGGTGGCGACGTCGGTTGCCTGGTGCCGCTGGCGTGCGCCGGTCATCGGTCATGTATCGGCACGCCAGGGACGTCGCCTGAGTCAGCACGGCGCCTCGTGCCCTGCTTCCAGGATCATTTCTGCAGGTCAAGGCACCCGTCGCCGTCGATCGGGCCCCGGGCCCGACACGGCCGGATCAGGGGTCGGGGTCGGGTCTCGCCACCAGGTCGGAAAATTCGGGGTGACGTTGGATGTACCGGGCGACGAACGGACACATCGGTTCGACCTTGACGCCCCGGGCCCGGAGGTCGTCGAGCGCCCTAGGCGGCCAGGTGGCCGCCTACCCCGCGACCTTCGAAGGCGTCGTCCACCTCGGTATGGACGAGCACCACCGCCCCTGGTCGGGTGCGGTAGGTGACGAATCCCGCCAGCTCGTCACCGACGTAGGCCTCGTACCGGTCCTTGGCGGGGTTGTCGACCACCCGCACCGACGAGTCTGGCTCTGGCATCGGATCTCCCTTCCAGCGGCTTCGTTCTACCCGGACCCGGGGTGGGGTGGTGACTCGAGGCGCAGTGGGGCACAATCGGCCCTAGGGGCCGGTGGCAGATGGGGACCTCGGGCCCCGAACCGATGGCCGACGTGTAGGAGTTCCCGTGCTCGACGAGACCGCTCATCAGAGTCTGATCGCCGCTCTCGACGTGGCGATCAGCCGATGTGTGGACGCGTTCAACATCGCGTCGGAGGCGGGGGAGCAGGAGCTGGCGGAACGAGCCCGCACCCAGGTGACCGAACTCAAGGCGTTCCGAGCGGTAGCACTCGCCCATCCCACCCGGCGGGGCCGGTGGCAGTTCGGCCGGTCCCCGCGTGGCGACGCACGCTCTCGCTGAGCGCCCACGTCATGGCCAAGGTCGTGTTGATCACGGGAGCATCGGCCGGCATCGGGCGCGCCTGTGCCGATCGTCTGCACGCAGCCGGATGGACCGTCGTGGGGGCGAGCCGACGAGGGACGTCGTCGGGGCCGTGGCAGGGGGTCGTCATGGACGTCGACAGCGACGATGCGGTGCGCGCCGGGATCGCCGACGTGCTGGCCCGACACGGGCGTATCGACGCCGTCGTGGCGTCAGCGGGATGGGGTGTCGCCGGTGCCGTGGAGCACACCACCATCGCCGAGGCCAAGGCCCAGGTGGAGACCAACCTGTGGGGCGCGACCCGGGTCGTCCAGGGCGTCCTCCCGGCGATGCGGAGCCAGGGCGGAGGCCGGATCGTTCTCATCAGCTCGATCGGCGGTGCCGTCGCCATTCCGTTCCAGGCCTTCTACAGCGTCAGCAAGTTCGCCCTCGAGGGGTTGGGCGAAGCACTTGCGTACGAGGTGGCGCCGTTCGGGATCGACGTCACGCTCGTCGAGCCCGGCAACGTCCGCACCGATTTCACCGCCAACCGGAAGATGGCGGCTGCGTCTCGAGACGACGAGGTCTACAAGAGTGCGCTCGACACGGCGGTGGGTGTGATGGAGCGCGACGAGGCGAACGGGGTGGCTCCCGACGACGTCGCCGCCGTGGTGCACAAGGTGCTCGACACCCGCCGCCCCCCTCGTCGAGTCTCGGTCGGCAAGGCCGGCGAGCGCATCGGCATCCTCGCCAAACGCGTGCTGCCCTATCGGGTCTTCGAGGCCGCCGCCAAGAGCAGCCTGGGCGTGAAGTAGGTGCACGCCCCGCCGCCGACGCCGCTGCTGACGAAGAGCCTCAGCCGGACAGGGTGATGCTGAGGACCTGGGACGTCCTCTGCTTTGTCTTGCCCTTGCCGAAGGTGGCGACGATCGTCACCGGGTAGGTGCCCAGGGACATCGTGCGAATTGGACGTTCCCCAGATCGTCGCCGTGCCGTTGTGATTGTTGTGGAAGTGCAGTCCGCGGGGCAGGCGCCCGTGCTTCTTGAGACGCGGCGTCGTCGACCCGGTCGTGGTGATCGAGAACGAGAACTGCGCACCGGGCGTGGTCGTGGCACGGGCTGCGTTGGTGAACGAACCGGCCGGGGTACCGCCCGACGATGTGCCGAGAAGGGAATCGATGTTGCCGTTGGCGCCGTTCCCGGCGTTGGCGAGATAGGGCAGTCCGTAGCGGGCTTCGATCGACCGAGGATGCCGGCGGTGTCGACCCGGGTGCTGTCTTTGACGGGTCGCGCCGCGTAGGCGGCGCTCACGACGATGGTCGGGATGTGGCCTCCGTCACCACCGTTGATTCCCGAGTTGTCGTTGTCCGACTCGTCCCATTCGATGATCACCTGGCCCCCCTGTCGGTACCAGGCCGTGCCCTGGACCTTCGGGATGAACGACGACAGGAAGGTGTCTCCCTGCTGCACCGTGCCGTCGTGCTCGTCGTCGATCAGGTTGGGCGTGTACCAGACGAAGTCCGGCGGGCTCGCCCCGTTGAGATCCGACACCATGGTTGAGGCGTCTCTGAGGGTGATGTCGGTGTTGGGAAAGTACTCCCAGGGGACGTGGCGAACGGCGTACTCGCCCGAGCTCGTGGCCGGGTTCCCCGGCAGGTCCTCGGCGTAGGCGCGTGCCGTGAACCCGGCCGTGGCGAGTTGGTCGGCAATCGTCTTGACACCGGGGAAGCTATGGCTCGACGGGTCGTTGTCGTCTGTCACACCCTGGTTCGAGCCCGAGACGATCGTGAGGTAGTTCGGCAGCGACGGATGGCCGAAGGCGTAGCTCTGCGTGGCGAGCCCGTAGTGCGACGCCAGACTGTTGGTGAAGGGCTGATCGGACTTTCCGATGACCTCGGTGAAGTTCTTGTTCTCCATCATGACGACCATGACGTGAGGGGCGCTCGTGCCCGACGCGGGGACCACAGCCGGAGTGCCCGATACGGCGACACCACCGACCACGCAGTGCGCTCGCCGATGCCCAGGCCAATGTCCGAAGAAGGGCGCCCCGCAGGGCGCGCCTGCTCACTTGGCGACCTCACGTTGAGCGTTTCCTCGCCACTCCGAACATCGCACCCCCCAGGCGACAGCACCGTCATGAGCCTACTTCGGGCCCCACCGGCGGCGTCAGGGCCCGTACGGGGAGTTTCCGACCCTGTTGTCGCAGACAGCGTTTATATCAGCACTATGAGCGGTGCATGAGTACGGGTCAGAACGGTAATGGGCTGCCGACTGCGCGCGATCGGTGGGCGCGGGTTGACGGACCGTTGGGGTCGCGTTGACCGTCAATTGGATCGACGCCGGTATCCTGGCAGACTGGCTCCGAACCGTCTGCGGTCCATCGTGTCGTGTGTTCGGTGCCGGCACGCAGGCAATGGTCGGTCGTGGGCGCAACCTCGATGGGGGGCATCGGGTGGTTCTGGGATGGCCATGGAGGAGAATCGGCACGCTGGGCGTGCTCGGAGCCTTGGCGTGCCTGGGGCTGAGCAGCTGTCACTTCGCCGTTCCCCCCAAGATCATGGTCGTCATGATGGAGAACCAGAGCTATGTCCGAGGTCATCGGCCAGCCCGTCATCGACCAACTCGCACAGCAGTACGGCCTCGCCACCCAGAGCTATGCCTTCGGCCACCCGTCGCTGCCGAACTACCTCGAGCTCGTGTCAGGCTCCAATGAAGGTGTCACCGACGACGGGGCGCCGTCCGAGCACAGCTTTCCGTCGGTGCCGACCCTGGCGGACCAACTGACTTCGGCCGGGCTACAGCGTCGCTGCCTACGCCGAGAGCCTCCCAGCCGATCCGACCAATGACTCGGGCCTCTATGCGGTGAGACACAACCCCTGGGAGTACTTCCCGAACGCACCGATCACGGTCAAGGACTCCTCGGCGCTCATCCCGGACCTGAACAGTGCCTCGCCGCCCGACTTCGTCTGGTACACCCCGAACCTCACCGATGACGGCCACACCGGGGTTCCCACCGACACCGAAGCGAACGAGTTGGCGGACTCCGGCGCGTTCCTGTCGAGCTTCATCCCCTCGGTCCAGTCCACCGCTTGGTACCAGTCGGGCGGACAGATCATCATCGAATGGGACGAGGGCACTCGACAGCGACACGTCGGGGATCAACGGTGGAGATGGCGGCCACGTCGCCGACGATCGTCGTCTCGAAGTACCTGGCGGCCAGTCCGATGCAATACTCGGGAAGCGTGTCGACGGCGGGAATCCTCGCTTCGATCGAACACCTCTACCAGGTGCCCTTCCTCGGAGAGGCGTCCTCGGCTGCCAGCGGGAACATCAACGCCTTGCTCAACTGGTAGCGGGCTCTGGCGTGTGAAGAGCGACCCTGTCTCGCGGCGTCGGGTTGATCAGCCGAAGTCCTTCTTGAACTCGGCCAGGGCCTTGGGGAAGGTGCCGTCGAGAGGTTGTTCCGGTAGTCGGCGGAGGAGTCGTAGGACCAGACGCTGGCGAAGGCCACGTCGTTGATCGACGAACCAGTCGGCCATGTTGTCGATGAACGATCGGATCGTCGCCGAGGCCGTGACCGTCGGTGCGGTATTCGTCGGACCACTCGGGGATGGCGATGGGCTTGTTGTGCTCGGCGGCGAAGGTGGCCAGCCAGTCGAGGCCCCACTGCTGGATCAGGTGGTGGGCCCAGGCCAGGCCGGGGGCGTGAAGGGCGTTCCCCAGAAGTTGTCGTAGACGTCGGTCCCGACGTAGTCCACGTAGGCGTTACCGGGGTAGGCCTGGTCGGGCGTGTACGCGGTGGGGACTCGGGGCGTTGGGGTTCCACAGGAACTTGAACTTCTCCCCGGGCACGGCCCGCATGGTGGTCACGATCTGACGCCAGAAGGCGACGAAGTTCGCCGCGTCGGTCGCATTGCGCCACCGACCAGTTGAACCAATTGCCGTTGAACTCCCACCCCAGGCGCAAGATGGCGTTGGCTTCGTTGTCGCTCACCAGGTTCGTCGCCCAGGATGGTGAAGTACTGGTTGTAGGCACCGGTGGCCCCCTGGGCGTAGGAGCCCACCCCGGGCAGGATAGGCACGCCGATCACCAGGCGATACGGGGAGTGGAGCTCCACGCCTTGACGTTGGCGGCGCTGTCCATGGCGGCCCAGCCGCTTCGCCGCGTCGAGATACTCGTGGCGTAGGTCGGGTGCGTCCCGGTCGCCGAGGCGAAGGGGCGATCCCGGCCGGATCGCCTTCCCCGGCGTAGACACCGAGAGGGACGCCATGAGCGACTCCGTTGCCGGAGCTCGAGGACGTGACCTGTCCGTTGTGGCGAATGGTTGTCGTCGGGCTATTCGGCGATGTTGACGTCGACACTCCGGTGGCCCCCGGAGCGTCGAGACTCTTCTTTTGCAGCGACGACGGGGGGGAGCCACCCGACGCTGCGATGAACGTCACGGAGCCCAGAGCGACCGCAACCGAGCCAACCACGGCCCAGGACCACCGCACCCGGGAGCGAGGTCTTCTCGAGCTGCCCGCCAGAGGAGAAGGAGGCCATTGTTGGCCGACGCCGTGTACGCGTCGGCGGCTAGGGCTGGCATACGCCCACTGCGGAAGGACCAGCCTTCCCGTGAGAAGACCGGAGCGCCGTCGCCGGGGTCGCTTGTGGGAGCTCATACCCAGGTCCTGTCCGACGAGCCGCCTCGCAACCCCGACATGACTTCGACCCTTCTCGGTGTTGTTCGTGACCCGCGCACGTGGTACCTCGGCGCCGTTGCTCGCCCCCCCGGACTGTTCCGACGGCCCCAGTCAGGGGCACCACTTTAGGGGGGGCTCGACCCCTGCGGTCAATGGCCCCGATCCGCCCCTCCGGCACGACCAGCGCAAAATCCGGGAATTCCTGGGCTCGGAGCCGAATCGAATCGGGAAAAGACGCTGAACGAAGGGCCTTGATCGATGCACCAGCCACGCGCATCAGAGCGGAGCGATTCCGTCCCTCGGTGTCCGTGTCTCACGTCGGGGCCTGGGCGGCAAGGCTTCGGTAGTAGTCTGAAGAGATCCCCTTGGGAGTGACGCCTCGTTTGGGCAGGACGACCGGTTCCGGTTGTCGCCCCGTGCAGGCCGGACGCCTCTTCTAGGCATCACCAAAGGAGTCGCGTCATGGCAGTCCCCTCTTTCCCCCAGCCCCTGGTCGCGGTCGCGACGCCGCTTCCCGATGTCGACGAGCACGAGAATGTTGACGGCGATGCGATGACCAAATGCGGCCGCTGCCGCCTCAACTTCGTTCGACATCCGTCGATCAGCTCCGACGACTCACCCAAGTGGTGGCTGTGTGCTCCGTGTCGGACCCGGCTGCTGGGCGATGAGAAGAGGACGAGTTCGCGGTGGTCGTCGTGACGCCGGCCAGTTACGTGCAGGCCCCTGTCGGCTGGTGGCAGGACTCCACAGGAACGATGCAACCCCCGGGCTCTTTCCTCTCCCCTTCGCTCCGCGTTCCCCCCGAGGGCACGGCCGGTGCCGACGACACACCCGTGCCATCATCCACGCCGGGCCGATTCACGAGATGGATGGCCACTCGTCTCCATCGTCACTCGTAGAAGCGCACCGATCGGGAAGTCGAGCGACGCTCGATCCACAAGAGTAAGGAAGCGCGCGTCGCACGACATCAAGACGCGACCCTGGCACCGTTCGCTCGTTGTAACGTCCCCGGTCGTGGATATTCCTCGGAGACGCGGAATCGCCTTTGAGGTTGAGCCATGACGTTCGTGCTCGTGCACGGCGGTGGATCTACCGCTCGTTTCTGGGACCGGCTCGTGCCGCATCTCGATAGGCCGTCACTGGCGGTGGACCTGCCCGGGCGGGCGGGGAAACCCGCCGATCTGGCGACGCTGACCGTCTCCGACGAAGTGGCCTCGGTGCTCGACGACATCAGCGACGCCCGACTCGTCGACCCGATCGTCATCGTGGCGCATTCATCGGGGGGGCTCGTCGTGCCGGGCGTCGTCTCGGGTCTGGACGATCGGGTCGCCCACATCGTCCTCAGCGCCGCCCTCGTGCCCCCCGAAGGTGGGTTCGGCGTCGATTGCATGCAGCCCCGGCACCGCGTCGGTCTCGTACGCACGCTCGAGCAGGCGCGTCGTGACGGCACTGTGATCACCCTGCCGGGACCCCCAGACGACCCCGAACCCTTTCGGACCGCCTACGGTGGCGACCCGCTCGATGACGACACGCTCGCCTTTGTCGTCGACCCGGTGCGACTCGTTATCGACACCGTCAATCACTACTTCCAGCCTGTGCACTGGTCGGCGGCATCTCACGTCCCGGTGACCTACGTGGTCAACGAGCGAGACCGTCCGGTCCCACCCGCGATGCAAGAGGAGATGGTCACCCGCCTCACCTGCCCGCACGTCGTGCGCCTCGACTGCGGCCACATTCCCCCCGTGACTCATCCCGAACGATTCGCCACACTGCTCGATTCGGTCCCGGGATAGCGCTCCACCCACACAGCGCCGTTGCTCGATGTGATCACCCCCGGCGCTCAGGGCGCCACGAGGCCGGCACGACGGCGTGGGTCGTCCGGGGCCCGGTCGCGAGTATTCCCGAGAGTGTCGGTGCGCCGGCCGAGGCCGTTGACACGCATACGACGCACACTTAGCGTTTGAGCGTCGACCTGGAACGCAGGCCGGGCGAGGTTGAGCGGAGGCGCCGTGAGCTTGGCTTCCCCAACACGGTCACGGACAAACACGCGCCGACCGGTCGCTGCGTGGGTGGCGGTGAGAATGCTCGTGATCGGTGGGGGCCTACTCGTCCTCGCCACACCGGCAGGGGCAAAGACGCCGGTCGTCTCCGTGGGCAACTCGACGGTGACATGCACCGAGGTGTCGGGTCTCGAGAAGTTCGACCCTCATCTCCGCACGCCGGGGACGGTGAATGGATTGGAGACCGTGCATCTGGATCTCTCGCTCAACGGATGCGGCTCGCCGGCCCTTCCGCCGCCCATCACGATCACCGGAGAGCTCAAGGGCGCGCTGGTCGCCGACACCGGGACGAGTTGTTCGACGAACCTCGGGGCGAGTCCCTACTCGGCGGTCGGCACATTGACGGCGAACTGGAAGATCCACAAAGCCAAGGTCCTCCCCACGAGCACCTTCACACCCCAGAGGGTCAAGCTCGCCAGGGTCCAACGCAGGGCCAGGACGAATCAGACCCTCAAGGTGGGAGGCCCGGGCTCACCCCGGCCGAGCGTCGGGGGGGATTTCACCGGGGGAAACGGGGGTCGAAGCTCATCGTTCACCCTGAGTTGGAAACGATCGTCCGTCACGTGCTCAACGGGATTGAGTGAACTGCCCATCGTTTCGGGGGTCCTGACGTTCTCCTGAATCGGCGAGGCCGTTTGCTCCGTTGCCGCAAACCCGCGTGAGGTCATCGTCTAGTCTCGGCCCGGCGAACGTCAGCACGACGACGACGGATGGGGCTCCGTGGTGAATCTGAACCGGCGACAGTTTCTCGGCGGCGGGTTGGCCGGTGCCGCGGTCCTGCTCGACGCATGTGGCGGTGGGTCGACCCCGGGATCGGCGGTGTCGAGCACTACGTCGCCCCGCCCGGTGGTGCGGGCGGCGGGGTCGAGACCCTATCCCGGTCGGCCCGTCGGAACGGACCAGATCCCGAAGATCGAGCACATCGTGGTCGTGATGATGGAGAACCATTCGTTCGACAACATCCTCGGGCTCATCGGTCGGGGCGACGGGTTCACCCTCGGTCACGACGGCCAACCGACGGCCAAGAACCCCGACGGTCACGGGAATTACGTCCATGCCTTTCACATGCCCACCGAATGCCAGACCAAGGGTGTCGGCAACGACTGGAAGGTCACCCACGAGGCGTACGACAACGGCACCTGCCAAGGCTTCGTCACCAGCACGACAGCCGAGGCCATGGGCTATTTCACGAGCGCGGACCTGCCCTTCACGTGTGGGATGGCCAAGACGTTTCCGATCGCCGATCGCTATTTCTGTTCGGCCATGGCCCAGACCGATCCCAATCGACGATTCCTCATCGCGGGCACATCGCTCGGGCTCATCGACGACACCTTCCCGTCGGCATTGCCTCCCAACGGCCTCATATTCCAGCAGTTCAACAAGTACGGGATCACCTGGAAGGACTACTACTCGACGCTACCCACCCTGGGCGTGTTCCTGCCGTTGCTCGAGGATCCGAGCCTGTCCGCGGGGCTGGCGCACATCGAAGAGTTCTACACCGACGCCGCGGCCGGGACGCTTCCCGCGTTCAGCCTCCTCGAGCCGAACTACGACACCCAGTCGGAAGAGGACCCCCAAGACGTGCAGTTCGGCGACCAGTTCATGGGCGACGTCGTCACCGCCGTGATGTCGAGCCCCAATTGGGCCTCCACCATGCTGATCTGGACCTACGACGAGCACGGCGGGTACTACGACCATGTGCCACCCCCTCCGGCGATACCGCCGGACGATGTCCCGCCCGCCTTGAAGCCCGGTGACCCACCCGGGGGTTTCGACCGGTACGGGTTCCGGGTCCCGTCGGGAGTGGTGAGCCCGTACGCCAAGAAGGACTTCGTGTCGCACACCATCTACGACCACACCTCGATTCTCAAGACCGTCGAAGAGAAGTGGAACCTTCCCGCGCTCACCCGCCGCGATGCCAACGCCACCAGCCTCCTCGACATGGTGGATCTCCGAGCGACTCCGGCCTTCTTGCAGCCGCCCACCCTGCCTGCCGCCGCCAACCCCGTACCCAAGTCGGGGTGCCTGACTTCGGGTGCCGGGATCATTCCTCCCCCCTCGGCGGTCATCAGAGCCTGATCGGGTGGCCGCGTCGCCGCCCGCGCCTCGTCGACGGTGTGCACCAGTGCCGGCGCTTGGGCGCCTTCGCGACCCGCTCGTATGCTCGTCGTCATGCGGGTTCTGGCGGCTTGCTCACTGGGTGGTGCAGGCCATCTGCATCCGCTCTTGCCGTTTCTGGCCGCGGCCCGGCGACGCGGCGATCAGACCCTCGTGGTGGGACCACCGGCGCTCGAGGAGATGGTCGAGCGCCTCGGGTTGTCGTTCCAGGCCGGTGCCGAGCCCGCCGAGGAGGACGTCGCCCCGCTCCGAGAACGGCTCCCGGTCGCCCCACCGCGCGAGGCGTCGATCGTCGGAAATCGAGAGCTGTTCGGCCGGCTTGCCACAACGGCGATGCTCCCTGCCATGGAACGGATATGTGCGCAGTGGCGTCCCGATCTCGTGCTGCGCGAGCCGTGTGAGTACGCGTCGGCCGTCGTCGCCGGCCGGCTCGGCATTCCCACGGCCCAGGTCGCCATCTCCCTGGCCGAAGGCGAAGCCGGCTCGATCGCCACGGCCGCGCCCACGCTCGAGGAGCATCAGAGAGGCCTCGTCGATGAGCTGCTCGCCTCGCCCTATCTGACGCGATTCCCACTGTCGCTCGATCCGTCTCCCTTCCCCGACACCATCCGCTTCCATGAGCCGAACGGCGCAACCTGGTCCCTCCCGGACTGGTGGAGCGGGTCCGAGGCGCCCCTCGTCTACGTGAGCTTCGGGACGGTGCTGGGGCACATGACGATCGCGGCCGGCGTCTACCGGACCGCGCTGATGGCACTGGAGAAGCTCCCGGTTCGAGCCCTGTTGACCGTGGGTCGTCGTTTCGAGCCTTCGACGCTCGGGCCGGTCCCCGCCAACGTCCGCATCGAGGCCTGGGTCGAACAGGCCGACGTGTTGGGCCACGCCCATGTGGTGGTGTGTCACGGTGGTTCGGGAACGGCGTTCGGCGCCATCGCGGCCGGAGTTCCGGTGGTCGTGGTTCCCCTCTTCGCCGACCAGTTCGAGAATGGTCGTCGCATCGCCGACGCGGGAGCCGGACTGGTCGTCGAGGTCGAGGACCGGAGCGCCGGCGGGTCTCGTCTCGTCATCGGCGAGGAAGACGCACCTCGGATCGCCCACGCCGTCGAAGCCGTGCTCGGCGAGACCTCTTTTCAGGCGCACGCCCGGACCATCGCCACGGAGATCGCGGCCGCCCCCACGCCGGACGACGTCCTCGACGCCTTGTCGAGGGGCGCCCTCAGCGACATCCGCTGACCGCAACGTTTCACGCCTCACCCCGGGGTGGACGCAAAAACCCAGGTCACGAGGGTGTGGCCCGGAGAAATTTCAATTCGTCCGCGGCGTTGTCGATACAAGGTCAACGTGGCGCTCGGGGGTCAGCGTGGTCGACCAGGTTCTTGTTGACGCCGAGGCCCAGGCCGGGCCGACACGGGCGCGCCCCTCCCGATTCGCCACTCCCATCCTCGCCGTGTACGTGGTGACTCGACTGCTGGTGTTCGGGGTGCTGCTCGACGCCTTCGGTGGAAACGGGACCATCACCCGGTTCGCCAGGATCTGGGACGCCAAGTACTACCTGCACATCGCCGCCCAGGGCTATCCCACGGTGCTCACAGCCCGAAGGCCCTTTGCTGCGTTCTTCCCGCTCTATCCGCTCCTTGTCCGGAGCATGGTGCCACTCGTCGCCCACGATTGGGTGGCGGCTGGGCTCGTCGTGTCGTTCCTGACCGGAGCGGCCGCCTGTCTCGCTGTCGGCGCCCTCGCACGCGACAGGTTCGGCACCGATGTGGGGGTGCGAGCCGGCTGGCTCGTGGCGGTCGCCCCGGGCGCAGCATTTCTCAGTCCGGCCTACGCCGATGGCCTGGCGATCGCCTTGGGCGCGGTGACGCTGATCATGCTGGATCGCCGCCGCTGGGTAGTCGCCGGTCTCGTCGGCGCTTTCGCCACCGCGGCGTCGCCGTTGGCGCTGCCCCTTGTGATCGCCGCGGCGTGGGCCGCCTGGCGATCGACGCAGCGACGAGCCTGGGTCGCCCCGGTTCTGGCCTCGTCGGGCTTCGTGTCGTACTGCCTGTATCTCAGGGTGCACATGGGGACGCCGTTCGGATGGTTCGACGCCGAACGGGTCGGCTGGAGTGACCATCACTTCAGCCTGTTGTCCCCGGTGCGGTGGTTCGCGACCTGGTCCGGCATCACCCTCGTGGAGACGTGCTGCGTCGTGCTCGCCATCGGTGGTCTGTGGGCCATGCGCCGGGCCCGCGTCCCGGCAACGTGGTGGATCGTTGTGGTGGCGGTCCTGTTGTCGGTGGTCTTCGACTGGGCGTTGTGGCTGACACCGCGCTTCTTGCTCGACACCTTCCCGATGGTCCCCGCCGCCGCGATGGTCGTCGAAGGCAGGCGCTACCGACTCGTCCTCGCAATCAGCGCCGCGGTGATGGTGCTGGTCCTCGTGGTGTACGTCCGGTTCCCCGCCGTCGTGTTCCAACCCTGATCGCTCAGGCATCGCAATGTGCTGCGGAGCGTGGCAGCTACAGCGGCACCCACCTCGTCCCCGGCGAGGCGAGCCATCCCAGAACCTGTCGACGAGTGGTCGGCCCATGGGGCGCCCACGCCGACGGGAGCGCGCCCACGCTTCGGAGCTCGGCGGACTCTTCGATATCGGCCGTCAGGGGATCCGTCGCCAGTCCGCAGCGCATCGCCGTGGGGTCGAGGCCGAAGAGCTTCGCCGCGTTCAGGCCGAAGACCCCGGCTTTCACGTCATCGGTCAAAGCGGGATACCCGTAGCGATCCTGGAACTCGGCGGAGATCTGAAACGCTCGCATCGCCATGATCTGGGGTTGGGGGCTCCCGTACCAAATGGCGTCGGTGCCCCACATCACCCGGTCCTGGCCCACTCGGCTCAGGACCTTCCCGAGCGCGTGAGCGGCCTGGTCGGGTTGGGTGATCAGTTGTCTCCACACGGTGGCGAGGTCGACCCACACGTTGTCGTTGGGCGGAACCTGGTGACGGTCGAGCGCGGTCAGAAGACTGTCGATTCCGACGGTGGCGGTGGGGTCGTAGGGGCCCTCGATGTGGGTGGGCAGCCAGGCGGAGTGATAGATGACGAAGTCCATGTCGGGGAACTGACGGGAGACAGCCACGACGTCGTCGGGATGGTTGAACGCCGGGTCGAAGTTCACCAGGGGCAGTCCCTTGTGGGCGACGAAGATCTTCACGCCCAGGTCGTACGCGTGTTGGACTGTGGGAAGACCGATGGCGGGGTCTTCCAGCGAGAACCCTTGCGCCGTCGGGCTCCAGGCCGTGTACACCTTGAACGCGGCGGGCGGTCCGGATTGCACGGCGTTCGACATTTCGTCGAGGGTGTCGCCGATGGGCCCCACGTTCGGAGCGATGATGTTCTGTACCAGCACGCGGCCGGCCCCACCACGAGCGAGCCCGGCGGTGATCTGCTGGGTGCTCAGGGCATCGGGGAACGGTACGGGCGCGGTGGCGGTACCTGCGTTGGGGACATCGCTCAGCATGGCGACAGTGGTGTCACTGGCCAGGAAGAGATCGTGGAGGTACGTGGCGCGATCGACGCAGTCGAGCTTCGGGTCGTCGGTGCAGCCGGCGGGGAGCATGCCGAGGATGAGGCCGACGGTCTCCGGTGCGTTGTCGACCCAAGGACCGCTCGGGATGACGTGATGCGTGTGCACGTCGAAGATGAACTCGCCGTTCCCGTTCAGCGCTTGCTGGCAGGCTGCGGTGTCGTCGGGGCTCGGGACGCCGAAGGTTCCTCCTCGGCCGGCTGTGGTGGTCTTCGACGACCCACTGCGGGTGGCGACGGCGCAACCGGCGAGCTCGAAGCGGCCAGGGATGCCGCCACGGCGCCGGCGCCTTGGAGAAAGCGCCGCCGGTCCATGTTCAGTCGCCGGGCCGCCTCGTCGATGGACGAGCGGATCAGGTCGTTCGTCACGCGGTCGTGACGACTCGGTGGTGCGGGGACGAACTCGCCATTGGACACGGGTCCGGCCGGGAGCGGAAGAGGGCCGAACTCCCCGTCGTGATCCCGCTTGCTCCGCGAGAACCGGTCGATCCCTTCCACGGTGGCAAGGCTATTCCCCTGATGCGGTGTCGACGGCGGCGAGCCGTGGTGTGATCAGCCGCTGGCCACACAGCCGGTGATACCCGTGTCGATCGAAAACGCCCGCAGATGCCGCGGAACGCTCCACGACGGGCGACACAGTCGCCCGTCGCGGCGGAGATGCATCGGTGCTCTTGGTGACGCCGTGGAACCGTTCGGTCCGGACCCACGATGAGGAACGAACGCCGACGCTCACGGATCTCGATGGGTTGGGACCCCGAATGCCGGACCGCACCCATTTCCAGTCCGGACCACAAGGCTTCTGCCCGGGAACGTCCCCGGTCGAACAGAGACGGAGTTCACTCGTTGTTCGCGCGTCGGTCGCGCATCGGTCACATAGCTTGATTCCGACTCGCCAAAGGTCGCAATGATGTCTACATTGCATTGCAACACTGCTGCGGCCAAGGACGGCAATGCGAAGACTGCGCCTCCGGACGATGTTCCTGATCGGAATTGTCGCGCTCGTGGTGCCGTTGCTCTGGCAAATAGGGCCGGCCGGCGCAACGACCGGCTCATACAGCGACCCACGGCCGTGCTCGGCAACGGTGAACAATGGCGTTTGCATCTCTCAGGTCAGTGCTGTGTACGGGTCGAGCACCATCACACTGAGCATGACGGTGGGAGCAGCAACTGACCCGACGACGGATCCAGGCTGGCAGAATGGCTTCACATTCGATGGTTGGAACATCGGCGTCGATGGTGCGCTCACCCCGACATACGTCGCCGTAGGGGAAGGGGCCTCGATGCCCGGTACCTTCAGTGGCGAGGTCGGCCAAGACTCCGCGACCACACCGGCATGCGACGGCACCGACGGCGTGACGGTTGCCTACGAGGCGTCCGCCAATACCTATCAGGAGAGTTTTCCCGCCTCCTGCATCGGAAGTCCGTCTTCCATCGCCGTCAACGCGGTGTGGATTGTCGGCAACATCACTGCAGTGTCTCCGGCGAGCGGTCCGTGTTGTAGTGCCACGTCCGACGCGGCACCGACCACCACCACCACGACGACGACCACGACGTCCACGACGACCACGAGCACCACGTCGACGACGTCCACGAGCACGACATCGACGACGAGCACCACGAGTCCGGCGTCAGTGGCGGGGACGACGACCACGACCACACCGCTCACGACTCCGACCACGGCGACGCCTGTCAGCCCAGCGGGAGAGGCCACGCCTGCTGCTGCGGTAGTCGCCAACGCGTCGTCGTCCCAGCTTGCATTCACGGGGGTGGGAGCACTGGTGCGGTGGCTCATCTTCCTCGGGGGCGTGATGGTGCTCGCGGCGACCTTTTTCCGGTGGCGGCTCACTCGTCACGCCAAGTTCGACTAGCCCTGCGCCTCCTCGCGCCGGCGCAGGGGTCGGCTGGTGCCGCGGCGTGTAGCTAGCGGATCTGGCGCATGAGCCGGTCGTCGATGTCGCTCAACTCGCTCAACGGTCGAAGCCGAAGGCGACACCGGTGGAGAACTTGGCAATGGTGACCTCGCTGAGTTCCTCGGCCGCCTCATCGCCTCGCTGCACCACCCAGCGGCAGTGACCGGCGGGGGTGACCGCCCAGTGTGGGTCCACGGCCGCGGCGATGGCGGACAGGGCTCGGTCGTGTCCGTCGGCAAGCTGGCCGATCCAGGTCTCGAGCCCGCCTTCCTGACGGGCCGGGCAGTCGCCCAGCTCGAGGCGGACGACGTCACCGTCGACGGCGACCTGCCAGTTGACGTACGCCGCCGGGCGGAACGCGGGGTGGAGCGAGAACACCGTGGCCACATCCTCGACGTCTGTGCCCAGCCCGTACGCCCGCTTGAGGCGGTCAGCAGCGACTCCAGCGACACCGGTCAGCTGCCTGGAGCCGGCGTCGACTGCTGTCTCGGCGCCGTAGCGGTCCGCCACCGCGACCATGAACGCGATGGAAAGGAGGTGGCCCTGTAGGCAGACCTCTTCGTCGAGGGCACGCAGCACCGGCGTGGCGAAGTCGCGCATGTGCAGGTCCGGGTCGAGTGGCTTGGCGTAGTCGAGCATGCCATCGGGTTCGCCGTTCGTGGGCGTGATGGCCGTGAGCGGCAGGTGGGCAGCGAGGGAGGCGGCGATCCGGGCGAGCTGCGGCGGTTCCGGTGACGGCTCCACGGAGTCGTCGATCGTCACCTGCCAGGCGCAGTGCGGGTGCCGGTCAGCGGGCACGCGCGGGGGTCGGTGGAGGGGACGCATCCGGAGCTGGGGGTGGGTCGCCCATCCGGTGGCGTCGAAGGTCGGGTCCTCGATGTGATGGCACATGGACACGACAAAGTCGTCACCCATCGGCTCGACGTCCATCAGAGCGCCGCAGTGGTCGAGGTGGAACAGCCCGTGGTTCTCGTCGATGACCGTGAATCGGAAGTCCATGAACTCCGGGGGAGCACCGATGTCGAGCTGCATCGCCTTGAAGCACGCCTCAACGGTGTGGCCCTCGAAGCCCAGGAGCCGCTGGGTGCGCTTGGTGTAGACCGGGCTGGCGCCCATCCACTCGTCGATGGCGATGTCTCGCATCACGTCGACGCCGTAGCGGATCACGACCGGCATCCCGGCCCGGTCGATCAGGTGCCCAGCGAGCAGGTGCTCCTTGACCAAGGTGGCGAGCTCCTCGTGGTCGAGGTCGTCGATGGTGCGGTGGGTCACGACGCCTGCTCCGCCGCGCCCTGCTCGAAGCGTGTGCTTTCACCCGCCATGGTGCGTCTCTTCCCCCCAACGTCGGCTGCGCCCGTTACAGGGTCTCAGATCAGGCGTTATCGATCCGTTGCAGATCACCCGTGGTCGTACAACCAGTGGGTGGGCCGCCCGGGGCTCGAACCCGGCACCTTGGGCACTTTAAAAGTCCCCTGCTCTACCCGATGAGCTAGCGGCCCGGACTGCAAAAAACTAGTGGGAAAACGCGCCAGGAAATGTACTGGTGACCGGACAACGGCAGGTCCCTGCCGATTCGGGCCACATTTCAGCTGACGCGAGGTTTTCAGCGGCCGCCGATCTCTGCACTCCGAGCGCAATAGGGGGACCTGAGCGGTGCCGCCGGTCTGGGTCGCGGGCGGCCTCTTAGGCCAGCGCCCTAACTCCGCCAATTTCGACCGTCTGCGGGAGCCATAGAGGCGCGAGTCCTGCAGAGAGACCCCTTGACTTGAGCAAATGACAGTGATGTGATTCGAGGGCCTGGTCAAGTCATCCGGTGCTGACGCGAGGAGGCGTTGATGAGTGAGACGACGATGACCAAGGCCCTGGTCTTCACGATCCTCCGGCACGCCGAGGACTTCCCCTGGAGGATGCAGGACATCGGGCTGATGGGGCTGCGCCTGGACGAGCGGCGGGAGTACCGCCTTCACGTTTGGAACCCGAGCTCGAGCGCGGGGGACCCGCCCATCCACGACCACCCCTACGACTTCACCTCGGCGATCATCGTGGGCGAGTTGACCAACACTCGGTACCTGGAGAACGCTGCGGGCGACGAACACATCCGCTTCCGATACTCGCCGCCCGACGAAGAGCAGCGGCGATCGGACACGGTGAGTTTGTCCGCGGCGGCCGAAACCCTCTGTGAGGGCGACGAGTGCCGCCAGCTCGCCCATGAGCTCCACGCGAGCTGGCAACAGCCCGGGACGGTGACCCTTATTCGGTGCTCATGGGGCGTGGCACGTGAACTCACGGTCTGCCTGCGAGACGAAGCCTCGTGGCGCTCGGGACAAGCTCGGGACGCGACACCCGAGGAGATCAAATCGTTCACCGCTAAGGCTCTGGAGTGGTTCTAGGTGCTCGACCCCCATTAGGCGCGTCATGTCAACGCCGGCTGAAAACTGCGCGGTCATCGCCGGCATCACGTTCTTCGGTATTGGGCCGGCGTCGACACCGCCGCACGGCCCCGAAGGACAACGTCGGCGTGGCGATCATGAAGCGTCCAGTTCGTGTGTCAGCGGAATGCGGATAGGGACCCCCTGCCCTCAAGAACTGTGATCCTCCCCAAAGATCGCGACCCCCGCTTCATCACCATCCGCCGTGGGGGGACGCTTGCGGACTCCGACCATCGGCTCCTGGCTTTGTGGGCTGCCGCGTGTGCGGAGCACGTTCTGCACCTCTTCGAGTCGGTGCAGCCCTCGGACCGGCGGCCCCGCGAGGCGATCGAGCAGATTCGGGCATGGGCATGCGGCGAGATAAGGATGTCTCAGTCCCGAGCGGCGGGTGGCCATGCCATGGCTGCGGCAAGAGAGTTGAGCGGAGCCGCTCGGCACGCCGCATATGCTGCCGGCCAGGCGGCAGTGGTGGCGCATGTCGCCGCACACGAGCTCGGTGCTGCCGCCTACGCCATCAAGGCCGTGCGTGCGGCGGCCCCCGGACGGGACGGTGAGAGCGCCGGCAGGCTCGAGTGCCGTTGGCAGCGAGAACAGCTCCCGGACGTGATTCGCGAACTCGTGCTAGAGGATCAGCGGTTGCGAAACGAGATCTGCTGGTCGGTCTTCGACTGTTGACGGGCGTGACGCCTTGTCCGCACTACCCCACAAGCGTCCCTGACCGAGGTCCAGATCGGAACTTGATCCTCCCCTTGGGGGAAGGGGGATGATCAATGACGTGGTGTCGGACTCCGTCGGTCAACTGCTTCCCATCGGAGAATTCGCGCGTCGGACCCAGCTCACGGCGAAGGCGCTACGGATCTACGACGAGATCGGCCTGCTCCGACCGTTCGACATCGATCGATCCAATGGCCGCCGTCGCTATGGAGTCGAGCAGGTCCGCACCGCTCGGCTCATCGGGATGCTGCGCGGTGCCGACCTGAGTTTGGCCGAGATCGCACTCTTGCTCGCGGAGCTGGACAGAGACCGGGAGCTGGCCACTGAGCGCCTCGACCGACACCTGATCGAATTGGAGGGTCGCCACACGAGTCGCAGGTTGCTGATCCGTCATATCCATACGATCCTGAGAGAGGAAGACCACTCCATGTTCCGGATTCAAACCCGACATGTTCCCGCTCAACGAGTGATGTCGATCCAACGACGGTTGCGGGCCCCAGAAACCGACGGGTTCGTCAAAGAGGCCAAGGCAGCATTCGCCAACCACCTGGGTGCACAGCTCCCAACTGGTCCCTTCACGCTGATCTTCCACGGGATCGTCGACCACGAGAGCGACGGGCCTTTGGAAGCGATTCTCGGTTGCCCCCAAGACGTGCAGGTGACCGATCTCATCGGCATTCGCACCGAGCCGGCGCACGACGAAGCGTTCACCACGATCACCAAGGCCCAATGGGCCTACCCGGCGATCCTGGCCGCCTACGACGCGGTCGGGTGCTCGCCCGAGGCGACTGCTCGCCCCGGTCGTCGACTGTCTTGTCGAGAGGTTTATGTGGCCGAACCAGACGACATCGGCGACGACGAATTGATCTGTGACATTGCATTCCCGTTCGGATAGGCGTTGCTTGCAGCCGAGAAGCGGAGCAGGTGATCGTGGCGGCGAGCGGGCAGCGGTCAGCCCGGGATACGCCACCGGATCCGGGCGCGCCGGCTCTCTTTGACGTAACCGTTCTCGACGAACCATCGAGCGGAGTCGAAGACCGCCTGCTCGGCCGGGCGTGGTGCGTACCCGAGCTCTTTGCGCGCCCGGGAGTCGTCGAAGGCCATTTTCGTCGTCGACATCCGGGCTGCCTCGATGGGGACCGTGGGATGCCGGCGCATGAGCCGCCCCTCGACGAACTCCGAGACGTGGGCGACGCCGAGCGAGAGTGAACGCGGCACCCGCAGTTTCGCCTCGGGCAGGCCGGTACAGGCGGCGAGTACCTCGAGGACATGCTGCAACGAATAGTTCTCGCCCCCCAGGATGTAGCTGCGCCCGATGTCACCCCGCTCGAGCGCGAGGACATGGCCTTCGGCGACGTCATCGACATGGGCCACGTTCAGCGTGGTGTCGACGAAGCCCGGGACCCTGCCGTCGAGATACTCGAGGACGAGGCGCCCGGTGGGGGTCGGCACGCGGTCTCGTGGGCCGAGGGGGAAGGTGGGCATGACGATCGTCACTGGGAGACCTTGTGCTGCAGCCCGCAGCACCTCGTGCTCGGCGACGTACTTGGAGCGCTTGTAGGACCCGAACAGGTGGCTCACGTCGGGATAACTGCGCTCGTCGGCGGCCGAGCCCGTCGGCGCGGCGTCGAGGCCGAGGGTCCCGACGGTGCTCGTGTAGACCATCCGCTCGACGCCGGCGGCCCGCACCCCGTCCATCACGTTCAAGGTGCCACCCACGTTGATCTCGTAGAACAGGCGCGGGTCGCGAGCCCAGAACCGGTAGAGAGCGGCGACGTGGAACACGGCCCGACATCCCCGCACTGCCCTGGCGACCCCCTCGGCGTCGCGCACGTCGACGTCGATGTGCTCGACATCGAGGCCCTCGAGGTTCGAAGCATCGGCCCCGGGCTCCACGAGGGCCACCACGGACACGCCCCGGGCGATCAGGACCCGGACGACCGACGAGCCGATGAACCCGCTCGCTCCCGTGACGCCGACCCTGTCACCAGGGTCGAGGGCGACGTCGAGGTCGCGCCGGAGGTCGTCTCCGCCGGCCGCGCTCAACCCGGTGACCGGCGCAGAGCGCCCTTGGCCATGGTCCTGCCCACCTCCCAGAACAGCCCCGACCCGCTTTCGGCCGCGGTGAGGACGTCGTCGAGCGCGTCCACGAAGTACTCGACCTCTTCCTCTCCCGCGACGAGGGGCGGAAGGAGCTTCACCACGTTGGTGTTGTCGGCCGCCACCTGGGTGAGGATGCCGTGGCGGTGGTAGAGGGGGACGACCACGAGCTGTGAGAACAGGGCGGTGCGCATGGCCTCGAGGGCGGTCCAGCGCCGCCGCAGGGCTCGCGACTGCGGCTTGTCGAACACCAGCCCGATCATGAGCCCCTTGCCGCGCACCTCGTGGAGGAACTCGTGGCGCTCCACGAGGGGATCGAGTGCCTTGGCGAAGGCCTCCCCGGTCCGCCGGGCCCGGTCGACGATGTCCTCGTCGTCGAACGCCTGCAGCGTGGCCAGCCCGGCCACCATGGCGAGCTGGTTCATCGAGAAAGTGGAGGAGTGCACCACGGCACGGTCCATGGAGCTGAAGACGCTGTCGAAGACCTTGGCCGACGACAGCATCGCCCCCACCGGGACGTACCCGCCCGACAGGGCCTTGGAGACGGTGACGATGTCGGGTTGCAGGCCCCAGTGCTCGTGGCAGAAGAACTTGCCCGTCCGCCCCAGCCCGGCTTGGACCTCGTCCATGACGAAGAGCGTCTTGTGGCGCCGGCACAACGCCTCGACCGCATGCCAATACTCCTCGGGGGCGAGGTTCACGCCCTTGCCCTGGATCGGTTCGACGACGAAGGCGGCGACGTCCCCCCGGCGCAACTCGCGGGCCAGGGCGTCGATGTCGCCGAACGGGACGCACGTCGTGGGCAGGAGGGGGCCGAAGCCGTCGCGGAACTCCCGCCCCCCGTTGAGCGAGAGCGCCCCGGTGGTGAGCCCGTGGAATCCGTGGTCGCAGTAGACGATGCGATCGCGCTTGGTGGCGGCCCGGGCGAACTTGATGGCTGACTCGATCGCCTCGGCCCCGGAGTTGGTGAAGAAGGCGCGCTCGATGCCGGGGTGCGAACGGTTCACCAGCGCCTCGGCCAGGAGGCCGGGCAGGAGGGCGCAGTCCATCTGCACGAGGTTGGGGAGGTCCGCGTCCAGGGCCTCGTGCAAGGCCCGGGCGACGGCGGGGTGGCTCCGGCCCAGAGCGAAGACGCCGAACCCGGACAGGAAATCGAGATAGCGGCGACCCGCCGCGTCATAGAGGTAACAGCCCTCGCCGCGCTCGTAGTAGTGGTCGAACCCGATGACCTTGAGCACCCGGCCCATCTGGGGGTTCATGTACTGCGCCTGGAGGCGGAAGTTCTCGCCCTGCCGGGCTCGGAGGACTTCCTTCAACTCGAACGGCATCGATGGCTCCCGGTGTGCACGCGACGCGGCTCAGGCTATCGGGGCGCCACCAGCGTTCCGGTCGTCGTCGGGCTGGTCGCACCTCGAATCCGGGCTTCACGCCGGGTGTCGGCGCGCCGAGGTCGTCGAGACATGGGTGCGGGCGACGGTGTCGTGTTGCTCGATGCAGTTGCCGTTCCGCCAAGGGATGGAGGCCTTCAGCGCCCTCGCCTGTGTCGGGCGTGGTCCCCCGCCCTCGGCTGTGAATCTCACTCTCCGTCACGGCGCCGAACGCCCCCGCACCAGCGGGATCGGCAAAGATTCTCCTTTTCTCTCTGCGTGAGTTAATAACCGCCATGGGTGTTCCGATACCCGAAAGGTGACGACTAACTCCAAGACAAAAGAGCACGTCGTGGCCGCTGTGGCGCCGGTTCTCCGAGGCCGGCGCTTCCGCATCGGCCTGCTGGCGTCGATGGCACTGACGGTGGCCCTGGCGGCGACCCTGCTACCCGGAAACCGTGACGGGACGGCGCTGGCCGCGCCGGCACGAGCCACTCCCGTCTCGGTCACACCGGTGACCAGGGCCCAGGCCGGCTCGGGCTCGGGCAGTGGCGCCGGCAACGACCCGGCCGCCAACATCGCGCCGTCCCCGAACTTCCTCGACAGCTGCGCCGGCACGTCCTACGACAACTCCGTCGGGTGCCAGAGCGCCGTGCTGGCCGCCATCGACAACGCCAGGAACCAAGAAGGCCTGCCCGCCATGGTGCTGCCCACCGACTGGGCCCAGCTCTCTCCCCCGCAGCAGCTCTTCGCCGCCACCAACCTGGAGCGCACCGCACGCGGCCTGCCGGCGCTGTCGGGGATGGCGACGGCACTGGACCAGACCGCGCAGTCGGCGGCCGCCCAGGACACCGACCCCTCGGCTCCGGCCGGATTCCCGTGGACGTCGTGGGGCGGGAACTGGGCCGGTGCGGTGGGCAGCCCGCTCGAGGCCATGTACTTCTGGATGTACGACGACGGCCCGGGCTCCTACAACATCGACTGCACCCCGCAGAACACGTCGGGCTGCTGGGGACACCGCAACAACATCCTGCTGGCGCTGCGGTGCCAGCCGTGTCTCATGGGCACCGGCTTCAACGCCACGGCCTACCAGGGCAACCCGAGCTGGACCGAGATCCTCGTCGACTCGTCGGGGTCGCCAGCACTCGACTTCACCTGGAGCCAGGTGCTCGCCGACCTGCCTGCCACACCGGGGGCCGCCGTCCTCGACGCGCCCGCCGTCGGCATCGCGTCGGCACCTGACGGCCAGGGCTACTGGCTCGTCGCCGCGGACGGGGGCGTGTTCGCCTTCGGCACCTCCGCCTTCTACGGCTCGATGGGGGGCCACCACCTGGCCGCCCCGATCGTCGGCATCGCCTCGACACCCGATGGGCGCGGCTACTGGCTGGTGGCGTCCGACGGCGGGCTCTTCGCCTTCGGCGACGCCGGCTTCTACGGGTCCATGGGTGGCCACGCGCTCACCCGCAGGGTCGTGGGTCTCGCTGCCACCGCCGACGGCCGCGGGTACTGGGAGGTCGCCGCCGACGGCGGGCTCTTCGCCTTCGGCGACGCCGGCTTCTACGGCTCCATGGGTGGTCGCCCCCTCGCCAAGGCGGTGGTGGGCCTGGCTCCGACCCACGACGGGCGTGGCTACTGGGAGGTGGCTTCGGACGGCGGCATCTTCGCCTTCGGCGACGCGCCCTACCTCGGGTCGATGGGCGGCACCGCCCTGTTCCGGCCCGTGGTGGCCATGGCGTCGACCCCCGACGGCCACGGCTACTGGCTGACCGCCTCCGACGGCGGCATCTTCGCCTTCGGCGACGCCCCGTTCCGGGGATCGACGGGTGACATCACCCTCGACAAGCCGATCGTCTCCATGACCCCGTCATCGACGGTCGGCTACTGGCTGGCCGCGTCCGACGGCGGCATCTTCAGCTTCGGCGTGCCCTTCCACGGCTCGATGGGCTGAGGTCGGGACGGCTCCCGCCGTCGACGCGCCGTCGACCCGGGGGGCTGTGTGACCCTGGGGGCCGTGTGCAGGTCCGGCTTGCGGGTCAGCCCCGCGCGCAGGAGGCGCCCGTCTCGCGTTCGTGGCCCCGCCACCCCGGCTCCTCGCTCACCGGCCAGAAGTCACCGGTACCGAGGTCCTGGACATAGGTGACCGGAGTTTGGTCCCCGGCTCGGGCGTCGGTGGCGATGCTGGCCACGGCGTGCAACAGGGCGTCGACGTCGGCGCCGGTGCTCGAGATCCCGCAGCTGGCGCGCACCGCGCCGGGCATGAACCGATGGTCGCCCGCCAGCACCTGGTCGCGATAGGCGCTCACATCGGCGGGGGACAGCCCCAGCAGGCGGATGAGATAGGGGTGTGCGCAGAAGCACCCGTGTCGCACCCCGATGCCCCATTCGGCGCTCAGCCGGGCCGCCACCAGCGCGTGGTCGATGCCCTCGACTACGAAGGCGGCGATGGCGAGGGTGTCGGTGTCGAGGGACGGCCCGAGCACGCGCACGCCGTCGATGGCGGCGAGGCCGCGGCGCAGCTTCACGGCCAGGGCATGCTCGTGGGCCGAGATCGTGTCCCACCCGATGCGGCCCAGCTCCTCGAGCGCGGCCTCGAGGGCGACGGCCCCCATGACGTTGGGCGAACCCGCCTCCTCCCGCTCGGGAGGCTCGGTCCACCACACCTCGTCGAGATCGACGAGGTCCACGGCCCCCCCGCCGGCCAGGAAGGGGTCACCCTCGGCGAAGGTGGCGGCCGGGCCGACGAGGACCCCGGCGCCGAACGGCGCGTAGAGCTTGTGACCGCTGAAGGCCACGTAATCGGCCTGGGCGGGGATGGCCCGGTGGGGTGCGAGCTGCGCGGCGTCGAGGACCACGGGGACCCCGCGCTCGTGGGCGGCGTCGATGATGGCGGAAAGCGGCGGCAACCATCCCGTCACGTTCGAGGCGCCCGTGAGTGTGAGAAGACGCGGCCGCGGCGTCCGGTCGAGGCCGGCGACGACGTCCTCGGTGCTGAAGGTCCCGTCCTGGTCGCACTCCACGTAGCGCCGCGCCGCCACCCGCCCCCACGGCAACAGGTTGGCGTGATGCTCGACCACGGTGGTGAGCACCACGTCGTCGGGCTCGAGACCGACGCGGTAGGCGAGGTGGTTGAGGGCCTCGGTGGTGTTGCGACACAGGATGGCGATGTCACCCGGTCGGCCCGTTCCAGTTCCCGGCCCCGCTCCGGTACCCGCTCCCGGCCCCGTTCCCTTTCCCGGACCGGTCCCGGCGCCCCCGCCGGCGAAGGCGAGGGCGGTGGCCCGTGCCGATTCGTAGGCGGCGGTGGCGAGACGGGACTTGTACCCCGCACCGCGGTGCACGCTCGAGTACATGGGGACGAATTCCCCGACAGCGGCCATCACCGAAGGAAAAGCGCTGGTCGAGGCGGCGGCGTCGAGGTTCACGTAGCGCCGCTCGGTACCGTCGACGCACGGGACGAGCAGGTCGTCACCCACCAATCGGGCGGGTGAGTCCGATCGGTCCGGCGGGTCGACCAGGTGCGTCACGGGCGAAGTCTACGGGGACACCGTCGCGCCCCCGAGAAGCGCCGGGCGGTACCATCGCCGTGGTGGAACACGAGTTCGGTGACCCTGACGCGGCGCACTACGGCGGAGCCTCGGTTCCCGGTGAGGACGGTACCCCGGGCGTCGCTGACCTCCCTGGGGGTCTCTACGACGACGCGGTGGTCTCCGAGGACGCTCCCGGTCTCGAGGACTTCGCCGTCGCCGAGCTCGAGGCGGAATTCGCTCTCGCCGACGGGGCCGAGCTCGACGTCGTAACCGATCTCGACGTCGTACACGAGCTCGACGTCGTAACCGAGCTCGACGTCGTAACCGAGCTCGACGTCGTAACCGAGCTCGACGTCGTAACCGAGCTCGACGTCGTAACCGAGCTCGACGTCGTAACCGAGCTCGATGACGGAGCCGGGGCCGTGGCCGAGCTCGACATCGACGGGTCGCTCTTGGACACGATCGAGCAGGAGCTTGCCGACGTCGAGCGTGCGCTGGCCCTGCTCGACGAGGGCACCTACGGACAGTGCGAGCACTGTAACGGCGTCATCGACGACGACGTCCTGGCCAGGACCCCGACGGCCCGGTTCTGCGCGGAGCACCTCCCCCTCACCTTGCGCTGATTCACCGAGCCCGGGGCGGACCCCGGCCGAGGCGTGGGCGGGGGACTACCCCTTCTTGGTCTCCCAGAAAATGGTGTCGATCTCCTTGATCTGGTCGAGCAGGCCCTGGGCGACTTTGGGGTCGTTGGTCTTCTTCGTCTCGCCCGCCGCCTTCGTGGCCTTCCAGAACAGGTCGTTTAGGTCAGGGTGCTTGGCGAGGTGCTCGGGCTTGAAGTAGTCGGTCCACAGCACCCACAGGTGGTGCTTGACGAGGTCGGCGCGCTGCTCCTTGATGAAGACGGCCCGCTCCTTGAATACCGCGTCGTCGGAACCGTTGAACTTCTCCATGCAGGCCTTCACCGACTCGGCTTCGATCCGCGCCTGGGCGGGGTCATAGACGCCACAGGGAAGGTCGCAATGGGCGTGGACCGTGAGGGGAGGCCGGATCCGGTCGACGGACGAGATGAGGCGGTGGACGATGCGCATGGGCAGGGCTCCTTCGGGCAGAGTGAAGTCGATGGGGGTCGGGCTCACATTACCCACGGAAGCAAAATCGTGAACCTGGGCCTCGCCCGTCGTCGCCCGCCGCGCCCCAGCGCGATGGAGATCGGGGTCGGCGCCGTCGCCACCCTGGCGGTCGCACTCGTGGTCGCCGCCGTGGTGGTGCGTCCCCGCCGGGTGGTGGTGCGGGGCCGGAGCATGGAACCGACCTTGGCACCAGGAGACCGCCTCCTCGTGGTCCGCGCCCGTGGGCTACATCCCCTGGACGTCGTGGCGGTGCGTGACCCCGGCGACCCCAAGCGCGTCCTCGTGAAGCGGGTGGGCGCGGTACTCGAGGACGAGATCGTGGTGCGGGGCGACAATCCCGGGGCCTCCACCGACAGTCGCAGCTTCGGCCCAGTGCCGACCACCGCCGTCCTCGGCAAGGTGATCCGTTGCTACGCCCCCTCGTGGCGCGCCGGCCCGGTGCGCTGACCCGGTGACGCTGACCCCAGGTAGCCCGGGTGTGCCGGGCAGAGGAGTGCGGGGATCGCCAAGGAGCGGAGTACGCTCGCCATGATGGCCTGGCTGGAAACGAAGCTCGAGCAGCTGCTCGCCCCTGACTACCTGGACGGGTTGCGCGAGCGCTCGCTCGAGGACGTGCGGGCCATGCGCGCCGAGTGCCAGGAGGCCGAGACGGCCGTGTCGTACCTGCGGCGTATGGCGCAGGGCCGGTTGGACCTCGTCCATGCCTGTCTCGACCACCACGGCGAGGGCGGAGACGACCTCGACGCACTGGTGGAGCGGTTGCCGTCGATCATCGGCTCGGGTCCGCCCCGACCCCAGGGATACGGACGGCTGCCTTCCCAGATGTCGCCCGATCTCGACAGGGACGATCTCACCGAGGAGCTCGACGGCGTGCTCGACGCGGATCACACCGCCACCCTCACGACCATGAGCGAAACCGAGTTGCGCGCGGTGGGAGAACAGCTCACCGCCATCGAGCAGCGCATCTCCGACCAACGCCGCGCCCTGCACGAGCGCATCGACGCCCTGCAGGCGGAGATCGTCAGTCGGTACAAGACGGGCGAGGCGTCCGTCGATGGCCTGCTGGCCTGACCGGCATCCCGACCGTCCGAGGAACGCAGGCGTGCCCAAGCAACTCCCGGATCGCTGGGGTGACCTCGGTGCCTTCATCCGGGAACAACGGTCCACGGCGCGGCTCTCGTTGCGCCGGCTGTCGGAGCTGGCCGGGATCTCCAACCCGTACCTGAGCCAGATCGAGCGCGGGCTGCGCCGACCTTCGGCGGAGATCCTCCAGCAGATCGCCAAGGCGCTGCGCATCTCGGCCGAGACGCTCTACGTCCAGGCCGGCATCCTCGAGCCCGGGACGGGAGAGACCGACCTGGCGCGCGAGATTCTCGCCGATGCCTACCTCAACGAGGAGCAGAAGCAGGCGCTCATCCGCATCTACCTGTCCTTCCGCCACGAGAACGAGGGCCGCCACGAGAACGAGGGCCGCCACGAGAACGAGGGCCGGGCAGGGCACGAGGAACCACCGCAGGCCGAGGCGCCGACGGGGACGGCAGGTCCTCCGGACGCGAAGGGCACCTCGGTGCCGGGGGAGATCGCCGGGGTGGCGGCGGGCCCGGCCGAGACCCCGGCCGGCGTCTAACCCCACCGGGCACCGAGCGGCGCGCCCGACCGGCGGCTCCCCGAGACCCGCCGCGCCCGGACCGGGGCGGTGTATGTCCAGGTAGGCTCCTCGCCGGTGCGTCGTCTCTCAGTGCTCTCCCTGCACACCTCGCCGCTGGCCCAACCCGGGACCGGTGACGGCGGGGGGATGAACGTCTATGTGCGTGAGCTGTCGACCGCCCTGGCCCGCGCCGGCGTGGAGTGCGACGTCTACACGCGTGCCTGGTCCGACGACCTGCCCGCCACGGTGGCGGTGGAACCCGGTTTGCGTGTCCACCACGTGCCCGCCGGCCCCTTGGGCCCCATGGCCAAAGAAGAGCTCCCCTCCGTCGTCGACGAGTTCACCGACAACGTCCTCTCCCTCATGACCTCGGGGGCCGGGGTCGATCCCCTCCTGCACGAGGAGACGGGCTTCGACGCCGTGCACGCCAATTACTGGTTGTCGGGCATCGCCGGGCACCGCATCAAGCACGAGCTCGATCTTCCCCTGGTGTCGACCTTCCACACCCTGGCCCGGGTCAAGGCGGAGGCGAGCCCCGAAGAGATGTCGAGCGACGAGCCCCATCGTCGGGCCGAGGTCGAGGCCGCCGTCATGCGCTGCTCGGAGGTCGTGCTGGCCTCGTGCTCGGTAGAGGCGGAGCAGCTCGCGCAGCTCTACGACAGCGACCCGGCCCGCATCCGTGTCGTCGCTCCCGGGGTCGATCACGCCTTCTTCGGTCCGGGGCACAAGCCGCAGGCGCGTCGGGCACTGGGTCTGCCTGCGAATGGTCCGCTGTTGTTGTTCGTGGGCCGGATCCAGCCCCTCAAGGGTGCCGATGTCGCCGTGCGCGCGTTGGCGGCCATGACGGACCACCCCGGAGCGACGCTCCTCATCGTCGGAGGGCCGAGTGGTCCGCGCGGCGAGGACCACCTCGCTTCGCTCCAGAAGCTCGTCGACGAGCTGGGGTTGGCCGACCGGGTCCGCTTCGAGGAGCCGCAACCGCACGAGCTGCTATCGACGTACTACCGAGCCGCCGACGTCTCTGTCGTTCCCAGCCGGTCGGAGTCCTTCGGTCTGGTGGCCCTCGAATCGGCCGCCTGCGGAACGCCGGTCGTCGCCGCCGCGGTCGGAGGGCTCACTACGCTCGTCGAGGACGGGCGCACCGGCCTGGTCGTGGATCCCTCGACACCCGGGGCCTTCGCGGCGGCGGTCTCCGGGGTCCTGGCCGACCCCCTGCTCGCCGAGCGCCTGGGGACTGCGGCGGTCGTGCGGGCACGCCGCTATACGTGGGCGCAGGCCGCGTCGTTGCTGCGTGCGACCTACGAGGAGCTCACGGCCGAGCGACTCGTCGATTGCCGCTGACGCAGAAGATCCGGCGCCCCGGTCGCGTGCCCAGAGCCGACATCGCCACCGCTGAGGAGCGCGACGCCTGCGACACCGTCATCGAGCGGTGGACGGCGGCCCGCCTCGCCGAGGATGGTGCCGTGGTGGCGGTGGACCGCGAACCCGATGCGGGGCGCTGGTACCTGCGGCTGCGCGGCGACGAGAAGGAGTTCGTCACGGTGTGGCTCACCGTCCGTCAGCGCACCCTGCACCACGAGGCGCAGGTCATGCCCGCGCCCGAGGTCAACATCGAAGCGACGTTCGAGTACCTGCTGCGCCGCAACGCCGAGCTGCACCAGATGCGCTTCGCTCTGGGAGCTGAGGACGCGGTGTACCTCGTCGGCGAGATACCGGTGAGCTCGGTCACCGAAGACGAACTCGACCGGATCGTCGGGTCGAGCCTCGCGTACGTCGACGATTCCTTCCCCACTGCCATGAGCATCGGGTTCGCGGGCCGATACCGCCGCCGCCGACCAGCATGACGCGTCGCGCGCGACACACATCGCGCGCTTGACGCGAAAAATCCTCGTCACGTCTTCTGCGCGCGCCGCGCGCACGGGCTAGGGTGCCAAGGCGCACGGCCCGAGGGGCTGGTGACGTCGGTCGATCGGGGAAGTGCGACCGGTGTCCAGGGTTCCTCGGGCCGCGCCGCGTCACCATCGTCGGTAGCGTGACGACGATGGAGCCGAAGCTGCTTGTCGTCGGGGGCGGGCGCATGGGCGGCGCGCTGGTGCACGGGCTTCTCGGTGCCGGTTGGAACCCGACCGACATCGTCGTGGTCGAGCCGTCCACCGATCGTCGGGCCGAGCTTGCCGACACGCTTCCGCTCGTCGAGGTCTTCCCCGAGGTCCGCACCGCGGAGGCCGCGGTCCTCGCCGTCAAGCCCGCCGTCGGTGAAGAAGCGTGCCGGGCGCTGTCGGCCGTGGGGGTCTCCCGTGTCTTGTCGATCATGGCGGGCGTGCCCCTGGCCCGACTCGAATCGTGGCTTCCGCCTTCCACCGCGGTGGTGCGGGCCATGCCCAACTCGCCGGCCACGGTGGGAGCCGGGGTCTCCGCCCTGGCGGGGGGCTCGAGGGCGACCGACCACGACCTGGCCTGGGCCGAGGAGCTGCTCGGGGCGGTCGGCCACGTCGTCAGGCTCCCCGAGGCGTCGCTCGACGCCGTGACCGGGTTGTCGGGATCGGGCCCCGCCTATCTGTTCCTCGTGGTCGAAGCCCTCATCGAGGCGGGCATGGCCGTGGGGCTGGCCGAAGAGGTGAGCCGCGCCCTGGTCGAAGGCACCCTCGTGGGGGCCGCCCGCCTCCTGGTCGAGTCGGGCGAGTCGCCCCAGAGTCTCCGGGAAGCCGTGACCTCCCCCGGGGGGACGACCGAGGCGGGCCTGCGCGTGCTCGAGGATCGAGGGGTGCGGGTGGCGATCACCGCGGCGGTGGCCGCCGCCACCGAACGCTCCCGCCAGTTGGCCAGGTGACCACCCCTGGTGGGGGCTGCGGCCGGGGTTTTGCCGCCACGGGCCCCGTGTCGGCGACCTGTGCTGGGAACCCGGGCGGGGCTCGGTACCCGGGACCCGCGATCCGGCCGGTCGGGCTGAGCAGCAGTTTTCTGCCCCGCTCACTTTCCAACATTCACCACATTGGCGTACAGTCGCCTCAGGCGGGAGAGGGGTGATTCCACTGAGTGCAGATGACGTCACCAGCGCTCGCTACCTGACTGTACGCGAGGTAGCGAGCACGCTGAGAGTGTCGAACATGACGGTGTACCGATTGATCAATGCAGGAGAGCTCCCTGCGGTACGCGTCGGAAAGTCGTTCCGTCTCCGCGAGGATGACGTGAACCGCTACCTGGCGGACCGGTACACCCAGGCCGGCTGACTTCCGCCGGCCGCCTTGGCGACGAGGGGGGCAGGTGGCGGGGCGCGCCGGTGGGTCGGTCTTTCTCCTGACCGACTACGGGCTCGCCGACGAGTTCGCCGGTGTGGTGCGAGCCTCTGTGGTGCGTCATGCACCCGGCGTTCCGATCATCGACCTGACGCACGGCGTGACGCCGTTCGACGTGAGGGCGGGCGCACTGGCGCTGATGCGCGCCGTTGCACACCTTGGACCCGGTGTCGTGATGGCTGTCGTCGATCCGGGCGTGGGGACGCGGCGCCGTGCCGTCGCGGTGTCGGTGACTTCGACGACGCAGGGAGAGGGACCGCACCATTTCGTCGGCCCCGACAATGGTCTGCTCCCGTGGGCCGTTGACGTCGTTGGTGGTGCGAACCGTGCGGTGGAGATCCATCGCAGTCCTGCGTCGGACTGGGCGGGGGCATGGGGCGCCACGACGTTCGATGGACGCGACGTCTTCGCGCCTGCCGCCGCCCGTTTGTGGCAGGGGGTCTCGATGCAAGAGCTCGGGCCCGAGCTCGATCCGGCCGACCTGGTTCGTCTTCCTGAACCTCGGGTGTCGACGTCGCCGGGCTCGCTCGAGGCCGAGGTCTTGTGGGTCGACGGCTTCGGCAACGTGCAGCTCGCCGCGCGCCCCGCTGACGCCATCGCGGCAACGCTCGACACCGAGCTCGAGGTGATCGGCGCCGTGCGCCATCGCGCCCGACGCGTGCGCGCCTTCGCCGACCTCGGACCGGGCGAGCTCGGGTTGATCGTCGACGCCAACGGGTACCTCGCTGTTGTCTGTGACCGGCAGCCGGCCGCTACCGTGCTCGGCGTGCAACCGGGGGATCTGGTCATGCTGCGCGCCGTCGATGCGGGCGGCGCGTCATGAACCTCGCCGTACTCGCCGATCACCATCCGGCCGGGGCCCGCGCCTTGCACACCGAAGGGAGTTGGCACACCTGGGGCGACGTTCGTCGCCGGGCCGGTGCGGTCGCGGCCGCCCTGTCTGAACTCGGTGTCGACCCGGGGGATCGGGTGGCGATCGTCTGGCCGACGTCGGTGGATTTCGTCGTGGCCTATTTGGGGGTCCTCGCCGCCGGGGCTGTCGCCGTCCCGCTCAATCCCAACAGCCCTGCCAACGAGCTGCGGCGCGAGCTCGATGTCGTCGAACCGGCGGCGGTCATCGCCCACGGCCCTATCGGCCCGGTCACCGGCGTCCGCCACGTCGTGCTGCCGGGCACCGTCGGGGCACCGACAGCTGAGTCGACCGCGGAGGTGACGTCCTGGGAGGAGTTCTCGGGTGCGGCGAGCCGACCATCCCAGCACGGCGAACAGGGTGCGCCCGACGAGCGGGGTGCGCCCGACGAGCGGGGCGCTGACACGGCGACCGACGGGCAGCAGCCGCTGCGACCGGTGGACCGGCAAGACAGTGATCTCGCCGTGTTGCTGTTCACGTCGGGGACAGCGGGTGAGCCCAAGGCGGCCATGCTCACCCACGGCAACCTGACGGCCAACCTGCGTCAGATGCTCGGCATCCCCGAGATTCTGCGCTCCGACGACGTCGGCCTGGTCGCGCTGCCGTTGTTCCACATCTTCGGATTGAACGTGGCATTGGGGCTTTCTCTGGCCACTGGCGCCGCACTGGTGTTGGACAGCCGTTTCGACGCGGCGCAGTCGTTGCGACAGGTCGAAGAGCTCGGAGTGACGACGCTGCTCGGCGTGCCGACCATGTTCGCGGCGTGGGCCGACACCGGTGACGGCGGTCGGGGCGGTGTGTCACCGCTCACCGGCGTGCGCCGGGCCATCTCGGGTGCGGCCGCGCTCGACACCGATGTCGCCCTTCGCTTCCAACGTCGCTACGGAATCGAGATCTGGCAGGGATACGGGCTCACTGAAGCGGCACCGGCGGTGTCCACGAGCCTCGGCACCGGCCGCAATCGACCCGGCTCTGTCGGTCGCCCCCTGCCCGGCGTGGAGGTGCAGCTGGTCGACGACGAAGACGAGCCGGTCCTCGAAGGCGACACCGGAGAGATCTGGGTGCGCGGCGACAACGTGTTCGCGGGCTACTGGGGCGACTCCGCCGCCACCTCCCGTGTGCTTACCGAAGACGGTTGGCTGCGGACCGGCGACATCGGGGTGATCGGCGAGGACGGTGATCTCTTTGTCGTCGATCGTTCCAAGGATCTCGTCATCGTCTCGGGCTTCAACGTGTTCCCGGCCGAGGTCGAGCGGGTGGTTGCGTCGATTCCCGGCGTGGCCGAGGTGGCGGTGATCGGACGGCCCGATCCCACCACGGGCGAGACCGTCGAAGCCGTCATCGTGGCGGGCCCGGGCGCGATGGTGACCGAGGAGATCGTGCGCCGGCACTGTGCCGCCAATCTGGCGCGCTACAAGTGTCCGACGACGGTCAGGTTCGTCACCGAGCTTCCCCGTGGCCTCGTGGGCAAAGCGTTGCGCAGGGCATTGCGGGACCAACCCGCCTGAGCACCGGGCGTCGCGTCGACCGCAACGTGATCCGACAGCGGCGGGTTGCCCACCGCGACCCGGACCGCTCCTCGTCACCCGAGCGGATGGAGCCGTTCAGGACTACGGCGTGATCGATTTGCGCCCCACGTCGACTTGGTGTCCGGCACCCCTGCCTCGGTACGATCCGGCCGATGGTGGTCCCCAGCTCGCGCCGCATTCCCGAGGCCACGGTGGCGCGCCTCCCCGTGTACCAGCGGATCCTCCTGGAGTTGGTGCGGGCGGGAACGACGACGGTGTCGTCGGACCAATTGGCGGAGATGGCCCGGGTGAACGCCTCCAAGGTCAGGAAGGACCTGTCGTTCCTGGGCTCGTTCGGGACGCGTGGCTCGGGATACGAGGCCCAATTCCTGCTCACGCAGATCGACCGCGAGCTCGGCCTCCACGGCGACTGGCCCGTCGCCATCGTGGGACTCGGGAACCTGGGACGGGCGCTGGCCAACTCGCAAGGGTTCACCTCACGGGGGTTTCGGGTGGCCAGCCTGTTCGACGTGGAGCCGACGCTTCTCGGCACCGAGATCGGTGGTGTGACCGTCCATCACGTGGACGAGTTCGAACGGGTGTCGGCGGCCGATCCGCCTTCGATCGGCGTCATCGCCACCCCGGCGTCGGCCGCGCAGGACGTCGCCAACCGGATGGTGCAGGCGGGCGTGGGGTCCGTCCTCAATTTCGCGCCCCGGGTCCTTACCGTTCCCCCCGAGGTGCTGTTGCGCTACGTCGACCTGTCGATCGAGCTGCAGGTCATGAGCTTCTACCTGTCGCACCGCGACGCCCCCGGGACCGCCCCGGCCTGGTCCCCGCTGCCCCACGCCGTGGGTCTGAGCTCGGCCGAGCCTGGCTGACCACGTCTTTCGGCCCCTTTTGGCCGACAGTTTCGCTCCACCTCCCTGCACCTCGGTGGGGTCGTGGCGAGCCCGCTCGGCACGCCCGCGGCGCCCACCCGGTCTGGCACACCGAGGCGCCGACCGGCATCCTGGTAGGGAGGGATCGCGCCCACCCAGGGCCAAGGTGTCCCGCTGCGGGTGGTCCGCCCGCGCAAGGAGCTCTGCGAGGCGTTGTCGGTCATCGTTGTTGGACTCGAGCAACCCCAGGTCCCGCTGGACGTGCTCGAACGGGTCGCCATTGCCGAGGACGATCTCGGCAAGGTGGTCGCGGGTCTGCGCGACAGGGCCAACCTGGCCGAGGTCGTGGTGCTGTCGACGTGCATGCGGACCGAGCTCTATGCCGTGGTCGAACGTTTCCATGAAGGGGTGACCGACCTCCAGGAATTTCTCGCCGGGATGGCGCGCACACCCGTCGACGACCTCGAGGACAGCTGGACGGTGTTGTTCGACGACGCCGTGACCGGACATCTCTTCGAGGTGGCGGCCGGGCTCCGTTCGAGCGTCCTGGGTGAGAGCGAAGTCCTCGGCCAGGTGCGACGCGCCCTCGAGCGGGCCCAGGCCGAGCACGCCAGTGGGCCGGTGCTGTCGACGCTGTTCCGCCATGCCGTGCAGACCGGTCGCCACGTCCGCACCACGACCGCCATCGCCCAGGGATCGACGTCGCTGTCCCATGTGGCCGTGGAGCTGGCGGCTTCGAGGCTCGGCGGTTCGCTGGCAGGCCGGCACGTGGTCGTGGTGGGTGCGGGGGAGATGGGAGAGGGCATGGTGCAGGCCCTGGCCGGACACGGAGACCTGGCCCAGGTGGTCGTGGCCAACCGCACGGTGGGGCGCGCCTCGAGGTTGGCGGCGCGCGTGGGCGGTACCGGGGTGGGACTGGCCGGGATCGTGGACGCCGTGGCCTCGGCCGACGTCGTGTTCGTGTCGACCGCGGCGTCGCTGCCCGTGCTCGACGCCGAGCTGCTCGGCCCGGCGAGCGCAGCGCGTGCCGGCGCCGCCGGCAGGGCACCGCTCGTGGTCGTCGATCTCGGGGTGCCTCGCAACGTCGACCCCTCGGTGGGCGCGCTGTGGGGGATCGACCTCCTCGACATGGACGACCTCACCGAGCATGCCGAACGGGCCATGGCAGGTCGCCGGGCGGAACTGTCGGCCGCGCAGGAGATCGTGGCCCACGAGGTCGAGCGCTACCGGGCCGAGGAACGGGCACGTGGGGCGGCCCCGGTGGTCTCCGCCTTGCGCACCCGCGTCGAGGAGCTACGCCGCGCCGAGCTCGATCGGCATCGGGGGCGGTCGTCCGAGCTCGACGAGCGGCAATGGCAGGAGGTGGACTCCGTCGTCGGTGACGTGTTGGCCAAGCTGCTGCACCAGCCCACCGTGGCGGTGAAAGAGGCGGCGGGCACCCCCCGCGGCGAGCGCCTGGTCGAGGCGTTGCGCACGCTATTCGATCTCTGACGCGGTGGTGACCCCGATCGGCGGGGACCGGCCACGGCGCTCTCTGCGGCTCGCCACCCGAGGGTCGCCGCTGGCGCTGTTCCAGGCGCGGCGCGTCGCCGAGCTCCTGGGGGCGCGGCCTGGTGCCCCGCACTGCGAGCCCGTCGTCGTGCAGACGACGGGGGACGCGCTCGCCGACGTCCCCGTGGCCCAGCTCGGAGGGCAGGGCGCGTTCGTGAAGGAGGTGCAGCTGGCCGTCCTCGACGGCCGGGCCGACCTGGCCGTGCATTCCGCCAAGGACCTGCCGTCGGAAACCCCGCCCGGACTCGTGCTGGCGTGCGTGCCCGAACGGGCCGATCCCCGCGACGCCCTCGTCGGCGCCACCCTCGACGGTCTGTCGACGGGCGCCACCGTGGCGACCGGCTCCGTACGCCGTCGCGCCCAGCTGGCCTGGCTCCGTCCCGATCTCACCTTCTGCGACCTGCGCGGCAACATGGCGACCCGGCTCGAACGGGCACTCGCCGTGGGAGCGGGCGTGCTCGCCTACGCCGCCCTCGCGCGCCTTGACCTCACCGACCACGTTGCCGAGCTGCTCGATCCCCGCACCCTGCTCCCGCAGGTGGGCCAGGGGGCGCTGGCCGTGGAGTGCCGGCAGGGTGACGACGCCGTGCTCGCGCTCCTCGCCGCCGTGGACGACCCGGCGGCCCACAGCGCCGTGCGGGCCGAGCGAGCCTTCCTGGGCGCGCTCGGCGGGGGCTGCACGCTGCCGCTGGGGGCGCTGGCTGTCCTCGACGACGAGGGGACGCGCCTCACCATCGACGGGTTCCTGGCCAGTCGCGACGGACGCATCCTGTTGCGACGGAGCGAGAGCGGAGCGGCGCCGGAGCCAGAAGAGCTGGGCCGACGGCTCGCCCACGTCCTGCTCGAAGAATGCGGCGGTCGATCGCTCGAGGACTGGGCCGAGCTCGACCCGACCGAGCCCGACCGGGCCCGGGTCGAGGCGCCACCGCGGTGACCGTCTATCTGGTGGGGGCCGGACCCGGGGACCCGGGCCTGCTCACCCGCCGCGGCGCCGAGCTCCTGGGGAGAGCCGAGGTCGTCCTCTTCGACCGGTTGGTGGACCCGCGTCTGCTGGAGCTCGTCCCGGCGGACGCCGTGCGCCTCGACGTGGGCAAGCGACCCGGTCAGCTCCGCCACCAGGACGAGATCAACGCCCTGCTCCTCGAGCACGCCCGGCTCGGGAAGACCGTCGTCCGGCTCAAAGGCGGCGATCCCTTCGTGTTCGGGCGCGGTGGCGAGGAGGCCGAGGTGTTGCGCAACGCCGGGATCGCCTTCGAGGTGGTCCCCGGCGTGACGTCCGCCTTCGCCGCCCCCGCTGCGGCGGGCGTGCCCGTCACCCACCGGGGACTGTCGTCATCGGTGACGGTGGTGAGCGGGCACGTGAGCGACCCCGACGCGCCCGGCGCCGTGGACTGGGCGTCGCTGGCGCGGACCGGCGGCACCCTGGTGGTGCTGATGGGCATGGCGGCGCGCGCCGAGATCGCCCGCCGCCTCGTCGAGGCGGGACGACGCCCCGACACGCCGGTCCTGGTGGTGCGGAGTGGGACCACGGCGACCCAGGCGAGCGTGCGGACCACCCTGGCGGCCCTGGCGGAGGTCGATCTCGGACCTCCCTGCACCATCGTCATCGGGCCGGTCGCCGCCCTCGACGTGCTCGGAGGAGCGCCCCGTCCCCTGACGGGGGTGCAGGTTGTCGTGACGCGTGCGCGTGCCCAGGCCGCCCCGCTCGTCTCCGCCCTCGACGAGGCCGGTGCCGCGGTGATCGAGCTCCCTGTCATCGCGATCGTCGATCCGCCCGACGGTGGGGAGGCGTTGCGGGCCGAGGCGGCTCGCGCCGACCGCTACGACTGGATCGTCCTCACGTCGTCCAATGCCGTGGAACGCTTCGTGGGCAGTGTGCGCGACGGGCGCGCCCTGGGGAGCGCCCGGTTGGCCGTGGTGGGCGGCGCCACGGCGCGGGCGCTGTCGGCGCACCACCTCGTCGCCGACCTTGTTCCCGACGACGAGACCGCCGCCGGGCTCGTGGCCGCCATGCCGCCGGCACCGTCGGGCCGGGCGACGCCGGGGCGCGTGCTGTTCCCGCGCGCCGCAGAGGCTCGGGACGTGGTGGCGCCCGGGCTGAGGGCCAAGGGCTGGGACGTGACCGAAGTCGACGCCTACCGCACCGTGGCCGCCGGCGCCGCCGACGGCATCGAAGAGGACCAGCTCGACTCGGCGTCGCGCGCCGATGTCATCACCTTTACGTCTCCGTCCACCGCGACCTTCTATGCGCAGCTGGCGGGACGACGGGCCACACCTCCCGTAGTGGCGTGTATCGGGCCGGTCACCGCCGAGGCGGCCCGACGGGCCGGCTTCTCTGTCGACGTGGTGGCCACCGAGCACAGCGTCGACGGGCTGGTGGCCGCACTGGCCGCGCACCTCGGCGCCGCCGTGTCGCCCTCCGAATAGGCTCGCGAGCCATGGAGAGCTCGCCGGTGACGCCCCCGAGGGCCGGATCCGCGATCGGCGGAGCCGGTTTCCCGGTGCGACGGATGCGCCGCCTGCGTCGCACCCCCGCCCTGCGGCGCCTGGTGGCGGAGACACGCCTCGGTGTGGACGACCTCGTCGCACCGCTGTTCGTGCGAGCCGGTGTGACCGATCCCGTCCCCATCTCGTCGTTGCCGGGACACTTCCAACACTCCTCGGCGTCCCTGGTCGTCGAGGCCAAGCGCCTGGCGTCTCTCGGCGTCCCCGGGATCGTCCTCTTCGGGATCCCCGACGAAAAGGACGATGTGGGGTCGGGCGCGTGGGACCCCGACGGCGTCGTGCAGGTGGCTCTGTCCGAGCTGCGCAGCGCCTTGGGCGACACGTTGGTGCTCATCGCCGACCTGTGCCTCGACGAGTACACCGATCACGGGCACTGTGGCGTGGTGCGCAACGACGGCTCTGTCGACAACGACGCCACGCTCGAGCTCTACCAGCGCGTCGCGCTGGCCCAGGCCGTCGCCGGCGCCGACATCGTCGCACCCAGCGGGATGATGGACGGACAGGTCGGCGCCATCCGGTCTGCACTCGACGGCGCCGGGCACATCGACGTGGCGGTGCTCGCCTATGCGGCCAAGTTCGCCTCGGGCCTCTACGGCCCCTTCCGCGAGGCCGTCGACGTGACCATCACGGGGGGAGGCGACCGGCGCGGGTACCAACAGGACCCCCGCAACGGGCGCGAAGCATTGACTGAGGTGGCGCTCGACATCGCCGAGGGCGCCGACATGGTGATGGTGAAGCCCGCCCTCGCCTACCTCGATGTCATCGCTTCGGTGGCGGCCCGCGTGGACGTGCCCGTGGCGGCGTACCACGTCAGCGGCGAGTACGCGATGGTGAAGGCCGCCGCCGAACGGGGATGGATCGACGGTGACGCCGTCGCCCTCGAACACCTCGTCGCACTCAAGCGGGCGGGTGCGAAGGTCATCCTGACGTACTTCGCCGGAGAGGTCGCCGAGGCTCTGCGTGCCTGAGTCGCCCCGAGCCGCCGGGGGCGGCGCCGGAGCGAGGACCGACTCGCCGTCGTCCAACGCGGCATGGTTCGAGCGGGCCCGGCGCGTGATCCCCGGAGGGGTGGACTCGCCGGTGCGTTCGTTCGCGGCCGTCGGTGGGACCCCGTACACCGTCGAGCGCGGGGACGGGCCCTACGTGTGGGACGTCGAGGGCCGCCGCTACATCGACATGGTCCAGTCCTACGGCGCCGTGCTCCTCGGGCATGCCCACCCGGTGGTGACCGCGGCGCTCACGCAGGCGGCGGCGCACGGCACGACCTTCGGTGCCCCCACGCCGGGCGAGGTGCTCCTGGCCGAAGCCATCTGCGAGCGCGTCCCCGGTTGCGAGCAGGTCAGGCTGGTGTCGTCGGGCACCGAAGCGGCTATGAGCGCGGTGCGCCTGGCGCGCGGCTTCACCGGACGCGACCGCGTGGTCAAGTTCGACGGCTGCTACCACGGCCATTCCGACATGCTGCTGGCGGGAGGGGGAAGCGGCGTCGCCACCCTGGGTCTGCCGGCGTCGGCTGGGGTCCCGTCGTCGGCGGTCGCCGACACCATCGTCGTGCCGTACAACGTCGTTCCCGAGCTCGACGAGCGTGTGGCGTGCGTGATCGTGGAGCCGGTGGCCGCCAACATGGGTCTGGTGGCGCCCGCGCCGGGATTCCTGGCGGGGTTGCGCGCTGCGTGTGACGCCGCCGGGGCGTTGCTCGTCTTCGACGAAGTCATCACCGGGTTCCGGATCGGCGTCGGGGGCATGTCGGCGCGCGCGGGGGTGACGCCGGACCTGTGGTGCTTCGGCAAGGTGATCGGCGGCGGCCTCCCGGTGGGGGCGTTCGGGGGCCGGCGTCACGTCCTCGCCATGCTGGCGCCGGACGGGCCCGTCTACCAGGCGGGCACCTTGTCGGGGAATCCCCTTGCCACCGCCGCCGGCCGCGCTGTACTCGAAACCGTCACCGCCGCCGACTACGACGCCTTGTCCGGGCGCGCCGCACGACTGGCCGAGGGCCTCAGGGCTGCCATCGCCGGGGCCGGGATCGCCGTCCAGGTCCCGGTCATCGGCCCCCTAGTGGGTCTGTTCTTCGGCGCCGGGCCCGTCACCGACTACGCCAGCGCGCGCGCCGCGGTGGGCACCGGCCTCTACGCGCCGTTCTTCTCTGCCATGCTCGAGCGGGGCGTGGCCCTCGCGCCGGGTCCCTACGAAGCGATGTTCCCGGGCCTCGCCCATCTCGACGTCCATCTCGACGCGGTGGTGGACGCCGCCGCCGGGGCCGCGGCCGAAGTTTCCCGCCGCCACTCTTCGGTGGGCTGATCTTTCTCGGCCGGGCTCCCCGGTGCTCGAGCCGACCGAGTCACCGCCGAGTCACCGCCGCGTCACCGCCGTCGCCGAGCCGCCCGTGTGCGATTTCTTCACGCAGTTGACGGGCAACATCGCTGCTCACCGCACTTCTCCGAGGTTCCGTGCCCCGGAGCCGGTGTGACCTGTCGTTTACCATGCGACCCATGGACGGGCTGCAAGCGCCACCGGCACAGCCCGGCGGCGCGCTCGCGGGCGACGTGACGACCGTCGAACCGGCCACTTCGCCCGTACCATCTGAGACCGAGCCGACGCGTCGCACCAGTCCTCGGGACGACCCCTCCGGCCCCGACGCGTCCGACGGCACGACGGGCCCTGTCGCCCCGACTCTCCCGGATCCTGTTCGCGGGGGCGGTGGTCGTGGTGGTGTTCGGCATCGTCCTGCGCTTCGTGGCCAGTTCCGACATGTGGCTCGACGAGGCGTTGACCCTCAACATCTCCCGGTTGCCGCTCGGGCAGATCCATGGGGCCCTGCGCCGCGACGGCGCGCCGCCTCTGTACTACTACCTCCTCCATTTCTGGAGCGGCGCCTTCGGGACCTCCGACACGGCGGTGCGAGCGCTGTCGGGGGTGCTCAGCTGCGCCATGCTGCCGTTCATCTGGCTGGCGGGTCGACGCCTTGGCGGCAAGGCGGTAGCGGCCGGAGCCCTCGTCCTCGTGGCGACGTCGCCCTTCGCCATCCGCTACGCGACCGAGAACCGCATGTACGCCCTGGTGGGACTGCTCACCGCGGCGGGGGTCGTAGCACTGCAGAACGTCTTCCGCCGACGCACCGCCGCCAATCTGGTCTCGGTGGCGCTTCTCACCGGTTTGCTCCTCTACACCCACTACTGGGCGCTCTATCTGGTGGGCGTCACGATCCTGTGGTTCGCCTTCCAGGCATGGCGGGGTCCGACCGAGCGCCGCCCCGGGGCGCGCGTGGGGCTTGTGGCGATGCTCGCCGGTTGCCTGACCTTCGTGCCCTGGGTGCCGACCTTCCTCTATCAGGCGCATCACACCGGAACGCCGTGGGCGAAGCCGGCGGACTTCGCGGCCATGGTCAACGCCGTGACGTCGTTCGCAGGTGGGGCCACCAACCAAGGGCGCGCCCTCGCCCTTGTCTACTTCGCCCTCGTCGGGCTGGGGCTGTTCGGGGCGGCCCGGGGCCGGTTCCATGTCGATCTCGACCTGCGTACCCGGCCCCGGGGGCGGGCACTGGCGCTGGTGCTCACCGGGACGCTGGCCGCCGCGGTGGTGGGCGGATACCTCAGCCGCAGCGCGTTCCAGGCGCGCTACGCCTCGGTCGTGTTCGTGCCCCTCGTGCTCCTCGTGGCCCTGGGTCTCGTGACCTTCGCCGACCACCGCATCAGAGCCGGGGTCCTCGCCGCCACGGTCGCCTTCGGCCTCGCCAGTGGCCTCCCGAGCGCCTGGACGAGCCGGACCCAGGCCGGCGAGGTGGCCGCCACGCTGGCCCAATTGGGCCGCCCCGGCGACATCGTGGCGTATTGCCCGGACCAGATCGGGCCGGCCGTCAACCGCCTGCTCCCCCCCGGCCGGTACCGCCAGATCACGTTCCCGCGCGGGACGGGACCGGCGTTCGTCGACTGGGTCGACTACGCCACGGCGTCGGCGAGGGGACACCCCGTCTCCTTCGCCAACCAGCTGGAGCACATGAGCGAACCCGCCCATCAGATCTGGCTGGTGTGGGCCCCGGGGTACCAGACCTTCGGGACCAAGTGCGAGCAGATCGAGGCGGCTCTGCTCGGCGACACGTCGCTCGGGGCCCATGAGATGTTCCCCTACGCGCAGGTGTCGGACTCCTGGATCACCTACGAGAGCATGGAGTTGGTGCGCTTCGTCCACGTCGGCTGACCGCCGACGGCCCACCCATCGCCCGACGCTGCCGCTCGTCGCGGAGGCGAGCGCGGAGTGGCTCAGGTTGCGAGCCATTCGTGCCGACACATGAGTACAGGAAACGGTCCAATCCAGCGCGCGGTCGGGGGGGTCAGCGTGGTCTTGGCTCGGGGGGGTCGGCAGTCGAACGTGCCGGCGACGTTGCCCACGGACGGGGCGCCGACGGGTGCGGTCGCGTCCCCCGCTCCTTTCCTCTCTTGTCGAGCCCCGGACCTTTCGTGTCGAACCCCGGCACCGCCCGCGACCCACCACCGGGCCGGCCGGCACGACGCCACCTCGGGGACGAGTCCCATGGGGTCGGCACCGGCTCCTTCATCCTTCCCACGGTCGCAGCGACGGGCGCCGGGCACGCCCGCCGCTGACGCCCAATCACACGTCACCGGCTGACAAGCCAAATCGGAGGAGGCAGGCGATGGGATCACTCGGGCTCGGGAACGGGAGCCTCCGTATGGACGACGTCTACCTGGAGGGGGCCACTCCCGAGGGACCGGCCGTCGTGGGCCACCTGTCTGTGATCGTCGACACCGAGGGGATCACGTTCCTGGGTCCCGAACCGGGCGAGCGCCGCACGGTCGGATGGGAGCGGTCATCGCCCCTGGAATTCGGTGCTCCTGCCGCGCTCCCCGACGGGGAGCAGGGAACGTGCCTGGAGTTCGCGGTCGACGGTCGTCCCCTGCGACTCCTGGTGCCTTCGAAAAAGGGTGCCCACGACGGAGAGGGGGGACCCGGCGCGGTGCCTCCCGCCTCCGACTCGTCGGCTCGACCCGCCCACCTCGCCGAACCGCCGCTGTTCATCGACCCGCCCGCCCCCGTGGTCGCCGACGCGACCGCCACGCTCCTCGACCGACCCGCGCCCACCCCCGTCGAGCCGATTGATCCCGTCGAGCCGATCGATCCCGTCGTGGCGACTCAGGCGCCCACGCTCCTCGAACCACCGGCGCCCACGCTCCTCGGACCACCGGCGCCCACGCTCCTCGGACCACCGGCGCCCGTGGAGGCGGGACCGCCTACAGCCGTGGCGGTGACACCCCCGGCACCCGTCCTCCTCCAACCACCGGCAACTGTGCCCGTGCCCGTGCCCGTGCCCGTGCCGGTGCCGGTGCCGGTGCCGGTGCCGGTCTCCGACTCGGCCCCAGCGGCCGCCGCCGCGGGCGTGGTCGATGACAGCGCTTCGGTGGCCGGCAGCACGCACGACGGTGCAGGGACCGACCCGGCCATCGACCCGGCGACCGACGAGGACGACGATTCGGCCCCGGTGCGGCTTCCGGCCTGGTTCCGTTATGTCTCGCGGCAGTCCCGTGAGTCCAAGAAACACGCACCGACACGAGCCGAGCGCGTCGTGAGGCTCGTCGTCTTCACGCTTCTCGTCGGGCTCATTCCCATCGCCGCCGGGGTGAGGTACTTCCAGGACCAGGGCACGACGGGACACATCGCGGGCGTGTCGTTGTCGGACGTGGCCATCGCGGCGCGGGTCGGGATCCAGCCCACGGACCTGCCCGGGTGGAGCGCGGACGCGCCCCGCATGGGCAATGCATTCGCCGCCGGCGCCACCACGAACGGCTCGGCTGCACTGAACACGGCCGAGCAGGCCTCGACGGTGCTCGCCCGGTGTCTGCACGTGCCGGTCTCGGCTGTGGACGGGGCGTTCGGCATGGGGAATTCGGTGTCGCAGCGCACCGCCGAGGTGATCTCGCCTTCCTATGCAGATCCGGCCGGCAACGGCGGTGCGGTGAACTCGGTGGTCGACATGGTCCAGAGCCCACAGGTGGGGGAGGCGGACGCGAGCGTCTTCCAGGATCCGGCGTTGTTCGCCACCTGTTACCAGCCCTTCGTCCAGGCCATGCTGCCCTACGCCTCGGGGGGAGGCTCGACCGGCTTCGCCACCGCCACGGTCCAGCCCGTCGTGGTCCCGGTGCCCGAAGGACCCGGCACGGTCACGGTGGCCGGGTTCCAGATCGCCCGCATCGCCAACGAGCCGGGTCAGACCAAGACCGTCATCACCACTGCCACCGCCGTGTTCGTCGGGCGTGTGCAGGCCACGCTCGGGACGGTGAGCAACCTGGTGTTCTCACTCAATGCCCAGGACCAGTTGGTGCGGGAACTCGAGATCCGGTCCATCGGCGTGGGCCAGCTGTGAGGCGCCCGTCGGTCGGGCTCAGCCCGGCGTGAGCCGGCCAATGGTGCACAACGCCCGGTAGGCGGCCTCGGCCGGACCGATCTCGTCGGGACGCACCAGGTTGGCCATGATGCGGAGCAGCCATTCCATGACGCTGCGGGAGTGCATCCCGGTGCGCACGCAGACCTGCATCAGCTCGGGTCGGCTGATCAGCCGGACGAACTCGCGGGCCATGCGGTAATAGAGCCCGTAGGCCGCCTGGAGCTGCGACTCGTAGTCGACGAGGGCGTGGACCCCTTCGCCCGACAGGGCCCTCGCCACGCACGCCGCGGCCAGGCGCCCCGTTTCGTAGCCGTAGGCGATGCCCTCACCGTTGAACGGGTTGATCGAGCCCGCCGCGTCCCCGATGGCGAGCACGTTGGGACCGATGCGGGGCCGCACGGACAGGCCCATGGGGAGCTTCCCCCCCGTGGGCGGGCCGCACAGCGTCGTCTTGGACAGGCCCCAAGAGGCCGGGGCCCATTCGAGGAACGTGTCCATGAGCTGGGTGGTGTTGGCGCCCTTCCAGCGGCCTTCGACCGAGAGGATGCCCACCCCCGCGTTCACACGCCCGTCTCCCATGGGGAACACCCAGCCGTATCCCGGCACGACCGATCCCGACGCGTCCCTGATGTCGAGGTGGGACTCGATGAACGGCTCGTCGTGGCGCGGTGAGCGGAAGTACCCCCGCAGCGCCATGCCGAGGGGATAGTCCCGGTCCCGCGTGGTGCCGAGGGCCCGCCCGAAGCGTGAGTTGGCCCCGTCGGCCACCACGGTGTAGCGGGCCCGGACCTCGTGCTGTCGTCCCGCGTCACGGTCGAGCACATTGGCCCCCGCGCAGCTGGGGAGCACCTCGGCCGCCGTGCCCGTCCCGCCGACGTGTCCGGCGGTGGCGGGATCGAGGATGGGCCCGATGGCCTCGGCGCCCTCCCACACCATGGCGCCCGCCTTGGCCGCCCGCTCCGCGACGAGCTGGTCGAGGTCGTGGCGTGTGATCACATAGCCCACCGACGGGAACGCCGGGTGATCGGGCCACGGCATCTCGAGGCTCATCCCGTAGGCGCACGCCCGCAGGCCGTCGAACCGGTGCGCCCCGGCCAGGGCGCCCGACAACCCCATGTCGTTCAGCTGGCGCACCGAGCGGGGAGTGAGCCCGTCTCCGCAGGTCTTCTCGCGAGGGAAGTGCTTCTTCTCGACGACAACCACGTCCCAGCCGGCGTCGGCCAGCCAGTACGCGCAGGCCGCGCCCGAAGGGCCGCCGCCGACCACCACGACATCGTGGACACGGGAGTCGTCCACCGCCTCGGGCCGCCCCGCCGGGGTCGATGAGGCCTGGGTTTCGGGGGAGGTCACCAGCTAGATCGTAGGGGGGCGGAGGCCGGGGCGGCACCCTCTCCGATCCGGGGGCCAGACGCCTCGATGCCACGCGTTCTCAATGTGCTCGTGCGCAGGGTGTCGTGGTAGAACCGCACTCGGTCATGAGCGCCTACCTGCCCATCATCGTGCTCTTCGTGCTGGGCGTGCTCTTCGCGGGCCTGTCCTTCATGGCTTCGGGTCTCCTCGCGCCGCGTAAGCGTCCGACAGCGGCCAAGCTCGCGCCCTACGAGTGCGGGATCGTCCCTGACCGTGAACCCCCACAGCGCTTTCCGGTGCGCTTCTACCTCGTGGCCATGATCTTCATCATCTTCGATATCGAGATCGTGTTCCTCTATCCCTGGGCGGTCGTCTTCCGGTCGGATCTGCACACCTTCGGGCTCATCGAGGTGTTGGTATTCGCGGCAGCGGTGTTCATCTCGTTCCTCTACCTCGTGAGCAACGGGGCGCTGAACTGGGGGCCGGCCAAACAGCTTCGCGAGGCCCTGCCCGAGCGCACCACAGAGTCGACCATCGCCCGCGTCGGGCCCGGTCAGGGACCAGGCGCCGGACAGGCTGCATAAGCGGCGGCGAGGGCGTCATGGGACTCGAGGACCTCCAGCACAACTTCCTGACCGGACGGGTCGAAGACCTGGTGAAGTGGGCGCGCCGCAACAGCGTCTGGCCGGTCACGTTCGGACTGGCATGCTGCGCGATCGAGATGATGTCGGTCGGGGCCGCCGACTACGACATCAGCCGCTTCGGGATGGAGGTGTTCCGGGCGTCTCCGCGCCAGGCCGACCTCATGATCGTCGCCGGCAGGGTGTCGCAGAAAATGGCGCCGGTGCTGCGCCAGGTCTACGACCAGATGATGGAGCCCAAGTGGGTTATCTCCATGGGGGTGTGCGCGTCGACCGGAGGCATGTTCAACAACTATGCGATCGTCCAGGGTGTCGACCAGATCGTTCCCGTCGACGTCTACGCACCGGGCTGTCCTCCCAGCCCGGAGATGCTCCTGCACGCCATCTTGACGCTGCACGAGAAGATCCGCACCGGTGAGATCACCCGCCGCCGCGGCCCGACATCGCAGGGGGCCGAGGAGCTCGCCGGTTGGGTGCCCAAGCGCCCCGATGCAGTCCGGCTGGGAACGCCGCGTTGACGCCGGACACCGCGCCTGTCGAACTGTCGATCCCCGACGTGCCCCGGTCCACGTCGATCGACGGGCACGATCTCCTGTTCCCTCATCGCGACGTCTACCACGACGTGGTGGCGGCTCACCGAGAGGTCGGGTACGCCATGCTCGCCGATCTCACCGCCGTGGACTACCTCGGCCATCCCGGGCGCCAGCTCCCCGACGGGGTCGCGCCCGAGCGTTTCGAGCTGGTGGTCATGCTCTTGTCGCTGGCTTCCGGGGAGGCACCGCACGCCCGGCGCGTGCGCGTCCGGGTTCAGGTTCCCGAGGACGACGCCGAGGTGACGTCGCTGTGGGATCTCTACCGCGGGGCCGAAGCCATGGAGCGCGAGGTGTACGACATGTACGGCATCACGTTCAGGGGCCACCCCGATCTGACCCGGATCCTCATGCCCGAGGACTGGGAGGGCCACCCGCTGCGCAAGGACTTCGGCGTGGGTCGCGTCCCGGTGCAATTCAGAGAGGCCCCGGGGCCCCGATGAGCGACCGCACCCGCAGCACCGAAGCGCCCGCGTCCGAGACGTCCGACACCGGGCCCGACACGTCGTCGCCATTCGTCCGAGAGACAGCCGAGGGATCTCAGGAGCTCGCATCGCGCCACGACACCGCGCCCGAGGAGCTCGAGCGCGAAGTGGGCTCGGTCCTGCGGCTACCGGAGAGCCATGGCGTCGACGTGTCGGACATCGACATCGAACATCCCGACGACGAGACCATGATCATCAACATGGGCCCCCAGCATCCGTCGACCCACGGGGTGCTGCGCCTCATGATGGAGCTCGACGGCGAGACGGTCCTACGCACCAAGCCCATCATCGGATACCTGCACACCGGGATGGAGAAGACGGCGGAGGAGCTCACCTATCAGCAAGGTGCCACCAACGTCACCCGCATGGACTACCTGTCTCCGCTCAACAACGAGCTGGTCTTCTCGCTCGCCACCGAGAAGCTGCTCGGCATCGAGCTCCCGCCCCGCGCCATTTGGATCCGCATGCTCTTGTCGGAGCTGCAACGGGTGTCGTCGCACCTCATGTGGTTGGCCACCAACGGTATGGACGTCGGATCCACCACCATGATGATCTTCGGCTTCCGAGAGCGCGAGCTCGTGCTGGGCTTCTTCGAAAAGACCACGGGGCTGCGGATGAACCACAACTTCATCCGTCCCGGGGGCACGGCCGCCGATCTGCCCGACGGCTGGGAGGACGACGTCGAGGTGATCCTCGACAACGTGACCTCACGCCTCGCCGACTACGACGCCCTGCTCACCGGGCAGCCCATCTTCAACGAGCGCATGGAGGGAGTGGGGCCCCTCACCGCCGCCGAAGCCATCGCCCTTTCGGCCACGGGCCCGATCCTGCGCTCCACGGGTGTGGCCTGGGACCTGCGTCGCGCCATGCCGTACCTCGCCTACGACGACGTCGACTTCGACGTCATCATCGGCACCTACGGCGACAACTTCGATCGCTACGCCATCCGTATCAACGAGATCCGGGAGTCGGTGCGCATCCTGTGGCAGGTGCTCGACAAGATGCCCCCCGGTGACTACCGGGTGCAGGACAAGAAACTCACCCCACCGCCGCGGGCCCGCATCGACGAGTCCATGGAAGCCCTCATTCACCACTTCAAGATCTTCACCGAGGGCTTCAAGGTCCCCGAGGGCGAGGTGTACGTCGCCATCGAGTCGCCCCGTGGCGAGCTCGGGTGCTACCTCGTGTCGAACGGTTCGTCGAAGCCGTTCCGGATGCACATCCGCGCCCCGTCGTTCGTCAACCTCCAGAGCCTCCCGGTCATGATGCACGGGGGGCTCGTGGCCGACGCCGTCGCAACCATCTCGTCGGTGGATCCCGTCATGGGCGAGGTGGACCGGTGACGCCGTCGGCTGGCGGGCACCTGTCCGAGGACATCATCACACGGGCGCGCGAGCTCGTCGGGCTGTACCCCCATCCGCGCTCGGCGCTCATCCCCATCTGCCACCTGGCCCAGGAGCAGGACGGCTGGTTGTGCCCCGAGGCCATCGACGAGATCGCCGAGCTGGTGGGGCTCACCTCGGCCGAGGTCCTCGGGACGGCGTCGTTCTACGAGATGCTCCACACCGAACCGGTGGGGACCTACGTGGTCTCGGTGTGCACCAACATCGCCTGCATGCTGCGCGGCGCCTATGAGCTCCTCGATCACATCGAGGGCACCCTGGGCATCCGGTCGGGGGCGACGACGGCCGACGGGATGTTCACGTTGGAGGAGACCGAGTGCATCGCCGACTGTGGCCGCGCCCCATGCCTGACGGTGAACCACCGCTTCGTGGGCGACGTGACGCCGCAGTCGTTCGACACCCTCGTCAACGGGCTCCGGGCCGGCACGCTCGCCGACGACATCCCCCGGCACGGCACCCTCGTCCGGGTGCGGCGCCAGGGCGGGCTGCGAGTCGACGACGCCACCATCCGCGCCGAGCGTGAAGCGGCGTCGGCCACAGCCGGAGGGCAGGCGTGATGGCGGTCACAGAAGCTCCCCGCATTGTGACGTCGCGCCTCGAGTACGACGACTCCCACACCCTGGAGCGCTACCTCGCCACGGGTGGGTACGACGGGTTGCGCAAGGCACTGGGCATGTCACCCGAAGAGGTGGCGCACGAAGTCGATGCCGTGAGCCTGCTCGGACGGGGGGGAGCGGGCTTCCCGGCCGGGCGCAAGTGGTCGATGTTGCGCAAGGCGGCGACCACATACCTGGTGGTCAACGGGGACGAGAGCGAGCCGGCCACCTTCAAGGACCACCTCCTGATCGAACGCGACCCGCACCAGTTGATTGAGGGCGTCCTCATCGCCGCCTACGCCATCCAGGCCAGCCGCGCCTTCATCTACGTGCGGGGCGAGTTCGCCCTCGGGCTCGAACGGGTCCAGAGCGCGCTGAACGACGCCTACGAGCACGGCGCCGTGGGCCGCGACATCTTCGGCTCGGGGTTTTCCGTCGACGTGGTGGTGCATCCCGGGGCCGGCGCCTACATCTGCGGGGAGGAGACGGCCTTGCTCGAGAGCCTCGAGGGCAAACGGGGATTCCCGCGCATCAAGCCCCCGTACTTCCCGGCTGCCATCGGCCTCTACGGCGAGCCCACCGTGGTGAACAACGTGGAGACGTTGTCGAACCTGCCGTGGGTGATGCTCAACGGCTCCGAGGCGTTCACCGCGCTCGGTGCGGGTCGTTCCACCGGGACGCGCCTGTTCGCGCTGGCCGGGCACGTGCGCAATCCGGGTGTGTACGAAGTGGAGATGGTGAAGACCACCTTCCGCGACCTCGTGTTCGCCCCGGTCTTCGGGGGCGGGATTCCCGGCGACCGGGAGTTGAAGGCCATCATCCCCGGCGGGGTGTCGGCCCCGTGGTTCGGCCCCCAGCACCTCGATCTCCCGTTGGGCCAGGACGAGGTCGGAGAGGCCGGGTCCATGCTCGGGTCGGGCTCGATCGTCGTGATGGACGACACCACCTGCGTCGTGCGAGCGGCGTGGAGGATCACCCGCTTCTTCTGGCGCGAGTCGTGCGGGCAGTGTACGCCGTGTCGCGAAGGGAGTGGCTGGCTGGAGAAGATCCTGCGGCGCATCGAGGACGGCGAGGGGCTCGAGGCGGACGTCGACCTGCTCATGGACGTCTGCGACAACCTGGCGCCCGGCGTGTCGTGGCCGCCCCAGCAGACGACCATCTGCGTGCTGGGCTCGTCGATCCCGTCGTCGATCGCGTCGGCCATCCGGATGTTCCGTGACGACTTCCTGGTGCATGTGAAGGACGGGGGGTGTCCCTATGGCTGACCCCGTTGTGACGTCACACCACGGCATCGCTCCCAAAGCCGACGCCGATGCCACGGTCGCCTTCACCATCGACGGCCGGGAGGTGACTGCTCCCGCCGGCCAATTCCTGATCGCCGCGGCCGAGCAAGCCGGGACCTTCATCCCTCGCTTCTGTTACCACCCCCGCATGAAGCCCGTCGGCATGTGCCGGATGTGTCTCGTCGAGGTGTCGGGCCCGCGTGGAGCCACGTTGCAACCGGCCTGCTACGTGCCGGTCGCCGATGGCATGGTGGTCGACACCACCACGGAGAAGGTGAAGAAGGCGCAGGACGGCGTGCTCGAGTTCCTCCTCGTCAACCATCCGCTCGACTGCCCGGTGTGTGACAAGGGCGGGGAGTGCCCGCTGCAGGACCAGGTACTCGCCTACGGGCCCGGCGAGAGCCGGTTCCTCGAGGAGAAGCGCCACTGGGCCAAGCCCATCCCGATCTCCGAGCTCGTCCTGCTCGATCGCGAGCGTTGCATTCAGTGCGGCCGCTGCGTGCGTTTCGCGGCCGAGATCGCCGGCGAGGCCCAGATCGACTTCCTCGGACGCGGCGACGCCATCGAGGTCAACGTCTTCGAGGACCACGTCTTCACCTCGTACTTCAGTGGGAACACGGTGCAGATCTGCCCGGTGGGTGCCCTCACCGCCACCCCGTACCGGTTCACGGCACGGCCCTGGGACCTGGACCAGGTGGAGTCGACGTGCACCGTGTGCGCCTTCGGGTGCCGTGCCGCCGTCCAGTCGTCGTCGAACCGGGTCACCCGCCTGCTCGGCATGGACAGTGACCCGTTGAACCAGAGCTGGCTGTGTGACAAGGGACGGTTCGGGTTCGAGGCTGTCAACGCCGGGGACCGCCTGGTCGAGCCGCTCGTGCGTCGGTCGGGTACCCCCACGAGCGATGGGATCGACGAGCTCGCGGCGGTGTCATGGAGCGAGGCTCTCGCCATGGTGGCCGAGCGCCTGGACGGGGTGCGGACCGAGCACGGCCCCGAAGCCATCGGGGTGCTCGGCGGGGCCCGGCTCTCCAACGAGGACGCCTACGCCTGGGCCAAGCTGGCCAAGTCGGTGATCGGCACCGATTCCGTCGATGCCCAGATCGGCGACGGCTTGCCCGCCGAGGTGGTGCTCGGGCTGCCCCGGGCGACGATCGACGAGGCGTGCGCCGCCGCGTGCGTGGTGGTGCTGTCGGGCGACCTGCGAGAGGAATTGCCCGTCCTGTTCCTCCGCCTCCGCGGTGCCGCCATCGACGGGGACGTGCCGGTGGTCGAGCTCGCCCCACGCGCCGGCTCGCTCGGTGAGTTCGCCACCGTGCTGCCCTATCGGCCCGGAGAAGCGGCGACGCTGGCTCGCAACCTAGGAGCAGCGGGCGAGGAGCACCCCGACTCGATCGCTGACGACGCCTGGGCGGCGACACGTGCCGCGTTGGCGCATGCCGGTGACGGCGGCGAGGGCGTCGTGGTCGTGATCGGTCGCCCGTCGCTGGCCGAGGACGGGGCGCTCGTGGCCGAGGCCGCCGCGGCGATGGCCGAGGCGTGGCCGAAGGCGAAGTTCCTGCCCGCCCTGCGGCGCGGCAACGTGATGGGAGCCCTCGACATGGGCCTCGCCCCCGGACTGCTCCCGGGCCGGGTGAGCCTCGACGAGGGTCGTGGGTGGTACGAGGAGGCGTGGGGATCGGTGCCCGCCGGTCGCGGCCGCGACGCCGGCGCCATGCTGCGCGCCCTCGTGGACGGATCGATGCACGCCATCGTGCTCGTGGGGTCGGATCCCCTGGGTGACTTCCCCGACCGCGCCCTGGCCGAGGAGGCTCTCGGTCGAGCCGGCTTCGTCGTGGCCGTGGACGGTTTCCTGTCGTCGTCGGCGGCTCTCGCCGACGTGGTGCTCCCGGTGGCCATCGCCCACGAGCGGACGGGGACGACGACCAACATCGAAGGCCGCGTCACCCGTCTGGCCCAGAAGCTGGTGTCGCCCGGCCAATGCTGGCCGGACTGGATGGTGGCGTCCGAGCTCGCCGATCGGCTCGGGGCCGGACTCGGTGTCACGAGCGCGGCCGAGCTCTGGGACGAGATCGAGCGTCTCGCTCCGTCCCACGCCGGGATCACCCGGGTGGCCCTCGACACCCCGGCGGCACGCGACGGGATCGTCGCCCCCCTACCGGCCTCGTCGGTTCGGATCACATCGCGCCGTGCGTTGGCGCCGTTCGACCCCATGGCCACACCTGGCATCGACGCCGTCGAGGTCCAGGGCGCGCCCCCTCGAGCCGGTCTCGCCGAGCCGCCCGGTGGCGACGAGCTCCAGGGTGCACCCCCGGCTGCGTCCAACGGTGCCAACGGTGCCGGGTCCGCCCCGAGCGGGGCCCCGGCTCGGCCCAGGTCGTTACGCTGGCCCGCGCCCGTCGAGGCGCCGCAGCTGCCCGCGCCCGACAGCGACTCGTTGCGGCTCGTCTCGACCCGTCGCCTCTACGACCAAGGCGTCCTCCTCCAGTCGTGCCGGTCCCTCGCCCCGCTGGCGCCGGCGGCGACGGTACGGGCCCATTCCTATGAACTCGGGCGCCTGGGGGTCACGACGGCGGGCCGGGTCAGGGTGCGCTCGTCGCGGGCCGCGGTGGAGTTCGAAGCCGTGGCCGACGACGGTGTGCCCCGCGGCGTGGTCTGCATCGACTTCAACCTCGTCGGAGACGACGGCGCTGTCGACCACGCCGGCGCGTCGGCGTTGATCGACGTCAACGAACCTGTCATCGACGTGCGCCTGGAGACGCTGTGATGCCGTTACTGCTCGGGCTCGGCGATCCGCTCTTCGCCCACGGTGTCCACTGGGCGCAGCTGCTCATCGTCGTCATCAAGGTCCTGGTCGCCTTCGGGGCGCTGTTGGTGTCCGTCATGCTCATGATCTGGTTCGAGCGCAAGGTGATCTCCGACATGCAGGCCCGCATCGGTCCCAACCGGGCCGGCCCGTGGGGATTGCTCCAGACGCTGGCGGACGGGATCAAGCTGTTCTTCAAGGAGGATCTCCTTCCCGAGCGCGCCGACCGGACCGTTTTCAAGCTGGCTCCGTACCTGTCGATCCTGCCCGCCTTTCTCTCCTTCGCCATCGTCCCGGTGGGAGGGGTGGTGACCGTCGCCAGCCACACTTTCGAGCTCCAGGTGGCAGACCCGCCTGTCGGCATCCTGTTCCTGCTGGCCATGTCGTCGGTCTCGGTCTACGGCGTGATGTTGGCGGGATGGTCCTCGGGATCGAAGTACCCGCTGCTGGGCTCGGTCCGAGCCTCGGCCCAGATGATCTCCTACGAAGCCGCCCTCGGCCTCACCGTGGTCATGGTGGTGCTGCTGGCCGGATCACTGTCGACCCGGGTCATCGTGGACAGCCAGGCCCACACCTTCATCGGGAGCTGGTATCTCGTCCACACCGGCATCCTCCCGTTCTTCTTGTTCATGATCGCCATCACCGCCGAGCTCACCCGCCCCCCCTTCGACCTTGTCGAGGCGGAGCAGGAGCTGGTGGGCGGTTTCAACACCGAGTACTCGTCGATCCGATTCGCACTGTTCTTCATGGCGGAGTTCATGAACACGATCACGATGTCGGCCATCGTCGTGACCCTGTTCCTCGGCGGTCCCGACGGGCCCACCGCCCACGTGTTCATCCTGTCCTGGGTGATCCCCGTCCTGTGGTTCTTGGGCAAGACGGTCGTGTTTCTCTTCATCTACGTCTGGCTACGCGCCGCGCTGCCTCGGTTGCGCTACGACCAGCTCATGGACCTGGGCTGGAAGGTCCTCATTCCCTTGTCTCTGGGTTGGGTCCTCGTCATGGCCGCCTTCCTGGTCGGCCGGTGGTGGGGGATCGGTGTCCTCGTGGCCCTGGTCGTTGCCGGAGGCCTGCTGCTGCGGTCGGTCATGGTCGGCTCGGGCCGCGACGCAGCGGCCGAGCTGACCGACGGGCCCGAGGTCGAAGCGCCCGGCATCGACGCGCCCCAGGTGGTGACCTGATGGGACTGTTCGACGGGCTGCGTGACGACCTGAGCTTCTTCGGGGGGTTCCGGGTCACCCTGGAGCAGATGACCCGTCAGCGCGTCACGCGGCAGTACCCGGCGGAGAAGAAGCCCAAGCAGGCGCGCAACCACGGTCGACACGTCCTCAATCGCTACGAGGACGGCATGGAGAAGTGCATCGGATGCGAATTGTGCGCCGGGGTGTGTCCCGCCGACTGCATCTACGTGCGCGGTGCCGACAACCCACCCGCCGATCCCGTCTCGCCCGGCGAGCGCTACGGGTTCGTGTACGAGATCAATTACCTGCGCTGCATCCACTGCGACCTCTGTGTCGAGGCATGTCCCACCGAAGCCATCACCGAGACCAAGTTGTTCGAGTTCTCCTTCACCAATCGCGCCGATGCCATCTACACCAAGAACGAATTGCTCGTCGGTGACGATGGTCGTCCCCAGCGACTCCCGTGGGAGGACTGGCGCGAGGGAGACGACCTGCACACCTCGGGCTGGATGCGGGCCACCTCTCCGTCGGGAGTCGCCGCCTATGAAGGAAAGGTTCAATGGTCGGGTGAGTTGGGCTACGGGGTGCGCGCCCCCGAGGGCGGCCAGAGCGGCAACCGTGATGACGCCCTGACGGGCAACCGTCCGCTGCGGGAGGTCTTCTCGTCCCACCTCGACGACATCGACCGCCTCCCCGACCAGCAGGGGATGCGCGGTATCGCCAACCGCATGCGGACCCGCATGGAGCAGCGCATGCCGCCCCAGTTGCGGGCGCGCATCGAGCAACGCAGCGCGGCGCGCCGCGGCTCCGAGGCACCGACGGTGTGGGTATCGAACCCCACCACCAAGAGCGACGAGGCCTGATGCCGACACCTCTGCTCGCGGCCACCACCGTCGACGCCCTGACCTTCGCCGTCGCGGCGGTCATCGTGCTCGCCGGCGCCATCGGCGTCGTCGTGGCGCGCAACCCCGTCCACTCGGCGCTGATGCTCGTGATGACGCTCTTCGGGGTGGCCGTGCTCTTCGTCGAGCAACAGGCCAACTTCCTGGCCGCCGTCCAGGTCATCGTCTACGCCGGGGCCATCGTGGTGCTCTTCCTGTTCGTGATCATGTTCCTCGGCGTCGACCGCGAGGAGAGCCTCGCCAAGGATCCTCTGCGAGGCCAGCGCCCCCTGGCCATCGGCCTCACCATCCTGGGTCTGGCCGGCCTGCTCGTGATGGGGTTCGGGGCTCACTGGTCGATCGGGGCCAAGTCGGTCGCCGGGCCGGCGCAGGGACAGGCCGGTGGTGACGTGGCCGCCCTGGGGCGCTCGGTGTTCACGACGTACCTATTTGCCTTCGAAGTCACCTCCGCCCTGCTCGTGATCGCTGTCGTCGGCGCCGTGGTGTTGGCGCGGCGTCCCGGGGGTGTGCTCGGGGGACCTGATGCCGAACCCGACACGCCGTCTGCCGACACCGACACCGAGACCGACTCCGACTCGGGCTCCGCAGCGGATGCCGAGGTCGTCACTGATGTCGAGAGCGGTGATCGGGCCGAGGCCGCAGCTGGTGCCGGGACTGAGGCCAGTGCCGGGGCCGACACCGGTGTCGGGGCCGACGTCACGACCAAGGAGGTGTCGCGGTGAGCCTTAGCGGCGCGTGGTACCTGGGACTGGCGGCCGTGGTCTTCTCGATCGGCGCCCTGGGCCTGCTCGTGCGGCGCAACGTGCTCGTGATGTTCATGTGCGTCGAGCTCATGCTCAATGCCGCCAACCTCACGTTCGTCACGTTCTCCCGCATGCTCAACGACATCGGCGGTCAGGCGCTCGTGTTCTTCAGCCTCGTGGTCGCCGCCGCCGAGGTGGTCGTGGGCCTCGGCATCGTGGTGGCCATCTTCCGCCGCCGCCGGTCCGCCACCGCCGACGACTTCCACATCATGCGGGGATAGCCCGACCGCCCAGACCGAACACCCAGACCGACCGCCCAGACCGACCACCCATACGCCTGCCTACCGACCCGGGACGCCCAAGACCACATGCTCCACGCCGCCTATCTGATGCCGCTGCTGCCGCTCGCCGGCTTCGTCGTGCTGGCCGCCTTCGGGCGCCGGCTCGGCGACCCCTGGGCGGGCTGGCTGGGCACGGCGACGGTGGCGGGATCCTTCGTGGTGGCGTGTGTCGTGTACGCCGGGCTCCTCGCCAAGGCCGCGCCGGAGCGCTCGTTCACCCAGGACATGTTCACCTGGATCCCCGTGGGTGGGCTGCAGGTGAAGGCGGCTCTGCTCGTCGACCCGCTGTCGATGACCATGGCGCTGTTCGTCACGGGCGTGAGCTCGCTCATCCACCTGTACTCGATCGGGTACATGAAGGGGGACCCCGACTACCCCAAGTTCTTCCTCTACCTGAATCTGTTCGTGGCCTCGATGCTCATCCTGGTCCTGGCCGACAACCTGCTCTTCACCTTCGTGGGGTGGGAGGGCGTGGGGGTGTGCTCGTACTGGCTCGTCTCGTTCTGGTTCGGCCGTGACAGCGCGGCGAGCGCGGGGAAGAAGGCATTCCTCTACAACCGGATCGCCGACGTGGGCTTTCTCATCGCCATCTTCCTCGTCTTCTCGAAGACCGGCACCCTCAACTACACCGGGATCTTCTCGCACCTGTCCCTGATCGGCGGGGGGACGGGCACGACCATCTGCCTGCTGCTCTTCGTGGCCGCGGCCGGGAAGTCGGCCCAGCTCCCGCTGTTCCCATGGTTGGCCGACGCCATGGAGGGCCCCACGCCGGTCTCCGCGCTCATCCACGCCGCCACCATGGTCACCGCCGGTGTGTACCTGATGTGTCGCATCAGCCCCGTGTTGGCGGGGGCGCATGACGCCCAATTGGTGGTGGCTTCGGTCGGTGCCGCCACCGCCTTCGTCGCCGCCACCATCGGGTGCGCGCAGCAGGACATCAAGAAAGTGCTCGCCTACTCCACGGTCTCGCAGCTCGGCTACATGTTCCTGGCCGTCGGCACCGGCGCCTACGAGGCGGCCATCTTCCTCATGGTGGCGCACGCCTTCTTCAAGGCGTTGCTGTTCCTCGGGGCGGGGTCGGTGATCCACGGCCTGCACGATGAGCAGGACCTCAAGCGCATGGGGAACCTGCGCCGTTACATGAAGCTGACGTTCTTCACCTTCGGCATCGGCACGCTGGCGATTGCCGGGATCCCCCCCCTGTCGGGCTTCTTCGCCAAGGGCGACGTCCTCGACAACGCCCTGGCCCGGTATCCCGCGCTGTGGGCCATCGGCATCGTGACCGCCGCGCTCACCGCGTACTACATGACGAGGCTCGTGGCGCTCACCTTCTACGGCGAGGACCGGTGGGGTCAGGGGGCGGGCGACGGTGTGGTGGGCCACGGGGGGGACGGGACGCCGCACGACGCACCGCCGGTGATGGCTTTCCCGTTGGTGGTGCTCGCGGTGTTGGCGTTCTTCGGGGGGGTCCTGCACCTCCCCTGGCACTGGAGCTGGGACCCGCTCGGGTGGTTGGGACCGGTGTTCGGCAAGGCCATGTTCCAGGCGCATCAGTCGGTGGGCACCCAATGGACGCTCGCCGTCGTCGACTCGGTGGTGGCCTTGGTCGGCGTCGGTGTCGGCTTCTCGTTGTGGTCACGTCAGGTGCAGCGCGCCGCGCTCGAGCCCGCCGTCCTTCAGCGGGCCTATTACCTCGACGACATCTACGACGCCGTGATCGCCCGGCCCGGGCGCGCCTTCGCCCAGTTCTGCGCCCTGGTCATCGAGGTCAAGGTCATCGACGGCGCCGTCAACGGTGTGGGTCGCCTCACCCGCGCCGCCGGAGGAAGCCTGCGGCGGGTGCAGACGGGATACGTGCGGCAGTACGCGCTCGGCATCGTCTTCGGCACCGTGGTGCTGTTGGCGTGGATGATCTCGAGGGCGGTGTCATGACCCACGACACGGCCTTCCCCTTCCTCACCGTGCTCGTGCTCCTGCCCGCCGGGGCCGCCATCGCCGTGGCACTCATCCCGGCCTCGCTGGGCGAACGTGTCCAGCGACGGGCGGTGTTTAGCGTCGGGCTCGGCGCCTCGATCGCCACCCTGGCGCTGGCGGTCACCATTGCTGTGCGGTACCGGGCTGGCAACGGTGGGTACCGGCTCGTGAGCCAGCACGTGTGGGCACAGGGGCTCGGTATCTCGTGGCATCTCGGTGTCGACGGCATCTCGGTGTTCCTGCTCCTCATGGCCGCGCTGCTGTTCCCCCTGGCCATGGTGGCCGGCAAGGCGCCGGCCCGGCCCCGTTCCTTCATGGCCTGGATGCTGCTGCTCGAAGCGGGGTGTCTCGGGTCCTTCGTCTCGCTCGACCTGATCATGTTCTTCTTGTTCTTCGAGCTGACCCTCGTGCCCGTGTACTTCATCATCGCCGGTTGGGGGTTCGCGTCGCGGGCCTACGCGGCGATCAAGTTCTTCGTCTACACGTTCCTGGGCTCGGCTTTCCTCTTGGTGGGCATCGTGGCCGTGGCCTTCATCCACGAGCGCCAGACGGGCCACCTGACCTTCGACCTCGTGGCGCTCACCTCGACGCATCTGGGCCTGGCCTCGCAGGTGCTGCTGTTCCTGGCCTTCACCGCCGCCTTCGCCGTGAAGGCGCCGATCTTCCCCTTCCACACCTGGTCGCCCGACGCCTATGCCCAGTCGCCCACCGGGGGAGCCGTCATCCTGGCGGCGGTCATGGCCAAGATGGGCACCTACGGCATCATCCGCTTCGACCTCAACCTGTTCCCCCGAGCCGTGGTCGACCTGGCCCCCCTGCTGCTGACCCTGGGGGTGATCGGGATCCTCTATGGCGCCATCGTGGCTTGCGTGACACGGGACATGAAGCGCCTCGTGGCCTACTCCTCGTTGAGCCACATCGGGTTCATCGTGCTCGGGACCTTCGCCCTCACGAGCCAGGGCGTGACCGGTGGCGTGCTGCAGATGGTCAACCACGGGCTCATCATCGCCGTGCTCTTCATCGTGATCGGGTGGATCTACGAACGCCGCCGGACCTGGCAGGTCAACGAGCTGCGGGGGTTGCAGCGCGTGGCGCCGGTGATGGCGGGGGTGTTCACGGTGGCCATGATGGCGACCATCGGTCTGCCCGGGCTCAACGGGTTCGTGGGCGAATTCCTCGTGTTGGCGGGCACGTTCCTCTCCCACCGGTGGTGGGCGGTGGTCGCCACCGCCGGTGTCGTGCTGGCCGCGCTCTATCTCCTGTGGGCCTACCAGCAGGCGTTCCACCACGAGCCCGACGAGGCCACCGCGGCGGTGCGCGACTTGTCGTGGCGTGAGGTCGCCGTGGTGGCTCCGCTCATCGCCCTCATCATCTTCCTGGGCGTCTACCCCAAGCCCGTGCTCGACCGCATCACCCCGTCGGTGACGCGCCTCGTCCAGCATGTCGAGACGAGCACCGGCACCCACCAGCCGGCGGTGGCGAGTGGGCATGGGAATGTCCGGTACGCGCCCGCAGCCGCGGTCGGTGCCTCGAGCCTGGGAGGCGCGAAGTGACGGCGCCGGTGGCGATGCTCGGCCTGACCGCACCCAAGATCGCCTACCTGTCGATCCTCCCCGTCCTGGTGATGCTGGGTGGGGCTGTCGCCACCCTGGCGGTGTCGTCCCTGCAACGCCGGCGCATGGCGCCCACCGTGGCGACGGCCATGGCCGTCATGACGACGCTGGCCGCCCTGTCCTTGTCGCTCGTGCAGTGGTTCGACGTCGCCAACCACGGGGCGCATGTCTCGATCGACTCGGCCGTGGTCGAAGACGGCTTCAGCTCCTTCGTGGCCGTGCTCGTGACATGTGCGGCGCTGCTCTCCGCGCTCGTGGCCGACGGCTGGATGCGGCGCGAGAAGGCGACGGGGCCCGAGTTCCAGGCCCTGATGCTCCTGTCCGCGTCGGGAGCGATGATCATGGGCGAGGCCAATGATCTCATCGTGATCTTCCTGGGCCTCGAGATCCTTTCCATTTCCCTTTACGTCCTCGCTGCCATGAACGCCCGCCGGGCGGAGTCGGGAGAGGCTGCGCTCAAGTACTTCGTCCTCGGTGCGTTCTCCTCGGCGGTGTTCCTGTACGGGATCGCCCTCGTCTATGGCGCCACGGGTTCCACCAACCTCCCTCAGATTGCCGACTACCTCGCCCGCAACGTGCTTCTGCACAACGGGCTCCTCCTGGTGGGGATGGCGCTGCTCTTGGTGGGGTTCGGGTTCAAGGTGGCGGCTGTGCCCTTCCACCTGTGGACGCCCGACGTCTACCAGGGCTCTCCCAGCCCGGCTACGGGCTTCATGGCGGCGGTGGCCAAGGCGGGTGGGTTCGCCGCCCTGTTGCGGGTGTTCGTCTCGTCGTTCGGGACGCTGCGCAGTGACTGGCAGCCGGCGGTGTGGGTGCTGGCCGCCATCACGCTCCTGCTGGGCGCGGCCGTCGCCCTGGCCCAGCGCGACATCAAGCGCATGCTCGCCTACTCCTCGATCAACCATGCCGGCTTCGTGCTCCTGGGCCTGCAGGTGGCCACGGCGCGCGGCGTGTCGGGGTCGCTGTACTACCTCTTCACCTACACGTTCATGGTCATCGGGAGCTTTGCCGTGATCACGGTGATCGGTGGCACCGGGGACACGCGCCACGACCTCGACAACTACCGGGGGCTGGCGTCGCGTCGACCGTGGCTGGCGGGCTCCTTGGCGGTGCTGCTCATGGCGCAGGCGGGCATCCCTTTCACCACCGGGTTCCTGGCCAAGCTCGAGGTGATCTCGGCGTCGGTGGGGGGCCGGTCGACCGCCCTGGCCGTCGTGGCCATGGTGTCGGCCGCCATCGCCGCCTTCTTCTACCTCCGGGTCATCCTCCTCATGTACTCGCCCTCGACCACGTCGGAGGCGGCGGCTGACGACGTCGAGCCCTCGTCAGCGGTCGGGGCGGCGGGGGCCCACGGGGAGGCGGCGGAGGGGGCGGAGGCCGGGACCCTCACCCTTGTGCTCGAGGACTCCGAGGACCTCGGAGAGGCACCGATCAGCCCCTTGACCGTCACGGCCATCGCAGTGTGCCTGGTGGTGACGGTGCTCTTCGGCATCTGGCCGGCCCCGGTGGTGGACTTCGCCCACAAGGCGACGCTCCTGTTCACCTAGGCCAGTCGGGTGCCTCGGGCACCCGCGCTCAAGGACCTCCGGCGGCACGCCGATGTCACCTGTGTGAGCGTGTGGACCCCGGGGGCAAGATGAGAAAGCGCCCCGAGCTCGGCCTCGACGGCGAGCCTGAGCTGGTATTCCAGCCGGCGGTCGACCTCGCCACGGGCCGGTTGCTGGGTTTCGAGGCCTTCCTGCGCTGGAACGATCCCGACCTGGGCCCGATCCCGCCCAGCGTGCTCATCCCCTGGGCCGAGGCCAACGGCCACATGGTGGAGCTCAACGCGTGGGTGCTGTCCGAGGCGTGCGCGGCCGCCGCCAGTTGGCAGTCCGACCTTCAGCTGGCCGTCAACTGTTCGGTCTTCCAGCTGCGCCAGCGCGAAGCGGCATCGGCGGCGGCAGCCGCCATCGAGGAGTCCGGGATCAACCCCGACCGCCTCACCATCGAGATCACCGAGACCAGCGTCACCGACGAGGGGGCGGCCGCCGACCTCCACGCCATGTCGAGGCTGGGCATCCAGCTAACGGTGGACGACATCGGCTCGGACTGGTCGACCATCGAAAGCATGGAGCAATTCTCCATCAACACCATGAAGATCGACGGGTCGCTCATCCAGGGCCTTGCCGACGCCGGTGGCGTCAGCCGAGCCATGGTGGAGACGATCGTGCACGTGAGCCATTCTCTGGGTATCTGCACGGTGGCCGAGAGCGTGGAAACCGCTGAGCAAGTGAAGATCCTGCGGGAGCTGGGTGCCGACGTCGGGCAGGGGTACTTCTTCGCCAAGCCCCTTGCCGTCGAGGACGCCCTTACCCTCACGACCATGGACCCCCTCCCGGTCTTCCCCCTCACCGATCTGGCTGCCGACGCCGGTGACGAGGACAGCTACGACGTCCACGAAGACGAGGCAAGCGATAAGGGCGACGCGTCGGACGTGTCGACGAAGAATCAGGGAATGGCGGCGGAAGTCGCCCAGGTCATGGAGGCGCTGGAGGAGGTCGGCGAGCACGCCCCTGCCAAAAGCGAGAGCCAGGACTTCGTGTTGAGCGACGACCTGCACCTCGAGGCGTCAGAGGTTTCGCTCGTCTCCAAGCGCGGGCGCCTGTTGGCGTCGTTCCGCAAGGGGAAGTCCTCCTGACCTTCCGCTACAGGGGGTCGACGCCGGTGATGTCGTCGTCGGAGACGTTCTCGGTCCACGCCGTGCCGTTCCAGTAGCGCACCTGGTGGCGTCGCGCCGGATCGGTGAACCACCCTGGTGCGGGGGCCGGTATCCCCACCGGGACGGGGCCCGTGGCAGCTGCTTGCAACGCCGGTGCCGGTCGCGTCTCTCGGTCGACGAGGCCCGTCCCCGTTGCCCCCGACGGTCCACCGTGCATTCCGGCACCGACCGAAACCCGCTGCCGGGCGCCGCGGCTGCGTGAGGCGAGCTTCTCGACCAGACGGTCCGCCTCGTCGACACTGCGATCGCGGAACTTCGCCCCGACACCGCGGCGTCCCGGCACGTCGACGTGCACGGTGGCGAGCCGAAGGGCGCGCTGGACGGGCCCCTGGACGCGCCGGATGCTCTGGGCCTTTTCGAGCGGTACCCAGCAGGTGACCTTCTGCACCCGGCCCGTCACCGCCACGGCCATGGCCTCATCGTGGCCGGCGGCGAGGTAGTGGTAGCTGAGCGGCGCCTTGACCCAGGCCCGGCTCGGGGCCGAGGACGGGCTGGGCTCGATCGGGCCGAGCACGGCGTGGCGGAGGTAGCGCGCCGTGTCGTGCGACCCCACCGGGAGCAGGGCTTTGGTCATCCGCCCCGTGCCCCCGGCGGAACGGCCGTGTCCGGGCACCCCGGCCAGGTCGACCTCGAGCCGGCACCAACCGAACAGGCGCCACAACAGGGGCTCGATCTGACGGACGGCCTGGACGCGGCGGATCGGGATGGTCTCCGAAACCGTGCTGAGCAGCCCACGGCGCACGCGGATGCCGTCGGGGGCCAGCGCCACGGTGAAGCGGTACTGCTCGTTGAAGCGGCGCCAGATCCCCTGGCCGATCCCGAGGAGGTAGACGAACAGCGACCCTGCCACCGCGGTGGCGGCTGCCGTCGAGATCGTCGTCACGAAGATGAGGACGGCGACGAAGATGACCGCTCCGGACGTGCTCGCCGACAGCAGGACCGATCCGAGCAGCCGGGCGGGCGGGACGACGGCGGCGGATTGCTCGTCGGGCTCGGGGACGGACTGGTCGAGCCCGTGGTGCGTGGCGAGCAGCCGGGCCCGCAGGTCCGCGGCCGCCGGTGCGGAGAGATACGAGAGGTGGTGCGCGGACTTGGCGCCGGCCATGCGGATGCGGAGCTCGGCCAGCCCGAGAACCCGGGCCAGGAACGGCGACACCAGGTCCACCGCCTGGATCCGGGTGACCGGCAGCTGCTGGGAGTCGCGGCGCACGAGCCCGGTTTCGATCCGCAGTGTGGTGCCGTCGAACGCCCATCGGGTGACCAGCCAGTGGATGACGCCGAACACCACGCCGACGCCCGCCAGCCCGATCCAGACGATGTCTTGGGCTCCGAAGCCGTGGCCACCGCGTTCACCCTCGATCGAGGACACCGCGCCCAGGACGACGAGGGGCAGGAGCCCGCGTCCCACGCGCACGAGGGGAGACAGGGGGTGCAGGCGTTGCCACCCGGCGACGGCGGCCCCGCCGCCGTTCACAGACCCGCGGCTTTGGCCTCGCCCAGGGCGGCCAGCCGGTCGCGCAACCGTGCGGCCTCGTCGGGATGGAGTCCCGGGATGCGCGCGTCACTGGCGGCCGCGGCGGTGTGGAGCTTCACCGTCGCCAACCCGAACAGCCGCTCCACGGGCCCGGTCGTGATCTCGACGAACTGCATCCGTCCGTAGGGGACGACCGACAAACGCTGCACCATCACCCCGCGTTGGACCTCGAGGTCCTCGTCACGTTCCAGATAGCCCCAGGCCTGGAACCGGTTACGGACGAACCACCACGCAGCCCCACTGCAAAGCGCGATGGCGAGCACCGCGGCTACGGCCACGACCGAGTTCCCGGCTGCCACTGCGACCGAACCGGCGACGACGGCGAGCACGACGCCCACCACGCCGATCTCGGTAACGCGCATCTTCATCAGCGTCGGCGACAGCGGTGTCCACACCGTCGAATGCGGGCTCGTCATGGGCCCACCTTATGTCGCCTCGTTCGCAACCGAGGCCAGGTCGATCACATACCGCAGGTCGGTGGCCACGAACGCGCCCCAGTCGTGCAGCTTGCTCGTGCCGTCGGGCCTCCACCCGTGGCGCTCGTAGAAACGTCGGGCCCGGGCGTTGGTCCCGAGGACCCACAGCACCGCGACGCGGAAATGGGCGCCCCGAAGAGCTACCAGCGCGGCACTCATGAGCAGGTCGGCACCGCCCGACCCGAAGACGCTCGGGTCGAGGTAGAAGGTGAGGATCTCGCCCACGCTCCCGTCGATGGCCTCGTCACGGAGATGTCCGATGTCGTCGTCGCGGGCCGGGCTGAACGAGACGAAGCCTGTAATCGGGCCTTCCTCCGCACCGTCGTCCTCCTCGGGGCCCAGCAGGACGATGACACCGGTCTGGGGCCACGCCGATGCGTCGAGCGCGTCCTTCCATGCGCCGACTCGGTCTGCCACACGCAGAGAATCGAGGTAGGACTGAGGGATCAGCCCCGGGTACGCGCCCTGCCACGACTGTACGTAGACGGTAGCGATGGCCAGCGCGTCGTCGGGCCGGGCGCGTCGGATCCGCACGCACCATGTCTAGTGTGCGCGTCAGGCGCGGTGGGTGGTGTGGGGCGTGAGCGAGGGGTGAACGGTGTCGTCGTCTTCGGTCAGGGGGTCGACGGGGAGCAACGACGCTCCGCTGTCGGAGTCGGGATCGTCGGCGCCGGCATGGGCGCGGCGCTCCGACGCGGCGATCATCCGTCCGATGACCGGGACCTCGGAGAGCGATTCCGCCCGCAAGATGGCGAGTACCACGGGGACGAGGTGCTCGGCGGCGTCGTAGACGACGTAGCGGGGCAGCCAGTCGGGCCCGTACTTGGCGTTGAACCGCCACAGGGTTTCGATCTGCAGGAATGTCGACATCTTCTTGAGGGCCCACCGCTCGACCCGTTGGGTGGGCCCCTCCCCGCCCGCCCCCTCGAGGACCGATCGGAGCGCCGCGAAGTTGAGGCTGACGCCCTGACAGCCCAGATTGCGGAGATGCTCGATGGTGGACACGAGCGCGAAGTCGATGAGCCCGTTGGGGTGCTCGCCGCGATCGCGCCGCATCAGGTCGAGCGAATATCCCCCGATGCCCCGGGCCGGGACGAACTGGCACATCGCCGCGGGGTTGCCGTCCGGTCCGGTGATCACGCACAGGATGAGGTTCTCGTCGCGCGGATCGAAGATCCGGCCCAGCACCATCGAGAACCCACGCTCGAACTCGCCGCGTCGGCTCTGGGACATGAGCCCTGCCAGTTGCAGGGCCGTGGAGCGGTCGAGACGGGCGGGGTCGTGGAACGACACGGAGTAGCCGTACTTGGCGATGCGGTTGTGTGCCTGGCGCAGGCCCTTCATGTGGCCACCGGCCAACGAGAACTCCTGCACGTCGACCACGGCTTCGTCGCCGATGTAGATGTCGTGCATCCCCGTGGCGCGGTAGATCGGCAACCAGTGCTCGCTGGCCCCCATGACGGTGACGACCCAACCGCGGTTGTCGGCGAAGCGACGGAACGCCTCCCACACCTGCTCCTGCTCGGCGAAGGGCCCGATGGGATCGGGCGACACCAGGCAGATGCCGCTGTAGATCGCGTAGGCGACGAGTGAGTCGCGGTGGAAGAACCATTGCTTGTCGCTGCGTAGCGCGAAGTAGTCCAGCGTGCCCTGACCGTGGCGCCGCACGATGTCGCGGGCGCGCGTCTCCGCCGCACGTCCCGCCGACCGGCGACGGTCCACGAGCGGGCGCGTGGCGAGCAGGACCGCTACCGCGGCCAGCGTCACCCCGATGGCGAGGAGGCTCGGAGCGAGAAAGTCGTCGAGCCGGTCGGGAAGGCGCACTCCGCGCAGCCCCACGAGGCGTTCTAACACCGCCTGTCCGGCACGCCACAGTGGGAGGCGGGGGCGGTCGAGATCGAAGCGCAGTGAGAACTCGACCAGTGCGGTGGTGACCACCGTGATGCCGACGACACCCGCCACCAGGGCGATGGCGGCCGAGCGCAGCGAAGGACGGTCCGACGCGGCCGGGAATTCCTTTCGGTGCATCACCAGGAAGGCCAAGACGGCCAGTGAGAACAGCGACCCCTCCACGTCCCCGCCGCGCGCCAGGTGCAGGAAGACGCTGATGGCGAGCGCCCACACGGCGATGACGAAGGCCCGGCGTTGGCCCCGACGCACGCCTCGGGCCAGGGCCAGGAGGCCGATGCCGATGAGGGCGACGAGGGCGCCCGCCGTCTGGCTGGCGACATAAGGAAGGAGTTCCAGTACCAGGTGGAGGCGGCCGCGCACCGGCGGGGTGACGGCACTGAGCACGTCGATGACGCCCGCCACCGCGATGGCACCCGCCGCCCATCTCCGCACCCGGCGGGACCGGTTGCGAACGGCTCCCAGATCCGGCGCCGGCGGCCACGAAGCTCCGTGAGGGTAGGCCGCCACGACTTGGGGATGGGTGTCGTGCACCTTGCGGTCACGCGCCGCCAGGCGCTCGAGCAACGTGGACCCGGGGAGCTCGGACCGGGTCAGCAGCAGGCGCGCGTGCAGCTCGGCGCCCGTCTCGAGCTCGACCCAGGCGAGCTGCTGGCACGCCAGGAAGACGGGGAGCAGTCCCAGCCGGCCGTGATGCTCCTCCACGACTTCTCCGGCCGCCCCCGGCGATGCGAAGAATCCGGGGCCGAGGTGGGTGAGCTCGGCCTGCAGAGTGGCTCCGCTCACGAGCCCGGCCGATCCTTGCGCGCACAGGGCCCGACCCGCGTCGCGCACGTCGTCGTTGGCCGTGGCCCCACCGGCGGCGAGCGCGTCGTCGAAGGGGCCGTCGAGATCCCCACCACCCAGGGTCCGCCATGCCTTGCGAGCTACGAAGCCCAACGCCACGGCGAGGATCACGACCTCGGCGATGCACACCAGCGCGGCGAAGAGCAGACGCGCCCCCCACGGGGCCATGTGGGCGCGCTGGATGGCACGCGACGGCGCAGGTTGCCCGAAGACGAGATGGTCGAGCGCGGTGGAGACGAACGGGATCCGCAGGGCGATGGCGATGGCGAAGGGGACGAGCAGCCACCATGCGAAGCGGGCGAAGCGTCGGTAGAGAAGGCGCGACGTCAGAAAGCGCGGTGTGCTCGCCGGGTCGGCCAGCCGCTCGAGTCCGTCCTGCCATTCCGCTGCGGTGTCCGGGCTCAGCGTGAACGTGGCCCGGCGGGACGCGGTTGCCGCTCGGGCGTCGGGGGGTGCCGCTGCTGCGGCGCTCTCCTCGAGGACGGGGCTCGACCCCGGTGTGGCCGTGAGCGGCGCGGTCGTGTCGGGGCGGGGCACACCGGCGTCGACACGCACCACCCGCGTCCCCGCCGCCGTGGCCATGCGCAGGGCGACGGTGGTCGCCACCTCGACCCCGAGCCGCGGCAGCACGGAGGCCGCCTCCGACGCCAGCGCCGTGTCGGTCGCGCCGGGGATGGCGATGACCCGGCGCTCGTCACCCGACGCGAAGGCTTCGATGGCCTTGGCCAGGCGGGGATGGGCGGCCAGCGCCGCCGACGCCGCCGCCGAGGCGTCGGGCTCGGCGCTCAGATCGAGAAGGTTGCCCGCCACCACCACGAGCCCGGGTCCCTCCCAGGAGTCGAGGGCGCGGGCCAGACCCGACGAGGCCCAGGTGGTGGCGGCGGTGGCGTGCGGCTTGAGCCCGAGATTGGAGACGATCATGGCGCGCCGGCCCACGTCGACGGGGACCGTCAGGATGTCGGGCCCGGGCCCGGTCTGGGGATCGGGCACCCAGGTGGGGACCTCGGAGGTGCCGTCGGTCATGCCGTTCCATCTTGTCAGGCCGGGGCTGCTTCGAGGCCCAGGCCACGGAGCCCGGAGCCGGTCAACGGAGGGTTGGCTGGTGGGCCGCTTGGATAGGCTCGGCCCGACGGTGGCAGCGGGTCGCCACCGGTGAAGTAGTTGCCGTCAATCCTGGCCGGGAGGATCGCCAAGCATGTCCGACGACGGAGGGGCCGCCATCGAGGACTACTACCTCGAAGAACGCCTGTTCCCTCCCCCCGAGGGCTTCGTCGAACAGGCTGTCGTGTCCGACCCGACGATCGCGGCAAGAGCCGAGGCCGATGTCGAGGGGTTCTGGGCGCAACAGGCCCGCGCTCTCGACTGGTTCGACGAGTGGCACACCGTGCTCGAATGGGACCTGCCCTTCGCCCGATGGTTCGTCGGGGGGACGTTGAACGTCTCGTACAACTGCCTCGACCGCCACGTCCACGCCGGCCTGGGCGAGCGGGTGGCGATCCACTGGGAGGGAGAGCCCGGCGACACCAGGACGATCACGTACGCCGAACTGCTCGCCGATGTCGAGCGCTTCGCCAACGTGCTCAAGGGCTTCGGGGTCGGTCGCGGCGATCGGGTGGCGATCTACATGCCGATGATCCCCGAGCTGCCCGTAGCCATGCTGGCGTGCACGCGTATCGGAGCACCCCACTCGGTCGTCTTCGGCGGGTTCTCGCCTGACGCGCTGCGTGACCGCATCAACGACGCCCAGGCGAAGGTCCTCGTGACCGCGGACGGGGGATGGCGACGCGGTGCCGCGGTCGCCCTCAAGGAGAACGCCGACACTGCACTGGCTGACACCCCGTCGATCGAGCACGTGGTCGTGGCGAGGCGCACGGGGGACGCCGGTGGCCCCGCGGCCATGACCGAAGGCCGTGACCATTGGTGGGACGAGGCCATGGCCGGGGCCCAGCGCTCGTGCCCACCCGAGCACATGGATGCCGAGGACCTGCTCTACCTGCTCTACACGTCGGGGACGACGGCGAAGCCCAAGGGCATCATGCACAGCACCGGTGGCTATCTTACCCAGGTCGCCTTCACGCACCGAGCCGTCTTCGACCTCGACGCCGAGCGCGACGTGTACTGGTGCGCGGCCGACATCGGATGGGTCACCGGCCACAGCTACATCGTGTACGGGCCACTGGCCAACGGCGCCACCAGCGTGATGTACGAGGGAACGCCCGACTTCCCCGACAAGGACCGCTGGTGGGACATCATCGAGCGCTACGGTGTCACGATCCTGTACTGCGCCCCCACGGCCATCAGGACCTTCATGAAGTGGGGCACGGAGTTCCCCGAGCGCCACGACATGTCGTCGCTGCGGGTGCTCGGGTCGGTGGGCGAGCCCATCAATCCCGAGGCGTGGATGTGGTACCGGACGAACATCGGGGGAGGCCGGTGCCCCGTCGTCGACACGTGGTGGCAGACAGAGACCGGTGCCATCATGATCTCGCCCCTGCCCGGGATCACGACGTGCAAACCCGGTTCGGCCACGTTCCCGCTTCCGGGGATCGGAGCGGAGGTCGTCGACGACGCCGGCAAGCCGGTGGATCGCGGCGGCGGCTACCTGACCCTGACGCGGCCGTGGCCGGCGATGCTACGGGGCCTCTACGGCGATCCCGAGCGCTACAAACAGACGTACTGGAGCCGCTTCGAAGGCCGCTACTTCGCCGGGGACGGGGCCAAGATCGACGACGACGGCTACTTCTGGTTGCTCGGGCGCGTCGACGACGTCATGAACGTGTCGGGCCACCGGATCTCCACCGCCGAGGTGGAGTCGTCGTTGGTCAACCACCCCTCGGTGGCCGAAGCGGCCGTGGTGGGGGCCAAGGACGACACCACCGGGCAAGCGATCATCGCCTTCGTCACGCTCAAGGCGGGCCAGGACCAGACCGGCGCACGCGGTGAGGACCTGCGCCGCCATGTGGCGCGCCACATCGGGCCCATCGCCCGGCCCAAGACGGTGATCTTCACCGATGAACTACCCAAGACACGCTCGGGCAAGATCATGCGCCGGTTGCTGCGCGACGTCGCCGAGGGCCGGGATCTGGGGGACACGACCACGCTCGCCGATCAGCGCGTCGTCGACGAGATCCGGCGGCTGTCGACGACGCAGCCCACCGAGGATTGAGCACGGGCGCTTGGCGGGTGCGAACGTGACAGAGGGTGCTTCGGTTCCGTACCCGGTGCCTGCGAACTGGTGCTGGCGCGTCGCGGCCACGGGGCCCGGGCCGGCCGTCGTCTTCGACATCGACGGAGTGCTCTCCGATGCGGCCGGGCGTCAGCACTTCCTGGAATGGGGACGGCGCGATTGGGACGCGTTCTTCGACGCCTGCGGGGAGGACCCACTTGTCGCCGAGGTGGCCCGCCTTCTCGAGCTGCTCGATTCCGGGCTGCGCATCGTGCTCCTCACCGGCCGCCCGCTGCGCGTCCAACCCCAGACGTTGTCCTGGCTGAGTCACAACGGGCTGCGGTGGGACGTGCTCGTCATGCGCGATCGCGGCGACTACGCCCAGGCGTCTCGCTTCAAGCGCGCCGCCGTCGCCGAGCTCCGGGCCTTCGGCTTCGAGCCGCGCCTCGCCTTCGAGGACGATCCCCGCAACCGCGACATGTTCCACAGTGAAGGCATCCCCTGCATCTACATCCACTCCGGCTACTACGAATGAGGCGCCATGACCCACCCCCGGAGGTTCCGGTTCGCCGCACAGCTCTCGAAGGCCCCTGACGGCACGGCGCGATCCTGGGCCGAGCAGGCCAGGAAGGCCGAGGACCTCGGCTACTCGGCGCTGCTCATGCCTGATCATTTCGGGGACCAGCTGGCCCCCGTCCCCGCCCTCATGGCGGCGGCGGACGCCACCTCCGAATTGCGCATCGGAACCCTCGTCTTCGACAACGACTACCGCCATCCTCTGGTGCTGGCCAAAGAAGCGGCCACCCTCGACCTGTTGTCGGGTGGTCGTCTCGAGTTGGGCCTCGGTGCGGGGTGGATGCGCACCGACTACGAGGAGTCGGGCATCGCATACGACGCACCGGGGGTCCGGGTGGACCGATTCGCCGAGGGCGTCGCCGTCGTGGCCGGTCTGCTTGGGTCAGAAGGCGCCTTCTCGTTCTCGGGCCGGCACTACACCGTCACCGACCACACCCTGCTGCCGAGGCCGGTGCAACGGCCCCGACCCCCGCTCATCCTGGGGGGAGGCGGCCGGCGCGTCCTCACCCTGGCCGGGCAGTTGGGCGACATCGTGAGCATCAACGTCGATCTCCGGGCCGGGACGGGAGGTCCCGAGACCGCGCCCAACGCCTCCCCCGAGGCCACGCGCCGGAAGGTGGCGTGGGTGCGCGACGCAGCCGGGCCACGGTTCGACGACATCGAGCTCAACTGCCTGATCGGCTTCGTCATGATCACCGACGACGCGCCCAGCATCGCTCGAGCCATGGGGCCCACGTTCGGCATCGATCCCACCGATGCCCTGCATGTGCCGGTGACGCTGATCGGCACCCTCGACGAGATGGTCGAGGAGCTGCGATGGCGACGACAGGAGTACGGGATCTCGTACTTCTCTGTCGAGGCCGACCTCTGGGAGTCGCTCGCTCCTGTCGTTGCTCGCCTCGCCGGTACCTGATCTGTGCGCCGGCCCCGGTTGCGTGGGCGCCAGCCCCTGTTACGGGATCACCTTCAGCTTGGCTGATGCTTGTCCCGAGAAGGGGATCCCGAGGAGGTTGGCGGTGAGCGTGGCCTTGATGGTGTGTTTGCCTCTGGCCGGGGCGAGGAAATACCCGGACAACACTGGCGGAGTGAACGTGGTGCCGTTGTAGGAGGCCGGGGTCACCACCGCATTCGAAACCAGCTTCTTGTGCCCGTTCTTGATGACGACGGGAATCGGTCCGCTGCTTCCGCCGCCTCCCCCCAGGCCGTTCTCGATCGATTCCAACGTCGCCAGCCACCAATAGGTCTTGGCGCCCGGGATGTCACGCACCGACACGTGCCGGCCCGTCGTGGTGATGGTGGGGGAGAGGCTCAAGGTCGGATCGGGCGGGAGGAGCGGGTCCCCCTTCCATTCGAGCACGAAGGTCCCCGCCTCCACCGGCTTGAAGCTTTCGAGGTCGATCATGGCCACGGCGCACCCGATCAGACCCGAGTTGATCTCTTCGGTCGTAGGTGGGCAGGTGGCGTTGGGATCGAGAGGTGACGTCTTCGGGATCGTGTAGTTGGTGTCCAGGACCCCGCTCGAGTTCGACGTGGGGAACGCCACCGACAGCGCGTTCAACTCGGGAGTGGCGGCGATGATGGCCAGGAGCCCCGGCACCGATTCGGCCTGCCCGGTGAGCAGTGGTGCGGCGGAGGGGTCGATCGCCACGAGGAGACTCGCCTCCACGAGCAGGTAGGGGTGGTTGGCGGGAAAATGCTTGCAATCGATGTTGACCGAACCCCCGCCGGTGGCATTGGTGACGAGCAGCCCGAAGATGGCCCCCTTGACTGCGCACGAGGGCGCGGCGGCGGCCTCGGCTACGGACCCCCGCGAGCCTGCGCCGCCCGCCACCACCACGGCACACGTCACGAGGGCGACGCACGACGCCATCAGCACGCGCAGGGTCCCGTGTCGCTTTCTGCCTCGCGTGCGACCTGCAACCTCACTGCCGTTTTGTGCATCCATGGTCTGGCTCCTTCCGAGACGTGGGTTGAAAGAACGCTCAGCCCGGGCGGTTCATTTGCGCACCAGGGTGAGCTTGGAAGTACTCGTCGCACCGGTCGCTGTGGCCTCGATGGTGCTCCGCCCTAATTCGCCTGGCCGACGCCGAACAGCCCGATCACCAGCGCTAGTGGCAGCACGACGTGCTGTCACTAGCGCCGACCGTCCTCCCACCATCTCCCCCACCCCCGGGCCCAACGTGGCCCGGGGCCGCCATCGCGGCGGCATCGGCACGTGGAACCTGTGCCAGTGTTGACCGGCGCCGGACTCGGGAGAAGCGGGTGATCACCCGATTGCCTCCGAGTAATTCCACTTGCACGGCGACGGAGGACAAGCGGTGGTCAGCCCGGACGTCTCGTCCATTCGACGCCTTGACCCGGAAGTCCGTGCTCGATCGGGTCGTCTCCGAAGATCGAGATCGCCAGGGCGAGGGCCTGGCGCCTGTCCATCTGACGCCGATCGTCGCGACCGTCGAGGTGCGACACCCGGGCGAGGCCCGTGCGACCCCCCAGCCCCACGGGGTGCCATGTGACCGACAACACGACGTCGCCGGGTTCGAGCCCCATCGACAATCCTCCCCACGGTGGCTCGTGAGGATCCTGACCAGTTCTGGGGGCACCGAAACCTGGGACGCGGGAAACCCGACAGAGCTCCGGTGGCGCCCGGAAACGGAGGGGCCCAGGCACAACGACCGAGGCCCGAGGGCCCCGGTCGTTGTGTGGGAGAGGCGTGGCGGGTGCCCCCCCTCGGGTTACGAGCGTGCGAAACCTGTTCTCGTTCCGAATTCCAGTGCATTGCCTGTGGAGGCGGCCGGCCCCCGGTCACGGAGGTGGTCTCTTCTTGTTGTCTCACATGCCTGCCGACCTGTCATCAGTGGTTCCACCTGGACACGTCGGTGATTCCCGGGGCTGGGCGCCCGTCCTCTGGCGTCGGCGATCAAACTCTCGATCACGCGCTCACCCGACGGCGACCCAGCGGATTCGACCCCTTGACAGCTACAATCCTGGCCTGGGCCTGGAGCACCCTTGATCCGGCGGGGAGGCGCGATGAGGAACGGCACCTGGCGGGCGTCGCCGCTGGCCGTGGTCAGTGCGCTGGTCATCGCGGCGGCGGCAATTCTCGGGTTCTTCCTGGCCAAAGACAGTGTCGAGAGCCAGAACCAGGCTTTGCTGAAAGATGACACCACCCAGGCTGCCGGGTACGTGTCCTCATTGGCCTCGACGCTGAGCTCCACCCTCGACGCGTTGGCCCCCGGGGTGGCGTCGACGAACGGCTCACCGGCGGCCTTCGAAACTCAAGCCAGACCACTCGCCGCAGGCCCCTTCACCTTGCTTCTGGCCCGGAAGGTGGGGACCCAGTTCGACGCCGCCTCGGTGGTGGGATCCGGCTTCAAGGCGGGCCAGGTCCTCGACCCCGAGCTCTCGGCCGCGCTGGACAAGGCGGGCTCGACCGTGGCGCCCGGCCCCGTCCGCTACAACGGGAAGACTTCGACGTTCGGGTTGAGTCTCGGACCGCCGCTGGTCCCCAAGGGTTTCGCCCTCTACGAGCAGGTCTCGCTCGATCCGTTTGTGGCCATCACCGCCACCCAAGCGGCTCCGTTCCACGTGCTCAACGCATCGGTGTACGCCACCCGCGCTCCGGCGACGAGTCAGCTGGTCCTGGCGAACACCCGCGTCCTGCCCCTGGCGGGATCGACGGTCGAAGCGCGTGTCCCGGTGGGCTCGGGTTCGTGGTGGCTGCTCGCCACCGCCAAGAGCCCCCTGGCGGGCCGTTTCCCCAATGCGGCACCGTACGTCGTGCTCGTATTCGTCGTGCTTCTCGCGCTCGCAGTGGGGAGCGTGATCGAGGTCGTGGTGCGACGGCAGCGCTATGCCAGTGCCCTCGTGGACCAACGCACCGCTGAGCTGTTGGCTTCTCAAGAGGCACTCGTGCGCAGCGAGCGCCTGTCCGCGGTCGGTCAGATGACCACAGTGGTCGGTCACGAATTGCGGAACCCCCTGGGTGCGGTCATGAACGCCCTCTACATGCTGCGGCGTTCGCTCGACAATCCTGAGGCCGCCGAACCGCATCTGGTCGTCGCGGAGAGACAGACGGCGCGCGCCGTCAATCTCGCTCAGGATCTCACCGCCTACATGCGCGAGCGGGAGCCGGAGCTCGCGCCCATGGACTTGCATGAGGTGCTCAGTGACGTGCTCGAGGCGACACCCAAGCCCTCCAACGTCGAGGTTGTCGACGACATCGGCACGATCGAGCTCAACGCCGATGCCAAGCAGATCGCGCAGATCCTCACGAACCTGGTCGACAACGCCTATCAGGCCATGCCCGACGGGGGGGTGGTGCGCATCGCCGCACGCGCTGACGGCAGCACCGCGGTCATCACCGTGCAAGACAGCGGCGAGGGAGTCGACCCCGAGCTCGTCGAGCGTTTTTTCGAGCCCTTCTTCACGACGAGGTCCGAAGGAACCGGCCTCGGTCTCGCCATCGTCCGGCGTCTGATCGAGGGCCACGGAGGGCAGATCTCCATCGAGAACGTCCCCTCGGGCGGTGCCCTCGTCACCGTCCGTCTCCCCCTCGAGTCGAGTCGGGCGTTGGCATGGCGCTAGACACCGAGCTCCGCGGGTTCGTGGCCTACGTTCCGACGCGGCAGGCCACGAGGTCCGAGAAACGAGCGCGGCGCCGCTGCAGGTGGAGCAAAGGTCGGGTCATCGCCGCCGGTCGACATCCCGGGGTGGTCAGGCACTGGTGACGACGCGGGTCCCGGTGACCAGTTGGGTGCGATCGAAGGCACTCGTGCCATCGAAGACACGGCGACAGGCGAGACCTTGCAAGCGAACGCCGATGTGCTCGTGGTCGATGACGACGCCGACGTCCGATGGACGGTGGCGGAGATCCTGCGGTCGGCGGGCTACAGCGTGGCCGAGGCAGAGGACGGAGAGATCGCGCTCGATCTGTTGAGGACGGGAACGTATCGGATGATCCTTCTCGACCTGCGGATGCCGAAGCGTGACGGGGTGTCGCTCATCGAGGCGCTCGGGGACGTGCCCCCGGTCATCGTGCACTCCGCCTACTCACTCGACGTCGGCGACCGCGAGCGTCTGGGCTCCAGTGTGGTGGACTACCTTCACAAGCCGGTCTCTCCCCAGAAACTTCTCCGAGCCGTTGAGGCCGCCCTCGGGCCCGCACGGTGAGGGAGAGGCCCTCAGCGAAATCTCAGGTTCGAGTCGGACGATCGCGCCTATCTTTCGACCCGGTTCGGTGGTGGCGACCCCGGCTTCCATTGTGACCACCACTTCGCATCGGGGCCGTCTTGGACCTCACGACTATGATTACACTGGTGGGTGACGGCGTCGTGGGGGCGGATGCTGGTGGGGACGACGGGGTTCTTCGAATCCTGATCGTCGACGATCACGAGGTCTTGCGCACGGGTACCCGCCAAGTCCTCGAAGCATCCGAGGACATCGTGGTCGTCGGCGAAGCCGACGACGGCAACGCTGCGCTTGCCATGATCGATGACCTCATGCCCAACGTCGTCCTCATCGACATTCGACTGCCTGACCGCAGTGGCATCGACGTAACTCGCCACCTGACCCTCACGCACCCCGGCGTTCGGGTGGTGATCCTCTCTGCGTACGACGACGACGAATTCGTGCGCGCTGCGCTCGAAGCCGGAGCGACGGGATACCTGTTGAAGACCATGGCGCGTGACGAGCTCGTCGCCGCGGTGCGCGCCGCCGCACAGGGAACCACGGTGCTCGACCCCATCTTGTCGCCGCGACTGGCTGGAGCGCACAGTTCCTTTGGCCCGAGCAGCGGGCCGCGCCTCACGTGGCGCGAGCGGGAGGCCGTCGAGCTGGTGGCCGAAGGGCTGTCCAACAAGGCCATCGCGGCGCGCCTCGGTGTGAGCGTGCGGACTGTCGAGGGCCACCTCAACCACGTCTTCACCAAGCTTGGTGTGGAGTCACGGACCGAGCTCGTTCGCCACGTGCTGACCCAGGGTCTGATCTCTCCCGCACCGTCGAGCGAGCACCCCGCCTGACGCCACGCGTCGTGGATCGGGCGCCGGCGTCAGTGCTCCGGCCGCCTCTGCTCGAGATCAACCGGCGCCACCCAGGTGGATTCCCGGGGTCGCGCCCAGGTGGTACCCCGCTAGGCACAGGACAGGGCTCGGCGTAGCGTTTTTTCAGTGACCCGGGAGGGAACCCCGCATCGCCCTCCTGTCAGGGTCGCAACGCAGGACGCGGCAGGCGCGGTAGCTCCCTGCGCCTCGCCGTCGTGTCTGGAGCATGGCGCGTGGAGTACCCCCGCACCATTGGGTAACGGGGGGCATGGGCAGTGTCTTCGACGTGGCGCTGCCCATGCCCCACCGGCCCACGCTCCCTCCAGGACGGGGCGGAGAAAGGCCGGGTGGGGCCGTGAGCTTCTGCAAGGGCAGCCTCGTCGTGCACAAGGACGGGACCCCCGTGTTCTGCTCCGAGGAGCTGGCCGGTCGGTTCTGTGGCGGCGGTCTGAGCTACGAGAGGCACCGGATCTTCCGCTCCTGTGGGGTCACCTTCTTCCGTGGTTGCCCCGAGTGCGAGAGGGAGGTCGCGTCCACACCGGGAGCGCGGTCCGCCCGGGCGGCGGCCCATGTATGACATCGAAGCGGTGATCGCGGCGGCGGGACGATTCTGGCTGGCATGGACGCTGGCGACCGAGGGTGAGGGCGGGGTCCCACCCGCCGATATGGTCATCGAGGTCCACGAGGCGGCGCGGGAACTGATACAGGCCGCGGGCGCCGACGATCTGCGTGCTGCCTACGGCGTGCTCGACGACCTGGTGCTCGAGATCAAGCAGGCCAACGCCACGGCGAACTAAAACCCGGCGACCGGGAAACCCCGGTGGTGAGGCCGACCTGCCGAACGCGGCCAATCAGTTGGTGAGGCCGACCTGCCGAGTGCGGCCAATCCGGGCTCATGCCGGCCGGCCGTCCGGACACCACGCGTTGTCCGGCACTCCCTGGCAAGGGTTGGGCATCGACGGCAGTTCACCGGGGAGCGGGTGCATGGTGACAGCGGTGACCTGGGGGTAGTGCGAGCCTGCCGGGCAGCTGCCGGCGCTGACGCCCGTGTCGCACAGGACCTGGGCCAGGAGCGGCCCGCCGGTATTGGCCACCGCGGCCGTCCCGTCGCAGGTGGGTTGGCTCTGCTCGAGACCGGTCGGGGCGCTGCCGGTCGGCGCGGTGTTGCCCGCAAAGCAATTGCGCGCCCCGTTCCCGTTGATCACGATCTGGCCGAAGTCCGCATTGGCCGGGTTCCCGAAGAAGGCGTCCCCTGTGAAGGTGTTGTCGAGCAAGGCGTCACCCTTGGGGTCATAGACGCACCCGAACCCTGCCAACTTGGCCCCCCCCGTTCCGGCGCACGTCTGGCCGAGCACAGCAGGGCTGCTGTCGGGGTAGGGCACGAACAGGACTCCCCAGGCGCCGTTGTCGGTGAAGGTGTTGTCCATCACGGTGTCGTTGGTGCCACCCGAGACGGTCATGCCCGTCCCCGTGGGCCCGGCGCTGGCACTACCGGCCTCGGGCACGTCGGGGTTGTTGTTGTCGTGGACCGAATTGTGGATGAACACCCAACACGAGCGTGTGTGGGTGATCGGGCTCGTGGCGTGGCCCGGGCAGTCCCCGTTCTGGGGCGCGGGAGGGTCGCCGTCGATCTGCGTGTTGGTGTCGACGCCATCCTTGTTGTTGTCGAACTGGGAATTCTCGATCACGACGGCCCCACCGGAATTCGTCCCCGAATACCCCAGTGCGCTGAACTCCATCCAGGCGTGGTCGATGGTGACGCCGCACACCTGATGGCAGGCCCCCACATACATCCCGGAGTCGTTGAAGTTGCTGGCGTAGAGCTGGTCCCATGATCCCGGACCTTGGGCGTTGGACGAAAAGATGCCGTACTGCGCAGCGCTGTTCTCGTCCGCGTAGTAGGTCGACGTGGCCGTGAGATAGCGACCGGTGTACCCGTGAAGTCCGATGAGCCCCGAGCCGTCCCCTCCGTTCCACCAGATCTCGTTACCGGCGTCACCGGCACCACCAAGGAAGTTGCACGCCGTCAGGTTCTCGATGCTGACGCCGTTCGCTTTCCACACCACGATGCCGTTGCGTCCATCGGCCTTGCCGTCGGGGCCGACCGCCCCGAAATTCTGTTGGCCGGGAGTGGAGCTGCACGGGGTGGTCGAGCCCGCCTTGGTGCCGTCGACGAAGACTGTGCTCCGGTCCATTCCCCGCAGGTGGATGTCCGACGTCGTGATGAGGACACCTCCGAAGTCCCCGTGGCCAGGGTTCGTCGGAGGGTTCGTCTCGTCGTCGGTCTCGTGGTAGTCGCCGGGCGCCACCAGGATCCAATCGCCCGGACGGGCCGCGTTGACGGCGGCCTGGATGGTCCGGTACTTACCGGCGTGACCGTCGAACGTACCGACGAGCAGGACGTGCCCGGGGCCCGAGCCGGTCGTCCCCGTTCCCGCCGAGCCCGTCCCTGAGCTGCACGCCGCCAGGGTCGTCCCCCACAGCAGGACCCCGAGAAGCGTGATCGACCGCTTCTGTCGCCACCACGGCATCTGACCCACGTGACTGACCTCCGACCTTGCGCCGCCGGGCGTATCGCCCGAGCTCGTGGCGCCAGCGGCAACTTAGCAACCGCGCATTGGCGGCGACGGGCCGTCGGTGATTGGCACCGCACCTCCCGCCGACCCGTAGTCTCGTGGCTCGGACAACGAGGATGTGCAAGGGGGAGGCCATGGACGTCGCACCGCTGCGGGGGGCGAAGATCGTCGTGACCGGTGTCACGGGCCAGGTGGCCGAGCCCCTGGCGTGCGCGCTGGCACGTGACAACGAGGTGTTCGGGGCGGCCCGCTTCAACGACGCGCAGGCCCGTCGCCGCCTCGAGGACGCCGGCGTCCGGTGCGTCGTCGTCGACCTACTCGACCGATCCCCGAGCGCCCTCCCCGCCGATGCCGACTACGTGCTCAACTTTGCCGTCACCAAGACCAATGACTGGGACGTCGACCTGCGGGCGAACAGCGGTGGGCTGGCATGGTTGATGGAGCACCATCGCAACGCCCGCGCCTTTTTGCACTGCTCTTCGACCGCGGTCTACAAGCCCATGGGGCACCACGTGTTCGCCGAGACGGGTCCCCTCGGTGACAACCACGGGGTGTGGCCGTTCTTACGGACCTACAGCATCTGCAAGATCGCGGCCGAGACGACCGCCCGTTGGGCGGCGGAGCGCTTCGAGCTCCCCACGATCATCACCCGACTGTCGGTGCCCTACGGGGACCGCGGCGGCTGGCCGTCCGTGCATCTGCACATGATGAGCAATGGGTCGGCGATCCCGGTCCACGTCGATGCTCCGAGCGTCTACCACCCCTTGCACGAGCGCGACATCCTCCGCATGCTGCCGGCGTTCCTCGAGGCGGCGTCGGTGCCCGCTACGGTCGTCAATTGGGGTGGGAGCACGGCGGTGAGCATCGAGGAGTGGTGTACGTATCTCGGCGAGCTCACCGGAATCGAGGCCCGCTTCGAGCCGACCGAGCACACCATCGACAGCGTGCAGCTCGACCTGACGCGCATGCACGAGGTCGCCGGCCCGACCGCCGTCGACTGGAAGGATGGGATGCGACAGATGGTGGCGGCCCGTCACGGCGAGCTGTTGCGGGACTGAAGTCCCTCTGACGAGGTCACCAGTGGCCCGTCGGGGTTCGCCCGCTCACGCTGTGCGCGTCGTGCGAGGAAGGCCTGTCGTTCTCGGCGCGCCCGGGTCGTGCGATCGGGATCGGTGTCGGTGACGAGCGCGCTGAGCCATCCCGCTGTCACCATGAGGCCCGACGCCAACAGGACGGGGAGGTCGCCGAACCGTTCGTAGATGGTCCGGCCCGTCCGCAGCTCGACGTCGCGGACGATGACAGCGCGCCCACCGAGCTCCGAGCGCGCCACGAGCCGACCCCGGTGGTCGATCACCGCGCTGAAGCCGGTGGGCGCGGCCTGGACCACGTCGCGCCCTTCTTCGATGGCCTGGAGGCGAGCCGCCGCGATCTCCTGGGTCGGCACCTGGCTAGTGAGGTACGACGACGTGTTGGTCGGATCGACGAGCAGCCGGGCGCCGGCGCGGGTCGCGATGCGGCCGCGCTCGGCATAGAAGACCTCGTAGGACACGAGCGTCCCGAGTGGTCCCACCGGTGTGTGCAGCACGCCGTTGCCATGGCCCGGGATGGCGTCCAGCGGAACGCTCGAGAGGTTGGCGAGATGCTTGAAGAACCCCCGGTACGGGATGTACTCGCCGAAGGGCACACGGTGGACCTTCTCGAAGCGCGCCACCAGTTTCCCGGCCGGAGAGAACGCCACGATCTCGTTGCGGAAGCGCGTCGCCGACACCGTTTCGGTGACCCCCACCACGAGCGTGCTGTGCAGAGCCTTCGCCAGTGCGCTCAGCTGCTTCTCGATCTGGGTCCCGTCGATGAGTGTGTTGAGCGATACGACATCCTCGGGCCACACCACCAACAACGGGGCCCGGCCCCCGTCGTTGGCCGCGATGTCCGCGGTGGCGGCGAACTGGGCGGCGGTGACCGTGGCGGGGTCGACCTCGGACTTGCGCAGGCCCCGCACCCCCCCGCCCTGGATCGACGCCACCCGGAGGGTGTGGGTGCCCCCACCCCCGTCCGGCGCCAGGGCCCCCCACGTCGACATGCCCACCACCACGACGAGGGCACCGACGCCGGTGATCGCGCCACGCAGCACGGCCCGCGGCGCTGGCGTCGGGGCGCCGTTTCGACGCGACGCCATCGCCCGCACGACGGCGGCGGTCAGGATGCCCAGGCCTCCCCCTGCGAGCCAGACGAGCGCCACAAGCAACAGGGGACCACCGAGGCGAGCCGCACCGGCCAGCGGCCCCGATGCCTGGCCCAAGGCGACCCCACCCATGGGGAGGCCCCCGAAGGGCCACGTCGAGCGCAACGCCTCGCCGAGCACCATGGCGCCGGTGAGCGCGGCCGTGCGCCCCCGGGCCCGGCTCGGGACCACGGCACACGCCAGTCCGGGCGCCAGGGACTCGGCGGCCATGAGCACGAGCCCCCCGTAGGTGTTGAAGGTCGTCGCCCACCACAGCCCGGGGACGAAGAGCCCGAGTCCCAGAGCCCATCCGGCGAGCAGCCGGGCCCGGAGGCGGAGTCCGCCCAGTCGCCACCACAGCAAGGCGGCTGACGGGAAGGCCAGGATCCAAAGGCCCCAGGGGGGAAGGGAGAGTGCCAACCCGACCCCGGCCACCAGCGCCGGCACCACGACACGGCCGCGTTGCCGCTTGGCGCGGACTCGGCGGTGGCGCGGTGCTCGGGTGTCGGGCGCGACGTCGGTCACCGCGTCATGAGCCCGGCCGCCACGCCGCCGAGCACGCGTCGCGCCGCGTTCCGTCCGCTGGCGATGCAGGCCGGGATGCCGACGCCGTGAAAGGCGGCGCCTGCCAGCGCCACCCCGGGCAAGGCGGCCACGGCGTCCTCGATCGACGACACCCTTTGGGTGTGGCCCAGCGCGTACTGGGGGAATGCGCCCGACCAACGCGTCACCACCGCCTCGGTCGGCCCCGACCGCAGTCCCAGCATGGGGCCGAGGTCGTCGAGGACGCGCCGGACGAGCTCGTCGTCGGACATCTGCGCCGGGCGGTCGTCCCCGAACCGGCCCGTCGAGGCGCGCAACAGGACGTCGCCGGGGCGATGGAGCTCGGGCCATTTCGAGGTGAGCCACGTGCACGCCGTGATGAGGCGTCGCGCCTCTGCGGGGACGAGGAAGCCCGTGCCGTCGAGGGTGTGCCCGACGGCTGCGGCGGGCATCTGCAGGGTCACGAGCGTGACATCGGCGTAGTCGATCGCCCCCACCAACATGGACAGGGCGTGGTCGACGGGATCGAGCAGTGCCGCCGCAGCCGGGGCGGGGGTAGCGATGACAACGGCATCGGCGCCGACCGTGCCCCACGTGCCGTGCAGGGACCAGCGTCCCCCGGCCCGTGCCGACATGGTGTCGTCGACGGCGGTCGTGTGCAGCACGACACGGTCCACCCGGGTGGCGAGGCGGACGTCGACGCGGCGCGAGGCAAGTTCCTGGGCCAGGGCGTCGACGAGTCGCGACAATCCTCCCCGGACGGTATGGAACACGGGAGGCTCGGCCACCTGTGCCGTGCCGTGCCCCGTCGTGGCCGGCACCGCGGCCGGAGGGGCGGCCCGGAGGGCGCGCGATGAGACTGCCGCCGCGCTCCGCCGCTTCGAGCAGGGCGGGGAACACCGCGGCGGCGCTCATCTGCGCCGTGTCTCCGGCGTGGATCCCTCCGATGAGGGGATCGACCAGGCGCGCCGTGACCTCGTGGCCGAGACGTCGTCGGGTGATCTCGGCCACGGTCCGGTCCGTGGTGCGGCGGTGCGTGCCCGCGTCACGCCGCGCCGGCCAACCCAGGAGGTCGACGGCGGCCCGTCCCACCCCGAGCGGTGACACGATGCCCGATCGAGCCAAGGGGCCGAGGCGCGTCGGGACCCCCAGGGCCAACCCGGCCGGCAGCCGGCGGAGTCGGGCGCGGGCCCATACGTAGGCGCTGCGGCTGCCGGGCGAGATGAGCTCGTCTTCGAGCCCGAGCTCGCGACACAGAGTCACGGCCTCGGGGCGCCGGGCCAGGAATGCGTCGGGCCCGAGGTCCACGGCGCGCCCGCCGACCATTCCCGTGCGCAGCTTTCCCCCCAGACGGTCGCTGGACTCGAGGACGACGACGTGGGTCCCGGGCGCGGCCGAGGTGAGCTCCCAGGCCGCGCTGAGCCCGGCGATGCCGCCCCCGACCACGGCCACGGTGGCGCTGGGCGCAGCCCCGGCGGCGTGGTCACGACTCCCCGGAGGCGTCATGGTCAGGCGGGCGCGGGCTCGACGACGTCGAGCACGACGCCGGCGAGGACGTCGCAGAACTCGGGGTCGTCGTTGAGCGACGCCGTCCGGACGTAGGTGATCCCGGCCTCGTCGGCCACGGCGCGCGCTTCGATGTCGAGGTCGTAGAGGACCTCGAGGTGGTCCGACACGAAACCCACGGGACACACCACCACCGCCGATGCACCTGAGCCGGGCAACGCCGCGATCACGTCGCGCACGTCGGGACCGAGCCACGCGTCGGCGGTGCGTCCTGCGCTCTGCCACGCCACCGACCACCGCCCGAGACCGGCGGCCTCGGCGATGGCCGTGGCCGACTCGTGCACCTGCGTCTCGTAGGGATCGCCGGCGGCGACGAGTCGCGCCGGGATGCTATGGGCCGTGAAGACGACGGTGGCCCCGGCCCGTGTCCCGGGCGCGAACCGTTCGACGGCGCCCTGCACCCGCTTGGCCATGAGTGCCACGAAACCCGGCGCCGAGTACCAGTGCTCGATCATCTCGACGTCGAGGGGCCCACCCTCGACCGGGCTCAAGGCAGCCGCGGCGGCATGCGCCCGTCGGGCGTAGTCCCCGACGCTGGCGGACGAGTAGTGCGGGGCGAGCACGAGCCCGATCAGGCGATCGACCCCCGCTCGCCCCAACTCGCCCACGGCCTGTTCGATCCGGGGCGGCGCGAATTTGGCGCCGGCGGCGACCACGAACCGGCCGGGGGCCCGCGCCTCGAGCGCGTGGCCGATCGCCTCGACCTGCGCGGCGGTCCGCTCGTTGAGCGGTGAGGTCCCTCCGATGCTCCGGTAGCGGCGCTCGAGGTCGGCGAGCAGTTCGGGTGGGGGCGGGCTGCCGCGCCGGATCTCGGTGTAGAAGTCGGGGAGGTCGTCGAGCGAGCGGGGCGTGCCGTGTGCCATGACCAGCACCCCGACGGGGCTCATCGCACGGTGCCCGGGGCCGAGAGATCGGCCGTCGACGTCTCGTGCACGAGGTCCACGACGCGCCCCAGCACGTCGGGATCGGTCTCGGGCAGTACGCCGTGGCCGAGGTTGAAGACGTGTCCCGCCCCACCCCCCCGCCCGAGCACGTCACGAGTCTCTTCCTCGACGACGGGCCACGGAGCCAGGCAGGTGGTGGGGTCCAGATTTCCCTGCAGGGCGTAGCCGGGGCCGATGCGTCGCCGGGCCTCGTCGAGGGGGATCCTCCAGTCCACGCCGACGACCTCGGCGCCCGCCCCCGCCATCAGGGCGAGGAGCTCTCCGGTGCCCACACCGAAGTGGATGCGCGGTACCCCGAGATCGGCCAGGCCGGCGAAGACCTTGCGGGTGGCGGGGAGCACGTGGTGGGCGTAGTCGGCAGGGGAGAGCGCGCCCACCCAGCTGTCGAAGAGCTGGACGGCGGAGGCCCCGGCCAGCACCTGGGCGCGCAGCGACGTCAGCGCCATGTCGGCCAGGCCGTCGAGGAGCGTGGCGAACAGGACGGGATCGCTGCGCATGAGGGCCTTGGTGCGGGCGTAGACGCGGGAAGGGCCGCCTTCGATCAGGTAGCTCGCCACCGTGAAGGGGGCACCGGCGAAGCCGATGAGCGGGATCTCGAGCGGATCGAGCTCCCTCGTCACGAGGCGCACTGCCTCGAGGACGTAGCCGGCGTCGGCCTCGGGCTCGAAGGGCCTGAGCCGGGTCATGTCCTCGCGGTGACGGAACGGCCGGTTGACGACGGGGCCCCGGCCCGGTTCGACCTCCACGCCGAACCCCACCGCGGCGACGGGCACGACGATGTCGCTGAAGAGGATGGCGGCGTCGACCCCGTAGCGGCGCACGGGTTGTAGGGTCAGCTCGGCGGCGAGCTCGGGCCGGCGGATGGCGTCGAGCACGCTTCCTTCGCCGCGCGCGCCGCCCGGTACTCGGGCAATGAGCGTCCCGCCTGGCGCATGAACCAGACCGGGACCCTGTCCACCGGCTGGCACCTGCAGGCTCGCACGAACGCCGAGTCGGCGACTGGCACGAAAGCGACGCTACCTGAAGGCACAGAGGCGGAATCTTCCTCGGTCGGGCGCCGATCGCTCCCGCTTCCTCGGAGGCGCAGGGTGGCCTCGTGGCCCGGTTGGTAGACCGCGGCCGGACGGTATGATCGATGGTCCACTGCGCGGCGGGGTGGAGGCGGCGCGGCGGAGAGGGAGCGGCTGTGGCAACGCATCGTGAGCTCGAGGCGGAACAGGCTCATGTCGACCGGGCCTACGAGCGCCTCGACCAGTTGCGATCGGATACCGAGGAGCTCATTCGGTCCGTGATCGACCAGGGTCGCGGGGGGACGCACCAGTTCCGCGAGGAGCGCGACGTCATCGTCAGGACGAGCCTCGCCCGCCTCGACCAGCTCGATATCGGCGAGCAGGCGCTGTGCTTCGGTCGGATCGACCGGCGTGAGGAGGTCGACGGCTCTCCGGGTGCCCCGGACCTCGAGAGCTTCCACATCGGCCGGCTGGGGGTATCGGGCGAGGACCTCGAGCCCCTCGTCGTCGACTGGCGGGCGCCGGTGGCCGAACCGTTCTACCGGGCCACCGGGCGCGATCCCATGGGCCTGGTCCTGCGCCGCCATCTCGCCGCCCAGGGTCGACGCATCGTCGGGGTGGAGGACGAGCGCTTCGGCGCCTCCCCGGGCCTGAACGGCTCGCATCCGGTCGTCGCCCCGGGCGCCAAAACCGGCGCCAACACCGGCCCCGACACCGGCACCGGGACTCCGGGCTGGGACGACCAGGCTGCCGGCGCCGGTGGGGACGGGGAGCTCGACCTCGGGGGACCCGGTGCCCTCCTGGCCGCGCTCGAAGGAGCCCGGACCGGGGTCATGCGCGACATCGTCGCCACCATCCAACGTGAGCAGGACGAGATCATCCGCTCTGCCCTGCTCGGCGTCATGGTCGTCCAGGGCGGCCCCGGCACCGGCAAGACAGCGGTGGCGTTGCACCGAGCGGCATACCTTCTCTATACGCACCGGTTCCCCCTCGAGCGCCAGGGCGTGCTCGTGATCGGGCCCAACCCGCTGTTCCTGCGGTACATCGAGCATGTCCTGCCGTCACTCGGCGAGAGCGGCGTCACCCTGTCGACGATCGGAGGCCTCGTCCACGGTGTGCAGGTCAGGGCCGAGGACCGGCCCGACGTCGCCCGCCTCAAAGGTGAGGCCCGCATGGGGATCGTCGTGGGGAGGGCGGTACGCAGCCGGCAGCGTCCCCTGCGCCGCGACGCCGAGGTGCCCTTCGGTGCCACAGTCCTGCGCCTGAGCGCCGAAGATTCGGGCGGCATCGTGTCGGCGGCCCGCCGGCGCCCCGGTTCACACAACGCCCGGCGCCGGTTCCTCGAGCAGCTCGTGGTACGCAGGCTGGCCGACGAGTACCTACGGGCCCTCGCCGTCCACGGCGTCACACCCCGGGGCGCGCCCCAGGCCGACGACGACGACGATTTCGACGCCCCCGCCCCGACCCTCCTCGCCTCTCCGGACTCGACCGGCCTCGCCTCTCCGGACTCGACCGGCCCCCGCGGCGCCGACGCGGGGGGCATCCCCGGTCCCGAGGGCAACGGGCACCGCGTCGGTCCGGGAGAAAACGGTCATCGCCCCGTGAGCCCGAGGCGCGGCCGACCCGGGCGTCTCAGGGGAGGTCTCCGAAGAGGAAAGTGGCTTTGACCTGGGAGAATTCTCCCGGCAAGTCCGCCGTTTGCCCGAAGTGGCCGAAGCGCTCGACCGGATGTGGCCCCGTCTGAGCGCCGAGGAGCTGCTCCACGACCTGTTCGGGTCCCCGCCCCTGCTCTCCCTGGCCGCCAAGGGTGTGCTCAGCCCCGCCGAGCAGCACCTGCTCCTACGTCCCCGCAGCACCTCCCTGGCCGACATCCCCTGGACGGTGGCGGACCTGGCGCTGATCGACGAGGCGCGCGTCCTCCTCGGGCCCCGGCGTCCCCGCGCCGCGGGGGGAGTCGGTGGCGAGCACGACGAGCCCCGTACCTACGGCCACATCGTCGTCGACGAGGCCCAGGACCTGTCACCCATGCAGTTGCGCTCGGTGGCGCGCCGCTCGCTGTCGGGGTCGATCACCATCGTCGGCGACATCGGTCAGGCGACGGGCCCGTGGGCTCCCGACAGCTGGGAAGAGGTCACCGCCCATCTCCCGGGCCAGCGTCCGCCGCGCCTGGTCGAGCTGACCGTGAGCTACCGCACCCCCGCCGAGGTGGTCGAGGTGGCCGCCCGGGTGCTTGCCGAGACGGCACCGGGGCTGCGTCCGCCGACACCGGTACGGCGGACCGGGGTGCCCCCGCTCTTCGAGCAGGTCGAGCCTGAGCGCCTCGCAGAGCGGGTAGCGGCGCTGTCCACCCAGGCGTGTCGAGAAGTCGCTCCGGGGACCGCGGCGGTGCTGGCACCGGCGTCGCTGGTGGCCGACCTGGCCGTGGCGCTCGACGCCGCCGGTGTGCAGGCGACCGACCCTCGCCGCGACGGCCTCGGGAGCCCGCTCAGCCTCCTGCCCGTCGACCTCGCCAACGGCCTCGAGTTCGATGCCGTCGTGGTGGTCGAGCCCGCCGCCATCGTCGAGGAGTCGCCCCAGGGGCTGCGCGCCCTGTACGTCGCCCTGACCCGTCCCACCCGCCGTCTGGTCGTGATCCACACGAGGCCACTCCCGGCCGCGCTCCGGGGCTGATCGCGACCCCTCCGGCGCGCCCTTCGCGCGCCGGGCGCCGTCGGGCCCCATTACCCGGAGCCGGGGGGAAACGGGTGCACCGACGGTGTTGGCGCGAAAGGGTCGCCGTCAACTAGGAAAGACCCCGTGACGCAGGCCTTGTCGGTGGAGCACGCGCCGCGCGCGCCGCGCCACGTCCCTGAACGGCCTCCGCTGCTCGCCGTCGGGGTCATGATCTGGCTCGGCTCGGAGGTCATGTTCTTCAGCGGCCTGTTCGCCGCGTACTTCACCATCCGCGCCCACGCTGCGACGTGGCCGCCCTTGGCGGGGGAGCACCTCGACTACGTCCAGGCGGGCATCTTCAGCGTGATCCTGCTCGTGTCGAGCCCGACGTTCCAGTTCGGTGTGTGGGCCCAGGAGCGCGGCGAACGGCGCAAGGCCGTGCGGTGGATCATCTTGAGCTTCCTTCTCGGCGCCGCGTTCCTCAGCAACACGCTCTACGAATGGCACGACTTCGCGGGCTCGCACCACGGGCCCGCGCTCAACGCCTACTGGTCGCTGTTCTTCATCATGACCGGCATCCACGGTTTGCACGTGGCCCTGGGGCTGGTAGCCATGATCTTCCTCCTGGGGCGTATGGGCGGGAAGAGCGGTGACCCCGGCGAGACCAATGTGTTCCAGGCCGTCGGCTATTACTGGCACTTCGTGGACTTTATGTGGATCGGCATCTTCAGCTGCTTGTTCCTGTTGAAGACCGGTTGAGCCCCGAGGACCGCGAGACCATGCAGAAAAGGCTTCGTGTGACCCACCTGCTGCCGGGCTTGTTGGTGGTGGGTGTGGCGGTCGTCGGGTTGCTGACGTCGGGCGCTTCGGACTCCCAGGCGGCTACCCCTCCCACCACGGTGCCCGCGACAACCGCGACCACGGCGGCCCCTGTGGCCAAGGTGGCGTTGAAGTCGGCCACGAGCGCGTCGAGCACCATCAAGTACAACCTGCCGCCGAGCTCGTATATCGCGCCCGGCCAGACCCTGTTCGAGTTGAACTGCTCCAGCTGCCACGGCGTGGATGCCTCGGGCACCGCCCGAGCGCCGAACCTCCAGGGTCTCGGGCCCTCCACCGTCGACTTCTGGGTGTCGACGGGTCGCATGCCGCTGGCGGTCGCCACCGCGCAGCCAGTGCAGAAGCCGCCGCGCTTCACCCGCAAGCAGACGCTGCAGATCGTGGCGTTCGTGAACAGCCTGGCATCGACCGCGCCCGACTACCCCTCGGGGATCCCCACCGTCAACCTCTCCGCCGGCAATCTCGCCGAGGGGAACTCCCTCTTCGTGTTGAACTGCGCGGGTTGCCATACCATCACCGGAGCCGGTGATGCGTTGTCCAACGGGTTCCAAGCTCCGTCGCTGCACAAGATCTACCCCCGTCAGATCGCCGAGGCCATCCGCACCGGACCGACCCAGATGCCGCACTTCGGGCCGGGCAACCTCTCCAACCAGCAGGTGACCGACATCGTCAAATACGTCACAACCGTCATCCAGCACCCCGTCGACCAAGGCGGTCTCGGCCTCGGAGGCATCGGGCCCGTCGCCGAAGGATTCATCGGCCTTCTCTTCGGTGTGGGCGGGATCATGTTGGTGGCGTTCTGGCTCGGAGACCGCAAGTGACCGACCACACCGACGTCACGTCGGGCACCGACGTCGTAGCGGGCAACGGTGCTCCCGGGGGTGTGCCCCTGGCGAAGTTCGACGACCCTCACCTGCAGCCCTACGCCAAGAACCCGCGGCGGGCCGAGATGTTGATCGCCGCCCTTCTGTTGCTCGGCCTGGCCGGGTTCTGCGCCTACGGCGGCCTGTACTGGGTCGGTGGCCAGACCCAGTGGGAAGGCGTGTTCGGGGGCGTGGGGTTCTTCGCCTTCGGCTTCGGCCTTTCCGCCTGGGGCAAGTACCTCCTTCCTCAGGGTCCGTTCGTGGAGGAGCGTCATTCCCTGGCGTCGACCGAGACCGAGGTCGTGGCGATGGCGTCCGCCATCGAGGACCGCGGCAAGATGGTGTTCTACCGGCGCGGCTTCCTCGGGACCATCCTCGGCGCCGGGGCCGGCGTGATGGGCATCGTCCTCGCCTTCCCCTTGCTGCGCTCGCTGGGGCCCCCGCCGCGGAAGACGTTCGACACCACCGACTGGCGCGCCGGGTCGTACCTCGTCGACCTCGACGGCAACCGCATCCACAAGGCCGACCTCGAGGTCGGCGGGTCCCTCACCGTCTTCCCCGAGGGTTTCGCCGGTTCCTCGGTGAGCCAGACGATGTTGATCCGACCGGGCCCCACCGACGTCGATATCGTCACCCTGCCCGGGCGCGAGACGTGGGGACCGAGGGGGTATTTGGCGTACTCCAAGCTGTGCACCCACGCCGGGTGCCCGGTGGGTCTGTACGAGGAGGCGCTGCAGAAGTTGTTGTGCCCCTGTCACCAGTCTCTGTTCAACATCCTGACGGGGGCGAACCCGGTGTTCGGGCCGGCTCCTCGTCCCCTGCCCCAGCTGCCGCTCATGATCGACAGCGCGGGGTTCCTGGTGGCGCAGGCCGGCTATGACCAGCCCGTCGGGCCCGGCTTCTGGGAGCGGGCATGAGCGCCATCACGTCACGGTCCGGCGGCCGCGTCCGGGGTCGCCAGGGCAAGAAGGCGAACAAGCCGGACCCCGTCGTCGCCGGTGTGCGGTGGCTCGACGAGCGTCTGGGTGTGGCCAAGGGCGGGCGCACCCTGCTCGACAAGATCTTCCCCGACCATTGGTCGTTCCTGTTGGGGGAGATCGCCCTCTATTCCTTCGTGGTCCTCATCGCCACGGGCATCTTCCTCAGCCTGTACTTCATCCCTTCGGCCAAGGAGCTCATCTACTCCGGTCCCTACGTGCCGCTGCGGGGGGCGAGGGTGTCCGCCGCCTTCGAGTCGACGGTCAACCTGTCCTTCGGCGTGCGCAGCGGGCTCGTCATCCGGCAGATGCACCACTGGGCCGCGGACGTGTTCGTGGGCGCGATCGCCGTCCACATGTGTCGGATCTTCTTCACCGGCGCCTTCCGCAAGCCCCGCGAGCTCAACTGGATGATCGGGATCACGCTGCTCATCCTGGCGCTCACCAACGGCTTCATCGGGTACTCGCTCCCCGACGACCTCGTGTCGGGGACCGGCCTGCGCATCATGTTCTCGATCGTGCTGTCGATCCCGATCGTGGGCTCGTACCTGGCCACGTTCCTCTTCGGGGGCAATTTCCCCGGCGATGGCACGATCATCCCGCGCCTGTTCATCATCCACGTGCTGGTCGTGCCGCTGATCATCCTCGGACTGCTCGGCGCCCACCTCGGACTGCTCGTGCGCCAGAAGCACACGCAGTTCCCCGGACACGGCCGCACCGAGAAGAACGTGGTGGGCTCGCCCATGTACCCCACGTTCATCGCCAAGACGACGGGCTTCATGTTCGTGACCACGGGAGTGCTGTGGGCGCTGGGAGGCCTGGCCCAGATCAACCCCATCTGGCAGTTCGGCCAGTACGAGCCGTACAAGATCAGCTACGCCGTGCAGCCCGACTGGTACATGGGATGGCTCGACGGCGCCTTGCGCATCATGCCGCCCATCTCCTGGACCCTGTGGGGCCACACCATCCCGTTCGTGATCCTCTTCCCTGCCGTGCTCTTCCCCGGCATCTGCTTCAACCTCTTCTACGTGTGGCCCTTCGTGGAGGCCAAGGTCACCGGTGACCGCGCCGAGCACAACCTCCTCGACCGGCCCCGGGACAAGCCGAGGCGCACCGCCATCGGCGTGGCATCCTTGGCGTTCTTCTTCACGTTGTTCGCGGCGAGCTCGACCGACGTGTTGGCCAACTTCTTCAAGATCTCGCTGAACGAGGTCGTGTGGTTCTACCGCTTCGCCGTCTTCATCATCCCCGCCGCGGCGGGCATCTTCGCCTACTACCTGTGCCGGGAGATGTCAGGGGTGCCCGGTATCGGCCGTCGCAAGCGCGCCGTGGTCATCACCCGCTCCGCCCAGGGCGAGTACGAGAGTGTGTCGACCGAACCCCGGCCCGGTGACGGCGAGGCGGAGCTGGCGCCCGTTCCGGTGCCCGGCCGGATCGATCTCAACGGCGACGTCGAGCCCGTCGAAGCGGCCTCCTCGGGCGTGCGCCGTATCCCCCGCCGCTGAGCGCCCTTGTTGCTGCGCCCGGCGCGTCCCGACGACGCCGATGAGGTCGTCCGCCTCGCCGAGATGATGTACCGGTCCCTTGGCCTCCACCTCGACGAGGAGGTGTGGGAACGGTGGCGCACCTCGGCCGTGCACACCGTGCGGACGCGCCTGGGCCCCGACCTCACCGTGGTCGTCGCCGAGGACCCCGCCGCGTCGGGCCACCTGCTGGCGTGCGGCGCCGGGGTGATCTCGCCGCGGCTCCCCGGCCCCGCTGGCGACGCCCGGGCGGACTACATCCAGTGGATGTCGACCGAGCCGGGATCCCGTCGTCGGGGGCTCGGTCGCGCCGTGGTGCGAGCCCTGCTCGAGTGGTTCGAGTCCGACGGCGTGGACAACGTCGAGCTGCACGCGTCCCCCGACGGGGAGCAGCTCTACCGCTCGGAGGGCTTCTGGGAGGGGAGCACCGCCCTCGCCCTGCGCCGGCGCTCCTGGGACCCCGCTCCGACGCCGTGAGCCCGTCTGCCGGCGCCGGCGGCTACTCGGGTACACCGCTCGCCAAGAAGCTCCAGGTGCGCGCTGGAGACGTCGTGGCCCTGGTGGGCGCCCCGAGGGGCTGGACGGTGCCGGACCTCCCCGAGGGTGCCCGGGTGCGACGCTCCCTGGGCAAAGGAGCCGAGGTCGTGATCGCCTTCGTCCGGCGCGCCGCCGAGCTCGACGACGTCGTCGACACCGTCGCCGCGGTCCTCGGCAGCGAGGACTCGCTGTGGATCGTGTGGCCGCGGCGGGCCGCTGGCCACGACAGCGACGTCACCGAAAACCTCCTGCGCGACGTGGTGCTGCCTACCGGGCTGGTGGACGTCAAGGTGGCCGCCGTGGGCGAGGACTGGTCGGGGCTGCGTTTCGTGTGGCGCCGCGAGGTGCGGGCCGGCCTGGCTGACCGGCCCCGGGGCTGACCGGCCCCGGATCTGACCGGCCCCGGATCTGACCGGCACCGCCCCTCCCCGCACCTGACCGGCGCCGGACCACGCCTCGGGGGTGACCCGACATGGTGCCGGGCGCGGCCAGTACGGTGACAAGCCGTGAGTGTGGACGTGCGGACCCGGCTCGACGCCGACATCGAGACCCTCGATCCGGCCCGGTTCTTCGGTGCGGAGCTGCCTGACGCCCTCGAGGCGGCTGACGCGCTGCTCACCGAGGCCCGCGCCGTGCTCCGGCTCCCGCCGCTGGTGGTCGAGGTCGACGGGGAGAGCTGGACTCTGCAGGGGGACGACGCCGGCATCGTCGTACGGCGCGGCGCCACGACCGAGGACGGCGCCCTGGTCCTGAAGCTCGACGCCTCACAGCTGACCGACCTCGTGACGGACCAGGTCACGCCGATGGGGTGGTTCTCGAGCGGGGCTCTCGCGCTGGCGGGCCGGCTCGAGCGGCTCCTCGACTGGTGGCTCGTGCTGCGCGGCGCGCTCGACGGGGTGGCCCCGCACGTGGTCGGGGAGATGGACTTCCATGACGGCAAGGGCGCCGAGCTGGACCTCAGGCGCCGGTTCGACTGGGACGACGCCGACGAGGACATGGACCGGTTCCTCGGCCAGGCCGGGTTCCTGCACGTCGCCGGGGTGTTCAGCCCCGAGGAGATGGCGGCCGTCTCCGCCGACATGGACCGGGCCGCCCCCACCTACGCCCCCGGCGACGGGCGGTCGTGGTGGGCCCGTACCGGCGACGGGGTTGACCGCCTGGTGCGGATGCAGGGCTTCGACGCCATGTCCGACACCGCCGCGTCGCTCGTCTCCGACGGGCGCCTGGCGCGTCTCGGTGCTCTGACCGGCGACGGCCACCAGTGGGGTGCGATGGACTCCAACGCCCTCGAGGCGCTCGTCAAGCCGATCGGCGTGGTGCAGGGCATCTCCGATGTCCCGTGGCACAAGGACTGCTCCCTGGGCCGCCACAGCTACGAGTGCTGCTCCCTGACCGTCGGTATCTCTGTCACCGGCGCCGATGTCGACCTCGGGTCAGCTCCGGGTGGTGGCGGGAAGCCACCGGGCGCTCGTGTGGCCCGCCTTCCTGCGCCGTGACAACACCCTCCCGGTCCTCGACCTGCCCACCGAGACGGGCGACGTGACGGTGCACCTCAGCTGCACGCTGCACATGGCCCAACCCCCGGTCGAACGTGAGCGGAGGGTGATGTACACCGGATTCCGCTTGCCGCCGCTGCGACCCGACGCGGCCGAAGCGGCGCGCCGGCGCCTCCGGGACGTGCGTGAGACCGCCGCCACGACGGTGTCGCAACCCCCGAGCACCGTGCGCGGCTAGCGCCGCTTCTTCTCTCGGATATGCGCCGCACGGCCGGCGCCGCTGTCGCCGGATTCGTGGGCATGACCCTGGTCGTGCTGGGTGCGTCGTTGCCGAGCTCGCCCTTCACGTCGAAGCTCCCCGGCTCGTGGATCTTCGGCATCCCCGCCTCCGCTTCGACCCCACCACGACACGAGTTGCTCGGGATCGCGGTCGTCTACGGCGGCATGCTCGTGCTGCTGTGCGCGTGGTACTGCCTCGTGACGTTCCCCGGGGGCGACTCCGCGGGCCTGCGCCGGCTCTCCGGCGTCTTCGCCCTCTGGGTCGCGCCCCTCGTCGTGGCGCCACCGTTGTTCAGTCGCGACGTCTACACCTACGGCGCCGAGGGTCGGCTCGTGTCCCGGGGCATCGATCCCTACACCCACGGTCTGTCGGCGGTGGGGACGTCGCGGTTCTACGCGTTGGCCGATCCGCTGTGGCGACACGCCCACGCGCCGTACGGACCCGTGTTCTTCGACATCGCCAGGGCCAACGCCAAGGTGTCGGGGGGCGTCTTTGCCACCTTGGAGGGATATCGGCTCGTGGCCCTCCTCGGCGTGGCGCTCATCGCGGTGTCGGTGCCGAGCCTGGCCCGCTCGTTGGGTCGAGACGCCGACGCTGCGTTCGCGCTCGCCGTGCTCAATCCTCTCGTCCTCGTGTCGCTCATCGGTGCGATGCACAACGACGCCATCATGCTCGGCCTTCTCGTGGCGGGCATCGCCCTGGCCCGCCGCGGCCATCCGGTCCTCGGAATCGTGTTGTGTGCCGTAGGGGCCGAGGTCAAGGTCCCGGCCCTCCTCGGGGTCGTCTTCATCGGTTGGGACTGGGCCGGCGCCCACGCGTCACCGCGTCGGCGCGTCCGGCATGTCGCCGGGTCCTTCGTCGTCGCCGTGGCGGTGATGGCGGCTGTCTCCGAGGCGTCGGGGCTCGGCTGGGCCTGGCTCTGGAATCTCTCGGACCCGGGGAAGGTGAACTCGTGGCTCGATCCCGCCACGGCGCTGGGCCTGGCTATCGCCCACCTCGCCCACGGCGTCGGGGCCGGCGCGGCCACTCATGCGTTCGTCGAGGCGGCGCGCGCCGGGGCGCTGCTCGTCGCGGCGGTGATCGTCGTTGTCCTGGTGGTGCGGACCGGTCGCTACGGATTGCCGAGAGCGCTCGGATGGAGCCTGCTGGTCGTCGTCTTCCTGGGGCCCATCGTGTGGCCGTGGTACGAGACGTGGGGGCTCGTGTTCTTGGCCTTGGCGGCCGACGTGTGGTCGAAACGGGTCGTGCTGGTGCTCTCGGCGGTGGGGTGCTTCGCCACCGTGCCCGCCCACGTGCACGCCACCACCACCGACATCGTCGTGGCCGGGGTGGGACTGGCCGTGGTGGTGGCGGGAGCGGCGTTCTCGCTGCGTCGGATCCACCAGGTCGCGACGGAGGGCTCGACCGACTGGCGCTGACCCCGCCCCGTCGTCGTCATGCGCCACGGCGGTGCCGGTCGAAGGGGCCCGACCCCCGGGCGCAAGAGTTGACCCGGTGTTGGGGTCGGGGTGGACGGCGATTGATCCCCGAGGAGGACGCTGGTCGAGTTGCCCGAGGGGGCAGGATCCGGGCGACGCACCCGTGATCCGCCCGGCTCATGCTCGGCACCGGGTCGGGGGTCCGGTGCCGAGCGATCCGGGCTCGTTCAGCCCGATTCGTTCAGCCCGATTCGTTCAGATGGTCCCGCCGCGCCGGCTCTCCACCGTCACGCCGATCACCGCCGAGATCACCAGGGCGGCGCCGGGGGCGATGAGCCACAATCCGAACACGATGGAGAGCACCATCAGGAACAGGCCCATGCCGAGCACGAAGGGCCAGATGCTCGAGGCGGGGAACGAGCCGATGACACCGGCACCGTCCTCCAGGGTGGCGTCGGTGCGGTCCTCGGGGCGCGGCTTCATGCGAAGCGACCACCACAGGTAGTAGCTCCCGGGGAGGAACCCCAGGATGGTGGTGCCCACGAGCATCACGAAGCCCCCCTGCTCGTAGGCCGTGAACCAGTAGAAGAGGCCGACGACGCCGAAGAAGGCGGCCACCCCGAGCAGGAACAGTGCTTCGATGCGCACGATAGATCCCTATTCCTTTTCGCCGGTTTCACCGGTGTCGGCGCCCACTGCGGTGGCCGCGCCGGCCAGCTGTCCGTGCCCGTTCCCGTTGCTGGCGGCACCGCCGTGGGCGATCGTCCGGGCGTCGGGGTGGTTGTAGTCCCACACCGGCCGCTCGGAGCGGATGGGGGGGAGCCTCTCGAAGTTGTGGTGCACGGGTGGCGAGGAGGCGAACCATTCCAGGGTGTGCGCGTCCCACGGGTTGTCCCCGGCGGGGATTGGCTTGCGCCACGACACCCAGAGGTTCACGAGCAGGAACACGAACGAGATGCCGATGACGTAGGCGCCGATCGTCGACACCACGTTCAGTGTCTGCCAGCCCAGGTTGGCCGGGTACGACGCCACCCGTCTCGGCATGCCCCACAGGCCGAGGATGTACTGCGGGATGAACGTCACCCAGAAGCCGATAGTGAGTAACCAGAAATGGGTCTTGCCCATCCATTCCCGGTACATGCGCCCGAAGAACTTCGGATACCAGTAATAGAGCCCGGCGAATCCCGCGTACACGGCGGTCCCGAACAGCACCTGGTGGAAGTGGGCCACTACGAAGTAGGTGTCGTGGGTGGCGAAGTCGATGGGCGGCGACGCCAACATGACCCCGGTGAGGCCCCCCATCAAGAAGGCGAACAGGAACCCGATGCAGAACAGCATGGGCGTCGTGAAGGTCAGTTGCCCCCTCCACATGGTGCCGATCCAGTTGAAGAACTTGATGCCGGTGGGCACGGCGATGAGCAGCGACAGCAACGAGAAGAAGGGGAGGAGCACCACGCCGGTGGTGAACATGTGGTGCGCCCACACCCCCGTCGACAGTGCCGCGATAGCCATGGTGGCGAAGACCATGCCCTTGTAGCCGAAGAGCGGCTTCTTGGAGAAGACGGGGATGACGTCGGTGACGATGCCGAAATAGGGCAACGCCAGGATGTAGACCTCGGGATGGCCGAAGAACCAGAAGAGGTTCTGATAGAGCACCGGCACCCCGCCTCCGGCCGTGGAAAAGATATGGGTCCCGAAGTGGCGGTCGGCGAACAACAGGACCATGGCCGCGGTGAGGATGGGGAAGGCGATGAGGATCAGGATGGCGGTGACCAGCATGTTCCAGGTGAAGATGGGGAGCCGGAACATGGTCATGCCCGGTGCCCGCAGATAGAAGGTGGTGGTGACCAGGTTCACGGCGGTGAAGATGGCCGAGAAACCCGTCAGCGCGATCCCGAGGATCCACAGGTCGGGAGCCGAACCGGGCGAGTACTGCACCGTCGACAGCGGCGCGTAGGCGACCCACCCGTAGGCGGCGGCCCCGCCGGCGACGAGGAAGCCCAGGAGCATGGTGATCGAGCCCCCCAGGTAGAGCCAGTACGACAGGGCATTGAGCCGGGGAAACGCCATGTCGGGGGCGCCGACCTGCAGGGGGAGGATGTAGTTGGCGAGGCCGCCGAAGGCGAAGGGCCCGGCGAAGAGATACAGCATCAGGCTGCCGTGCATGGTGAACAGCGCGTTGTACTGCTGGAAGCTCAAGAACGAGCTGTCCGGTGACGCCAGCTGGGTCCGCAGCAGCAGGGCCATGATCCCGGCCAGGAAGAACATGATGAGCGAAGTCACCATGTAGTTCATGCCGATCAGCTTGTGGTCGGTGCTGGTGAGCCACTTGAGCAGCCCCGTGGGCCCCTCGTGGTGCTCGTACTCGTGCTCGTGGGTGACCGGGCGGTCGGCGAGAACGGTCATGCTGCCGCCTTCGTGCTCGAGTGGGACGCGGAGACGGTCGAGGCCGCCTTGGCCAGGCTCTGCTGGGAGCTCAGCCACGCCCGGAACTGGTCGGGGGGTAGCGCCACCACGTGGAAGAACATGAGCGAGTGGTAAAGCCCGCACAGCTGTGTGCACTGGGCCCGGTAGATGCCCTGGTGTGCCACGGTGAGGTCGAAGACGTTGGTGACCCCGGGCTGGGCGTAGCGGCTGAAGTTGAACTGGGGCACGTAGAAGCCGTGGATGACGTCCTGGGAATTGAGCGTGATCCGCGTCGTCTCACCGGCCGGCACCACCAGGCCCGGGCCCAGGCAGTCGACGGCCGGCGCGCACGGCGCCCCGTTGAGGCCGACGGGGTCGGGGTCCTCGGTGGTGACGCCCGTGACGTCGACCTGGCCCGGGTACTGGTACCGCCATCCCCACTGGAACGCGGTGACGTGGACCTTCAGCGCCGGGGCGGGGCTCACCGCGTCGACCTGGTTCTCGGTGTAGACGGTGAAGCCGAACAGGGTGAGCACCATGATGACCGGGATCACGATGTAGGTGACCTCGATGGGGCCGTGGTACTGGAACTGGCGCGGCATCTCGTCGGACCGCTTGCGGTACCGGATGATCGACCACACGATGAGCCCGCCCACGAAGACCAGGACGAAGATGGCCGCGAGCATCGTCCCGATCCACAGCAGGGACTCGTCGTGGCCCTGCTTGGTCGACCCGCGATAGCCGTAGAACGTGGGGAGTTGACAGCCTCCGAGGATGACCGGCAGGGCCGCCGCGGCGACGAGTCCGATGGCCCGACGACGCCACCGTGACGCGACCGTGCTGCTCGATTCGCCGTCGCGGGGGCTCACGGCGACGACACTAGCCAACGGTGATCCGCGAGTAGTAGTTGGCGCGCGCCGCCTCAGTCGGGGTGTCCGGCCCGTCCCGCGGACTCCCGGGCGGTCCAGGTGAAGACCCCTTTCGCCATGGTCGAGGTGGCCGTCTCCGACAGCCGGGCGAAGACCGTGGCGCGCGCCTGGTGCACCCCGGGGTCCGACGGTGCCGCCAGCGCCGCCAGCTCGGCCAGATGCCCCGCCAGCCGCAGGGAGAGGGCCGGATCGGTGCCTTCGGCGGGCGACTCCACCAGGGCCAACGCCCGGTCGGCCAGGACGCCGGCCCCCCCGACCAGGGCGGCGAGCTCCCCGGCCAGGGCCGACTCGGGCGCCGGCTTGAGCGACGACGGGTTCCCGTCCCACCATCCCCCGTAGAGGCGCCACACATTGCGCACCACGAACTCGGGCTCGTCGTACACGGGCCGCAGGTAGGGACGCTCCGACAGATGGGCGGGGGCCACCACGGTGTGCAACACCTCGTCGAGGCGGGCGCCCGCGTTCATGAGCTCGATGGTCTGGTCGACGAGCGAGTCGAGGAGATCAGCGGTGTCGGTGAGCGCCTGGCGGACGCGCGCCGCACCCACGACCGGGAAGCCGTGCCCCGGGAGCAGGACCTCGGGCTCGAGGCGGACCATCTCGCGCAGCGCGGCGGCCCACTCGCGGGGATAGCGCTGCACCTTCTGGGGGTTGCCGGCGTTGGGCGACGCCCAGATGAAGAGGTCGCCGCAGCACAGCACGCGCGGCGTGGCCAGCCATGTCCAGGTGTGGTCGTCGGTCTCGCCCCGGGCATGGTGGAGCTCGAGGTCGACCCCACCGACCTTCAACGCGAGCTGCTGCGCGTAGGTGCGGTCCGGGTAGCGGTACTCGGTGGGCCAGCGGAACCCGGGCACACCGAACTGCCGTTGGTTGATGATCTCGTTGTAGCCGGCGGTCACGATGTAGCGGTCGAAGCGCGCCGGCACGCCGTCGTGCGACACGACCACCGGAGCCGGCCAACCATTCGCCGACGACTCCTCCTCCCACACACCCACGCCGAACACGTGGTCGATGTGGCCGTGCGAGTAGATGGCGGTGTTGAGACGGAGGCCGGACCACGCTCGCAAGGCGTCGTGGACGGCCTGCGCCACGAACTGCGAGCCCGTGTCGACCAGCACGAGCCCGTCTCCGGTGGCGATGGCCGACACATTGGCGAAGCTGGGGACGAACGACACCCCCTCGGCGACCTCGGCCACCCCGCCCATGTACCCGCCCACGGGATGGATCTCCACGATGTCGATGGCGCCGCGCCACAGCTTGTCGGCGAGCTCGAGTACGTCGTCGGCCATCGGACCTCCGGGTGTGGATGGAATGGGCGGCGCCCGGCGTCGAAGCCTACGGGCCAGGGCGCGGGCGGGCTCAGCTCGGCGGCTTGCGCCAGGTGCGTTGGATCCGCGCCGCGTGCCGGCCTGCCTGGCGCGCCCCGCCGCGCAGCTTCTCCTCGGCCTCGGGGAGCCGGCGTGCCGAGCGACCGGCGAGGATGCCGAGCCCGCGTAGGACCACCGCTCCGGTCGCCGGCGGGCCCGCGCCGTCCCCCGTGCCTCCCGCCGTTGCCCCGAGCGCGCCGGTGTTGTTGCTGACCGGGTCGGCGCCGACCGTGACGCCGTCACCGAGCGGCGTGCCGCCCGAGGGGACGGCGAGCCGGGTGTAGCGGGTCAGGGTCGACAGGCGCACCCACGCCAACGCGGCGACCTCCACCGCCGCGATGCCGGTGATGTCGGGTCGCAGGGCCGGGAGGATGGGTGCGGCCGCGACGGCTACCGCGACGACGACGTCGAGCGTGGCATGGAGTTTCGGGCCGCACACCCTCGCCAACCCGAGCGGGGCGCGGGCCGTGACGGCCAACAGGGCGAAGGCGCCCGCTGCCACCAGGAGCAGGCCACTGTGGTGGATGTGGATCGACAGCCCCGCCAGGGCACCCGCGACCAGGTATTCGAGGAGTTGATGGGCGAGGAACGGGATCGGCCGGGGCCGAGGAGGTCGCCGGCTCCTCGGGTCGGGGCCGGTGGAGCCGGCCGTGATCGGAGCGCTACCCCGAAGCCGCGGACGGCTTGTCGCTGTCCTTGGCGGCGGCGCTGTCACCGGGGGCCGCCGTGTCGGCGTCGGCGTCGGCGTCGGTGCCGTCGCCCTTCTTGCCCTCGGCGAGGCCCTTCTTGAATTCCGACTGCGCGGATCCCAACGACCTGGCCAGCTTGGGAAGCTGGCTGCTGCCGAAGACGAGCACCACCACCACCAGGATGATGATGATCCCCCACTCGCTCTCGAGTACTCCGACCATGGGCATCTCGTTTCTGTGACCGCCGCTCAACGAGCAGAGTCTTCTCCCGCAAGGTTAGACCTTCGGCTATCGGCGAGGACAGCGCTGTCACCGGTGGGTTCCGGCCGGCGCAGGCTCAGCCGGCCAGGAACACCCCCATGACCAGGGCGGCGATCGACGACACCGCGGTCACCGCACCCCAGATGGCGAGGCCGCGCTTGGTCGAGGCGCGGCTGTGGAGCCAGGCGGCCAGGCCGGCGAGCGCCACGACCACGATCTTGACCACCAACACGATGACCCAGGCGTGGGGTTGCCCGGCGTGGACGGCGGAGACGTTCCACAGCCCGGTGACGACGAGGACGGCGTAAGCCGACCACTGCAGGCGACCGAAGGCGCGGGCCAGGGCCTTCGGTGCCCCTTCCCCGAGACTGCGGGCGGTGGGAACGAGCCCGGCGATCGTGATCTGTCCACCGACCCATACCGTGGCCGCCAGGACGTGCAGCGAGAGGCGGATGCCGTCGAGCGCCGAAGAGAGGCCGTTGCTCATGGAGCCGGTGTCGGTGTCTTTCTGGTGCGATCTCTGGCTGATGCGATCTCTGGGCGCGCTCGTCGGACTCCGGGCTACTTGCCCTGCCAGTTGGGCTTGCGCTTCTCGGCGAAGGCGACGGGGCCCTCCATGGCGTCGGCGGAGGAGAACACCGCCCCCACCGCTTCGGCGTTGAGCTTCCAGCCTTCTTCCTCTGACACGCCGGCAGCACGTGCCATGACGTGCTTGGACCACCGCACGGCCAGAGGCGCGTTGTCGGCGATGACGCCTGCCAATGCCAGGGTCTCGCCCATGAGCTGTGCGGCGGGGACGACGCGGTTGATCAGTCCCAGTTGCAGGGCCCGCGACGCGTCGATCGAATCGCCGGTGAGCGCGAGCTCGAGGGCGATGGCGAGGGGAAGGCGCTTGGGGAGCCGGATGAGGCCACCGGCGCCGGCGACCAGCCCACGCTTGGCCTCGGGGATACCGAAGGTGGCGTGGTCGGCGGCGACCACGAGGTCGCACGAGAGCATGATCTCGCACCCGCCGGCCAGGGCCGCACCGTTGACCGCCGCGATGATCGGCTTCGGGAACTGGCGTTGCGTGATGCCGGCGAAGCCGCCCGATCCGCCCATGATGGCCCCCCCTTCGCCCGATGCGAAGGCCTTGAGGTCCATGCCGGCCGAGAAGGCCTTGTCACCGGCACCGGTGACGACGACGACGGTGCACCCGTCGTCCGCCTCGAGCTCGTCGAGTGCAGCGGACATGCCCACGCTCACATCGCCGTTGATGGCGTTGCGCGCCTCGGGCCGGTTGATGGTGAGGATCTCGACGAGTCCTCGGCGCTCGCGCTCGACTGCGGGCATCGGTGCTCCTTTTCTCGGTCCGCCGAGTCTGACCGGGCCGGGACGGCGCCGCCACCCCGCCACGGTCGGCCGTCCCGGGCTCGGGGCGACGGAGCAGGCTCGACTCAGGGCACCAGGCGGTAGCGGGGCGGCGTCCCCGAGACCTCGATGCGAGCGCCGACGAGGTCGCGCCCGGCCAGCTCCGCGAGCTCTCCCGGTGCCGCCGCCACCGCCATCTGGCGCCCGTCGGCCAAGCGGGAGATGGCGGGGGCGGCTATCACCGAGCCGTCGGATCCCATGACCGCCGTGGCCGCCACGATGACGGCGCGGCCCTCCGCCTCGGTGGCCACGGGGACCGCGGCTGCGTCGATGTCTCGCTGAGCCCGTGCCGTCTCGCCCCGGCGCCAACCATGGGGCGGGGGTGAGGCTCCGTAGACACCGATGGCGTGCTTGGTGGCGTACCAACCCATGGCGCTGACCAGTCCCGTCCCGCCGCGTTCGCGCAGGGCCTCGACCATGGTGGCGACGGCGTGGAGGGAGTAGTTGTTCCCGGGCCCACCGAAATAAGGAAGGCCACCGGTGGTGGTGAGTCCCCGGGCATCGTCGGATGCGATCCCGAGAGCCTCGACGGCCATTTCCACCACGCACGGGAAGCACGAATAGAAGTCGAAGGCGCCGATGTCGTCGACCGCCACGTCGGCCGCCCTCATTGCGGCTGCCGCGGCGGCTCGCAGGCCCGCCGACGAACCGAGGTCGGGCCGCGCCGTCGGGAACCAGACGTCGGTCGCGTCGGCTCCCGACCAGCAGAACACGGCCCTCGCCGCCACGCCGGCGGCGCGCGCCGTCGCCAGGGAGGACACGAGCACGGCCGCGCCCTGGTTCACCTGCAGGATGGCGCACAGGCGTTTCGGGTAGGGCTCGGCGATGAGGCGGTTGTCGGGTGTGACCGAGGCCAGCTCCGACGGGGTGCGGACCTCGGTGAACCACGCGGCGCGCTGGGTGGCGGCCACCTCGGTGAACGGCGCCATGAGCCTCCCCAACGTGTCGCGCTGCTCGGCAGGGCTGCGCCCGGCCCGGTGTGCGATCGCGCTCTCGAAGAGCGCGTACACGTGCACGGGGGCGACGAGCCCGACCTGGAGCTCGGCGTTACCGACCCCGACGCGGTCGTCACCGACTATCTCGTCCGGGGCGAGCTCGTCGCCGAGCCCGTCCGCGTGGTCACGGTCCTGCGCCCCTCGGCCCGTCGCGGTGGCCTGTGCCTTGGCGGAGTGCTGGGCCTCTGCGCCGGCGATGAGGGCGACGTCGAGCTCCCCCGCCGCGATGGCGGCGGCAGCCCGAGTGACGAGCCACTGCGGTGAGTTCCCCCCGATGGTCGTCACCTCGGTCCGCACCGGTGCCAGGCCCAGGCGTCGGGCCAGGAGGCGGGCGGGAGCCGGCCCCGTCTTCGACATGACGTTGACGACCGACACCTGCTGGACCCGGGGACCGAGGCCCGGCACCGATTCGAGACATTCCTGGGCGGCGCGCTCGGCGAGGTCGAGCGCGGAGACGGCCGTGGACCTGTCGATCGACTGCCCGGTGGCGATCACCACCGGGATCCTGGACTCGTCGAGCGCCACTGCCGAGATGCTCAGCGCGGGCGCAGGCCGTTGAGCAGCAGTGACACCACGAAATCGGCGGTGACTTCGGCGGAGAGACCGTCGTCGGTGACGAGCCGCCGGTGCGCGATCTGCCCGACGAGCGCGGCCACCGAGCACGCCACCATGCGCGGCGGTGCCTCGACGATGAGGCCGCGTCCCTGGGCGTCGGCGACGATCACTTCGATGTCACCGATGAACGCCTCGAAGATCCCGAACAGGTGCTGCTCGAACCGGTCCCCGAGTGCGTAGGAGTCCCGGAACAACAGCTTCACCAGAGCCCGGTCGGACTCGAAGAACTCGAAGGTGGTCCTGACCGCGGCCCGGAACGGTGCATCGGGCGAACCCCGTGCCGGGGTGACGAGCATTGCTTCGGTGACATGGTCACGCAGCGCCTGGCCCTCGGACTCGACCAGCGCGTGGAAGAGCGCTTCTTTGGAGTCGAAGTACCAGTAGATCGAGCCGTAGGAGAGCTTGGCAGCCTGGGCGATGTCGGCGATCGTGGTGGCGTGATACCCCTTGCGGGCGAACACTCTCTTGGCGGCGGCGAGGATGTCGGTGCGGCGCCCCTGCTTCTCCGTGTCGCTCACGGCGCGTCGCACGGGACGGTCCGGACGTGCCGTGTTGGTGGGTACCGGGGGAGCGCCCGCCATGCGGGTCAAGCTAGCAAACTGATCAATCAGTCAACGAGGCCACCCCACCCGGTTGTCCGGTCGAGGCGCGTCGCCGACCGCGACCTACCCGGAGGCGAAGCGCTCCGGGTCGACGGCGATGAAGAGGCCCTCGCCGTGGGCGATGTGGGCCGTGCCGTGGTGCGCGTCGGCTTCGATCCGGAGCTTGCGTCCGTGGCGCGAGTGCAGCTTGGCTCGCAGCTCGATCTCGACCCCCAACGGAGTGGGTGCACGGTAGGTGACGGTCAACCGGCCGGTGTAGGCCGCGGTGGCGTTGATCGAGAGGACGAAACCCATGACCTCGTCGATGAGGGCGGCCATCACTCCTCCGTGGGCGCGGCCCGGAGCACCCTCGAAGGCCGGGCCGAGCGTCGCCCGCAACACGGCGACGTCACCGTCGCGGGTCATGTCCGCCGCCAGGCCGAGGGGGTTGGCCTTGCCCGTGACGATGCCGTCGGGGAACTTGATCCGTCCACTGCCGTCGGGCGGAGGGAGGACGAAGACCGAATCGACCATGTCGAGCGTGGCTCGGACGCGGTCCGGCGTGGCCTCGACCTCGGCCAACAGGGCTCGGGCCTGTGCGGTCACGCGGCCGAACAATTCGTCACCGACCTCGTGGG
>CAWISP010000029.1:0-17559 GCA_963838775.1 uncultured Acidimicrobiales bacterium
CTCTTAGGGCATTGGCGCGCGAGGATCGAGACGACGTGCAGCACCAGGGAGTCCACTACGACACGGGGACCATATTCCGCGGGCCGGGCTATGCCATCTCGACGCGCCGGACGGCACTCGACATGTCGGTCGTGCGCCGAGAGCTCGAAATCATCCGGGACGACCTACACGCCAACGCCGTGCGCATCGGGGGTAGCGACATCCGGCGGATGACCGCCGTCACCGAGGCAGCACTGAGTCTCGGGCTCGAGGTCTGGTTCTCTCCCAACTACTTCGAGTACTCGCCGGAGGAGACGACGTCCCGGCTGGTCGCAGCGGCCGAGGCAGCGGCCCGGCTGGACGCGGCCGATCCGGGCCGCGTGGTCTTCGTCGCCGGCAGCGAACTCATGCTCTTCATGCAGGGCCTGGTCGCCGGCAAGAGCGTGACCGAACGCCTGCAACGCTTCAAGGGAGACCCGGCGCTGCTCAGCAACGGGAAGCTCGATGCGTATCTGGCTGTCCTGGTGCACAGGTTGCGCGCCGTTTTCGATGGCCCGCTCACCTACGCCTCGCTCACTTTTGAGCAGGTGGACTGGGCGCCCTTCGACTACGTGGGCGTCGATCACTACCGCGAGGCGCGGACCAAGGACCGTTACGTTGCGATGCTCCAACCCTTCCTCTCAACGGGCAAGCCAGTGATCGTCACCGAGTTCGGGATGCGCACCTACCGTGGCGCCGAGAGCTCGGGCACCCTTGGGTTCGGTGTCACTGACACCACTCGGCTGTGGCTCCACACGCGACCGGTGATCGGACGCTTCTTCCGGCCTCGCCTTAATTAATGGGACGTTCCAGCGTGACGAAACCATGCAGGCCCGCGAGCTCGCCGAGACCCTCGACGAGCTCGAAAACTCAGGAGTGGCCGGCGCCCTGTTGTCGACGTTCGTGACACCGGGGGCCTCTACCGACGAAGATCCTCGCTACGACCTCGACATGGACTCGATGTCACTCGTGAAGTCCCTGCCCGGCGGGCGCCACGGGACGGTCTACCCGGACATGCCCTGGGAGCCCAAGGAGGCGTTCGGGGCGGTGGCACACCACTTCGGCCATTCGAGGTAGTCCAGGCAGTCCACCAAGTGGCATCACGTGCTGCCTGAAGCGCCTGGCTTTGTTCCCAGTTTGGCGTATGAAATAAGCGGCTCCGGCGTATGAAACAGAACCCCACCCCGGCGTGGAGGCCCAGGCAGGACCCTTCCGTGAACACCCCACCATCAGGTGTTCACGGAAGTGACGCCGTTGCGTTTGCGGAAGTCCCGGATCCGAGAGGCTCCAGGACTTTCTCGCGTGGAGGGAGTCCGGGTCGAAGCCGTCACGATACTCGGTGCGCTGCATCAGGTCCCGGGTGCAGCGCACATGGCTGCTCGGGTCAGGCGAGTGGCGTCGGGGAAACTTCGCACCACTCTTCCCGCCACTACCCAGAGTACACGGGGGTGGGGGTCTTGCTGCAAGTGCCTCTGGTGTGCTGACACTGCACTCCACAAGCCGACACTCAGGCGTTCGCCGCGCCCGACAGTATGAATAAACGAGGACCAAGGGGACTGAAGCGAAGGTGGACGGATGAGCAGCTATGTGCGGGGTTTCCAGGAGATCGACCAGACGCAGGTCGCGGTCGTTGGCGGCAAGGGAGCGCACCTGGGGGAGCTTTCGCGGATCGAAGGCATCCGCGTGCCGCCTGGCTTCTGCGTGACGACGGACGCTTTCCGGCGGATCATGGCGGACGCGCCGTCGATCCACGACCGGCTCGATCGGCTGTCGCGCCTGGACCCGGATGACCGGGAGGCGATTCGCACGCTCAGCGCGGAAATCCGCCGGACCCTCGAAGGGATCGCCATCCCCGACGATCTGGCGGCGGCGATCACCCGCGCCCTCGTCCGGCTCGGCGAGCAAGTCGCCTACGCCGTCCGATCGAGCGCGACAGCAGAGGACCTGCCGACGGCCTCCTTCGCAGGCCAACAGGACACGTACCTGAACGTCGTAGGAGCAGCGGCGATCCTCCAGCGCATCAGCCGGTGCTGGGCTTCGCTCTTCACCGAGCGGGCCGTGACTTACCGCCTGCGGAACGGCTTCGACCACCGGAAGGTCCACATGGCCGTGGTCGTGCAGCAGATGATCTTCCCGCAGGCTGCCGGCATCCTCTTCACGGCCGACCCCGTCACGTCCAACCGGAAGATCGCCTCCGTCGAGGCCAGCTTCGGTCTCGGGGGGGCTCTGGTCTCAGGCCGGGTGAACGCGGACGCCTACAAGGTGCGGGACGGCGAGGTCGTCGCCAAGGCAATCGGCGCCAAGCAGCTTGTCATCCACGCCCCGCCGGCTGGCGGGACACAGGAACAGGCGATCGACCAGGCGCGGCAGGAGCAGCCAGCACTGAGTGACGCGCAGGTCGTGCGGCTCGCCCAGCTGGGCCGGCGGATCGAAGCGCACTTCGGCCACCCCCAGGACATCGAATGGTGCCTGGTTGACGATGAGTTCCAGATCGTCCAGAGCCGGCCGATCACCACACTGTTCCCTATCCCTGCTGCCGGCGACCAAGAGAACCATGTGTACGTGTCCGTCGGTCATGCGCAGATGATGACCGACGCTATGAAGCCCCTGGGGCTCTCCTTTTGGCAGCTGACCACATCTCGACCGATGTACGTGGCCGGTGGGAGGCTGTTCGTCGATGTCGCCTCGGACTTGGCGTCGCCAGCGAGCCGCGCCGGTCTCTTGGAGGTCATGGGGAAAGGCGACCCCCTTGTCCGGGACGCGCTAGAGACCATCCTCGAACGTGACGACTTCATCCCCACCCTCAGGGACGAAAGTCCAGGTTCCGCGCCGGGTGGCGGCATGCCCGCTCCCATCGAGACCGATCCGGCCATCGTCATTGGGCTGATCGAGCGCAGTGAGGCTTCCATTGCCAAGTTGAAGAGCGACATCCGTGGGAAGTCCGGCTCCGCGCTGTTCGACTTCATCCTGGCGGACATCCAGGAGCTGAGGCGGATCCTGTTCGATCCGCAGAGCCATCAGGTGTTCATGTCGGCGATGGAGGCCACGTGGTGGCTCAACGAGCAGCTGCAGGCGTGGCTGGGCGAGAAGAACGCGGCCGACACGCTCACGCAGTCCGTCCCCAACAACGTCACGTCGGAGATGGGGCTGGCGCTCCTCCACGTCGCGGACGTGATCCGCCCGCACTCGGAAGTGGTGGCTTTTCTGCAGCACGTCGACGGCGACGGATTCCTGGACGAGCTGCCCAAGCTTGCGGGCGGGCGGGAAGCCCGAGACGCCTTTCAGGCCTTTCTCGACAAGTACGGGATGCGCTGCGCGGGTGAGATCGACATCACGAGGCCGCGTTGGAGCGAACGCCCCATGACGCTCGTGCCCCTGATCCTCGGCAACGTCAAGAACTTCGAGCCGGGTGCCGGAGCGCGGCGCTTCGAGCAAGGCCGGCAGGAGGCCTGGGCGAAGGAACAGGAGCTTCCGGCGCGCGTGCGGGACTTGCCGGACGGAGAGCGCAAGGCCGATGACACCAAGCGCATGATCGATCGGGTCCGGACCTTCATTGGGTATCGGGAGTATCCGAAGTACGGCATGGTCAGCCGCTACTTCGTCTACAAGCAAGCCTTGCTGGAAGAGGCCGAGCGCCTCGTGCAGGCCCGGGTGCTTCGTGAGAAGGAAGACATCTTCTACCTCACGTTCCATGAACTCCACGACGTCGTGCGCACGAACCACGCGGATGATCAGCTCATCTCCCAGCGCAAGAACGCGTTCAGATCACATCAAGCCCTCACGCCCCCCCGGGTGCTCACGTCGGATGGCGAGGTCATCGCCGGGACCTACCGACGCGTCGATGTCCCGGCCGGCGCGCTGGTCGGTTTACCCGTCTCCGCTGGGACCATCGAGGGGCGGGCCCGCGTCGTCCTGGACATGGCCGAGGCCGATCTCGAAGCGGGCGACATCCTGGTCACCGCCTACACGGACCCCAGCTGGACGCCTGTGTTCGTCGCGATCAAGGGCCTGGTGACGGAGGTGGGGGGCCTCATGACCCATGGCGCGGTGATCGCACGGGAGTACGGCTTGCCGGCCGTTGTGGGGGTGGAGCATGCCACCCAGCTGATCCGCGATGGGCAGCGGATCCGCGTGCACGGAACCGACGGGTACGTCGAGACCCTGCCTTAGAACGTGTTTGATAACTCTCCGGCAGAGGCCCGCGTTAGCTGAGCGGTCGCGAGGGCGCTTTCGAGTGCTCAACCCGCCGTGCTCAGTGAGATCTTTCCAAACACGCGCGTGACCAGCGCGTTTGTCGTGTCAAGATGCTCGCGATTTGTCCGCTGCTGCGTTGGAGTGGTGTACATGGCACCCACACGTCGCTATCCGACCGACCTGACGAATCACCAATGGGCCATCATCGAGCCTCTCCTACCCGAGACCGAACCCGTGGCGCCCGGCGGTCGCCCTCGGGTCCACGCCAAGCGCGAGATCGTCAATGCCATCCTCTATCTCACTCGCAGCGGGTGTGCGTGGCGGATGCTGCCGGCCGACTTTCCTCACTGGCGGACCGTCTACGGCTACTTCGCCCAATGGCGCGACGATGGAACGCTCGATCTCATCCACGACACCTTGCGCGAAGAGGTGCGAGCTGCCAAGGAGAAGAAGGGCCGAAAGCCCAGGAACCCAACCCCGACGGGGGGAGTGATCGATTCCCAGTCGTTGCGGGGGGCCGACACCGTTTCCAAGGCGACACGGGGCTATGACGCCGGCAAGAAGGTGGAAGGGCGCAAGCGCCACATCGTCACCGACACGCTCGGTCTGCTCCTCGTCGTCATGGTGACGGCGGCCTCTGTCCAAGACCGCGACGGTGGTGCCGACATCTTGAAGCTCGCCCACAAGCTCGTGCCCAGCCTTCGCCATGTCTTCGCCGACGGCGGATACGCCGGTCGTCTGGTCGGAAAGGCCAAGCGCTACTGGAAGATCGCCGTCGAGGTCGTGAGGAAACCTCCCGAGCAGCACGGATTCTCCGTCCTCCCTCGTCGGTGGGTGGTCGAGCGCACCTTCGCCTGGCTCATGCGATGGCGCCGCCTCACTCGCGACTACGAACGGTTGCCCGAAACTCACGAGGCGTTCGTCAAGTGGGCGATGATCGGATTGATGTTGAACCGACTCTCGCGCCCGCCCGGTCCGAGACCCTGGGCCACGCGATGAGAGATACCAAACACGTACTTAGGGGATTGCGGGCAATTCAAGGTTGGCCCCGGCGTGCTTCGATGGTCCGGGGAAGTCGTTTGAAACAAGCCCCTCCGACGTATGAAACAGAGGCCCACCGTGGCGTGAAGACCGAGGCATGACCTTCGGGTGAACACCCCACCATTGAAACGCTGGTCGGCGCATCTCGTGCATAGGCAAAGACGCCTGGCCAGCGTTGTCGCGTTCGGGCCAAGCATCGGGGTCGTGACCTGCCTCGAACGCTTCAGCTGAGTTGCTCGGCCAGCGCCACGATGATGCCCTCGGGGCCGCGGACGCAGCAGAGCCGATAGCTGTCCTCGTACTGCTCTACCTCGCCAACGAGTTCGGCGCCATGAGCGTGCAGACGGGCAAGGACGTCCTCGATGTCTTCGACGGCGAACATGATGCGACGTATCCCTAGCGTGTTTGCCGGTGCGTTCGGCTCAGCGCTGATCGCTGTCGGCGTGTGGAACTTCGTCAGCTCAATCCGTCCGTGGTCGTCCGGAGTCCGCACCATTGCGACGTCGACTCGGACATCGTCGAGCCCGACGACGCGGTCAACCCAACGCCCCTCGACTGCCGCCTCGCCCTCCAGCTCCAAGCCGAGTTCGAGAAAGAACGCAATGGCAGCCTCAAGGTCGTCGACAACGACGCCGACGTTGTCCATTCGCTGGATCGTCATGTCCTCAAGCGTAAAACAGCAGCCGGCCAACTGGGTCGGTGCGAGGCGAGGGACCGCCAGGAGGTGGAGACGGCGGGATGGTCTTGACGAAACCCCTGGCCCGATTGAGCTCCTCCCTTGCAGTCGACCTTCGGGCAGGCGAACCCGAAGGTCGATACAGGTCCACTGGCGGTGTATGTCGCCCTGTGCATGCGCACACGCCCGTGCTAACCAGCCGGTTCACGGCTCTCAGGGCCGAACAGGGCGGTAGCTCGAGGGCTGCACAGGACGTGCCCGTGCAGGTGCCCTCCTCAGCGGCGGAAGGGAGCTGATCCCCCCGAGACCCGGCGGGGGTGTGCGGCTCGGCTCGCCACGTCACATTTTCATGTTGGGCGGCGTCATACTCGTGACAGACTCACCGGGGTCGACCTGACCCACGACTTGAGGAGCGAATCATGAGCGGCGCTTCCACCGAGGGAATCAAGACCGTCCTGGTTCCTGTGTCCGATGTGGTCAAGAGCAAGGCGGTGTACGCCGCGTTGCTCGGCATGGAGCCACAGGCGGATGCCGCCTACTACGTCGGCTTCGATGCCGCCGGACAGCACATCGGGCTGGTGCCGGGCGGTGGACCGAAGGCCATGACGTCGCCGGTGACGTACTGGCACGTGCCGGACATCGAGGCGAAGCTGGCCGAGGTGACCGCCGCTGGTGGCACCGTGAAGGAGCCGCCGCGCGACGTCGGTGGTGGCCGTCTGGTGGCCACCTTCACCGATCTTGACGGGAATGTCCTCGGTCTGCTTCAAGAGGCGTGAGTGGCGGGCCGCGTTCTGGCGCGGAGCGCTGTCGCGACACCGACCACCGGCTGGTACAAGGTCCGCGACGGGAAGATGTTTCTGTTCGTGCCTTTTTCGACCTCCCACCCTGATGTCCTCGTCCTGACAGCAACCCTCCACATCACGTAACGCGAATTCGTGAACCTGGGGCCGCTGATCGTCAGCCGGGGCCTTCGGTTAGCGAGTCGTCGAAGGTGATGTGGCCAAGGCGGGCGCCTTCGCCGGGCAGCAGTACCTCGCCGGCCATGGACGTGTCGAATGCCCCGCGCCATGTCCGCACCAAGCGCACCTTCTCGCCACGGGCTTCGAAGATGGAACGGTGGGCGGCGGCGAATGTGCTGGCCATGCCCGCACGACAGTTCCGCTACCCAGTCACCCTCGTTGTCCGAGTGGTAGCCGCTGATCGCTCGCCGCACGAGTTCAGCGTACCGAGTGGTCGGAGAGGGCCCTCGTACAAACGTGGCGCCGGGATCTGGCGGCGCGGCAGGTGTTTTTGTCGGGAGTGGGCTCAGATGGTGGCGGAGGCTGAACGAGGTCATGCGATCTCCTCGTCGGATGGGCCCAAGGGCGCATCCGACGTGGTTGCCGTGTCCGTCCCGGGACGGCGTGGCGCCACCCGTCGGAGTCTGAGGACACGTTCCGCGTGGCGTTCTTCCTCGAGGAGCTTTTGGCGGGCCGCGAGCGGATCGAACTGAGCGATGATGTACGCATGACATTGAGGACTGCGTTCACGGAGCTCTTCTCGGTGAGGCACCCTGTCGCGTTGGCACCGATGGGCGACGTCGCCGGGGGCGCGCTGGCGGCGGCAGTGTCCAACGGTGGCGGTCTCGGCCTGGTCGGTGGTGGACGCGGCGATCGAGGCTGGTTGGAGCGTGAGCTGGCGATCGTCGTGGAATCCACCGACTACCCCTGGGGAGTCGGATTCCTGAGCTGGGCTCTTGATGTCGAGACGCTCCAGTGGACCCTGGGACACGGACCGAAAGCGATCTTGTTGTCGTTCGGCGATCCCAACCCATTCGCCGACACTGTCCGCTCCTCGGGTACCAAGTTGATCATCCAGGTAACTGATCTGGATGAGGTCCGCACGGCACTCGATGTTGGGGCCGACGTGATTGTCGCCCAGGGTTCGGAAGCCGGTGGCCACGGTGGTCGGCGCGCCACGCTGCCATTCGTGCCGGCTGTCGTCGACCTCGTCAGGCCGACGCCGGTTCTGGCCGCAGGCGGCATTGCCGACGGTCGTGGCTTGGCTGCGGTCCTGATGCTCGGGGCGGCCGGGGCACTGATCGGCACCCGGTTCGAGGCCAGTCCTGAAGCCCTCGTTTCGGCGTCGGTCACCAAGGCCATCCTGGAGGGCAGTGGTGGCGACACCGAGCGCAGCCGGGTGCTCGACATCGCCCGGCGCTCTTCATGGCCGCACCGCTACACGGCCCGCACCTTGCGCAACGACTTCCTCGATCGTTGGCGGGACAAGGAGGACGAGCTGAGAGAGGACGATGCGGCTCTGGACGCGTACGGTCTGGCGGTTGCCGGTGGCGATCCCGCCGTTGTGCCGATCTGGGCAGGCGAGGGAATCGATTTGATCACCCAGATGTCTTCGGCCGCTGAGCTGGTGGGCGCGCTGATGACCGAAGCCGACGAGGCGATTGTCCGGATCGGTGAGTGCTCAGACACGTGACGGACACCAGCCATAGCGACTGGTTATCCGCGGCGAGGCGTTCACGGGAATGACGCCGTGTGGTTCAGCTGTCCTGAGTGTCGTGGAACGGCGGTGTGTAGCAGACGGCGACCAATAAGCCTTCCGGGCTCAACAGCCGGGCGGTGATCTGGGTCCATGGCTCCGTGCGGGCGTCGTGGATGAGTCGATAGCCCTTGTCTTTGAGTTCGGCCGCTGCCGCCGCGACATCAGGGACCTCGAACTCGATGCTGGCTTGTGGGACCGGGATGTGGTTTGGCCATTCGTTGGTGCCGAAACACGCGTTTGCCGCTTCCGAAAGGGGCCACAGGCCGAAGTGTTTCGTCCCTTCGAGCTTCTGGGTGAACACGTAGTCGCCCTCTTCGCCTTCAAAGGACAAGCCCAAGGCGTCTCGGTAGAACGATCGAGCTGCGTCAGGGTCTCGCACGATCGGGGCGACGCTCGCTACGAACTGCACGTTCAATGGCCTCCACCTCCGTCAGCCGTTGTGCATTGTGTTGCACCTCATTATGCCCGGAGGGGTCCCGGATGACACTTGCGCATGATCCGCCTCGGAGACTGTCCGCAACAGGGTCGAAATCCTCTGAGTCTCTTCGCACACCGCCATCGAATGGATTGCGGACGGCCATGGGAGGCCGACCCGCATGACGTCGATTAGGTCCGACCAGACCCAATATCTCGGTCACGGCGTGGTCACGCCCGGCGGTGTGCCCCGCTGTGGTGAGCTTTGCCAAGAAGATGAAGGAGCCGGACCACACTTCGGAAGACCCCATAAGCGAGCCCAACGAGACAGAGTCCGATAGCGCCGGAGGCGACCACGAGCAGCGGCCCATGATCGACTCCCGAGAAGATGCCCCAAAGGGCCACGAGCACAATCACCACCCATGCGATCGTCCATAGGTAGCTCTTCTTCGCCGAGTTTCCGGCGGAGCCTCTGGCGATTGTCGGCGACGCATCCCGTCCCACGATGTGCCCCCTCTCCGGTTGGGCAACTTGAGTCTCAGGATGCACCTCACCCGCACTCGGCACCAGGGTCCAAAGACAGGTCGTCGAACTGGACGCCCTGACCGAACGGAGGCGACCCCTTGGGACCGTGGACCGACAAGGTCAAGGCCTTCGGATTCCAGGGTCGCCCCGCTCGGGTGAGGGAGCCAACCCCGGGGAGACACGGGCTACGACAGTCCATCCCCGGGGTCGCTGGCAGGCCCCACATGCACACGACCAATCGTCACCAGCCCTGCCCCGCTGGCTTGGCACCACGGCGATGGCGGTCCTGTCCGGTCTGGCCTGCTGCGCCCTGCGGCCCACCCGTGCCCGCTCGCCACAACCCGCGACGTCGGACGAGGTGGTCGTCTCGGGTCGCGCCGTGGTGCTGAGGGTTTCGGGCTCACGGGCGTCCACCACGGCCACCGCCACATCCGAGGTCTGACGACGCGCCGGACGCCGGACTCTCAGTGCAACACGACCCGGACGAGGAGCACCCCGGCACCGAGGAGTGCGCCCAGGACGATCTGCATGAGCCGCTGAGCTCCGGTGACCCGGCTCCGTAGCGTGGCGATGGTCTCGAACGCGGCCAGAGCCAGCGCGCTGGTCCACAGCGCAGCGGTGACCCCTGCCTGCAGTGACACCCCGGCTGCCCACAACACGCCCAGGACGGCGATGGGGACGGCGGCTCCTTTGACGATGGCCCCCTCGTGCAGCAACGCACGCCAGAGCCGTCCCGGGAAAGGGTCTCTCGGGTCTTGAGGCGGTCGCCGACCACGGTCGCGTAGGTGTGGGCGAGCCAGTACAGACCGAGAATGAGCAGGGTGGCTTCGATGGTGTCGGCGAAGGTCTCGCGGCGGGTGCTCTCCGCCGCCAGCACGGCTCCGACCGCGATCGTCCCGTAGATGACCCCGGCGGGATTGTCCTCGGGCTCGACCCATTTCGAGATCGCCGACGCAATGGTCCCGATCCCGGGACGAGAACGGTGGTGCGCTGGCTCTGCAGGGAGATCAGTCATCCCAGCATCATGCCGCCCGGGCCCGGCGCGATGCGCCGGCCTCACAGGCTCACGGCGGCCCCGGTGCTCGCAGAGCGGTAGGCGCCGTCGACGAGCTCGTGGGCACACAGCGCGTCGCCGAAGCCCGGTGACGCCGCTTCGCTGTCCTGGATGCAACGCACCCAATTTCTGTCAGCTGGATACGTGTAGAAGACGAAGTCACGGCGGGGGAGCCCGAGGGCGGCGAAGTGTTGCTCTCGCATCACGCCGAGGTCGGGACGCTCCGGCGCGGTGTCCGGGCGCTGCACCAGAAAGCTGTCCTCGGTGGCACCCACGATGAAGTCGGTGGTGGCCTCGACGGCGGCGTCCTCGAAGAAGACCTCGAAGCGACGCTCTTCGCGACCCCGGACGCCGTTGAAGACACTGAGGATGGTTCCGACGACGCCCGAAGCGTGCTCGACCATGACCGCCGCCACGTCTTCGACGTCGTAGCCGAACACCGCTCTGGTCCTGGCCGAGACACGCACGGCGGGGCCGAACAGCCAGCACACGATGTCAGCGGCGTGGATCGAGTGCTCGAGAAGCGCCCCGCCGCCGGCCTGCGCTCGATCAGAGCGCCACGAGCTGTGCCCCGGTACCACCGCGCCCGTGGGCCAGTACTGGTCGTCGCGCAGTGTGTATGCCATCGGGGCGCCGAGTTCGGCCGATGCGACGAGCTCACGTATGCGGTTGACGATGGGATGGAAGCGGGAATGGAAGCCGACCTGGGAGGCGTGTGCCGACGCCGCCACCGCGCCACAGAGCTCCCGTACGTCATGGAGGTTCGGCGCCAGGGGCTTTTCGCAGAAGAGGGCCTTTCCCGAGCCCAAGGTCGCCAGCACGAGGTCACGATGGGTCGACGTGGGTGAGGTGATCATGACGGCGTCGATGGCGGGGTCCTCGATGACCCGGCGAGGATCGTCGGTCAGGTATCGGAACGGACAGTTGTGCTGAACCGAAGCTCTGGACGACTCCGCGGGGTCGGCCGCTCCCACGGTCACGATCTCGCCGTCCTCGGCCATCTTGCGCAGTCCGTCGGCGTGGATCTGTCCGATCATGCCGCAGCCGACGAGCCCGACCCGTATCGGTTGTCGGCCTTCAGGCACGCCGTCGGTCCATCTCCCGGGTCGCCCGGACCTCAGTGTGCGGGCTGGGGGGTGCGCTCGTGGGGTTCGATCGTCTCGCTCGGCCGCCGGCCGGGCGCCACACCGACGGGGACCACGGGCCCGACGCCCGCCGCCGTCGCCAGCTCGTCGAGCGCATCGGGGATGTAGCGCGCCAGTTCGGTGAGGCGTGGCACGGTTTCGGCACAGGCCATGAGACCCCAGTTGAGGACACCCCGGTAGCTCATGACGGTGATGTTCAAGCCCGCACCGTCCATGACCGGGCCCAGGGGGAAGCCGGCGACGAGCTCGGACCCCGCCAGGTACAGCGGGAAGTCCGGCCCCGGGACATTCGAGATCACCAGGCTGTGGATCGGCCGGTGGCGTTCGGCGAGCTTCAGACGTGTGTAGGCCCGGGCCGCGGTGGAGAAGACGTTCGGTGTGGCGTGCTCGGCCCAATTGAGCAGCACGTCGGCGCCCAGCGCATTGTGCTCCTCCTTGGCTCCTCTGGTGCCCTCCCGGATCGACCGGAGCCTCTCCACGGGGTCCTCGATCTGACAGGGCAGCGCCACGAACATCGCCGACACCTTGTTGGCGCCGCGCCGGTTGCCGGCCGTCGGCGCCGTCGGCGCCGTCGACACCGGGACCGTCGCCACGAGCGGTTCGTCGGGCAGCTCGTCGCCGTCGATGAGGTACCGGCGCAGGGCACCGGTGCAGACCGCCAGCACCACGTCGTTGAGGGTGGTGTCACACGCCCGTCTGATGCGCTTGGCGTCCTCGAGGGAGATCGACGAGAAGGCCACGCGCCGGTGCGGCGTGATCGAGGCGTTGAGAGAGGTGCGCGGCGTGGTCAGGGGCAACGCGGCGCGTCCCGGTCCCTTCGCCCGCACCCGCCGGACGTCGAGCAGCCCCCGCCCGGTGCGCCACGCCAGCTTGGTCAGCCCTAGGGGCCGCGTCAGGCGGGTCCCCAGCGACTGCGCCATGAGCTGCAGGTCCGATGGCAGGTGCTCGTCCACCGAGAGTGGCACCGTGGGCGCAGCTCGAGCGGGCGGCTCGGGTTCGAGGTCGAAGAGCTGGGAGAGCAGCTCGGCGCCGGAGACCCCGTCGATGGTGCAGTGATGGATCTTGGTGACCACCGCGATCTGGCTGCCGCGCAGCCCTTCGACGATGTACATCTCCCACAGGGGTTTGCTCCGGTCCAGTTGGCGACTGCAGACGTCTCCCACGAATTGGGCCAGCTCCTCGACACCACCCGGACCGGGCACCGCGCCGCGGCGGATGTGGTACTCGATGTCGAACGTCGGGTCGTCGACCCAGTACGGGTGGCCCAGGCGGAAGGGAACCTCCACCAGTCGCCGCCGGAAGATCGGGGCCAGCTCGAGCCGGGAGCTCACGAGGCCTCTTAGCTTGTCGAAGGAGTAGCCCCCAGGGACGGTGGAGGGGTCGAACATCGCCGCCATCGAGACGTGCATGTGGAGGCTGGGCGTCTCGAGATACAGGAACGTCGCATCGAGCCCGGTGAGCTGTTCCATCGTCGTGTCGCCCTCGTTGGTCGGTGGTGCCCCCCGGCGCCCCTCGGTCGCCCGCCCTTTCGGCGTGCGCCATCTTTCCACCATGAGCGAGGATGGTGCCATGGCGTGGGCATGGGTGTACCTGGCGGTCAGCCTGGTGGGCGCCCTGTTCGTGGTGAATGCCTTCCGACCCGCTCGACACCAGCTCCTCGTGGTGCCGAGCTTCTTCGCCGGTTGGTACATCGGCGAGATGCCCGTCTGGCACATCGCGTGGCAGGCCGCCGCCACGGTGGTGTTCGGTCTCGAAGGTGCACTCGGGTCGTGGCCGGGTTGGGTAGCCCTCGGTGTCAACGCCGCCTCGTGGACCGGTCTCGTGGTCCACGCCCGGGTTTCGGCCAGCGCACACCGCGTCTTTCTCCGGGCCGAAGAAGAGATGCCCGTTCCCGCCGCGGACGTGGAGGGCCTCCCCGTCCATGGCGGCGAGACGATGTGGCGCTTCCGGCGTCTGCTGTACCCGCTCCCGCTGCCCGGCCCGGTCGATGAAGGTCGTCCGCAACGTCGACTACGTGGGCGACGGCCTCCGAGCGCATCGCCTCGACATCATCCGGCGACGCGTCGACCCGCCCGACGGTGCGCCGGTGCTGGTGTACATCCACGGGGGGGCGTGGGTGATCGGCGACAAGCGCGAACAGGGCCTCCCTCTCCTGCACGAGCTGGCCCGACGGGGCTGGGTCACGGTCACCATCAACTACCGCCTGAGCCCGCGGGCCACGTGGCCCGACCACATCGTGGATTGCAAACGGGCCGTGGTCTGGGTGCGCGAGCACATCGCGGAGTACGGCGGCGACCCCGGGTTCATCGCCGTGTCGGGCGGGTCGGCAGGGGGCCACCTTTCGTCCCTGTTGGCGCTCACCCCCGGCGACGGCGATTTCCAACCGGGATTCGAGGGGGCCGATGCCGCTGTCGACGCCTGCATACCTTTTTACGGTGTCTACGACATGACCGCGGGGCGAGGGAGGTCGCGCTACGACGCCGGCCTGCTGGCCCTGCTCGAACGCCGGGTGTTCAAACGCCGGCTCGCCGACGATCCCGCCGTGTTCGAAGCCGCCTCCCCCCTGTATCGGGTCAACCCCGACGCACCACCGTTCTTCGTGGTCCACGGGACCAACGACACCCTCGTCCCGGTGGCCGACGCCCGTGCCTTCGTGGCCGCGCTGCGCGCCGTGTCGAAGTCGCTCGTGCTGTACGCGGAGCTCCCCTTCACCCAGCACGCCTTCGACGTCCTTCCGTCGGTGCGCAGCGCTCATGCGGTGGCCGCCGTGGTGAGGTTCCTCGAGGGAGTTCGCTTCCGCCGGTCGGGCGGGCCCTCCTTGGAGCAGACCGGGATCTCGGCGCCCTTCTGAGCGAGCCGCCCGCGGCGGCCCTGTCGCGACGGTGGGTGGCGCGGCCGACTGGCGGTGACGCCGCCGTCGGGCTTCCCGATCGACCACTACCCATAGGCATGGCATCTGACGTAGCATTAATTACTAGAACGTGTTCCCGCGTTGGCGATGGGTGCTGTCGGGTCGGAGCCCGGCCGGGGTTGGCGCGGATTGCGCGGGCGCGCCGGGTCGGTAGGGGTGGCGTGGCAAGCTTGGGTGTGGCTCTGGGGAAGTGCCACACGTGTGAGGATCGGGACACAGAGGGGGGCCTGGTGAACGCGAACCGAGAGAAGGTGCGGGAGCGAGCGCGCCGAGGACGCCTGAAGCGTCCATTTGCGCCACGCACCGGGCTCGTCGTCTTACTCTCCGTGTGTGCCATCGTCCTGGTCGCCTGCTCGTCCAAGACGCCGAACGCGTCGTCGACATCGACTTCGTCTTCGACTCCCACCGGGGGGTCGGGATCGTCGGGCACCTCGGGCACCTCCCCGGGGGTAACCGCCACGTCGGTCACCGTCGGCCAGGTCGACGACCTGTCCTCACCCATCCCCGGGTTGTTCAAGGGGGCCGAGGACGGCACCAAGGCGTACTTCGCCTATATCAACAGCATGGGCGGCGTCAACGGGCGGAAACTGATCCTCGACGCCCAGGACAGCACCTTCCAGGGTGGCCAGGTGGCCACCGTGACCGGCAATCAGATCCGTACCGAGTTCGCCCTCGTCGGTGGGTTCTCGCTGCTCGACTCGGCCGAGAAGCCCCTGATCGACCTGGCCCGCGTGCCCGACGTCGGGTTCTCGTTGAGCCCCGACCTCTCCTCGGACCCCTATCTCTACAGCCCCCTTCCCAACCCTGCGACCTACTACCCCCTGAATCTCTTTGAGTACCTGAAGCAGAAGTATCCGCAGGACATCAAGAAGGTGGGGATCATCTGGGAGAACGCCACCGCGTCGACGACCGCCGCCGAGAACGCCATCGAGGCGGCCATGAAGGCATCGGGCTTCAAGATCGTCTACGACCACGGCGTGGGGCCCTTCGACACCAACTTCCTTCCCGACATCATCTCCATGAAGAACAAGGGCGTGAAGATGTTCTTCTCGACCGAGCTGCCCGACAACTACGCGGCCACGCTCGCCAAGCAGTTCCAGCAGCAGAACTTCAAGGCGATGAACATCGAGGGTGCGGCGTATTCCAGCCAGTTGCTGAAGCTGGCGGGCACTTCCGCCAACAACATGTACATCGAACAGGGGTATGCCCTATACCTGGGGCAGGACGCCAAGACCGTGCCCGCCGTAGCGTTGTTCGACAAGTGGATGAAGAAGGTCGACCCCAACCCCAACTTCGAGATCGAGTCCGTCTACGGCTGGGCCTCGGCGGAGATGTTCGCGCAGGCCCTCCAGACCGCCGGGAACCCGCCCACGCGGGCCGGCCTGATCACGGTGCTGAACAAGATCACGTTCTTCGACGCCGGCGGGCTCGTCCCGCCCAGCGACCCGGCCCAGGCCATTCCGTCGGGCTGCTTCTTGATGGCCCAGGTGCAGAACGGCGTCATCAGGCGGGTGGCGCCCACGCCCTCGGCCGGGTTCTACTGCGGCGCGAACCGCTTCCTGAAGGAGCCCGGCTACACCGCGATGATACGGCCGACGTCGTAGGAGCCCTGGTGGACGATCGTCGGAACGCCCGCGTTTCGGGCATTGGTCCGCAGGAGCACGTCGTTCGGTGACCGAGTTTCTGAGCCTCCTGATCGCCGGCATCACCTTCGGCGCGATCTATGCGGTGAGCGCCAGCGGTCTGGTGGTCACCTACAACACGACGGGCATCTTCAATTTCGCCCACGGCGCCATGGGCATGGTGATGGCCTACCTGTTCTGGCAGCTGTGGCAGGGGTGGGGGCTCCCCGAGCTGGTGTCGCTCGCCATCGTGTTGTTCGTGGCGGCCCCGTTGCTCGGCGTCGTCGTCGAACGTGTCGTCATGCGCCCTCTGTACGGGGCGGCCACAAGCATCCGTTTGGCGGTCACCCTCGGCTTGCTCCTCGTTCTGGTCGCTGCCGCCGGGGCCATCTGGAGTCCGACCGCCAACACCTACAACACGCCCGATCTCGTGAACGGCAACCCGATCTCCGTGGCGGGCATCACCCTCTCCTGGGAGCAGCTCATCACCATGGCGGTCGCCATCGGGGTGGCGATCTTCTTGCGGGTGTTCTTCCGGCGCACGCGCACCGGCGTCGCCATGCGTGCCGTGGTGGACGACCCCAACCTGGCGTCATTGGCCGGGGCGCCTTCGGGGCGCATCGCCGCCTATGCCTGGATGATCGGCGTCATGTTCGCCGCCCTCGGCGGGATCCTGCTCGCCCCCAGCGTGCAGGGGATGAACATCGAAACGCTCACCCAGCTCGTGATCTACGGCTACGCCGCCGCAGTTGTCGGCCGCCTGCGCAGCCTGCCGATGACGTTCCTGGGCGCCATGATCCTCGGCATCGCCAACTCGATGGCCATCGGCTACGCCCCGCAGGGCATCGTGAACGACGTGGACGCGGCCCTGCCCATGGCGCTGCTGTTCCTGGCGCTGCTCCTCATCCCCGAGGTGCGCCTGTCCATCGGTCGGGTCGTGCGGGTACGGCCTCCACGCGTGGCGAGTGCCCGGACGACGCTCATGGGGGCGGCAGTGGTGGTCTTGGTTGTCGTCGTACTCAGTACGGTTCTGACCGGCAACAACCTCTTCACGATGGGGAACGCCCTGGCCCTTTCGCTGTTGGCGCTGAGCCTCGTGCCCCTGTCGGGATACGCCGGTCAGGTGTCGTTGTGCCAGTTCACGTTCCTGGGCATCGGCGCTGTGATGATGCACGCCGTCGACGGCGGCAGCTCGGTGCTCGGACTGCTGGCCGCCATCGGCGTCTGCGCCGCGGTGGGCGCCGTGCTGGCACTGCCGGTGTTGCGCCTCCGGGGCCTGTACCTGGCGCTCGCCACCCTGGCCTTCGCTGTGCTCATGGACAACGTGTTCTTCCAGTCGAGCTCGATTATGGGCGTCGGCGGCACGGTGACGGTCGGTCGTCCCGACATCTTCGGTATGCGCTTCGCGACGGATCGTGCTT
>CAWISP010000030.1:0-304143 GCA_963838775.1 uncultured Acidimicrobiales bacterium
TGATGTTGAACCGACTCTCGCGCCCGCCCGGTCCGAGACCCTGGGCCACGCGATGAGAGATACCAAACACGTACTAAGCCTTGACTGCCCTCTCCCCGGAATCCCGTGGGCGGTCTCGCTGCATCGTCACCGATACCAAGGATGTACGAGCATGGCTCAAGGGCCGACGCTCAGTCGACAATCCGGCATACCACCCATCGATGCTTGCCGATTTGTCGGCTGCGCCTGAATCCGTGGTGCTCGAACATCGCCACCGTGCCATTGTAAAGAAACGAGCCTGACACCTTGCGCTCGCTGGTGTCCTCGGGATAGCTCTCCACCGTACCGCCGCCGAGCCGGGCGATCTCTCCGAGCGCCCCGGTGAGCGCGAGGTCGGCGACCCCGCGGTGGCGATGCGTGCTCCCCACAAAGAAGCAAGTGATGCGCCAGTCGGGCAACTCCCGTAAGTTCTCGCGGTAGGCCTTTTGGTGCTTGATTCGCGGTAGCTCCTCGGCCGATCCGAACTGGCACCACCCAACGCACCGCGCATCGTCGAACACCAGCGCGCGTCGGGGCGTCGTCCCGGCGACCTGACGGGGGGCCACCAGGTCGCTCAGGACACGCCCTCATACGGCAAGCCCCCAGATGGGCGCTCCTTCGTGAGTAACACCCATTTCCCGCTCCAAAGCCGCTTCCGGCGCTGGTAGAACTCCTCCCCTGTCCTCGGCCAGAGAGGGTGGTCGAAGTACGGCATTCGGACTTCCCGCCGCTGGCCATCAGCTCGTGCCAGCAGTGTCACTTTCGTGCTTGGGGCCTGGGGAAAACAAGAGGACGATGCTGGGGAAATCGATTTCCGGGAGCTCAGATCGAGTTCCTAGCTTCTTTGCCACCGCAGGGCTTCGTTGGTGCTTGATTCGAGAGGCAAACCGACGTCGTCGGCAAATGCATGAGCAACTTCTGGGGCCGCCATCAAACGGTCAGGCTCGCCGGATACGTAGACGATCTCGATATATCGGTCCGGTGAGTGCCAGACAATGGAATGGATCTCACGTTCCACCACGCCGCTCACGTGCTCCAGAACACGTCATCGGCGGCGCGCCAGGTCCGGATCATCGGGAGAGGCGATAGTGAACTAGCGAGTCGAGAAGAGGTCTAGCAATGTCGCTATTGAGCGCTCGACCTCAGCAAGGCGCAATGGCTTGGCGATCAACGACACCGCACCGGCACGAATGAGTCGTACCCTTTCGCTTTCGTCCCCAGACAAGACCGCGACGGGAATACGAGCGCGATCGCACGCCCGTTGCAGAGGGTTGATCACAGCTCGAGCGTCCCCGCCGAGTGACTGGTCGTCGATCAGAACGAGATCCGGGTGCGTGACATGACGAGGTCCCGGCCCTCTCGGTGGCGGTCGGCCATCATCAGGTCCACATCCTGGAACTCTTGAATGATGTGCGAGAGCACGATGCGGCAATGCGGATCGCTACCGACGTACAGAACGGTACGCCGCGTGTTCTTCGAAGCCGAAGTCGTTGGGCTCCTCATGCGTGGCGCGTGGAGCCGCACGTCTGATCCGCTTGATGGACGGCGGTGGAGAGGCTGTCGTTCCGAGGTCACAAGGAGCACGGTACGGGGACGAGCTAAACGCCGCGCGACGCAACGGCGACCAGAAAATGAAAGATTGAGGACGGGTCCGATTGTCCTGGTCAGAGGCTGATATGGCCCATCAGTCCTGGTCAGAGCCCTCTTGGCCTAGCGTCACCGATGGCTACCATCCTCAGGCGTGAACAGATGGCGATACGGGCTCACACTCCTCCCGCGTGAATCGGCCCCGGACCAGGCGAGTGTCGAGGAGACCGTCGCGGCGGTCGTGCGGTCGCGTCGGGACCTCGGCTGGGAACTGGTGCGACAGGCCGAGCACGACGATTCCGAGCTGCTTGTGTTCAGACGTCCTGCGTGAGGGCTGGCCGGCAGCGCGACGGAGGGCGAACCCGCTTGTCGGTCGACAACCTACGGCGCGCCATGAGGAGCGGAGCACCCCCAAGGCATCAATGCTCATCGACTTTCTTCGACCACAGCGCCGCCACGTGTTGTAAGGCTTCGTGCCAGGCCTCAGGCGTATTGGCTTCATTTGCCTCTACGACCACGCCTTCCAGCTCATCCGCCGTCGCCGTTGCGCTTGTGGCTGCCTGAACCAAGGCCCGGGCGTTGTCGGTTGCCTGGGGTGCGGACGCGGCCATGTTCTCCGCTTGCTGCCTGGCGCTGGTAGCAGCCTTGGCTGCGTCACGCGCCTCTCGTTCGGCCACCTCGGCGGCCTGCGCCGACTGTTGCGCCGTCCGCATCGCCTCGGCGGCCGCCTCCGTCAACGCATGGGCTTCTTGCTGTGCCACCTCGGCACGTTGGACCGTTTGCTTTGCGATTTGGCGTGCGTGTGTTGCCAATTGCATGGCGTAGGCCATTTCCGCGACCACCACCGCAGTTTGCGCCGCATTCAGCCACGCTTCGGGGGTACCTACGACCAACGCGTTCTCCACAGCTGCTTTGGTAGCTCCTACCCAAACGTGAGGGTCCGTCTCCGCCTCAGGGTGGGGGAGGCCGAATGTGGGCGCCGCGTCTGTCGTTTCCTGGGTCATGTCGTTCGGCCCGGAATCCATGTCATCGGGACTCTCTGACGGCGCCGCCCCAGGAGGCGTCGCGCTGGGCTTCTCACTCGGTGGTGGCGGAGGGGCAGGGAGGGGTTGGGTTCGTTCGGCCCATGTCGCTCCGTCCCAGTATCGGGCCACTTCTCGATTGTTCGGGTCGGGATACCAACCCGCCGGTGTTGGGACACTGGAATTCGTGCGGGCCTCGCTTGCGCTCATGGGCGCCCACGACGGCGACGGCGACGGCGACGCAGGTTCCCGTCGGGCGCTCGAAGCGATCTCCTTCTTGGGCGCGGCCACAGATTCGTCGACCTTCTCCTTCTTCGAGAGTCGCATAGTCCCTCCCCCCGCGAATCGGCCCGACTCGGCATTCGTCGATGATGTGAACCCCTCATCATGAGGTCGGCACATCAATTCTGAACCCGTTGTTGACCAACTCTGCGTCAACTAATCGCAGTCCAGACGAGCCTCCTGAGAAACGTGGCGCTGAGCGTGCCGGGTGCCGAGGGACTCGGTGCGCTCTCGTCTCCTCCCCGTCTTCCTCTCCCACATCCACGACCGCTTCAGCGGAGATCGCCTTCGACGACGACGGTGCCAACCGTTCCTCAGGTCGTCTTGCCTCCGGCATCGATGTCGAAGTGACCGATATAAAAGGAGAACCGCTGCCGTACGGCGTCGCGGTCGATGCCAAAATCCTCAAGGGCGTACTCGTGCGCGCCGTGCGCGCCGCGAGGATTCATGGCGGCCCAGGCCGTCATGAGCCTGCTCCCTTCGGTCCCGAGTGCCAAACCGAGTTGCTCGTAGGCGCGACGCACCGTGCCCACCGGATCGACGTTCAAGTCACTGAAGTGAATATCAGCGAACCTCCCCTCGCCGACGTCACGGCGGAAGGCCATCGCACGACGAAGGGCCTCGTCCCAGATCTCCACCTGAGCTTCGCCCAGGTCTGGATCGACCCGGTCGCTGACCCAGCTCCGGGTGTAGGCGATCAGGCTGCACACCGAACCGAGCACCTCGGCGGGATCCCGGTGCGTCCACAGGAACCGGGCCTCGGGGTACGTCTCGAGGAGCCGGTCAAGCGCCAGCATGTGGACCGGGGTCTTCAGGTGCCACAGCCGAGGTGGGCACCGCCATTGCAGCAGTTGCAGTACCCGCCGGTGGTAGCGGTAGGCGGGGGCCATGTCGCAGCCCATGACCCACTCCGTGTAACGAGGAACATGCGCCATGCCGTCAAAATGCGCCGTGCGGAACTCCATCCCGAGCAGGTCCTGGCACTCCGTGGCGCCGGTCGCAGTCTGGAAGTACATCGACTTCATCCGAGGAAAGGCGTCGTACATCGCCTGGAGCCCGCGCGCCGCCTCCTCGATGCGGGGGTCGGTGTCCTCGGTGGCCGACTCGGGGGGCGGGACGGGATCACTCGACTCCCACAGCCTCAGCGAACGAATCTGGGGATCGGTTGACAGCAACTGGCTCAGGGCCGTCGTCCCCGTCCGGGGAAGGCCGATGATCACCAGCGGTCCATCGACGACCTGGTCGGCGATGTCCGCGTGCCGGCGGTAGACGTCTTCGACACGCAGGCGGTTGACGAGCAGCATGCGCAGGCGAAGCCCGAGGATCTCCTGCCCGAGTACGGTGAGCTCGCCTTCGGCATCCAAGGACTCGATGAGTACGTCGAGACCTTCTCGGAAGCTCTTTCCCCCGAAGTCCTCGAGGCCGGTCTGTTCGACGGCCCGGGCGACGAGATCGGGCGCGCTCAGCATCAGACGAAGTCCGAGCCGCCGTCGACGTTGACGTTGGCCCCGGTGACGTAACCGTTCCGCCGGGAGACAAGAAAGGCAACCACCACGGCCACCTCCTCGGGAAGGCCGGCCCGACCGAGGTCGGCGGGCTGGTGGAAGACCTCGTCGATCCACTGCATGACGTCGTGGGGGTCCGAGGCATCGAGGCCGCGCTCGACGAACACGCCCCGAAGCGCCTCGGTGAAGCTGGCCGTGACGACCGTTCCCGGGCTCACCGTGTTCACGAGGATGCCCTCGGGGGCGAGCGAGCGCGCCAAGTTCTTGGACACGCTCGTCAAGGCCGCCTTCGACGCCGTGTAGGCGGGCAGGATTTCGCTCTGGCGCTGCGTCGAATGGGCGGACAGGTTCACGATCCGGGCCCACGACGCGCGCCGCAGCAGCGGCAGGGCGGCCCGCACGCAGCGAACGGCGCCCAGCGTGCCGAGCTGGAACGCCGTCACCCAGTCGGCGTCGCTCAACTGTTCGAACCGGCCGGCGGCCGGGCCGACGGTGTTCACGAGCACGTTGAGCGAACCCCAACGCTCCTCCAAGGTCGCGAACGCCGAGACCACGGAATCTCCGTCCGCCACGTCGACCTGGAGCCCGAGGCACTGAGGACTGCCCAGACCCTCGAGGTGACCGACGGTCTCGTCGAGTGCGACGCGGCCGCGGGCGAGCACGGCCACGCAGGCGCCCTCGCCGGCCAAGCATTCGGCGATGGCACGCCCCATGCCCTTCGTGCCTCCGGTGACAACCGCAGTGGCGTCGGAGAGTCCCAGGTCCATTCGAAGCTCCTGTCGGTGAGCGCTTTGGCTCGGTACGGCGTAGCGGTGGATCGGCCTCTTCTGCTCAGCGAGGGAAGCGCCGGCGCACCGCGGCCCGGCGGCGGCCGATCGTGGCACGTCGCTCGACCGGGGAGACGTGCGCCGTTCGGGAGGGGAGCACCCGCACGAGCTCGTCGATGGTCTCTGTATGCGTGGTCGGGACGGGAGCGCCGTCGGCCCGGACCCAGCGGAAGATCATCGGTCCCTGGCGGTGCCCGGCGGTGTCGAGCCAATTGGCCACACCCGGGTCGGTGTGCGCCACCACGGCCCGGAACACACCATCGTCGTCGATGACGGCTTGGTGGCCGTTGAGACTCGACTGGCGATTGGCATAGTCGATGGTTTCCCACCAGTGATTCCCGAGCGACACGCTCCAATAGAGCGCGTCCGGAGGGGTCACCTCGATCACGAGAGCCTGATTTTCGTCGAGTTCCCACGATCCCCACACACTGACGTTCTCGGCTGCCGCCCCCATCGTGGTCAGGGAGGCGGGTTGCCGAAAGACATTGACCCCCTGAGCGCGCCCGCCGTCTTCGACGTTCAACCAGAACGCGATGCTGGCCTCGAGGAACTCCCCGATGGCGGTCAGCTGTCGCGCCACCCCCGCCGGCGACAGCGGCTCCGGGTCTGACCACGACGGACCCGGCTCGAGACATTCGATCTGCAGCTCGGTGGGCACCTCGGTGTCCCAGTCGTAGAAGAACTGCCTGACGACCAGCGACGAGGTCCGTTCCGACAGGGCCATCCAGTTTCCCCGATGTTCAGTGGCGGACAACGTGATCTCGAAGGACCCGTCAGCCGCAATGTCGAGGTCATCGGCCACGACGTTGACCGAGCTCTCGATTCCTGACATGACCTGGAAACCGAGATAACGGACGGTGCCACGCCGACCGCGCACGCGATAGGTGGCGTCGCCGCGCAGGGCGGCCCCGGTGTACGCCGCGTCTGGACAGTCCATGCCCCACTTGAGGACGGCATCCACATTGGCAGGAGCAAAGAAGGGGTCATAGGGATCCGACGGCCGCAATGCTTCGTCGATGGCGAGAGACAGAAGCACCAACAGGTGTCGGTAACCGGCCGCTCGGTCGATCGGAGAAATGGGCGCGCGTGCCGATCCCACCAGGTCAGCGGCGCCGCGCAGCCCGGCCACCATGGCTTCGAAGGCGGCACCCGACATCAGGTCCTCGTCGCTCGCCGCACCCCGCCGGTACGCCGATCCCACCGTGGCCGGGAACCACGCCATCGAGGCTCCCACATCTGCCGGTGTGCTCATCGGTCCCCCTCGGTCCGGCCGGACTGTAGCCCCCGCTCGGCGATGGCGGAAGTGTGGTGGAGAACGCGCTCATCGCGTCGGTGCTGGGAAAGACCGGGCTTCTACGAACGAGCGGACGCCGTGACCGGGGCCCCGGCCTGGACGGGCGGAGCCAGGCAATCCTGCAGTGCTCCCCACACCTGGGCAACGCTGCCCGCGGCACCCACCGGTGACGCTGCCGCTGTGACGACCGACGGGGTCGTACACGCCAAGCCGGCCTCGACGCTCTTCACGTCCGTCTCGAGCCCTGACAGGGTCTGGTTCTCGGCCGATTGCGCCGAGTCCAACAACGAGGTGGCACGAGCGACAGCCGACGCCGCCGCCTGGCGCCTCGAAAGAGAGGCACTGACGCCAGTTTCGGCCCGTTCGTACTGGTCAGTCAGGAGGGAGGCCGCGATGGTTCGGTAAAACTGGCCAATGGTGTCGCGCTGGTCCGGCGACCCGAGCAAGGGGAGGCTCGATTCAAAACGCGAGGCTGCTGCATCCGTATAGTCATCGAGGGCGAGTCGGCGAAGGGCGCGCCTCGCCCTCGACAGGGTGCCCCGTGCCGCCGAGACCGCATGCTCGGACGCGACCAGCAGGACGTTCTTCGCGGCGACGAGATTCGTATCGGCCGCAGTCACATAGGCGGCCTCTTCGTAGGACTGCAAGTCGGCGCCCGTGTTCGAATAGCTCGTCAAGGAGCCCGTCAGCTCACGAGAGCTGCCATTGAGAATGGCTTGGACAATCTCCCCCGCCAGCACCTCGGTGGCATAACAAGGAATGCCGTCTGCCGCGGGTGCACACCACGGGCTCTGGTCGACGTCGAAGAGAAAGATCCCGGGCACAGAGACGTCACCGGCCATGAGGGCGGTCACGATCGGGGCCATGACGGGCTGGAGGAGCGTCGCCACCGTGGCTGCACAGCCGGCAGCCCACGTGACGAAGGCCGGAAAGCCACCCGGCCCGATCACGGCGGGGAGGGGCGCTCCCGTCGAGTCGGTGACCTGGCGCACATTGAACGGGTTGTACGCGGCGGCGTTGTTGGTGGAGCCCCCCTCGACCACCTGCCATTCGTCGAGGTCGGCCACGTTGTCCGCTGTCCCCGGCGCACCGACTCCGTCGAGGACGCACAGCTCCCACCCTGAAGGCAGGGGCGTGCCAACGACGGCCCCGGAATTCGGCGAGGGGCCGGCGTGAGCCGGAGAGCCGAGCGCCACGACACCCAACACCACGATGGCCAGTGAGACACCGACGCGAACGTGGCTGACGATGCGTGCCATCAACTTGTTGTGAGAGGGAACCGGCACCTTCAGTCGTCTGGGATTCGGGGGGAGAGCGACGACATCCTCACCGAGCAGGACGGAGATGGTCAAGGCGACGGGGGACGCCTCGTCGCCTCCACGTGCAGGACGGCCTTGGGCCATCGCCCGAAGGGTGGCTCCCGAGGACGGCGGCGCCCTGATCGGGCAGGAACTCGAGGAGCTCGAGGCGGTCGCCAGTCAGGCGGACTGGTCTCTAGGCGGACTGGTCTCGAGTGCGCCCCGAGGAGCGTCCCGGACCGCTTCCCCCGGTCCACAGGGGAGGACCACCACGGCCCGCTCCGGCCACGGTGTGGGCCCTCCACCGCCGCGTGCCGATCACCCCACGAGACCCACCTCACGTGAACCCCAGCGGGTTCGCCCGGCGCACGGTCGCCGTCCTCGCCCCTCGGGTTTCGGGGTAACCCGAAATCCCCATGGACTAACCTGCAGCCGAAAGGTGAGCCGGGAAGACTGGTCGGCGACGAGGAGACCGCGCCGATGATCGAGACGTCCCCCGACACCGCCTGGGGCTCGCTTCACCTATTTGGGTTCCCCACACGTGGGAACGACGATGCGTCATGACCAAAGTGGTCAAGCTCACGTGCCTTCGATGACTGAAGGCGAAGAGGCGAGCAGATTTCAGGACGGCTTTCGCAGGAGCCACGACGAACCACGCTTGCCCAGCTGGCGCTGGGAAGCACTGCGCACCACGTTCTGGCTTGTTCCGACCTTGCTCGTAGCGGTCGCCGCCTTGCTGTTCTTGGTGACGTTCGAAATCGACCTCGCGGCGTACCATCACCACCTGACGCTGCCCTTCTGGGCTCAAACCGGAAGTGCCGACGCCGGTCGCCAGGTTCTCACCACCATCGCCGCCGCCGTCATCACCGTTGTCGGCGTTGTCTTCTCCATCACCATTCTTGCGCTCACCCTGGCATCGCAGCAGTTCGGTCCTCGAATGATGCGGAACTTTGTCCGCGACATCGGGAACCAGGTCACGTTGGGTGTGTTCGTGGGCACCTTCGTCTACTCGGTGCTCTGCCTCGGATCCATCACGAGTATCTCGAGTGGCAAATTCGTCCCCCGCCTGTCGATCGCCGTCGCGGAGGCATTGCTCCTCGTGGACCTGGCCGTTCTCATCTACTTCATCCACCACATCGCCAAGTCGATCCAGTTGCCCGAGGTGATCGCCGGTATCGCCCGCGATCTCACGCGTGCCATCGATGCGGAGTTCCCCGAGCAGCGCGTGGACGCGCGACCAGGATCGACCGGCGCCGGGAAGTCGGTGCCGGAGCTTCTCCAACTCATCGACGAGAGAGGTGCCGTCATCCGGGCGACAACCAGCGGCTACCTGCAATTCGTGGGATACGCGCAGATGGTCGACATCGCCGCCCGGACCGACTCGGTCGTCCGCCTCAACCACCGACCCGGGCATTTCGTGGTGGCGGGTAGTCCGCTGGCGACGGTCTGGCCCGGCGGCGCCGCTGGACAGGTTGCTCTGGACCTTGCCCAAGCTCACGTGACGGGCCCGCACCGGACGCTCATGCAAGACCCGGTATTCGCCATCGACCAGCTGGTCGAGATCGCCATCCGTGCCCTGTCACCGGCGGTCAACGACACATTTACCGCCCTCACGTGCATCGACTGGCTCTCAGCGGGTCTGAGCAGGGTCTCAGGGCGGACGCTCTCGGAGGGCGTCTACCGCGACCGATTCGGCCGTGTGCGACTCATCGAGATGGATCCCTCTTACACCAGAATGGTGAACCGTGCATTCGACAAAACCCGGCAGGCAGCGCGAGGGATGCCGGCCGTCATCATTCGGATGATGGATGCTCTGTCTTCCATCATGGAACAGACGACGTCCGAGGAACAGCGGGCCATCCTGCTCCGCCAGGCGGAGATGATCTACCAGAGTGCAGAGGAATCCGTGCCCGATCCACACGACCGACAGGACATTCGCAACCGATACAAACGCTTGCTGAAAAAGATCGCCGTTGACGACCCGGCGCCCACTTGAGTTGACGGAGCTGGCACCGACGCCGACGAACGGGCTGGGACGACCGGGGAGGATCCATCGCCGTGACGTGGTGGCCCGGCGTCTTAGAGCTCGAAGCGGTAGAGGGGGTACCACAAGACGATCCCTCGATCGTCGGCGAGGGCGGTGCCCTCGACCGTGCAGTTCGCCCCCTCCACCATTCCCGGGATGGACCGCACCCCGCCGAACACGATGCTCAGCTGGCCGGTGCCGTCATCGAGAGTGAAGATCTGCGCCGCAGATCCGCGCCAGATGCACCGCTCCGCATCGACGACTTTGCCGGTGATCACGACGCGGTGACGCTCCCGGGCATCGGCGATGCGACGAGCGATGGGCCGGCCTCCCCACCAGTCACTCGAAGTCGGCTCCCAGACGTTCACCGAAGGTGGGCGAGGGCCTCGTTGAGCTGCAGGACGTCGATGTAGCTGCTGCCCATGAACCCCAGCTACTGCGCTGTTGGTCTCGCGGGCAGATGAGCGCTCGCAGGGCGGACGGAGTAATCCCGGTGGCCTTGGAGACCATGGGGATCTGCGCCAGGGCGTCCTGAGGAGCGATGTCGGGATCTAGGCCGCTGCCCGAGGTGGTCACCAGGTCGGGGTGGGGTTCACGCCGCGCTTGTGCCAGTAGGCGACTAGCGCCTGCGTGTTCTGCCAGCAGGACCTTCGACCTCGGGCCCAGGTTGGTGGCCCCCGACTCGCCGCTGACACCGTTGGCCACCAGGGGGTTGTCTCCCCCGAGATCTTCTCCTTGGGATTGGCCGCATAGGGCCCGAGATCGTCGGGTCGACCCTGAAACACACAGCTACCCGGCGGGTTTCCCGGGCACTTCGTGGCCGACCAGTTCTGTCCGATGAGAGTCGATCCGTTGGCCGTGATCGAGCCGTCGGCCTGGTGCCGGAAGAAGAGCTGGGCGACGCCGGTGCCGGCAAGGGCGTAGACGAACCCGAAGAAGACCGTGATAGACAACGATCGAGATGATGGAGCGACGGAGATGGGCGATCATGTGGGGCTCGCGATCAGTAGGCGTGAAGAGCGACGAGGATCAGGTCGATGAGCTTGATGAAGATGAAGGGCACGATGATCCCGCCCACCCCGTAGATGAACACGTTGCGACGCAGGATGGCTGCTGACGATGCCGCGCCGGAACTTCACGCCCCGCAGCGCCAAGGGGATCAACGCCACGATCACCAGGGCGTTGAAGATCACCGCCGACAGCACCGCGCTCTGCGGGCTGTGCAGCTTCATGACGTTGAGCGTGTTGAGCTGCGGATAGGTGGCGACGAACAACGCCGGGATGATGGCGAAGTACTTGGCGATGTCGTTGGCGATGGAGAAGGTGGTGAGCGAGCCCCGGGTGATGAGCAGTTGCTTGCCGATCTCGACGACGTCGATCAGCTTGGTCGGGTTGGAGTCGAGGTCGACCATGTTCCCGGCCTCTTTGGCCGCCGTCGTCCCGGTGTTCATGGCGACGCCCGACGTCGGCCTGGGCGAGGGCGGGGGCGTCGTTGGTGCCGTCGCCGGTCATGGCGACGAGCTTCCCGCCCTCCTGCTCGGTCCGGATGAGGGCCATCTTGGCCTCGGGGGTGGCCTCGGCCAGGTAGTCGTCGACACCCGGCCTCCTGGGCGATCGCCGCAGCCGTGAGCGGGTTGTCGCCGGTGATCATCACGGTGCGAATCCCCATCTGACGCATCTCGTCGAACTTCTCGCGGATGCCCTGCTTCACGACGTCCTTGAGCTCGATGACACCGAGGATCCGCGGTCCGTCGGCCACCACCAGAGGGGTCGATCCCGCCCGGACGATGCGCTCGACGATCTCGCGAGCCCCTGAGGGCTCGTGCCACCCTGCTCCTCGACCCACTTGCGCACCGAGTCGGCCGCACCCTTGCGGATGCGGCGGCCGTCCATGTCGAGGCCCGACATGCGGGTCGTGGCCGAGAAGGGCACGAAGCTGTGCTCAGTGCCGAGTTCACGCTCGCGGATGGCGAATCGCTCCTTGGCCAGCACCACGATGGAGCGGCCCTCGGGGGTCTCGTCGGCCAGCGACGCCAGCTGGGCGGCGTCGGCAAGCTCCTCTTCGCTGTGGCCGCCGGCCGGGAAGAAGGCCGACGCCATGCGGTTCCCGAGGGTGATGGTGCCCGTCTTGTCGAGCAGCAGGGTCTGCACGTCGCCGGCCGCCTCGACGGCCCGGCCGCTCATGGCCAGCACGTTGCGCTGCACGAGGCGGTCCATGCCGGCGATGCCGATGGCCGAAAGCAAGGCCCCGATGGTGGTCGGGATCAGGCAGACCAGAAGCGAGACGAGGATGACCACCGACACCGTCGCCCCCGCGAAATGGCCGAAGGGTTGCAGGGACACCACCACGGGAAGGAAGACGATGGTGAGTACGGCGAGGAGGATCGTGAGGGCGATCTCGTTGGGCGTCTTCTGCCGGTTGGCGCCCTTCGACGAGCGTGATCATGCGGTCGAGAAATGTGTGACCACGCTCGGCGGTGATCCGCACGACGATACGGTCGGAGAGGACCTTGGTCCCCCCCGTGACGGCCGAGCGGTCGCCCCCTGATTCCCTGATCACCGGTGCCGACTCACCGGTGATGGCGGATTCGTCCACCGACGCAATGCCATCGACGATCTCACCGTCGGACGGGATGAGATCGTTTGCCTCGCACACCACGAGGTCGCCCTTGGCGAGGTCCGCGGCCGCCACCCGCTCCTCGGTGCCGTCCGAACGCAGTCGGCGAGCCTCGGTCTCGGATCGCATGCGGCGTAGCGTGTCGGCCTGGGCCTTGCCCCGACCCTCGGCCATAGCTTCGGCGAAGTTGGCAAAGATCACGGTCAGGAACAACCAGATCGTGATGGACCAGTCGAAGATGCCAGGATGGGCGATCGCCTCGATGAAGGTGACGACAGTTCCTACCAGCACCACGAACATGACCGGGTTCTTGATCTGCACCCGGGGGTCGAGCTTCTTGAACGCGTCGAACAGCGCGCGCCGCAGGATCTGGCGGTCGAACAAGCTCCGGGCCTCGGCGACGCCGTGCGGAGCGCTCGGATCGGGTTGCGGCTGCGCCTGTGTGGTCAGAATGGTCATCAGAAGAACTTTCCGTGGCTGAGCTGCTCGACGATGGGGCCGAGAGCGACGGCGGGGAAGAAGGTGAGGCCACCGATGATGATGATCACGCCGATGATCAGGCCCACGAACATGCCGTTGTCGGTCCGGAAGGTCCCGAGCGACTCCGGCACCACGTTCTTCGCCGCCAGTACTCCCGCCAAGGCGATGGCCGGGATCATGATGGCGAACCGGCCGAGCAGCATGTCGACCCCGCCGATGACGTTGTAGAAGGCAGTGTTACCCGTGAGGCCGCCGATGGCCGAGCCGTTGTTGTTCGCCTGTGAGGTCAGCGCGTAGAGGATCTCGGTGAACCCGTGTGGCCCGCGTTGAGCGGGCCCGCCCGCCCGGCGTGGATCGACACGGCCACGGCGGTGAACACGAGCACGATGATGGGCATGACCAAGGCCCCGAGGCCGGCGAGCTTCACCTCCTTAGCCTGGATCTTCTTGCCCAGGTACTCCGGCGTTCGCCCGATCATCAGACCTCCGATGAACACGGCGATGATGGCGTAGATGAGGATCGTGTAGAGCCCGCTCCCGGTTCCTCCCGGTGTGACTTCGCCGAGCATCATGCCGGTGAGCAGTCCGAAGCCGCCCATGGGGGTGAACGAGTCGTACGAGGCGTCGGCGGAGCCTGTGGACGTGTTGGTCGAGGCCACACCGAAGAACGCGGTGGTGGTGTCACCGAACCGGACCTCTTTGCCCTCGGTGTTCCCTGTCGTGGAATGCACACTGGCGGCGACGACGGCGGGATTGTTCTGGTGCTCCGCATAGCTCGTGAAGGTCACCCAGGACCCGAAGATGATCACCATGGCGGCCAGCAGGGCGGCACCGTGGCGGACGCTTCCCACCATCTTCCCGAAGGTGTAGGTGAGGGAGAAAGGGATGCACAGAAGCAGGTAGATCGAGAGCCAGTTGGTGAGCCCCGTCGGGTTCTCGAATGTGGTCGCGGAGTTGGCGTCCAAGAACCCGCCCCCGTTGGTGCCCAGCTGCTTGATGGCCTCCATGAAGCCGATCGGGCCTCGGGGGATGGTCTGGGTGACCCCGTTCAGCGTGTCGTGGAAGCTGACCGTTCCCGCCAGGGTCTGCACCGCGCCCTGGCCCACGAAGATGATCCCGACGATGAACGCCATGGGCACCATGATGTAGAGCAGGCAGCGGGTGACATCTACCCAGAAATTCCCGATCGTCGGGGACTTACGACGGGAGAAGCCGCGTACCAACGCGATGGCGGCGGCGATGCCCACCGCCGGGCTCACGAACTGCTGCACGGTGAGCGCACCGATCTGGGAGAAGTACGACATCGTGGTCTCGCCGCCGTAGTTCTGCCAGTTGGTGTTGGTCAGGAACGACGACGCCGTGTTGAAGGTGAGCGCCGGCGGCACGGCCCCGAGGTGCTGCGGGTTCAGGGGAAGCGACCCCTGGATTCGGATGAGCAGGTACGTGAGTGCCATCGAGACGGCCGAGAAGATGACCAGCGACCCGGCGTAGCGCTTCCAGTTCTGCTCGTGTTCGGGGCTCGTGCCGAGAAGCCGGTAGATCGGTCGCTCAGCCCACCCCAGGAAATGCACACGGCCGTCGAAAACGGCCGCCATGTACGAACCCAGGTACCGCCAGGTGAGACCGAGGGCGATGACCAGGGTGAGGATGGTCCAGAAGTAACCCATTTAGAACCACTCGGGCTTGAACAGTGCCACGCCCAGGTAGATGAACACGATGATGGCGACTGCGAGCAGGATGCCCTGGACGACGGTCATACGTGATCGAGTCCCCAGATCAGCCCGAGCATCACCGCCGCGAACAGGATGGTGCCGAGCACAAACAAGAAATCACCCATGGATTGGAGTATCAGGTCCCGCGCCATGAACGTGCTGTGAACAGACCTGCGAAAGACATAACAAGATGTGAATGACGTCCTGCTGGGCGGAGCGCGCCGTGGTGAGGTCGCGTCTCACCTGATCTTCGGCGCACCGAAGATTCACCACGTCCCATCCGGATCGGCCCTGGCGCCACCACCGGACCCGGTCCGGTCTGAACGATCTCCTGACAAAATTGCTGGCCGGATCAACACAATCCGGCAACGGCGACGACACCGCGATCCTGGGAGTGAGATGGAAGAGCTAACCGGCGACGAGACGAACCTCTCGATCGAGCAGTCTTTCGACGTCAACGGAGCGCCTCGCCTGACGCTGAAGGGCGAGTTGGACATCTCCACCGTGGAGACATTCCGTACGGCGATCGAGCAGGTCATCGACAGTGGGCCGAAGCTCCTCGTGCTCGAGCTCGAGGAGCTCACCTTCATGGACAGTTCCGGCATCTCGGTGATGGTGCTGGCGACGAAACACATCGATCAGGTCGAGCTGCGTCACGCGTCGGACATCATCCGACGGGTGATCGACGTGACCGGCCTCTCCGAGATCCTCCGCGTTGATCCCTCATGAAAAGAGAAGCCCAATTTCACGCCGATCCGAGTTCTGTCACGACGGCGCGGCGGTTCATCGCCGGCTCGCTCATCGACGTCCCCGATGATGCCGCCGACGCTGTGGCTCTCATCGCGTCGGAGCTGGCCTCGAACAGCATCGGACATGCCGGGTCGCCGTACCGGATCAGGATCGAACGGCTGCCCGATCATGTTCGCCTCGAAGTCGAAGACGACGGTGACGGCCGACCGATAATGAAGTCGCCTTCGATCGCCGACACGTCGGGTCGGGGACTTCAGATCGTCGCCGCATTGGCCGACGAGTGGGGCGTCGAGCCCGTGCCCGACTCCACCGGCAAGATCGTGTGGGCGACGATCGCCCTTCACGCTTCCAAAGCCGAGCAGGAGGGGGGCAGAGAGTCCGGCGGCAGCGAAAGGGAACGAGCCGGCGACACGGGGGTGTGCCCTCGGACGCCGGGCTTCGGCCGCTGTGGAACGACCAGACCCTGCTCTGCGTGTGACCCGCCGATTGGAGTTGTAGCCCGACGCGGCTTCGCGTAGTCGGCTTTAGATCGGGATCGGCATAACATGCCCATCTTGCGTCGCATTGTGCACTTCTCTGTCCCGATCCCGAGGCTCACCGGCAGAGGCATAATCGCCGTGGCCGTCCTGGCGGGGGGACTGGCACTGTTCCCGACCCGCGCCGGTGCCCAACCGGACCCGGCGACGACCACCACAACGACGACGTCCTCGACCACCACGACGGCGCCGGTCCCGATCACGCTCACGCCCAATCAGGTCCAAGAGATGTCGGCACTCCAGGCTCAGATCACCCAGACCGGCGCCGTGCTCGATCAACTGGCTCAGACCTATGAGACGGACTCGGCACAGTTGACTGCCCTCCAGCAACACGAGGCGTCGATTCGGGCCCAGGTCGCGGTCACCCAGCGTAGGGTCACCGCCGCCCGCGTGCGGCTTCGGACCGATGCGCTCATCGCCTACATGGGGGGCGTTCCCTTGACCGAGATCACCACCATTCCCTTCTCGAGCACCAACGATGCGGCCGCGACGAGCGAGTACCAGCAGGTCGCCATCGCCAACACGGTGGCGGTGGCAGCTGCCTACGAGGCCGAGGCGCGCACGCTGGCGGCCCAGGACGGGACGCTTCTGGCCACCGAGACCAAAGTCCAAGCCGACCTGACCGACATCGCCAAGGCCCAACAGTCGGCCGTCGTGGCCGCCTCCACACAGCAGGCCTCCCTCGCCGCGCTCAGCACGGGGAACGATCCGTCGGCGCCCCTCTATCTCGCCGCCCAAACCGCAGGCCAGAACGCGGTAGACGCCGACAAGACCTCGCCGCCCATCCCGCCGACCCTGAACGCGGCCATCTGGGCGGCGGCATCCCAAGTCGGCGTGCCCTACGTCTGGGGGGGAGAGACACCGCTTCCGGCCGCCAACGCAGGCTTCGACTGTTCGGGTCTCGTCCAGTGGGCCTACGGCCAGGCCGGCATCGCCCTGCCCCGTACGGCACAGCAACAACACGACGCCGTCACAGCCGTCCCGGCCGCGCAGGCTCAGCCCGGGGACCTCGTGTTCTGGAACGACGGCACCACATCGGTGCAACACGTCGCCATCTACGTGGGCGCCGGGATCGTGCTCGAGGCTCCGAGCACGGGGTCCGTCGTCAGCTACTCACCCCTGTGGACCACCGGGCTCGTCGGCTTCGGCGTCCCGACGGTGCCGGTCGGTACTCCGGCAGCGATCGCCAGCACGGCGACGGTGCCCGCCAACTAAAGGGTCAACGAACCTAGGACGGGTCGCCCTGTGCGGGAGGGCGGGCCCACCGGACCGTCCCGGGGGGAGCCGGCACCGTCACCAATCCGACACTCCGGGCCAGCTCGGCGACCACAGCCCGGGTACCGACGAGGTGGTCGGGCTCTCGCTCGGCGTAGACCAGGTCGACCACCTCCCCGTCCTCGTGCCACACGATGCTGGCGATCTCACGCTCGGCCACGAAGACCAGCCTGGCTCACGCCCTCGCCTGCGTCCGTTGCCACGCTCACGAGTCGGAATCGACCCCTAGGCACCCGGAGTGGGCAGTGGGCGACAGCGTTCGCACCTGGGGCGGCCCGGGTCGTCACAACTCATCCGTACCCGGTGCCGCACGAGCGCACGCTCGACGTCGGCCGCGCTCCGGCCCTCTGTACAGCCGGGCACCTCGCAGGACATGCTCCCGTCCCGGTGAACCAGCAACGGACGCTCACAGCTCACGACACACCGCGCCTGACAAGGGAGAACTCCTTTTCCGGGTGGGGGCCGGGTCACGCCGACGGCTGGGCTCCCCGATGTCGGACGTACATTGACGCACTGACAGACGTCGTGTCAAACTTGGTGTCACACCATATGTCATTTGAAAGCGACCTCAGGTGACCCCGGCCAGCGCCGCCCTTCGGAGGCGTGTCCGCGAGCGCCGCAGCAGCGCGGAACGCGCCATCCTCGACGCCATCGAGACGTTGCTCGCCGAGCGGGAGTTCCGGGACCTCACTGTCGAGGACGTTATGGCGTCGACGGGGCTCACCCGCACATCGTTCTACCGCTACTTCCCCGACCTCGAGGCCGTGTTGCTGCGTTGGCTCGCCGATCTCGGTGATGAGTTCCGCCGCTGCGCGGACAGCTGGTTACAGGACCCGTCGACGGGACTCGATACCGGGGTCGAGTTCGTCTCTCTGTACCGGGAACACGGCCGGCTGTTGTTGGCCTTCGAGCAGGCGTCGGGAGCGGGAACAGAGATCGACGAAGCCTGGGGCTCGGTGATCATGGCGTTCACCGACAGCTACACCGAGTTCATCGCCGAGCTGTGTCGAAAAGGGTTGAGCACGATCGAACGGCCCGAACAGACCGCTCGTGCCCTCGTCGGGATGACCGAGCGTTACCTTCTCGACACCTACGGTCGAGGGCCGGCCGTCGACGTCCACGTCGCTGCCGCCACCTTGGCGGAGATCTGGCAACGAACCCTGTTCAGCTCCGGGGTCGCGAAGCCGCCGGTCGAGACCGACGCGGGACGCCACTGAGCGCACCAACTGGGGGCGAATCCCCCAGAGGGGCCTCGACCCCCACTCACTACACTCGGTCGGCGTGCGCCCGGAGGACTCGATCCGTGTCGGTCGGATCACCCGGGTCCTCAACGAGTTCGTTCGGCCCCGCCGTCGGGGACCATCGGTCGCGCTCGAGATCGCCGCGCACCACGTGCACGGCGAGCCCATCCCCGCCACCGATGCGTTCGGCGCCGACTACCGGCCATTCCCGCTGGGCGGATCGTGGGGCCCTGCCTGGGACACCACCTGGTTCCGCCTGCGAGGCGCGGTGCCGTCGGCGTGGGCGGGAAGACCGGTGGCATTGGGGTTCGGCATCGGCAACGCGGGATCGACCGGGTTCGGGGCCGAAGCCCTCGTGTGGCGCCACGGCCGGGCCGTCCAGGGCCTGTCCCCCAATCACCGCGAGTACCTGCTGACCTCGAGCGCGGTGGCGGAAGAACCCGTCGAGCTCTTCGTCGAGGCGGCGGCCAACCCCCCTTCTCCGTTCGGCGCCAATCCGTGGCCGTTGCTCCTCGCCGAGCCCGACGGCCCGGCTTTGTTCACGCTGCAATCGGCCGACCTCCATGTACGCGACCCCGACTTCGACGCCTTCTGGCACGACTTCCGCGTCCTCCTCGAGCTGCTGACCGAGCTCCCCGATACCGACCCCCAGGTGCCACGACTGGCCGCGGGCCTGGAGCGGGCCTGCAACCTGCTCGAGCTCCCCGATATCGCCGACAGTTGGCGTCGGGCCCAGCCCGTCCTGACAGAGCTCCTGGCACGCCCCGCCGCGCCGGGGACCCATACCGCGAGCATCGTGGGGCACGCCCATCTCGACACGGCGTGGCTGTGGCCGCTGCGCGAGACGATCCGAAAGTGCGCACGCACGTTCAGCACCGTCCTCGAGCTCATGGACCGGTACCCCGAGTACCGGTTCGTCGTCTCCCAGGCCCAGCACCTGGCGTGGATGCGCGACCATTACCCCGAGCTGTGGGAACGCATGAAGGAGCGGGTCGCCGAAGGACGCCTCGAGCCCACCGGGAGCATGTGGGTCGAGGCGGACTGCAACATCCCCTCGGGCGAATCCCTCGTCCGCCAGATCGTCCATGGCAAGCGCTTCTACCTCGGCGAGCTCGGGATCGAGACCAACGACGTGTGGTTGCCCGACGTGTTCGGGTACTCGGCCGCCCTACCCCAGATCATGCGCCAGGGCGGTATCCGCTGGTTCCTCACCCAGAAGCTCTCGTGGAACCAGTACAACTCCCTTCCCCACCACAGCTTCCTGTGGGAGGGCATCGACGGCTCCAGGGTGTTCACCCACTTCCCCCCGGCCGACACCTACAGCGGGAACGTGAGCGTCCGCGAGCTCCGGTTCGGTGTCGAGAATTTCAAGGATCACGATCGCGCCAACCGGTCGCTGTACCTCTTCGGCTGGGGTGACGGAGGGGGCGGTCCCACCACCGAGATGCTCGAGTCGGCGCGCCGGCTCGCCGACCACGACGGCCTTCCCCATCTGGTCATGGAGGGGCCGCGCCGGTTCTTCACCGAGGCCGAGGGCGAGATGCGCGAGCCGCGCGGTCTGGGTGGGTGAGCTCTATCTGGAGACCCACCGCGGCACCTATACCAGCCAGGCCGCCACCAAGCTCGGGAACCGCCGGGCCGAGTTCGCCCTGCGCGACGCGGAGCTGTGGGGTGTGCTGGCGGCGCGCGACGGCGGCCGGCGGTACTGGCGGCGGCGGCGGTGATGGCGCCGGGGCCAACGCCGAGCTCGAGGCGCTTTGGAAACTTCTCCTGCTCCACCAGTTCCACGACATCATCCCCGGGTCGGGGATCCACTGGGTCTACGACGACACCGCCCGAGACCATGCCCATATCCTCCGGGAGACCGAACGCCTCATCGACGAGGCACTGTCACGTCAGGTCGCCGCCGTCGAGACGTCGACGACGACGTCACCCGTCGTCGTCTTCAACTCGCTCTCACACGCCCGCACGGAGCTGGTCGTCGTCGATGCACCTGACGATGTCAGTGTGGCTGTCGACGCCTCGGGGGCGGCGGCTCCGGTGCAGCGCGACGCCGAGGGCCGAGCCATCTTCGAGGCGGCGGTGCCCCCGTGCGGTTACCAGGTCTACGACCTCGTAGCCGGTGGTGCCCCGCCGGCGTCCCCCCGAGCCAGCGCCGGTCTCCGCTCCCTCGAGAACGAGCATCTGCGCATCGAGCTCGACGACCGGGGCCTGTTGTCGTCGATCTTCGACAAGGCCGCGCAACGTGAGGTCGTGGCACCGGGAGCAGTCGGCAACCGCTTCCAGCTCCACCCCGACTACCCCAACTTCTTCGACGCCTGGGACATCGACCGGTTCGCCTTCGACCAGGTGGTGGATCTTGACGAGGTCGAGTCGATCGACGTGGTCGCCTCCGGCCCCCTGCGCGCCGGCATCCGGGTCACCCGACGGTTCGGCGCGTCGCGCCTGACCCAGGTCATCGGGCTCGACGCGGGGGGCGTGCCGTCGATTTCGAGACCGAGGTGGACTGGCACGAGACCAATCGACTCCTCAAGGTCGCCTTCCCCGTCGACGTCCGCAGCCCACGGGCCACCTATGAGATCCAGTACGGGCACGTGGAACGCCCGACGCATGCCAACACGAGTTGGGACGAGGCGCGCTTCGAGGTCTGTGCGCACAAGTGGGCGGACCTGTCCGAGCCCGGCTACGGCGTGGCCCTGCTCAACGACTGCAAATACGGCTACGACATCCTGGGCAACGTGATCCGCCTGTCCCTGTTGCGCGCCCCCACCTGGCCCGACCCCGTCGCCGATCGCGGCCTCCACCACTTCCGGTACCGCCTGCTCCCCCACTCGGGCGATCTGCGCGACGGCGGCGTCATCGACGCCGGCTACGACCTCAACGTCCCCCTCCGGTGCGTCGCCACCTCACCCCACGCCGGCGTCGTCCCCCCGTTCGGCTCGTTGCTTTCGGTCGACGCCGACCACGTCGTGATCGAAGCCGTCAAGGCCGGTGACGACGACCCAGATGCCCTGGTGGTCCGGATCTACGAGGCGTGGGGGCGCCGCGGCGCCGTCACCGTCCGAGCTCCCTGGGACATCCGGCGCGCCACGGTCACGGATCTGCTCGAGCGCGACACCGCCCCCATCCCGACCGCCGGGCCCCGGGTCACCCTGGACGTGGCACCGTTCCAGATCGTCACGCTCAAGCTCGAGCCGGCCGGCTCGTGAGCGTGGTCGGGTCCCCGTCCCCATCGTTGCGGCTTCACGGTCCCTGAGCAGGACCGACGCCTCTCCCACCCCCTTCGGAGCCGCCCCTCCCCGAGAGCGGGCAGGGGTACAGAAGCCGTCTCGCCCCGCCGATGCCTGGAGAGCGGCTTTTTGGGAAGGGGCAATGGAACCTGCGTGGTTGGGGCGGTTGGTCTTGGAGTTGCCCGACGCGGTCGTCGTGGCCGACGCCGAGGGGCACCTCGTGTGGGCCAACCCTGCCGCGGAGCGGATCTTCGGCTTGGCGGTCGAAGACATCGTCGGCTTGGACGCGCTCGAGTTCCTCCATCCCGACGATCTCGAGCTCGCCGCCGCTTCGCTCGAGAGCGTCCGGGACAAGACCGTCGGCTCCCCCATCGAGCTCCGGGTCAAGACCCCCACGGGTTGGAAGCTCGTCGAGCTGATCGGCGCCAACCTCATCGGGAAGCCGCCCATCGACGGGCTCGTGTGGTGCCTGCGCGACCTCACCGAGCGACGCCGCTGGGAGGTGGCCACCAACGACATCGAGCGGTTCCGGTCCCTGGTCCACAACTCCGCCAGCATCCTCCTCCTGCTCGATCGCACCGGAGCGGTGCAGTCGGTGTCCGCGGCCATCACTCGCATGCTCGGACATGACCAGGCCCTCGTCGAGGGGCACCCGCTCGAGGACCTCGTGGTGCCCGCGGACCGTCCGGCGCTGCGGATTGCGCTCGCCTCGGCGCTCGACGGCCCGTCCGCCGAGGAGGGCCCGACCATCGTCGAGGTCGACCTGCGCCGCCGCGACGGTGGCGTGCCCGTTCCGTGCGAGCTGAGCATCGTCAATCTGCTCGACGACCCCACGGTCGACGGGTTGGCGGTGTCGGCCCACAACATCACCCAGCTCCGGTCGACCCGCGACGCCCTCGAACGCCTCGCCACGCGCGATCCCCTCACCGGTCTTCCCAACCGGAAGCTGATCCTCGATCGCATCGAGCAGATGCAGAAGCGTGGCCGTAGGACCGGTCACGACGGGGCGGTGTTGTTCATCGACCTCGATCGGTTCAAGGACGTCAACGACTCGCTCGGCCATCGGGTCGGTGACGACGTGCTGCGCCAGACCGCCATCCGCTTCCAAGGAGCCCTGCGCGAGGCGGACTCCATCGGGCGCCTGGGGGGCGACGAGTTCGTCGTCCTGGTGGAAGGGTCTGCGACACAAGCCGAGGCCGCCGCCCGGCGGCTCCTCGAGTCACTCACCGCTCCTTTTGCCGTGCACAGCGCAGCGCGGCCCCAGTTGACCATCTCGGCCAGCATCGGCATCGTCTCGGGCGCGTACGCGTCGGCCGAGGACCTGCTCATGGACGCGGATGTCGCCCTCTACGAGGCGAAGGCGGCGGGCCGGAACCGGGCCGTGCGCTTCGAGCCCCACATGCGAGGCGAATTCCGCACCCGCATCGAGCTCGAACGGGACCTGCGCCTCGCGCTCGAGGGTGGGCAATTCTTCCTCGTCTACCAACCGGTCATCGACCTGCGCGACGGCACCGTACAGAGCGTGGAGGCGCTGCTGCGATGGCGCCGACCGTCGGGCCTGGTCGTGGCCCCCGACGACTTCATCCCGGCTCTCGAGGAGTCGGGCCTCATCGTCGAGGTCGGCGCCTTCGTGCTGCGAGAGGCGTGTCGCCAGACCCGTCTGTGGCACGAGGCGGGGCTGCCGACGGCGGTGTCGGTCAACGTCTCACCGCGCCAGTTCGAGACCGGCACCCTCGTCGCCGAGATCCAGACGGCGCTCGAAGACTCGGGGCTGGATCCGACCTCACTGATCCTCGAGATGACCGAGACAACCCTGATGCGAGACTCCTACGAGTCGGCGCTGCGTCTCAGGGCCCTCAAGGACCTCGGTATCCGCCTCGCCATCGACGACTTCGGTACCGGTTACTCGTCGCTGGCGTATCTCCAGCAATTCCCGGTGGACATCCTCAAGATCGACCGGACGTTCATGCTCGACGCCGCCCCCGACCGGGCCAGCACCGCGCTCGTGCACGCTCTCATCGAGCTCGGCGCCGCGCTGGGTCTCATGACGGTGGCCGAAGGCATCGAGACCGTCGACCAACTGACCCGGTTGAAGCAAGAGGGCTGCGACGCCGGACAGGGCTTCTACTTCAGCCGCCCTCTCGAGCCCGAGGACGCGCAACGCTTCCTCGTCGACGCCGCCGGTGCCGCCGAGGCCATGCCGGTGGCGCTCACGCGGTAGCCCGCCCGCAGCGGCTCGACGTCGCCGTCGGGCTGCGGGGCCTGGCGTCAGGAGATGGTGAGCATCAACCTCGCCACGGCGCGGTGCTGGGTGGCGGGCCGACCCGTGACCCGGATCTTTTGGTCGAGCAGCGTCACGGTGACGACGAAGTGCCCACTGCTCCTCGGTGTGCCCGAGATCACCCCGGTCGTCTTGTTGATCTCGAGCCCCGCGGGCAACTTGGCCAACCATTTGTAGGGAGGATTGCCCCCGCTGGCCGACAAGGTGTGCGAGTAGGCGTCGTGCACCGTCCCAGCGGGAAGCGACGTGGTCGTGATGGCCACGGGGGGCGGGAAGGTGAGCGCGTCACCCACCGCGTCGACAGCCAGACAGAAGTACGCCGTCGGGCACGACACCGCCTCCAGCGCTTCGGTGAAATCAATACTGTCGGGGCTCGTCCACGTCGTGCCGTCGAAGATGAGCGCGTTGCCGTGATCGTCGACTGCCGCGCAGAACGTCGTGGTGGTGCACCTCACCGCGTCGAGTGCGTGGCCGGCGTCGATCGCGTCGGGGCTCGTCCACGTCGTGCCGTTGAAGGTGAGCGCATTGCCGTGATCGTCGACCGCCGTGCAGAACGCCGTGGTGGCGCACGACACCGACATCAACGTGCTCCCCGAGTCGACGCTCACCGGGCTCGTCCACGTCGTGCCGTTGAAGGTGAGCGCATCCGTGCTGTCATCGACCGCCACGCAGAAGCTCACCGTCGGGCACGACACCCCGACCACGGCATGACCACTGTCGACGAGGGTGGGGCTCGTCCACGTGGCGCCGTTGTAGGTGAGCACATTGCCGTTCACGTCGACCGCGGCGCAGAAGGTGAGCTTCGGACATGACACGGCGTCGAGCGCGACACTGGGGTCGATGCTCACGGCGCTGAACCACTTCCCCCCGGCATAACGCTTCTCGTTACCCACCCCGTCGACGGCCATGCAGAACAGCGTGGTCGCACAGGACACCGAAGAGAGTCCGCCATGACCTGCATCGGTGGGAGTGGGTGCCTCCCACGTGTTGTTGCGTTTGTGGATGACGGCGTTCCCCGACCCGTCGACGGCGATACAGAATTTCAACGTCGGGCACGACACCGACGTGAGCCCTCCGCCGGAGTCCACGAGGGTGGGGGCGGACCATGCGCCCGAGGCCGACGCGGCGCTGCCGATCCCGGTGGCGACGACGGCGGTTCCTGCCGCGATGGCGGCGGCCAGCACCACCCGGGACCCTCGACGCCACCGGCGGGAGTCGGACCGAGGCGCCCGGTGCCCGGGGCGCAATCCGTCGAACATGGTCGTACCCCCCATCAGCAGCGCTGCCTCACTGCGTTTCCCTTGCAAAGACGGTACCGCCCGAGCGGGTCGGGGGCATCGGCCCCTGCCGACCTGGTACTGCGAACCCGGTGTCCGAGCTCGAGATGACCGAGACGACCAATGCCGGGTGGGGCTTCTGCTTCAGCGCCCTCTCGAGCCCGAGGACGTGCAACGCTTCCTCGTCGTCGCCGCCAGTGGCGACAAGGCCGTGGCCGGTGGCGCTCACCCGGTAGCCGAGCGCCCGGGGCCAGCCCCGGTCAGAGCCAGTCGTTGCGCCGGAACAGGACGTAGAGGCCCAGCGCGCACCACGATCAGCGCGGCGGAGGTGATCAGCCCCGAATCCCTACCGATCCTGGATAGGACACGTTTTGCCCGTACCTCCCGGTGATGGCCGTCGGCACGGCGATGATCGCCGCCCAGCTGAGCAGTCGAGCACCGTCGAAGAGCTGCCCGGGCGCGCACAGGTCGAGCCACACCACGCAGTCCGTGTCGTCCTCGAGATGGTCCGAGATCTCGTCGACCGGGAAGTCACCTTGACCAACGAGCCGTCCCGGTAGAGGCGGGTGCGGACGCCGCTCTCCATCGGCCCGCGTCGACGGTGTCCAGAGGGGCGACGACGGGTGCGGCGGAGAAACCCATGTCCACCTGGGCCAGGCCCCGGTGCATATGAACCGGTATGACGGCCGGATCCGTCTTCGCCACTGCCGAGCCCGCCGGGTCCCGTTTCCGGTCCATGCAGGACTCCGCTCCCGGCTCCGTCCCGACCGATGGGGCGAACGGGCCAGCACCGCTCGTTAGATAGTCTAACGATATGCGGGTGGAGCCCGAGAACCAGGGCGGGACAGCGGCGGCCGTGGTGGGCGCGGTGGCGCACGAGCCAGGATCCTTCGGCCGGGCCGCGGCGTGGCTCTCCAAGCAGGTCGAACTGGCCCTCACCGGCGTGGAGCTGTCTCTCCCCCAGTACCGGGTCCTGGGACTCTTGGGCGAAGGGGTCTCATTCCCCTCGGCGCTGGCCGAGCGCCTGACGGTGCGGCGCCCCACCGTCACCGCCGTGGTCGACGGGCTCGAGATCCGGGGTCTCGTGCAACGCACCCCCGGCGATCTCGACAAGCGCAGCGTCACCCACACCCTCACCGTGGAAGGCCGGCACCTTCTGGACAGGGCCAATGCGGCCGTCGACGCCCGCCTCACCGACATCGCCTCGTGTCTCGACGATCCCGCCCTCACCCACCAGGCCCTCGACTCCTTGGTGCTGTGGCGCGGCGCAATGCGGGCCTATCACGCTGCGCAGGCAGTGAACGTGGAGAGCGCGGTCGGGACGCCCCACTCCCCGCACCGGGCCGGAGCGTCAGGCTCATGAGCACGACAAGCCACTCGGCGGCGGGGGCCACGCCGGTCGACGCGGCCGCTCCGGGCGCATCGGCTCCACCGGTCACCGAGGTGGACCGCTACGGCGCTCCCCGGGGCTCGGTCGATCCCGACAAGACCAAGACGTGGTTGCGCCGCGCCATGCCCATCTTGCGCGCCCACCGGGGGATCTTCATCACGTCCCTGGTGCTCTCCTTCGTTGGGCTCGTGCTCCAAGTGCAGATACCGGACCTGCTGAACCACGCCATCGACAACTCGGTACAGCACCACACCGTGCCGCTGCACTTCTACGTGTGGTGGATCCTCGGGCTCGGATTGGCAGGCGGCGTGGCGGGCTACATCTCGCGCCTCTTCCTCTTCCGGACGGCGTACGAGATCGAGTACGACCTGCGCACCCTCATCTACGAGCACCTGACCCGGATGTCGTTCCCCTTCTACGACCGGGTGCAGTCGGGCCAGCTCATCTCGCGTGCCAACTCCGACATCCGCTCGGTGCAGATGTACATGACCTTCGCCCCCATGATCCTGGTGCAGTGCAGCATCGCCGTCGTCGCCTTCGGCTTCATGCTGTCGATCGACGTGCCCCTCGCCTTCGTGGCCATGGTCACGATGCCTTTCGTGTTCATCGTCGGGCACCGCATGCGCAAGTCCATGTTCCCCGTGTCGTGGCTCATCCAGGCCCGCTTGGCTGACGTGGCCACCATCGTCGACGAGAACGTCAACGGCGTCCGTGTGGTGCGTTCCTTTGCGGCGGAGAACGAGCAACTGCGCACTCTGGCCAAGGCGGCCGACAAGGTCCAGTGGGGTTACGTCAAAGACGCCGATCTGCGCGCCCGCTGGACACCGGCGGTTCAGAACCTTCCCCAGGTGGGTCTGGCTCTGGTACTCGGCTTCGGCGGCTACATGGTGATCCACGGCACCCTCGGCCTCGGTGCGATCCTGGCCTTCAACTCCTATCTCCTCATGCTCCAGGCGCCGTTCATGATGCTGGGCATGATCATCATGATGGGCCAGCGCGCCGCGGCGTCGGCCGAACGCATCTACGAGATCCTCGACGAGCAGCCCACGATCGTCGATCGACCCGGTGCAGTGGACCTCGTCGACTGCACGGGGGACGTTCGTTTCGAGAAGGTGGGGTTCTCCTACGGGCCCGACCTTCCCATGGTCCTCTCCGATCTCGATCTCCATCTCCGTCCCGGCGAGACGGTGGCACTGGTGGGACGCACCGGCTCGGGAAAGTCGACCGTGGCACGTCTGATCCCGCGCTTCTACGACGTCACCGAGGGCAGATTCCTCGTGGACGGCCACGATGTCCGCGACATCACGATCGACAGCCTGCGGGCCAACGTCGGTGTCGTGCTCGATGATGCCTTCCTGTTCTCGGTGTCGATCCGGGACAACATCGCCTACGGGCGTCCCGACGCCGACATCGCCGATGTGGAGGCAGCCGCCCGCGCCGCCGGGGCTGATGCGTTCATCCGGGAACTGCCCATGGGATATGACACCGTGGTGGGAGAGCGCGGCTACACGTTGTCGGGGGGCCAACGCCAGCGCATCACCATCGCCCGGACATTGCTCGTCAACCCGCCCATCCTGGTGCTCGACGACGCCACCAGCGCCATCGACGTCCAGGTGGAGCAGCAGATCCACGACGCACTGCGCGTCCTCATGGAGGGGCGTACCACCCTGATCGTCGCGCACCGACTCTCGACCATCAGCCTGGCCGATCGCGTCGTCCTTCTCGAAGACGGCCGGATCTTGGCCGACGGCACCCACACCGAGCTCCTCGCGACCACCCCGCACTACGCCGAGGTCTTGGCCCAGGTCGAGCCGGAGGCGGCAGCCATGCTCGGCGTGACCCATCCGAGCGCCTCGGGCACGATCCCGTCGGACGCGAACGGCGCGCGCACGACCGGCTCGGACACGAACGGCTCAGGGTCCAGGAACGGAGCGCACTGATGGGCTTCGGCGGCGGGTGGGGCGGAGGACCCATGTTCGGCGGCGGCGGCCGTCCCGGTGCGCCTGCCGCGGCGGGGCTGCCGTTCGGGGGCATCCCGTCCGAGCTCCAAGACGGGGTGGATGCGCTCCTGGCCGACGAGCCCGACCACGGCGAGCCCGATGTCGTCTTCTCCCAGCACCAGAGCGCCAAGGAAAAGCGCCGGCTCAGTCTGTGGGAACTGCTCCTCGAGTACCCGCGCATGTTGGTGGTGTCGGCCATCCTGATCGTGGTCACCAGCGTTGCGCTCCAGGCCGGTCCCAAGCTCACCGAGCTCGCCATCGACAAGGGCATGCTGCCGGGTCACCGCCATCTGAGCGTGGTGCTCTTCCTCGCCGTCCTCTATCTCGCGTTTGTCGGTTTCACTTCGATCACCCAACGGTCCTTGGTGAGGGTCACGGGCCGGTTGGCGGCGGGGGTCATGAACGACCTCAGGGTCAAGGTGTTCTCACACCTCCAGCGCCTGTCGCTGGACTTCTTCACCGCCGAGAAGGCGGGGGTCGTCATGACCCGTATGACCAGTGACATAGAGAACCTCCAGCAGTTACTCCAAGACGGCCTGGCCCAATTCGCCATCCAGGGACTCACCATGGTGGTCATCACGGTCATCCTCTTCACCACCAACGTGAAGCTCGCCTTCATCACCGTGCTGCTGGTGGTCCCCGCCCTCGTCGGCATGTCGTTGTGGTTCCGCGTCGCGTCCGAACGCGGTTACGACCGCGTTCGCGACGGGATCGCCAACGTGATGGCGGATCTGTCCGAGAGCCTGCACGGCGTACGGGTCGTCACCGCCCACAACCGCCAGCGATTCAACATTGTCCATCACCGCAACGTCGTGGGCGAATACCGCGACGCCAACATCTACACCGCGCAGATCAATGCCATCTACGGCCCGGGCACGCAGTTGCTGGGGTGGTTGGGACAGGCCGCCCTCCTCGGGATCGGTGGCGACATGGTGGTGAGCCATTCACTCAGCCCCGGTGCGCTGATCGCCTTCTTCTTGTACCTGAACCGCTTTTTCGCCCCCATCCAGCTGCTGGTACAGCAGTACAACAGCTTCCAACAGGGCCAGGCCTCGGTGCTCAAGCTGCGGACCCTGCTCAGTACACAGCCCACCGTCACCGAGGCACCCGACGCCGTGGAGCTCCCGGCGATCGAGGGGGAGATCGTCTTCGACGACGTGACCTTCGGCTACGACCCCGACGTGCCCGTGCTGCGGGACGTCGACCTGCGCATCGCGCCAGGGGAGACCGTGGCCTTCGTGGGCCCCACCGGAGCGGGTAAGTCCACCCTGGCCAAGCTGATCACCCGCTTCTACGACCCCACCTCGGGTCACGTGCGCATCGACGGCTACGACATCGAAGGCGTGACCCTGGACTCGCTGCGCCGCCAACTCGGCGTCGTCCCCCAAGAGCCGTTCCTGTTCGCCGGCACCATCCGCGACAACCTGGCCTTCGCCCGACCTTCAGCGTCTGACGCCGAGGTCGACGAGGCGATCCGCGCCGTGGGGCTCACCGAGCTGATCGAGCGGTTGCCCGAGGGAGTCGACACCGTCGTCCACGAGCGGGGTCAGTCCCTGTCGTCGGGCGAACGCCAGCTCATCGCCCTGGGCCGAGCCTTCCTCGCCCATCCCCGCGTCCTCGTCCTGGACGAGGCCACCTCCAACCTCGACCTGCAGTCCGAGACGCGCGTCGAAGCAGCGCTCGACGTCCTGCTCGAGGCGCGCACCGCCGTGCTCATCGCTCATCGCCTGTCCACCGCCATGAAGGCGGACCGGATCGTGGTCGTCGACGAGGGTCGCATCGTGGAAGCCGGGTCCCACAGCGAGCTCGTGGCCCGCCAGGGCCGGTACGCCGAGATGTACGCGGCGTGGGTCAACCAGGCCGGGACAACGCCGAGGCCCCTGCCTCGTAGTGGAAGTCGGGGCTGTGGCCCCGACGCCGGATTTCGCCTTACGCTCATCGGATGGCTCTGCGCCTCTACCACATCGTCATCGACGCGCACGACCCTTCGTCGCTCGCCCACTTCTGGGCCGCGGTCCTCGGCCACGACATCCTCGACGAGGATGACGAGGGGGCCATCGTGGGGGCCGACGAACGCTCGTATCCGGGCCTGTGCTTCCTGGCGGTTCCCGACACCAAGGTCACCAAGAACCGGCTGCACATCGACCTCGACCCCGACGACCACGACGCCGAGGTCGAGCGGTTGCTGGCCCTTGGGGCGGTGCGCGTCGATGTGGGCCAGGGACCCGACGTGACCTGGGAGGTCCTCGCCGACCCCGAGGGGAACGAGTTCTGTGTGCTCGCGCCGCGCCGCACCCTGATCGATTGACCACGACGCGGGTGCGCCGGTGAGCGCAGGATCGTCGGTCGACGTCGCCGTCGTCGGGGGCGGACTGGTAGGGACTGCGGCCGCGTACGAGCTGGCCTGTGCGGGTGCCTCGGTGACCCTCATCGACGCGTCGCTCCCGGGGCGGGCGTCTGACGCGGGGGCGGGCATCATCTCGCCCGAGACCTTCCACGAGCCCGACGCGCAGTGGTTCGAATTCGGCATGGACGCCGCACGGTACCTGCGGTCACTCGTCGCCCGACTGGCCGACGACGGTGCCGACCCGGGGCCCGACGCCTTCGCCGAGTGCGGGTCGTTGGTGGTGGCGCTGGCCGAGCACGAGGACCCGTGGTTCGCCGAGGTGCAGGCCGTGGTGGCGAGCCGGAGCCCCGACGTCGACGAGATCCCCGTCGACGACGCGCGGGCCATGTTCCCGCCGCTGGGCCGGTTGTGGCGGGCCCTGCACAGCCCGTCGGCGGCCCGTGTCGACGGGCGGAGGCTGGGCGAGGCCATCCGCGTCGCCGCTCAGCGGCGCGGCGCCACGCTCGTGTCGATGGAAGCGACCGGCGTCGACCGGCGCGGAGACCGCGTCGTCGCGGTGCGGGGCGCCGATGACGTCATCACCTGTGGTGCGCTCGTGTGGGCGGGCGGGGCGTGGTCGACGGGTGCGGCGGGGTGGCTCGGCGCGACATTGCCGGTGACACCCACCAAGGGCCAGATCGTGCACGTCGTGGTGCCCGACGACGGTAGTGCGGTGGGTACCAGCGCCGGCAGCGCAGGAACCGCCACGGGCCGGTGGCCGATCGTGCAACCGATCTTGAACTTCTACCTGGTGCCCTGGCCGGGCGGGCGCGTGGCATGCGGAGGCACGTTCGAGCCCGGGGCCGGCTTCGACGTCAGGCCCACCGCCGGCGGCGTACGCGACCTGTTGCGTGAATGCCTGACCATCGCACCTGGACTGGCGGACGCCACCGTGGCCGAGGTCAGGGTGGGACTGCGCCCCACCAGCGCGGATGATCGACCCCTGCTCGGCCCCGTGCCCGGTACGGCCAACGTGCACGTGTGCACCGGTCACGGTGCCAACGGGCTGCTGCTCGGTCCGTACTCGGCCGCCCTGGTCGCCGCCGGGGTGATGGGGGGCACGCCCGGGTCGGTGCTTCCCTACAGCGCGGCGCGATTCGGCGCGTCGTAGTCCTGAGCGACGTCCCGATCACGCGCTGCGGCGCCGGCCCCGAGAGCCGGCGCCGCCCGTGGTGAGGCTGTTCAGCCGGCGTGCTGGCCGCGCACGTGATTGACGACCCTGGTCACCGCCTGGGGTAGCGCCCCCTCGATCTTGTCCCCCTAGGCCGGTGTCAGCTTGTGGCTGGTGACCGCCCGACCGACCTGGGTGTCGCCCGCCTGCACCAGGGCGTTGACGACCGTCTGGACGTCGACGTTGTGAGCCTGGGCCACCTGGTCGATCGACTTCCCCGAGCGCAACGAGCTCACCAGATCCTGGGGCGTGACCCCGATGGCCTTGGCGCTGATCCGCACCGTGTCGCGGGCCACGGCCTTGCGGTGCAGCCGCAGCCACGCCCGCAGCGGGTGGTTCCCGGCGGTGCTCGGACTGGCGAGGGCCGACGGAGTGGCGGCCCCGGCGGGCGAGGCCGAGCGCGGAGCTGAGCCCGATGCCGGTGACCCCTGACAGGGCGAGACCGACGGTGACGGTGGCGATCATCTTCTTCATGCGAGCTCCTACCCGAGATGGATGGTGACGAGTCGCAGTGTGGGGCCCGCGTGTGAGCATTCCGTGAGCGAACCTCGATGTTCCGATCAGGGTGCGGGCCGACCAGGTCCGAGCGCTCGGCGCGGGCGCTCCTGTCCCGGGGTCCGGCGCCGGGGGTGCCGTAGGATCCGGCGGTGAGACGGATCCCGTGGTGGGCCGTTGCCTCGGCAGGAGCGGCACCGGTGCTGCTCGTCGGGGGCTGGACCCTCGCCCAGGCGCGTCAACCACCGGGCTACGACCCGATCCGCGACACGATCAGCGCCCTCGCCGCGCTCGGAGCCAGGGACCGCTTCATCATGACGTCGGCGCTGGCAGGGCTCGGGGCCTGTCACCTGATCACGGCGGGGGGCCTGCGCCCGGTGCGGCGCCGGGGCCGGCTGGTGCTGGCGACCGGTGGTGTGGCGACGGTGCTGGTGGCGGGGTTTCCTCAGCCGGTGCACGGCAACTCGGAGGCACACACCGTCGCCGCCTCGGTGGCCTTCGTGGCCCTCGGCGCCTGGCCCGTACTAGCGGCACAACGTCACAGTCCTGCCCCGCTCCTACGGTGGGGCGCAGCGGTGGTGGCCTCGTGCCTGCTCCTCGGACTGGTGGTGTGGTTCGGGGCCGAGAACCACGGGGACCAACGCGGGCTCGCCGAGCGCGCTGCCGCCGGCGCCCAGGCGTTGTGGCCTTTGGCCGTCGTCATCACCACGCGCCGGGCCGCGGACCGCCGCCATTGCAGCCTGTCACGACCGACCTCCTCGTCGGTCTCGCCGCGACCGATCTGGTAACGGGCCGTTCAGGCCCCCGTCGAGCTTCGAACGGTGGCGTTGGCGTCGGCCAACAGCTTGTCGTCGTCGGCGAGGAGCTCGTGAGCGAGATGGCGGACCATGACACCGATCTCGGGGTGTGCTTCGGGGTCCCAACCCTCGAGTAGCTCGGTCAGCCCGTCCCGACGGGCGGTCCGGAGCCGGTCGATGGCATCGTGGCCCCGTTCGGTCAGGTTGAACTCGCAGACCCCGGGGCCGTCTTCCATCTTCACCAACCCTGTGGTCACCAGCGCGTCGATGCCCTCCTCGATGCGCTCGGGGTCGACCTTGAGCCGCGAGGCGACGCTCTCGAGCGTGCAGTCGGGACGATCCGCGAAGCGGTAGAGCAGCCATGTCGGTCGGGCATCGAGTTCGAGCCCCGCTCGCTGCGCCAACGTGGTGTAGAGCTCACGCCGGTTCTCCCTCTGTGCAAGTCGCTGCAGAGCGAGCTGGATCTCATCGAGCGAGCTCCGCGATTCGTGCATCCCGAGCTCCTTGCCGGGGTCGGCGGTGCGTACCGACTTGCGCAACTCGATATCGGGGAGAAGCCACGACAACACGAACGCCACCGCGGCGATGGGTACGGCGATGAGGAACACGGTCTGGATGGTGTGCACAATGCCCGCCACCACCCCGGCGTGCACCGCCGGGGGCAGACGGCCGAGCGACTTCGGATCCGCGCCGCTGAGCGCGCTCGTGAGCCCGTGGGGGACCGATCGCAGGTGCAGGGCATGGACGACGTTGGTGGCCAGGAGATTGGCGAAGATGGCGCCGAACACCGCCGTGCCGAAGGACCCACCGATCATGCGGAAGAACGTCGCCCCCGATGTGGCCGTGCCCAGCTGCTCGTAGGGGACGGCATTCTGCACCGCCACCACGAGCACCTGCATGACCAGGCCCAGACCGACACCGAACACGAACAGGTAGCCGGCGATGACCCAGGCACCGGTGGTGATCCCGATCCTCGACATGAGCAAAAGACCCACGATCATGAGGAACGTGCCGACGACGGGGAACACCTTGTAACGGCCCCAGCGGCTCACCAACTGGCCGGCTCCGGTGGAGGCGAGCAGCAGCCCGCCCATCAACGGCAGGAGCCGCAGTCCCGATGCAGGGGGGCTGAGGCCTCGGGCGTCCTGGAAGAAGATCGGCAGGAAGGTGAGCGCGCCGAACATGGCGAACCCCATGACGAAGCCCACCGAACTCGCCGCCGAGAAGACGCGGTTGGTGAAGAGCCCGAGAGGGATGACCGGCTCGGCGGCGCGCCGCTCCACAACCAGGAACAGGATCGTCAGCACCACCCCGGCCACCGCCATGGCGATGATCGGAGCCGACCCCCAACGGTAGGTGGTCCCCCCCAGGCTGGTGAACAGCACGAGCGCGGTGGTCGCCAATGTGAGCAGGATCGTGCCCAGGTAGTCGATGACGTGATGGACCCTCTGGAGGGCGCCCGGCAGCTGGGCGGCGGTGACGAAGAGCGCCACCACCCCGATCGGAATGTTGATGTAGAACACCCAGGGCCACGAGAGGTACTCGACGACGAAACCGCCCAGGAGCGGACCGAGGACGGTGGCCACGCCGAACACGGCGCCGAACAGGCCCATGTACCGACCCCGCTCGCGCGGCGAGACGATGTCGCCCACGATGGCCTGGGCCCCGATCATCAGGCCTCCGCCGCCGAGGCCCTGGATGCCCCGGAACGCGATGAGCTCGAACATCGAGCGGCTGAGCCCCGACAGCGCGGAGCCGACCAGGAAGATCACGATGGCGGACTGGAAGAAGGTCTTGCGCCCGTACTGGTCGCCGAGCTTGCCCCACAACGGCGTCGACACCGTCGACGCCAACAGGTATGCGGTCACGACCCAGGTCAGATGGGATGCCCCGTGCAGGTCACCGACGATGGTCGGCAGGGCGGTGGACACGATGGTCTGGTCCAGCGCGGCCAGGAACATGCCGAGCAGCAACGCGGCGATGATGATGAGCACCCGACGGCGGGGGAGATCAAGGGTCGGCGCGGCCGGGGCGGCGCCGGAGGCGAGGGCGGTGCGGTCGTCGGCGATCAACTTACGTTAGGGCGAGACGTCAGCGCCGTGCCCCACCGGGTACAGGCCGGGCTCTCCCTCTCCCCACCTGGGCCGGGAGCTCACGACCTGCCGGTACGGTGTCCGTGCGAGCGGCCGGTCACAGCGCGACGCCCAGGGTCGGCCGGGCCAGCTATTTCAGGAGGCGTGATGTCCAAGATCGTGTGTGTGTTGTACCCCGACCCCGTCGACGGTCAACCGACCACCTACGCACGCGACGAGGTCCCAGTGCTCGATGGCTACCCCGGCGGCCAGACGTTGCCCGCGCCGCACGCCGTGGACTTCACGCCGGGTCAGTTGTTGGGAAGCGTCTCGGGCGAGCTCGGACTCCGCCATTTCCTCGAGGGCCAGGGGCACCATCTCGTCGTCACCGCCGACAAGGATGGATCCGACTCCACCTTCGAGCGCGAGCTCGTCGATGCCGACATCGTCATCTCCCAACCGTTCTGGCCCGCCTATCTCACTGCCGAGCGCGTTGCCAAGGCCCCCAACCTGAAGCTCGCCATCACCGCCGGAATCGGGTCCGACCACGTCGACCTCCAGGCGGCGATCGAGGCTGGCATCACGGTGGCGGAGGTGACGTTCAGCAACAGCATCAGCGTCTCGGAACACGTGGTGATGATGATCCTCTCTCTGGTGCGCAATTACATCCCCTCGTACCAATGGGTGGTGCAGGGAGGCTGGAACATCGCCGACTGCGTGGCGCGCGCCTACGACGTCGAGGGAATGACGGTCGGGACCGTGGGTGCTGGACGCATCGGGACCGCCGTCCTGCGACGGCTCAAGCCGTTCGACGTCGACCTGCACTACACCGATCGCCACCGACTCCCCGAGAACGTGGAGCGCGAGCTCGGGCTCACCTATCACCCTGACGCCCGCTCCCTCGTGGCGGTGTGCGACGTGGTCACCATCAACGCTCCGCTCCATCCCGAGACCGAGGGGCTCTTCGACGATGCATTGATCAGCACCATGAAACGCGGCTCGTACATCGTCAACACGGCCCGGGGCAAGATCTGCGACCGCGACGCTATCGTGCGCGCCCTCGAGAGTGGACAGCTGGCCGGGTACGCCGGCGACGTATGGTTCCCGCAGCCGGCGCCTCCGGACCACCCGTGGCGGACGATGCCTCATCACGGCATGACGCCTCACGTGTCGGGCACGTCACTATCAGCCCAGGCGCGTTATGCGGCCGGCGTACGCGAGATCCTGGAGTGCTGGTTCGAACAGCGGCCCATCCGCGAGGAGTACCTGATCGTCGACGGCGGGCGCCTCGCCGGGGCGGGAGCGCACTCCTACACTCCTGGCGACGCCACCAAGGGATCCGAGCAGACGTAACCCGCCGCCCCGCCCGTGGCACCACGACGGTGGCCGGAAGGCGTTGGGATCACGGACCGATATGGGCCAGGGCGGGAATCACTTTCTCCCCGACGGCGGTGACAAAGGCGACGGGGTCGCCGACGGGCATCAGCTCGACGGCGTCGACACCGAGCGCGGCGTACTGCGTCATCTGCGCCAAGAAGCCGTCGATGTCGTCGAGAGGATTGCTCATGGCCAGGATCGTCCGGTCGATCGTGTCGGGATCGCGATCTTCGGCGTCGCAGTGTCGGGCGAGGACGTCGAGCTTGTGGGCGATCTCGGTGGGTGAGACGGCGAACAGGTTGCAGGCGTCGGCATAGCGAGCCACGAGCCGGAGGGTCTTTCGCTCCCCGCTTCCCCCGATGAGGATGCGGGGCCGCGGCATGCTGATCGGTGATGGCGAGCAGATGGTCTCGGCCAGCTGGTAGTGCCGGCCCTCGTAGGCCCCCCCGTCGTCACTCCACATCTGCAGACAGATCTGCAGGGTCTCCTCGAGACGCTCGAAACGCTCGGCCACGGGCGGGAAGGGCACCCCGAGGCCCTGGTGCTCTCGTTCGTACCACGCCGCTCCGATGCCGAGTTGGGCGCGACCCTCCGACAGCACGTCGAGTGTGGTGACGATCTTGGCCAGCAGGCCCGGATGCCGGTAGGTGACCCCGGTCACGAGGAGGCCGAGGGTCATGGTGCTGGTCTGACCGGCGAGGAAGCCGAGGGACGTATAGCCCTCGAGCATGGGATCGTGCGCGGTCGCCATCATCTCCATCTGAAACCAGTGGTCCATGAGGGTGAACACCGACACGCCACTCTCCTCGGCGATGCGGGCGGTGGTGGCGAGCGTTTGGCCCAGGGTCCCGGGTGCCCCGGGCAGGGTGAAGTTGACGAAGTGGATGCCTACGCGCATCGGCGTTCCTTTCGGTCATGCGGCGCCCTCACCTTCGCGCGTTGCAGGGGCGACTCGAACCTCGGCCCTGGTCATGCCGGGGAGCGCGGGCCCCGCCGGGGCACGAGGCTCGGGGTTCCGCCGACCTTGACATCCCGCCCGGGGATTAAATACGATCCGGATCGGATCGAAATATCGGGTGGAAAGTCGAGGCTCGCCGTGCCTGCTCTCGAGCGTAAGTGGTGGACCCTCATCGCCGTCTGTACCGCCACGTTCATGCTGCTTCTGGACATCACGGTGGTGAACGTCGCCCTCCCCGACATCCAGCGCTCGTTGCACTCGACCTTCAGTGATCTCCAATGGGTCGTCGACGCCTATTCCTTGACCCTGGCCGCCTTCCTCCTCACGGCCGGGGTCCTCGGGGACATGTTCGGACGACGCGTGGTGTTCGCCATCGGTCTCGGTGTGTTCTCGGTGTCGTCGTTCGTGTGCGGGGTGTCCTCCTCGTCGCTGATGCTGAACCTGGCGCGCGGCGCCCAGGGGGTGGGCGGCGCCATCATGTTCGCCACCTCCCTGGCACTGATCGCGTCGGCCTTCCACGGCAAGGAGAGAGGAACGGCGTTCGGCGTCTACGGTGCGGTGATCGGCGGGGCCGTGGCAGTCGGGCCGCTCATCGGTGGCGCGATCACCAGTGGGCTCGGCTGGCGCTGGATCTTCTTCGTGAACGTTCCCGTCGGTGTCGTCGCCGTCTTCCTCACCCTCACCCGGGTGCAGGAGTCCAAGGAACCCAACCATCGGCGGATCGACTGGATCGGCTTCGTCACGTTCTCGGCCGCCCTCTTCATGCTCGTCTTCGCGCTGGTGAGAGGGAACGCCAACGGGTGGAGCAGTTCGCTGATCGTCGGTCTGCTCATCGGGGCGGCCGTGCTGTTGGGAGTGTTCCTCGTCGCCGAGTGGCGCCAAGCCGATCCCATGCTCGATCTGAACCTCTTCCGCAGACCGGCCATGATCGGATCATCGATCGTGGCCATCGCCCTGTCGGGGTCGATCTTCGCCCTGTTCCTGTACATCACCCTCTATGTCCAAGACGACCTCGGGTACGGCCCCTTCGCGGCCGGGCTGCGCTTTCTGCCGATCACCATGCTGTCGTTCCTGGCGGCTCCGTTCGCCGGCAAGCTGAGCGTCCGGATCAAGGCGCGCTACCTCCTCGGCACCGGCCTCTTGATGGTGGCCATCGGGTTGCTGCTCATGTCGCACGTCCACGCCTCGTCGGGCTGGACGGTCCTGTTGCCGGGGTTCATCGTGACCGGCCTCGGCATCGGCACCGTGAACCCCGTCCTGGCGTCGGCGGCCATCAGCGTCGTCCCCCCCGAGCGCAGCGGCATGGCATCGGGGGCCAACAACACCTTCCGCCAGGTCGGCATCGCCACCGGGATCGCCGGCCTGGGTGCGGTGTTCCAGAGCCAGATCCAGCAGAAGACCCTCGCCGGGCTCGGTGCGAGCCCGGTCGGCCGGGAGGTGCTGGTCCGGGGCGGTACGGCATTGAAGGGAGCCATCACCGGTGGTGGCGTACGCGAGGCCTCGGCGGCGATTCCCTCAGCACCGGCTCGCCATGCATTGCTGCACGCCTACCAGGTCGCCTTCGCCAGCACCTTCGACCACCTCATGGTGATCGGTGTCGTGGTGGCTGCCCTCGGCTCGATCGGTGCCTATGCGCTCGTGCGTGATCGTGACTTCGTACCGAGCTATTCCCCGTCCGAGGCGGCGCCGGAGCGACCGGCGGTGGTGGCGCTGTGAGGGCGCCGGGCAACGCGCCCATGTCTCCGCCCGCGCCGGCCCGGTCTCCGGGGAGGCCCCGCGACGAACGCGCCACCCGGGCGATCACCAAGGCGGCGCTTCGTCAACTGGCGGCGCTGGGCTACGCCCGGATGTCGATGGAGAGCATCGCCAGCGAGGCCGGCGTGGCCCGGACCACGGTGTACCGCCGCTTCAGGGACAAAGCCGATGTGATCACGGCCGCCATCGCCGACAATCCCGGCGGGCGCTTCCCCGATGAGCCCTCGGATGACCCCCGTGCCGACCTCATCGTGTACCTCGAGGGATTCGACGAACGCTTCGGCGAGAGCTGCGTCGAGGTCATCGGCACCCTACTCGGTTCACGCGAGGAGGCGGACGCGTTGACCCTGCATCGCCAGCGTGTGATCGAACCCCGCATCGCGTACTTCCGCAGCCTGCTCGTGCGTGCCCAGGAACTCGGGGACCTGCCGGCCGACACCGATGTCGACCTGGCCGTGCAGATGCTCACGGGGTCGGTCCTGGCCCGACGCTTCAGCGGCATTTCGAGCCCACCGGATTGGGCGCCTCGTGCCGTCGACATGATCTGGGGACGCGCACCATCCGTCCCGCGCTGACGCCTCCCTCGAGCGGCTCCCGGAGTTACTCGAGCTCGGCCAGGAGCTGGCGGCAGCGCTCCGCGTTCTGGGCCAGCGTGGCCCGGAAGGCATCCATGCGGGTCAGCTTGGCGTCGAGCTGGTCCTTCAGGGACTCGTTGAGGTGCAGTGCCTCTTCGAGGAGCGCCTTCTGCTGGAGCCGGGCCGCATTGGTGTTGACCTCCCGTTTGGCGCGGTAGGCGGCGCGCACCTCGTCGAGCCGCTGTTCGGAGTCCAGGAATTCCTTGATCTCCTCGAGGTTCATCCCGAGCGCCTCGCGCAACTCCAGAATCCGTTGCAGCTGCACGAGATCGGCCTCCCGGTACCTCCGCTCCCCACCGGCGGTGTAGGCCGACGGGCTCAGCAACCCGAGCTCGTCGTAGTACCGCAGGGTCCGAGGCGACACGCCGGCTCGGGCCGCGGCGTCGCTGATGCGCAGGCCCGCCTCGGGCGCCGGGTCCAGCCCGAGCGGCGCCGTCGGCTCGACCACGCCCGACGCGACCGGAGCGCCCTTCACGTCTGTGTCGCGAGCCATGGGGTCAACCCACCAACAGGGGCTCGGTCTCGGCCACCGCCTGTTCGGCAGACTCGTCGCCGGAGTCCATGCCGCTCTCGCTGTGGTGGTACTTGCCGCCCCGGAGCAGAGACGCCACGGCACCGAACACGCAGGCGATGGCCGCGAAGTCGAATGCCTTCTCGAGACCCCTCCCGAACGGGGCCGAGATCAGATGCGGGAAGAACGACCGACCGGTGATGTAGTTCGCCTGCGCTGCGGTCATGTGGTGCAACGCGCTCGGCCCCAGCAATGTGGCCATCGGGTTGTACCCGAGGAAAGCCGCGAACAGCGAACCCACCGGGGGAAGATGCGAGACACGGGTAGCCGTGCTCGGCGAGACGCCCTGGGCCACCAGCCCGTGAAAGAGGGTGGACGGCAGTGTGGCGGAAAGGCCCAGGATCATGAGTGTGAAGAAGATGCCGATGGAGAGCACTTGGGCCGACGAATTGAAGGTCGCCGCCATCCCGGCTCCGGCTCCCCGCTGATTGGCCGGAAGGCTGTTCATGATCCCCGTCTGATTGGGAGCGATGAACAGGCCCATGCCCACCGAGTTGAACAACAGCAGCGTGGCGAAAACCGGATACCCGAAATTGACCGGCAGCATCTGCAGCAGGATGAAGGTGAGGGCCACGAGCAGCAATCCCCCCGTGGCGAAGGGGCGGGCGCCGTACTTGTCGGCCAGGTGCCCTGCCAGAGGCCGGGCGGCGAGAAAGCCGACGGTCAACGGCACCATGTAGATGCCGGCCCACAGCGGGGTCGAACTGAAGCTGTAGCCGTGCAGGGGGAGCCAGATCCCCTGGAGCCAGATGATCAGCATGAACATGAGACCACCGCGGCTGAGCGACGCCAGGCCACTCGCCACGTTGCCCGCCGAGAAGGCACGGATGCGAAAAAGCGTGAGGCGGAACATGGGATTGGCGACTCGGGTCTCGATCACGCCGAACACGCCGAGCAACACGAGGCCGCCGATGATCTCGGTCATCACCAAGGGACTGGTCCAACCCATGGTGTGGTGGCCGTAGGGCAGAAGGCCGTACGTGATCCCGACCAGGATCAGGATGAGCCCGGCCGCAAATGTGGCGTTCCCCCACCAGTCGATACGAGCCGGGGTCCGGACACTCCGGTCCTCGAGCTTGCGATACGCCCACACCGTGCCGAAGATGCCGAAGGGAACCGACACGAGGAACACCATGTGCCATTGGACCGGAGCCAACAGCCCGCCGAGCACCAGTCCGATGAAAGCGCCCGCGATGGCGGCGACGTTGTTGATGCCGAGGCCGAGGCCACGCTGGTCGGGGGGGAATGCGTCGGTGATGATGGCGGAGGAGTTGGCGAAGAGCATGGCTCCACCGACTCCCTGTCCAATCCGCATGGAGATCAGCCAGATGGCCGCCCCGGCGCCGTGCATCCAGGTGATCGAGAGCAGGATCGAGAAGACGGTGAAGACGGCGAAGCCCAGGTTGTACATCTTCACGCGCCCGAACATGTCGCCCACCCGGCCGAGCGTCACCAACAGGACGGCCAGGACCACCATGAAGCCCATGAGCGTCCACAGCATGTAGCCGGTGTTCGACGGGGTCAGAGGGTTGAGGTGGATGCCGCGGAAGATAGCCGGCAACGCGATCAACACGATCGACTGATTGATGAAGACCATGAGGGTGCCCAGCGTGATGTTGGACAGCGCGATCCATTTGTAGCGGCTGTCGGCGGCTCCGCCTACGGCGTGGTCCGGGGCCGAGGAGTGCGAGGACCCGTTTCGCGGCGTCGGGGTCGGAAGCCCCGTCCGGGTCGAGTCCTGCGTCACGTCCAATATCTTAACGTTAACGTTAAGGTCTCCGGTCCCGGACGAGACGTGGCCCGTCGGGACCGCTAGGACGACCCAGATGGACCGCCCTCGACCACGGCCTTGAGCCCTTCGAGGGTGGCCCGCATTCCGTCGGCGTTCGTCTTGCCCCGCCACGGGCCGAGGAGCGTCCAGTACAGGCGAATGGCCGGCTTGGGAGTCAGGGCGAACGACTCGGTCACGTCGGTGCCGTCCCCGCTGGGCTCGAGAACATAACGCCACGTGTTCAAGGCCTTCGGCCCCTCGCCCACGGTGAAGGCGAACTCGCGACCGGGCTCGGACGCGACGACGACGCACGTCGTCCAGTACACCGGTCCCCGCCCGTTGCGCCGGACGTGGCCACGAAAGCGCGCTCCGACACCGGGCCCCGAGGCGCCGTCGAGCCATTCGGCTTCGAAGGTCTCGGGGCTGAAGCGTCCGATCTGGGTGACGTCACTGACCAGCTCCCAGATCCGGTCGGGCTTCGCATCGATGTGGACCGTGACAGAGCCGCGCATGGCGTCAACCTACACGTGACCGCCTCCGTTCGCCCCGGACGCCCCTGCCCAGTCCTCGAGGTTCGGAGGGTCAGTCGGCGAGGCTCCGGAAGAAGCAGCGGCTGCGCGGATCGTCTTTGAACTCACCGTAGGCAGGCCGCGGACGATACCCGGCTCCCACGTAGAGCGAGATGGCGTCGGGCTGCTCGCTCCCGGTCTCCAGCCATGTCTCGCCGTAGCCCGCTGCCTTGGCCCGTTCCTCGAGGAACGTCAGCACCAGGGCACCGATACCACGACGGCGCAGGGGGGCATCGACGTACATGCGCTTGATCTCGGCCACCCCTGGGCTCAGGAGGCGGAAGCCCCCGCACGCCACCCCGACGCCGTCGACGGTAGCCACCACGAAGCACCCGGCTGGGGGCTCGAACTGGTCACCGTGTAGAGGGACCGGACCTCCGCCACCGTAACGCCGGGCCATCTCGGTGATCTGTCGGTCTTGCAGCTCACGAGCCTCGGGGTCGTCGACAGAGACGACGCGCACAGCAACCTCGGGCGGAGAGAAATCGCTCGCCACGTGGTCATGATGCAATGCGGGACCGCGGCGGCAACGGGCCAGCCGTGCACTCGTCAGCGACGGGCCAGACGTCGCCCGCTCTCGGTGTTCGGTGGCGTGTAGTTGAGCTCGAAGTGATGGTAGAGCGCTGATTCGCCCGCCTGAGAGAGCTCTTCGCCGTGCTGTTCGATGCTCGGGGCGCTCTTCACGAGGTCTCGAGACACCACCACCTTGAGCTCGTCGGGGCCAACCGTGGTCCCTCCCATCGGGACGAACGTGAGTGCCGGTCGATCAGTCCTTCTTTGACCGTGGCGAATTGCGGCTCGTCGGTCTCCACGTCGACTGAGACGTCCTGCAACTTGCCGATCTTCTCGCCGTGGCAGTCGACGACCATCTTGCCGTGCCAGTCGGAGACGTTCCACGCCGCGGCCTGCTGGTGCTCGGTCATAGGGTTGCCCCTCGTCGTCGGGGTTGCGTAGCGCGGCTCGCTCAGGTGTGGACCTCTTCGTGCACCGCCGCGGTGCGGCCCTCGGTGTCTGTGACGGCGCGGTCGTACGTGCGGTTCTGGGTGCCGGCGGGACGGCGGGCCATGGCGAAGATGACCGTCGAGATCACGAGACCGACGGCGCCGACGACCATGAGGATGACACCCACCGTCGAGAGCCGGAATCCATGGCCCTGGCTCGTCACCGCCCAGTACATGACCGCACCGGCGGCGATGGAGATCAGGCTGAAGACCATTCCTGTCAGGCCCATTACTGTCACTTCCATTTCGTAAGTCCTGGTCAGTTGCCAGGATGCGAAGGAAGCGGGGGCCGAGGTGCCTTCGTGCTCTGGGTTCAACAGTAACAAGGAACGCGCGCTATGTGAGTGGCGGCTTCGCTATGTGAGTGGCGGCTTCGCTTTGTGAGTGCCTTCTTCTCGGTGAAGCGCGATTGCCCTCTTCTTGCCGCGCATCCGGGGCGTGACCTTGGCCTGATGTCGGGCACAGAACGAGCCGTCGTTGTAGATGGACAGGCACGTCCCGCATCCGGGCTCGCGACGCCCGCGGCGTCTGGAGTCCTGGGTCCGAAGCTAGGACGAACTGACAAGAACGCCTTTATCTCGAACGTTTCGCTGTCGGCGTGTGGCGACCGGCGATGACCAGGTGCAGTTCGGCCGGTGCCAGCGAATGGTCGATGATGGCGCGGGCCACATCGCTCAACTGCTGCCGATTGCTGCGGGCGTAGCTCCGCAACAAGGTGAAGGCCTCGTCCATGACCACTTGTCGCCTCTCGGCAACGATGCCCTTGGCCTGTTCGATGACGATGCGGGAGTTGAGTGCCCCTTGGAGCTGCCCGGCTAGATCGGAGCCGTGCTTGACGGCCCGCTCCTGAAGGATCCCGATGGTCGCCACGTCGGCGAGGGCCTGTGTCAGGTTCACGTCTTCAGGAGCGAGCTCGCGAGTCTCGGGACTGAAGATGTTCATGGCCCCGATCACTTCGGTGCGTAGCCGCAGTGGCAGGGCATGCACCATTTGGAACCCCGCTTCGAGCGCCTGAGGAGCGAACCTGGGCCAGCGGTCTGCGGCCTCATCGAGGTGGGAATTGAGCACCTGTTCGCCGGACAACATGCAGTCGCGGCATGGGCCTTCGTCGTTCTGGAACTCGATCAACTCGAGGGCGCGCATGCGCTCCGTCGAGGACGCCATGACCCTCAGCTCGCCGCGGGTTGCGGCCAGGGCCAGGCCGACCTCGGCCGAGTCCAACAACTCCGCACACCGCTCGACGACAATCGACATGAAGTCGATGAGGTCGAAGTCGGCAACAAGCGTGTCGGCCAACTCGACGAACGTTCGGGCGAGCCACTCTTCTCGATTGTCCATGATCACTCCCCGAGCCTCGAGCACTCGGCGGATTCCCGGTGGTCCTTGCCTCGGACCACCCGGGAATCTCCCCAAGTTGTGCCATGGATCGCAATGTCAGAAAACTCCATCTGACCCTGCCCTCCTGTCCCCCTGGCCGTCACGGCTCGTCGAACCGCAGGTCACCGGTGACGACTTCCGCTGCCACCAGGTCAATGGGCTGCTCCCGGGAAAAGGCACGTCCCCGCAGCCGGACCAGGGCTTCGCTCATCGGACAATCGAGCTGCGCGGAGATCATCCCCGTGGCCTGATGGACTACGGCGCGGTAGTCGTCGACCTCGAGACCCCAGGCCAGAGACTCCGACAGCACCCCGGCCTGCATGTCAAGGACTTGGTTGGTCACCAGGTCAGCGACCAACCGGGCGGCCAGAGAGATCCTCGCCCTCGAGCAATCCCGGCTCGTCGCGGTAGAGCACGAGGACACCCAACTTGATGGCCCCCAACTGGAGAGGAAACGCATACACGCTGTGGATTCCCGCTTCACTGATCGCACGGGAGAACTGGGGCCAACGACTGCCGAGCAGCGACGATCTCACCCACCAGGACGGGTTTGCCCTGGGCGAACGCATCGCAGGCCGGCCCTTCGCCCAGGGTGAACTCGAGATCCTGCACGGTCACCGATACGCCGTACGCGCTCGCCACGCTCGGGAAGGTGTCTTCGCCCATCAACACCACCGACGAACCGCTCATCCGCAACAGCTGGGTCGCGGTCCGACACACCGTGGTGAGCGACGTCGACTCTCCATCGGATCCGCTGATGAGCGCAGCCAGGAACTTCTCCGCGTCTTCCGCTCTCACCGCTGTCCCCCCAATCCCCTCGTCCGCTCGTGCGGGTGCCGTGATCAACCGGAAAATCGAGCCCCGTCCCGCCGGCACGAATACCCTGCGAAACGCGGCCTGTTCGTCCTCGGTGCGCTGTGTCTTCGGACCGGAACGCAGTGGTCGGTGATCGGGCTCGTGCAGAACTCGGATCGCATCGTCCAATTCGTCGATGACACCCAGGATCCTGTCGAGGACGACCGCCTCATGGCTCTGACAGAAACAGGTGTCGGCCAATAGCTGAGCGGCTTCGATCGCCGACAGCGACGCCTCTTTGAGTTTCAGGTTGACCGCAACGGTGCGGTCGGCGTGAGATCGGCCGCCTGGCACGGTCCTGTCACGAGCCTCACCCGCCACGTCGTCGGCTCGCGCCAGGAGTCCCAGAACCAGGGTGAGACGTCGATCACCTTCGGGGGGATCACCTGCACATCGCCGAGGCCGATCTCGACCATGGACGGGACGTCGCGGAGGCGACATCCTCATCGCGTCCCGTCGGGATTGACCACCCGCAGCGGGTTCCCGTCGGGGACCGAGCGCCTAAGCACCAAACGAGCTCTCAGACTGGGGCGTCCACTTGGGGATCGCGGGCTCGTGGTCCAACACTCTGAGGGCCTCGACCATGGCCGCGTCGATGTCGGATCGTCCTTCGAGGGATCTCGGCGGCGCGGGCAACCCCGGTCGGACAGACCCGGCACCTTCGACCTCATCGAGGTCAGAGCGGCCCGTGAGCTGACGCGCCTGGCCAAACTGCCGGAAACAATCGTCAGTGGTCTCAATGATCTTGAAGCCAGTGAAAGCGACACGATCGGTTTCGGGTACCTCGTTGCGATCGTCTCCGGGCGACGGCAGTCGATCCATGGATTCGCGCCCTCTCCCCTCGGCGCTCAAAAGAGCGAGCCGTCAGGGTCTTGGACGACGTGATCGATATCCGATCGGCCTCCCACCGGGCCTCGCGGTTACCGCGGAGCATACGCCGCTGACTCGCCGCATTCCATCGATGATCCACCCAAAAGCAGCCAGAGATCCGGAGATTTGAGGCTTCCCACAAACGGCGGGTGGGTCCCCACCCAACGATGTAAGCGCCGTTAGGGCCGACGGACGATCGCTGCCTTCTGGGCTAGAGAGGCCAACTTGGTCCGCTGGTGGGCCAGCTGACGGTGCAGGGAGGTGACTCTGGCGGCTGCGATCAGTCGGAGCTCGAGCGCAGTCGGCGTTGAGCGGCTTGACCAGGTAATCGTCCGCGCCGGCGCTCATCCCTTCGAACATCTGGTCCCGGGAGTCCTGGCCGGTGACCATTATGAGATACGTGTACCGGGCCGGGTGGGCACGAATCATCCGGCACAGCTCGAGTCCGGTGAGACCGGGTATGAGCCAGTCCGAGATAACCACGTCAGGATGGCGCTGTCTGAAAGATCTGCCAGGCCTGGGTGCCGTCGGTGGCGGAGAGACAATGGTGCCCGAGGTTGCGCAGCGCCGTCTCGACGATGAGCAGGGAGGTGGGGTCGTCGTCGGCGACGAGGATCAACATGGAGCAGGCACGGGTGATGCGAAGGCGGTGCGAACACGGCCGAGTTTCTGTTCGATGGCGTCGAGCAAAGTGTCACCGCCCATGAGGTTGCCCGCAACTCCCTCCGCCGCCAACGTTGCGCACAGGCGGGCCAGTGCGGTGGCTCCGACATTGGCGCTGGCGCCGCTGAGGGTGTGGGCGGCCCTGACCAGGGCCGCGACGTCGTCGCGAACGAGAGCTTGGCGCAACGCGGCCACACGGGTGTCGGCATCGGCGAGGAACAACGTGGCCAGCTGCCCCAGAAGGTCCTCGCCGGCCGCTTCTCCCAGATGCTCGAGACGAGCAACCACCTCGGCATCGAGGACGGGGCGGGTGGGGTCGTCCAGGTGGTCGAGACCCACGTGGATCGGCGAGGTGGGCTCCGTCGGATCACTGCCGAAGGCGGGGTCGGAGCCTTCCGACACCCAGCGACGGAGGACCTCGGCCAGCTCGTTCACGTCGAACGGCTTGGCCAGATAGTCGTCCATGCCCACGGCTGAGGCACCGCTGCTGATCGGACTTCATCGTCGAACCCGTCACCGCGATGATGGGCGTGCGGTGAGGACCTTCTTGGAGACGGATCTCACCGGTCGCCCGATAGCCGTCGAGAATCGGCATCTGGCCGTCCATGAGTATGGCGCTGTAGGAGTTCTCGGTTGCCGCTTTCACCGCTTGGGTTCCGTCGGCCACCACGTCGACATGGAAGCCGAGGTTCGCGAGCATGGCGGCCGCAACACGCTGGTTCACCGGGTTGTCCTCGGCCAGCAGGATCTGGCCTGCGGCTCCGACACCCGAGGTCCCGACACCGGCGTCCGCTGTCCCCGGCGTCAGCACGGAGGTCTGCGTCTCGCCGTGACGGATCTCTACGCCCGGTGACGTCGCGCCCACTTTGGCGGACCTGGCCCTGTCGAGGGGGAGACTGAACCAGAAGGTGCTGGCATGGCCGAGATTGTTCCGGACGCCGATTTTGCCACCCATCAACTCGACCAACTGATGCGACAGCGCTAGACCGAGTCCGGCGCCACCGTAGGAGCGGATGGTATCCGTGTCGGCCGGGGAGAACGATTCGAAGAACGCGGGTCGGTGGGCGCGGGTGATGCCGAAGCCGACACCGACAACCTCGAAACGGATCATCACGTCGCCTTCGTGACGATCCTCCACGAACAGTTCGAGGAGAACCTCACCCGACGGCGTGAACTTGAGGGCGTTGGCGACCAGGTCCGTCACTACCCGGCGCAGGCGGCCGGGGTCACCGCGGACCGTGGCCGGCACGTCGTCAGGGAACTGACACGTCGAATTCGACGCCTTCGCGCTGGGCGGGGGCGCGGAGCAGGTCCGTGACGTCTTGCACCAGACTTCGAAGGTCGAATGCGATGGACTCGAGGTCGTGGCCTCCGGCCTCGATGTCGGCGAACTCCAAGATGTCGGCGAGAATGCTCACCAGACCCTCGCCCGACACGAGGACGGTCTCGGCGAGCATCTTGTGATCGATACTGGTCTCGCTGTCGTTGAGCTGCGTCGTCATGACGACGACACCGGTCATCGGTGTCTGTGTGTCTTGGGTCATGGGTGGCCGGCTCAGGCGCCTACGGCTTGAAGAGTGCAGATCTCCGCGTCGATCTCACTGACCAATGACGACAAGAGCTCGCGCTGGTCCACGTCGATGTCGAGCAGTCGCTTGGCGAGCACATCGAGACGGGCGGCCCCGAAGCTCAGGGCGATGCCCTTTATCTGGTGGGCCACATCTTGACCCAGAGCAACGTCCTCGTTCGCGACGGCATCGTTGAGCTCGATGCGCTGGAGGGACAGATGAGAAAGGAATGCGGCCAGAAGCTCCTGGTACAGCTCGGGACCGACATCGTGCTCGAGCGTCTCGGGCGACCCGTCGAGTGACAGGCTGCGCTTGTACCCCACGTCTTTACATCGGTTCGCCACGACGGCACCTGAATCGATTGCGACAAAAGGCCCGTCACACCCCGGGTTCATCGCCGACCCGTCCTCACGGACCGGTCCACCAGAGCCAGAAGCACGTCCTTGCTCAGGGGTTTCGAGAGATAGCTGTCCATCCCTTCGGCGAGACACCGCTCCTGGTCCTCGCGACGGGCGCCCGCGGTCATGGCGATGATGGGGGTTCGTCCGGGAGCGCCCCCCTTTCCCCGAATGGCCGCTGTCGCCTCGTACCCGTTGAGCTCGGGCATCTGACAGTCCATCAGGATGGCGTCGTAGCGTTGGCCGGCGACGGCGCGCACCGCCTCGACCCCGTTGGGCACCGTGTCCACGCTGTACCCGGCCGTCGTGAGTATGGCGACGGCCACCTTCTGGTTGATCAGGTTGTCCTCGGCCAGCAGGAGTCGGCCGAGCTTGGGCCCTGTGACCGGCGCGGGGTCCACCGTCGTGATCTCCTCGCGGTCTTCGGGTGCGTCCAAACCCAGCACCACACGCAGACAGGTTCGAAGATCCAGCCGACGGACGGGTTTCGAGAGTGCAGAACATCTCACGAGGTCGGTCGGGTCGCCGCATTCCTGCTCCTGACCGACTCGTGACATGAGCACCACGCCCGGCGCCGGAGCGGGACCGGCGGCGATGGCGTTCTTCAGCGCCAGCCCGTCCATGCCGGGCATGACGCGATCGACGAGAACCACGGCGAAGGGCCGTCCTTCGCTCCCGGCCGCCGCCAGTGCTGCGAGGGCGGCTTCGCCGTCCGCGGCGGCGCAGACAGACATGCCCCATTCGGTGAGGTAGGCCGACAACACGCTGCGTTGCGTGGCGTTGTCGTCAACGACAAAGGCTCTGAGACCGATGAAGCTTGCGTCGACAGGTGGCAGCGCCGGCACCGCGTGTCCGGGCTCAGCATGACCCGAGATCGTGAACCAGAACGTGCTTCCTGCGCCGAGACGGCTGGCCACCCCGCAGTCACCTCCCATAAGGGTCACGAGCTGGCCGCTGATGGCGAGTCCGAGGCCGGTACCCCCATATTTCCGGGACGTGGACGAGTCGGCTTGGACGAAGGGCTGGAAGATCTTCTCCAGCTTGTCCGGCGCGATGCCTACCCCGGTGTCGGTCACTTCGAAGCGAACGAAGGAATCGACACCCTCCGCACATATCGCGCCCCACGTTCGGCCTCCGCCACCCGGATCACGATCTCACCGACCGAGGTGAACTTGATGGCGTTGGCGATGAGGTTGGTCAGGACCTGACGGACGCGACCCGGGTCTCCGCTGGTCACCGGTGGGACCGAGCTGTCGATGACGGCTATGAGCTCCAGCCCTTTTGCCTGTGCGGGTCGAGCCAGGAGGTCGACGACATCCTCGACGATGGAGCGCAGATCGAACTCGATGTTCTCGATGTCGAGTTTGCCCGCCTCGACCTTGGAGAAATCGAGAATGTCGTCGATGATGGCCAGGAGCGCCTCACCGGAGTTGCGCACGGTCTGTGCATAGTCCCGTTGGCGGGCATCGAGCCCGGTTTCGAGCAGCAGGTCGGTCATGCCGATGACACCGTTCATCGGAGTACGAATCTCGTGGCTCATGTTGGCGAGGAAGTCCGACTTGAGCCTCGACGCTTCGGTTGCCTTGTCCTTGGCATCGGACATGACGATCTCGGCTCCCGCTTCGGCCGTCACGTCGGCCAGCGTGCCGACCCAGCCCGCGGTGCCACCCTCGGTGCCGGGGATGGGCTTCGAGGTGATGAGCACGATCCTCGACGCCATCCCGGTCCGGCGTATCTCGAATCGACGGGACAGCTCGGCCGGGTTCTCAGGTCCTGCGGCCACCGTCGGAACAAGGTGGGTCGGTTGATCGGGACCGATGATGCTGTCCACTTCCGGCCGGCTGCCTCTTGGGCTGAAGTGCCGGTGATCTCGGTCCAGCGCGGATTGGTGTAGACGTAGCTGTTCGTTTCATCCGTCTGAAAGATGCCGATCGGTGCTGCGTCGGTCAGGAGCCTCAACTGGTCGGCTGATGTCTGCACTTCGCGAGCCCTTGTCGCCAGTGCCTCAGCCTTGGCGAAAAGGTTGGCAAAGACCGACACCTTCGCTCGCAGCTCGTCAGGCGCCACCGGTGCGAAGATGAAGTCCACGGCACCGGCCGCATAGCGGTCGAAGCCCATGGTCTCGTCACCGGCATGGGCCGTGATGAAGATGATCGGGGTCATCTCCGACTGCCTGCGCCGCCTGATGAGGGCGGCGGTCTCGATCCCACCCATGGTCGGCATGCGGACGTCGAGGAGGATGACGGCGAAGTCCTGGGCCTTCACACAGCGCAAAGCGGCCACACCCGAATCGGCCTCGATGATCGAGTACCCGAGCGGGTCCAACACCGACACCAGGGCCAGTCGCTTGGCAGGGTTGTCGTCCACCAACAGGATGGGGACACCACCGGCGACGGCTGGCAGCCCACGTGTATCGGTGTTGCGTGGCTCTGCGAACCCGCATCGCTGTGCTCATGCCGCAGCCGGCTGCGCAGTCGTCGGGAGCCACGGCCTCAAGGCCGCGAAGAGCTCGGCGCTGTCCACCGGCTTGGGAACGTAGTCGTTGGCTCCCGCGTCGAAGCAGCGCTCACGCTCGCCCGCCATCACCTTGGACGTCACAGCGATGATAGGAATGGTCGTGAACCGGTCGACGGCTCGGATGGCCCGCATCGTCTCGTAACCGTCCATGATCGGCATCATGATGTCCATGAGCACGACGTCGATGTCGGCCGAGGCCTCCATCGCGGCGAGGGCCTCGGCCCCGCTGTCTGCGACGAGGACGGTGTGGCCCCGCTCGAGGAGGGCCGACAGCGCGAACGTATTGCGGAAGTCGTCGTCGACCACGAGGATGGTTGCCGTGGGGGCACCGGTTCCGGTACGTGTACTTCCCGGCGCGTGTTCAGCGGCGTCCGGCACATCAGCTTCGACACCAGCTTCGACACCATCGTCAATGACCGTCGGATCGGGCTGCGGTGCGACGACAGAGGCAGGGACGGCGGAACCCGGAAGCGGTCGGCGGCGCGACGAAGTCGGAACCCACTGCTTCACGGCCGTGAGAAGCTCCGAGGTGTCGATCGGTTTCGCCGCGTAGTCGTTGGCCCCGGCGTCGATGCAACGTTGACGCTCACCGGCTATCACCTTGCCGGTCACGGCGATCATGGGAAGGCTCCGGAACTTCTCGATGGCCCGGATGGCCCGCATCGTCTCGTATCCATCCATGATCGGCATCATGATGTCCATCAGGACGATGGACACGTCGGGCACGCTATTGAGCGTGGCGAGTGCCTCAGAGCCGCTCTCGGCGGTGAGCACTTCCACGTTGGCACGCTCGAGGAGCGCGGACATGGCGAAGATGTTGCGATAGTCGTCGTCGACGACGAGGATCTTCGTCCCCGCAAGGTCATCGTCTGTCAATCCGTCGCGATGTACGGCGATCCGGGCGCGGCACGGCGGTCCCGAGGTCAGGCTCCCCGGCGTCAGCACTGGAGGTGGATGGCGGCTGCACGGGCCTAACACCGGACGCGGCAGATGGTGTCGCCGGTGCCGGAGCAAGACGCGCGCAGCACCAACCAAGGGCGCGGCCCGTGGGGCGCTGACCGCCGTCGGGACATAGAGGGTGAACGTGCTTCCTTGACCAGGGTTGCTGGTGAGAGTGATCTCGCCCCCGAGGAGGCCGGCCAGCTCGCGACTGATCGAAAGACCGAGGCCGGTTCCTCCATACAGCCGGGCGGTGGTGCCGTCCCCCTGGGCGAAGGCTTCGAAGATCCGGTGCTGCTGCTCGCCGTCGATACCGATTCCCGTGTCGCTGACAGCGAACGCCAGGTACGACGAGGTGGTCCCGAGCGACCCTCGATCGCGGCGCGGTCCCGTGGTGGCCACACTGACATCAACGTGGACAATGCCGCGTTCGGTGAATTTGAAGGCGTTGGCGAGCAGGTTCTTGAGGATCTGACGGAGGCGCTGCACGTCGGTGACGATGGCTTCGGGAGTGTCGGGCGAGATGTCGATCGAGTAGGCGAGGCCCTTTCCCTTGGCGACGAGCTCGAACTCGTTGAGCAGCGCACTGCGGAGCGTTGCGACCGAGCATTCCGCTAGCTCGGGCTCGATGGTCCCGGACTCGACCTTGGCGAGATCCAGGATGCTGTTGAGCAGGACCATGAGCTCCTTGCCCGATGTGCAGATCACGGAGGCGTACTGGACCTGGGTGTCGGTCATGTTGTGATCGGGATTGTCCTTGAGCTGCTCGGCCAGGATCAGGAGGCTGTTCAACGGGGTCCGGAGCTCGTGCGACATGTTGGCGATGAACTCGGACTTGTACTTCGAGGAGATGGCCAGCTGGGCGGCCTTCTCCTCGAGGAGCCGCTTCGATTGCTCGATTTCCTGGTTCCTGTTCGAGGCTTCCCGGTTGCGCTCGGCGAGCAGCGTGGCCTGACGCTCCAGGCCCTCGTTGGATTCGCGCAGCTCGCCTTGCTGGGAACGGAGTTCCTCGGCCAGGGACTGGGCTTGCTGGAGCAGGGTGTCGGTGAGGGCCGAGGCCTGGATGGTGCTGAGCACGATCCCAATGCTCTCGGTGATCGAGTCGAGAAACGTCTGGTGAGTGACCGAGAACGACGAGAACGAGGCGAGCTCGATGACCGCGCACAGCGTCCCCTCGAACAGGACGGGGATGGCGACGATGTTGAGGGGGGTGGAGGCACCGAGTCCCGAGCTGATCCGGACGTAGTCGCCGGGAACCTCGGTGAGCAGGATTCGCTTCTTCTCCTTGCCGCACTGGCCCACGAGGCCTTCACCGAGGCGGAACGAGGTCGCCAGGTGCCGGCGCTCTTCGAAGCCGTAGCCGGCCTGGAACTCGAGGACGGCTTCGCTGCCGTCGGTGGGGTTGGTCATCGAATAGAAGACGCCGTGCTGGACCGACACCAGCGTGGCCAGCTCGGACAAGATCATGTTCGACACGGTGCCCAGGTTGTCCTGGCCCTGGAGCATGCGGGTGAAGCGCTCCCGGTTCGTCTTCAACCAGTCCTGCTCGACGTTCTGTCTGGTCGTCTCGCGGAGATTGCGGATCATCTCGTTGAGCGTGTCCTTCAGTCCCGCCACCTCGCCGCTGGCCTCCATCGAGACTTGTCGCGTCAGGTCGCCCTCGGTCACGGCCGTGGCCACCTCGGCGATGGCCCGGACCTGGTTGGTCAGGTTGGCGGCCAGCTGATTCACGTTGTCGGTGAGGTCTTTCCAGACCCCGGCGACCTCTTTGGACTGCGCTTGGCCGCCGAGCTTTCCCTCGACGCCCACCTCGCGCGCCACCCGGGTCACCTCACCTGCGAAGGCGTTGAGCTGGTCGACCATGGCGTTGACGGTGTTCTTGAGCTGAAGGAACTCGCCTTTCACGTCGATCGAGATCTTCTTGCTGAGGTCGCCGTTCGCCACCGCCGTGGTCACCTCGGCGATGTTCCTGCACCTGCCCGGTCAGGTTGCCGGCCATGAGGTTGACGTTGTCGGTGAGGTCCTTCCACACACCCCCGACCTCGATGGTGACCGCCGCGGCCTGGCCCAGCTTGCCCTCGGTGCCGACCTCGCGCGCCACCCGGGTCAACTCGGACACGAACCCGTTGAGCTGGTCGACCATGGCGTTGATGGTGTTCTTGAGCTCGAGCATCTCGCCTTGGACCTCGACGGCGACCTTCTTACTCAGGTCGCCGTCGGCGACGGCGCCGATGACGCGCTGCATCTCGCTGGTGGGGCGTACCAGGGCCTCGATCAGGTTGTTGACCGATTGCACGCTCCCGGACCAGCTCCGTGCCGAGCCCCCCAGGACGACGCGCTGCGACAGCCTGCCCTGCTCGCCGACGACCTCGCTGACCCGGGCCAGTTCTGCCTCAAGCACCTGGTTGGCGATGATGACGTCGTTGAGACCGTCGGCCACCTTGCCGGCCACGCCTGTCCATTCCAAGGGCATGCGGGCGGTGAAGTCACCGGCCTTGACCTGTTCCAAGACGTTCAACAGCACCTTGGGGTCGACAGGCTCGGCGGTGGTCGCCGTCGCTACTGGCATGGGCAGCCTTCCGGGTGCAGGCGTGCCGTTGTCTCGGGAGCGGCCTGGCGTCCAATTCCTCTTCATAAGGTCGGCGCGCCGGGAGACGAACCTGAGTGCTGATCTCCCCCTAGGCGAGAAGCCGGGGTCCTCGCGGTCGTTCGTTCACGCTGACAGGGCCGTCGCCATCAGCGAGTCGAGGACGTCTGCCGACGCCGGCCGGGCGAAGAAATAGCCCTGATAGCCGTCGCAATCGAGCGCGACCACCTCGGTGAATTGCGCCTCGGACTCGATGCCTTCGGCGACCACGGACATGTGCAGGCTGTGCGCCAGCCTGACGATGGCACTGACGATGAGGCGGCTGGTTGGTTCACGACCCAGGTCGGCGATGAAGGCCCGATCGATCTTGACGATGTTGACCGGGAACTGCTTGAGGTAGCTGAGCGACGAGTAGCCGGTCCCGAAGTCGTCGAGGGCGAGCTTGACCCCGAGGCGTCGGAGGTCGTTGAGCACGGTCAGAGCACGGTCGCTGTCCTGGATGAAGACGCTCTCGGTGACCTCGAGGGTCACCGCACTCGGGTCGGTACGGGTCTTGGTCAGGACATCGGCGACGGTGGAGGCGAACTCCGGTGCCATCAATTGGGAGGACGAGATGTTGACGCACATCTCGAGGTCCTCGTGGTGGTCGTGGCGTTGCCACCGGTGCAGGTCGATACAGGCCTACATGAGCACCCAGCGCCCGATGTCGACGATGAGGCCCGACTGCTCGGCGAGCGGGACGATCGTGTCGGGAGCCACGATTCCGCGCATGGGGTGCGCCCAGCGCAGCAGGGCCTCGACCCCGGTGATCCGCCCGTCGGCGGTGGCGACGATGGGCTGGTACTCGGTGCGCAGTTCACGGCGTGCCAACGCACCGCGCAGGTCGCGGTTGAGTGCGGCCCGGTTCTCGGCCGGGCGCTGCTCACCCACGTCGACCATCTCGTGGCGCGCCCCTCCCCTGCGTTTGGCCTGGTACATCGCCGTGTCCGCGTCCTGGAGGATGTGCTCGGGAACGTCGTCCCCCCGGCCGGCGAAGGCGATGCCCACGCTGGCACTGACCTGGACCTTGATCCCTGACAGCACGAAGGGTCGGCCCAGCGCCTCGTCGATCCTGGTGGCAACGGGCTCGACCTGCGACGTGTGTTCGAGGTCCTCGCACAAGACGATGAACTCGTCGCCCGCCAAGCGGGCCAACGTGTCACCGGGTCGCTGGAGCTCGGTCAGGCGTCCCGCCACCGCCACGAGGAGCTCATCGCCGACGTGATGGCCGTAGGTGTCGTTGATCACCTTGAACCGGTCGAGATCGGCGAACAGGATCGCCACCAGCTTCTCGGACCGCCGGCACCGGAGGAGGGCGTGCACGAGGCGGTGGACCAGCAGGGTCCGGTTGGGCAGTCCCGTCAGCGCATCGTGGACGCGGTCTCCCTGGCCCGGTCGGAGGACTCCCGGAGGTCGGACCGTGGCTGGGCGTTGAGGAGATAGGCGGCGGTGACATCGGCCAAGGTCGGGGCGGCGGTCATCGCGCCGGCGTTCATGGACCCCGGGTTGGTGCGGTAGAGATCGAGCGCGCCGAGCTGGTGGTCGTCGTGACGCAACGGAAAGGTGAAGACCGCACCGAGTCCCTCCTCGATCGCTCGGGCCGAGAACCGGGGGAAACGGTCATCGGCGCGCAGGTCGGGCACGACGACCGCTTCACCCTTCCGGTAGGCCACGAGACACGGGCCCTCGCCCAACTCGGTCTGGAGCTCCTCGAGGCGCATGGCGGCGTCATCCGACGCGGCGATGTAGTGGGGATCGGATCCGGGCAGCGATCAGCGTCACGCCCGCCGCGCTGATGGGCAGGACGTCGACGATGCGAACCACCAAGTGGTCCAAAATCGCCTGAATCGGGAAATCCGTGACCAAGGTCCTCGCGAACTCCCTGAGGACGTCTGAGAGTCGCCGCTCGATCTCCATGAGACCCCCTGGGCAAGCTGCAAAAGCAGGCGGCAAGGACTGGGCGGAGGACTCGGTACGTAGTGCGAACAGGAAGTGTAACGGTGCGATCACGCGCCGTTCAAGCATTGTCGAACCACCGATGGGCGCGTTCCGGACATTCACAAACATGCTCACCCACACACAATGACGACACGCTACCGCCGCATTAGGAACAGAACGTTCCCACCGTGGCCGACTGCGTTCACGGTGTGTCGTCATTGTGCAACGGTCGCTAAAGCACACGCTCTAGCGGTCGATGAGTAGCCAAGACCCCTGAGAGGGGCGCCTGGTTAAGACAGGGGGCCGGACTCCAGCTCCCGTCGCCGAGGCTCGACGTGTCCTCTCCCCATCCAACGGAAGAGGCACGTCCATGGTTTCACGCCGAGCAGTCCCGTCCTCTGTCGGTAGGGGCACCCGCCCCCGCCACCTCTCCACCTGGCTGGTACCGGTGACCGTCATCCTCGCCGGCGTCGCCGTCCTCGCCCCGGCTGTCAGTGCCGACGCCGCGCAGACACCGGTCGGCCTCGGCACGGTGGGCAGTTTCGCCGTCATCGCCGGCAGCGGCATCACGAACACGGGCCCGACGACGGTCAACGGCGACGTCGGAACGTTCCCGACCCCGGCGGAAAGCGGGACCGCCTCGATGACGATCACCGGCACCAATCACGACGCCGACGCGGTCACCCAGGGCGCCAAGAACGACCTCGTGACGGCGTACAACACCGCCTCGGGCGAGAGCCCGACGACCACGGTCCCCGCCGACCTCGGCGGACAGACCCTGAACCCGGGCACCTACAACTCCGCCTCCTCGATGGGGCTCACCGGAACGGTGACGCTCAACGGTGGCGGGAACCCCAACGCACTCTTCGTCTTCCAGGCCGGCTCCACCCTCATCACGGCCTCGACGAGCAGCGTGAACCTGATCAACGGAGCCCAGGCGAGCAACGTCTTCTGGCAAGTCGGGAGCTCGGCCACCTTGGGCACCGGATCCACCTTCCGCGGCACCATCCTGGCGCTGACGTCGATCTCGGTGACCACGGGCACGACCATCAACGGTCGACTGCTCGCCCGCAACGGCGCGGTCACCCTGGACACCGACACCATCACGAAGCCGGCGTGCTCCACGTCGGGAGGAACGACGGTGACGACGGCGGCGGGCGGAACGGCCAAGGCCAGTGCCAAGACCCCCAGCCCGACCGGCGCGGGAGCCAAGACGGGTGCCGGCACCGCAACACCAGGTGGGACAGGATCGGGAACACCGAGCGGCACGACGGGCAGCGGCACGCTCCCCTTCACCGGGATCAACCCCCGCATCCCGATTCTCGGTGGTTCGATGGTCGCCTTCGGCCTTCTCCTGCTGGGACTGTCGAGCGCACGCCGGCGACGCACGAGCGCCAGATCCTCGGTCCGTGAGCTTCTGCTCGCGCGCCCAGACGGACCAAGGATCACCACCGGCTGAGGCGGGAGACAACTCCCCTCAGTCGGGCAGTGCGGAGCGTCTCCTCCACCTGCCCGATCGAGCGCCTGCGTTGACCGCCCTCACCCCCAGGCTCATGGCCGCGGCCCTCGCCGTCGGGGCGACGGTCGTCCTCGCTGCGCACGCTCCCGAAGTCGCGCCACGCCCGGCAGGGACAGCCACTCCGTGCGAGACAGCAGCACAGGTGTCCGACCCCAGCACGCATCGGACTACGGGTGGAGCGACTGGGGGAATGCGTTCCCACCGGGGACCTACATGGGCAACTTGCAGGTGTGCCCGGGAAGTCTCGGCTGGTCGGTGTGACAGAGGCGGTCACGACGCAACCGGTCGCGACCCAGTCAGTGGCGACGCAGTCGGGTCAGTGGGCCCCCGACGCCACGGCCTGTCCCCAGGTGTAGATGTAGAACGCCGGGCTGCGGGTGACCACGGCGAAGAGCTCGGTGTCGCTCATCCACGGCTTCGCCGCCGCCGGGGCGGCCTCGCCGGCGCCCATGACGAGGATCCCACCCGACGCGGCCAGCTGGGAGGCACTGAAGCCCAGGATGTTGTCGCGATGTCCCCAACATCCGCTCCCGCCGCCGCCGCAGGCGAGGTTCCCCGAACCCGGCCCGTCGTCGTACATCCAGTTGTAATTCGACCCGAGTGCTCCGGCGTTCTCGCTCCAGTTCGACGCCCACCGCAAGATGCTCACGCCCGGAGGGACGATCGCCGGCGTGGGATCGGCATCGGCCGCGGCCGCGGCCAGCGCGTCCTGGTCGAGCTCGTTGACGAGCCCCACGGCGGGCGGGAGCCCTCGGTCGACGCGCTCGGTGTCGGCCAGCACGAAGAGCTGCTCGGCCGCGGTGAGCGTCGAGTAATCGCCCGGCAGGGTCATGGGCGCGAGGCCTTCGCGGGCGCGGGCACTGTCGGTGGCCTGCAACGTGGCCTCCACACACGGCGCTGACAGGGGACCCGCCGCCAGACAGGCGGTCTCGAACAACGGGGTGGGGGCGATGCTCGCCGGGGGGTTGGCGGGAGGCACGATCCCGTGGCTGACGGCGGGCGCCGGCGGGTGCACCACGGGGGCGGGGTGCACCACCACCGGGGCGGGGTGGACGACGGGCGCGGCATGCACCACGGTCGTGGGTGGCGGCGCCACCGTCCGGGGGGCGGGCGCAGGAGGAGGAGGCGCCGCGGCCACGGCCGCCAACGGAGGGGACGGGGCGGTCGTGCTCGGCGGCGGCGGCTGTGTCGTCGGGGGTGAGGGCTTCGCCTTGGCGAGTGTGCCGGTGGACTTCTCGTTCTCGAGAATCTTGCGCATCGCCACCAGCGGGGACTCCTTGCGGAGCTGACGCGGCACGGCGGGCCCGTGGGGCGAGTGCCGGGTCCCTGCCGCCGCGACCGCACTGGGCCGCTGTCGCCGCCAGCACCGCCGCTCCCGGCAGCGACACCATCAGGCCGAGACGCGCGATCGTGCGGCCGGCGGGACGACGGGCGTTCTGTCGCCGCACCGCACGGTTGGGGTGAATGGGGGGAAGTGGTTCGCGGCTCATGGTCGTTCGGGGCGAGCTGTCCGTGTCGCTGCAGTCGGTTGCTCTACGACACGACGTCGCGGCGCGCGAACGATGGCGCTGTCCGTCTCCTCCGCTTGCTCCGCCGCCCGGCAGGGCACCCGGGGCGACCGTAGTGAACACGGGGGAAGCGTGCCAATCGCTCTGCGTGGGCGTCCGCACCACACCGAGACATATGATTTGCGTCGGCAACGAGCAGCCGCCTCACTTGGGAATACGACGCCATGTGGTGTTGCGAACACACAGCTCTCTAGGTGAGAGCACCCGGATTTCTCCCGTCCGGTCCTACAGAATCCGGTCCCACGCGGGCACTAGACGGTGAGGCGACCGTGCCGAAGGTGAGTGCGGGGCTCCTCCTGTACCGCGTGAGCGCGGCCGGAGCCATCGAGGTGCTTCTCGTGCATCCCGGCGGCCCGTTCTGGGCGCGCAAGGACGCCGGCGCGTGGTCGATCCCCAAAGGCGAGTACGACGAGGGCGACGATCCCGCCGCGCACGCCGAGACGGAGTTCGCCGAAGAGCTCGGCCTACGCGCCCCGTCGGGACCGCGTCACGACCTCGGTGAGGTTCGACAGGCGGGAGGAAAGCGGGTCCGGGCCTGGGCGGTACTCGGCGACCTCGACGCCCGTGCCACTACGAGCAACGTGTTCGAAATGGAGTGGCCGCCCCGCTCCGGAGAACAACGCACCTTCCCCGAGGTCGACAAAGCGGCGTGGTTCTCCCTCGACGAGGCCCGCACGAAGCTCCTGACCGGTCAGCTCCCCCTTCTCGACCGCCTCGAGTCGATCACAGGACCAGGTTGACTGACCCACGAGACGACGCCTCCACAGGGCCACCGATATCGATCGATGGCAACCGTTGGACAGCGATGGACATCGATGGACAGCGATCAGGGAATGCCACCGTCCACGCGCAGGAGCTGTCCGGTGGTGAAGCTCGAGGCGTCACTGGCGAAATAGAGCGCGGTGCCGACCACCTCGTCGGGATCGCCGAACCGCTTCAGGGCATGGCGTTGCGCACCGGTCGCGAAGACCTCTTCGTCCCAGGCCTTGGTCACGTCGGTGAGGAACGGCCCCGCCATGATGCAGTTGACGCGCACCGTCGGCCCTAGCGCCTGCGCGAATCCCACCGTCAACGAATTCACCCCGGCCTTGGCGGCCGCATAGGGCAGGATGGCCGCGTTGGGCCGGATCGACCCCACACTGGACACGTTGATCACCGATCCTCCGCCGTCGCGCACCATGCGGCTGCCGACGAGCGCGGTGAGCCGGAACACGCCCTTCAGGTTCAGGTTCACGACCTTGTCCCACATGGCCTCGGTGACCTCGGTCACGTCCCCGTAGAGCAGGGACATCCCGGCGTTGTTGACGAGCACGTCGACGCGACCGAACGTGTCGTAGGCGGCGTCGGCCAGCGGCTCGAGCTCGTCCCAGTTCGACACGTTGCACGACCAGGGGAGCGCCCGGCGGCCCATCGCCTCCACCTCGCCGGCCACGGCCCGACAGGCATCGAGCTTGCGGCTGGCCACCACGACATCGGCGCCGGCGGCGGCGAACCCGAGCACCATGGAGCGTCCCAGCCCCCGGCTGCCGCCGGTCACGAGCGCCACCTTGCCGGTGAGGTCGAAGCGGTCCCTGTCCACCGACGTGCGTACCCTCAGTGAAGAGACGTGGTCGACGCGAGGTCCGCCGCCCTCTCGGCCAGGTTCAGCACGACGTCGCCGAACGCCTCCATCTTGGGATTGTCGGCCGTTCCCTGCACCACGCGCGCGTAGCCGGCCTCGAGGACGACGGCCAGCTTGAAGCGGGCCAGGATGACGTAGTAGTCGATCTCGTCGGTGTCGCGCCCGCTCTCGCGAGTAGTAGTCGAGGAGCTCGTGGCGCGACGGCATGCCCGTGTAATCCACGTAACTACCGGTGGTGCGTTCCTCGTCCTCGTCGAGCCAGCCCTGGATCACCCACCCGAGGTCGAGGAGCGGGTCACCCACCGTCGCCATCTCCCAGTCGACGATCGCAGCGAGGCGGGCGGGGGTGCCGTGGCGGAACATCACGTTGGCGAACTGGTAGTCGCCGTGCATGATCCCCGGCTCGTAGTTCCGAGGTTGATGGCCCCGCAACCACGCCGCGGCGGTGTCGAGCCCCGGGATGTCGCGGAACTGCACGGCGGCGAGATGGCTCATCCACCGGTCGACCTGGCGTTCGTGGAAGCCGTCGGGACGGCCGAAGCCCTCGAGGCCGCGGGCCCGCCAGTCGACGCGGGCCAACTTGGCGATGCCGTCGACGAGCTGGAACGCCAGGCCGCGGCGGGCCTCGAGGTCGGTGTCGAAGGGGTCGGGCCAGCCCCCACCACCCATGGGGGACCATCCGTCGACGTACTCCATCAGATAGAAGCAGCCCCCCATGAGGGCAGGGTCGTCGCACACCGCCAGGACCCGGGCGTGGGGCACGTCGGTGTCGGCCAACGCGGCGAGCAAGCGGTACTCGCGCAACATGGTCTCGTTGCGACCCGCGGGCACGACGCGGGGGGACGGCGCAGCGCCATGCGGTGCCCGCCGCGCCGGATCTCGAACAGCTCGTTGGAAGCGCCGCCGGTGATGAAGGTGGCTTCGACCGGCTCGCCCGCACCGGGCAGGCCGTGCTCGTCGAAGAACGCCCGCAGCCGCTCGGGATCGACGAGACCGCGCGTGCGAACCTCGTCGTCGACAACCGGGTCGTCGGTGGCGTCGGCGAGCGAGTCGGTCACTGGTTGGCGACCTCGTGCTCGAGGTGCTCGGCGAACTTGGCACGCGCCGCGGCGAGCTTCTCGGGTAGGTGCTCGGTGGGCCATGCGCCGGGCGCAGCCTGATACCGCTTCAGGATCTGGCGGGCCACCGGTGACGCGGTGCACCTCGCTGGGCCCGTCGACGAGCCCCATGATCGGAACCATCATCCAGTAGCCACCGAGGGGAAGCTCGTTCGAGACACCGAGGGCGCCGTGCACCTGGATGGAGCGCTGCACGATGTCGTGCAGGACCTGCGCGGTGAGCACCTTGACCGCGGCGATGTCGTGGCGGACCTTGCGGTAGTCCTGGTACCGGTCGATCTCCCACGCCACGTACAACACGAAGAGCCGGAACTGCATGAGCTGCGCGTAGGAGTCGGCGATGTAGTTCTGGACCGTCTGCTTGTCGGCCAGGATGCTGCCCTGGGTGTGGCGCGACAGGGCCCGCTCGCACATCATGTCGAGAGCCTTCTGGCACACCCCCACGGTCCGCATGGCGTGGTGGATGCGCCCGCCACCGAGACGGGTCTGGGCGATGGCGAAGGCCTGGCCCTCGCCGCCGAGCAGGCTCTGGGCCGGCACGCGCACCTCGTTGTAGTGGATGAGGGCGTGCATCCCCTCGTGGCCGTCGCCGAAGTGCTCGCCCATGAGGCCGATGTTGCGCACGATGTCCACCCCGGGCGTGTCGGTGGGCACGAGGAACATCGACATCCCCTGGTACGCGCTCACGTCAGGATCGGTCACCGCCATAACGATGAGAAACGCCGACGTCCTGGCGTTCGACGAGAAGAACTTCCATCCGTCGATGACCCATTCGTCCCCGTCACGCCGGGCCCGCGTCTCGAAGCGGGTGGGGTCGGACCCTCCTTGAGGCTCGGTCATCGAGTACGACGAGAAGATCTCACCGTCGAGCAACGGTCGCAGGTAGCGCTCCTTCTGCTCGTCGGTGCCGTAGTGGGCGATGATCTCGGCGTTGCCCGTGTCCGGCGCCTGGCACCCGAAGATGATCGGGGCCCACCGGCTCCGGCCCAGGATCTCGTTCATGAGCGACAGCTTCACCTGGCCGTACCCCTCGCCCCCGAGCTCGGGACCGAGATGGCACGCCCACAGTTTCTGCTCCCGGACGCGTTGCTTCAGAGGGTCGACGATCTTGCGGAGCTTGTCGTCGAGGGGATGAAAGGTGCGATCACCCCACAACAGGTCGAGCGGCTCGACCTCCTCGCGGACGAAGGTGTCGGTCCAATCGAGCTTGGCCTGGAACTCCGGATCGGTGGAGAACTCCCAACCCAACGACGTGCCTCAGCTTTCGCCCGTGCCGTACTGCGCCTGCGGCAGGGGTCCGGTCGAAGCCGTGGGAGGGGCCGGAGCCGGGGGGGCCGCGGTCGGGGTCGACGTCGCCGTCGGGATCGAGGACGACGTCGGGATCGTGCCGCCGGGGTCGACGACGCCGGTCGTCTCGGCCACCGCGGCGTTGGCGGAGGTCACCTGCACCGGCCCGTGCTCGGCCTCGAACGCCTGGACGAGACCGATGATCTCGGTCGCCCGGACCTCGGCGCCGGCATCGGCGCGCCCCATGCGCTGGGTGTAGGTGATGCCCCCCAACTCGAGCAGCAGCGCATCGCCCTTGCGCTTGGCCTGGATGTCGGCGAGCTTCGCCTGTCCCGCCTGTCCCGCCTGTTGGGCCTTGTCGGCGAGCTGTGTCGCCTGGGCCTTGACCTTGTCCATGAGTCCCATGAGCGTCCTCCTTCTCCGAGCCCACAGTAGGCCACCCGACCCCGGAGGGAGAAAGCGGACAACGGGGTCTCGGGCGTTCGTGACCAGGCGATGGAGCCCGGGGACGCGGTCACGACGCGGTCAGGACTCGGTTCAGACGCGGTCAGGACTCGGTCCAGGCGAGGCTGCGCTCCCACAACTCGGCGGCGAGCTCGGGGGTGGCCCGCTCCGACGGAGCGCGCTCCGCGCCTTCGTCGTAGTAGCGACCCGTGACACCCGACCAGCGCGGGATCGGTGGCGCAGTACACCGACGCAGCGCGCGCCCTCCTCGGGAGACTTCAAGATGCGTTTGAGGAGGGGCTCGAGGGGCCACGGCAGCCGGCGCCAGATGTCGGAGCCGATCACCCCGGGGTGAAGCGCATAGGTGGTGACGGGATCTGACCCGGCGATGGCATTCGTCTCGGCACTCGTGCGGCGAGCGAGCTCCTAGGCGAACAGCACGTTGCACAACTTGGACACGCCGTACTCCGAGAGGCCCGTGAGGCTGGACGTGGGCCGGCGTACGGCATCGAAGTCGACACCGCGGGCCTGGTAGTGGGCGTCACTCGCCACCACGACCACCCGGGCCGGGGCACTGCGGCGCAGGGTGTCGAGCAGGAGCGTTGTGAACAGGAAGTGGCCGAGATGGTTGACTCCGAAGGCCATCTCGAAGCCGTCGGTCGTCAGCCCCCGCCGGCCCGCCACCCCGGCGTTGTCGATCAGCACGTGCAGCGGCTCGCCCGAAGCGACGTAGCTGTCGGCGGCGGCGCGCACCGAGGCCAGGTCGGAGAGATCGAGCGCCAGAAAGCTCGCCGCGTCGGGTCCGTGGGCCGTGGTGATGGCGTCGATGACGGGTTGGGCCCGTTGCGCGGAGCGACACGCGATGTGCAGGCGGGCGCCGCGCCGGGCGAGCTCAGTTGCCGTGGCCCGGCCGTTGCCGGTGTTGGCCCCCGTGACGAGCACGGTGCGGCCGCTCATGTCGGCGGCGTCCTGCGCAGGCATCGCCGTCACATCTCGAGCAGTGCCCGACGGCCGTGCTCCTCGAACTCGGACTCGAGCGCGTCCACGTCGTCAGGTGTCAATCGGCGGTACCCAGAAGGACGTCCACCCCCCCGGGACGCAAAGGGCCGCCACCACACGGGGTCGGAGGTGTTCCAGTACTGGCGGCGCAGGGGGCGCTTGTCGACCTTGCCGGAGCCGGTGAGTGGGATGCGGTCGGTGATGCGGACGAAACGGGGCGCCCATTTCGTCCCCAGGTCGCTCTGTCCTTCGAGGAATTCCCCGAAGGCGTCGGCGTCGAAGGTGTCGGGATCGGCCATCTCGAGGGCGGCCAGCGCCTGGTCGCCGGTGCGGGGGTCGGGCACGGGGAGCACCACCGCGGTGACGACACCCGGAAAGCGGCTGAGGATCCTCTCGACGGGCGCCGCCGCGAAGTTCTCGCCGTCGACGCGCAGCCAGTCCGCGGTGCGGCCCGCGAAGTAGAAGAAGCCGTCTGCGTCGCGATAGCCGAGGTCGCCGGACCAGAACCATCCGCGGCGGGTGCGCTCGGCGTCCGCCTCGTCGTTGGCGTAGTAGCCCTCGAAGCGCGATACGCCGTCGCGACTCACGATCTCCCCGATTGCTTCGGACGCGTTGCGCAGCTTCCCCTCGGCGTCGAAGTCGGCGGGCGGGCACTCCTCGGCGCTCGTGGGGTCGACGATCACGACGTCGGTTCCCGGCGGTGGCTTGCCCATGGCCTGGCGCGGCGTCCCCGGGACCCGTGACATGGCGATGGCCCCCTCGCTCGACCCGTAGCCCTCGACGACGGGACAGGCGAAGCGGCGCTTGAACGTCGAGATGTCCTGGGGCGAGGCGTCGGTGCCGAAACCGAAGCGCAGGGTGTTGTCGGCGTCGTCGGGCAGCGGCGGTGTGGCGAGCACGTAGGCCAGGGCCCGGCCCACGTAGTTGAAATAGGTGACGCCGTAGTGCCGGACGTCGGGAAGGAAGCCCGACGCCGAGAAGCGGCGCCGCAGCACGAGCTCCGCCCCCGCCGCGACGGCAGGCACCACGCAGGTGTTGAGGGCGTTGCCGTGGAACATGGGCATGGCGCAGTACATGACGTCTCCGGGCCCGAACCCCGAGCCGCCGGCCATGACGCTTGCCTGGCTCGCCATCCGACCCTGGCTGACGCGCACCGCCTTGGGTGCCCCCGTCGACCCCGAGGTGAACAGGAGGAGGTACAGGGTGTCGGGCCCGGGGTGTGGCGCGTCGGACGGTGAAGTGCCGGGTGTCGCCGCGGCTGTCGCCTCGGGTCGTATGACGGGGTCGGCGGACGCCGGAGGGTAGCCGGGGGCGTCGCAGCTGCAGGACCCGGGCCGTCTCGACACCGGTATCGAGCCCGTCGAGGAGCGCGCTCTGGGCGGCGTCGGTGACGATGAGCTGGCAGTCGGTATGAGCGATGTCACGCGCCAGCTCCGCCCCCCGCCGGGTGGGGTTGATCCCCACCACGGTGGCGCCGGCCAGCGCGGCACCACCGAGGAGAAAGAGATACTCGGGCACGTTCTCGAGGAGCACGCCCACGTGGAACGGCCCCGGACGGCGCAGGGTGCCCAACATGCGGGCCCGGGTCGTGCACTGCGCCACGACCTGGCGCCAGGTCCAGGACTCGTCCTCGAAACGCAGGCCGGTGTGGTCGTCCTCGGCGCGCGCCAGGACGAGCTCGGCCACGGTGGTCATCGACGCGACGATAGTTTGAGGGACCACATGGGGATCTCCGAGCCACGCGACCTCGACGCGCTGCGCGACGGGCTGATCCGGTGGGTGCGGTCGTGGCGCCCCGAGATGCGCGACGTGCGTCTCGCCCCGCTGGCCCGGCCGGCCACAGGGCTGTCGAGCGAGACGATCTTCGTGGAGGGCGACTGGAGCCCGGGCTCGGCGCCCGGTGCGCCCCGCCAGCACTTGTCGTGGGTGGTGCGCCTGCCCCCGAACGGCGAAGGGCTCTTCCCTTCCTACGACCTGGCCATGCAGGGGCGCCTGCAGAGCATCCTCGCCCACGCCGGTGTCGCCGCGGTGGAGCCGCTCGCCGTCGAGGAGGACGAGGGGTGGGTGGGAGCCCCGTTCCTCGTGATGCCGCGCCTCGCCGGCCGGGTGGTGCGGGCAGACAAGCCCTACCTGCGCACGGGGTGGCTCGCCGAGTCCTCACCCCAGGACCAAGCGAGGCTGCACGGGGAGGTCGTCGGCGCGCTGGCCCAGATCCACCGTCTCGACTGGGAGCGCCTCGGCTGCGGCCGTGTCCTCGCCACGCGCACGGGTCGGAGCTCGGCGGCGACCGACGCCCCAGCTGGCGACTCGGGGTGGCTGGCCGGTGAGGTCGAGCACTGGGCCCGGTACCTGGCGTGGGCGGGCGAGGGCAGCGCGCCGGCGGTGTTCGAGGCGGGCGTCGAGTGGTGCCGCGCCAACCTCCCGGCTCGCGAGCCACCGCCGTCGCTGCTGTGGGGCGACGTCCAGCTCGGCAACGTCCTGGTGGCAGACGACATGGGTGTCTCCGCCGTGCTCGACTTCGAGATGGCGACGATCGGCCCGGCCGAGGTCGACCTGGCCTGGTTCGTCGTCCTCCACGACATGGCGGTCGACCGCTGCGGTGGGGACCTTCCCGGGTTCCCCGGACGCGACGCCACCGTCGCCGCCTACGAGGCGCGACTGGGTCGGCCCGTTGCCGACCTGCACTGGTACGAGGCCTTCGCGGCGCTGCGCAGTGGGGCCATCCTGGTGCGCGCCGCGCGGTTGTTGACCCGTCTCGGTGTCGACGACAGCTGGCTCACCCACGAGAACCCGACCATGGCGCGCCTGGCCGCCCTGATCGAGAGCTGACCCCGTGCGGTCGCCTACCGTGCGGACATGAGCGACCGTCCTGACCCGAGCGCCGCCGAACTGCTCGCCACCATGCCCTTCGCTCGTACGTGCGGAATCGAGCTCACCGAGGCCGGGCCCGAACGGGTCACCGGATCCACCATCGTGCACCGCGTCGTGGAGGCCGCGTACGGTGCGTTCTCGCACGGACTTACGATCTCGCTCGAGATCGCCGCCGCCCTGATGCTGTTGGGTGCAACGGTCTCAGCCATGACGATGGCGCGCAAGACCGTGCAGCGCCACACTGCCGGATCGAGATGAGGTCGAGATGACGAGCGCCGAACTACTGAAGGATGCCTTCGGACGGGTGCGAGCCGTCGTGCACGACGTGGTGGAAGGAATGACGCCCGAAGAGATGGCGACGCGCCTGAGCCCTACCGCCAATTCCATCGCGTGGTTGGTCTGGCACCTGTCGCGGATCCAGGACGACCACGTCGCCGACATCGCGGGGGCAGAGCAGGTCTGGACGTCTTTGGGCTGGGCGGAGCGATTCGGTCTCCCCTTCGACGTGTGGGACACCGGGTACGGCCACGGTCCCGGGGAGGTCGCTGCCGTCAAGGCCGACGCTGACCTGTTGATCGGCTATCACGATGCCGTCTACGACAGCACGTTGCGATTCCTCGACACCGTCACCGACGCGGATCTCGATCGCGTCGTCGACACGAATTGGGACCCGCCGGTGACCATGGGTGTTCGGCTCGTGAGCGTGATCAGCGACGACCTGCAACACGCCGGACAGGCTGCTTTCGGGCGGGGGCTTCTGTGATCAGGTGGGTCCGGAACACGGATGTCGGGATCGTGACGCGGCGGCGCGCTCGAGGAGGAGCGTGCCTTCGCGGCTGTTGCGGGTGAGCCGCGCGGCGCGCTCGAACTCCCGGCCTGCTTCGTCGAAGCGACCGAGCTTCTCGAGGAGATCGCCACGCACGCTCGGCAGCAGGTGGTAGCTGTTGAGCGCCGGCTCGCCCACGAGGGCGTCGACGAGATCGAGACCGACGTCGGGCCCGAACGCCATGGAGTACGCCACAGCGCGGTTGAGCTCCACCACCGGGGACGGCGCCAGTTGCGCGAGCGCGTCGTAGAGGGCGGCGATGCGCACCCAGTCGGTGTCCGCCGCCGTTGGGGCCGCCGCATGGCAGGCGGCGATGGCCGCCTGGAGCGCGTAGGGACCGAAGCCGCGGCCCAGCTTGTCGGCCCGGTCGAGGGCGGCCATGCCGCGCCGGATGAGGAGGTGGTCCCAGCGGGCACGGTCCTGATCGAGGAGCAGGATGGGCGCTCCCGAGGGGCCCACGCGGGCACGGGCGCGCGACGCTTGGATCTCCATGAGTGCCACGAGGCCATGCACCTCGGGCTCGTCGGGGAGCAGCTCGGCCAGGACCCGGCCGAGGCGAAGCGCGTCCTCGCACAGTGCGGGACGCATCCAGTCGTCGCCGGCGGTGGCGGAGTAGCCCTCGTTGAAGATGAGATAGAGCACCTCGAGCACCGAAGCCAGGCGGGCGGTTCGGTCGGCGCCCTCGGGGACCTCGAAGGGGACCTTGGCCTCGGCGAGGGTCCGCTTGGCGCGCACGATGCGCTGTGCGACGGTCGACTCCCGGACCAGGTAGGCACGGGCGATCTCGTCGGTGGTCAGGCTCCCGAGGAGGCGCAGCGTCAGCGCCACTCGGGCGTCGGTCGCGAGGACGGGATGGCACGCGATGAAGATGAGACGCAGGAGGTCGTCGCCGAGGTCGTCGTCGGAATCATCGAGCTCGGGGCCCGAGAGCTCCTCTGATCGGACCTCTATCTGACGGCCGAGCTCCTCGTGCTTGCGCTCGAGCACCGACCTCCGTCGCAACACGTCGACGGCGCGTCGCTTGCCCACCGTCATGAGCCAGGCGCCGGGGTTGTCGGGAACGCCCGGACTTCGGCCATTGCTCGAGTGCGGCCGCCAGGGCGTCATGGGCCAGGTCCTCTCCCATCCCGACATCGCCCACGTAGCGGGACAGGCCGGCAATGACCCGGGCCGACTCGATCCTCCACACGGCGTCGATGGCGCCTCGCGCCGCCTCGACGGCGGGCGCGTCACGACCCGACGTCGGGTCCGTCACCGCGCTGCCGACGCCTGACCACGGCCACCATCTCCGGGCAGGAAGAGTGTCGTCATCCGAGGACTACCGGCCGCCGGCCTTCTGGACCTCGGGAGGGAACTCGTCCATCTCGAAGATCTGCCGGACCTCGATGATCGGGCCATCGGCACAAGGAGCACGCTTCGCCCACTCGACGGCCTCGTCCTTCGACTTCACCTCGATCAGCCAGTAGCCGCCGACGACCTCCTTGGCCTCGCTGAAGGGGCCGTCGGTGACGGTGGGCTTCCCACCGGGGAACGACACCCGCACCCCCTCCGTGCTGGGGTGCAGTCCGTCGAGGGCCAGCAGCACGCCTGCTTTGGTCAGCTCCTCGTTGTACTTCGTCATGGCCTCCACCGCCTCGACGCTCGGCATCCAGTCGTCCTCGGAGATGTTGGGGTGCATGAACATCATGAATCGCATGGTGACTCCTTCTCGTGGTTGCTCGGGGCCCGGTTCACACTGGGTCTGGGCTGGCTTTTCATCGGGAGCGAGGCGTCCGCTTCGGTGGCCGGAGGCTCTTCTCTACCCGAGCGTCGAACGAGGTGGGCCGAAATCGACACCTCGGGGGCGCTTCTCCCGTCCTTTCTGTTGTCAGCCTCTCGTTTCTGTTGTCGCCTTGTCCCTTTGTTCCTCCCAGATGATGAGTGACTTGTTCCTCCCAGATGATGAGTGACCCTCATAACGAGTTATACTCAGCATTCTGGCGGCCACCGTGGCGCCGAGCATTCGAAAGGACCCGGGTGCCACCTCACACCCATAGCACCGGCCCCCGAGGCTCGGCCGCCAGCACCCTCGAGCTCGCCGAGCTGCTCACCCACACCGCCCGCCGGCTGCGCCGGGGGTCGATCGTGCAGCTCGCGCCTCTGGGCCTCACCTACGCTCAGGCCCGGGTGCTTCGCCTGGTCGCCGCCGACGGACGACCGCTACGGATGGCGGACCTCGCCGCCCAGCTCGACGTGGTCCCCCGGTCGGTCACGACCATGGTCGACGCCCTCGAATCGGCGGGGCTCGTGGCCCGCCACGCCGATCCGGGCGACCGGCGGTCGGTTCTGGTCGCGCTCAGCGACGACGGTCGGCTTCTGCTCGACCGCCTCGAGACGGCCCGGCGCGACAGTGCTGACGAGGTCTTCGGGGGCCTCGACGCCGCCCAGCGCCACCAGCTCCTCGGTCTGCTCGGCGTCCTGTGCGAGCGCGGCTCGTGCGTCACCTGCTGCGGGCCCGCCACGTCACATGGCCACGGCCACGGCCACGGCCACGGCCACGGCCACGGCCACGTCAGCACAGCTGATGGAGGTCACTGATGGGCATGGGCATGGGAGGCATGGGGGCACACGGCGGCATGGGGATGGGCCTCATGCGATCGTTGCGCCGCGACGACTCGGTGACCCAACAGCAGCTGCCCAAGGGCATCGTGCGCCGCATCGCCGGCTTCGCCCGTCCCTATCGGTTCGCGCTCGGGGTCTTCCTGGTCTTGATCATTATCGACGCCGTCATCGGCGCCGCCAACCCCTTGATCTACCGAGCCATCATCGACAATGGAATCGGGAAGCACCCGGGACAGGGGCATTCAGGACTGATCGTCGCGCTCGCCCTCCTCGTCGCCGGTTTGGCGATCTTCGACGCCGTCCTGTCGCTGTGGCAACGCTGGGTGTCGGCCCGCATCGGTGAGGGACTGATCTTCGACATGCGCACCCGCGTGTTCGACCACATTCAAAGGATGCCCATCGCCTTCTTCACCCGCACCCAGACCGGAGCCCTGGTGTCGAGATTGAACAACGACGTCCTCGGCGCCCAGCAGGCGTTCACCGACACGTTCTCGTCGGTGGTCAGCAACGTGATCGGGGTTGCCATCACTCTGGCGGCGATGTTCTGGCTCTCGTGGCCGATCACGCTGGTCGCACTGCTGTTGTTGCCGGTCTTCCTGGTGCCGGCTCGCTTCGTCGGAAAGCGCCTGGCCAGCATCACGCGCGAGTCCTACACGCTCAACGCCCAGATGACCAACACCATGACCGAGCGCTTCAACGTGGCGGGGGCCTTGTTGGTCAAGCTCTTCGGCCACAAACGAGACGAGGTCCAAGGCTTCTCGGCGAAGGCGGGAAGAGTGCGAGACATCGGCGTCACCCAGGCCATGTACACCCGGGTTTTCATGGCCGCGTTGCTGCTCACGGCCTCGCTCGCCACGGCGCTGGTCTACGGTTGGGGAGGCCTGCTCGCCGAGCGCGGTGTGCTCCTGGTCGGAACCCTCGTCGCGCTGACCGCCTATCTGAACCGGCTGTACGGGCCGCTCACCGCGTTGTCGAACGTGCAGGTCGACGTGATGACCGCCCTCGTCTCATTCGACCGGGTCTTCGAGGTCCTCGACCTGCCGCCCATGATCGACGACAAGCCCGGCGCCGTGCCGATCCCGCGCGGCCCCGCGCTCATCGAGTTCGACCACGTCGACTTCGGCTACCCGAGCGCCGAGGAGGTGTCGCTGGCCTCGTTGGAGTCCGTCGCCGTCCTGGAGCGCACTGCGTCTCAGCCGGTGCTCTTCGACGTGTCGTTCACGGCCCAGCCCGGACAGCTCGTGGCGCTGGTGGGCCCGTCGGGTGCGGGGAAGACGACGATCAGCCACCTCGTCCCGAGGCTCTATGACGTGCGGGGCGGGGCGGTGCGGATCAACGGTGTGGACGTCCGGGACGCCACCTTGGAGTCGATCGGGGAGGTCGTGGGCGTTGTCACCCAGGATGCGCATCTCTTCCACGAGACCATTCGGGGCAACCTTCGCTACGCCAAGCCAGACGCCACCGACGCCGAATTGATCGAGGCCCTGAGCGCGGCGCACATCCTGCCCCTGGTGGAGTCGCTCCCCGAGGGGCTCGACACCTTGGTGGGCGATCGCGGCTACCGGCTCTCGGGCGGCGAGAAGCAGCGCATCGCCATCGCCCGTCTGCTGCTCAAGGCGCCCGACATCGTCGTCCTCGACGAGGCCACCGCACATCTGGACTCGGAGTCCGAGTTGGCCGTGCAGCTGGCGCTCAAGACCGCACTGGCCGGGCGCACCTCCCTCGTGATCGCCCACCGGCTCTCCACCGTGCGAGAGGCGGACGTGATCCTCGTCGTCGAGGAAGGTCGGATCGTGGAGCGGGGTCGCCATGATGAGCTGCTCGCCGCCGGTGGGCTCTACGCCGAGCTCTACACGACGCAGTTCGAGCACCAGGCCGACGGCGGAGACGTCGAGGACGTGGTTGATGTCGAAGGTCAGGAAGCCCAGTCGACCGGGAGCGCCGTCTGACGGCGACCCGGTCAGGGATCGGGAACCGGCACCGGAGGCGGCGGCCCCGTGTAGCGGGCCGAGGGGCGGATCAAGCGGTTGTGGGCGGCCTGCTCGATCACGTGCGCCGACCACCCGATGGTGCGTCCGGCCGCGAACGTCGGCGTGAACATCTCGCGGGGGAGCCCGCAGCTGTACATCACGACCCCGGCGTAGAACTCCACGTTGGTGAACAACCGCCGGCCCGGCTTCATCTCCGCCAGCACGTCGACAGCGGCGCGCTCGACCTGGGCGGCGAGCTCGACGAGCGGCCCCCCGATCGAGCGCGCCACGTCGCGCAGGAACAGCGAACGGGGATCGTCGGTCTTGTACACGCGGTGCCCGAATCCCATGACGCGATCGCCGCGCTCGACGGCGTCCCGGAGCCAGGCGTCGGCCCGGTCCGCGGTGGCGATCTCGTCGAGCATGGCGAGGGCGCGGCTGGGAGCACCGCCGTGCAGCGGACCCGACAGGGCGCCGATCGCCCCGCACACCGCCGCGGCAAGGTCGGCTCCGGTCGAGGTGATCACACGGGCCGTGAACGTCGACGCGTTGAACCCGTGGTCGATGGTCAGGATCTGGTACTGCTCGACGGCGCGCGCCGACGCAGCCGTCGGCTCTGACCCCGTCACCATCCACAGGTAGTTCGCCGCGCTGGAGAGGTCGGCGCGCGGCTGCAGCGGCGTCCGGCCTTCCCCGAGGTTGTAGGCGGCCGCCATGATCGTCGGCACGACCGAGCAAAGCCGCAATGTCTGGGCGCGCAATTCGGCACCGTCGATGTCATGGGTCGGGCGCCAGCCCAGCTCGGCGCCGAGGAGTGACACCGCCGTGCGCAGGACCTCGAAGGGAGAACCCTGGGTCGCGATCTCGGGCAGGATCGTCGCCAACCCCGGAGGCAGATCACGCAGCGCTGCGACCTCGGCGGCGAACTGCCGGGCATGCCGGGCATCGGGGAGCTCACCCTCGAGGAGCAGGTACCAGACGTCCTCGAGTGACCGCCGCGCCGCCAGGTCAACCGCCGAGTACTGGCGGTAGTGGAAGAACCCCTCCTCACCGCGGACGTCGCCCAGCGCCGTCTCTGCCGCCACCACGCCCTCGAGCCCGGCGGGGATCTCCGTCCCGTGCTCGTCGGGCGGTCGCAGGCGCGCCACCCCCATGAGGTCGCGCAACGACACCACGCCCACGAGGTCGTGGCCGTCCACCACAGGCAGGTGCCGGTACTGGTGATGCGCCAGGCTGGTCCAGGCGGCGTCGACCTCTTCTTCGGGGCCGAGCACGTCGGGATTCGCCGTCATCCACATCTCGACGGTCTCGGCGCTCGCCGACGTCGCCGCCGCGGCGGCCCGCAACAGGTCGCGTTCGGTGAGGATGCCGGCGACCTTGCCGCGTTCGGTCACGATGACCGAGCCGATGCCGGCGTCGCGCATCGTGCGCGCCGCGTCGGCCAACGAGGTGCCGGCCTCGCAGGTGACCGGTGGGGCCGACATGAGGTCTCGGACGACGGTCGGCATGGGCACGCTCCGTTCCTCGAGAAGGGCTCCCGCCGCGACGGCGGGCACCACCATGATGCTCCTCCCTGATCGGTGGTGTAAATGTTGATCAACTCAATGTTGATCCATAGACTGGGCGGCGTGCCCGGTGGCGAGCCCACGAACCGGATGCTCGAGAGCGCCGAAGCGGCTCGGCGCCTGGGCGTGAAGCTGCCGACCCTGTACGCCTACGTCAGCCGGGGCGTCCTGGTGTCGCACCCCGCCCCCGAGGGCCGGCGCAGCCTGTTCGCGGCCGAGGATGTCGAGGCGCTCGCCAAGCGCTCTCGGGGAGGGCGGACCACAGAGACCAGGTTGGCCACGGTGGTCACCTCCACCACCCAGCTGCGAGACGACGGTCCCGTCTACCGGGGCACCCCCGCCACCGTGCTGGCCACCACCGTGCCCTACGAACAGGCCGCCGAGCTTTTGTGGCGGGGAGATCCCGCCGTCGCGCCCTGGGAGCCCTTTGCCCTGCGACCCCCGGCCGGCCTCGGCGCGTCGGACCGCCTCCGGTGGGCGGTCGTGATGGCCGGTGCGGGTGACCCCCTGCGCTCCGACCTGCGCCCTGCCTCGGTCATCGTCGTGGCCCGACGGCTGGTGGCGACGATGGTCGAGGTCCTCCCCGGTCCCGGTACAGGTGCCGGTGCGGGCGCCACGCCCCGGCCGGTGCCGCCGCTCGAGCTGGGCGATGCCCGTTGGGAGCACACCGTGGCGGGAACGCTCACCGCCCGGCTCGCGCCCGAGCCCGACACCGAGCTCGTGCGCGCCGTGAACGCAGCGCTGATCCTGCTCGCCGACCACGAGCTCGCCACCTCGACCGTGGCGGTCCGAGTGGCTGCGTCGGCGCGCGCCGATCTCTATGACGCCGTGCTGGCCGGCCTGGGCGTGGTGGCGGGGCCGCTGCACGGGGGGGCGTCCCAGCTCGCCTACGGCCTGATGCGCGACGCCGAGGCGCTCGGCCCCGAGCGCGCCCTCGACGAAACACTGCGGTGGCAGCACCGGCTTCCGGGCTTCGGGCACTCGGTCTACCGGGGCGACGACCCCCGCTTCACGGTGCTCAAGGGCCTGGTGGACGACCTGTGGCCCCCGGACCGGGGGCAGCTCCTGGACGCACTGCTGACGCTGGCCGCCGAGCGGGCCATCCCCGGCCCCAACGTCGATCTGGGACTCGCCGCCCTCACCCGCGCCGCCGGCATGGCCGAGGACGGGGGACGCACGATCTTCACCATCGCCCGGGTGGCGGGGTGGACGGCGCACTACCTCGAGGAGCTCGAGGAACGACCCATCCGCTACCGGGCCCGCGCCGTCTACGCCACCCGCCCGTAGGCGCACGCGACGGCGCCCGCACTCCCGTGATGGGTGGCGGGCGCCGTTCTTCGATTTGTCAGCGCTCTCGAAACACGTGGGTAAACCCCCGTTCCGGCTCCAAACACCGTGGTCTTCGCGACTGGACCCGAGGGAGCTGCTGCCGGATCGATCGTCGCCTGTATGACCGGGGAATCAGTTTTGCGGGGCGACCGAAGGTCGCCCCACTGCCCAGCACCCGAGAGGCGCTCTTCTAAGACGCTGCGGACCAGTCGCCTCACCTCCTTCGTGTCGACCATCACAACCTCTGCCATCGTGCGCCTCTCCCCACGCCGACGGGTAGGGACCAAAGTCCCACTCTCGGCCCGGGATGGCCGAGCCCGGCTTCTGCTTCCGCCCCGGGTGGGTCCCACCGGCTCCGGTTCCGGCTCGGTGCGATTCCGGCTCGGTGCCGGACGCAATACTCCCTATATCGACGACGTGCAGCTTCACACCGACGCGCCCGCGGACAACTCCACCGGCGCATCGGGCTCAGTCGTCGCGCACGTGGATGACGGCGTCGTACATGAGCGCCTTGTGCCGCGCCACGACCACATGGTCCTTGCCGGCGAGCTCGGTGGCGAGCGCGGCCGCCCTCGGGAGCACTTCGCTCTCCGGTGCGCCCCCATGGGCGATGTGCGCCGTGATCGCAGCTTCTGCGTCGTAGCGTCTCCCCATGGTGACGGCCTCGTGCAGGGTGAAGCGGGGAAGTCGGGCCGCCAGTAACGCGTGCATGGTGGGGGTGAGGGGCAGGCCCAGGTCGACCTCGGGGAGGCACCAGTAGCCCCGGTCGGAACGCATGATCATGAAGTCGTGCGCGGTGGCCAGCATGGCCCCGGCGGCAAAGGCGTGCCCGTTCACCGCGGCGACGGTCACGGCGGGGAAGGTCAGGATGCGGACCAACAGGCGGTGCAGCTGGTCCATGAACGCGGAGGGATCGGGCGCGGCGCCGAGCCAATCGAGGTCGAGCCCGTTCGAGTAAAACTTGCCTTCGCCCGTCGTCACCAGCGCGGTCGGGAGCCCCGAGCGCTCGACCGTGTCGAGGGCGTCGTCGAACTCGCCCACGAAGGTCTCGTTGAACCGGTTCTCGCCGAACCGGAAGTGCATGACCCATATCGGGCCGACCTGTTCGAGCTCTATCACGGCTCTCCTTCCACCGACGACGCGACCACGCCTTCCACCCATTCTCGTCTTTGGGGGCAGCCACCGGACCCGGCCCAGGACAAGGACCGGTCTCCGGTGTGCATCGCCGGCCCAGGACAAAGGACCGGTCTCCGGTGTGCATCGCTGGCCCGGCCCCGGGTCCCCGGAGCACGGCCCGTCACAGAAAACTGCCAGGTTCGGGCTCTACCATCGGGGCTCGTGAGCCTGGTGTCGTCGAACCACGTGACGTCGTCGAAAAAACTGGCCCAGCGCCGCCCGCTGACGACACCCCACGGTGCATACTCATGGAGGGGGGAGTCGGCCAGTGAGCAACGATGAGATCGGTTCGGGATGCGAAACGCGGCACCACGTCCGTTTCTGGCGGTGGGTGGCCTTCCACCCTCCCATGCGAGATCCCAAGTGGCGCGGTTGCGGTGAGCGGGCTGTGACCTGCCAGGAGTGCAACTCCGATCTCGGCACCACCGACGACCCGGTCAGCGGGTTCTTCATGGCATGGCGCCACCGCCGGACCGTGCGCCGCCACCCCGCCTCGTAAGAGTCTCCGGTCCCAGGTCGTAAGAGTCTCCGGACCCAGCTCGTAAGAGTCTCCGGTCCCAGGTCGTAAGAGTCTCCACCCAGCTCGTAAGAGTCTCCGGACCCAGGTCGTAAGAGACCTTGGGGCCCACGTCGTTAGAGACCTCCGGGCCCAAGTCGCTAGAGACCTCCGGGCCGACGTCGTCAGAGACCTGCGAGCCGACGTCGTCAGACACACCGGCGGACACCCGAAAAGTGGTCCCTCAGGACCATTGGCTACGCTCGCGCAGATCACATCCCGAGACCTCGAGCCACCGGAGGCGGTAACCACACCGGAACCGGCGTCGCCGCGTCCCGTCCTGCGCGGCTGGCTCCATCTCGTTTCGTTTGTCGTCGTCTTGGTCGCCGGCCCCCTGCTCGTGGCCCATGCCCGCACCGACGGGGCGCGCGCCGCGCTGACCGTGTACGTCGTGTCGCTGGCGGCGCTCTTCGGGGTGAGCGCCGCTTTCCACCGCATCCGCTGGTCCCCGGCCGGTCGCCGTCGCATGCGCCGCGCCGATCACGCCACCATCTTCCTGGCCATCGCCGGCACCTACACCGCCGTGGCGGGCCTCACCGTGCACGGGTGGGCGCAGATCCTGGTGTTGTGCCTGGTGTGGTTCGGAGGGGCCATCGGCGTGGCGGTCCGCCAGGTGTGGCTCGACGCTCCGAAGTGGGCCATCGCCGTGCCCTACATCGTGGCGGGCTGGTCGGCGCTCGCCATCATCCCCCAGCTCCTGGACGGTCTCGGGGGAGTCGGGTTCGGCCTCATCCTGGCGGGGGGTGCCTGCTACACCATCGGGGCGGTCTGCTACGCGATGAAGCGACCGAACCCGGTGCCGGGCGTGTTCGGGTACCACGAGGTGTTCCACGCCCTCACGGTCATGGGGGCCACGTTCCATTTCATCGCCATCGCCGCCTTCGCCCTTCCCCGGTCCTGACACGCGCGCGGTTTCCCCGCCGGCGCGCTCGCCGCCGCATCCCCCGCCGGCGGCGAAATCAGTGCCGCCGTCGGACGAGGCTCGGAACCGGCGGGGGCGAGGTATCGTCGCTGCCGCCCGGCCGGTGACGCACGGTGCGTCAGGCGCCCTCGGCGTGGGCTCGGGCGGAGGGGGGCTCACCTCGTGGACGAGACGATGGCGTGGCTGGTCGATCGGGCCCGGATCCGGGAGCTGACGGCTCGCTACAACCGCTGTTTCGACGACGGCGACCCCGAGGGTTTCGCCGCCACGTTCACCGAGGACGGGGCCATGGAGATCGATGGCGGCCCGACCACCCGGGGGCGCGAGGCGCTGGCCGAGATGGTGCGGCGCACCCCGTACGGCATCGTGCACGTGACGGTGGACGCCATCGTCGAGGTCGACGGCGACCGCGCCGTGCAGGACGTGACCCTGCTCGTGGTGAACCGACCCTCGGCCGACACCCCTCCCGAGAAGCGCCGGTCCCGGCTCCAGCGCACCGGCCGCTACCACGACGAGCTCGTACGGACGCCCGACGGCTGGCGCTTCCAGCACCGGACCGCGTCGCTCGACGGCGGCCTGTGACCACCCTCCTCACCGACCACCTGCGCGCCATGGCGGCGGCCTTTCCCGACAAGGTCGCCTACCAGGTGACCGACGGGGGCGCGATGACCTTCGCCGAGTGGGAGGCGGAGTCCAACCGCCTGGCCCGCGCCCTGGTGGCGATGGGGGTCGCCAAGGGCGACCGGGTGTCGATCTACCTGCGGGCCGAAGAGGCGCTTCGCTTCATGGTCGGCTACTCGGCGGTGCACAAAGCGGGGGCGGTCGCCGTCCCCACCAACACGCGGCTCACCGACGGCGAGCTCGAGCGCCTCCTCGGTCACGCCGAGGTTCGGGTCGTCCTGACCGACACCGAACTGGCACCCCTCGCCCATCGGTTGGCGGATGCGCTCGGCACCCTCCACCATGTGATCGTCGCCCCCGCTGCGCACGACGACGCCACCGCGGCCCCCTGGATGTGGGGCGTCGCCGGCTCAGACGACGCGACGACGTTCCAGGTCGACGTGGACGGCGACGACCTCGCCGACATCCTCTACACGTCGGGCACGACGGGGCTCCCCAAGGGTGTCGCCATCCGCCACCGCAACGTGGCACTCATCCCCGGGGCGCCCAACCCCACCTACTCGGGCCAGTGCTGGCTGCACGCCAGCCCGCTGTTCACCTTCGCCGGCATCGGGTTCATCTACAACCCCATGCAGCTCGGGCTGTTCGGCGTCTACCAACCCAAGTTCGACGCCGGCCGGTGGCTCGAGGTGGTCGACGAGCTCCGGCCCCAGTTCGTGTTCCTCGTGCCGTCCATGGCCCAGCTCATCGTGTCGCACCCGCGCTTCGCCGAGGCCGAGCTCTCTTCCATCGCCATCTGCGCCATCGGTAGCGCTCCGCTCGCGCCCGCCACGCTGCGCGCCCTGCAGGAGCGCATGCCCGAGGCGTCGGTCTCCAACAGCTACGGCATGACCGAGGCGGGGCCGGCCTTCTGCTCGATGCCCAAGGGCGAGGCGCTCAAGCGCATCGGATCGGTGGGCCAGCCCGTGCCCCCGCTCGAGGTTCGCATCGTCGACGAGGACCGCCACGACCTTCCGGCCGGGAAGGTGGGCGAGGCGATCCTGCGCATGAAGGGACGCGAGCGCGAGTACTACCGCAATGACGAGGCCACCGCGGGGACGTGGAAAGACGGATGGCTCTACAGCGGCGACCTCGCCCGACTCGACGACGACGGCTTCCTCTACATCGTCGGCAGGAAGAAGGACGTCATCATCCGGGGTGGGAACAACATCCACGCCGTCGACGTCGAGGCCGTGCTGCTCGAGCACCCCCAGGTGGTGGAGGCGGCCGTGGTCGGCGTCCCTCATCAGGTCCTGGGCGAGGACGTCGCCGCCGTCGTGGTGCTCGTACCGGGGTCGCCGACCACGACCGACGAGCTCCGCCGCCACTGCGCCGACGCGCTGGCGGACTACAAGGTGCCGCGACGCATCGAGCTGGTCGACGAGCTCCCGCGCAACGCCACCGGCAAGGTGCTCAAGGCGCAGCTCCAGGACCGCCTGGCCCAGTCCGCCGCCACGCAGCAGTCCGCCTCTACGTAGGCAGTCCTCGATAGGGGAACCGAGGGGTCAGGGCTTCCCGGTCTTGTATCGGCACGTTGGAGCCCCGACTTGAGGAATTTCTTCCGATCGGTACAAATAGGACTCTGACCTGGGCTGATGTAGCACCGGCCCGCCCGCCCGTCAGCGGCTGACCGGTCCCAGGAGCAGGTCGGCCAGGCGCTGGCGCTGGAAGCCCTGCGCCCCGAACAGCAGGTCGTCCTGCTTGGCCCGGCGGTACAGCAGGTGGCAGTCGACGTCCCACGTGAAGCCCACGCCCCCGTGCACCTGGATGCACTCGGCGGTCACCGCGTCAGCGGCTTCGGCCACATAGCCCTTGCACATGGCCGCGGCGCGCTCACGTTCGGGGTCGTCGGCGTCGGAGGCCCACGCCGCGTAGTGCGTCCCCACCCGGGCCAGCTCGAGGTGGTGCAGCATGTCGGCGGCCTTGTGCTTGATGACCTGGAAGGTGGCGATGGGCCGGTCGAACTGCACCCGCACCTTGGCGTACTCGACCGCCAGTTCGAGGGCGCGCTCGGAGGTGCCCACCAACTCGGCGCACAACGCCACGTTGATGTCGTCGAGGATCCGGCGCCACGACGCCTCGTGGTCACCGGCGGGGCCCACCCGACGGGCGTGGCGCCCGTCCAGCACGACACGAGAGAGCTTGCGGGTGACGTCCAGGGCCGGAACCAGCTCCCCGGCGGGCGCCTCGAGGAGGAACGTGGCCAGGCCATCCCCGTCGTCGGCGACCACGAAGGCGAAGTCGGCGCGCGCCCCGTCGAGCACGAGGGGCTTGGTCCCCTCGAGCACCCAGTCCGTGCCCTGTCGTGCAGCGCGCGCCCGCACGGTGCGCAACGGGTCGCCGTGCCCGGGCTCCTCCACCGCGACGGTCCCGCGCCGGTGTCCCGTGGCGAGGTCCTCGAGCACCTCGTCGACCCCGAGGCGGACCGCGGCGAGCGTGGCCGCCACCGCCGAGGATGCGAGCGGTCCGGGAAAGGGCAGCTTCCCGAGCTCCTCCTGGAGCACGACCACGTCCACGAGGCCGAGCCCGAGCCCGCCCGCCGACTCGGGGACGAGCACGCCTAGCCACCCGAGGTCGGCCATGGTCTGCCACAGCTCGGGGGTGACGCCGACGGGGTCGTCGATCATGGCGCGCACGTACGAGGACGGTGCCTCGCTCGCCAGCGCGTTGCGCACCGCGGCGCGGAATGCCTCTTGCTCGGGGGAGAACGTGAAGTCCATGGGTCGCCGTCCTGACGGGTCGGTCCGACCTAGGCCAGGCGCTCGATGACGGTGGCGTTGGCCTGGCCGCCGCCCTCGCACATCGTCTGGAACCCGTAGCGACCGCCGGTCGCCTGGAGCTCGTTGAGCAACGTGGTCATGAGGCGCACCCCGCTCGCCCCCAACGGGTGCCCGATGGCGATGGCCCCTCCCCGCGGGTTGAGGCGGTCGGGATCGGGCGAGAAGGCACGGGCCCACATGAGCGCGATGGCGGCGAACGCCTCGTTGCACTCGATGGCGTCGAAGTCGTCGACCTTCATGCCCGTGCGCTCGAGCAACTTGCGCGTCACCGGCACCGGCGCCGACAGCACGATCGCCGCGTCCTCGGCGGCCACGGCGAAGGCGTGGAAGCGGGCCAGGATCGGAAGCCCGAGCCGTTCGGCCACGGCACGCTCGGCGATGAGCATGGCGGCGGCGCCGTCGGTCATCTGCGACGAGTTGCCGGCCGTGATGTCGGGGGCGGTGTCGGGGTCGAAGGACTGCGCGGGGGGAAGCGAGGCGAGACGTTCCAGGGTGGTGTCCCTGCGGATGCCCTCGTCGGTGCTGAGGACCTGGTCGGTGAAGGTGCCCTCGTCGTCACGGATGGGGACGGCAATGGCCTCTTTGGCGAAGTGCCCGGAGTCGGTGGCGGCCGCGGCGCGCCGGTGGCTCTCGAGCGCGTACTCGTCCATGTCCTGGCGCGAGATCTTCCATTGGTCGGCGAGCATCTGGGCCACCCGGAACTGCATCCACAACCGGTTGTCGATGACGTCGAGGAACGACTTCGGGAACGGGCCCGTCCCGCCCCGGGCGTTCGACGCCAAGGGCACGCGGCTCATGGACTCGACCCCGCAGGCGATGGCGAGGTCGTAGTGCCCGGCCACGACCCCGGCCGCGGCGAAGTGCACGGCCTGCTGGGACGACCCGCACTGCCGATCCACGGTCGTCGCCGGCACCGACTGAGGGAGGCCCGCCGCTACCCACGCGTTGCGGGCCACGTTGGTCGACTGCTCGCCCACCTGGCTCACGCACCCGCCGATCACGTCGTCGATGCGCTCGGGGTCGACACCGGTGTGCTGCACGAGGTGTGTCAACGTGAAGGCGAGGAGGTCGACGGGGTGCCAGTTGGCCAGGGCCCCGCCGCGCTTGCCGAACGCGGTGCGGCACGTGTCGACGATGACGGCTTCCCGGGGGGCGGCCACGGTCAACCCCGCCTTCCGGCGGGGGCGGGGCCGCGCCCCGTGCACCCGGCCTCGGTCTTCGTCGCGTCCCTCTTCGTATGTCTCGCCGCTGCGTTCCCGAGCTGCTCGCTGTTGCCGAGCTGCCTGCTGTCGCTGTTCCTGAGCTGCCTGCTGTCGCTCATTCGGCCCCCTCTGGCTGCTCTGGTTTCTCCGCGCGCGCCCGACGGCCCCGGAAAAGGCGACCGGCCCCGGATAGGCGGGCACCCGGGGATGTCGAACGGTCAGTGTAGTAAGTTCACTGACGATGGTGTCAGGTCCGGTGTCCCTACGCCACCGGCGCGCGCCCGGGCCGGTGTGGACGGCTACCGCATGAGCGCGATCGACCTCGTCGAGGACGACGACCGGGCGGCGCTGCGCAAGCTCGCCCGTGACGTGGCCGAGCGTGACATCGCCCCCCACGCGCCAGCATGGGACGAGACCGAGGAGTTCGCCGAGGCCTCGCTCGAGGCCCTGCGGCGTGCCGAGCTGTTCACCGTCACCGTGGGCGAGGAGTACGGCGGCATGGGCATGGGCGACGTCGAGGCCGCCATCGTGCTCGAGGAGATCGCCCGCGTCGACGTGTCGAGCGCGATCCTGTGCCAGCTCGTGTTCAACGGCCCCCCTCGTGCCATCGAGCACCTCGGCAACGAGACCCTGCGCTCCCGTTGGCTTCCCATGGCCGCCGCCGGCGAGCTCTTCTGCATCGGCATCACCGAGCCCGACGCGGGCTCCGCCGCCACCACCATGCGGGCGCACCTCACCCCCGACGGCGACGGGTGGCGCCTCGACGCCTACAAGAACTACGTCACCGGTGGCCACAAGGCGGTGGCGTGCCTGGTGTGGTGCCGGTTCCCGGGCAGCGAGGCCGGGACGGGCAAGGGCATCGGCGCCGTGGTGGTCGACCTCGCCCGCGACGGTGTGAGCGTCGCCGGCACCCACCGCAAGATGGGGCTGCGCGGCTGCACCGAAGCCGAGCTCGCCTTCGACGGCGTGCGCATCGAGCCCACCGACGTGCTCGTCCCCGGTGACCCCGCCGACAACGGCGGACTCAAGACGCTGCTGGCGCACATCAACCACGAGCGCTGTGGCAACGCCGCGATGTGCGTGGGTGCGGCCCAGGGTGCGCTCGAGTACGCCATGGCCTACATGCGCGACCGCAAGGTCGGCACCAAGTTGCTGTCGGAGCTCCAGGGCCTGCAGTGGAAGATCGCCGACATGGCCACCGAGCTCGAGGGGGCGCGTTTCCTGTTGCAGCGGGCGCTCGTCCTGGCGGGTCGGCACGGCACCCCCCCGCCGCTCGAGTCCGCCATGGCCAAGATCGCCTGCAACCTCGCCGCCAAGCGGGTGTGCGACGAGGCCATCCAGCTCCTCGGAGGCTACGGCTACAGCCGCGAGTACCCCGTCGAGCGTGCGTATCGCGACATCCGCGGCCTGTGCATCGGGGCGGGCACCGTGGAGATCCAGCGAAACTTCGTGGGGACGGCACTGCTGGGAGGGCGTGTCCCGCAGGGCCCGTGGTGGAAGGCGCCGCTGCGATGAGCCCTGATGAGAAGAACACAGATGCGATGCACACCGATGCGATCAACGCTGGCGCGACGAGCGTCACGGCGGTGAAGCCCGTCGGCGTCCTGGGCGTGGGCGCGGCCGCGCCCTCGCTGCGGCTCGCCGCCAAGGACGTGGGCGCGGCGTGGGGATCGGGCGGAGGGCGCGGCACGGTGGCGGTGTGCGACGCCGACGAGGACACCCTCACCCTGGCGTGGCGCGCCGCCAACGCCGCGCTCGACGCCGCGGGGGTCAGCCCCGCCGAGGTGTCGGGATTGTGGTGGGGCACCGCCCGGCCGCCCTTCGCCGAGGGCCCCAGCCACGCCTTTCTGGCCACGACGTTGGGCCTCGACCGCAGCGTCGGGGGAGGACTGGCGAGCGGGTCTCCGCACGCGGGGATGGAGGCGCTCCTCGCCGCGTGGGACGCCCTCGCCGCCGGCCACGCCCGCTACGCGCTCGTCGTGACGTCGGACGCGCTCGTGCCCGGGCTCGGCACCGCCGGGGAGTCGACCACCGGGGCCGGGGCGGCCGCCGTCGTCCTGGGCGCCATCGCCGAGGGCTCCTCGGGCCCGTCCGCCAACGGGTCGTCGCCGCCGGCACGTCTGGTGGGTCGCGCCACGCGCGCCATGCCCGCTGTCGACCGCTACCGCGCCGACGGCGACCGGGCCACCGGTGACGTCTACGACGCCCGGTTGTTCCGCGAGGAGGTATTCGTCCCGCTGCTGACCGACACGGGACGAGGCGTCGCCGAGGGAGCCGCCTCGCCGCTGCGGGCGTGGGCCATCGCCGATCCCGACGGCAAGCTCGCCTCCGCCGTGGCCAAACGGCTCGGGGCGCCACTGGCGTCGGCGCCGGTCTTCGGCGCCCTCGGTGACACAGGAGCCGCCGCCGCGCTGCTCGGCCTCGTCCACGCCTGCGCGGACAACGCAACCAACACGGGCAACGCAGCCAACACGACCGACGCCACCGGATCGGCGAGCTCCGGCGGCCTGATCGGCGCCATCGGTTACGGCGGGGGCCGCGCCACCGCCGTCGTCGTGGACGCGGCGCGGGCGGTGCCCGGTGCCGTCACCGTCGACATGCTCGGCACGGGACGGCAGGTCGCCTACGCCGAGGCGCTCCGGGCCCGGGGCCAGCTCGAGCCCATGGCGGACCCCATCGAGATGGGCCTGCCCCCGGGAGGAGCCGCCTTCGTGCGGGGCAACCCCGAGATGCTCGGGCTCTTCGGGGCGCGGTGCCGGGACTGCGGCACGATCTCCACGCCGCCCTCGATCCACCCCACCTGCACCGGATGCGGCGGCGACCATCTCGAGGTCGTGCCGCTGGCGCGCCGGGGCCGGGTCGAGACCTTCGTGGTGAACCAGACCATGCCGCCGCCCTTCCAGGCACCGCTGCCGCTGGTGGTCATCGACCTCGAGGACGGCGCCCGGCTCATGGTGCAGGGATCGCCCGCCGACGCGGCCGACCTCGCCGTGGGTGACGTCGTCACCTTGTCGTTGCGTCGCTACGCGCTCGAGCGCGGCATTCCCGTCTACGGGTACAAGGCGTTCCGCGTCGCCGGCACCGGGGTGGAGGGTCGGGCCGGCACCGGGGTGGAGGGTCGGGCCGGCACCGGGGTGGAGGGTCGGGCCGGCACCGGGGTGGAGGGTCGGGCCGGCACCGGGGTGGAGGGTCGGGCCGGCACCGGGGCGGACGGCGGGGTTCGCAACGGCGCCACGGTAGGTTCCGGACAGGACCGCAGCGCGAGGGAGGGTGGCTCATGAGCTGGAACAAGGTCGCCGTCGTCGGGGCCGGCCTCATCAAGATGGGTGAGCTGTTCGAGCAGAGTTACGAGCAGATGGCGGCGGGCGCCTTCTCCGCGGCGCTGGCGAGCGTCGACAAGGGGCTCGACAAGTCGGCCGTCGACGCCGTCATCGTCGCCACCCAGCGGGGCAGCCTGTGGGGCCAGGAGGGCATCGGGGGCAATACCGTGCCGAGCGCCATCGGCCTCTCCGGTGTGGCGTGCACCCGCGTGGAGAACGCGTGCCCGTCGGGATCTGACGCCTTTCGCATCGGCGCCATGGTGGTCGCGAGCGGCGTGCACGACGTCGTGCTCGTCATCGGCGTGGAGAAGATGCGCGACAAGTCCACCCAGGAAGGACTGCTCGCCCGCGCCGCGGCCGGACACCCCCTCTACAACCGGGGTGAGACCGCGCCGGTGCTGTTCGCGCCCTTCGCCACGCGTCACATGCACGAGTTCGGCACGACGCCGGAGATGCTGGCGTCGGTGGCGGTGAAGAACCATCACAACGGGTGCCTCGATCCCTACGCGCATTTCCAGAGCGAGATCACCGTCGAGCAGGTCCTCGCCTCACCGATGGTGTGCAGCCCGCTGCGCCTGCTCGACTGCTGCCCCCAGACCGACGGTGCCGCCGCCATCCTCCTCACCTCCGCCGAGCGCGCCCACGAGTTCACGGACAAACCCGTGTACGTGGCCGGGTTCGGGGTGGCGACCGATCATCCCTATCTGCACGAGAAGACGAGCTTCGTGGGCCTCCCCGCCACCACCATGGCCTCGGGACGCGCCTACGACATGGCCGGTGTGGGGCCACGCGACCTGGACATGGCCGAGGTGCACGACTGCTTCACCATCACCGAGATCCTCGACATCGAGGACCTGGGTTTCGTGGAGAAGGGCAAGGGCGGCCCGGCTTCGCTCGAGGGCGAGACCGCGCTCGACGGGCGCATCCCCGTGAATCCCTCGGGAGGACTTCTCGCCAAGGGTCATCCCATCGGCGCCACCGGCATCGCCCAGCTCACCGAATGTTGGTGGCAACTGCGCGAGGAGGCCGGCGAGCGCCAGGTGGCGATCCGCCAGGGATTCGCGCTCCAGCACAACGTCGGGGGCCGCGGCTCGGGGGTGTCGGTCGTGAACATCCTCACCCGCAATCCCTGACCCGCGCATCACTTCGTTCTGCAGCGCCCTGCAGCGCCTCCTTGCTCGCCCTCAGCGCTCGCCCCGTGCATCTCATGTCATCTCGAGGGTGACTGTTACAGCGGTCTGACACGGTGACGTCGTGCTCGCTCACTTGGAGGAGGCCCGTCGGGAGATCGCCCGTCACCTGGCCGAGGCCGATCCCGACAGGGTCACCACCACCCAGGCCGTCGAGGCCATGGCGCTGTTCGCCGAGATCGAGCGCCTGGGTTCGGCGGGCAAGGTCCTGTTCACCCGACGTGCCAGCCAGGGCACCGCCTGGCGCGACGAGGGGCACCGCTCCACCGCCTCGTGGATGGCGCAGAAGACCGGGACCGGCCTCGGCGACGCCATCGCCACGCTCGAGACCGCCGAGGCCCTGACCGCGCTGCCGAAGACCACCGAGGCTCTGCGCCGGGGCGAGCTGTCGGGCCCGCAGGTGAAGGTCATCGCCGCGGCGGCGGCTTCGCATCCCGACGCAGAGACAGAGCTGCTGGAGAGCGCGGCGACCGACAGCTTCAAAGCCTTGAAGGAACGTGGCGCCGCGGTGCGGGCCTCGGCTCGCTCGGCAGAAGAGGAGAACACCCGCTACTGCACCGTCCATACGGGGCGCTACGTGCGGCACTGGGCCGATCCCGACGGGGCCTTCCGCCTCGACGCCAAGCTCACCCCCGACGCCGGGGCGACGTTGTTGTCCGCCCTGCAGGCAGAGGCCGACGCCCGGTTCACCCTGGCCCGCAAGGCCAAGATCCAGGAGAACCCCGCCGCCTACCGAGCCGACGCGTTGGTCGCCCTCGTGGCCGGCGAGCCCCTGGCATCGGATCCGAGCGGCTCGGGTCGGGGAGGACCGACTCGGGCCACGGTGTGCATCCGGGTCGACGGCGCCGCACTGAAGCGAGGCTTCACCAAGACCGGCGAGATCTGTCACATCCCCGGGGTGGGACCGATTCCGGTGGCGGCGGTGCGGCGCCAGCTCGCCGATGCCCATGTGAAGATCCTCGTGCGCGACGGCATGGACGTCACCACTGTGTGCCACGCGGGCCGGACCGTCACCGCCCACGTGCAAAGTGCCCTCGAAGAGCGCGACCCTACTTGTGTGGTGCCGGGCTGTGACGTAGCGCTGGGGCTCGAGAACCACCACTGGGACATCGACTACGCGACGTGCAAGACCACCTCGCTGGCGGGTCTCGCCCGGGTGTGTCACTGGCACCACGGGTTGCTCAGCTACGGGGGCCACAAGCTTGAGAGCGAGTCCGGGTCCTGGGTGATGCGGGGACCGCCGGGCGGCGACACGTTCGAAACCGGGTCGCCGTTTCTCGACAGCTGCTGAACTCGAGCGCCGACCTCTGGCGGCCCGCACGAGCGCGAGCCGCCGCAGCCTGATTGTGCCGGGGAGGGTTGAGCCCGATCAGAGGGCGACGATTCCTTCACCTCCGACCGCACCGGGAACGAGCACCGAGCCGATGGGGCTGAGCGATCCGTCGATGTGGATACGGAACTCGTCCACGGTGCCGGTGCCACCGGTCTGGGCATAGAGGAAGCGACCGTCGGACGACACCGAGGCGTCTACCGTCCCCGCATCGGTTGTGGTTTGTCCGGCGAGCGCGAGCTGGCCGTGCTCGGCGAGCTCGATCGTACTGAGCGAGGCGCTCCCGGCGTTCGACGTGTAGAAGATCCCGTCCGAGCCCGCCGTGATCCAGCAGGTCGCGGCTTGGGTGGTGCCCACCGACGTGCCCGGTGTGAGCGTGCCGTCGCCGTGCAGGGTGAAGCTGGCGACGTCGCTAGGCTCGGCTTCGGTGACGAGGAGGTGATGCTCGTCGACGAAGGTCGCCGCGAACGGTACCGCACCCGCTTCGACGTTGACCACGGGATCGTTCGATGGCCGTCCGAAGGGCGCGATGTGGAACACGTCGATCGCATTGCCGTTGTTCTTCGTGGTGACGAGCAACTGCGACCCGTCAGGTGAGAACAGCACCTGTCCCGGCGTGCTCGTGAACTGGGGGGTCTCGGTCGGGTCCAGGCCGAGACGACGGTTCCAGGCTGGCTCCAGACGCAGACGGCCGAACGTGGCGACGTATCCCTGGATGGAACCACCGTCCAACGCGTTCAGCACGTACACCAGGTCGCCATAGACAGCGACACTGACAGGAAATGCGCCCCCGGAGCTGACCACCTGGCGGAGTGCCAAATCGTCCCCACGAACGGAGAAAACCGACACGGTGTTACTCCCGGCATTCACCGCGTAGAGCAGGCTGTGGGCCGCGTCGAAGGTCAACGACCCCTGGGAGGCCAAGTGGTCGACGGCCGAGCCGGCAAGGACGGCGCCGTCCCCATCCGTGTCATAGGTATCGGCGAGGGAGAGCGAGCCGTTCCAGCTGCGGTCGTAGGCCACCACCTGATTGCCACCGGTGTTGTCGGTCTGCACGAAGACGACGCGGGCGGCACCATTCTGCGCTGGACCCGGGGCGGCTTCGGCCGAACCGGCGAATGTGGCGGTGAACGCCACGGCGACACCCGCGGCGAAGCCCGCACGGGCCAGTGCTCTCATGATTCGTCCTCCTGATTCGGGGGTTGGTGCGGTTGGTGCTCAGTGCTCAGTCCCCGGCTCGCACGCCGCGTTACGACTTTCTTGATCCGCTCTTCGAGAGGAGGGCGACGGAACATCATGGAAGTCGTCCCCTACGCTTCAGCCCGTGATCCGTGACGACGACTTGCTCGAACAGCTTCGAGCCGGTGACGACGCCGCCTTCGCGACGCTCGTCGACACCTATCACGTTCGCCTCGTTCGCCTTGCTCGGTCGATCGTGACCAGTCGCGAAGTCGCCGAAGAAGTGGTCCAGGAGACATGGCTCGCCGTGGTGCGAGGAATCGACCGGTTCGAGGCGCGATCCTCGCTTCGTACCTGGCTCTTCCATATCTGCGTCAACCGCGCCCGCACGACGGCCAGCAAAGAGAGCCGGACGTCCCCCGTCGACCCTCAGGGTCCTGCCGCGGACGCGGGATGGTTCAACAGCGACGGGTCGTGGACTTCTACGGTGGAGCCATGGCCCGAGATGGTCGACGACCGCATCATGGCGGCAACGCTCGCTGAGCAAGCCAAGCACGTGATCGAAGAGCTGCCACCTCCGCAACGGCAAGTTGTAATCCTGCGCGACGTTGAAGGACTGACCAGTACCGAGGTGTGCAACCTCCTGTCGATCACTGAGGCGAACCAGCGCGTGTTGCTCCACCGGGGACGGACCCGAATTCGATCGGCACTCAACAACCAGTTGGGGGGCGGGTAACGATGGCGCTCCTGGGCAGGGATCTCGTGTGCCAGCAAGCCGTCGAGCTCGTCACCGCCTACCTCGACGACACCCTGTCGTGGCGGCAACGTCGCCGGTTCGAGGCCCATCTCCGGGGCTGTCCCAACTGCAGCGCCTATCTCGAGCAGATGCGCGCCACCATCGCCACCACCGGTCGGATCGACCCTGATTTGCTCGACCCCGAGGTCCGAGATGAGCTGATCAAGCTGTTCCGACGCCAGCATCGGCGGTAATGGCGCCTCGGGGCGGAGCGCACCGGCAGACAGCTCGCCACCTCGGGGCGGAGCTACCGTCGGGAGGAGCTGGGTCGGGAGGAGCTGCGGTCGGGAAGCTCATTCGAGGGTGCGAGACTCCGTGGTGCTGACGCGACGTCGTGCCGAACCCATGGGGCACGACGCCCGGCCCGGAATCAGATCGGAGACCCTGATGCCGCTCGAAGGAACCTACGAACCCAGCCCCTGGTCCCCTATCGCCGATCAAGTGGCACTGTACGAAGCAACCGACGGCAAAGAGGGTGACACCCTCGAGGGGAGACCCGTCGTGATTCTCACCACTCGGGGCCGTCACAGTGGAGCCCTGCGCAAGAGCCCCCTCATGCGCGTGGAGAACGACGGTCGCTATGTCGTGGTGGCGTCGAAGGGCGGGGCACCGCAACATCCGGTGTGGTACCTCAACCTCATGGCGGATCCTCACGTCACGCTGCAGGACCATGACAAGGTCCTCGATCTCCGGGCCCGCCCCGCCACCCCGGAGGAGCGCCACGAGTGGTGGCCCGTGGCCACCGCGGCGTGGCCCCCTTACGACGAGTACCAGGAGAACACCGATCGTGAGATCCCCGTGGTCATCCTCGAGCCTGCGTAGCGCCCACTGAGCCGCGCAGGCGGTTCAGCTCCCGTCCTTCTTCCCGAGCAACGGGTGAGCGGGCATCCCGACGGGCTGCAGGTGCTGACCGAGCACCTCGTGGAAGTGCTCAGCGAGTTCGGCGGGCGTCCATCCACCTTCTCGCCACATCGCGGCGACCTGTCGAGGTGTCTGGAAGATGGTGTACGCGTAGCCGGTACGCCCGAGCACCTGGCCGTTCACGTACCCGGCCTGTTCCGATGCCAGGAACGCGACCAGCGGTGCGTTGAGGGCGGGGTCCTGGTCGGGGGGAGCATCCGCTCCCCCGAACAGGTTCTCGGTCATGCGGGTGAGCCCGGCAGGAGCCACCGCGTTGGCGGTGATGCCGTACTTGCCGAGCTCGAGGGCCCAGACGAAGGTCATGCCCATGATGGCGGCTTTGGCGGCGCCGTAGTTGCTCTGGCCGAAGTTGCCCCGTAGGCCGGCCGACGACGTGATGTTGACGATCCGGCCGTACCCGGCCTCCCGCATGTGCACGGCGGCGTGGCGCGCGCAGTTGAACGTGCCTTTCTGGTGCACCGCCACCACGGCGTCGTAGTCCTCCGAGGTCATCTTGACCAAGGTGCGATCTCGTACGATGCCGGCGTTGTTCACCAGGATGTCAATCGACCCGAAGGTGTCGACAGCCTGGGCGACGATACGCCCCGCCGCGTCGAAGTCGGCCACCGACTCGCCGTTGGGGACGGCTTTCCCGCCCCTGTCCTCGATGAGCCGGCACGTCTCCGCGGCAGGCCCCTGGGCCGTACCGGCACCGTCGAGCGTGGTCCCGAGGTCGTTCACGACGACGCGGGCACCCTCCGATGCGAGACAGAGCGCGATCTCGCGCCCGATGCCTCCGCCCGCCCCGGTGACCACCGCCACCCTGTCGTCGAGCAATCCCATCCGGTCGGTCCTCGCTCTCGATCAGTTCGAACTGGGGAAATTCGGACCCACCACCCACAGATCCGCGGGGTGACTGCCGCCCGGCGCGCCACCGGCAGGTGGCCCACTCTGTGCCGGCGCCCCGGTCTGGGCCGGCGCCCCGGGTTGGGGCGAGGCCGGCCCACCCGACGGAGCGGTGCCCGGAGCGGGTTGTGGGGTCGAGGGTTGGCCGCCGGTCGGCACCGCGCCCGCGCCCGTGCCCGCGCCTGTGCCCGTGCCCGGCGAACCACGATGGGATCCGGGGCCCACCCCGTTCGACGACGTCGGCGCCGATCCGTTCGTGGACGCGCCGCCGAGCATGTGGGCCTCGAGGGTCCCGCGCGCGTCGCGGGCCGGTCCCTCCCACGCCACGGCACCCTTCACGAGGAGCACGGCCCGGTCGGCGATGGCGAGTACCCGATCGACCTGCTGCTCGACGACCAAGAGCGCGCATCCCTGTCGGTGGATGGCGACGAGCCCGTCGTAGACCTGGTCCACGATGACCGGCGCCAGCCCGAGCGACAGCTCGTCCACGATGAGCAGCTTGGGCGGGACGGCGAGCACCTTGGCGAGCGACAGGATCCGTTGCTGGCCACCCGACAGCGTGCCCCCCAGTTGCCGGCGTCGCTCGGCCAGGACCGGAAACGCCTCGTAGGCGCGCTCCAGCGCCTCGGGCGTGCCCTTGCGCCCCACCCGGTGACTGAACGAAACAGAGAGGTTCTCCTCGACACTGAGCGAGGAGAAGATGGCGCGACCCTCGGGGACGTGCACCATGCCCAGCCGGGCGATGCGGTGGGCCGCCCACCTGGTGACGTCCTGTTCCTCGAACCGGATGGTGCCACTGCTGACAGGAACGAGGCCCGACGCCACCCGGGCCAGTGTCGACTTGCCGGCTCCGTTCGATCCAACCAGGGCGATGATGCCGTTCTCAGGGACCGAGAGCGTCACCCCGAACAGGGCGCGGTACGTGCTGTAGGACGCGGACACATTGTCGAGCTCGAGGATGTCGCTCATGCCGAGCGCCCCAGATAGGCACGACGCACCTCGGGGTCGGCCACCACCGATTCGAAGCTCCCCTGGGCGATGATTTCGCCCACGTCGAGCACCACGACGCGGTCGACGGCGGTCCGCACCATCTCCATGTCGTGCTCGACGAGGAGGACCGCCATGCCGCGGTCGCGCTGCACGCCGCGGAACACTCCCGCCAACGCGGCCGTCTCGGTGATGTCGAGCCCCGAGGACGGCTCGTCCGCCATGAGCAGGCGCGGTTCACCGCACAGCGCGCGGCCCAGCTCGACGAGCCGGCAATGACCGAGGCTGAGCGCGGCGACGGGCACGTCGGCCATCTCGGTCAATCCCACGAGGTCGAGGATCTCCTCGACATGGGCGAGCTCGTCGGGCTTGGGCTTGCCCATGTTCAACACGTCCTTCCACAGCGCCCCGTCGCCTCGTCGGGCCCGCTCCGCCACCATCATGTGGTCGCGCACCGACAACTCCGGGAACACCTCGACCCGTTGGAAGGTGCGCCGGATCCCGAGCCTCGCCCGCATGTGGGCGGGCATGTTGTCGAGGACGTGCCCGTCGAACGTCACCGTGCCACCGCTCGGATTGAGCTGGCCGCACAGGCAGTTGAACAGCGTCGTCTTCCCCGCACCGTTGGGGCCCACCAGGCCCACGGCTTCGCCCGCCGCCACGGTGACCGACACGTCCTTGAGCGCGGCGACCCCGCCGAAACGGATCGAGATCGAGCGGGCGTCGAGCAGAGGCGCCGTCCCGTCCGCGCCGAGCGCGCCGAACGCGGGTACCGGCGCCGGCGCACCCACCGACAGGTCAGCCACCGAACGGCTTTCCGGTCACGCCTAGCACGGGGAGCGCTTCGCGGTACCCCTCCATCGAACCCGACGTGCCGGTGGCGGGCGGCCCCGCCTTGCGGGCGCGTCGGGCGTCGTACGCGCTGAACAGCTTGCTCACGCGCACCATCCACCGGCTCTTCTGGTACTCGATGATGCCCTCGGGATGCGACGCGTAGGTCAGGGCACCGATGGCGAACAGGATGGGCTCGATACCGACGAAGCGCGTGGGCAGGTACAGGGTGAGTAGGAGCTGGATGACGGCGTACCCGATGCCGGCCTGCACCGCTCCTTCGATCGTCCGGGAGCCGGTGGTGATCACGGCCACGACGAACACGAGCGAGAACTCGTAGGCGAAGAGATCAGCGTTCACCTGTTTCAGGACTGAGCCGTACAGGGCTCCGCCGAACCCGGCGATCCCCGCCGACATGGCGAAGACGGTCAGTCGGGCCGTCCTGAGGCTGATGCCCAGGCTGGCGGCGGCGAGGGGGCTCCCCCGCATGGCGGCCAGGTAGCGGCCCACGGTGCCGCGTTGCACCAGCAGGACGAGCACGCTGACGAGCGTCAGAGCCACGAAGCACAGCACCAGGAACGAGCGGTCGGAGCCGAAGTCGATCGAGCCCAGCACAGGACGGGGTACCGTCACCCCCGTCAGGCCTCCCCCCGTCCATGAGTACCCGAACAGGGTCTGGTCGCAGTACAACGCGAAGGTGAGCGTCACGAGCGCCAGCAGCAGGCCCGACACGCGGATGGCCACGATGGCCACGATCGTCCCCACCACCGCGGCGAGCAGGCCCCCCACCACGGCGCCGAGCAGCACGGGCAGGCCCAGGTGCTCGGCGAATCTGTCCGGCCGCGAAGGCGCCGATGCCGGCGAAGGCGGCCTGGCACAGCGAGAGCTGACCGCTCATGCCCGTGATGAGCGTGATGGACAGGAACACGATGGACAGGCACAGGCCTTCGGCGAAGACGGTGACGTAATAGCCCGGCACCCAAGTCGCGCTCGACGCCAGGAAGGCCACGACCAGCACCCAGAAGCCAACCCGGGTCGGCACCTCCAGCCGGCGGTCGCGTATCGACACCGACGGCGGTGCCGGCGGAGGGTCGGCCGCCGCCAGCGGGTCGGAGCTCAGCTCGAGCTGGCGCAGGCCCGGGTTGAGCAACAGCGTGCCGCCGAGCACCACGAAGGGGAAGGCGGGGACGACGGTCTGGGCGATCACGCCACCGGTGGGCAGATATCCCGCCAGGAGGTTCTCGACGATGCCGAGTCCTATGCCCGCCGCCAGGGCGATGGGGAGCGATCGCATGCTCGCCACCGACGCGGCCGTGAGGCCCGCCACGAGCAGGGCCGTGTACTGCAGGGGATCGGTGGGCTGCAGCGACGCGGTGAGGGGGAGCAGCAGGACACCGGCCAGGCCGGCCAACGTGCTCGACAGCGCCCATGCGCCGGCCGCCACCCGGGGGGCGTTGATCCCCTCGAGCTGGGACATGCGACGACTCTCGACCACGGCACGCATCTGCAGGCCGATGCTGCTCCAGCGGAACATCGCCACCACGGCCGCCGCCACCACGACGGTGATGACGGTGGTCGTGACCTCGCCGCCGTTGATGGGCGTCGAGAGGATGTGGAGATAGACGTGGTTGGGATTGAGCCAGAGGTTCGGCGGGTTCAGTCGTTGTCCGTTGCCGAAGAAGATCGGCAGCGCTTGGGGGATGGCGATGAGCAGCGCCAGGGACATCACGAGCTTGGCCGTCGTCGAGGCGGTGGGGATGTGCCGGAACAGGAACCGGTCGAGGCCGAGCCCGACCAGGGGGGAGAACACGAGCACCGACAGCACGAAGGCGATCCCGACCGGGAGGTGGTTGGTCCGCACCAGGAGGTCGAAGATGAAGGCGGCCACGAAGGCCTGGGCCCCGAACGCCAGGTTGAACACCCCGGTGGCCCGGAACGTGAGCACCAGGCCCACCGCCATGAGGGCGTAGTTGCACCCGTAGGGGATGCCCGGAATCGCGTAGCTCAGGAAGTGGCTCACGATCCCCCCGCACCCATGGCGCTCACTGGATCGGCATTCCCGAGCGGAGGGTCAGGACCCCGAGGGGCCCGGGGTCCCGGGCAACGCCGGAACAGGCGTCGTGCTGTTCAGGTCGAAGCAGGTGAAGACCTGGCCGTTGGGATGGGTGAAGGCCGGCACGAAGGCACCGTTCTCCACCACGACGTCTGCCTGGCAGTACGGCGGCGGGGACCCGAAATGACTCTTGGTCCAATCGACCGGGGGCGTGAGCCCCCCTCCGTTGTAGGCGGTCTCTTTGTTGATCGCCGCCACCAGCTTCGCCTGGGTCAGGTCCTTGCCCACGGCCTTGAGGCCGGTCACGAACTGGTCCGCCGCCATCCACCCGTCGAGCGCCACCTCGTCGTACGTGTAGTTCGGCTGGTACTTGTTCATCTCCTTGATGTAGGTATCGAGACCCGGGTACTGGCCCGACAGGGCGGATTCGAAGGGCACGTGCTCCAAGCCGAGGTACACCCCGTTCATGATCGACCCGTACTGCGCCAACGTGCCACGGTCGTACCCGTTGAACCAGATCTGCTTCATGGTGAGGCCGTTCTGGCTGATGGCCCGGGCGAAGGCCACGTTCCCGTTGACGTCCAGGCATGTGAAGAGCAGGTCCACGTTGTCGTTCTTCATCTGCAGGACCGAAGGCGTCGGGTCGGCGCCGTACACGAGGTTCAGGTCGCTGAACGACACGTTCAGGCCGGCGGCGCGCATGCCCGTGACCGCGGCCTGACAGGCGGCCGCCGATTGGGGCACGCCGTAGGCGACGACGGCGATCGACTTGGCGCCCAACTGCTGGGCCAGGTAGCCGTCTCCCGACGCGCCGCACGGGAAGCACAGCACCGACCCGTAGTCGGCGAAGAGGGTCGGCCTCTTCCCCCAGTCGGTCGAGACCGCATAGCCGAAGGTGGGAGTCCCCTGTTGGGCGAGATAGGCCGCTCCGCCGAAGAAGGGTGTCCCCACCCCCACCACGGCGAACACCTTGTCCTGCTCGACGAGCTTCTGGGCGACCGAGAGGTCGGTTGTGGGACTGCCCTGGTCGTCCTCTTGGTTGCCGGTGGGCAACTTGAGCATTCGCCCGTCCACGCCGCCCTCGGCGTTGATCATGGAGAAGTAGGCCTCCACGCCGGGAACGATGGGGGCGAAGTCCGACGACAGTGGACCGGTGACGTTGGCGATGCTTCCCACCGTGATCGAGGTGTTGGTCACCCCGGGATCGCCACCGCCGGAGCTGACCCCCGCCTTGGCATTGCCGCAGGCGGAGAGCCCGACGGCGAGCGCGACCACGGCCGCGGATACAGTCGCGAATCTCCCTCGCCGACTGCGCGACATCGGTCCCCCTCTCCCCTGTCACCGTCACCACGATGGCCGAGGCCCCGTGGGTCTGGCGAGGCCCCGGATCGACGTCATGCCTGACGTCTGTGTCAGTTCGTGCTTTGCCACTGTAGCCTGGGCCTGCGCTCTACGCCCGCCGCCCGCCGCCCGGGCCATCCACTCCTTTTCCGGCACCCGGACCGTCCCAGGAGCAGGTCATCGGGGGCCGCACGGTGGTCGAAGACACCCACAACACCGTGCTGGCCACGGCCTGCGACCTGTCGGCCCCGGCCGACTACCGGACCATGGCCCTCGAGGACCTGGTCATCATCGACACATCGGGCGAGGTGGTGAAGGAGTCGCGGTCCCCGGGCTCACGACACTCAGGACAAGAACAGGCGCTCGGGGTCGTAGCGGCGCAGCGCCAGCACCTCGTCAGTCGTCACCGGGTCGAGTTCACTCACCGACGTCGCCACGTCGACGTCCCATTCACACGCACCCACCATGGCCCGCACGCGCTCTGCCACCGGGCCCGCCCCGCTCGCAACGGCGGCCACACGGAGCGTGCCGTCGAGCCGGCGCAACACGCCGAGGTCGGTGACCACGCTGGCGACACGCCCGCCCGGGCTCGTGACGTAGCCGACCCGCTCGACGAGACGGTCGGGACGCGCCAGCGCCACGACGACACAGGCGGCGGCGCGACTGGCCACGTCGTTGGCTCCCCCCGAACCCACGAGAAAGGGGCCACCGGGGATCAGCGTCGAGTTGAGATTGCCGTCCCGGTCGACCTGGGCGGCACCGAGACAGGCGATGGTGCGCGTGCCCGGTCCGCCCACGACCATGCCGAGCACCGTCGACGCGTCGGCGAGCAGGGGTGAGCCCGGGAACACCCGGTGGTTGAAGATGTAGGGGTCGGCAGGCGTCGGGGTGTAGCCCCACAGGCCGAGCTCGGCGGTGAGCCGGATGGCACTGCCCCCGGCGCGGGCCCGCTCCACCGCAACCCAGGCGGCGAGGTTGGCGACGCCCGCCCCGGCCAGCACGGCGTCGGCGCGGTGTGCGTGGGCGACGGCCTCGAGCTCCCTGGCGCCATAGGCGGCGGCGTGCTCCCACCTGCTCGGCGGCACCGCCTCCAGCGTGTCGACGGGATGGGCCTCGGCGTCGTGGCGCCACGATTCGGGATCGGTGCGCGACGACAACCAGTCGAGGCGCTCGTCGTCCCAGGCGCGCCAGGTATTCGTCGTGGGTGGCGGGCTCGAGCACCCAGTGCCGGGCCCAGGCGTCGAAGTCGTGGCGGGTGGCGGCGCGGGCGTCGCTCCAGAACGGGATGTCCTCGCCGTAGGAGGACACAGGGAGCTGCGGCGCGTACAGCCCGCCGGGATGAGCGCCGAAGGGCGCTTCGACCACGGCCAGCACGCGGTGGGCGGGGATCTTCACCCGGTGGCCGAGACCCTCGAGCCGATCCACCACGCCGTCGACCGTCGCCACCACGCCGCGACGCGCCGCCCACGCCCCCCACACTCCTTCGAGCAGCGGCTCGGACAACGCCACGTTGCCGTCCCGGTCGGCGACCGCACCGTGGACGAGGGTGACGTCGGGCGTGAGCGGAGCGAGGAGCCCGACGGGCCCGAGGGACGTGTCGGCCACGGTGAACGCTGGGTTCGACGCCATCGACGACCCCTGCAGCGACCCGGTCACGACGGCGGGCAGCCCGCGCGCGGCGGCCTCGAGGCGTTGGGTGAAGGTGAGGATCGACCAGTGCTCGACAGCGACGGCACCCGAGGCGTATGCCTCTTGGAAGACCGGGTTGGGCGTGTAGGTGGGGAACGTGTCGCCCGAGTAGGTCGTGACGACCTTGCGCACCATCTGTCCCCGGAAGAACAGCGCACCGAGCGAGCTCAGGCTGAGCATCACGAGCGTGAAGCCGGCGTCGGTGCCCCAATGCTGACGTGCCATCTCGCGCGCCGCCGCGGTCCACCGGCTGTGCCCGCACAACACCTGGACCGTGTCGCCCGGCCGGACGTGGTGGGCGACGGCGTCTTCGAGCGTCACATGCTCCACGTCGTGGCCTAGCGCCCCGTCCAGCGGGGCGGGCGCTTCTCCACGAACGCGGCCGGGCCCTCCTTGGCGTCCTCACTCGAGAAGACCTCGGTGGCGAGGGCGGACTCGATCCGGTACCCCTCTTTCATGTCGACCGCCAGGGCGCGCAGCACGCTCTCCTTGGTCTTGCGCACGGCGAGAGGACCGTTGGCGGTGATGCGGTGCGCGTACTCCTCGGCCTTGGCCCGGAGCTGGTCGGCGGGCACCACCGCGTTGAGCAGGCCGAAGGCGAGCGCCTGCTCGGCCGGCACCCGGTCGGCACACAACAAGAACTCCATCGCCGCGGGGAACGGGATCTGCCGGGGGAGCCGCACCGTGGTCCCGCCCCCGGCGAACAACCCCCGCTTGGGCTCCATGACCCCGAAGTAGGCCTCGGGCACCGCCACGCGCAGGTCGCACCCCCCGAGCATCTCCATGCCTCCCGCCACACACGCGCCGTTCACCGCGGCGACGATCGGCTTGTAGAGCTTCACGCCGCGCAGCACCGCCTTCACGCCGTCGTCGATGCGGTACCCGTCGACCTCCTCGACCTGGCGTGAAGCGATCTCCTTCTGGAGCCTCGTCACCTGGGGGATGTAGGTCTTGAGATCGGCACCGGTGCAGAAGGCGTTGCCGACCCCGGTGATGATGGCCACCCACGCCTCGTCGTCCTCGCCGAAGCGGTCCCACGCCCCACGCAGCAGGGCGAAGTGCTCCATGTCGAGACTGTTCATCGACTGCAGTCGATCGATGGTGATCCACACCACATGGTCGTCACCGAGCTCGTAGTGGACGGGCACGCTCTTATCTCCTCTGCTCGCGTGGGAGCCCCAGGATGCGCTCCCCGATCACGTTGCGCTGCACCTCCGACGTGCCGCCGGCGATGCTGGCCGCCTTCGACCACAACCACTGCCGCTGCCATACCCCCCACAGGCCCGACGCCGGCCCTTCGACCGCCAGCGCCGCTTCGGACAGCTGCTGGGTCATGTCCGACCACGTCAGCTTGACCCAACTCGACTCCGGCCCGGGCTCTTCGCCGCGCGCCAGCTTCGACAGCGTGCGCCAGTTGTGGGTGCGCAGCACCACGAGCGCCACGTAGGCGTCGACCAAGGCGTCGGCGACGTCGGGATCGTCGAACGTGCCGTTGCGGGCCGCCTGTCCGACCAGCCGCGTCAGGTAGCCCTCGTGCACGACCTCCTCCTTGAACGGGAAGTTCGTGCCGCGTTCGTGAGCCAATGTCGTCGACGCCACCGTCCAGCCCTGTCCGGCCAGCCCGACGAGGTGCCCGGCGGGAACGGCGACGTCCTCGAGGAAGACCTCGTTGAACTCGGCCTCTCCCGTGATCTGCACGAGAGGGCGGATGTCCACCCCGGCGGCCTCCATGTCCACCACCAACAACGACAGGCCGCGCGGTCCGGTCGTGCCCGACTCGGTGCGCGCCAGGCACAGCCCGTAGCGGGCGAACTGCGCGTACGACGTCCACACCTTCTGGCCCGTGACCCGCCACCCGCCTCGGTCGGGGTCGGCCTCGGCGCGCGTCACGAGACCCGACAGGTCCGAGCCGGCACCGGGCTCACTGAAGAGCTGGCACCAGATCTCCTCGGCGCTCACGATGGCGGGCAACCACCGCCGGCACTGCTCGGGCGTCCCGTGGGCCAGGAGCGTCGGCCCGGCCAGGTTGATGCCGACGCGGTTGACGAGCTGGGGGGCGCCGCTGCGGGCGTACTCGGCGTTGAAGATGGCCACCTCGACCGGCGACGCGCCCCGGCCCCCGTACTCCTCGGGCCAGTTGATGCCGACCCACCCCGCCGCGGCCAGCTTGGCCTGCCAGGCGCGTCCCTGCGCCACGGACGCGGCGAGATCGTCGGGGGCGGTCGCGCTGGAGAGATCGGTTGGCAGGGCCGCGTCGGGGGCGGGCACGACGTTGGCCTCGAGCCACGCCCGCACCTTCAGCGCGAAGCGTTGCTCGGTGTCGGTGAGCGACAGGTCCACCTGCTCTTACAGACCTTCCTACAGGTCCCAGGCCTGGGCGCGCCCGCTCTCGACGAAGGCTTGTCGCAGCGCGGCCTCCTCGTCGTCCCCGAAGGGCCGGTAGCGGTCCTCGCCGCGCCCTCGCACGAGCACCCTGTCCCCGTCCACGCGGTCACCACGGAATTTCTGGTGGACGAGGGTGCGCACGAGCACCTTGTTGGTGGGGGTGGTGGGCAGCACCTTCGACAACCGCACGTAGCGGGGCCGCCATTTCGGGCTCAGGTCGCTCTGCGCGTCCACCCACGCCGCGAAGGCGACGGGGTCGAACTCCGCACCGTCGCGCACCACCAACGCCGCCATGACCTTGTCGCCGGAGTCCACGTCGGGAACGCCGTAGACAGACGCCAGCACCACATCGGGATGCCGGACCACGATGGCCTCGATGGGCGCGGCCGGGAAGTTCTCGCCGTCGACCCGGAGCCAGTCCGAGGTCCGTCCCGCGAAGAAGACCCAGTCGTCGGTGTCGACGTAGCCGAGGTCGCCGCTCCAGTACCAACCGTTGCGGGTAGTCCGTGCCATGGCCTCGGCGTTGCGGTAATACCCCTCGAAAGGGCCTACGCCGTCGACGTTGACAATCTCGCCCACGCACTGCGCCGCGTTGACGAGGCGGCCGTCGCCATCGAACACAGCGCGCTCCCGTTCGTTGCCGTCGGGATCGACGACCTTGATGCCCTGGCGCAGCTTGCCCACCGACCCCCGGGGCACGCCGCCCGAACGGTCGAGCGCGATCCCCCCTTCGGTCGACCCGAACACGTCGACGACGGCAACACCGAAACGTTTCGCTACCGCCTCCACCACGTGCGGAGAACCCTCGTTGCCGTAGGCCAGTCGCAGCGGGTTGTCGGCATCGTCGGGCCGTTCGGGCGTGGCCAGCAGATAGGCGAGCGGCTTCCCGGTGTAGTTGAACCACGTGGCCCCGTAGCGGCGCACGTCCTCGAGGAACCGCGACGCGCTGAAACGCCGGGCCAGGCCCACCGAGGCCCCCGCCACCAGCGCCGGAGCGAGACCGACCATGAGCGAGTTCGAGTGGAAGAGCGGCATGGCGAGATAGCCGACGTCGTCGGGGCCCACGTCGAGCACCATCGTCATCCGGTTGCCGGTGGTGAGAAGCCGGCGCTGGGTGCAGCGCACCGCCTTGGGCGCGGCCGAGGTCCCCGAGGTGAACAGCAGCACCCACAACGTCTCGACGTCGGGCTCGAGCCCGGGATCACCGGTGCCCGGTGCCCACCGGTCCAACGCGGCGTCGAGGGACTCGCCCATGGTGCGGGGGGGGTCGTCGCCGTCGGCGAAGCGCTGCGACACGAGCACGCCCCCGGGCATCGTGAGGTCACCCGCCACCGGCGCCAACAGCTCCTGGTGGCGCGGCTCGGTGACCAGCAGCTGCACGTCGGTGTACTCGATGTCGGCCAGGAGGTGCTCGTCGCGTCGGGTGTGATTGAGGCCCACCACCGCCGCCCCGACGAGACCGGCCCCGGCCAGGCAGAACACATAGTCGGGGGTGTTGTCGAGCAGGACCCCCACATGCGGCGGGCGCTTCGGGTCGAGGCGCTCGCGGAACAACGCCGCGTACCGGGTGGCCTCGGCGTACATCTCGGCGTGGCTCCAGGTCCGGTCCCCGAAGTGCAACGCCGGTCGCGGACGCGAACTCGGGGTCGGTGCCGTTGCGCCGGAGCAGTGCGGCGGCGTTGGCGGCCGGCAGGGGCGCCTCGCCCGGCGCGGGGGCCAGCGCCACGCGTTCGACCACGTCGGGAGGAGCGACGATATGAGTCCGGGACGCGGCGCGTTCGCTGACCACGGCGTCAGGTTAGACAAACCGGCCCGGCGGTAGCGTGGCCGCATGCCCCCTGGTCGTCGGACCTCGACGCCATCCGGACGCGGCTCCTCCGCGCCGCCTTCCCGGCTCCGGCCCACCCTCGAGCAGGCCGGAGCGGCGCGCTACCGGCGCCCCGGCGGGGCATGGGACCGGGGGGCGCTCGACGCGTCGCTGTCGTCGGCCCCCGGGCCGGGTGCCACCGTCGTGGACGGCACGGGACGACTCGACGCGCCCGCGGTGGAGCGCGCCGTCGCCGCCCTGGCAGGCCGGCTGGCGGCCGAAGGCATCCGCCGTGGCGACGTCGTGAGCTGGCAATGGCCCAACGGTGCCCCTCCCTTCCTTCTGTACCGGGCGTGCTGGCGACTCGGGGCCGTCGCCGCCCCGATCCACCACCGCTTGGGAGGCGCCGAGGTGGCGGCCGCCCTCGAGCAGGTCCACCCCGCCCTCGTCGTCGCCACCACCGGCATGCCCGCCGCGCACTGGCCCGGGGCACTCGTGCCCGCCGGGGACGACACCCCGGAGCTGTTGAACGCCCTGGCCCCCGGACCAGCCATCGGGGCCGGGTCCTCCCCGGCGCGGCCCACCGACATCGCGGTGGCCTTGTTCACCTCGGGGTCGACCGGTGTGCCCCAAGGCGGCGCTGCACACCCACCGCGGCCTGGGCTACAAGGCGGCCCTCATGGTGGCCGTGCACGGCCTCGGGCCCGACGACACCGTGCTCATGCCCGCACCGTTGGCGCACGTGTCGGGCCTCCTCAACGGGGTGCTGATCCCGGCGACGGCGGGGATCCCCACCGTGCTCATGGCGGCCTGGGACCCCGACGAGGCGGTGCGTCGCATCGAGGACGAACACGTGTCGTTCATGGGAGCGCCGCCGGTGTTCTTCTCGCAGATGGCAGGATCGGCCGGCTTCGCTCGGGAGCGGGTGCGCAGCCTCCGGCTGGTGTCGACGGGAGGAGCCTCGGTGAGCCCGGCTTTCGTCGACGCCACCAGCGAGTCGTTCGGGTGCCGGGTGAAGCGCACGTACGGATCGACAGAGGCACCGACGGTCACCACCTCGGGCCCCGACGACAGCGTCGAGCGGGCGCGCGACACCGACGGCCGCGCCCTCGGGGACGTCGAGCTCGAGGTGCACGACCCCGAGACCTCGGCGCGCCTGGGCCCGGGGGAGGCCGGCGAGATCTGGCTCCGGGGCCCCGAGCTGTTCGCGGGCTACGTCGACCCCGACGCCACCGCCCGGGTGCTGTCGGCCCGAGGGCGGTGGTTCCGCACCGGCGACCTGGGCGTGCTCGACGAGCACGGCTGGCTCCGGGTGGTGGGCAGGCTGTCGGACATCATCATCCGGGCCGGGGAGAACATCTCGGCGTCGGAGGTCGAGGCCGTCCTCGAGGCCCATCCCGACATCCGACATGCCGTGGCCGTGGCGGTGCCGGATCCCGAGGTGGGCGAGCGCGTCGCCGCCTTCGTGGAGGCGACCACGCCCTTCGACCTGGCCACCTGCCGAGCGTGGTTCTCGGCCCGAGGCGTCACCCGTTTCAAGACACCCGAGATGGTCATCCAGCTCGATGCTCTCCCGGTCCTCGCCGCCGGCAAGCCCGACCGCAGCACGATGCGGACCATGGCGGCCAAGCTCCGGAGCGAGAGACAGCCCCTCTGAACAGGACGTTCGGCCCGCCAACCCGCGTATGACCATTCTGGCTCTCGTGCTGGCTCCTCATGACTCGTCTCGATCTCTTGTCAGGACACTCTGAATAGAGTACTCTGACGACGTGCCCCGCGCAGCCCGATCCAACCCCTTGGCCCTGGCGGTGCTGGTGTGCCTCTACGAACGGCCGATGCACCCCTACGAGGTGGCCCAGACGCTGCGGTCGAGGGCGAAGCACGAGAGCGTCCGCCTCAATTACGGGTCGTTGTACGCCGTGGTCGAGTCCCTCGAGAAGCGGGGCTTCATCCGCGCCGGTGAGACCGTCCGGGAAGGCCGGCGACCCGAGCGAACCGTCTACGAGGTGACCGACGACGGGGATCCGGGAGCTCACGGACTGGCTCACCGAGCTGGTGGCCGTCCCCGTCAAGGAGTACCCGCACTTCATGGTGGCCCTGTCGTTCCTCCCTGCCCTGGACACCGACGACGCGCTCGAAGCTTGCGAGACCGCTCGGTGGCGATCGAGATGCAGTTGGCCCAGCTGCGCGCTGCCCTGCGGGCGGGCGACGATGCCGGTCTCCCCCGGCTCTTCGAGCTCGAGGGGGAGTACGAGCAGAAGGTCATGGAGACAGAGCTCGACTTCGTCAAGGCGTCCTGATCAAGGAGATCGACGACGGCTCGCTCGACGGGATCGACCTGTGGCGATCGTTCTACTCCCTCTTCCCCGACGACACGGCCGTCCCGAAGACACCGCCGTCCTCGACGACGCCGAGGTGACCGACCCGGAAGCCTAGGAACGGCTCGGGGCCGCGTGTTGGAGCACGCGGCCCCGGGCCTTGAAACCACGAGGTCGATTCCGAAGGAACCCCGCTCGGGTCTGCACCCACAGCGTAGGGCACCGGCAGGGATCGACCTCTCGAACAGAGAGGAAACCCATGACCGCCCTCATCGAGGCCCACGGCCTCACCAAGCGTTTCGGACGTGTCTCGGCCCTGGCCGAGCTTGACCTCAGCCTCCCGTCGGGACGGATCGTCGCCATTCTCGGCCCCAACGGCGCGGGCAAGACCACGTTCGTGCGCACCGTGGCCACCCTGCTCCGTCCCGACGCCGGGTCACTCGTGGTGGCCGGCCACGACGTGGTCCGCGAGTCGCAGACCGTGCGCCGCATGATCGGACTGGCCGGTCAGTCCGCGGCGGTGGAGGAGATGATGACCGGCCGGGAGAACCTCGCCATGGTGGCCCGGCTCTACGGCCAGTCCCGGCGCTCGGCACGCGCCGCCAGCGCCGCCACCCTCGATCGACTCGGCCTCTCCGAGGCGGGGGACCGCCTGGTGAAGACCTACTCGGGCGGGATGCGCCGGCGCCTCGACCTCGGGGCGAGCCTGGTGGGCTCGCCGCGCCTGCTCCTCCTCGACGAGCCGACAACCGGCCTCGACCCCCGCAGCCGCATCGAGCTGTGGGACGCCATCCGCGCTCTGGGCGCAGAGGGCACCGACGTCCTGCTCACCACTCAGTACCTCGACGAAGCCGACCATCTCGCCGCCCTCATCGTCATCATCGACGGCGGCCGGGTCGTGGCTCAGGGATCGCCGGCCGAGCTCAAACAGCGAGTGGGCGCGGACGTGCTCGACCTCCACACCCGCGAAGCCTCCACCCTCGCTCGCGCCGCCGGCGTGCTCGAACGGCTGGACATCGGCACACCGACGATCGACATCGAGACCCAGCGCTGCTCGGTCGACGCCCCCAGGGGAACCGGCGTCCTGGCCCTCGCGGTGCGCGCCCTCGACGACGCCGGCATCGACATCGAGGACGTCACGGTCCGCCACCCCACCCTCGACGAGGTCTTCCTCAAGCTCACCGGCTCTCCGTCTTCATCGACCTCCGGCTCATCGGCGCCCACCGCCCACTCATCAAACTCCGGCTCATCCGACTCCACCCCCATCACATCCGACTCCGACTCGACCCGACTGTTACTCGGACTCGGTCTCCCAGGAATCCTCCGACTCCAACTCCAACTCCGACTCCGACTCCGACGACCGCGTCGCCTGACCGAAAGGTGCTTGTCATGCCACCACCACCATCGACCCTGGCGACGCGACGTTCGCGCCGGGCGCGTCCTCGCCGGGCGCAACGCGGGTCGTCTCGACCCTGACCGTCGCCGGCAGAACGGTGAAGAAGTTCATCCGCACCCCACAGCTCATCGTGGCCGGTACGGCCCAAGGGGCGCTGTTCCTGTTGATCTTCCGGTACGTGATGGGAGGTGCGATCGGCCACACCGGCGTCCTGTCGTACGTGGACTTCCTCGTCCCGGGATTCGTCGCCACGAGCGTGCTCTTCACGGGCATGGGTGCGTCGGCAGGTGTCGCCGACGACCTCGGCCTGGGACTGATGGATCGGCTCCGGAGCCTGCCCATCTCGCGCTTCACGATCATCGACGGCAACGTGTGGGCCAATACCGCGCTCACGACATTGAGCCTGGCGATCACCACCGCCATCGGCTTCGCCATCGGCTTCCGCATCCACAACGGCGTGGGCGCCGCTCTCGAAGCGTTCGGCATGTGCGTCGTGTACGGCTTCGCCTTCTGCTGGCTCTTCGTGGCTCTCGGTCTCTTCGCGGGGAGCCCGCAGGCGGCGCAGAGCTTGTCGTTCCTGGTGTTCCCGTTGACCTTCGTCTCGAGCGCCTATGTCCCGGTTTCGACGATGCCGGGTTGGATGCAGGCCTTCGCCAACCATCAACCCATCACGGTCATGGTCAACACGGTGCGCATCCTGACCGAGGGCCACGCTGCCGCAGCCACGCTCGGCCATCCGCTGGACTTCTACCTGGTGGCGTCGTTGGCCTGGTCCGCCCTCATGGTGGTCATCGCCGCGCCTCTCGCCGTCATGCGTCTCCGGCGATAACGCACACGCTCCGATGTTCGATGCACGCTCGGTGCGCTCGGTGCGCTCGGTGCGCTCGGTGCGCTCGGTGCGCTCGGTGCGGATCAGAGCACGGGCAGGCCGGCCTCGACGCGCGTCCTGAGCGTGCGGGCGATCCGCTCGCGGTGGTATGAGGCGTCGCCGAACGTCACCTGGTCGAGCTGCGAGCGCTTCAGGAATAGATGAAGGTCGTGCTCCCATGTGAATCCGATGCCACCGTGCACCTGGAGTCCCGACGCCATGACGCGACGGGCCGCATCGGAGCACCAGATCTTGGCCGCCGACGCCGCCGACGACGCGTCAGGGTCACCCGCCCCCACGGCCCACGCTGCGTAGTACGCGGCGGACCGCATGCCCTCCACGTCCACGAGCATGTCCGCGCACCGGTGCTTCACGGCCTGAAAGCTCCCGATGGGTCGCCCGAACTGCACCCGGTCCTTGGCGTACTGGACCGTCATGGCCAGCACCACATCGGCGGCACCGAGCATCTCGGCGCACAGGGCGGCGACGCCGCGGTCGAGCACGGCGGCGGCGGCGCGGTCGTCACCGAGCCAAAGTGCGGGCCGGTCGTCGAGCGCGAACCAACCCAGGCTGCGGGTGCGGTCCATGGCGGGCTCGTCGCCCGGGCCTGCACCGTCCCCGGCCGCCACGGCGAAGATCGCCGGGGCCCCGTCGACCTCGGCGAACACCACCAGGACATCGGCCACCGGGCCGTCCACCACCGGGTCGGAGCGGCCCGTCAGCCGCCACGTCCCGTCAGGGTCGCGTCGGGCCCGCACCGCGTCGGCGGCGCGCGACCACGCCACGGCGCCCCGGGCCTCGCCCGAGGACAGGCGTTCGACCCATCCGCCGGCATCGGTGTCACCCAGCCCGACGTGCGCCCGTGCTTCGACGTCGCCGGTGGCGATCGCCGAGGCGAGCGCGCTGTGCGCGACCACGGTCCCGGCGTAAGGCACCGGAGCCAGATGCCGCCCCAGCTCTTCGCACAGCACGGCCACCTCGACCAGGCCCAGCCCCAGACCCCCGGCCTCGCTCGAGCGTTCGACGGCGGGCCATCCCTGGTCGGCCATGGCGCTCCACAACGCGTCGTCGAGATGGCGGTCGGTGGCCGCCACCTGCCGGACCCGTTCGGTCGAGCACGCATCGTCGAGGAGGCTCGCCGCCGCGTCGCGCAACGCGACCTGATCTCCCGACAGCTCGAAGTCCACGGGCCGGAGCCTACCGACAGCCCCGATGCAGAGCCTGACGTGTGTGTCATGCTGACGCGGGCGATGGACCTGACGACGACGCCGGCACAGGAGCGCCTCCGCGGCCAGCTGCGGGAGTGGCTCCACGGTCACCTGCCATGGGAGTACGGGGTGGGCCTGCCCCCGCGCTTCGACGACCTCAGCGAGGAAGTGGCCTTCGGACGTCGGTGGCAGGCGGACCTGGCCGGGGCGGGCTGGGTGGCGGTGACGTGGCCGGCCGCCTACGGCGGTCGCGACCTCGGGCCCGCCGAGAACTTCGTGGTGCAGGAAGAACTGGCCCGCGCCCGGGCCCCCGAGCTCGTGGGCCGCATCGGGGTGAACCTAGCGGGCCCCACGCTGCTCGCCCACGGAACCGACGATCAGAAGGCTCGCTGGCTGCCGGCCATCCCCACCGCGGGAGCGCTGTGGTGCCAGCTGTTCTCCGAGCCCGACGCGGGATCGGACCTCGCCTCGGTGCGGACGACGGCGCGGCGCGTCGACGGTGGCTGGCGGCTCGACGGTCGCAAGGTCTGGACCTCCTACGCCCAGTTCGCCGACTGGGGAGTGTGCCTGGCCCGCAGCGATCCCGCCGCCCCCAAGCACAAGGGCCTGTCGTTCTTCGTGGTCGAGATGCACGCTCCGGGGGTGCAGGTGCGTCCCCTGGTGCAGCTCACCGGGGAAGCCGAGTTCAACGAGGTAGAGCTCGACGACGTGTTCGTCCCCGACGACCAGCTCGTGGGCGCCCCCGGCGAAGGGTGGCGGGTAGCGGGCTCCACCTTGTCGAACGAGCGCGGGGTGAACCCTCGACAGCTCGTGATCCACATGCAGCATCTCGAGGAGCTCCTGTCGGCGGCGGCCGCCGCCGGCTCGTTCGACGACACGCGGTTACGCCGAAAGCTGGCCCAGGCCTATGTCGAGGTCCGGCTCTTCCAGCTGCACAACTGGCGATCGCTCTCCAAGCTGCAGCGCGGGCTCGAGCCCGGCCCCGAGGGGAGCATCCTCAAGCTGTACTGGAGCGAGATGAGCAAGCGCCTCCACGCCCTCGCCCTCGAGATCCTCGGCGCCGCCGCGCCACTGTGGCGCGACGCCACCGCCAACCCCGGCGATGGATCGTGGCAGCGGGCCTGGCTCTACTATCAAGCGGCGTCGATCTTCGCGGGCACCAACGAGATCCAGCGCAACGTGGTCGGTGAACGGGTGCTGGGCCTGCCGCGCGAGCCGGCCGCACCCGAGGGGGCCCGTTGAGCGCCCCGGCGCCGGACGGACCGGAAGGAACCGACCCGCCGGTGACGGTGACGGTGATGGCGAAGGAGGCTTGCGGTGTCGAGCAATGAGGCCAAAGCGGGGAAGAAGGGTGCGTCGGGGAACAAGGCCGGGGCGAGCCACGAGCCCGTGGTGCGCTACGACGTGGAGGGGCACGTGGCCACCCTGACGATGAACCGGCCCGAGGTCGCCAACGCGCAGAACAGCGCGCTGATCGACGAGCTCGACGCCTGCTTCGACCGGGCCGACGCCGACGACGACGTCCGCGTCGTGATCCTGGCCGGAGCCGGGAAGCACTTCAGCGCCGGGCACGACCTCAAGGCGATCGTCGGCAACGAGGGAGCCGACGAGTGGGTCGCCATGCGCGAGACACCGGAGGGGAAGTTCCACCACGAGCAGATCATGTACGTAGAGCGCTGCCGCCGGATCCACGACTTCCGCAAGCCCACCATCGCCGCTGTCCAGGGGAAATGCGTGGCGGCCGGCCTCATGTTGGCGTGCATGTGCGATCTGATCGTGGCGGCCGACGACGCGTCGTTCTCCAATCCCGTGCTGCGCATGACCGGCGCCGGTGTCGAGCTCCTTGTCGAGCCGTGGGAGCTCGGCATCCGCAAGGCGAAAGAATTTCTCCTCGCCGCCGAAGAGCTCGACGCCGCCGAGGCGTGGCGCCTCGGGCTCGTGAACAAGGTGGTGCCCCGCGCCGACCTCATGGCGCGCACCATGGAGCTCGCCCAGCGGGTCGCCCTCGTCCCCCCGGTGACCGCGCAGGTGGTGAAGGACTCGCTCAACAACGTGGGAGAGCTCATGGGCAAAGGGGCGTCGTGGCGCTACCACTTCATGGCACACCAGTGGGCCCACAACACCGCCACCGCGCTGTCCGCCCTCGAGCAGCGCAAGCAGATGGGCTCGATGAAAGAGGTCTTCGCGGCCCGGGACCGGGGAGACGCTACGGACGCACCTGCCGCGGCCGCTGCACACACGCCTGCCGGGGCCGCTGCCGACACGCCTGCCGGGGGCCCTGCGGACACACCTCCGGCGAAGGGCTGACGCCGAGGTATGGGGCGCCCCCTCGAGGGCCTGCGGGTCATCGACGTCGGTACCAGGATCGGTGCGCCGTTCTGCGCGGGCCTGCTGGGCGAATGGGGTGCCGAGGTCGTGAAGGTGGAGCAACCGCGCGGGGGCGATTTCATGCGCACCATCGGTCCCTTCGTCGACGGCTACTCGCTGTTCTGGGCCGTCGAAGGGCGCGGCCGCAAGAGCGTCACCTGCGACCTGCGCGTCCCCGAAGGCCAGGAACTCTTCCGCCGCCTGGCCTCGACCGCGGACGTCGTGTGCGAGAACTTCCGGCCCGGCACCTTGGAGCAATGGGGGCTCGGTCCCGGCGAGCTCGATCCCCGGCTGGTGTTCGTGCGCATCAGCGCCTTCGGCCAGGACGGCCCCTATGCCCAACGACCCGGGCTCGACCGACTCGGTGTCGCCTACGGGGGGCTCCTGCATCTGACCGGCGAGGCCGACCGACCTCCGGTCCGACCGGGGGTGACCGTCGCCGACTACCTCACCGGCGTGTTCTCGGCCGAGACGGCGCTCGCCGCGCTCTACCGGCGTGACGCCTCCCGTGGTGGCGACGGAGGACAGGGCGCGGTCGTCGACGCGTCTCTCTACGGGTCGGTGCTGCGCATCTTGGAATGGACCATCCCCGCCTACGATCGCCTCGGGACGGTGCGGGCACGCGAGGGCAACCGCTTGTCGAACTCCGCCCCCCTCGACAATTTCCCGACGGCGGACGGCAACTATGTGTGCGTGGTGGCCGGGGGCGACGCCAACTTCGCGCGCCTGTGTCGCGCCATGAACCGCGTCGACCTGCTCGAGGACCCCCGCTTCGCCACCCTGGGCGATCGCGCCCGCAACGGGGACACCATCAACGCCATCGTGACGGAGTGGACATCGAGCCAGAGCGCGGCGGAAGTCGAGCGCGCCTGCATCGCCCACGACGTCCCCGTGGCCACGGCCTACAACGCTCGGGACATCGCGCTCGACCCGCACTTCGCGGCTCGCCACGACCTCGTCGCCGTCGACGACCCCGTCCTCGGCCCGCTGCGCCAGCAGACTCCCTATCCGAGGCTTGTGGGCGAGGACGCGCCCGTGCCGAGCGGGGCCCCCTCTCTCGGGGAGCACAACCGCGAGGTGTGGTGCGACCTCGTCGGTCTGTCACCGTCCGAGCTCGATGCGTTGCAGGCCAAGGGGATCGTGTGAACGGGCGACCCGCGTCGTCGATCGACCCGCGTCTTCGATCGAACCGGGGGAGCCCGTCGTGACGGGGACTCGGAGCGGCACCGGCCCAGCCGCGCCGGCGGCCCACACTCGCAACGACCGAACATCCGGTCAGACATCGGCTCAAACATCCAGTCAGACATCCGGTCAGACATCCGGTCAGACATCCCAAGGAGAGACATCGTGAGAGCGCTCGTGTTCGGCGCCGCACCCGATCCCGACGAGGCAAGACCACATCCCACCGACGATCTCGAGCGCATGTTGGCCGCGCTCCCGTTCGGGCTCCACATCGTCGAGGACGCCCGTCCCCCGCGCCCTGACTGGGTCGTCACCAAACCGATCCTGTCGGGCATCTGCGGATCCGACGCCAAACTCGTCCTGGGCGACTTCGGCGAGGGTGACATCGACAATCCCATGTCCGCCTTCTCGTCGCTCCCGCACGTCCCCGGGCACGAGGTGGTGGCCGAGGTCGTCGAGCTCGGCCCCGCCGCCCAGGGCCTCGAGGTGGGTGACCGCGTCGTTCTCAACCCCTGGCTCACGTGCGCCCCGCGCGGCGTCGAGCCCATGTGCCCGCCCTGCCAGGCCGGGGACCTCAATTTGTGCTGGAGCTTCACCCGGGGCGCGCTCGGGCCCGGGGTCCACGTGGGGGTGACCACCGACGCGCCCGGCGCGTGGGCGGACCTCCTCGCCGCCCACGACTCGATGCTCATCCCCGTCCCCGCCAACGTGTCGGACACCCTGGCCGTCCTCGCCGACCCGTTCTCGGTGTCGATGCACGCCATCCTCCACCACCCACCTCCCCCCGGCGGCAAGGCTCTCGTCTACGGCGCCGGCGCCCTCGGTGTCACGAGCGTGGCCGTGTTGCGCGCCCTGTTCCCCGACGTCGAGGTGGCCGTGGTGGCGCGCTTCGCGGCCCAGGCCGAGTTCGCCACCCATCTCGGCGCCAGCAAGGTGGTGGCGCACGAACCACGCATCGCCTTGGTCGAAGAACTGGCCCAATGGTCCGGCGGCGTGCTCTACACGCCCTTCGCCGGACTGCCCGTCGCCCACCCCGGTGGGATCGACGTCGTCTACGACACCATCGCCCGGCCCGAGACCCTGGAGGTGGGCGTGCGCGTGCTCGCCGAGCGCGGCACCCTCGTCCAGAGCGGTGTTTCCACCCCGGGACGGTGGGAATGGACGCCGATCTACTTCAAGGAGCTCACCATCGCCGGCTCCAACGCGTTCGGCATCGAGGAGGTCGACGGTGTCCGCAAGCACGCCATCGCCCACTACCTCGACATGGCGGCATCCGGGCGCGTGGACCTCACCGGCATGCTGACGCACCGGTTCCCACTCGAGCGGTGGTGGGATGCGTTGCGGGCCATCGCCCGCCAGGACGAAAGCGGAGCCATCAAGGTCGCTTTCGAGGCATCCTCACCTGCCGGGTGACTACGATGCCCCTGGAATGGGACCGGCGACCACGCCGAGCGCCCCATCCGGGCCCAAGCCGGTGAGCACCCGGGGCGTGAAGAGCGGCACGAACGGGAAGCGGGTTGCGACGCGCGGCGCCAAGGTGGCTGTCGTGGCCGGTGAGCCCGCTAGTAAGCGCGCCCTGCGGTCCCAAGGTCGTAAGACCATGCGCAAGCTGCTCGACGCCGCCATGGTCGTTTTCGCACGTCGCGGCTACCACGCCGCCCGGGTCGACGACATCGTGAAGGTGGCCCGCACCTCACACGGCACCTTCTATTTGTACTTCTCCAATAAGGAGGACCTGCTGCGCGCCCTCGTCGGCGAAGCGGGCGAAGTGGTGGCCGCACTCGACGACGGGCTGGGACCGGTCGGGCCGGATGCAGCGGGATGGCAGGAGCTGCGAGCCTGGATGGAGCGCTTCTCCGAGGCGTGGCAGCGCTACGCCCCGGTGCTCCGGGCCTGGACCGACCTGATCGTGAGCGACACCGAACTCGGTGCCCAGGCCCACGCGGCGGCGGGCGGGGTAGCGCGCACCCTGGCGGCGCGCATCGACGGCGCCGGACCACACCCCGGCGTCGACCCCAACGCGGCGGCCGAAGCGGTGGTGGCGATGGTCGACCGCTTCCATGAGCTGCGGCAATTCGCCGGCGAGCCGGTCGACGCGTCGGCGCTCGACACCCTCACGACCATGGTGCACCGGGCGCTCTTCGGTGGCGGCGCACCTCCGGCTCACGTGCTGGCACCCGGCACCGACGGTTCGGGACCGACCCCGACCACCCCGACCCCGACCCCGACCCCGACCTCGACCTCGACCTCGACCTCGGAACCGTAAGAGCTACCGACCCGAGCCAGGGCCCCGAAGGAGACCGACGGGCGTACGAGGGGGGCCGGGCTCGAGCCCGTTATGCCGGGGGTCGGCGTTTCTTCCCGCCGTCTTCCACCGTGGCGTGACCTCGCTCCCAGCCGCGACGAGCCCAGGGAAGGGCTTCGACGACCCGCAAGAGCCCGAAGGCGGGCTCGGTCAACACGACGCTGCCGGCGATCTCCTCCCACGTAGCCCCCACCTCGGCCGCCAGCATGGCGTGGCGCTGGACCCCGGGCGGGTTGCGCAGGATGACGGTGCACACCATCCGGATGAGCTCGTGAGTCTTGCGGTCGGGGGCCCGCAGCGAGTCGATCTGAGCCAGCCAGGCGTTCTGGGCCTCATGCAAACCAGGCGCGAAGGCGTGCAGCTCGGCTTCGAAAGGAAAGACAAAGTCGCCGCCCTCGTCGGCACCGCCGTCGTCGTGCTCATCTGACTTGGGGCTCACCACTCACACCTCCGGTTCCACAGCATGGCAGAGGACCCCTGTACCTCCCAACCCCACGGCGCGGTGGTCAGGGAGCGGGGCTGAGGGCGAGAAAGCGCGCGTAGCGCTCCGAGGCGGCCGCGGCCCAGCGTGCGTCGGGCTCCACCCGCCGCCCCACGCGGGCCCACCGCTGGGCGCCGTCGAGAGACGGCTCGAGACCCGCCGTCCAGCGCGCGATGTAGGCGGCACCGAGCGCAGCACCTTCGGCCACACTCACGGTGTCGACGGGGAGACCACACGCATCGGCGACGCCCTGCATCCACGGCACCACGTGCGTGCCCCCTCCGCTGGCCACCACGCGACGAGCCTTGATGCCGGCGCGGTCGAGCATGTGCCGGATGACGAAACCGCTCGCTTCGTAGGCGGCTCGCTCCACCGCCGCCACGTCGTGGGTCAGGTCGAGATCGTTGAGTCCCGCACGCAGGGAGGTGTCGTGATACGGGGCGCGCTCGCCGCGCAGATAGGGCGTCCACACCGGCACGCGCCCGGGGTCGCCGCGGCGCGGCTCCTCGTCGCCCGCGCCCGGCGCCGCTGTGCCGGGTCGCGACCGGGACGCGGGAGCGGCCGTGTGACGACTCAGCCCGTGAAGCAGGGCGCGGGCCCAGTCCACGAAGAGCGCGCCCGCGTTGCTCGGGCCACCGACGAGAACCTTCCCGGCCACGGTGTGGGGAAGTGTCCACAGGCCCGGCGCCTCGATCCAGTCGTCGACCACTGCCCACACGATGAGCGTCGCCCCGAAGATCACGAGCACGTCCCCGGCTTGGTCCGCACCCGAGACGATCTGGTCGCACAGGGCGTCGACGGTTCCCCCCGCCAGCACGGTGTTGGTGCCGGTGAGCGTCCCGGCCGCCTCGCCCATGTTGACGACGACGGGAAGTTGTTGCTCGGTGACGCCGAACCCGGACAAGACGTCGGCGTTCCAGTGGTTGCCCGTGCGCATCGACCCCATGCAGATGGCCGTCCCCGTGTCAATGGCGGGGACGCGCCCGAGCGCGTAGTTGGCGACGGCCTGTGCCGGCCAGTAGCCACGCGCCCCGGGAACCTCGTGGTGCGCCCACCGCACGAATCCTCCCGCGTCGGGCATGACCGAGTCCGTGTCCCCGACCTCGAGCCCCGCGACCCGTTGACCCCGGGCGTCGCCGTAGAGCAACCCCGGGCACCGCGGGATGCCGCGCCCGTCCACCGCGGTCAGCGAGGGCACCATGCTCGTGACACAGACCCCGGCGAGATCGCCGACGCCCGCGCTGACCTGGGCAAGGGCCCGTACCGGCCCGCGGCGCCACGCTTGGCCGGCGTCGTGTTCGAGCTGGTCCGGTGCCGGCGTCATCAGGCGGTGCGGGATCCGGGCGCGGGCCAGGACCGCGCCGGTCTCGTCGGCGGCGACGGCCTTCACGGCCGTCGTCCCGATGTCGATGCCCACGGTGACCGAACCTGACACGACCGTCATGATTCGGCCATTATGAATGACTTCGGCGCCCGAAGGAGGATCGATGGACCGGACCCGCCCTCGGGCCCTTGTGACCACCCCGGTTCGGGGGCCCGGGCTCGACTTGCTGCGCGAGCTCGCCGATCTCGTGATCGACCCCTGGATCGAGCACCAGCCGCTGCGCATCTACAACGCCGAGCAACTGGCCGAGCGGGCCAAAGACGAGGGCGCCACCATCCTGATGGTCGAAGCGGACCGCTGCGCGGGGCCGGTGTTCGAGCTCCCTCTGGTGGCCGTGGCGAGCACCCGCGGTGACCCCAACAACGTCGACATCGAGGCCGCCACCGCCGCGGGCGTGCCCGTGTTGCGGGCGCCGGCTCGCAACGCCGACGCGGTCGCCGAGATCGGCGTGGCCCTGCTCTTCGCGGCCACACGCGGCGTGGTGGGCGCGGATCGTGACGTCCGCGCCGGCGAGATCTACAAGGACGGCACCATCCCCTACCAGCGCTTCCGGGCCTGGCAGATGGCGGGACGAACGGCCGGGCTCGTCGGCCTCGGAGCCGTGGGGCGGGCCCTGCGTTGGCGCCTCGAGGGCCTGGGTATGAACGTCGTCGCCTACGACCCCTATGCGGCCGATGCCACCCACACCCTCGAACAGCTCCTCGAAGTTTCCGACGTGGTGTCGTTGCACGCTCCTGTCACCGACGAGACGGCCGGGATGATCGGGGCCGCGCAGTTCTCGGCCATGCGCGATGGCGTAGTCTTCCTCAACACGGCGCGCGCCCAGCTGCACGATGGCGATGCACTCGTCGAGGCGCTGCGGTCCGGGAAGGTGAGTGCGGCGGGGCTCGACCACTTCGTCGGCGAGCACCTCCCCACCGACCACCCCCTGACGACGTTCCCGAACGTGGTGCTCACCCCGCATATCGGCGGCGCCACCTACAACACCGAGGTCAACCACACCCAGACCATCGCCGACGACCTGTGCCGGCTCCTGGCGGGCGCCACGCCACGCAATATCGTGAACCCCGACGTCCTGAAGCACTGACGCAGTCCTGAAATGCTGACGCAGTCCTGAAATGCTGACGCAGTCCTGAAATGCTGACGCAGTCCTGAGACACCGAGCATGCTGAAACACTGAGGCCACCGTGGACTTCTCCTACACACCCGAGGACGACGCCTTCCGAGCCGAGCTGCGCGAGTGGCTGCACGCCAATCTGCCGGACTTCATGGCCTCGGGCGAGATCGGCGACGAGAACAACCCCGACCGCCGCACCATGCTGCGCCGTCAAGCGTGGCAGCGCTGTCTGCACAGGGGCCGGTGGGCCGCCATCAACTGGCCGAAGTCCTGGGGGGGCCGCGAGGCCACCGTGATGCAGAACACCATCTACTCCGAGGAGATGGCACGCGCCAAGACGCCCGGCATCTACAACGCCAACGGCCTGTGGCAGATCGGCCCCATGATCCTACGGTGGGGCACCAAGGAGCAGCAGCAGATGTGGCTGCCGGGAATCCTGAACGCCGATGTCCACTGGTGCCAGGGGTTCACCGAGCCCGAAGCCGGTTCCGACCTCGCCAACCTCCGCACCCTGGCGGTGCTCGACGGCGAGGAGTACGTCGTGACGGGCCGCAAGATCTGGATCTCGACGGCCCATCTGGCCAAATGGGGCCTGTTCCTCGTGCGCACCGACCCCACCGCCATCGAGCGCGGGCTCAAGCACGAAGGGATCACCGCGCTCATCGTCGACATGGAGCTCCCGGGCATCGAGGTCAACGTCATCCGCGACATCACGGGCGGCGAGCTGTTCTGCGAGGTCAACTTCGACGCTGCACACGTGCCCGCCGCCTACCGGCTGGGAGAGGAGAACCAGGGCTGGAACGTGGCCATGGGGACGCTCGCCAACGAGCGGGTCGGCACGTCGGGACTTTCAGTGTCCATGCGCATCGAGCTCGACAACCTCATCGCCACGGCGCGCAAGAACAACCCCGAGGCGCTCGAGGACCCCGGGATCCGGGACCGCATCGCCCGGCTGTGGACGCAACTCGAGCTCACCCGCCTCCTGAACGCCCGCGCCCTCTCGAAGATCCTGAAGGGCGAGAAGAACTGGCCCGAAGTGCCGCTGGCCAAGCTGCAGTGGAGCTACCTGTCACAGGCAATCGCCGAGCTGGGCGTGGACATCCTGGGCGCGTCCGGCGTCTTGGCCCGCGGCGGTCCTGACGCCGTGGACAAGGGGCACTGGAGCCATAACTACGTGTGGCAGCGCTACACGTCGATCGGTGCGGGCACGACCGAGGTGCAGAAGAACATCATCGCCGACCGCGCCATCAAAATGCCGCGCCGCTGAATCACGCCGCGCCCTCGGGCTCGGCACCCTGGGTGAGCGACAGCACGTTGCCGTCGGGGTCGGGAAACCACGCCACCCGCGCCCCACCCGGCGCCGTCCACACGCCCAGTTCGTCCTGCTCCATCCCGGCGAACCGCTCGAAACGCACGCCAGCGCCCCCGAGCGCACGCACCGTCGCGGCGATGTCGACGACGGCCCATCCGAGCACCGTGTAGGGAGCGGTCAGGATCTCCGCCACGGGCGTGACCCTGAGCTGGGTCCCGTGGGCGTCGAAGACGCAGGCGAAGGGGCCCTCTTCCACGAGCGGCAACCCCAGGACCCCACCGTAGAAAGCCCGGGCTCGGTCGAGGTCGGTCGTCGCCACGAACGCCACCAGTTCGCTCGATCCCAGCATCGGCCCTCCTCGCGACCGACGAGCGTAGGACCTGGTCACAAGGGCCGGCATTTGTCACTTGCTACTTACGTAAGGATCTGCTTACATTCATCGGGTGGACGCCGCCCTCCGAGCCATCGCCGAGCCCCACCGGCGCGAGATCCTCCGGCTCGTGGCCGACGACGAGCTCGCGGCGGGAGAGATCGCCTCACACTTCGAGCTCAGCCGGCCGGCGGTGTCCCAGCACCTGCGGGTCCTGGTCGAGGCCGGGCTCCTCGAGAGCCGTCGTGACGCTACCCGCATCATCTACCGGGCCCGGCCTGAGGGACTGGCCGAGCTGCGCGACTACCTCGAGGTGTTCTGGGAGACCGGACTGCGCCGTCTGAAGCGGGCAGTGGAACAAGAGATGGAGGACAGCGACCGTGCCAGAAGGCAATGACGTCATCGAGCAGGAGATCCGCATCGCGGCGCCCCCTGAGGCCGTGTTCCCGTTCTTCACCGACCCCGACAAGATGCGACGCTGGAAGGGGATCGACCACAAAGTCGACGCCCAGCCCGGCGGGATCTACCGCGTCAACATCGACGGCACCCACGTCGCGCGCGGGGAGTACGTCGAGGTGAATCCCCCGCACCGGGTGACCTTCACGTGGGGTTGGGAGGACGAGGGCAACCCCGTGCCCCCCGGGTCGAGCACCGTCGAGATCACCCTCACGCCCGATGGCGACGACACCATCGTCCGACTCGTGCACCGGGGACTACCGCTCGAGGCCATCGAGCCACACGCCGCCGGCTGGCGCCACTACCTGGCGCGCCTCGCCATTGCAGGAGGGGGCGGCGACCCCGGGCCCGACGAGGGCCCGTCGTAGCAGTACCGCAAGCCGTCGTCACTCGACGCAACGTCACCCAACAACGCACGTCCGAGCACCGGCAATCGAAAACCAACAGGAAAGGCAGGATCACGATGGGCAAGTTCGTTTTTCTATACACAGGCGGTCAGATGGCCGACACTCCCGAAGCCCAGAAGGCCGCGATGGACGCGTGGATGGGATGGTTCGGCACCCTCGGTGACGACATCCTCGACCCCGGCAACCCGTTCGGTGCGTCGAGCACGGTGGGCTCGGACGGTTCCGTGAAGTCCGGTGCGACCGGTTCCATGGGCGGCTACAGCGTCATCTCCGCCAACAGCCTCTCCGACGCCGCCGGCAAGGCCAAGGGTTGCCCGGTCCTGGCCGGAGGCGGGACGGTCGAGGTGTACGAGGCGATGCCGATGTAACGCGGCAACTCGGATCGGTGCACCTGACGACACCCCGCCGGCCATCGCGCTCGGCGGGGTTCGTCGTGTCAGGGCGACGGCACCCGTTCGAGCTCGGCGCTGGGGTCGTAGTAGAGCTCCTGCTGGGCGATCAGCGTGTCGCGGTAGCGGTACACCACCACGTAATTCGAGCGCAGCCGCACGCCGCGCAAGCCGAAGTCGAACCGCACCCTGACGTAGGCACCCGCGTCGTCGGCGATCAGCGCCCGCTCCTGGACGGAGTACGCGATGTCAGAAAGCCCGGTGATGGTCAGCTGGACGAACTCGAGTGCCTGCTCGACGCCCACGATGTGCGCCGGCCAGCCGAAGAGCCGCGTGGTGGGGCTGCTATAGACGACGTCGGGGGCGTAGAGCGTCCCTGCCAGCGAGATGTCGCCCGCCCCGAAGGCGATGGCGAAGCGCTCCTCCTGGGCATCGAGAACCTCGAGCGAGACAGGACCGCGCGTCACACCGACAACAGGACGTGAAGATCGAGGCCGTCGAGTCGCTCCCGGCCCCCCAACGCCACGATCTCGAGCAGGGACGCCACCCCCACCACCTCGGCCCCTCCCCGGCGCAGCACCGAGGCTGTGGCGAGCAGGGTCCCCCCGGTGGCGATGACGTCGTCGACGATCAGCACCCTGTCGCCCGCCGCGACGGCGTCGGTGTGCATCTCCAGGGTGGCCTCGCCGTACTCGAGGAGATAGGCCTCCGCCATGGTGGCGGCGGGCAGCTTGCCCATCTTGCGCACCAAGACCAACCCCGTTCCCAGGGCAAAGGCGACGGGGGCGCCGAGGATGAAGCCCCGGGCCTCGATGGCGGCGACCTTGTTCACCTTTCCCGCGAACGGAGCCCCCATCCACCGCACCACATCGGCGAACACCGCCGCATCGGCAAGGACGGGGGTGATGTCCTTGAAGGTCACGTCGGGCTGGGGGAACCCCACCACGTCACGAACGAGCGCTCTCACCCGCTCCCGGATGGCGTCGTCGGCAACCAATCCGTGTGTTTCGGCCGCCATCTACGCCGTCGGGGTGGCGGACGCCAACTCGCTCGCCTCCACCGGCGGTGCGAACGCCGCCGACGCACCCAGCACGGCGAAGGTCGAGCCCATCGTTGCCACCACGCAACGGCTCCAGATCGGAAGCTCACGGCTGCGCAACGCCGCGATGGCGTCCCACGCGTCGCACCCCGCTCCGAGCAACAGCGCCCGGGACACGGCTTCGGGCCGGTCCTCTCGTAGCGCCTGGAGCAACACGATGCCGAGGGCGAGGTCACGGCCACCGAAGATGCGGCTCATGAAGCGCACGCTCGGCCGGTTTGCTTCGGCACCCAGATAGGCGGCGGCCCCTGCCGCCGGGCTGACCATGAGACCCAGGCCGAAGGCGATGCGGCCCAGTGCGATCACACGAGGGATCCGGCTGCGCAAGTCGTCGTTCACGAGTCCGAGGTTAGCGGTGGCCCCGGGGCTGGCCCGGAGTCGCCACGTCTCGGCGCGGATCAGACGGGGGGAAGCCCGTACAGCGCGGCGGCGTTGGCGCCGGCGATCAGGCGCTGGTCCTCGGCCGGGAGTCCCGCGATGGCTTCGGCCAGCTCACCAGTCACACCCGGGAACACGGCATCGGGATGGGGATAGTCCGAGGCCCACACGATCCTGTCCGCCCCGCACAACGGCGACCGGGCCGTGAAGGCGAGCGTGGACTCGTCGGGGTCGAAGCTGATCCAGCACTGGCGCCGGAAGTACTCCGAGGGCTCTCTCGTCAATTGGGGAACGTCCCAACCGAAGATCTCGTAATGGTGGTCGAGGCGCTCGAGCCACGGCACCAGCCAACCACCGCCGGCCTCGAGGAACACGAGGCGCAGATCGGGAAAGCGTTCGCACGTACCGCCCGCCAGCAGGAAGGCCATCGAGCTCATCATGTCGAAGGGGTTGGCGATGGCCTGGGTGAAGAAGATGTTGTCGATGGCGACGGTCCCGGTGTCGTCGGGGAGCGGCTTCGCCGAGCTGCGGAGCCGGTTGATCCGGAGGCCCTGACAGGCTCCGGGGAGGTCCGCGGCAAGGAAGGGGTGCAGTCCCACGGGCATCCCCGTTTCCGACGCCGCCGCCCACAGCGGGTCGTACACGGTATCGGAGAAGGGGCGCCAGTCCGCGCTCGGGTTGGGGCGGAGGAACACGCCCACGATGCCGGGAAGCTCCGCCACCCGACGGATCTCGGCCGCGGCCAGCTCGATGTCCTGCTGAGGCAGCACCGCCACGCCGAACAGACGTCCGTGCCCCGATTGGGTGTGGTCCGAGAGCCAGTCGTTGTAGGCGCGGCACATCACGTTCGCGAACTCGAAGTCGGGGTGACCCTGGATCCCGAGCAAGAGCGTGGGGTAGAGCACAGACTGGTCGATGCCGTCGGTATCCATGTCCACGAGACGCGCCGGTGCGTCCCACGCCGCCGGACGGACCTCGGTGTACCGGAGCTCGCCGCGCTGGGCCCGATCGCGATCGTCAGCCGACATGCCGGCCGTGCCGGCCAGGGACATGAAGTTGGCGAGATTGCGGGTGCCGTCCATGACGGCCCACTCGCGCCCTTGGGCGTCGACCTCGATGTGCCACACCCGGTCCTCGAAGCCCTTGGGCGCGAAGTCCCGGAACCCGTCGGGATGCTCGAGCACGTGCCCGTCCGCATCGACATACGCGAGCCCTGTCTTCACCGTTGTTGTCATGGCCACTCCTGGCTGGGGGTTTCCGATCGTGCGCGTCGTGATCCTGCAAGGTTCACTGGGGCAAGGTTCACCGGGGCAAGGTTCACCGGGGCAAGTTGTAGAAGTCCTGGGCGTTGGCACCCGCCACGCGCGCCAACGCGTCCTCCGCGAGGCGCCCTTCGGCATGCTCGATCAATTCGGTGGTGGCACGAGGCCAAGCTCCGTCCCAATGGGGGTAATCGCTGGCGAACATCACACACCGGTCGCCGAGGAGCTCGACCACGCAGGGCAATGCATCTTCGTCAGGCTCACACGTGACCACCACGTTGCCGGAGGCCACGTACTCGGCCGGTGGTCGCTGCCAACCGTCGGGAATCCAGTCGCCACGCGAAGCATGGTGTTCACCGAGGCGCTCGACGAACCACGGCAACCACCCCGCGCCGGCCTCCAAGAAGGCCACCCGCAGCGTGGGGTGTCGGTCGAAGACCCCACCGCTCACGAGTGCGGTCATGGCGAACATCTGGTCGAAGGGGAAGCTGACGCAGTGGACCTGGATGTAGTTGTCGAATCGGTCCACGCCGATCTTGGGAAGGTGGATGCCCGGAGCACCGTGCACGCCCAGCGGCATGTCGAGCGCGGCCGCCGCCTCGTAGAAGCGGTCCATGTCGGGGTGATCGAGGTTCCGGTCCTTGAGCGCGGGCGGGACGATGGTCGCCACCAGGCCGAGACCTTTGGCCTCCTCCATGACCGTGACGGCCAGCTCACCGTGTTCGATGGGCACGACGGCGATGCCGTGCAGGCGCCCTGCGCTCTTAGCGCAGAACTCCGAGACCCACTGGTTGTACATGCGGGCCAGGCCGGCCCCGAGCACCGGATCCTCGAGGGTCGGCACGCACAGACCGAAGCTCGGGAACAACACCATCTCGTCGATCCCGTCGGTGTCGGCGTTGGCGAGCACGCCGTCCACGGTCCCGGGGTCGACGCCCGGGGCCGTCGTCAGACCGTGCTGGGGTGGGCATCCCGCACCCGGTCCCTCGTATTGCGGATAGGGCCTACCCTCGATCAGGACCCCAAGCCTGGTGTCGGTCCGCAATGCCACGTGGTCGGGAAACCGCTGCAACAACTCCGCGAAGAACTCCAGGGGCTCCACCGCATGAGCATCGGCGTCCACCACGTGCAGGTCCGTCGCCATCACCCCTCCGTCCCGGTCGCGCCACCGACGTCTTCGTCGTAGACGATCACGCTTCTCGCCACCTCACCGGCCTCCATCGCCCGGAAGGCGTCGTTGATGTCGTCGAGCCCGATGCGCCGCGTCACGAGACCCTCCGCGTCGATGGCACCCTCGCGAACCAGGTCGACGAGCACGGGAAAATCCCGGTCGGCATCGGTCGATCCGTACACACACCCGATCACCGTCTTGGCGTCCACGAACAACTCGAACGCGGTGAACGACACCTCCTCGGCGGGCGACCCCGCCCCGACGAGGACCGCCGTCCCGCCGCGTCGCACCGCCGCGAACGCGGTGCGGATGGTGGCGGCTCGCCCTACCACCTCGAACCCGTAGTCGGCGCCACGACCAGCGGTGAGGTCCCGTACCGCGGCCACCGCGTCGACATCGGATGCATCCACGACGGCGGTTGCTCCCATGGCTTTGGCCAGCTCGAGCTTCGACGCCACCTGGTCGACCGCCACGATCGTGGCGGCGCCGGCCAGGCGGGCTCCCTGGATCACCGACAATCCCACCCCTCCGCACCCAACGACGACGACCGAGGATGCCGGGGTGACATGGGCGGTGTTCCACACCGCACCCACCCCGGTGGCCAGCGCACAACCCACCAGCGCGGCGAGCTCCAAGGGGACGGCGGGGTCGACACGGACGACCTCTCCCTCGGGGACGAGGGTCTCCTCGCCGAAGGTGGCGGTCCCGAGCCCACGCACGAGCGGCGTGCCGCGCACCGTCGCGTAGGCACCGGAGAGCGCCTCGGTCAGACCCACCTCGCAGAGCATCACCTGGCCCCGCAGGCACCAGAAACAGCGCCGGCAGGCCGGCATCCAAGTGAGGACGACGTGGTCACCCGGCGCCACGCGCGTGACGGCATCTCCCACTTCGACGACGATCCCGGCGCCCTCGTGGCCGAGCACGGTCGGGAACATGAAGGGGATCGTCCCCTTCTGCACAGAAAGATCGGAGTGACACACGCCGCTCGCCGCCATCTTGACCCGCACGTCGTGCGGTCCGGTCGGCGCCAGCTCGATGTCCTCGACGACGAAGGGAGAACCCACTTCGTGCACGACGGCTGCCCGGACGGTCCGGCCCGATGTGCCCATCAGTTCCGCCCCGCCCCACCCGTACCCGCGTCCGCACCCGTACCCGCGTCCGCCCCTGCACCCGCACCTACACCGGCATGGACCGTGTCGGTGTCTGTCCCCGACCGCAGGACCGCACCCGGGAGCGCGCCGGTGAACGCCCCGGCCCGCACGATCTCCTCGCCGTTCACGATGACATGCTCGATCCCCACACCCTCGGCGTAGAGACGGCTGGCACCCCCGGGGAGGTCGTCGCGTGTCCGTTCGGGCCCGTGACCCACACGTTCGGGATCCAGCACGACGACGTCGGCCCACCACCCTTCGGCCAGCCGACCTCGATGGCGCAGGCCGTAGAGCCGGGCGGGGACGTCGGTCAGCTGACGCACCGCCTCCTCCCACGACAGAAGGTTGCGGGCCCGCACGCCGTCGCCGAGCATCGAGGTGGAGTAGATCGCCCCGCACATCATGTCGAGATGCGCCCCGGCGTCGGATCCCCCCACCACGGTCCGAGGGTCCTGCCACACCTTGGCCCGCAGCTCCCAGTCCGCCTCCGACTCGCCGATGGGTGGGCGCAGCCCCGTCCGGAGCTCGTCGGCGACGACGATGTCGAGCAGCGCGTCGAACGGGTCCTTGCCCGTGGCCTTGGCGACATCGCCCACCGACCGACCTTCGTAGGCGGCGTTCTGCGGCGCGAAGGTCTCGTCGATGACAAGGTTCTCCCAGCGGGCCAGGGCACCGATGATCCCCGCTTCCTTCGACTTGGCCGCCGCGTCGAGCCGGGCCCGCTCGGCAGGGTCGGACAGGGCCTTCATGCGCTCGGGAACGGGAAGGGCGAACATCTCGCGCCACCCCGGCAGGCCGTCGAGCACGGCACCGGGGTCGAAGCAGAGCCGGATCTTCATGGTGTGGGGCAGCGTGAGCGCCACCACGGTGGCGCCGCGCTCCGCGGCGGTGCTCGACGCGGCCAGCTGGCGCTCGAGACCGCCGGGATTCAGCGCGGAGACCCCGAGCACGTTCCAGTTGGCGGGCCGGTCCGCCAGGAGAGACAGCGTCGCCATGAGGTCGACCTCGTCCTCGCTGAACCCGTTGAGACATCCCGGCACGATGAGCTCGAGTGTCGTACCGGGATGCGCGGACAGGACGCGGCACAGCGCCTCGAGCTCCGAGCGCGGCGCGGCGCGCGACGGCACCGGCATGCCGTCCCCGTCGTTGTGGGTGGGAGCCTGCGACGTCGAGAATCCGAGAGCACCCTCTTCGAGCGATCGGGCCACCATCGACGCCATCGCCCGCACCTGCTCCTCGGTGCCGGTGGTACCGACGGCATCCTCGCCCATCACGGCGCGCCGTACCGCCGAGTGGCCGACGAGGAACCCGGCGTTCACGGCCACCGAACCGTCGAGCCTGCCCAACCACTCGCCGAACGAGGTCCACGACCAGTCCAGATGTTCCAGCGCCGCGATCGGCATGCCCTCGACACGGGCCATCATGTGCGCCAGGTACTGCGCGTGCTCGGCGCCGGCGGGCGCGAGCGAGAAGCCGCAGTTGCCGCCGATCACGGTGGTGACCCCGTGCAGCGGGGAAGGGCTCGCGGTCGGGTCCCACGACAACTGGGCGTCGTAGTGGGTGTGGATGTCGACGAATCCCGGCATCACGAGCAGGCCATCGGCATCGATCTCCTTGGCAGCGGGCTCGTCGATGCGGGCGTCGCCGGTCCCGGCGATGGCCACCACTCGACCATCGCGCACGGCCACGTCGGCCCGGCGGGCCGGCGCTCCGGTGCCGTCGACAACCGTGCCGCCCTTGATCAGAAGATCGAGCATGTCGACCTCCGTGCCATCGATCTCCGTGGCGGCGACGTCCGAGTCGCCGCGAGGCCCCGGGCCGTCATTTGGCTGGTGCGGAGAACTGGAGGATGGTCTTCGGCCGGGTGAAGGCCAGCATGCCTTCGGGGCCGAGCTCGAGCCCGTAGCCCGACTGCTTCCATCCCCCGAAGGGAGCCCGGTGGTCCATGGCGGAGGTGCCGTGGTTGTTCACGAACACGGTGCCGGCCTCGAGACGCCGGGCCGCGCTGGCCGCCAGGTCCTCGTCGGCGGTCCAGATGGACGCGCACAGGCCATAGGGCGAGTCGTTGGCGCGCCGTACAGCGTCGTCGACGTCGCGATATCCCATGACCGGCAGTGCCGGCGCGAACTGCTCCTCGCACACGATCTGGGCGTCGTCCGGTGCGCCCTCGACGATGGCGGGAGACACCAGATAGCCACCGGCGGCGGCGTCCTCCTCTCGAACCCGAGCCGGACGGTGGACACGAGCACCGAGCGCGGAAGCCTCCTCCAACATGTCCTCGACGCGCTGGCGCGCCGCGGGGCGGTGCACCGGGCCCATCGTCACCTCGGGCTCGAGCCCGTCGCCGACGACCTCTGAGCCGAGCCGGGCCACGAGCGCCTCGACCATGGCCCGGACCTTGTCCTGCGGAACGTAGAGGCGCTTGATGGCCATGCACACCTGGCCCGACGTGATGAACGTGGCCCCGGCCAGCTTGTCGGCCAGCGCGTCGTCGATGTCGGTGTCCGTCGCCACGATGGCGGCATCGTTACCGCCGAGCTCGAGCACGACAGGCCGCACCGCCCCGGACGCCGCCGCCATGACAGCCCGCCCGGTCGGAACCCCTCCTGTGAACGACACCATGTCCACGCCGGGGTGGGACACGAGCATCTCGCCGATCTCTGCCCCCGGCCCGTTGACGGCGTTCACCACGCCCGGCGGCAGGGCGTCAGCCATCGCCGCGGCCACGGCCAGCACCGCACCGGGGCAGGTGGGCGGGGCCTTCACCACGACGGTGTTGCCGGCGAGCAAGGCGGGCAACACCTTGTTCCCGAGCACCGAGACCGGCCAATTGAACGGCAGCAACGCGGCGACGACCCCGAAGGGCTCGTGCACGACGCTCGTTGTGCGCCCACCGCCTGTCATCGACCGGGTGGCCAGAGCCTCCTCGACCAGGGGGGCGAAGGCCCCGGCCATCCCCCCGACGGTGCCCGAGTCGAACTGCGCCTCCCACAGCACCTTGCCGTGCTCGCGCGTCAGGAACGTGGCCAGGTTCTGTGCCTCGACGGCGGCTCCCGCCGCGGACGCCGCCTTGGCAACGAGCTCGGCCCGCTCCTCGTACGCCAAGGCCGCCCACGCCGGGAACGCGGCCCGAGCCGCGGCGACCGCCCGGTCCAACTGCGCCGGGGAAGCCGAGGGGGCGTCGAACACCACCTCGGCGGGTCGAACCGGGTTGGTCACCGCATAGGTCCCCGACTCCCCGGGCACTACCCCGCCGTCGATCACGAGCCCGATCGCATCGCCCACTGTCGCCCTCCTCCGGAGAATGCCGTTCTCCGGCGGATGATAGTTTCCGTTCTCGATGGCGTCAGGGGCGCGAGACACGGTGAGCACCGAGCCACCGGAGAGCATGGTCCGGGCCGGGGGCGACACCCCCTCGGACGCCGCCACAGACACCGCCGAGCAGACCGCCCGAGCGAGACGCGCCGGGGTGCGCTCGTTGCCCGATGCTCGGGGCCGTCGGGCCGAGGTGACGAGCCGACTGGTGGAATCAGCACGAGATCTCGTGTGGGACGCCGGCGGGCCCACCTTCACCGTGAGCCAGGTGGTGGCGGCCGCGGGCACGTCGCTCAAGAGCTTCTACCGCTGCTTCGCGGGCAAGGACGAGCTGCTCGTGGCCCTGTTCGAGGACGACGCCCGGCGTGGCGCCGACGCGTTGACGTCCATGGTCGACGTGGAGGGCGAGCCTCTCGAGCGGCTGCGAGTCGTGGTCGTGGGGCTGTTCCGCTTCCTCACCGTCGAGGGACGCCTGCCCTATGCCGCCGCGCTCGTGCGTGAGCACCTGCGGCTCGCCGAGTCCCACCCCGACCAGTTACGAGGCGTCCTCCACCCCTTCGTCGGTGTGTTCGAGGACGCCGTGGCGGTCGCCCAAGCCAGCGGGGTGGTGCGGGGCGGGGATCCGCGGCGCGACGCGCGCACCTTGTTCCATCTGGTGCTCTCACATCTCCACGCCCTCATCTGTCACCAGATCGAGGAACCTCCCACCGAGGTCGCCGAGGAGCTGTGGGCCTTCTGCTCGGCGGCACTGCGACCGTGAACGCACCCGACGGCGTCCTGCTCCCCGATCCCGCCCCCCGTCCCATCCGGGTGCCGGTGATCTCGGTCGACGACCACCTGATCGAGCCACCCGACATGTTCGAGGGCCGCATGCCCGCCCACCTCGCCGAGCGTGCCCCGCGCATCGTCGAGCGCGAAGACGGTGTGCAGTACTGGCTGTACGAGGACCGCACCTATCCCAATGTCGGGCTCAATGCCGTGGCGGGCCGGCGGCGGGACACATGGAGCATGGACCCTTCGCGTTTCGACGAGATGCGGCCCGGTTGCTACGACATCGACGCCCGCATCGGTGACATGGACATCAACGGCGTGTGGGCGTCGCTGTGCTTCCCGTCCCTGGTGGCCGGCTTCTGCGGATCGGTCTTCTCGCGCTCGGAGGACCCCGAGCTCGGCCTGGCCTGCCTGCGCGCCTGGAACACCTGGCACGCCGAGGTATGGGCCGGCACCCATCCCGAGCGCATCATTGCCTTGCAGCTCCCGTGGCTGGTCGACGTCGACGTCGCCACCACCGAGCTCCGTCGCAACGCCGCGCTCGGGTTCAAGGCGGTGAGCTTCCCGGAGTTCCCGGCCCGACTGGGCGCGCCCTCGATCTTCTCGGGCGCCTGGGACCCGTTCTTCGCGGCCTGCGAGGAGACGTCGACCGTCGTCTGCCTGCACACGGGCGCGTCGGGGTGGGCTCCGTTGCCCTCCCCGGACCCGCCTTTCGAGCTCTTCCCGACGCTGTTCCCCGTCAACGCGCTGCTGGCGGCGGCCGAGTGGCTGTGGTCGGGGGTGCCGCTTCGCTTCCCCGATTTGGCCATCGCCATGTCCGAGGGAGGGATCGGCTGGGTGCCGATGCTGCTCGACCGGGCCGATTACGTGCTCGAGCATTCCGCGTCGGGATCCGAGAGCACGGCCTGGCCCTCCGAGCTCCGTCCCAGCGAGGTGCTGCGTCGCAACTTCTGGTTCTGCACCATCGACGACCCGTCGACGATCGAGTTGCGCCACCGGATCGGTGTCGACCACATCATGGTGGAGAGCGATTACCCGCACGCCGACTCCACCTGGCCCGACACCCAACTCGTCCTCGACAAGACCCTGGGGCATCTCCCCGACGACGAGTTGCGCATGATGGCGGCGGGCAACGCGGCGCGGCTGTTCCGCCACCCGATGCCCCCCGCCGACGATTGGCGCGTACCGACACGGCAGGGAGCCGCACCCGGTTCGGTGCCGTGACGGCGCCACGCGACCTGGTCGTCGACGCCGACGGGCATGTGGTGGAGCCTCGCCAGGCATGGGCGGCGGTCCCCGAGCCGTACCGGCCGGTGATCACCCGAGACCCCCACGGCTACGAACACGTCGTGGTGGACGGCACCGAGATCCTGGCCGTGCCGCTCGGCACGTTGGCGACACCGGGGGGACGCTTCTCGGACCCGTCCTCGTTCCTCCCCCTCGAACAGGCCCTCGCCGGAGGCTCGGACCCGTCGGCGCGCTTGGTCGACATGGACACCGAGGGCATCGACCAGGCCGTGCTGTTCCCCTCCATCGGGCTGTACTTCTGGGCCTTGCACGACGTCCGGGCCGCCACGGCCATCGCACGCGCCTACAACGACTGGCTGGCCTCGTACTGCGCCGCCGACACCACCCGGCTGTTCGGGGCGGCCATGATCCCGATGCAGGACCCCACCGCCGCCGCCGCCGAGTTGCGTCGGGCGCGCCACGAGCTCGGCTTCGTGGCCGCCTTCGTGCGGCCCAACCCGTGCTGCGGAAGGTCGCTGTCGGACCGTGCCTACGAGCCGGTGTGGGAGGCGGCCGAAGAAAGCGACATGACCGTGGCGGTCCACGAGGGCAGCTCGGTGATCGTCCCGACGCTCGGCTCCGACCGGCCCTTCAACCCCCTGGTGCTGCACGCCGTGTCGCACAGCTTCGAGGAGATGCTGGCGTGCGCGCAGCTCATCGCCTTCGGGGTCCTCGAACGGCATCCGTCGCTGCGGGTCGTCTTCCTGGAGTCCAGTGGAGGTTGGGTGCCGTTCTGGTTGGAGCGCCTCGACGAGCAGGCCGAGAGCTTCGGCGGCTTCTGCCCCGAGCTGCGCCGCAGACCGAGCGAGTACTTCGCCCGCCAGTGCTGGATCAGTTACGAGATCGACGAGCACACCCTTCCCGCCCTGGCCCCGTTCATCGGGGAGGAGCGCATCGTGTGGGGATCGGACTATCCGCACCACGACGCGACGTTCCCAGGGGCCGTGGACACACTGTGCCGCACCATGGCCCCTCTGGCGCCGGAGGTCCAGGCCATGATCCTGGGGACGAACGCGGCGGCGCTCTACGGCCTGCCCCGTCGCGGCCCGCCCCGTCGCGGCCCGCCCCATCCGCAGCAGCGCGTGCCGTAGCCGTGCTGGCCGACGTCATACGCGAGGCGGCGGTCCGCTACGGCGACACCCCGCTCTACGTCAGCCCGGACGGCAGCGAGCTCTCCTACGCCGCTCTCGACCGGCTGTCCGACGACGTCGCCCTCGGCCTGCGCGCCCGCGGTGTGCGCACCGACGACGTCGTCGCCCTCGTGCTCCCCTCGGGGCCGGCCTACGCCGTGCTCTACGCGGCGGCGGCCAAGATCGGGGCGATCACGGCCGGAGTGAACGACCGGTTGTCGCCGCCCGAGCGCCGCCGTTGTCTGGCTGTGGCCCGTCCCCGGCTCGTGGTCGCGACGAGAGAGCTCGGGCTCGACACCGGCATCGGCGACGTGGCCGAGGTGGACGACGTCGTCGAGGTGGAGGTCGAACCGGACACTGGTTCCATGCTGCGCGCCCTGCGCGTCGGCGGCGCGGCCCGATCGGACACGGACACGGACACGGACACGGACAAGGACAGGGACACGGACCCGAACCCCGACCAGGACCGACCGGTGGCCGTGGTGTTCACGTCGGGCACGACGGGGGAGCCCAAGGGGGCGGTGTTCACGTGGCGACAGCTCGAGGCGATCGGCGACATCGACGCCGACGGCCGCTGGGGTGGCGGTGGCCGGGGGCTGTCGTCGACGTCCTTCGCCCATCTCGGCTACATGACCAAGATGCCCCAGGCCCTGCGCGGGGGCGGGACGACGTTCATCATGGGCCGGTGGTCCGCCGGCGATGCGCTCGAGATGGTCGAGCGGCACCGCATCACCTCGCTCGGGGGCATCCCTACCCAGGTGGCGCTCATGCTCCGCCACGACCGCTTCGAGTCCACCGACACCAGCAGCGTGCGCATGATCGCCATGGGAGGCGGGCCCTCGACCGCCGCGCTGGTGCGGGAGGCGCGGGAGCGTTTCGGCGTGCCGGTGGTGGTCCGCTACACGTGCACCGAGGCCGGAGTGGGGGTGGGGACGGCCCCTGACGACCCCCCCGAGGACGCCGAGGAGAGCGTAGGGAAGGCCCGCAAGGGCGTCGAGCTCACGGTCCGCTCCGACGACGACCGACCCCTGCCGGTGGGTGAGCTCGGCCACGTGTGTCTGCGCTCGCCGGCGGTCATGCAGGGCTACTGGCGAGACCCCGAGGCGACCGCCGGCGTCTTCACGGCCGATGGCGCCGTGCGCACCGGTGACCTCGGCTTCATCGACGACCGGGGCCGGCTGCACCTGTCGGGGCGCTCCAAGGAGATGTACGTGCGCGGCGGCTACAACGTGTACCCCCTCGAGGTCGAGAACGTCCTCGCCGACCATCCGGGAGTCGCCCACGTGGCGGTGATCCCGCGTCTCGACACCGTCATGGGCGAGATCGGTGTGGCCGTAGTGGTGGCGCGCCGCGACGGTGACGCGCCCTCGCTCGACGCGCTGCGCCAGCACGCCCGGGGGCGTCTGGCCTCCTACAAGCTGCCCGAGGCGGTCGTCGTCGTCGACGAGTTGCCTCGGACCGCCATGGAGAAGATCGACCGGAACGCGCTCGGGGCGATCGTCGCCGCTACCGAGCCGGCTGCACCTCGGCACCCGCGATGAGCAGGTCGTCGGGCGTGGACGGATCGAGCAGCGCGGCCACGATGGCGTCGGCCATCTCGTCGCACTGCAGCACCTCGTAACGCAGCAGGCCGTCGGCAACCCACTGCTCGAAGGCGGGGCCGGCCACGTCGGGGTCCCAGTTGTCGGCGAACGACGACGCCGTGTTGCCCACCGCCACGCACAGCACCCGGAGGTAGGGCTCCTCGGATCGAAGCGCCCGAGCCAGCTCGGCCAGGGCCGCCTTCGTCGTGCCGTAGACGCCGAGCCACGGCCACGGGTTTCCCATCGAGTGGGTGGTCACGACCACGACCGGGTCCTCGGCCACGCGCAGGTGCTCCAGCGCACTGCGCACGACCACCGCCGCGCCCACCAGGTTCGTGGCCAGCATCTCGTGCCACAGCGAGGGCGGCGCGTCGGCCACACGCACGAGCGGTGAGCTCCCCGACATGTAGAGCACGACGTCGATCCCACCCATCCACTGCGCGGCCTCCGCCACCAGTCGTTCCCCGTCGGCCTCCTCGGTCACGTCACAGCGCCACGCCCGCGCTTCGCCGCCGGCGCCACGGATCTCCTCGGCCGCCGCTTCGACCAGGTCCAGGCGGCGCGCCGCCAGCGCCACGCGGGCCCCCGCCGCCCCAGCGGTGGCGGCCAGGGCGCGCCCGATCCCCGACGACGCCCCCACGACGAGTACCCGGCGACCCTCGAGGCTGGCAGGCGGCGTCACGGTGTGGACCTCCTCGGGTCGAGCCCGGCTCGCGCGGGCCGAGCGTAGCGCCGCGAGTCTGACAGCGCCGTCAGGTTCGTCCACCGTGGCGTAGCATCTCGGCCCGTGACCCGCCGCCAGCATCGACCGACCCGACCGGTGCGCAGCCCCATGGGCACGCCCTCGGGCCGCCCCGCCCGCAGCGCAGGGTGCAGCGCATGACGACATCCGGAACGGCGCGCGGCCCGGCCGTGCGCGTGCTTCCCCGCCTCGACGCCACCAACCGGTTCTTCTGGACCTCGGGTGAGGACGGGCACCTGCGGTTCCTCCGCTGCGAGGCCTGCCGCCACTACGTGCATCCCCCCGTGCCGCGCTGTCCGTACTGCCTCGACGGTCCTCTCGTGCCCGAGCAGGTCAGCGGCACCGGCGTGGTGCACTCCTTCACGGTGAACCACCAGCAGTGGATCCCCGGGTCCGACCCCTATGTGATCGGGCTGGTGACCATCGCCGAGCAGGACGACGTCCGGCTGACGACGAACCTCGTCGACGTCGCACCCGATGACGTCCGCATCGGCATGCCCGTCGACGTCACCTTCGAACAGGCCGACGACGTCTGGTTGCCCCTGTTCAAGCCGGCGACGGGGTTCGAGCCGTCGCCGGGGCCGCGGCCGTGAGCCCCCCCGAGCTCCTCGAGCGCCGATCGATCATCTCGGGCATCGGCCAGTCCGACGTGGGGCGGCGGCTGGGGCGCGGCGAGCTCGACCTCACCGTGGACGCCTGCCTGCAGGCGGTCGCCGATGCCGGGCTCACCCGCGACGACATCGACGGACTGGCCACCTTCCCCGGGGCCGGTGTGGGCACGGGTGGCTTCGCCGGGCCCGCCACCCCCGAGGTCCAGGACGCGCTGCGGCTGAAGCTCAACTGGCACGACGGGGGGCTCGAGGGGCCCGGACAGCTGCGCGCCGTGTTCGCGGCGTCCCTCGCCGTCGCGGCGGGACTGGCGCGCCACGTGCTCGTGTACCGCACCGTCACCGAGTCCTCGGCCCAGGGCGAGGGTGGTCGCCAGGGCATCGGCGGAGCCGCCGGAGGGCGGGGGGTGCCACGCTTCTCGGGTTCACTGCAATGGACGCTCCCCTACGGGGCGGTGTCCGCCGTCAACTGGATCGCGATGATCGCGCAGCGCCGCAAGTACGAGTTCGGGCTCACCCGGGAGCAGCTGGCGTGGATCGCCCTCAACGGCCGGCGCAACGCGGCGCGCAACCCCAAGGCGATCTACCGCGACCCGATGTCGCTCGACGACTACCTCGCCGCCCGCATGATCTCGACGCCGTTGTGCCTCTACGACTGCGACGCGCCCTGTGACGGGTCGACGGCGGTGGTGGTGTCACACGCCGACTACGCCCCCGACACACCGAAGACGGCGTGCCACGTCAATGCCATCGGCACCGCCATACGGGGTCGACCCAGCTGGGACCAGTTCGACGACATGACCACGTTCTCGGCCCGCGACGCCGCCGCCAGCATGTGGGCCCGGACCGAGCTCAAACCGTCGGACGTCGACGTGGCCGAGCTCTACGACGGCTTCAGCATCCTCACCATGGTGTGGCTCGAGGAGCTCGGGCTGTGCGGAAAGGGGGAGAGCGGTCCCTTCGTCGAAGGTGGCGAGCGCATCGCCCTCGACGGGCCGGTGCCGCTCAACACCAGCGGCGGGCAGCTCTCGGCCGGTCGGTTGCACGGCTTCGGCATGTTGTACGAGGCGTGCGTGCAGCTGCGCGGCGAGGGCGGCGAACGCCAGATCCCGGTCCGGCCCGAGGTGGCGGCGGTGGCAGCCGGAGGCGGTCCCATCGCCGGCTGCATGCTCCTCACCCGCGGCCCTTCCTGAGCTCGTCGGCCCTTCGACGACAGCCTGGGGCACCTCCGACGAGGGCCCGGCCCTTTAGCTGACACGAACGTCAGGCAGCTACGATCCCCGGCGTGCGCCTGCACTACGACGAGCAGACCGAGGAGTTTCGCCACGAGCTGCGGGCCTGGATGGAGGCGAACCTGCCTCCCACCTCCGAGCGCACCGAGCGGGTCAGGTCCTCCGCGCACATCCCGGCATGGGCGCGTGCCTGGCAGCGCAAGCTCTTCGACAACGGGTGGCTCGTGCCGGGCTGGCCGCCCGAGTACGGCGGCCGCAACGCCACCCCGGTCCAGCAGATGGTGTACTTCGAGGAGCTCGCCCGCCTGGGTGTCCCCCGCAGCTGCAACCCCCAGGGCCTGTCGATCATCACGCCGTCGATCCTCGACTGGGGCACCGAGGAGCAGAAGCAGCGGTACGCGCTGCCGACCCTGCGCGCCGAGATCAGCTGGTGCCTGGGCATGAGCGAGCCCAATGCCGGCAGCGACCTGGCCGGCCTGCGCACCCGGGCCGAGCTCCACGGGGATCGCTTCGTCGTGAACGGCCAGAAGGTGTGGACCTCGGGTGCGCATGACTCCGACTACTGCTTCTGCTTCGTCCGCACCGACCCCGAGGCCTCCAAACACGCCGGGATCAGCGTGCTCATCATCGACATGAAGACGCCGGGCATCCTCACCCGGCCCATCGCCGAGCTGACCGACAGCGAGCACGCCGATTTCAACGAGGTCTTCTTCACCGACGTGGAGGTCCCGGTCGAGAACCTCGTGGGCGAGCTGCACCACGGTTGGTCGGTAGCCGGAGGGTCCCTGGCGCACGAGCGCGCGATGCTGTGGATCAACGAGGCCACCGGCACCGAGAAGATCCTCGAGCGCGTCGTGACCACCGCCACCACACCCCTGCCCGGTGGGCGCCGCCTGGCCGACGACGCCGCCTTCCGAACCACGGTGGCGCGCGCGTATATGCAGACCCAGTCCCTCAAGCTGCTCGGGTACCGGGGGTTCGCCAAGTTCGCCAAGGGGGCCAAACCTTCTGAGCACTCGGTGCTCAAGCTCCTCGGCAGCGAGCTGCGCCGGGGGCTGGCCCTCGACGTCGGCGAAGCCCTGGGGGCCACCGGCCTGGACCTGTCGCGCCACGAGGCGCCGTCGGTGGGTCGGGGTGACAACGAGGCCTGGTTGATCCACTGGCTGCAGAGCTTCGCGGGCACCATCGCCGGGGGGACGTCGGAGATCCAGCGCAACATCATCGCCGAGCGCGTCCTCGGCCTGCCGCGCAAGTAGCGCCAACCACTCGCACCGACCGACGCGGCGCAGCACGGGCCGCGCCACGAGCCACACACAGGGAGGGACCATGCCGAGCTACGGACCCGAGGTCCTGGGGCCCCCGCCCCGGGACCCGGCACAGAAGTACTGGGACCCGGAGGTCCAGACCATGGACCCCGACAAGATGCGGGCCCTGCAGAACGAACGCCTGGCCACGCTCACGCGCAAGGTGTTCGACACACCGGTCCCACTCTTCAGGGACAAGCTCGTGGCGGCGGGCATCGGCGCCCCCGAGGACGTGAAGACGGTCGACGACCTGCGGCACGTGCCGCTCACGATGAAGCAGGACCTGCGCGACTCCGAGGCCGCCGACCCGCCGTTCGGCCAGTACCGGTTCACCGACCCCCGCGCCGCGGTGCGGGTCGGGACGTCGACGGGGACGACGGGCACTCCCACCATCTCGTTGTGGACGCGGCGCGACATCTGGATCGAGTACGAGTCCTCGGCCCGCACGTGGTGGCGGTACGGCTACCGGCCCGGGATGATCGTCACCCACGCCCACCCCGCCTATCTCTACGGCGGCGGCCCCATGCTGTCGGGCTCGTACGAGTACTTCGGGATGCTCAACATCTGGGTCCCGCCGCCCGACACCGACGAGGCCGCCGAGCAGGGCCTGCGCTTCTGGACCCGGGTGAAGCCCGATATCCCCTTCATGGGCTTCTCGACGGGGCGGTTCTTCGAGGTCGCCGCCAAGCTCGGCATCGACCCCAAAGACGCCGGGCTCGAGTTCAAGGGGATGCCCGGGTTCGGCATGGGCAAGGGCATGCCGCTCATGACGGCAGGGGCCGAGTGTTACGCGTACGTAGGCGGGGCCTGTGGCCAGCTCCCGGGCGCGCACATCAACGAGGACTGGGGCATCGTCCAGGCCGTCGACCCCGCCACCGGCGAAGACGTGGCCGACGGGGAGTGGGGCGACCTCGTCGTCACCACGCTCGACCGCGACAACGGGTTGCTGCGCTACGACCTCGAAGAGGCGTGCGCCATCCTGCGCGAGCCGTGCCCGTGCGGCGAGACCAGCATCCGGGGGCTCTGGGGCGGGCGATTCAAGGACCTCATCGCCGTGCAGGGCACGCGCTTCCAGGCCAACGAGGTGGAGTCCGCGCTGCGGGGCGTGCCCGAGGTGACCGAGCCCACCCTCGAGTGGCAAATGGTGCGTCCCGTCGACGAGGCGCTCCCGGTCACGGTACGGGTCGAGCGCGGCTCGGGTGCGCCCAGCGACGACACCGAGGTGGCGCGCAAGTGCGCGGCGGCGCTGCACGACCGGCTCGGCATCGACACGGTCATCGAGGTGCTCGACCGCGAGACCATCCCCCGTTCGGGCTACAAGGCGGCCCGCGTGGTCGACGAGTGAGCGCCGACACCAGAGCCACACCGGGCACGGGAAGGGCCGACGCATGAAAGACGATCTCCACGACCTGACCCTCGCCGATGTCCTGCGGGGGCACGCCGGCACGCACCCCGACTCGATGGGGGCGGTGTGTGGCGAGCACCGGCTCACCTACAAGGCGCTCGACAGGCGGGTGAACCAGCTCGCCAACGCGCTGGCCGCCAACGGGGTCGGGAGCGGTGACCGGCTGCTGTGGCTGGGCCAGAACTGCCACCGCCTGCTCGAGGGGCTCCTGGCCGCCTCCAAGATCGGCGCCGTGTTCTGCCCCGCCAATTGGCGACAGAGCGCGGCCGAGTTCGCCTTCGTGATCGGCGACAGCGATCCCGCCGTGGTGTTCTTCCAGGAGGCCGAGATCGGCGACACCCTGCGCGAGGCGGGCCGCGACAGCGGGTCGAAGGCGCTGTGGATCGGCCACGACGTCGAAGGCGAGGGCGGGTACGAAGCCTTCCTGGCGGGCGGCGCCGTCCACGATCCCGCCGCCGACACCGACGAGGGGGCGTCGGTGCTCATGATGTACACCGCTGCGTTCACCGGGAGCCCCAACGGCGCCTTGCTCTCGAACCGGGCGCTCGTGATCCAGGGGTCGTTGATCGCCCAGATCCAGGGTGTGGGCTCCGACTACGTGTACCTCAACTGCGGGCCCCTGTTCCACGTGGCCAGCTTCATGACCACCCTGGCGACCTTCCTGGTGGGGGGCAACAACTTGTTCACGCCGCGCGTCGACGCCGAGGAGCTGTGCCGTCTCATTGCCGAAGAGCACTGCACGGGGGGGTTCATCATGCCGCCCACCATGGACCAGATCATCGAGCTCAACGCCGACGGTCGTTTCGACCTCAAGACCTTGCGGGGTTTCCCGGGCAAGCCGCAGTGGACGGCGATGATCACCGTCGACGAGAGCCCATGGGGGAAGCGTCCCGCCGGCTACGGCCAGACCGAAGTCATGGGTCTGGCCACGTTCAACGCGCTCCAGCCCAGCATCGGCTCGAGCGGAAGGCCGGCACCCTTCGTGCGCATCACCACCCTCGACCCCGACGGCGCCGAGCTCGGTCCCGGTGAGACCGGAGAGATCGGAGTGCGCGGGCCCACGGTCATGAACGGGTACTTCAACCGGCCCGAGCTGAACAAGGAGCGTCAAGCCGGGGGCTGGCACCACACCAACGACCTGGGCCGCATCGAGGCGGACGGGTCGCTCACCTTCATCGGCCCCAAGACGCGGCTGATCAAGTCGGCGGCGGAGAACATCTACCCCACCGAGGTCGAGGGGTGCCTCAAGCAACATCCCGCCGTCGCCGACGCAGCGGTGATCGGCGTGCCCGACCGCACCTGGGGCCAGAACGTCACTGCCGTGGTGGTGTTGCGCGAGGGCCAGGGTGCGACCGCCGAAGAGATCATCGAGCACTGCCGCGAGCGGATCGCGTCGTACAAGAAGCCCAAGCAGGTCGAGTTCACCGAAGCGCTGCCGCGCAATGGCTGGGCCGTCGACTACGACGCCCTCGACGCGGCCTACGGCGGCGGCGGCTACCCCGGAACCGGGGCCTGAGCCCCTGAAACCCTGACCGGCCGCGCTACAGGCCGAGCCGGTGGGACAGGCGCTCGAGGTGTTGGGCGCCCGTGCCGAACAGCGCGGCACCGGCCTTGGCCCTCTTCACGTAGAGGTGCATGTCGTGCTCCCACGTGTAGCCGATGCCGCCCAGGCACTGGATGCCTTCGGTGGTGACGAGCTTCTGGCAGTCACCGACACTGGCCTTGGCCATGGCCACCGCCATGTCGCGCCGCTCGTCGGACTCGGCGACTGCCGCGGCCGCGAAGTACGCCGTGGCGCGCGCCGACTCCACCGCCACGTACATGTTGGCCAGCTTGTGCTTGATGGCCTGGAAGGAGCCCACCTTCACCCCGAACTGCTCGCGCTCTTGGACATAGGCGTGCACGATGTCGAAGATGGCCTGGCACGTGCCCACCATCTCGGTGGCGAGCGCCACCGTGGCCTCATCGACGATGCGGCGCAGGACCGGGCCGGCGCCACCGGGTTCGCCCAGCACGCGGTCGGCCTCGACGCGCACGGCATCGAGGACCACCGTCGCGTAGCACCGGCTGGCATCGAAGCCGACCATGGGCTCGGCGTCGAACGACGCCCGGGGGACGACGAACAGGGCCACGCCGTCATCACCGGCGCTCCCCGGCAGTCGTGCCGCCACCACCATCTCGGCGGCGACATCGGCGTCGAAGACGAAGTGCTTCTCCCCGTCGAGGACGAATCCGTCCCCGTCGGGGGTGGCGGTGGCGGAGATGCCCGCCGCGGTGAAGTCCCCCGCCGCCTCGGCCACCGCCAGCGTGCCCACGATGCCGTCGCGCGCCACCGCGCCCAGGAACCGGTGCTGCTGCTCGGCGCCACCCGCGGCCACCAGGGCGGGGACGAACTGGGTGGCGGTGGCGAGGAACGGTGCCGGACACACCACGCGTCCGAGCTGCTCGCACACCACGGCGAGCTCCACGAAGCCGAGGCCGAGGCCGCCGTCCTCGTCGGGGACGGCCAGGGCCGGCCAGTCGAGTTCGACCATCCGGCTCCACAGCTCCTCGGCGTGCTTGTGCTCCTCGACGACACTGCGCACGAGCGAGATCGGGCACTCGCGCTCGAGCACGGCGCGCACCGACTCCTGCAGCGCCTGTTGGTCGTCGGAGAGCTCGAGCTCCATGGCTAGCCCGCCGTGACCACGAGAGAGTCGACCGCCACCGCGCCCTTGCGCAGGACCACGACGGGGTTGAGGTCGAGCTCGACGAGCCGGTCGCCGCACGCCGAGGCGAGGCGGGCCACGGCCAGGATCACGTCGACGAGTGCCTTCACGTCGCCCCGGTCGCGACCGCGTGCCCCGGTGAGCAGGGGGTAGCCGCGCAGGCCCTCCACCATCTCCTGGGCGTCTCGCCGGTCGAGGGGGAGCGGGCGCACGGCCACGTCCTTGAGGATCTCGGCGAAGACCCCGCCCGTGCCCACGAGCACAGCGGGACCGAACACCGGGTCGCGGGTGACGCCCACGATCATCTCGGTGCCGCCTTCGATCTGCTGCTGGATCTGGACCCCTTCGATGCGGGCGTCGCGCTTGGCCCTTGTGGCGCGCTCGACGAGCTCGCCGTAGACGGCCCGGGCCTCGGATCCCGAGCCCACCGACAAGCGGACCAGCCCGGCGTCGGACTTGTGGGGGAAGTCGGGCGAGGCGATCTTCATCACGACCGGGAAGCCGATGTCGGTCGCGATGCGGGCGGCCTCGGCGGCGGAACGGGCCAGGCCCTCTCCGGCCACGGGGACGCCGAAGGACTCGAGCAGGTACCGCGACGCGTCGGAACCGAGGGGGGAGGAGCTTTTCGTTGCGGCGTCGGTGAGTGCGGTCGCCGCCTCCTTGGGGAGGCGGCTGGGCATGGGCGTGCGGGAGCGGAACGACGACGACGCCTGCTGGTACCCGGCGAAGGCGCGCAGAGCGGTGAAGCAGTTGCGGAACGACCGGAACAACGGCACCCCGGCGTCGATGAGCGTCTTGAACCCCTCCTCGTCGGTCTTGAAGGAGTTCCACGTCACCACGATGGGCTTCTGCACCTCGTCGATGAAGGCCACGATGTCCTGGGCGAAGCGGTCCGTGAGCCGACCCAGCGCCCCGGTGAGGCCGATCACGATGACGTCGATGTGCGGGTCGGCGGCGACGAGGTCGAAGACGCGCCTGCGGTCCTCCACGGGGGCCGAGACGAGGAACTGGGCCCCGTTGTCGACGGGGTTGGCGACGGTGAGGTAGTCGGGGATCATCTCGCGCAGCCCGGCCTGCGTGTGGCGCGCCAGCACCGGCACGGGGACACCGCTCGACTCCGCCACCTCGGCCATGAGCGTGCCCGATCCACCGGAGATGGAGTACAGGCAACACCGGCCCCCGGTGCCGGGGGGCAACTTGGCGAACAGGGCGGCCGTCTCGAGGAGCTCGTCGAGGTCGCGCACCCGGACCACTCCATACTGGGCGAACAGCCCTCCCACCACGGCGTCGGAGCCCGCCAGGTGGCCGGTGTGCGAGCTCGCCATGCGCGTGCCCGCCTCGGTGCTCCCCATCTTGAGCGCCACCACGGGCTTGCCCTGAGCGTTGGCGGCCTCGAGAGCGCGCCGGAGCTTGGCAGGGTCCTTGAACCCCTCGAAGTAACCGGCGATCACGTCGGTGTCGTCGTCGTAGGCGAAGTACTCGATGAAGTCGGCCGCTTCGAGGTCGAGCTCGTTGCCCGTCGGCACCCACCGGCTGAACGCCACCCCGAACTCGGTCCCCTGCACCAGGGGGCGACCCTGGTGCCCGCTCTGGGTCACGAGCCCGATGCGGCCCCCGCGCCGCGTGGGCGGCTCGGGGAGGACCTCGAACGCGTTCGTGTTGGTGTTGGGCCCGAAGATCCGGATGCCGTAGCGGCGCGCCACCTCGCCCACCTCGCGCTCGAGCGCGGCGCCCGCCTCGCCTACCTCGCTGAAGCCGGCGGTGAAGATGAGGACGTAGGGAACGCCGTGCTTGCCGCACTCCTCGACCACCTTGGCCACGAGTCGGGTGCCCACGTTGATCACGGCCAGGGTGACCTCGGTGGGGATGTCTGTGACGTGCTCGTAGATGGGAATGTCCCCGACCGCGCCTCCCTTGGCGTTGACCAGGTACCAGTGGTCCCCCCACCGCTCGCGGTGCGCGGCGCGCAGGCGCTCGGGCTTGGCGTTGCGGTTGACCGAGCCCACGAGGGCCACCGCCTTGGGGTGGAAGAACTCCTCGAGGTCAACCCGTCGCTGAGTCCCTGTCTTCTTGAGGGACGGAGTCTTCTTGAGGGACGGAGTCTTCTTCGCGGACGGGGTCGTCCTCGGGGACGGGGTCTTCGGAGACGCGGCGGAGCTCGCCGATGCGGATGTGCGGGCCACGGCGCGTCGTCCCTCAGCCGGCCGGGGCCTCGCCCGACAACACCGAGAAGTCGAGGCGCGAGGTGAGCATGCCCGCCGAGAAGCCGCCGTCGGCGTAGACGTTGGTGCCGGTGATGTACCCGGCCGCGTCGCTGTTGAGAAACACCACCAGGTGCCCCTGCTCCTCCGGGGTGGAATTGCGCCCGCCCAAGGGCTTCGGGAAGCGGTCCATGAAGTCTTTGCCCATGTAGGCCTCGAACGAGGGCATCATCGGCGTCTGGGTGGGCCCCGGACTCGTGCAGTTCACCCGGATCCCCTTGGGGGCGAGGTCGAGCGCGGCGTGCAGGGTCCAGATGATGATGGCTTGCTTGGAGAGCAGGTATCCCTCTCCCACCGCGGCGGGGTGCTCCTCACACCACGTGCGGGCCTCGGCGTAGCCGGCGGTGGCGATGAGCGGGGCCACCTGGTCCATGACGTTCTCCCATCCGAACGCCCCCGCCGAGGAGATGGTGACCACGGCCGAGCCCTCGGGCATGTGCAGCGCGGCGAGCGTGGTGAGGTGACGCGCCGCCACGAAGTTCACGAGCATGACGTCGAGACCGGAGAACGGGGGGCCGGGGAGCCCCGCGCAATTGAACAGTGCGTCGATGCGCCCGCCCAGGTCGGCGAGGTTGGACTCGATGGCGCCGGGGTCGCGCAGGTCGACGGACCGGTAGCTGGCCACGTCCGACGCCGGCTCCTTGACGTCGAACACGTGCACCTCGGCGCCGAGCTCGAGCAGGTCACGCACGGCGGCCGCCCCCATGCCCGCGCCGCCCCCGCCGCTCACGAGCACCCGCTTGCCCTCGTAGCTCCACACGCCCGCCATGTCGTCCTCCCCTTCGTCCCTGGCGCCCGCTCGGGTACCGGCACGCTCTCACCCCGTCTGGGCGCCGTCAGTCTGTCGCGCCTTGGAAGCGCGGGTGGCCTGTCGTGCCGGGCGGGCTCGGTCAGTGTGTCGCGCTCAGCCGCCCATCTGCAGGCCCGGGGCACGCGAATGGAACACCTGGGCGTTGAGGGCGGGGCCGATGTCCTCGGGCTCCCAACGCGCCGGCTTGCCCTTGGGCTCGATGGTGGCGCCGAGCGACCAGGGCACGTAGTGGGTGATGCGGTGGCCCACGGCGCGAAACACCTGCCCTGTCACGTGCAGGGCGTCGTCCGACGCTAGCCAGGCCACCATGGGGGCCGAGTTGGCCGGGTTCATGGGGTCGTAGTCGCCCTCGTCGAGCTGGTCGGGCTCGCGCACCTCGGCGTCCTTGCGCAACGTGGCCGTGATGCGGGTCATGCCCCCGGGGGCCACGGCGTTGGCCCGCACCCCGTAGCGCGACAGCTCGAGACTCGAGATCACGGTCAGCGCGGCAATGCCCGCCTTGGCCGCCCCGTAGTTGGCCTGCCCCACATTGCCCTGCAGACCCGCCGACGACACCGTGTTGACGATGGCGGCGCGGGGCTGGTTCCCGGCCTTGGACTGCTCGCGCCAGCACACCGAGGCGTGGTGGGTGGTGGCGAAGGTGCCTTTCAGGTGCACGCGCACCACGGCGTCGAAGTCGTCCTCGGACATGGAGAAGAGCATCGAGTCGCGCACGATGCCGGCATTGTTCACGAGCACATCGAGCCGGCCGAACTCGTCGATGGCCTGGCGCACCAGGTTCGCCGCCCCGGCCCAGTCCGCCACGTCGTCGTAGTTGGCGACCGCCTCGCCGCCGCGGCCGCGGATGATGTCGGCGACCTCCTCGGCGGCGCGCTTGTCGACGCCTTCGCCGTGGACCGTGCCGCCCACGTCGTTGACCACGACCTTCGCCCCTTGCCGGGCGAGCTCGAGCGCTTCACCCCGGCCGATGCCGTGGCCCGCGCCGGTGACCACCGCCACCTTGCCGTCGAGCAGTCCCATCTGTCTTCTCCCTTTCGCTCGGCAGCCGCGTGCCATCAGCGCGTGGTGCCCTCGTGCCTGGCGGGTGACCCGTGGTCGGGCCGATCCCCTCCGTCCTTGCCGGCTCAGCCCAGGCGGTAGAACTCCCGGGCGTTGTCGCACACCATGCGCCGACGCTCTGCTTCGGGCACGCCCCCCATCGACTCCTCCACTATCCGCCGGCTGTAGGGCCAGTCGTGGCGGTGATGCGGGTAATCGGTCGACCACATCAGGTTGTTCACGCCGATCCAGTGCCGCACCGCCACCGCGAAGGGCTCACGGATGAACGTCATCTTCCAGTTCCGCCGGAAGTACTCACTCGGCAGCATCTCGAGCTTCGTCTCCGTCCACGTCCGGTTCCGCCAGTAGTGGTCGTCCATGTGCTCGAGGAAGTGCGGGACCCATCCCGCCCCGCATTCCACCGCCACCATCTGGAGATCGGGGAAGCGGTCGTAGATGCCCGAGTAGATGAACTTGGACATGAACAGCGATGCGTCTCCGACAGGACCACCCATCTCGGCCAGGCCGATGGTCCGGCTCATCGAGGCGGCCGCCTTCTGGAACGAGCCTGCGGTGCGTTTGCCGGCTTGGCGCAAACCACTGTGGATGTGCACGGGCATCTGCTCTTCCTGGGCGACCTCCCAGAATGCATCGTCCTCGTCGCAGAGCTCGGCGTTCCCCGACGGGTAGGCCGAGATGATGACGCCGCGGTATCCCGCCGCCTTGGCGTCGCGCAACCACTTGACCGAGGTCTGGATATCGACGCCCGGCATTTGGGCCAGTCCGATGAGCCGCTCGGGGTCCGCGGCCATGAACTCGTCGTGCATCCAGGTGTTGTAAGCCTCGAGCCCGGCGAGGTGGTAGTCGTCGTCCTCCTGGGCCATGAACGCGCCCATCGTCCGCTGCGAGGGGAACAGCACCTCGGCGTCCACACCGTCGAAATCCTGCTCCTCGATGCGGGCCTTGCCGATGAACGACCCCTGCAGGATGGAGTCGTAGGTGGCGCCGAACCACTCGAGGTCCTCGTAGCGCTTGCCGAAGGGCCCGGCGTTGGTGACGAGACCGAGCGGCATCGGAGCCGTTCCCGGCACGAGCTCCCAGGCGTCGCCGCCCTTGACGTCTTTGACCAGCTTGGGGGCCCGGTCGTGGAACTTCTTGGGCAGATACTTGGTCCACATGTCCGGCGGCTCGACCACGTGCCCGTCCGCCGAGATGAGCCGGTATTCGCGAGCCATCGCACCTCCCCGACGTCCCTCCACCAGAGGGGGCCACCGCCGACCCGTCCGGCCGGCATTCTCTGACTTTCGTGTCAGCTTACTTCGGGGCGCCCGGCCGGAGAAAGCCGGTGCGCCGCCCCCTAGCAGCCCTTGAACTCGGGCTGGTCGTCCCAAAACCCGGGCTCGTTGTCCTAAAACCCGGGCTAGTAGCCCTTGAACTCGGGCGGCCGCCGCTCGGCGAAGGCGCGCAACCCCTCGCCGGCGTCGGCCGTGCCCACGATCAGCTCCTGGGCCCACGCCTCTTCGTCAAAGGCGGTGCGGCGGTCGGAGTCGAGAGAGCGGTTGAGCAACCACTTGGCCATGCCGATGGCCTTCGTCGGGCCCCCCGCCAGGCGTTGCGCCAGCTCGCCGGCGGCATGCTCGAGCTGCTCGCGCGGCACCACCTTGTTGACCAGGCCCAATTGGGCGGCCGCGTCGGCGTGGAGGTCGTCGCCGAAGAAGATGAGCTCCTTGGCCTTTTGCAGCCCGATGAGCCGGGGCAACAGGTAGGCGCCGCCCCCGTCGGGGGAGATGCCGCGCCGGACGAAGACCTCGATGAAGCGCGCCCCCTCGGCCGCCACCACCAGGTCGCATGCGAAGGCAAGGTGCGCCCCTATCCCCGCCGCGGTGCCGTTGACCGCCCCGACCACGGGCTTCTCGCAGTCGAGCACCGCCGAGACCAGGCGCTGGGCCCCGCGCCGGATCATGCGCGAGGCGTCTCCCATGATGCGGTCGGGTGCGCCCTCGGGGCGGGGCGGGGCGGGGGGCCGGCCCGCCCGCAGGTCCGCGCCGGTACAGAAGCCGTCACCGGTGGCGGTGAGGACCACGGCCCCGATGTCGACCTGGGCGCTGGCGGCGTCAAGGAGCTCGATGACGCGCTCGCGTTGGTCGTGGGTGATGGCGTTGCGCACCTCGGGCCGATTGAGCGTGATCCACGACACCCGGTTCTCGACGCGGTGCAGCACCTGGTCCTCGAGCGGCTGGTCCGACACGGCCTCGTCCTCCTCGGGTCGCGGGGCGGTCGCCGCAAAGTGTGCCACGGCGGGCGCGGTCGACTGACAGCCGTGTCAGCACAGCGGCTAGGGTCTCGGCCGTGACTGAGCCCAACGGACGGCGCATCCCCGTTGTCGACTACCTGGTGATCGAGGGTGACCCCCACCTCGTGGCCCAGGCCTGCACGAGCTGCGGGGCGCTGTTCTTCGACCGCCGCAACGCCTGCGCGCGCTGCGGGAAGCAGGACTTCGAGCCGAGAGCGCTCGCCACCACGGGGACGCTCCGGTCGTTCACGATCGTGCACCGGGCTGCCCCCAATGTCCCGGTCCCCTACGTGTCGTCGGTGGTCGAGCTGGACGGGGGCGGCGTGGTGAAGGCCAACATCGTCGACGCCGGCTCGGACGCGGAGAAGTTCGAGCTCGGCATGGCGCTGCGCCTCACGACGTTCCCGTGCGGTCTCGACGACGAGGGGACCGAGGCCGTCGCCTTCGGCTTCACCCCCGCCTAGGACCGCCCCAACCCACAGCCGCCACCAACCCAGCCGCGACGCCGAGCGGCAACGCCCGTTCACCCGCTTCACCCGCATCGCACAGAAGGAGCCACTCATGGCAGGAGACGCCTGGATCATCGGGGCTTCGATGACCAAGTTCGGCCGCTACCCCGACAAGGACTCCATCGACCTCGCCAGCCAAGCCGCGCTCGACGCGCTCACCGACGCCGGGGCCACCATCCACGACATCCAGATCCTGGCGGCCGGCAGCCTCATGGAGGCGTCGAACATGCTCGGCCAGCGCCTCCAGAAGCAGATCGGCCAGACCGGCATCCCCGTCTACAACGTGGCCAACGCCTGTGCCACGGGGGCCACGGCGGTGCGCACCGGCATCATGGCCATCAAGGCGGGCGAGGCCGACATGGCCCTGGCCGTCGGGGTGGAGCAGATGGGCAAGATGGGCCTGCTGGGCAGCGCGGGCCAGGCCCGCTCGGCACCCAAGGGATACGAGCCGTCAGGTCGCTACGGCTCGGTGATGCCGGTGGAGGGCATCCTCGGGACCCAGCTCATGCCGGGCGTCTTCGCCCAAGCGGGCATGGACTACGCTTCGCGTCACGACGGGGTCGGGTTCGAGCAGTTCGCCAAGGTGGCCGAGAAGAACCACGCCCATTCGTCGCTCAACCCTCTGGCCCAGTACCGCAAGATCTTCAGCCTCGACGAGGTGATGGGGGCGGCCATGGTCGCCTACCCCAACACGCTTCTCATGTGCTGTCCCACCGGTGACGGTGCGGCCTCGGTCGTGCTGTGCTCCGACGCCAAGCTCAAGACCCTCGACCCCGACGTCCGTCGCCGGGCCGTCAAGATCTCGGCCTCGGTGCTCACCTCGGACCCCTATGTCGAGTCCGACACGGCCCAGCCCGACGTCAGCACCCTCACGAAGCAGGCGGCGGCGGCGGCCTACGAGCAGTCCGGGGTTTCACCCCAGGACCTCGATCTCGTGGAGCTGCACGACTGCTTCGCCACGGCCGAGCTCATCCACTACGAGAACCTGCAGCTGTGCGAGCCGGGAGGGGCGGGCGACTTCATCGACCGGCGGGGCCCGTGGCGCGACGGGGCCATCCCCGTGAACGTCTCGGGCGGTCTCATCTCCAAGGGCCACCCCATCGGCGCCACCGGGGTCGCCAATCTCTACGAGGTGACCACGCACTTCCGCGGTGAGGCGGGCGACCGCCAGATCGAGGGCGCCCGCGTGGGCCTGACCCATGTCATCGGCCTGGGGTCGGCCTGCGGCGTGCACGTTCTCGAGCGCGTCGCCTCCTAGCGTCCGGCGAGCCACCGGTGACCGCGGCCGGGCCCGAGGCGCTGCTGGCCGGCGTACGCGTCGTCGACCTGGCCGGCGAGCCCGCGGCGATGTCGGGGCGGATCCTCGCCGATCTGGGCGCGGACGTGATCAAGGTGGAGCCCCCCGGCGGTGACCCGCTGCGGGGCGTCCCGCCCTTCGGCCCCGACGGCACGTCGCTGCGCTTCGTGGCGTGGAACGCGGGCAAGACGTGCGTGGAGGTGACCGGTCCCGACGACCCCCGACTGGTCGGACTCCTCGAGGACGCCGACGTCGTGCTCGACACGCCGGGCTGGGCCGGCGCCCTCGACCTCGACCCGACCCGGGCGCCCGCCGCGGTGTGGGTGCACGTCACCCCGTTCGGCACCGACGGCCCCCGGGCGCGCTGGCGGGCGAGCGACCTGGGCGTGATGGCGTCGACGGGGAACATGTACTGCACGGGCGACCCCGACCGGGCGCCGGTGCGGTGCACCGAGCCCACGGCGTGGTCCCACGTGGGCCCCGAAGCGGTGGTGGCCACATTGAGCGCGCTGGCCTCGGGACGCCCCCAGGTCGTCGACGTCTCGGCCCAGGAGGCGGTGATGATCGCCTCGATGGGCCACGTGGGTCGCTTCCCCCGAACCAAGGTGCGCGGCAAACGCTCGGGGGCGAGCGTGGGGATCACCCGCGAGATCTGGCCGTGTGGGGACGGGTTCGTGTCCTTCGGCCTGCGCGGCGGCAAGGCCCGGGTCGCCAACATGCAGACCATCACCCGGCTCGTCGCCGAAGACGGCCTGGCGACACCGGCGCTCACCGAGCGGGACTGGACGACCTACGACCACAACCGGGTCAGCAGCGAGGAGCTTGACGCCATCGCCGCGCCTATCGCCGAGTACTTCCTACGCCACACCATGGCCGAGCTCTACGAGATCGCGGTGGAGACCAATCTCATGCTCGCCCCCGCCAACTCCCCGCGCCAGCTCATCGAGAGCCGCCAGCTCGAGGCGCGCGAGTTCTTCTGCGACGTCGCCCCCGCCACCCACTTCCCGCGCTCGTTCGTCCACGTCACGAGCCCCGGCGACGCCGTGGCCCGCCCCGGTCCCTCCGGCCCGGCGCGGCGTGTGCGAGACACCGAGCCGGTGCGCTTCCCGGCGCGCCCCGCCGCTCGTCGTGTCCGCCCCGCGCCCGGCGCCGGCCCCCGATCCAGCGGGAACGGCGCGCCGGCCTGGTCGGGCGTCAAGCTCCTCGAGTTCGGCACGGGCGCGGCCGGGCCCATCGCGGTGCGGTACTTTGCCGAGCACGGCGCCACCGTGGTGCGCGTCGAGTCGCGGTCGCGCCCCGACTTCCTCCGCACCTACGGCATGGGGCCGGGAAACCCGTGCGGGCTGGAGGGATCCGACATGTTCGATGCCCTCAACGTGGGCAAGCTGAGCGTGACCCTCAACCTCAAGCACCCCGAGGGCGTGGGCCTCGCCAAACGCCTGGTGCAGTGGACCGACGCGGTGGCGGAGAACTTTGCACCCCGGGCCATGCGCAGCTTCGGACTCGACTACGCGTCGATGGTGGTCGAGAAGCCCGACCTCGTCATGGTCAGCTCGTGCCTCCAGGGCCAGACCGGTCCGCACAAGGACTACCCCGGCTTCGGCGGCCAGGGCTCGGCGCTCGGTGGCTACAACCTCCTCACGGGCTGGCCCGACCGCGAGCCGGTGGGCCCCTACGGGACCATCACCGACTCCCTGGCCCCCCGCTTCGTGGCCAGCGCGCTGGCGGCCGGGCTCCTGTACCGGCGCCGGACGGGCAAGGGCGTGCATCTCGACGTGGCCCAGGTCGAGGCGGCGGTGTACTCGCTCAGCCCGTGGGTGCTCGACTACGACGTCAACGGGCACGTGGGATCGCGCCAGGGGAACCGTTCCGAGCGCGCCGTCCCCCACGGCGCCTTCGCCTGCGCCGGCGACGACCGCTGGGTGGCCGTGGCGGTCTGGGATGACGGCGATTGGGCCCGTCTTGCCGGCGCCATCGGCCTCGACGACACCACGGCGCGTCGATTGGGGACCTTCGAGGCCCGACAGGCCGCCATCGACGAGGTCGAGGATCTCGTCACGGCGTGGACGGCGACCCGCGCCCCAGAGGACGTGGCGACCACGTTGCAGGCGCTCGGCATCGAAGCGGTGCCGGTGGCCGACCTGGGCGACGCCTCGGCCGACCCCCAGCTGCACCACCGCCACCATTTCGTCACCCTGGAGCATCCCTGCATGGGTGAGTGCGGGTACGAGCACAACGGGTTCCGCCTCAGCGACGCCCCGGCCGGGTTCACACGCTCGAGCCCCACCCTGGGCCAGCACAACCAGTACGTCCTGGGTGAGATCCTGGGACTCTCGGGCGCGGAGCAGGCCCGTCTCCTCCACGACGGGGTGCTCGAGTAGGGCAGGACCAAGGTCGACGGCGAGCTCCCGGAGCGTTACCCTAGAACAGGTTCTACTTTTGGGGAGCGCATGGCATCCGACTCCGACCGGTCCGCCGAGACGACCTGGCCCGATCCACCTCGCCGGCTGTGAGACGCGTCCGCCGACCATGATCCGCGTCCGCCGACCATGATCCGCGTCATCTACCGGTGGAAGGTGGCACCCGAGGCGGCCGCCGACTTTCGGGCCTGGTGGCACGAGGGGACGCTGGCGATCCGACGAGATCGGGCCGGAGCCCTCGGCAGCGTGCTGCTCCGGTCCGAGGACGATACGAGCACTTTCACCGGCGTCGCACGGTGGCGGTCCAAGACCGACCTCGAGGCGTTCTGGGCAGCGGCCGGAGGGCGTGCGTTCCCCCACACCGAGCTCACCTCCGTGGAGGTCCTGGAAGAGCTCGATGACCTGGAGCTCCGTGACCCAGTGCTCGATGACCCGGAGATCAATGGCGAAAGGGAGGTCCCATGACCGGTCCACATCCCGAACAGAGAGGCGGGGCGATGCGCGTGGCGTTCGTCCAGTCCACCTGGCACGAGGAGATCGTCGACCGCTGCCGTGACTCGTTCCTCGAGGAGATCGCCACCCTGGGAGTGACGCGGGACCAGATCGACCTCTTCCGGGTCCCGGGCTCCTTCGAGATCCCCCTGCACGCCCAGCGCCTGGCCGGCTCGGGTCGCTACGCGGCGATCGTCGGGGCCGGCTTCGTCGTCGACGGGGGCATCTACCGCCACGAGTTCGTCGCCGAGGCTGTCATCAACGGGCTGATGCGCGTGCAACTCGACAGCGACACGCCCGTCATCTCGGTGGTGCTCACCCCCCATCACTTCCACCAACACGACGAGCACGCCTCGTTCTTCGCCGAGCACTTGAAGGTGAAAGGTGTCGAGGCCGCCCACGCCTGCGCCACGACGGTCTCGAGCCTGGTCCTGCTCCCTACGGGATGAACGGCTAGCGCCGGGTCGGGTCCACGGCCAAGACCCTCGCGGGGGCAGGCCTTCAGCGCACGGTGGCCAGAGCGAGGAGGTCCCCCACGCCCCCGAGCGCACGCAGAAGGTCGTTCAGGTGCGTGCACGAAGCGATCCCGGTCAGGGTGTCGTGCACGACCGGGGCCAGCGAGCGCACCTCGGCCCCGACCAGCGCCCCCACGGCGTCGGCGGCGGCCGGGCACTCGGGGAAGGGCAGGACGCGGGGCTCGGCCACGATCGAACCCACCACCCCGTCGGCGCCCCCGACCCGCACGGTGTACTCGTGCAGCACCACCTCGTCGCCGTCTCCCTCACCCACCGTGTCGCGGAACATGGCCCAGATCGAGAAGGTCCCGTCGGGCTCGGCCACGACGTCCATGAGGCGCCGGCGCCGCATCCAGTCCATCTGGAGGGGGCCGATGTCGTGCCACGCCCAGGGGTCGGCGCCGCTCGGGCGCGGCGCGGGCGGGCAGTCCTGCATGGGGACGCCCTGGCCCGCCGCGATGCTGAGCACGGCGGTGCCGCCCGTCCGCCACCCCGAGCACAGGTCGGTCATGCGGTCGAGCGCGCCCGAGGGCGTCAGGGTGCTCGGGTGGTGCCCCTGGCGCCGGGCCATGCGCATCAGCCCGTAGCCCGAGATGAGAGCGGCGGCAGGCATGTCGTCGAGCACCTGACGCAGCAGCGACCCCGCCTCCTCGGACGGGACCACCTCCTCGAGATGGCGCCGGAACCCGCCGCCGGCGCGTGTCCCGATGACGGCGTCGGTCCACGCCGCACGGGGCGAGGTGGTGAGCGACTCGAGGCGGCGCGCCATGTCGAACCCGGCCGTCACGTGCACCTCGGCCAACGTCGTGGGTTCGCCGGCGCCAGCGCCGGTACCGTCGGGCGCGGTGCGCAGGTCCCGGGCGGCACCTTCCATGGCCAGGGGCGAGCTCCATTCGCCGCGCGGGCCCACGTCGACGTGCATGGTGCGACGCACCGAGCCGGCGGGCCGCGCCGGGACGTCGGGGAGCGGGTCGCGCAGCGACACCGGTGTGCCTTCGATCACGGGGCCACGCTACCCTTCAGGCCCGCGTTCTCCGACGCCGGCGTCAGGTTTCTGCGGCGGCGCGGATATGCGAGTTCTCAGCGGCACGAGTGAACAGGTGAGAGGGAAAGAGACCTCATGGCGAGACGGGTGGCGATCGTGGGCGCGGCGCTGTCGGACTGCGGCCGGGTGGACGACAAGTCCGCCTTCGAGCTGCACCACCAGGCCACGAGCCGGGCCCTCGCCGATGCGGGGATCTCCCGCAACGAGGTCGACGGGTTCATGTCGCACGGGACCGGGGCCCTGCCCCCCATCGAGCTGGCCGAGTACCTGGGCATGGCCCACCACATCGACTACATCGACTCGACCGGGGTGGGCGGCTCGTGCTGGGAGATGTTCCTCGAGCACGCCGTGGCCGCCATCGCCCAGGGTCAGATTGACACCGTCCTGCTCTCCTACGGCTCGACGTCGCGCGCGGATCTGAAGCGCAGGTCCCGGACCGCCAACCTCTTCTTCGGCAACCGGGGGCCGATCCAATTCGACGCCCCCTTCGGCCACACGCTCATCGCCAAGCACGCCATGTCGGCCCGTCGCCACATGCACGAGTTCGGAACCACCATCGAGCAGCTGGCCGAGATCGCCGTGTCGGCCCGCTACAACGCCGGGCTCAATCCCGACGCCTACTACCGCGACCCCATCACCATCGAGGACGTCCAGTCGTCGAGGATGATCGCCGACCCCTTCACGAAGCTCCACTGCTGCATCCGGTCCGACGGCGGGGGGGCGATCCTCCTCACCCACGAGGAGCGCGCCCGCGACTGCGCCAACACCCCCATCTGGGTGCTGGGCACGGGCGAGGCCATCTCGCACACGACCATGAGCGAGTGGGATGACTTCACCGAGTCTCCGTGCGTCCGCTCGGGGAAGAAGGCCTTCGCCCAGGCCGGGGTGACCCCCGCCGACATCCACGTCGTCGAGGTCTACGACAGCTTCACCCTGACGGTGCTGCTGACCCTCGAGGGCCTCGGCTTCTGCAAGAAGGGTGAGGGGGGCGCCTTCGTCGAAGGCGGGACGCTGCGCGTCGGCGGGGCGCTCCCGACCAACACCGACGGGGGCGGTCTGTCGTCGTGCCAGCCGGGCATGCGGGGCATCTTCTTGCTGGTCGAAGCGGTGAAGCAGCTGCGCGGCGAATGCGGCCCACGTCAGGTCAACGACGCCAAGCTCGCGGCGGTGAACGCCACGGGCGGCTGGATCTCCTCCACCGCCACCGCCATCTTGGGACGCGAGTAACCCCGGCCCCGCTCTCCGACGCTGGGGTCAGACGGTGCCGTCGCCGCGGACGTGGTGCACACCCGCCGGGGCGGTTCGTCGGCTTCCCACCCGGGCCGGCCCCGGTTCCGACGCCGCTAGCTCGGGGAGGCCCTTTTCGACCGCGGCCCGGGCGGCGGTGGCGATGGCCCATCCGGGATGGTCGACGCGCAGGTAGTTCTGGGGGCCGACCCGGGACGGCCGGCCGAACTTCCTGAGCATGCCGAGCCGGACCAGACGCTCGAGCTCCTTGGCGACCTCGCCCGACGAGCTGTAGGAGACGCCCACGGCCGCCTCCGACTGGTTGAAGGCCTCGGACCGGGCTTCGGCCCACAGGAGGACGCGCAGGCGGATGCGCCGGCCGAACATCTGGTTGCCGTACTCGGAGAGCGCGTCCTCGTCCAGGGTTCGTCCCATTGCTCTCTAGTTTGTAGTGAGTAAAAACCAGAATTCCTAGGGTCGGCGGCCAACATGTCCCTGACCAGGGGAGATGCAACGGGGTTTCCCAGCCCGGGACCTTGAACTACAGAAATTGTAATTCGCCGCCCGCGAGTCCCAGGGGGGAACCGGGCTCAGGTGGCGGGCAGGGCGATGGCCTTGGTCTCGAGGTACTCCTCGAAGCCCTCCACGCCGTTCTCGCGCCCCACGCCGCTCTGGCGGTACCCGCCGAAGGGCACGTCGGGGGCGTTCCAGAACCCGCCGTTGACCATGAGGGTGCCGGTGCGGACGCGCCGGGCGACGGCCATGGCCCGCTCCTCCGACACGCTCGTGACCGCACCCGACAGCCCGTAGATCGAGTCGTTGGCGATGCGCACAGCGTCGTCGTCGTCCTCGAAGGGGATGACCACGAGCACGGGGCCGAAGATCTCCTCCTGGGCGATCGTGGCCTTGGAGTCGACGTCCGCGAACAGCGTGGGCTCCACGAAGAAGCCCTTGTCGAACTGGGGCGGCCTCGAACCGCCCCGCACCAGCCGGGCGCCCTCGACCTTCCCCTTGTCGATGTAGCCCATGACCCGGTCGCGCTGCTTGGCGCTGATGAGCGGGCCCTGGAGGTTGGCCGCGTCCCAGGGGTCGCCGTAGGTGACGCCCGCCATCATGGCGTCGGCCAGCCCGAGGAACTCGTCGTAGCGCGACCGGGGGACAAGCAGCCGGGTGGTGATGGCGCATCCCTGCCCGGCGTGGGTGCACACCCCGATGGCGCTCACGGCGATGGCGCCGCCGGGGTCGGGGGCGTCGTCGAGCACGATGTTGGCCGACTTGCCGCCGAGCTCGAGGAACAGCTTCTTCACCGTGTCGGACGCCTTGGCCATGATGCGCCGGCCCGTGACCGTCGACCCCGTGAAGGTGATCATGTCGACGCGCGGGTCGGTGGTGAGGACCTCCCCGACGAGATGGTCCGACGACGCCACCACGTTGACGACGCCGGCGGGGATGTCGGTCTCCTCAGCGATGATGCGGCCCAGCACGGTGGCCGACCACGGCGTGTCGGGGGCGGGCTTGAGCACGACCGTGTTGCCGGCGGCCAGGGCCGGGCCCAGCTTGGCCAGGTTGAGGTTCAGCGGGAAGTTCCACGGCGTGATGGCACCCACCACGCCCACCGCCTCGCGCCGGACGAGCCGGCGCTGGGGCTGGCCGAAGACGTCACGCTCCGGGAGCCACCTCTCGTACTCGTAGCGGACGGGCTCCTCCACCCAGTAGCCCAGGTCGTCGATGGGCAGGTCGACCTGGTTGGCGTAGGTGAGGGCGATGGGGCTGCCCACCTCGCCCACGGTGATGGCGCGCAGCTCCTCGATGTGGGCCGCGCAAGCGGCGTGCAACTGCTCGAGACAACGGCGCCGCAGGGTGTGGTCCGTGGACCAGGCGGTCTCGTCGAAAGCCCGGCGCGCCGCCGCGATGGCGGAGTCCATGTCGGCGGCGGTGCCGTCGGCGGTATCGCCGAGCACCGCCTCGGTGGTGGGGTCGATGTTGTCGAACGTGGCCCCCGAGCTCGCCTCGACGAGCTTGCCGTCGATGAGCAACCGGGCCTCGCCCCGTACGTCGTGGGCTTCGGTCATGTCGTCTCCCCTCCACCGGCCGGGGCCGATTGCATGCGCTCTTCACGCAGTCTGGTCTTGAGCACCTTGCCGTTGGGCTCGCGGGGCAGCTCGTCGACGAACTCGATCGTCCGGGGAAGCTTGAAGTCCGCCAGGCGCGTCGCCAGCCGGGCCGAGAGCGCATCGGCGTCGCGCCCCGCGTCGGGACGCAGCTCCACCACGGCGTGCACCTTCTGGCCCATCCGCTCGTCGGGAAGGCCGATGACCGCGGCGTCGACCACGTCCTCGTCCTCGATGAGCGCGGCCTCGATCTCGGCCGGATAGATGTTGACCCCACCGCTGATGATGAGGTCGGTGCGCCGGTCGGCGAGGAAGAGGTACCCGTCCTCGTCGAGCCATCCCATGTCGCCCACGGTGAAGTAGTCGCCGTGCCAGGCCGACTCGGTCTTGTCGGGCGCGTTGTGGTAGCGGAACCGCTGCCCGGCGAACGCCGAGATGTAGATCGACCCCACCTCGCCGGCGGGGAGATCGGCGCCGTTCTCGTCCACGATCCGCACCGTCAGTCCCGGGAAGGGCCGGCCCACGCTGCCCGGTTTGGCCAGCCACTCCGCCGGTGAGATGACCGACGCCATCCCCTCGCTGGCGCCGTAGTACTCCCACACCGTGTCGGGCGGGAACACCTCGATGATCCTGCGCTTCACCGGCACGGGGCACGGCGCGGCGGCATGGAGGACCTTGCGCAGGCTGGAGCGGTCGTAGGCCCGCCAGTCGGCCTCGAGGATGCGGATGAAGTTGGCCGGCACCATCTGCGCCGTGGTGACGCGTTCGGACTCGATGAGCCGGAGGCACTCGGTCGAGTCCCACCGCGCCATGACCACCACCGTGCCGCCCTCGCCCAGGCTCATGAGGGCATAGGCGCTGGGTGCGGTGTGGTACATCGGGCCGCACATGAGGTGGACGTCGTCGGGCCCGAACCCCCAGAACGAGGCGAAGGGATTGGGCGGTGTCTCCCGGGCCGGGGCGGGAGCCGGGCGGGCGATGCCCTTGGGCCGACCCGTCGTCCCCGACGTGTAGGTCATGGCGACGACGGGAGTCCCGAGGAAGTCCTCGGTGGGGGCCTCGTCGCGTCCCGTCGACAGACTCTCGGCCAGCTCCGGCTGATGGACGTCGAGGCTCGGGACCCCGGCCTTCGCGGCGGCGCGCTCGGCCACCTCCGACCCGTCGTGCACCAGCAGGGTGGCGCCGCAGTCCTCGGCGATGTAGGCGACCTCGTTGTCGGTGAGCCGGGTCGAGACCGGCACCACGAGCGCCCCGAGGCGCGTGGCGCCGTGCCACACCGCGAACCCGTCGGTCGAATTGGCCATCATCACCGCCACGCGGTCGCCGGGACGGGTCGCGTAGGGCGCGAAGGCATGCGCCATGGCGTTGGCGGCGCGGTCGAGGTCACCGAAGGTCATGCGCCGGTCACCGAACACGAGCGCCACTCGGTCGGGGCAGGCCCGGGCCACCCCTGCCAGCCCCCTGGGCGCGTCGGCGTGCATCGGGGCGCAGTGTAGGACGACCGGCGGCCGTGTGCCTGACACGGACGTCAGGTATATGATCGCCACGTCGCCGAACAGAGGGGGAGGAGCGCGATGCAAGCCGAAGATCTCATCCTCGTGAGTGTCGACGACCACGTCGTCGAGCCCCCCGACATGTTCGAGGGCCGCGTCCCGGCCAAGTGGAAGGACCGCGCCCCGCGCATCGTCCACAACGACGACGGCACCGACGTGTGGTCGTTCGAGGGGAACCTCATCCCCAACGTGGGCCTGAACGCGGTGGTGGGCCGGCCCCCCGAGGAGTACGGCATCGAGCCGACCTCCTTCGAGGAGATGCGCAAGGGCTGCTACGACATCCACGAGCGCGTCCGGGACATGAACGCCAACGGCGTGCTCGGGTCGATGTGCTTCCCCTCGTTCATCCAGTTCTGCGGCCAGCTCTTCGCCCGGACCGAGGACAAAGAGCTCGCCATCGACATGCTGCGGGCCTACAACGACTGGCACATCGAGGACTGGTGCGGCGCCTACCCGGGCCGCTTCATCCCCCTCAGCATCCCACCCATCTGGGACCCCGAGCTCATGGCCGCCGAGGTGCGGCGCGTCGCCGCGAAGGGGAGCCACGCCGTGACGTTCTCGGAGAACCCCTCCAAGCTGGGCTGGCCGAGCTTCCATTCCGACCATTGGGACCCCTTCTGGCGCGCCTGCGAAGAGGAGGGGACGGTGGTGTGCCTGCACATCGGCTCGTCGTCACAGCTGGCCATCACCGCGCCCGACGCCCCGTTCGACGTGCTCATCGCCCTCCAGCCGGTCAACATCATCCAGTGCGCAGCGGACCTGCTCTTCTCTCCCGTCCTGCGCAAGTACCCCAACCTGCGCATCGCCTTGTCCGAGGGCGGCATCGGCTGGATCCCGTACTTCCTCGAGCGCGTCGACTACGTCTACCAGCACCACCACAAATGGACGGGCCAGGACTTCGGCGACATGCTCCCGAGCCAGGTGTTCAAAGAACGCATCGTGACGTGCTTCATCGACGACGCCTTCGGCGTGGAGAACCGGCGCTTCCTCGAGCTCGACAACGTGTGCTGGGAATGCGACTACCCCCACTCCGACTCGACGTGGCCCAACGCCCCCGAGATCGCCATGAAGTACCTGGCGGGCGTGCCCGACGCCGAGGTGAACAAGATCACCCACGAGAACGCCATGCGTCTGTTCCGGTTCGACCCCTTCTCGAAGCGCCCGAGGGAGAAGTGCACGGCTTCGGCCCTGCGGGCCGAGTCCGCCGACGTCGACACCTCGATCAGGCCCCGCCGCGACACCGGCGAACGCAAGAAGATCCTGGCGGCCGACCTGGGTCGCTTCGCCGAGAAGGAAGCCTGAGCCCCGAGTACTCCGACAACGTGCTCGACACCCTCATGAAGGCGCTCACGCTCCTCGACGAGGACGAGCGACGCACGATCCTGTGCCATACCGAGGTGGAGGCGTACGGCCTGCCCATCCCGGCGGCGGCGTGAGCCCGATGGACTGGACGCGCGTCCCCGTGGTGGTCGGCGCCGGACAGCTGACCAACCGCGAGGAGGACCCGGGCGCGGCGCCCGACCCCTTCGAGCTCATGGAGGACGCGGCCCGGCGTGCCGAAGCCGACATCGGCGGCGTGAGCGCTTCTGGCTCCGCCGGCAACGGCACCGGCCCGGGCTCGGTGCTCTCCGACCTCACCCACCTCTTCATGGTCCACTCGCTGTCGCTGCGCCACGGCGATCCTGCCCCCGAGCTGGCCAAGCGCCTCGGCGCCGGGCACGCCGAGGCGCGTTGTTCGGGTATGGGCGGTTCGATCCCGCAATGGCTCGTGAACCGGGCCGCCGAGCTCGTGGCGGACGGCGGCCGACCGCGCGTCCTGATCGTGGGAGCCGAGGCCCTCGCCACGCGCCGGCGTGCCAAGAAGCAGGGCATCGAGCTGCACTGGCCGACCGCCGACGGATGGCCCGAGACGTGGCCGCCGCTCGAGCCCGACATGGGGCTGCACCCCGTCGAAGGCGCCCACGGACTGGCCCAGGCCACCACCATGTACGCACTGGTGGAGTCGGCCGTCGCCCACGGGGCGGGCCACGATCCCGCCACCCACGCGGCCGTGATCGGCGACCTCATGGCGCGCTTCAACGCCGTGGCCGCGGACAACCCTGTGTCGTGGTTCCCCACCCGACGCGACGCCGAGCAGATCATGACGGTCACACCCGACAACCGCATGGTGTACTTCCCGTACCCCAAGTACGTGAACGCCGTCATGGACGTGGACATGGCCGCGGCGGTCATCATCACCGACGCCGCCACGGCGCGCGCGTGGGGCATCGGGGCCGACGAGGTCGCCTATCTGTCGGGATGGGCCGACGCCCATGACCTGTGGTACCTGTCGGAGCGACCGGTCCTGCACCGCTCCCCGGCGCTGGCCGAGTGCGCCCGGCGCGTCCTGGACTCGGCGGGGATCGGCATGGACGAGGTGGAGGGCCTCGATCTCTACGCGTGCTTCCCGAGCTCGGTGGAGGTCGCCCGAGACAGCTTCGACATCGCGCCCGACGACCCCCGGCCTCTCACGCTCACCGGTGGCCTGCCCTACCACGGCGGCCCGGGCAGCAACTACGTGACCCATTCCATCGCCAACACCTTCAGGTGGCTGCGCGACGGCCGGGGGGAGCACGCCCTCGTGCACGGCAACGGGTACTACCTGACCAAGCATTCGGTGGGGCTCTACTCGCGCCACGCCCCCGACGAGGCTCCCCGACCACCCGAGAAACTCCAGGAGGCCATCGACGCCATGGCTGACGCCCTCGTGGTCGAGGCGACGGTCGACGACGGCACCATCGGATCGGTCGTGGCCTACACCGCCCCCTTCGACCGCGAGCGCGGTCCGCAGGCGGCCGTCGGCGTGATCGACGTGGACGGCCGGCGCACCGTGGCGCGCGCCGACGAGACGTTGACGGCCGAGCTCCTGTCCCGTGACGGGGTCGGCACCCGTGTCGTTGTCGGCTCCTCGGACCAGGGCAACACCATGCGCGGCGCCTGACCCGCGGAGGGTCTGAACCCGGGGCGTTCAGTCCTCGAGGGGGCGATCAGTCCTCGAGGGGGCGATCAGTCCTCGAGGGTCAGGGCGTGCTCCGGACAATTGTCGACGCCGGTGCGGGCCTCGTCCTCGTGTCCGGCGGGCACCTCGTCGACGAGCAGCACGCAGTGCCCGAGATCGTCGGAGTCGAACAGCGCCGGCGCCAGGGTGTAGCACCGCCCGTGACCCTGGCACACCTCGGTATCGAGGCGGATGCGCATCCCCGAGTCAGCCGGCCGGCTCGAATTCGATCGGCAGGGTCAACAGCGACCGCAGTCCCGGCGTGTAGTCGAGCACCGTGCCGGGCTTGAGCCAGTAGTCGGGGATCCTGCGATGGAACTCGCGCAGCGCCACCCGGAGCTCCACCCGCGCCAGGTGTGACCCGAGACAACGGTGCACCCCTCCCCCGAAGGCGAGATGCGGATTGGGATTGCGGCGCAGGTCGACGGTGTCCACGCCGGGATGGGAGGTGTCGTCGGTGTTGGCCGACCCGATCAGGAGCATCACCTGCTCACCGCGCGGGATCGGGCAGCCCTCGTACTCCACGTCCTCGGTCACGACCCTCGGCACGGCCGGCACCGGGCTCTCCCAGCGCAGCAGCTCCTCGACCGCCGACGGGATGGCGCTCTCGTCTTCCACGAGCAGGCGACGCTGCTCGGGCTCCTGGGCCAGGTAGGCGAAGAAACAGTCGAGGGAGTCCGTCACCGTGTCGAGCCCGGCGATGATGAACAGGAAGCAGATGTCGAGCACTTCCTCGTCGGTGAGCCGGACCCCGTCCACCTCTTTCTCCATGATCTGGCCGAGGAGGTCGTCGGTGGGTGCCTTGGCGCGGCGCTTCTTCACCTCGGCATCGAAATACGCGTACACGGTCTCGCCCGCCGCCTTGCGGTGCGGTGCCTGCTCTTCCATCGTGATCCCGGGGGGGCGGATGATCTCGTCCTTCACGGCCAGGAAGATGTCCAGGTCGGAAAGGGGCAAACCCATCAGGCGGAGGAACACCCGGCACGGCAGGGGGACGGCGAATTCCTCGTGGAGGTCGCACGAGCCCCGGGCGGCGAACTCGTCCACCAGCTCCTTGACGAGCGCCACCACCTCGTCCTCGAGCAGCGCCATCTTCTTGGGTGCAAAGAGGGGGTCGAGAATCCGGCGGTACTTCACGTGCTGGGGGGGATCGATCATGAGCGGGATCAGGGGGCGGATGTTGCCGAGGTCCATGGGGACCTCGCTCCAGCAGTACAACGCCGACTTCCGCAGCGCATCCTCGACGTGCTCCCGGCGGGTCAACAGGGTGAACATGTCGTCGATCCGCAGGACCGGCGTTTCGCGCAACGAGCGGGAGATGGCCCGGGGATCGTCCGAGGAGGCCAGATCGGCCACCATGCCAGCTGACGTGGCGGAAAACTCTTCTTCAGCCTGCATCCGCACTCCTCTCGCACCGGGCTCCGGTGGCACTTCGGACCAAGGTGTCGTGCGGATCACCCAGGACGTTCGATGCCACCACGCCCACCGCCCCCTGCCGGGTCACGTTAGCGTTTCCTGACGCGAATGTCAGGCCTGACACCCCCGTCAGGATGCCTGGGCTCCCGGACGGGCCGCGTCGGCCGTTCTCACAGGTGGCACATGACCCACCGCGGCCCGTGCCTGAATCAACGGACCTCGCTGCGGGCGAGACCGTCCAGGACCGGGCCCGCCGCCGCGGCCGCCCGGCACGACGTTCGCCCTGATCTCGCCCCAACACCGCCCGGATCTCGCCCCAACACCGCCCGGATCGTGCCCGGCACCGACCGCACCCGGTGCCGATGCGACGGGGTGGGTCGCCGTGGCGACGACGGGAAGGTGGTAGGAACGTGTTCCCGGCAAAACGCATCGGCAGCTCGGCACGAGCGCCGAGCACCGGATCGCCCCACCGGGCCGGCGGGATCCCGACGCCTGGTCCGGGGCCCAGCCGTGTCGTCGCGGTCCAGGATCCCGTCCAACGCGCCGATGACATCCGAAGACCTGGGCTGAAGACTTGGCACTACGATTTGGGGGGCCATAGGAGGGCAGACGTGGTTACCGCAGCCAGCGACAAAAGGATGCGGCGCCGCGGGGGACGACGCCAGCAAGCGGGCTCGGAGCCCGCCGCCGTCGGGACCACTCTCCGCGAGGCACGCGAAGCAGCGGGCGTGGACCTGGTCGAGATCCAGGACCGCACCGGTGTCCCGCTCCCTCACCTCGAAGCGCTCGAGGCCGGCGACCTCTCCCGGTTCCCCGACCGACGCTCGGCCCTCACCGCCGTCCGCCGCTTCGGCGACCTGGTCCAGGCAGACGTCGAGGGCCTCTCGGCGGTGGTGGAGAAGCACTGGGGGACGGCCCGGGCCGGATTCGCGGGGGGAGGATCACCCAGCCCCGCCGCCAACGGCGCCCCCACCCCCTACCTCACGCAATCGGTGCCGACCAGCCACCTGAGCCGCTATCCCGGTGACGGGACCCACCTGCGCGCCTTCACCCAGACCGACGAGGTGCCCGGCGTCCGGCGCTCCGAGCGCCCCGCCGGCAACGGCCACAACACCAACGGGTCGTTCACCGACACGGGGTCGTTCCCGGCCGTGCCCGTGCGCTACACGGAACCCCGCGCCGTCCCGGTCATCCTGCGGGGCGCCATCTGGGTCACCGTCGTGCTCCTGGTCGTGGCCCTCGCCGGCCTGGGCGTCGAGCACTACGACCCCCAGTTGTTGGCGGACATCCACCTCGTGCACCATCCGCACTCCACCACCCCCACGACACCGGGCTCGGGGTCGGCCGCCCCCGCGAGCACCCCGAGCACTCCGGCCCACTCATCGGTCGTGTCGTTGGCCGACGCCGGGGTCGGAAGCGCCACGGTCTCGGTGCAGTCCTCGAATTACAGCGTGGTGGTAGCAGCGTGGGCACCGTGTTGGATCGAGGTGCACACCCCCCAGAGCTTCTCGGCCGTCTTCGCGGCCACGCTCCCGGCGGGAGAGGTCAAGGTGTTCAACCCGGCCAACGGCCAGCTCAGCCTGAGCATGAGCGCGTCGCTCGTGACGGTCCAGGTCCGGATCAACGGGAAGACCGTGCCGAAGTGGTTGTTCAAGCCCACGACGGTGCCCTTCACGCTCAATTTCAACTCCACCTCGAGCTGACCGTCGAACGCGAGCTGACGCAAACGCCCATCGGCTCCGGTCGACCCAGCAGCCGGCGGGGTCGCCGCCCGATCAGGACAGGCGGGTGTGCGGGACCGAGCTCACATGTCCCCGGTCGCGGATCTCGCTCACGGCGGGAACAGGACTGGGGTCCGAGAACAACCGGTCGTCGCCGTAGTCGGCAGGGCGGCCCGTGGCGTCGAGCGCCCACCACGATGCCTCCAGGGCGATGCCGTTGGGATCGGTGAAGTAGATCGAGCGGATGAAGCCGTGATCGACCACGTCGGTCACCTCGCATCCCGCCGACTTGAGGCGGTCCCGCACGGCCAGCAGCGCGTGCTCGTCGGGCAGGTTGAACGACAGGTGGTCGAACTGCACGGCCCGGGGGTCGGGCACGCCCGCCGGCTTGGCGAACCGTGCCACGGGCAGGCCCGCGTACTCGAAGAAGGCCACGGTGTTCTGCGCCCCGAATTCGAAGAAGTAGTGGCGGAACTGTGGGGTCCCGATGGTCGCCACCAGCCGGGCGCCGAGCACACCGTGGTAGAAGCGGACCGTGGCGTCCATGTCATCGGTGATCAGTGCCAGGTGGTTGATCCCCCGCCAGTGCGGGGTCTCGGGATCAAGGGTCTCGGTCATGACGGATCCTCCGTGCCACATGGGGTGCTCCTCCCACGCTAACGCTCGCCGGCGCGGTCGGTGCCCGGCACGTCGCGGTACTCAGCGTTGCTCGGGGTAGATCGACGGGTCCTCGAGGGGGAGTCGCAACCACTGGATCATCTGGCGGAGCTGGTCGTAGGCGACGAGGCGGGCCTCGTTCGATCCGTCGCGCTCGGCGCGCTCGATCGGCTCCCACAGGCGCCTGACCATGGTGGGGCCGAGCTCCAGGAGGCCACCACTGCCGCCGGTGGCGTACTTGGCCAACACATAGCGCACCAGGGCCCCCGCTGGTACGCCGACATTCTCGCTCAGGGTGCGGATCGTGATCATGGGCTCGACCGGCGCGTACAGCGCCACGTCGGCTTTCAAGTTGGCGTCGGGATCGTCGTCGGCCCACGGCCCCGTGAAGGGCTCGAGCCTGATGAAGTCCTGATCGTCGGGCGCGTCGGGAGGCGGGGTTCATCTCCCCATCCTGCCGGAAGGACTCGGGCGGCCCGTCGGATGCGCGTCGGGATCGGCCGACGGCAGCGGTCCGGATCGCGCCGCCGAAGGGACGCGGTGATCAGGCGCCCGTTCCCACGCGGAATTCGTAGCGCCCGGCGCCGGCCCGGACGACGACCCGCCCCCACTCGCGCTCAACAGCCGGACGCCCGCACGGCGCGCAACGGCGTCCTCCTTCGGTGACGTCGCGCGCGTTGGCGGCGGGGAGATGCACGGTCGACGACGCGTTGGGGGAACGGTGAGATCGAGGACGAAGTCGCCACCGTCGTGGCGGGGCGACGCCAGGCGACGTCGATCGTCCCTCGCGGCGTCGGCACCGTTCCCCCCGCCCACTCGAGGCCCGTCGTCGGGGGCGCGACGTCGAACGTCGCGTAACCCGGGCTCGAGGGGCGCACGCCGAGCAACGTCTCTTGGATCTCGACGAGCACGTTCGACCCCCAACCGTGGGACATGCTGTCGCCGTCGGCGTCGGAAGGTTCCCACACCTCCCAGCGTGAAGGTGCCCCCACGGGCCAGGATGTTGGCCCATCCGTCGTGGACGGGGTCGGTCAGGATGCCGACCATGTCGTCGATCCTGCCCGTTGCCGGCCAGGCTCTTGAGCACCTCGGTGGCACTGCTGACGGGCACACCCATCCCGAAGCTCGCCACGTAGGCGGCCACGCGCAGCACGGCCGGTTGGAGGGAACGACGCCGTAGGCGAGCGCGCACGCGTTGGCGTACTGCGACGCGCTGGGTCATCTTGGCGCCGTTGTCGTCGATGCCGTCGACGTAGATCCCGTCGGCCGCGAGTGAGATGACGATTGATGGCGGTGGTGAGCTGCGCCTGCTTGCTCCGTAGCGCCTGCTCACCTCGCCCGGCGGGCCGACCCAGCGACCGCCGCCACGTCCGCCGCGCGGCGGAACACGTTCACACCGAGCACGTTGATCCTCGTGACGATCGGGTAGGCGTAGTAGACGCTCGTGGCGAGCAGGTCGTCGACGAGCCCCGGTGGCACGGGTCGATCGTCACTGTCGACGTAGCCGGCGATGTTCACGAGGACCGGGTACACCGCGTGCGAGCAGGGCGCGGTCACCGGTGTGCATCCAGTACTGCCACACCCACTCGGGGTAGATCTCGGTGTACTCGTTGATGTCCTCGGCGCCGAGACCGGTGGGGTAGATCTTGTTGATCGATCCGCTGTTGCGCCCAAAAGCGGCGTCTGGGACTGCCGCGAACTCGAGCAACGACTTCCGGGTGAGGTTCTGTTCGCCGAACGCTACCATGGCGGTCTGGGATTCGTTGAACCCGTCCCACAACCACGGGCCCTTCTCGCGGGTCGGGGTGTCGATCCACTGCTCCTGGCCGCCGAACAGGGCGGAGTGACGGCCGAGCTCGAACACGGCGTCGATCACGGGCGACGACGACGCGAACGTGGCGGCGTGCTCGTCGGGCACCGCCGCGTGGCGGGTCAGCGCCACGACGTCGGCCGGGCGTCAGGGTCTCGCCGGGGTCGTCGATCTGGAAGTAGCGGAAGCCGAGATAGTCGAAAGGATGGAACTCCTCGACGCCGCCGCGCTGGACGTAGCTGTAGCTCATGTCGGTGTGCTGGGTGCCGTGGGTGGTCGACACCTGGCCCGGCACGCCGGTGAAGGGCTGGCCGGGGACGGGCTCGTCGAGCAGATAGCCGGCCCGCATGGTGACGAGCTTCCCGGCCACGGCCGTGGTGGAAGCTCACGGTCGGCACCGCCGCGTAGACCTTCCCGAAGTCGGCCACCACCGCTCCCGAAGCCAGTCGGGTCAGGGTCACGCGCCGGCACCGGTTCCTCCACGATGCGGGTGCGCACCGAGACCAGGTGTCGCCACGGCGCCACACCGGCCGGCTCCGAGCACCGTGGCGCGCGCCCAGCAGCCTGTCGTCGAAACCCGGCTCCTGCCAACCGACCGGCTCGGCGGGGCCGTCGACGTTCTCGGTGAAGTCGACGAGATCGCCCTCGAGGTCGCGCTGGGTACCCGGCGAGCCACGCTCCCATGACGGACCCGCCACGAACCGTCGGTGACGACGAGCTCGCGGCGTCCATCGACGTGCAGGACCGAGATCTGGGCGATCACGCCCGGCTTGCCGGCGGGGTGGCCCTTGGTCGGCTCCCTGCCAGCTCGAGACGATCCCCACGGCGTTGGTCGCGCCCGGGCGCGAGCAACGACGGCGACATCCAGCGTCTCGTAGTACTGCGAGTCCGGGAAGCTGTACGCCTGCCCCTTTCCGGCGCGGGTGCCGTTCACGTACAGCTCGTACTGCTGGTCGCCCGACACATAGGCGCGGGCGCGCGCGATCGGACGAGCTCGCCAGGACGAACTCGTGACGCGCGTAGGTGTAGTCGTCGGGCCCCGGCCCGTGGGGAAACGAGCGCCCGATCCACTTGGCCTTCCAGTCGTGGTCAGCCAGTCCCGGTCTCGAAGGTGGCGTGGGGCGCCAACGGGCTCGGGGCGCCCGTGGCCGCCCACGACTGGACGGTCCAGCGGTACGACGGTGTCGGGACGCGAGCGCAGGACCGCGGTAGGCCACGAAGGCCTGCTCGGCCGACGCGACCCGCCCGCTGTCCCACACCACCGTCGGCGGACGAGCCCGATCGTCCCGGCCCCGGCGAGCGCGCGGGCGGGACACGACCAGCGCGGTAGGCGCGCTGGACCGCACCGCGGCCGGTCGTCGCCGAGGTGCCATCCGAAGTAGACGTCGTCGAGCCCGAGCCCGATGGGAGCCGCCAGGCCGTCGACGGTGAGCACTCAGGGGGCTGTGGTCCGGACGCGTCCCGACGCGGGCGTGGGCGGCGCCGACTCGGCCGCCGCTGCTCGTCGGTCTCCGAGGCGCATGCCGCGCCACGCCATCCCCGCCACCACGAGCCGGCCGCGCCGGCCAGTCCGCCGCCCAGCACCTGACGGCGACTCACGACCCGTCGAGAACGCCCCTCCCCACCCGGTCCGCTCTGCACGCAGCCCGAAGATAGCGGCGGCGCCGTCGCCCGCTACGACGAGGCTGACCTGACCGTCGACGATCTCGTCGGGAACCGAATCGCCGTCACCGTGGTCCGAAGACGCCAGCCCCGAGGGACCGTGCGTTTCCTCGGGCAACGCGCCGGCCACGACCGCCACCGCGGCGCCCTCGTCGAGGATCCTGGTGCCGACGCTCTCGGCAGTTCCCGCCAACGCGCCCGCAGCGGTGACGCCGCCCGACACCGACGCGATGCTCGCCAAGGTGCTGACGGCCACCTTCGCGGATCGCGTCCGGCCTGACCGGGCCGGCTTCACCTTCGTCAACTCGTCGGCCTGCAGGGCGGTGAGGACGGCCTCGATGGCCTCACTGTCGAGCTCGGACGGCCAGTGCCGCTCCAGCATGATCGATTCCAGCAGGGCTTCCAACCGAGCGGGGGAGATGCCGGAAATCGGCAGCGGCAGCGGCACGACCTCTCTCCCCCAATCGGTGAAGACCTTGGCGGGCGTCCGCATCAGCTCGACGATCTCCGCAGCGGGGACCGGAGGGCTGAACCGGAAACCCTGGACCTGGTCACAGCCATGGACATCGAGGAACCGGAGCTGTTCATCGGTTTCGACGCCCTCGGCCACCACGATGAGGTCGAGGCTGTGGGCCAGCGCGATGACGGCCCCCACGATAGAGGCGCCACTTGCCTCTCCGTCGATGCGCTGGATGAACGAGCGGTCGATCTTGATGGCGTCGATGGGCATCTCGGCGAGATACGTGAGGGCGCTGTAGCCCGTCCCGAAGTCGTCGATCGAACAGCGCACCCCGAGGGCCCGCAGCTCGTTGAGACTCGCCACCACTTCGTCCACACGCTCCATGAGGACGCTCTCGGTCACCTCGAGCTCCAACAGCGTGGGGTTGAGCCCGGTCTGCTTGAGGACCCGCGTCACCATCTCCACGACCGACTGGTGGGCGAACTGCCGCGGGGACAGGTTGACCGCCACCGGTATTGCCGGGAGGCCCTGCTCCTGCCATCCCTGCGCTTGTTTGCAGGCGACGTCGAGCACCCACTCACCCAGTGTCGCCACCAGGCTCGTCTCCTCCGCCAGGGGGATGAACGCCCATGGCGGGATGAATCCCAGGCTCGGGTGGCGCCAGCGCGCCAACGCCTCGACCCCGATGATGTCTCCGGTCGCCATAGCGAGCTTGGGCTGGTAGTGCACGGCGAGCCGGCCCGACTCCACCGCGGCGCGCAGGCTGTCCTCCAAGGCGAAGCGCAGTCGGGCCCGGGCGCTCATGGCCGAATCGAAGACCTGGTAGGTGTTCCTGCCCGCCGCTTTCGCCTGGTACATCGCGGTGTCGGCGTGCTTGAGCAGGGTGTCGGCGTCAGCGCCGTCCCAGGGCGACACCGCCACACCGATGCTGGCCTTTACCGTCAACTGCCGCCCCCCCACGCTGAAGGGGTCCTCGAACCGGTCGAGCAGGCGCTCGGCGAAGTCGACGACGTGTCCGTCCTTGCGTCCGCTGTCGGGGATGAGGAAGGTGAACTCGTCCCCGCCGAACCGCGCCAGCGTGTCGTGCTCGCGGAGACATCCCTGGAGCCGCTTCACCACGGCCTTCAACAGGTCGTTGCCGACGGCGTGCCCCAGGCTGTCGTTGATGTCCTTGAACCGGTCGAGGTCCAGGAACATGACCGAGACGGCGCTGTTGGTCCGGTCGGCCTGCACCAGCGCCCGCTGGAGCCGGTCCTCGAAGAGGAGGCGGTTGCAGACACCGGTCAGGGAGTCGTGCTGGGCCCGGTATTCAGCGGCCGCGTGCGTGAAGACCTGATGGAGGAGATACAGCACCAGCAGCGTCGGCAGCAGGGTCGAGCCGATGAGCAGAGCAGGTTGACGGTCGCGGATCCCGAGCACGGACTCGGCGCTCAGGACAGCTGGGACGACGAGCCCCACCGCCACCAGCATGGCCACCCGCACCCCACGGGGCCGGACCGATCGCAGCGGCACGGGGTCGAAGGCGACGTTGCGGGAACGGTGCAGGAAGGCGACCCCCCACAGGCACGTCCCGACGAGGGCGACTGCCTCCACGAGCGTCGACGAGTGCGAGCTACCCGAAAGTGCCAGCCCCGAATAACTGGCGTCGGCGACAAAGAGGCAGACGAAGCCGGCGATGAGATAGCGGTAGATCACCGGATGCCGTTCGGTGAGCGAGACGAGGCTGCACACGAGCCATAGAAGGATCATGTCGAGCAGCGGCGCCACGATGGCCGACACCTGGAAGCCCGGCCGCCATCCCTGGGAGGGGACGACCACGAGCGCCAGGATCACGAAACCCAGGGCCAGGGTCGAGAGCAGTGCTTCGGCCACGGAATCGGCGGAGCGTTCGGGCAGGCGCTGATGGATCAACGAGACGAGCCCCACGATGGCGAGGATGTCGCCACCGGTACTCATGATCATCGGGGCACCGAGCTGGGTCGGCGGGCCCCCGGCGTGCACGGCCTGGAGAAGATTGCCGATCACGATGCCGATGAGCCCGGCCCCGACGAACTGCCACGCTGAGCGCCAGGGACCCCGGTGCAGCGCCCGGTTCGACGTGAGGCCGTAGGCGACCGCCAAACCGACGGCGAGGCCGACAACAGCGGCGTCCACTGTCGGGTCGAGGATCACGATGCCTCCCACGAGAACCGCGCTCATCCTGGGCAACCCCGCGTGCGGCCCATGCCGGCCGGCACGGACACCGCACTCGCCGCCGCGTCGGGGGCATCACGGGCGTCGGGGGCGCCGACGGTGGACGTCACGACCGGCCTGTCTCTCGGGTGTCCCATGGTGCCGCCACGACCGCACCTCGGCTCTTCACGTTGGTTGGCAACTCGTTGACGCTCGATGGGGCGCGTCTTTCAGCACCACTGGGTGTGTTTCGGCGCCGATCGACCTGGCCTTGAGCCATCGGCCCCACTCACCGTGGCCAGGCCTGATCGAAGTCACGCGATTGTCAAGGAGCGATGCGTCCCCGCCGATTAAGGCATGTGACCATGGCCGCCCCGGACCAGGAGCCAACCCCCCAGAAGCTGCGCAAGCCCGCCCGGCTCGCCCGCACCCCCCCAGCCGATGCCGCCCCGGTGCCGCTGGACCTCGTCGTCCCCGGATCACGAGGCGCCCAGCCGCCCGGCACGAGATCCACAGAATCCTCCTCCGCCCCCGTCGAGACTACGCCCGGCGGTGCGGCGCCCAGCGATGCGGCCTCTGTCGAGGAGGAGCGCGTGGTCCTCGCCATCGGATCGACCTACTTCCACAACGGCCGGGTCAGCCCCGAGCGCTACGCCTCGGACCTGGCCCCATCGTTCCTGGGGGCAATCGCCGCGAGCCACACGTTGCTGCGCGAGTTGTTCAAGGAGATGGGCGCTCCTGAGGGGGCGTCGATCCAGGCGGATTGTGAGCGCTGGCACCTGCGCTACGGCTCCGACGTCGGCCAGGCACAGTTCTCGGTGGACAATGAGCTGTCCACAGGCGCACGCGGCATCCGGTCGGCGCCCGGGGACGGGGCGGAGGCCGACGGGTGGGTCCGGGGGCTCGTCGCGTCGCGCGATGCCGATCACGCCCAGGCACTGACGGCGTTCGAGGCCGAAGCGACCGAGGCCGCCGAGGCAGGTGCGCCCCAACGGGCGGCCATCGCCTACCGGGCGGCGGCGGCAGCCGCACTGGCGGCAGGCCGCGGCGATCATGCCAACCGCCTGCAGCGCCTCGCCGGCAAGTCCTACCTCGAGATCGCGGAGAAGTCCGAGACCCTCCCCCAGGGTGTGTTCATGGCGTACCGCGAGAGTGCCCGCAGCTTCCTCGAAGCGGGCAACCTCCCCCTCGCCCACAAGTGCCTGTCGAAGGCCATCGCCATCGGCGAGACCCTCGGGTACACGGAGTCGGCGTGAAGATCTATCTCTCGACCGAAGGGACCTACCCGTTCGTGCTCGGCGGCGTGTCGACGTGGGTCGACATGCTCGTTCACGGCCTGCCCCAGCACGACTTCGAGATCGGGGCCCTCGTCGACAACCCGCATCACCGCATCCAGTACCGGCCGCCGCCCAACGTCACCCTGCAGCCCATTCCGTTGTGGGGACTTGAGCTGTCCGAGGAGTACCTGCCCTCGCCGCCAGGGGTGGCGGCGGGCGTTGCGAACGTCGTCGCCGGTCGTCCGTGACCGGTTCCTGCCGGCCTGGGAGCACCTGGTCGAGTGTCTGGCCGCGCCCGAGGCCGATCCGCAGGCGCTCGGCGACAGTTTGTCCGCCGTCGCCCACTTCGCGGAGCGGTACGACCTCCGGCGCGCCCTCGGTGACGCCGCCGCCTGGGCCCTGTTGCTCGACCGGCTGCAGGCCAACCCGATCCACAGCCGCACGGGGCTCGCCCCGGCCATGGACTTCGCCCGCACCATGTACCGCTATCTGCTCCCCCTGACGGCGCCCACGCCGGTCTGCGAGGTCGTCCACAGCTCGGCGGCGGCATTGTGCGCTCTCCCGGCCATCGTGGCCAAGTACCGCTACGGGACGCCGTTGGTGCTTACCGAGCACGGCATCTACCTGCGCGAGCGGCTGCTCGCCATGTCGACCGAGCCCTTCGGGACCAAAGTGCTGTTCGCCAACTTCTACCGTGCCGTGGTCGAGCTCTCCTACCGCGAGGCCGACGTGCTCACACCCGTGTGCGGCTACAACGCCGGTTGGGAAGAGGCTCTCGGCGTCGACCCGGCACGCATCCGGATCATCCACAACGGCGTCGACCCGGCACGCATCGACGTCTGGCCGGAGCCCGACGGCCCCGCCACCGTCGGCTTCGTCGGTCGCATCGACCCGTTGAAGGACGTCCTGACCCTCATCCAGGCGTTCGCCCGGGTCCGTCGGGTGATCCGTGACGCCCGCCTGCGCCTGTGGGGACCGGCGACGTCTCCGAGCTACCTCGAGCAGTGCCAGAGCGCCGTCCGCGACCTCGGGCTCACCGATGCCGTCACCTTCGAGGGCTCGACCAACGACATCGCCGCCGCCTACGGCGCGTCGCACGTGATCGGACTGTCGTCGATCTCCGAAGCCTTCCCGTACACCGCGGTCGAGGCGATGTTGGCGGCGCGCCCCATCGTGGCCACGGGGGTAGGTGGTGTCGCCGAGGCCCTGGGCCCCGCCCGGTGCCGGGGGACGGAGATGGTCGTCGAGCCCGGGGACCCGGGCGCCATGGCCGAGGCATTGATGGCCGTGCTCGGCGCGTCGTCGGTCGAACGCGGGCATCTGGGCGCGTGGCTCCGCAACCGGGCGCTCACGTTGTTCACCGCCCAGCGCATGTTCGACGACTACGACGACGTCTACACCGGGCTCTTCGGCCGTACGAGCTCGGAGGCCCCGTCGTCCGGTGACGCGGCATCAGCGTCGACGACGACCCTCTCGCCTGTCTCGGACAGGGCTATGGCCCATGCAGTGTCATGACCGCGGGCACGATGCAGAACACCGAAGCCGGTGAGCTCGGGCTTCACATCGCCGCACGTACCGTCGTAGGGCGCTGCCCGGCGCCGTTGAACGCGGTCGAGGTCGCGGTCGTCCTCGAGACCTGCGGTTACACCGCGAAGCGGGCCCAGGCGCTCGGGTCCGACGGGCTCAATGCCCTGGCCGAGCGCGTCTTCAGCCTCGTTCCCCTGTACTCCTCGGCATCGTCGCGCCACGCGATGGCGCCGATCGCCCTGCGGTCCCGACCCCCGGGCCCGCTGGACCTGGCCCGAGGGCTCGCCTACTCCTCATCGTGGCTCGTGAGCCTGGCCACCCTGCTCATCTCCGGGGTGTCGTTCTGGTCGTCGACCATCGCCATCGCCCTCGTCGCCGACGCCGTGACGTTGGCGACCGCCGTGGCGCTGCTCGTGACAGGGCCCTTCATCCAGGCCTTCGGGCGACGGGCTTCATTCTACATCGGCCTGGGGGATCAGGGCATGGTGGTGCGGATCACGCGTTGGACGCTCGAGCTCGGCCTCGTCGTCACGGCGTTGTCGGGCGTGACGTTCTACCTGTTGCGCAACGACGTGCTGCGCGCCGGCACGCCCGCCACGGCCCGCCTGGGGCTGGCGGCAGCCATCTCGATCGCCGCCCTGCAGCTGGGACTGGCGGCGTTCTACGTGCGGCGCGCCTTTCTGTCCATCGGGCTCATCGTCGGGGGCGGCGCGGCGGTCCTCGTCTGGTTCGTGAGCCACTCCGGGTCCTACATCGACCCCACCATGCTCATCGTGGAGCAGATCCGGCTGGTGGCGGTCATGGCCGCGGTGTGCTGGGTGGCGAGCGCGTGGTGGCTGCTGCGCGTGGACTCGTCGGCTCCGGCGGCGCTGTGGCGCCCCTCGGGGTCGGCTCTGCTCAGAGCCGTGGCGCCCTACGGGCTCTACGGTCTCGCCTTCTTCGCCATCGTCGTCGTCCCCCAGCTCGTGAGCGGAGGGCTGCTCGAGGCCCGCTACACCTTCAACGCCCCGTTCGCCATGACGAGCGGCGTGGCCATCGTCGTCCTCGTGCCGCTGTTGGCCCAGACCGTCGCCGCCACCGAGCATCTGCTGGCACGCCAGTTCCCGGCGTGGCTGTCGCGCTTCACCGTGGCCCAGACCGAGGACTTCCGCCACGAGGTGCTGCGGTACTGGCGCGAGCAGCTGCTCGTGCTAGGCGGGCTGGGCGTGGTGAGCGGCGCGGCGGTCATCGCAGGAGCGCCGCGCCTGGGCGCGACATTCCCGATCCTCGAGGACCTCGCTCAACACCCGGGACTGCTCGCCGCGTGCACTGTCGGGTACCTCTGTCTCGGTGTCGGGCTCTTCTGCAGCCAGTTGCTCTTCGCGCTGTCGGCGCCCATGCCTCCCCTCGCCGCGGCCTGGGCGGGTCTGGGCGCGCTGGGCGCGGCCTCGGCCGGCGCGGCCTGGGCCGGTCCGACGGTGTCGGCCGTCGCCGGCCTGGTGGCGGGCGCCGGCGTCTACGCGTGTGTCGCCGTGGGGCTCGCCCACCGCGCCTTCACGCGCGCCGATCTGACCTACTACCGGACGCTGTGAGGACAGGAGCGCCGACGATGGTCGTCCAACTCTCCCCGGTCAAGCTTCCGACCTACCAGCACACCGGACAGGGCCACGACCGACGCCTTCGTCCCCGTCGCGGCGCCCGGGCCCGCGCCAACCTGTGGCGCCTCGAGGTCACCGTGGGCGCGCTGGCCCTCGTCATCGTCACCGTGATGCTCACGGCGTGGCCCGCCGCATCGCCGGCCCGGTTCATGCCGGCCGGGCTCACCCTGACGCGCTCGGGGCTCGCCATGGCCGATCCGTTCTCGACCTCGACGCCCCACCGTCAGCTCCTCGACCACTACGTGTTCAACGGCTCCGCCGCGCCCGGTGTGGGGTGGGTCAGCGCCACCGAGGGAGGACTCGACGTCGGGGTCCGCTCACACCGGAATTGGGCGGGATGGTTCGCGGTCACGCTGCGCGCCGCGGGGCCCGACGTCGTGTGGCACGCGCTCATGGCCCGGCCGCCCGCGCCGGTCGGGTCCGGTGTAGGAGAAGCGGTGCTCGCCGTGCAGTCGGCCTCCACGCAACGAAACGGCTCCATCAACTATGTCGTCGTCGCGGCCTTGTCGTCGGGGGGGAAGAGCACGTGGCAGATCGGCTCGGCCCACGGGTTCGTCGCCGACGCCGTGACCGATCGCCTGTGGCAGGAGCCGCGTCGAGCCGATGCGCCCGCGGTCGAACCCGTGACCATCCGGACCGACGGCCGTGACAGTCTGAGCGTGTGGTTCGGCGACCGGCTCGTCTACTCGAGCCACCATCTCCACATGCACGATCCGCCCCCGTTTCAGGCGTACCTCGAGGTGCAGGGACGCGGCATCTCGTACGTGTCGAATTTCAAGGACTTCTGGGTCACCGACGCCGGACCCGTGATCGTGACGGGGCTCGCCCCGGGATCACGCCTCACGCTCCAGACCGGGCACGGTGCCGTAGGCGCCACCGCCGACTCCAGCGGGCGCGCCGCGTTGGGGGTCCCTGCACCGGAGTCCGTCGGCACGGGCACATTGACGGTGGCGGGTCGGTCGGGGGTGCGCCAATTCCGGGACCTGCACTACGCCGGGGGAGACGTCGTCCATCTCACCGGGCCGTGACGAAGGCCGAGACCGGCAACGTCGGGACAATCGATCATCGGGAGCGGCCCTGCCGGTACCCATGACGAGGCCGACCTAGCAGCGATAGACGCTCTCTGCATTGCCGGCGAAGAGCTTCTCGCGCGATTCTCGGTCGAGGCCGGCCGTCACGGCGCTGAACGAGCCGTAGAGCTCGTCGAAGGTGCCGTACATCGAGTCCACCGGGAAGTTGCTGGCGAACATGCAGCGGTCGACGCCGAAGGCCTCGATGGCGTGCTCGATCCACGGGGCCAAGTCGTCGGCGCGCATGGACTGCAACGGCATCGCCAGTCCCGAGAGCTTGCACACGACGTTGTCACCGAGGCCGGCCAACGCGTCGATGCCGGCCTCCCACAAGGTGCGCTCTTCGTCGGAATCGGAACGGGGCCACCCGGTGTGCTCGACCACGACGATCAGATCGTCGACGCCGGCGAGTTGCGCCGCCGCCACGCCGAGCTGGTCGGGATGGGTCATCAGCTCGAACACAAGCTTCCGCTCAGCCAGGGCGTCGAGCACTGCGGCGTCGGGGAGCGGTCCCATGGTGGCGCCCATCGGCCGGACCCCACGGAAACGTGCTGCCACCATCTGCCGGTCGATGAGCTCGATGGCCTCGGCCACCGTGTCGGTCGGCGGGAGGCCGCCGATGATGGCGTCGGGGTGGCCGCCGGCGTGGCCGGTGGTATCGAGCTCGATGGTTTCCTCGATCGAGTGACGACCGGTGGCGGCGGCGACGTTGATGAGCTTCTCGACATTCCACTGGGCCGCTTCGGCCCGATAGGTGTCGACATCGAAGCGGCGGGACATCCTCGACGCGTCACCGGCGCCGCCTTCGGGAGGACGCGACAGGTAGGGGTACCAATCCGTTCGGGCCGGGTCCCAGAGGTGCACATGGGCGTCGACGACGCGCGTGGGCCGAGCGGTCATCCCGCCTCCCCGTGCGGTGAGCCGTCGGTGGCTCCGACGACCTCCCGGAGCGTGACGTCGAGCCACTCGGGAAGGGCGGGACCGCCGTAGGTGATGCTGCCGATCGGTCGGGGGTGACTGCGCAGGCCGAGCCAGCCCGCGCCGACCACCAGCTCCGCCCCGGCGAGAGCCGCTGCCTCGGGGTGGGCGAGCAGATGGGCGACGAGCTCGCCGGCCGGTGGGGCGGCGGCCGGCTCCGAAGCCTCGAGGCTCGCCGCGAAGGCCGTGATGCGCCCCTGGGTCGAACCGGCGGCAGCGCGCGCCAGCTGTGCCGAAGCCTGGGCCCGGCTCCGACCGGCGGCGGTGACGGCGTCGGTGAGGGTCACGAGCTGGACCGGTCGTCCGGCGGCGGCGGCGTAGTCGGTGGCGGCCCGGGCCCATCCAGCGTCGGTATGCATGTCCTCGACGACCCCGCCATGCTCGGCGAGCACCCGCTGCCAACCCTCCGCCGAGGTGGCCGCCTGACGACCCGAGGGCGCGACGACGACGGCGTCGATCGGCCCGGTGGCGTCGGCGGCGGAGCGCAGCGCGTCGGCAGCAGCGCCGAAGCCATGCGCGACCTCGACGCGGTGGCAGGTCACGGAGCGGGTCTCGAGCGCAGTGGTGAGGGACGCTGCCAACAGTGGCCTGTCGGTGACGACGGCACAGGATCGCACGTGCGCCGACGCCACATCGGCGGGAGCGGGCTCGTCGAAGATGGGCCCGAACCGGGGGTTGCCACCACCGGCGCTGGCCTGGTTGGTCTCGGCCGTGGCGAAGGCGCGGGGGATGACGGCACCCAGCACGCCGGCCAGGGAGACCACCTCGTCGCTGCGCACCACCTCGAGAAGGCGGGGCTCGTCCACCACCGCCACCTCCGAGCCCCCGGCGAAGAGCACCTGGCCGCTGCACCATCCAAATCCGTCACTGACGAGGTATGCGCCGAGCGGCCCGAGGTTCTCGGGGCCCGGCATCGACCGGAGCGACATTCCGCCCCCGCGTGAGGCCCCGCCCGCCTGACGAGCGCGCTCGACAGCAGCGGCGACCATTCGGGTGGCCGCGATGGGCGACACGGCGTTGACGGCCACGCCCGGCGGCGCCTGCCGTCCCAGCTGCCACGTCAGCGCGGCGACAGCCCGCTTAGCGCAGCCGTAGGCGCCGGCATCGGCGGGCCGCCACCCCGAGCCCGAGGTGACGCCGAGGACGCGGCCGTGGCCGGCGGCGGCCATGAGCGGCAGCGCGGCGTCGAGCACGTTGAGGTAGCCCCCGAGATGGACGGCGAGCAGCGCCAGCCAGTCCTCTTCGCTGCCCTCGGCGAAGCTGCTGTGCCGGGTGATGCCGGCCACGTTGACGACGGCGTCGAGTCCACCGCGCTCGTCGACCAGTTCCTGGAACAGGGCGCGCACCGCCTCGCCGTCGGTCACCGACACCGGCGAGGCCCGGGCCGAGCCACCTGCCGCCACGATGCGACCGGCCGTGGTCTCCTCGGGTTCCGGGAGCCGCTCGGAGCCGTCGAGGGTCACGAGGGGGTCGACGGTGACGACGAACCAGCCGCCCCGGCCGAGCTCCTCGGCGATCGCCGCGCCGATCCCGCCCCCGCCGCCGGTCACGACGGCGACCTGCTGACGCGCCCTCATGACGCCGTCGACCGGACCTCGAGCTCCAGGCCCTCGAACGTGCCGGCTTCGAGCCACTGCTCGAGCAGCTCGCGGTAGGCGAACCAGTCACCCATGCCGCGGCCGTAGTTGCCGTTGCGGGGATTGAGCGCTTCTGGGTGTCCCTCGTTGTTGATGCGCGACGGCGTGCAGAGGGACATCACGGCGCTGCCGTCGACGAAGGAGTCGACGATCTTCTGCGTCCACGCTTCCTCGGCCGCGGCGCTGACATCGAACACCTCCACACCGCTCTCCTCGAGCAGCCGGACGGCGCCACCGACGAATTCGGCTCCAAGCACGGCCAGCTGCGTGTAGTTCACGGTCACCACCGCCTGCTGCCCCGGCGCCGGCATGATGAACATGTTCGGGAAGCCACGGCTCATGATCCCGAACAGGCTGGAGGCGCCGTCGGCCCACTTCTCGGCCAGGGTGACGCCGCCACGACCGACAACCTCGTGGCCGGCTCGGCGGAACACCGGGGTGAGCTCGGCCTCGAAGCCGGTCCCGTAGATGATGCAGTCGACCTCGTACTGCTTCCCGTCGACGACCGGGCCCAGCTCGGTGATGCGCTCGATCCCGGCGGGGCAGTCGATCAGCGTGACGTTGGGGTTGTTGAACGCCAGCAGGTATTCGTCGTGGAAGCACGGCCGCTTGCAGAGGTACCGGTAGTACGGCTTGATCATCTCGGCGGTGGCGGGGTCGGCCACCAGCTTCTCGACCCGGCGTCGGTGCGCGTCCATGATCCGGTAGTCGAGCTCCTCGGCGCTGCGCAGGTACTCGGCTGTCGTCATGCCTTTGCGTCGCGGGGGGTGCTGGACGGCCGCGTAGTGGTGTGTCCATCCGTCATCGACCTGGTCCACCTCGACCGGCCGGCCCAACATGATCGACTGGAAGTTGTCCATCCGGGCCCGCTGCCAGCCCGGTTGGAGCCCGCTCGCGAAGTCGGGATCGGTGGGCCGGTTGCCCCGCTCTCCGATGGCCGACGGCGTGCGCTGGAACACATAGAGGTGCTTGGCCGACGCGGCCAGCGGTGGCACACACTGGATACCGGTCGCCCCGACACCGACGAGACCGATTACCTTGTCCGCCAGACCGGTGAGGGGCTCGTCCGGGCCGCCGCCGGTGTAGGCGTAGTCCCATCGCGCCGTATGGAAGGAGCGCCCCGCGAAGTCCTCCATGCCCTCGATGACGGGCAGCTTCAAGAGATTGAGGATCCCGACGGCCATCACGTACCAGCGGGAGCTGATCTCGTCGCCGCGGTCGGTGTGGATCCGCCACCGGGCTGCTTCATCGTGCCACTCGGCGCGGGTCACCCCGGTGTGGAACAGGGCGTCGGTCACGAGATCGAACCGGTCGGCGATCGCCTCGAGGTGGTGCCAGATCTCATCGCCGGAGGCGTAACGCCGGGTGGGGATGTAGTCGAGCTCCTCGAGCATCGGCATGTAGATGTACGACTCGACGTCGCACATGACGCCCGGGTATCGGTTCCAGTACCACGTGCCCCCGATGCCGCCCGCCTGGTCGACGATGCGGATCCGCTTGACCCCGGCTTTGCGGAGGTGGGCGGCGGCGTTCACCCCGGCGATCCCCCCGCCCACGATCACGACATCGACTTCGTCGACGACCGGATCGCGCTCGATGACCGGGGTGAACGGGTCGTCACGGTAGCGGGCGAAGTACTCGTCGGTACGCAGGTCGCGGATGTCGGAGCGGCCGGGGACCAGCCGCTTGTCGCGCTCGGCGAGGTACTTGGCGCGGACGGCCTCGGGGTCGTAGGGCGCGGCTCCGCCCGTTCCCGCCTTCGATCCCCTTCGCAGAGACGAAGGCACCGTTGGATGGGCTCCAGACATTGGTCCGACCTTACTTTTCCCAACCGACCTCGGTTTGACGATGGCTCTTCGGTTGGTCACTCACGCCGCGGGGCTCGAGACCGCGTCCAGGTACGAAGTGGTGGGGCTAGCTGGAATCGAACCAGCGACCTCAGCATTATCAGTGCTGCGCTCTAACCGGCTGAGCTATAGCCCCGTCTGGCACACGTCTTCTCCATCTGGAGGTGGCGATTGTAGGCCGGATGGGAACCGTCCACCGACGGGACCGTTCCTGCGATACCGGTCGCCGAGAACGGCGCTCGGCACTGTGCCTGTGGCTCGGCCGCCTTCACCAGTGCCGTGCCACGCCGGTCCCCACCATGCCGCCCCGGGAACAAGACAGAACCCGGCGACAGGGCACGGTGTCGTCATCCAGATGCGATGCGGCGCCCGGCGGCGCCCGGCGATCTACCATTCCGCTAGAGAATCGAGCCGTCCGGGTCGATTCTGCCTGACGTCAACTGATGTGCGGACGGACGACCGGCGCGCACCGATCCAGACCGTAGCGACACACCTGACCGTTCACCCTGGCCGAAGGACGCACGTGACCGACACCGACAGCCCCGCCGAGAGCAGCACCGACACGGGCAGCTCCGACATCTACGACTACTGGGCTGAATTCCGGCGCACGGAACGTGTGGGCCGTTTCGGGGGGGAAGGGTCGGACGTGTGGCTGGTGACCAGGTACACCGACGTCGAGCGCGTGCTGCGCGACCCCACGCGTTTCTCCAGCCGGGTGAACGCCGACACCATGGGGCCGGTCATGGGGACGGTCATCCTGGCTATGGACGGCGAGGAGCACCGCCGCTACCGCAACCTCGTCGCCCACGCCTTTCGCCCCTCGGCTCTGGCCCGCTGGGAGAGCGAGCTCATCGCCCCCACCATCCACCGGCTCATCGACGGCCTCACCGGGCGCACGAGCGCCGATCTGGTGGCCGAGATCACCAGCCACTTCCCGGTGCAGGTCATCGCCGAGGTGCTGGGCGTGCCGTCCGACGCCCACGAGCGGTTCCACGCCTGGGCCCTCGACATGAACAAGGGCCCCGAGGACTACCCCGTGTCCACGGCGGCCGCCGCGGCGATGCGTGAGTACCTCACGCCCATCGTCGAGGACCGCAAGATGCATCCCACCAAAGACCTCATCTCCGACATCGTCACCGCCGAGATGGATGGTGAGCGACTCAGTGACGAGCACATCTACGGGTTCCTCCGGCTGCTGCTCCCTGCCGGGGCCGAGACCACCTTCGCGGCCATGGGCAGCTGCCTCTACGCGCTGCTGAGCAAGCCCGACGTCCTCGACCGGGTGCGGGCCGATCCGAGCCTTCTCGACGCCGTGATCGAGGAGACGCTGCGCTGGGAGACCTCGGTCACCATGGTCAACCGGGAGACGACGTGTCCGGTCGAGATCGACGGGGTCCATGTCCCGGAAGGGGTGTCGCTCGTGTGCGCCACAGGATCGGCCAATCGTGACGAGTCGCGCTACAGCGATCCCGACCAGTGGGACCTCGATCGCCACGAACCGGCCCATATCGCTTTCGGCACCGGACGTCACCAGTGTCTGGGGATGCACCTGGCCCGCATGGAACTGCGCATCGGGCTCGGCGCGCTCGTCGAGCGCCTCGAAGGCCTGCGCTTCGACAACACCGACGCCGCAGACGCTGCGCCACCGGTGCGCATCGAAGGCATGGCCTTCCGCTCCCCGCCGCGGTTGCCGGTGCGCTTCGACACCGTGGCGCCCGGGCCCCCGCCCCCACCCTGAGGGCCGGACCGAGCGGCCCCCTTATTCTTCTTCCTCGCCCGTAACCGCGGCCACCGCGGCGACGCTGTGGCCCTCTTCGAGGCTCATGAGCCGTACACCGGTGGCGTCGCGACCCTGCGCCGCGATCTCGCGCACGGCAGTGCGGATGACGATGCCCCCCGTCGAGATGAGCAGGATCTCGTCATCGAGCCCGGCCATGAAGGCGGCCACCACCCGCCCCCGGCGAGCCGTCAGCTTGATGGCGCGCACCCCCTGGCCGCCCCGGCCCTGGCGGCCGAAGTGGTCGGTCTTGGTGCGCTTGCCGTAGCCGGCGTCGGTCACGATGAGGATGTCGCGGTCGGGGCGCACGACGTCGCAGGACACGACCTCGTCCCCGGGGCGCAGGCGCATGCCCCGCACGCCCGCCGCGTCACGGCCCATGGGGCGGACGTCGGTCTCGGAGAAGCGGATGCCGCTCCCGTTGCGGCTCACCATGACGATGTCGTCGTCCCCCGAGGTCGCCACCACCCGCACGAGCTCATCGCCGTCGCGCAGCGCGATGGCGATGAAACCTTCGCGCCGTGACTTGTCGTACTCGGAGAACGCTGTCTTCTTGACCTGGCCCATCTTGGTGGCGAAGGTGAGGAAGCCCCCCGAGTCGAAGTCGCGGGTGGCCACGATGGCCTGGATCTTCTCGCTGGGGCTCAGGGGCAGGAGGTTCACCACGGCCGTGCCCCGTGCCGTGCGCTCCTTCATGGGCACTTCGTGGGCGCGCAGCCGGTAGACGCGGCCCCGGTTCGAGAACAGCAGCAGGAACGCCAGCGTGGTGGTGTGAACCACGTCGTCGACGAGGTCCTCTTCTTTGAGCCGCGCCCCCTGCACGCCGCGCCCGCCCCGGCCCTGGGTCCGGAACGACCCGGCCGGCACAGCCTTGATGTAGCCGGCGCGTGTCATGGTGACGACGATCTCCTCGTCGCTGATGAGGTCCTCAACCCCGAGCTCGCCCGGGTCGTGGGTGACCTGGGTGCGGCGGTCGTTGGCGTACTTGGCCTTGATCTCGCCGAGCTCGGTGGCGATCACGGCGCGCAGGCGAGCCGGGTCGCCGAGGATCGACTCGAGCTCGGCGATGGTGCGGCGCAGCTCCTCCATCTCCTCTTCGAGGTTCGACCGGCCTAGACGGGTGAGCCGCCCCAGGGTCATGTCGAGAATGTGCTCGGCCTGCTGCTCGGAAAAGGAGAACGGTTCGGTCATGAGCGCGGTGCGCGCCCCGGGGCGATCGTCTGAGGCTCGGATGGCGGCGATCACGGCGTCGAGCATGTCGATGGCGCGCAACAGGCCTTCGACGATGTGGGCGCGCTCGCGCGCCTTGTTGAGGCGGAACTCCGAACGGCGGGTAATGACCTCGATCTGGTGCGTGGCGTAGTACGACACCGCCTGGGCCAGGTTGAGCGTCCGGGGCACCCCGTCCACCAGGGCCACCATGTTCACGGGGAAGTTGGTCTGCAGGGGTGTGTGCTTGTAGAGGTTGTTCAGCACGACGTTGGCATTGGCATCGCGCTTCAAGGTGACCACGAGGCGCGGCATCTTGCCGGCGGAGTCGTTCTGGACGTCGGAGATGCCGTCGAGCGCCCCGGCGTTGGCGAGCTCGCCGATCTTCTGCTCGATCACCTCGATCGAGGTCTGGAAGGGGATGTCGGTCACGACGATGCGCGTGGCACCCCGGCTCTCGTCCACCTCGGCGAGGGCGCGCATCTTGATCGAGCCCTTCCCCGTCCGGTACGCGTCGAGGATCCCCTGGCGACCGAGGATCTGGGCGCCGGTCGGGAAGTCGGGGCCTTTCACGAATTGCATGAGGTCGTCGGGGGTGGCGTCGGGGTTCTCGAGCACGTGGGTCACGGCGTCGATGACCTCGCCGAGGTTGTGGGGCGGGATGTTGGTGGCCATGCCCACGGCGATCCCCTGCGAGCCGTTGACGAGCAGGTTGGGAAAGCGCGACGGGAGCACGACGGGCTCCTCGGTCGAGCCGTCGTAGTTGGGGACGAAGTCGATGGTGTCCTCGTCGATACCGGCCAGCATCTCCATTGCCAGTGGGGCGAGGCGGCACTCGGTGTAGCGCATGGCGGCGGGGCCCTCTTCGGGGCCGCGCCCGCCGAAGTTGCCGTGCCCGTCGATGAGGACGTGGCGCAGGCTGAAGTCCTGGGCCATGCGGGCCAGTGCGTCGTAGATGGCGGTGTCACCGTGGGGGTGGAAGTTCCCCATGACCTCACCCACGGCCTTGGCGCACTTGGTACGGGACCGGTCGGGGCGCAGGCCCTGCTCGTACATCGAATACAGGATGCGGCGGTGCACCGGCTTGAGGCCGTCGCGCACGTCGGGCAGGGCCCGGGACACGATGACGGACATGGAGTACTCGAGGAACGAGCGCTCCATCTCCTCTTGGATCTCGATGGGCTCGATGGCGACGGGCGTGGGTTCGGGCACCTCCGTCCCCGTGCTCCCGTCGCTGTTACCCCCGCGCTTGGCCATGTGGGCCTGATCCCTCCGTACTCATCGGGTGGCGATGGGGCCCCCCGGAACGTCCCTCAGATGTCGAGGAAGCGCACGTCCTTGGCATTGGTCTGGATGAAGTGCCGGCGCTGTTCGACGTCGTCGCCCATGAGCACCGAGCACACGTTGTCGGCCATGGCGGCCTGCTCGACGTTGATCTGCAGCAGTGAGCGGCGCACGGCGTCCATGGTGGTGTCGCGCAACTCGCCGAAGTCCATCTCGCCGAGTCCCTTCAACCGTTGGAAGTCCTGCTTGTGGTCGGGGTGCTCGGCCATGAACGCCGCCTTGGCGACGTCGTCTTTGAGATAGATCTTCTCCTTGCCGATGAGGGTCGAGTACAGCGGCGGCTGCGCCACGTACACGAACCCGCCTTCGACGAGCGGCTTCATCTGCCGGAAGAAGAACGTGAGCAGGAGTGTCCGGATATGGGACCCGTCGACATCGGCGTCGGCCAGGATGATGACCTTGTGGTAGCGGATCTTCTCGATGTCGAATTCGTCGGCCAGGCCGGCCCCTATGGCCGAGATGAGCGCCTGGATCTCGGCGTTCTTGAGCATCTTGTCGATGCGGGCCCGCTCGACGTTCAGGATCTTGCCCCTGATGGGCAAGATGGCCTGCAGGCGCGGGTTGCGGGCGTCCTTGGCCGAACCGCCCGCCGAGTTCCCCTCCACGATGAACAACTCGCTCTCGCGCGGGTCGCGTGACGAGCAGTCGACGAGCTTGCCGGGCAGTCCCGCCCCGCCCAGCGCCGACTTGCGGCGGGTGAGGTCGCGTGCGGCTCGGGCCGCCACCCGGGCGCGCGCCGCTGTGGTCGACTTGGCCACGATCTGGTTGGCCTCGCGGGGGTTCTCCTCGAGCCAGTCCACGAGCTTCTCGTTGGTGGCCCGCTCCACCAGTGACCGGATGGAGACGTTGCCCAGCTTGGCCTTGGTCTGTCCCTCGAACTGCGGGTCGCGCAACCGGACCGAGATGATGGCGGTCAGCCCCTCGCGGATGTCCTCGCCGAGGAAGTTGTCCTCTTTCTCCTTGAGCGCACCCTTGGCCCGCGCGTAGCGGTTGACAGCATTGGTGAGGGCTTTCTTGAAGCCCTCTTCGTGCATGCCACCTTCGATGGTGGAGATCCCGTTGGCGAAGGAGTGGATGGACTCGTGGAACCCGGTGTTCCACTGCAGGGCCACCTCCACCTCTTGGTCGTCCTCGGACTGGGTGTACGAGCACACCCGGCGGAACAACGCCTCTTTGGAGCTGTTGAGGTGCTTCACGTAGTCGACGATGCCGCCCGAGTAACGGAATGTGACCTGCTGTTCGCGCTCGGCCCGCTCGTCGGTGAACCGGATCTCGAGACCCTTGTTGAGAAAGGCCATCATCTGCAAGCGCTCGAGGATGGTCTGGGCCCGGAACTCAGTCTCTTCGAAGATGGTCGCGTCCGGCCAGAACGTCACGGTGGTGCCGGTGCGGTCCCTCGGCGCCGGGCCCGTCGCCTTGAGCTTCCTCTTGATCTCCCCGCCGTCGGCGAATTCCGCCACGTGATGCTTGCCGTCCCGGTCGATCTCGAGGACGAGCTTCGTCGACAGGGCGTTCACGACCGAGACGCCCACCCCGTGCAGTCCCCCCGACACCTTGTAACCGGCGCCCCCGAATTTCCCCCCGCGTGCAGGGTCGTGAGCACCAGCTCGGCCGCGGACAGGTCCGGGTATTGCTCGTTGGGCTTCACGGGGATGCCCCGGCCGTTGTCTTTGACCCGGACCCCGCCATCGGCCAACAGCGTGACGTCGATCTGGGTGGCCTCGCCCGCCATGGCCTCGTCGATGGAGTTGTCCACGACCTCCCACACGAGGTGGTGGAGCCCGGTGGGCCCGGTCGACCCGATGTACATCCCCGGTCGGGCGCGGACCGGATCGAGGCCTTCGAGAACCGTGATGTCGCTGGCGTCGTACGAACCCGCGGAGCCGTTACTGCCGACCCCAACCTCTGTTTTCAGCGCCACGCACGCGCCCTTTCTTGTCCTGTTTCGATCGGGGGACGCACAATCCACGAACCAGTCCCGAGAGGGGCTATTTGGGTGCGTTACCGACGCATTGCAGTCTACCAGGACGGGGTCACGCGACGAGCCAAATCAGGCATGTGCACACCGCTGTGAACAGGGTGTCTGGCGGCCCCACGGGGTGCCTAGCGACGCACGCGCACGTCGAGGCGTTCGAGGGCGTTCTGGGCTCCGCACACGTCGCGCAGACGCCCGAGGATGTCGGGCGCGAGGTGCCTCATTTGCGTCGCCCAGGCGGGGTGGTCGGCGCTGACCACAAGGGTCACTCCGTCCACGCGCACGGGGCGTACGTGCGCGGCGACGGCGGGCCCCACGATGTCGTCCCAACGTCCGAACACCACCCCGACGATGTCGGCACGGCCCGCTCCCAGGTGACTGGCGACCTCACCCAGCGCGTCCCCGATCCGCACCATGCCCCCGCTCGAGCGGCCCCGTCCGTCCCGACGAGGGGCGGTCACCGCCCACCGCCCGATGCGGCTGCGTCCGGCGGGCCGGCACTCTCCGGGCCGGCACTCGCCGGGCCCGCACTCTGCGGTGCACCGGCACCGCTGAGACGCCCTCCTGCTACCGCCACGACCCGGTCGGCGTGAACCACCGCCGGTGGGTCGACCGCCGTGGTGAGAAGCACCTGGCCGGGCGGGAGCAACTCCACGAGGGCCGCGGCCCGGTAGGCGTCGAGCTCGGAGAAGACGTCGTCGAGCAGCAGCACCGGCGCCTCGGCGAGATCCCCGCGCCGCAGTGCGTGCGAGGCCAGGCGCAGGGCCAGCGCCACGCACCGTTGCTCGCCTTGCGACGCGTGGGTGCGGGTGGGACGCGTCCCGATGGCGAGCTCGAGATCGTCGCGATGCGGCCCCACGGAGGTGACCTGACGCCGGACGTCGTCGCGGCGCGCCGCGGCCAGGGCCACGACGAGGTCGCCGTCCCAGGACCGCCGGTAGGTGAGCGTCACCGGATCGGCCACGCCGGCCAAGTGTTCGTAGGCCCCGCTGGCGTGGGGTGTGAGCTCGACGGCCAGTGATTCCCGTTCGACGGCCAGTGCGGTCCCCGACGCACCCAGACGCTCGTCCCACACGTCCAGAGTCGCCGCGATCGCGCTGTCGGGTCGGCCGCCCGCCTGGCGCAGCACGGCGCCGCGTTGGCGCAGGATGCGGTCGACGTCGGTCACGAGCGCGTCGAGCCGGGCGTGGCGCGCCACCAGCACCTCGTCGAGGTAGTCGCGTCGACCCGCCGGCCCGCCCTGGACGAGGTCGAGATCGTTGGGGGCGAACACCGTCACGTTGAGGGCTTCGGCCAATTCGGAGCGCCGTCGGACGGGTTGGCGGTTCACCTGGGTGCGCACCGATCCCGACACGGGGATCTCGGCCTCGATGAGCACGGCCCGCGCCCCCACCGACCCCTCGGCGCGCACCACGGCGCGCTCGGTCCCGGTCCGTACCAGCGCGTCACGGGTGGCGCCGCGGATCGACCGCTGGCTGGCCAGCCATCCCACCGCCTCGAGCACCGACGTCTTGCCCGCGCCGTTCGGTCCCTGCAGCACCGTCAGACCCTCGGGGTCGGGCTGGAACTCGGCTTCCGTGAAGCAGCGGAAGTCGGCGAGCCACAACGTGGAGATGGCCACGGTGACAGCGTGCGCGTCGGCTGTGACGGGTTCTGGGTCGCTACGACACCCGGACGGGCATGAGTAGGTAGCGGTAGTCTTCGTGGTCCGGTGCCCGCACCGTGGCCGGCTTGGTGGCGTCGACGGTCTCGAGGACGACCTCGTCACCGAGGACGGCCTCCACCCCGTCGATCAGGTAGGAGGGGTTGAACGCCACCGTCAGCTCTTCGCCCTCGTACTCGGCGTCGACGTCCTCACTGGCGTGGCCGACTTCCTGGGACACGACGGTGAGCTCCACAGACCCGGGCCGCATCGACAGGCGCACTGGCGTCGTGTTGTCACGCACGAGCAGGCGCACCCGGCGCAGCGCGTCGAGCAGCGCTTCACGCCCCACGCGCAACAGGTTCGGGTAGCCGGGCGGGATGAGTTGCCGGTAGTCGGGGAAGCGTCCGTCGAGCAGCCGGGTGGTGAGGCGCACGCCCCCCACGGTGAAGGTGGCGTCGAGTTCGCTCACCGAGAACCCCACGGTGGCGTCGCCGTCCTCCTTGGATCCCGCCGCCGGCATCAAGCGCTGCAGCTCGGTCAGGGCGCGCGCTGGGACCAGGATCTGTTCGGCCCCCTCGGCCAAAGGGCCCTCGCCGGCGAGGTCGCGCATGGCCAGCCGGTACGAGTCCGTCGCCACCAGTCGGGTCCCGCCCGCCTCGGCCGCTACGAGCACGCCTGTGAGCAGCGGGCGGGCGTCGTCGTTGGAGGCGGCCCGCACCACCTGGCGCAACGCCTCGGCCAGCGCCGGAGCCGGCACCGTCACCTGGTCGGGGCGGGGGTCGGCCAGCACGGGGAAGTCCTCCACCGGATAGGTCCGCACCACGAAACGCGACCGCGCCGCGGAGATCTCGACCTCGTCGTCCCCACCCTCGAATGTCACCGCCCCCGGCTCGAGCGAACGCACGATGTCGGCCACGAGCCGCGCCGGTGCCACCAACGACCCGTCGTCGAGGCCGATGGCCTCCACCTCGACACGCACGGTCAGGTCCAGGTCGGTTCCCACCACGGTGAGGCGGTTCCCGACCACCTCGATGCGGACGCCGTTGAGCGCGGGCGTGGTGGACGCCCGTGATGTCACGGCCCGGCTGGCGGTGGCGAGCGCCTCAACGAGGGTGTCTCGCTCACAGCGGTACTTCACACAGGTTCCTTTCTTACAAGGAATTTAAATTCTGACAGTGACGGTAATAGGGCCTGTGGATTGTGGATGACATACCGTCGCCCGAGGTCAGGCCCATCATGGTCGTCCACCGGGCTCACGGGTTGTCCACCGTCGGGCGGCTTCGGGGCTCGGGGGAGTCTCCGCTGTCCACCGCCCCCCCGGTCGGGTCCACAGGGCGGGGCGGGTTCCCCACAGGGTCATGCACCAGTCTTGATCCGGACGATCAGGTCGTTGACCTGGTCGAAGATCTGGCGACGTTCGCCCATGAGCGAGGAGATCTTGACCACGGCGTGCATGACGGTGGTGTGGTCGCGGCCCCCGAATTCCTTGGCGATGGCGGGGTAGGAGTAGTCGGTGAGGTCTCGGAAGAGGTACATGCCGATCTGGCGGGCGATGACCAGGGGCCGGCGCCGGCTGGGGCCGCACAGGTCCTCGATGCTGAAGCCGAACGTCGCGGCGGTGGTCTCGAGGATCTGGGTCGGGGTGATGACGCGGGGCTGGCCGGCGTTGACGATGTCGGACAGGACGTGTTCGGCCAGCTCCCGGGTGAGGGGCTGGTTGTTGAGGCTGCCATAGGCGGTGACCCGGATGAGGGCCCCCTCGAGCTCTCTGATGTTGTCGGTCACGTTGGAGGCGATGAACTCGAGCACCTCGTGGGGCACGTGGGAGGGCTCACGTTCGAGCTTCTTCTGCAAGATGGCCAGACGGGTCTCGAGCTCGGGGGGCTGGACGTCGGTGATGAGCCCGGACAGGAAGCGGCTGCGGAGTCGGTCTTCGAGCGTGGCGATGGACTTGGGGGGGCGGTCCGAGGTGAGGACGACCTGGCGCGACGCGCCGTAGAGGTGGTTGAAGGTGTGGAAGAACTCCTCCTGGAGCGCTTCTTTGTTTTCCATGAACTGGACGTCGTCGATGAGCAGGACGTCGCATTCGCGGTAGCGGCGCTTGAAGGCGGTGGTGGTGTTGTTCCGGATGGCGTCGACGAACTCGTTCAGGAAGGTCTCGGTGGAGACGTAGCGGACCCGTCGACCGGCGAAGTTCTCCCGGACGTAGTTCCCGATGGCGTGGAGCAGGTGCGTCTTGCCGAGCCCGGCGTCACCGTGGATGAACAGGGGGTTGTAGGACTTGGCCGGCATCTCCGCCACCGCTTGGGCCGCGGCGTGGGCGAAGCGGTTCGACGAGCCGATGACAAAGGCGTCGAAGGTGTAGCGGGCGTCGAGGCTGCCGACGTCCCGGTCCTCGGCTGCCGAGGCCCGGCGGTTGCCGGTGCGGGCCGAGCGGTTGTCGCCCTGGTCCGCCGAATTGGAGGCGTTGGGGGAGGTGTGCTCTTCGTCGAGGAGCGAGGTGATTGGCAACGGGTCGGCGACGGACATGGGGCCGAGGTCCAGCCGGACCTTGACCTCGTGTGACGCCACGTCGGTGGCTGCCGCCGCGATGAGCTCCAGGAAGCGGTTCTCGACGCGTTCACGGATGATCGAGCTCGGCGCGCTCGAGGACCAGGAGGTCGCCGTCGTAGGCCTCGGGGTTGAGTGCCTGGAGCCAGGTCCGCCACGTGGCGTCGGACACCTGCTCGCGCAGGGTGACTCCACAGCGCTTCCACAAGTCGTTCATGTCATTCACCAGGGCCTCCGCCGTCCCGCCGCCAAAATTGTCCACAAGCAGATCCACAAGTGTGGATTGTCCGGGAAAGTTGTCCGCCGTCCACCTACGGCCTATGTCTGGTGGCCCTGGGGAAGGAGGACCCTGTTGTCGGTTGCGGCACGCTCGTGACGCACCGGTAGCGACGAACGGTACACCGGCGGGTCCGCGTGCTGCTAGTGGCCGTGGGCCCTCCTGCATGGTTCCTCGAGGCCCTGGTGGGGACGGGTTCCCGTCTCGCCGACCAGGGCGGGAGCAGGCCCGCCGGCCCCGAAAACTCTTTGTGAATTTGCGCGCCGGCCCCGTCCGCGCCGGCCCGTCCTGCCTGGTGGGCGCGCGGGGACGCGCCTAGCATGGGAGACCAGGACTCGGGGCGGGCACCTGTTCGTACGGCGCCCCGGCAGAGGAGCCGCGCCGCAAACCGGCCTCGAGCAAAAGGACAAGAGGAGTGAAGAGGACTTACCAGCCCAACACCAGGAAACGGGCCAAGAACCACGGGTTTCGACACCGTATGTCCACCCGTGCCGGGAGAGCGATTCTCAAGGCACGCCGGGTCAAAGGTCGCCACCGCCTCTCCGCGTGAGAGCGGCAGGGGCCCAGTGGGCTGGCGGATCCGGGACCGGACGACATTCGAGGCACTCCGGCGCCACGGACAGCGCGGCAGGCGGGGACCGGTCACGGTGACCTTCGTGGCCACCGACGCCGACAGCGTGCCCCGGGTGGCGTATGCGGTAGGGAAACGGGTGGGTGGTGCCGTCGTGCGCAACCAGCTGCGCCGTCGTCTCCGGGCCGTGGTGGCAGAAGCGTCGGGGTCGCTCGCACCCGGCGCATACCTGGTGGCGGCGGGCCCTGAGGCGGCCGGCCTCCCCTACGAGGACTTGAAGGCACAAGTGACAGCAGCGATGACAGCGGCTTCTCAGGGCCGGCGCCGGTGAGCGCTCCCATGACCCTGCCTGACGCCGCCGCGCCCCCGTTGGCAACGATGACCCCGCCTGACGCCGCGCCGCGCCGCCACCCCGTCCGGGGCGCCCTGATGCGAATTATCCGCTTCTACCAGGCCCTTCGTGCCGGGCACCCCTCGCCGTGCCGGTACTGGCCCACGTGCTCGGACTACGCCCTCGACGCCGTCGAGCGCCACGGCGCCGCCCGGGGATCGCTCCTGGCGGTGCGCCGGGTGCTGCGGTGCCACCCCTGGGGCGGCCACGGCGTGGACCCGGTGCCCGAATGAGCGCGCACCTGTTGTTCGCCAGCACCGTCGGGCAGATCTTCAAGCCGCTCTACGAGCTGCTGGCCGGGATCATCGCGTTCTTCTATTCGATCATCCCCAACTTCGCCATCGCCATCGCCCTGCTGACGGTGGTGGTGATGATCGTGACGGCGCCGCTCACGGTCAAGAGCACCCGGTCCACGATCAAGATGCAGCGGGTCGCCCCCGAGCTCAAGAAGATCCAGGCCAAGTACAAGGGCGACCGGGTAACGCTCAACGAAGAAATGATGAAGCTCTACAAGGAGCACGGCATCAATCCGGCCGGCGGATGCCTGCCCATGTTGATCCAGCTTCCTGTCTTCGTAGTGCTCTATGGGGTCATCCGCGGCCTGACCAGCACCGTAAAAGTAAACGGCAAGATCATCGCCCGGCCGGACTACGTCTCTCACTCCACCCGGCTCTACCACGACCTCATCGCCGCCAACGGTCACATGAAGGCCTGGGGCCTCGACCTGGGAAACAACCTGTTCTCGCACCATGCGACGTGGGTGGGAGCCATCCCCTACGCGGCGATCGTCGCCATCGCCATCGCCCTGCAATACCTGCAAATGCGCCAGCTCAATAGCAGGAACCCCGGAGCTGCTCAGGCCAACCCGCAGATGCAAATGGTGCAGCGATATATGCCTCTTATCTTCGCCGTGATTTATATCCGGATCTCGGCCGGAGTGAACATCTATTTCGTTGTTTCGAGCCTGTGCCGCATCGGCATCCAGGAGGCCATCTTCCGCTCCGGAATGCTGGACAAGACACCCACGCGCGGTGAGGGGAACCTTCCTGGACGTGGTGGGAACGGCGCCGCGCCCCGGCGGTCGATCATGGAGCGCCTGGCCGACGCCCAGCAACGGGCCCTCGAGCAGCAGAAGGCCCGGCAGGCTGGCCTTCAACCACAGATCGACATGCCACGCGACGTGAAAGACGCCTCGAAGCCAAGCGCTAAGGCCCCACCGGGGACCAGGCCGCCGGCCAACAAGGCGAAAAACCCTCCTGCGAAGGATGCAGCCCCTCCCACGGAGGCGGCGTCTTCCAACGGCGGAGGATCTTCGAATGGAGCGGCCAAACCGAACGGTGCCGGCAAGCCCGGTGGCGCGGCCAAGCGCCCGAGCGGCGCGAGTACGAACGGAGGCGCGCAGCGCGGATCGGCGAGGGCGGGGAGCAACGGCGCCCCCGCACCGAAGGAGCAGCCCCCCGGGCAGCCCCGATCCGCCAAGAAGCGACCGAGAAAGGCGCGTTGAGCGATGGAGTGGGTCGAGACGACCGGAAGGACGATCGAGGAAGCCAAGGATGCCGCCCTCGATCAACTGGGTGTGGACGAGACGGATGCCGAGTTCGTCATGGTGACCGAGCCCAAGGCCGGTCTGTTCGGGCGCATGCGGGGTGAGGCCCGGGTCCGGGCCCGGGTCCGTCCCACCAGCCCCCGCCCCAAGCGGACGCGGACACGGCGCTCGGGCGAGCAACGCGAAGGCGGTGCCCGGCGCAGCGGCGGAGGGTCGGGCCGGGGCGGAGAGAGAAGCCGAAGCTCGGCTGGCGTAGCCGTGGCCGACGGGGGAGATACTGGATCCGAGGCCGTGGAGGTGGCGACCGTCGGTTCCGTCGGGCAACGGGACGGGAGTCCCGGCTAACAAGCGCCGCCGGTCGCGGTCACGAAGCGGAGGCGCAGGTCGCAGCGGAGGACAGGGTGCCGACGGGGACCGGGACGGGGGTCCCGGCGACGACGCCGGTGCCGCAGTGCAGTCCTCCACCAGGAGGAAAGGGTCCCGGCCGTCCGGGTCGACGAAGGAGGAGGCTGTGGGCGAGACCATGACGCTCGAGGAGCAGGGGGAATCGGCGCGGGAATTCATCGCCGGGCTGATCGACGAGCTCGGTCTGCAGGCGGACGTGTCGACCCGGGTCGTCGACGAGGAGACCGCCGAGGTTGTGGTCGAGGGCCAGGAGCTCGGCGTCCTGGTGGGGCCGGGGGGAGCCACTCTGGCGGCGTTGCAGGAGCTGGCCCGGACCTTCGTCCAGAAGCGGACCGGGGGGCAGAGCAGCAGGATCAACGTGGACGTGGCGGGGTACCGGGCCAAGCGCACCGCCGCCCTGCAGCGCTTCGCCAAGCAGGTCGCCGACGAGGTGAGTGCGTCGGGATCCGATCGGGCGCTCGAGCCCATGTCGGCGGCTGACCGCAAGGTCGTCCACGACACCATCAACGAGATCGAGGGCCTCTCCACCCGGTCGGAGGGCGAGGAGCCCCGGCGCTACATCGTGATCTCCTCCAGCCAACCGATCGCCGACGTCGCCGAAGCCTGAGGCGCACAGAACACGAGGCGGATCCCCCGGGGATTCCTTCCGGTCCCCCGGAGGGGCCGTGACCGGGGAGTGGCTCTCGGTATGAGCGCTGCTCCCGTGCCCGCAGCCCTCATGGATGTGCTCATCGAGGCCCGGTCCCTCGACCTCCTGGGACCGATGGACCTCGACCACCAGATCGAGCACGCCCTGGGCTTCGCCGACCGCCTTCGGACAGGCAATCACCTTGGTGCGGGGCGATCGCGCTCGGGATGGCGCCGGGGCCGGTGCAGCCGCTCCCGCCCGCTGGCTGGACCTGGGATCGGGGGGAGGACTCCCCGGCCTCGTGCTGGCGCAGCACTGGCCGTCGGCGCCGGGGGTCCTGCTCGATTCCGCCGCTCGCCGGACCTCCTTCTTGTCCCACGCGGTCGAGACTCATGGGGTGGGAGGACCGCGTCCAGGTCGTCCGGGCCCGGGCCGAGGATGCCGGTTCGACCCCCGATCTCCGGGGGAGGTTCGACGTGGTCTGGGCGAGGTCGTTCGGGAGTCCTCCCGTCGCCGCCGAATGTGCCGCCCCATTCCTCGAGCCCGGTGGCCTCCTGGTGGTGTCGGAGCCTCCTTCTCCTGGTCAGACGATCGCCCGGTGGCCACGACAGGGGTTGGCCGAGCTCGGCCAGGAGCCGCTGCTCACGGTCCGGGCCCGGTTCGGCTATCAGGTAGTCCTGCAGGTGGCGCCGTGCCCGGCTCGCTTTCCCCGGCGGTCCGGGGTGGCGGCCAAGCGGCCCCTGTACCGGGTCTCCGAGGCGTGATCGAAAAGGCGCCATTCCCGAGCACCCGCGTTCGTGCAGGTCAGGGCACTGAAAACGCGAATGTTCCACGTGTAACTTTACGGTGAAACACCCCCCGGGGAACCGTTCCCGGCTCCAGGTGTTTCACGTGGTACCTTACGGTGAAACACCCCTGCCAGGCACGGGACGGGAGTTTGGCCCATGGCCACGGACTTCGAGAAGGGCGTTCTGATCGGGCTCTTGGTGGGTGAGGGCCACTTTGGCGGAGACGGCCGCCAACCCCAGGTGACCCTGCGTATGCACAGTCGGCACGAAGCCATCTTCCACTGGCTGGAGAAGAAGTTCCCCGGAGGCCGGCTGTACGGGCCCTACCACCACGGGGGCCGCGACTACCTTCAGTGGATGGCCCGGGGCTCCTACCTGCGGGATCACCTTCTGCCGATCCTGGAGGAAGGTCTGTCCTCCGAGCTCGACACGCCCAGTCTGGAGCGCTTCGCAGAGATGAGACAGCGCTACGCCGGCCGTTTGCGAACGGCGTCCCCCCCGGCCGACGAGGGCGCGTCGGGATCCTGAGGGACACCGAAGATCGCGCGAAAACACCACAGATTCCTCCCGCGACTATTGACCCGGGGTTCGCAGATGGCGAGGATGGGTGACCGTGAGCCACGACCGTTTGGAGGGCTGACCGTGCGCGTCCGCATTCGGGGCAGGGACCAGCGGCCTGAGCAGGGGAAACACTGGCCAGAGGAGCCTCAGGAGACTCTCCAGTCACAAGATGGGGATGTCGACTCCGTGACCATCATCGAAGCCACCACCTCGAAGCCCGGGCCCGATCCCGATGTCTCCGAGGACCCGGTGACCGTTGCCGACGAGATGTACGAGGACGTGGCCACCCCCGCTGTCGAGGTCACCGATCCCGCCCCACCTCCCGCCAAGCCGGCTCAACGGGCCTCGGTGGATTGGTCGGACGTACCTCAGCCCGAGCCGGGGGCCGACGTCGCCTACGTTCCCCGACCCGTACCCCGCATCATGGCGGTGGCCAATCAGAAAGGTGGGGTGGGAAAGACCACCACGGCGGTGAACCTCGGTGCCGGTCTGGCGGAGATCGGCTTCCGGGTGCTGGTGGTCGACCTCGACCCCCAGGGTAACGCCACCACCGGCCTCGGGATCGACGGTCGGTCGTTCGAGCTCTCCATGTACGACGTGCTCATGCGCGACTCCAAGCTCGAGGACGCCATCGAGCCCACCAGCATGAAGAACCTGTTCGTGGCTCCGGCCACCATCGACCTGGCCGGCGCCGAGATCGAGCTCGTCCCCACCTTCAGCCGGGAGCTCAAGCTACGCCGGGCCCTCGAGAGCGTGATCGACGACTTCGACTACATCCTCATCGACTGTCCCCCGTCGCTGGGGCTGATCACGGTCAACGGCCTGGCCGCCGCCGACGAGGTCCTGGTGCCCATCCAGTGCGAGTACTACGCCCTCGAGGGTCTGGGCCAGCTGTTGCGCAACGTCCACCTCGTCCAGGCCAACCTCAACGAGAAGCTGGATGTGTCCACCATCGTGCTCACCATGTACGACGCCAGGACGAAGCTGGCCGAACAGGTGGCGGACGAGGTCCGGCTCCACTTCGGCAACAAGGTGTGTCGGAACGTGATCCCACGGACGGTGCGGATCTCCGAGGCACCGTCATTCGGTCAACCCATCACGACGTTCGATCCCACCTCGCGTGGGGCGATCGCGTACCGGGAGCTAGCCAAGGAGGTCAGCGGTGGCGCGTCGTAGCGGACTGGGCAAAGGTCTGGGGGCACTGATCCCGACCGAGGCCCGGGATCGGGACTCGGCGCTGCGGGTGGTCCCGATGACCAGCATCAAGCCCAACCCCCTCCAGCCCCGTACCCGCTTCGACGAGGAAGCCATGTCGAGCCTGGCGTCGTCGATCCGCGAGGTTGGGGTCCTCCAGCCCATCCTGGTGCGGGAGATCGAGGAGGACGAGTACGAGCTCATCGCCGGCGAGCGTCGGTGGAGGGCGGCCCGGCGCGCCGGGCTGCAGACCATGCCGGTGCTGGTCCAGAGCGTCTCGGACGTCCACAGCCTGGAGCAGGCCCTTGTGGAGAACCTCCATCGCGAGGATCTGAACCCGCTCGAGGAGGCCGGCGCCTTCCAGCAGCTCGTCGACGAGTTCGGTTACACCCACGAACAGGTCGCCTCCCGCGTCGGCAAGAGCAGGACGGCGGTCACCAACACGCTCCGGCTTCTGCAGCTCCCGGCCGGGGTGCAGCGGGCCCTGGCTGACGGCGCGATCTCGGCCGGCCATGCCCGCGCCCTGCTCGGCACCCCCGACCGCAGCTTCCAGGAAGAGCTGGCCAAGCGGATCGTGGCCGAGGGTCTTACGGTCCGGGCCGTCGAGGAAGGGGTCCGTCACCACGGCTCGGGTGCAGAACCCGGAGCGGTGACGGCCGAGAACGGAAGCCTCGTCACCCCGCTGTCCCCCCCCGCCGACGCTGTGCAGACCGGGCCCGGGACTCCCCCCGTGCGCCGGCGCCTTCCCGCCCCCGGCGTACTCGAGCTCGAGGACCTGCTCTCCAACCACCTGAACACGAGGGTCAAGGTCGAGATGGGGGCCAAGCGAGGGCGCGTCGTGATCGATTTCGCCACCCTCGAGGACCTCGAGCGCATCTACAAGCTCATGGTCGGGGGCGTTACCGCCTAGATCCCGTCCTCCGGCCCGGCTCATCCCACCGGGCGTGGTGGAATCGGGGAAACGTCCCCTTCTACCAGGGATTTCTCACAAAGGGTGAGCTCCTACCCTCGATAGTATGTCCAGCCTCATCCACAACCTGTGCATGAGGCTGTGGAAATCCTGCCTGAGTGGGTGAGATTGAGAGTCGGCTGACCTCGGCGGTTTCGCCTCGACGGGACGTCGAGCGTTGCCCGGGTCTCAGTCGACAGGCGTGGCCGCCCAGGCCACGAGGGCCCTGACCAGAGCCTCGGCGAGGGCGCCGGCGTGGCGCACGACAATGGCGGGCGGCCCCACCTCGCACACCACCGCGGGCATGCGCGTCTCACGCAGCACGGCCAGGGTCATGCCGTGGACCCCGTCGGCGGGGACCCCCAGGGCCGCCGCGGCCAGGGCGTGGATGAGCTCGGCAAGCCGCCGTCCCCCGGCTGATTCGTACCGATACCCCGAATAGTAGGCAGTCGTGCACCCTGTGCGGTCGGGATCAAGACGGAGGCCGAGGTAGACGTCGGCGTCGGCAGCATTGGCGGCGGCCGCCCGCGTGGAACCGTCAGGGTGAAGGAGAGGGATGACCTGGGCCCCGGTGGCCACCAGGGGCCGGCGCACCGCCGCCACCAGGGCGTCGAGGCCACCCTCCTCGCCGATGGCGATGCGTCGACCGAGCAGCGTGCGTGGGGCCCGACGCAGCCGGTCGCGGTCGCGCACCGTGCTCACGAGCTCGGGATCGCCGTGGCGTGGCGCCACCCGGCGCAGCTCCCGGAACGTCGACGCCCCCAGGATGCCGTCGACGGGGAGGCCTGTGTTGCGTTGGAAGTCGGCCAGTGCCTGGGAGGTGAGCCCACCGAAGATGCCGTCCACGCGACCGGTGTCGAAGCCGAGGGCCGACAGGCGTCGTTGCAGGTCAGCGACATCGTCGCCGCGCAACATGGGTCGTCGTAGGTAGAGGAAGCGGTCGCCGAGGCGCAGCCCGGCCTCGACCAGGGCCCCCCAGGTCTGGGGACCACATACACCGTCCACGCGCAGGCCCCGGCCGTACTGGAAACCCTCGACGGCGGCCTTGGTGCCCACACCGAAGACCCCCTCCGCGTCGGGAGCGGTGGGCAGCTCCAGAAGAGTCAGTCGTCGTTGCAGGTCAGCGACGGCCTCGCCCTTGTCGCCCGAGGCGAGGGGCAGGCTGTCGCCGGGTACTACAGGTACGCCTGCAGCTCCTGGAGGAGCTGCGCCTTGCCCCGAGCGCCGATGATGCGCTCCACGGGCTCCCCGTCCTTGAACAGCATCAGGGTCGGGATGCTCATCACCTCGTACCGGCGCGTCACGTCCAGGTTCTCGTCGATGTTGAGCTTGACGATCTCGATCTTCCCCTCGTGCTCCGCCGAGATCTCCTCGAGGACGGGGGCGATCATCTTGCACGGGCCACACCACTCGGCCCAGAAGTCCACCAGCACCACGGTGTCGGCGGCCTTGACATGCTCGTCAAACGTAGCGTCGCTCAGAGCCGTGATCCCCTCGCTCATGAACCGTCCTCCTTCAGCACCTGGTCAGGCGCGCTTTCTCGAACGCAATGGAAACACCGGTGTCCGCCCCCGCATTCCCGGGGCCAATTTTCAGGCTTCGCCCCGGGCCTCGAGCCACCGCTCGGCATCGATGGCGGCCATGCAGCCCGACCCCGCCGCCGTGATGGCCTGGCGGTAGACGTGGTCCTGGACGTCGCCGCACGCGAACACCCCGTCGACACTGGTGCGGGTGCCATCGGTCGTCTTGATGTACCCGTTCTCGTCCATGTCGAGGTGGCCCGCGAACACGCCGGTGTTGGGCACGTGCCCGATGGCCACGAACACACCGCAGGCGTCGAGGGTGGACTTGTCGCCGGTGACGGTGTTGGTGAGGCCGACGCCGCTCACCTTGCCGTCCCCGAGAACCTCGGTGACCACGGTGTCCCACAGGAAGTCGATCTTGTCGTTGGCGAAGGCGCGGTCCTGCATGATCTTCGAGGCCCGCAGCTCCTTGCGCCGGTGGATGACGGTGACGCTCTCGCCGAAACGCGTGAGGAACGAGGCCTCTTCGAGGGCCGAATCCCCTCCGCCCACCACGGCGATTTTCTGGTTCCGGAAGAAGAACCCGTCGCACGTCGCGCACGTCGACACCCCGTGGCCCATTAGTCGTGCCTCGCCGGGGACGTTCAACATGAGCGCCTGGGCACCCGTCGCCACGACCAGCACCTCGGCGAGGATGTCGGGCTCGCCCTCGGTCGACTCGGTCCACACCCGGAACGGGCGCGACGAGAAGTCGACCCGTACCGCCTTGCGGGTGAGGAACTGCGCTCCGAAGCGCGCCGCCTGGTCCCGAAAACGTGTCATCAGGTCGGGACCGAGGACGCCCTCGACGAATCCGGGGTAGTTCTCCACCTCGGTGGTGAGCATGAGTTGGCCGCCGGGCTGGTCACTCGTCGACGAGGGCTCCCCCTCGACGACAAATGGCAGCAGGTTGGCGCGCGCCGTGTAGATCGCGGCGGTGAGTCCGGCCGGGCCCGAGCCGAGGATAACGACCTGGTGCGTGTCGGGCATGTCAGGCGTCCCCGGCCCCGCGGGCGGCGCGTTTGGTCCACGCGTAGCCGCCCCCGAGGACCAGGAGGGCACCGAGCAGCGCGTCCGAGGCCCACACCCGGCCCCCGAAGGCATAGACGTCGAGGAGCCGTACCACGGCGATGGCCACCACGACGCTCAGCAGGAGTGCCATCACGGCGATGATGATCCCGAACACGATGCCGCGGGACACCACGACGAGGGGGCGCACCACACGGTCCTGGACGGTCTCGACCACGTCCTCGATGGTGTCGGCCACCTTGGCGGGCCAGTCGGGCTGCGACCGCGCCGGGTCCGCCGAGGCCGACGACCCTGCGCCTGCCGAGGAGGCGGCCGTCGCCGACTGGTTCGTGGCCTGGTCTTCCATGGAGGGGAGATTAGTCGCCGAGCCCGACGTCCCCGCCTGGCGCGGACGCTTCGATGGTGACGACTAGCGCGCGCTGGTGATGAAGCACACCCCGACCGACCCCGGCCCGGTGTGGCTGCCCACGACGGGCCCGAGCTCTCCGGTGACGAGGTCGTGCTCGGTGTCGGCCTTGCGCAGCAGATCGAGGACGATGTCGAAATCGGGCGCCACCCCGCTCGTGGCGGCCAGACGCTCGAGCGGTCCCGCCTCGATCGCCTTGTTGGCGAGGTACTGCAGCGACCGCGACCGCGTGCGCTGCTTGGACTCGACCTCCACCACGCCTTCGCGCACCTCGATCACCGGTTTGATCGACAGCAGCGAGCCCATGAGCTTGGCCGCACCGCCGATGCGCCCCCCTCGTCTCAGGTAGTCGAGGCTGTCGACCACGCCGTAGACGTAGGTGCGGTTCTTCATGTCCTCGAGGGCGGCCGCGATGTCGTCGAGCCCGGCGCCGCTCGACGCCAGGTCGGCGGCGGCCAACGCCAGCAGGCCCTGGCCTCCGGTGACGCTCAGGGTGTCGATGACGCGCACCGGGATCTGGTCACCCACGGCCTCGGCCGCCGTCACCGCCGACTGGTAAGTGGCCGAAAGGCCTGAGGAGATGGTGACGCACACCACCGCGCTGCTCCCGGCGGCGCGCGCCTCGAGGAACGCCTTTTGGAACGCGCCCGGTGACGGCGCGGCGGTGGCGGGCATGTCAGGGCCGGTCACGACCCGGTCCCAGAACTCCTTGCCCGACAGCTCGTCGCGGTCGACGAGCTCCTCGGAACCGAAGCGGATCGTAAGCGGGACGACGCGTACATCGCGTTCCTCGGTCGTCGTGGTCGGCAGGTCACAGGCACTGTCGGTGACGACCTGGATGCTCGCCATCAGCCCTCCTCGTTCCCGGCGGTGCCGGATCGGTGTTTCGGCTCTGCCGCTCGGTGTCGGCGTTCCCGGTATCAACGAGTCTGCTACAGCCCGGGCTCACCGGGACGCGGCCCGCCCGGGTCGGGCGCGCGCGTGGGACCGAGACGGCCCGGCCGCATGGGGGGGCGCCCCGCCGGCGGGAGTCGGTCCGGGGGCGGCGGTGCACCCGACCGACGCCGCGACGCTCCCTTCTGGGGCGCGACGCGACGGTTCGGAGGCTGCGGCCGCGCCTGGGGTTCGCGCCGGTCTCGGGGTTCTCGCCGGTCAGGGGGCGGAGGCTGTCCCTGAGGCGAACGCTGACCCTGAGGTGCACGCTGTCCCTGGGGCGGGCGCTGACCCTGAGGTGCACGCTGACCGGGTGGACGCGGACCCCGGGGTGGGCCCGGTGGTGGGCGCCGACCCGGGTCGGGTCGCGACGTCGGTGGAGGTCCCTCGCCCCGTTGGCGCGCGGCGCGGCGCCGTCGCCGTCCCAGCTCGGCGAGCCCGCCCCCGGCGAGCACGTAGGCGCCGGCGCCCGCGATCGAGCCCAGTGCCACCCGGCCCAGGAGGACGGGGGTGGTCTCCGATCCCGACACATTGCTCCCCAGAACCGCTCCCACCACGAGCGCGCCCGTTGCCAATACGACATGACCCAGTGGTCTCCCGAGCACGTCGCCGGCGAGGCCCTGGAAACGCGCCCGCAGGTAGCCGAGCGACACGACGGCCGCGGCGGTGTAGGCGATGCTGATCGACAGCGCGATGCCGCGCACCCCGAAGTGTCCGGCCAGCGCCACGGCGAGCACGATGTTGACGCCGTTCTCGAACGCGTACAGCCAGAACGCCGAGCGCAGGTCCTGCACGCTCTGCAGCACGCGCACCGCGTAGAGGAAGACGCAGAACCCGGGCAGGCCCAGCGCAAGCATGGCCAGCGACTCGGCGGTGGCGGTGGTGTTGTGGGCGGCGCCGTGGGCGGCTACGAGGGCCACCAGCGGCCGGGCCAGGATGAGCTCGCCGGCGGCGGCGGGGATGACGATGGCGAGCATGGCCCGCAGCCCGGTCCCCATGCGGCGCCGGAACGCCACGAGGTCGCCCTGGGCCCAACGCGCCGAGAGCTCGGGCGCGGTCGCGCTCATGATCGACACGGCCACGACGCCGTAGGGCAGCTGGAAGAAGATGTAGGCGTAGGTGTAGGCGGACACCGCCCCCGCCCCCACTTTCTCGGACAGGGCCAGGACCACCAACAGGGCGAGCTGGTTGGCGAGGACCAATCCGAAGGTCCACCCCGACAACCGCAGGATGGTGCGCACCGCCTCGTGGCGGAAGTCGGGATTCCAGTGGAGCCGGAGGCCCGCTCGACGCAGGCTCGGGATCATGAGCCCGGCCTGGGCCACCACCCCGGCGGTCGTGCCCAGGCCGAGGAGCAGCAGCTGCGACCGGTGGGCGGCCACCCCCGCCAGCGAGGCGTGGCGCACCGTGGTGCCGAAGATGAGCAGCACGGCGATGAGCACCACGTTGTTGGCGATGGGCGTGAACATGGGCGACCCGAACTTGCGCCGGGCGTTGAGCAGCGCCGTGCCCACGCTGATGAACCCGTAACACGTCAATTGCGGCACGAACAGGAACAGGAGGTCTTTCGCCACGGCCCGGCTCTGGGCCGCCTCGGGGCTGTGATTGAGCGAGGTCGTGGCGTCGACGATGAACGGGACCACCAGCAGGAACAGGAGTGACGCCGCCGCGATCACGATCATGGTCACGCTCACCACGGCGGAGATGGCGTCCCAGGCTTCGTCGTCGGCCCGGGCGGTGAGCCGCTGCACGAACACGGGGACGAACGTGGCCGACAACACGCCCCCGAGCACAATGTCGTGGACGATGTTGGGCATCGTGTTGGCGAGGTTGTAGGAGTCGGCCAGGCTCAACGTGCCCAGTGCGTAGGTGAGGGCGAAGATGCGCAGCACCCCGGTGGCCCGCGACAACGTCGTCCCCACCGCCATCACCGCGGTGGCGCGGCGCAGCCCGGGGCCCTCCTGGGCGACGGCGGTGGCGACGGCCACCTCCGCTTCTGCGGTGTCGGTGCCCGGGGCCACGTTGTCGAGGACGGGGTCCCCGAGTGCCCCCTCCTCCTGCTCGCCGACGGTGTCGTCATCGCCGGGACGGCCGGGAACGCGCACCTCTCCCTGCTCTTGCTGCGCGTCGCTCCAGTCGCGCTCCTCCGGGCCGGCGTCGTCGATGTCGGGTTCCTCGGGCCCGGGGAAACCGGGTTCGGCGGGGGCGGAGTCCTCGGGGGGCAGATCGTCGGTGGGCCCGGTCACGCCGTCGTTCCCTTGGCGTGGGTCAGGGTGTGGGCGCCTCGGCGGCTCTTGCCGCGCCACACGGTTCGCCCCCACCAGATCAACAGGACGAGGACCGCTCCCACCGACAGCGCGATGGCCACGGCCGACGTGGACAGCGATCGCACCGTGAGCTGTCCCCCGGCCAGGACGAGGTTCCCGTGCGGGCTCTTGAGCGCCACCGCGATCTGGAAGTCCCCCGAGGCCCGCGCCGACATGTCGACGTAGACCGCGTTGGTGGCGTGGTCGAGCGTGCACAGCGCCGAGAAGCTCGACCGCCCGGCCGAGCTCTGCACCTGCGGTGGCTGGCAGATGGCCCCGGCCGCCGGGGGGCGCGACAGCGGGAACCGGAGCTTGTCGCTCGTGAGCCGCACCACCACCGTCACGGGATACGACGTGTTGCGCAGCAACGTGATGGGCACGCTGGCGGTGCCGGCGGTGAGCCGGATGGTGTCGGAGCGGACCGACAGGCCGCGCAGCTGCGCGCCGAGGACGGCCTCGAACCCGGCCAACCCCGCCTGCTGTTGGTGGGTCGACAACAGGCTCGACTCCGCCGCCAGGAGGAGATCGTCGGTGGACTGCGCCACCGCCGCCCCGCCCGGGCTGCCCGCCACCGCGCTGGCGAACCCGATCTGGCGGTTCCGCGCCGCACGCACGGCACGCGTCAGCACCGACGTCGTCGAGGAGGTCGTGACGACGTGGCGCGACGTGACCTCGCCGTCGGCGCCCACGGGAACCTGCGCGAAGAGCTGGTCGAGCGTGACCGGTTGGATGATGGGGTCGCCCTCGAGGCCCGACAGCAGGGCGGAGACGAAGGTGGCGTCGGGCGCCCACGCCGCCGGCGCCACCGCCACCACGCCGCGGGCGCGGGCTTGCCCCCCGGGCCGAGGAGATTGGGTACTTCGTAGTAGATGAGCGACGCCTCGGCCGACAACTGGACGGCGGCGAGGGCGGCGCCAGCCCCCTTGCTGGCCACCAGGAGGGCGTCGAGCCCCGCGTCGGACACCATTGCCGTGGGTGGCGCCGCGGCGGTCGCCAACGACGCCGACCCGGGGGCGGGCGACAGGGTGAAGGGCTGGGTCACGGTGAGCGGGCCTGTCGGTCCCGATACCGAGCCCGGGGGCACGACAAAGTGCCCGTAGTCCGGCGCCAGCTGGCTGACCGCGGCCTGGTCGAGCGGGGTGGTGGTCACCCACGTGCTCTTGGTGGCGTGCACGCCGACGACGGCCGACGCCAGGACCCCGGACCCCCGCCGGACCTGTGCGCCGAGCTCGCCCGCCAGGCCGCCGGCCACGAGGCCGCCGGCGTCGACGGGCACGAAGGGGCCCGACAGGGTCTGTCGGGCCGAGGACCCGGCCAGGGTCGCCACTTCTGAGACCGTGTGGTCGTGGCCCGAATCGGCCAGGTGGTCCAGCGTGGCGGGGTCGGGCGCCAAAGTGACGGGCACCGCCGGTGCGGTCCCGATGGCACCGATCAGCCCTTCGAGGGTGCTCAGCGCGGCCGGGCTCGCGGCCGGGACACGGCCGCCGTGCCCCCCGGTAGGTGGGGCCAGCCCCAGCGGGACGACGAGCGCCAACCGCAATGGCTCACTTGTCGACGCCGGGTCGTCGTAGACCAGATAGGTGATGAGCTGCGCCCCCGACGTGCCGGCACCGGAGCCCGAGGCCGAGTCGGTGAGGGTGACCTTGACCGGGTACACGTTGGCGCAACTCCCGAGCTGGCACCCCAGATCCGCGGTCCAGTTGCCGGTTCCCGTCGGGGTGGTGTCGCCGTCGACGGGGATGGTCACGGTGGTCACGCCCTGGGCGGTGGTGCTGAACCCCGTGAGTGGGATCGAAGGGGACCGCGCCGTGACCGAACCCAGGCCGTGGCCGCTGAGCGTCTCGTCGAAACCCGAGCGGGTCGTGAGTGGGTGGTACACGGTGAACGAGAGCTTCAAGGCGCCCCGGGGTGCGCTGCTGCGGATGCGCAGTCCCATGGTCAGGTCCTGGTTGGCAACATCGGGCCCCACCCACGGCGACTGGCTCACGAGGGTGATGTGGTCCGATTGGCGCGGCGGCGCCGCGTTCGCCGATGCCAGGGGAGGCAGGAAGCCGGCGAGAACGGTGACCGTGTAGAGGATGGTCGCGGCTGCGGTGAGCACGGTGGCACCCACCCGCCGTGGTATTCGGCGCGAGGAGTCGGGATCGCACGTGTCGGGAGTGCGGTCACCGCCGCGTGCGGGGGCGATGCTCGCCTCGGTCCGGTCCACCTCGGCGTCGCAGCCTAGGGCAGCGGCCGCACTCACCAAGGTCTGCGTCGGCGCGGGTGGGCGCGCCGGGTCGCGCCCGCGCTAGATCCCGAAACCCGCGGCCCGCACCACGGCGACGGCGTCGGCAGCGCCCCCCAACTCCACGTGGGCGGCGTTGCCGCGCCCCGACAGGAAGAGCACGATCTCTGTGGCGGCACCCGTCAGCGTGGCGACCGAAGGTCCCGGACGGGCGTGGATCACCTCGCCGTTGGGCCGCACGAGATCGATGCCGATCGTCTCGACGGGCCGGGTCATGAACTTGGCGGAGCGGTGCAACATGCGCCACAGCGCGTCCTCGATCTCATCGGCCTCCGGCCCGCGGCGCTCGGTGGTGTCCCCGCCGCCGCGCCGGACGTCCTCGTGATGCACGAAGTACTCGGTCAGGTTCATGACCTTGTCGAAGGGCCGGAGCACCGGGGGCGGTCCGCGCCGCACCAGAGCCACGAGCTCGGGATAGGAGTGGGTCTGCTTGGCGCGCGCCAGGATCCGCGCCGTCAAGCGCGCCGCGGCACCGCCCATGACGAGGCCCGGCCCCGACAACGGTTTGCGCTCGCGGATGACGAGGTGGGCGGCGAGGTCGTAGGTGGCCCAGCCTTCGCATAACGTGGGGGCGTCGGAGCCCACCTTTTCGAAGAGATCGCACAGCGCGGCCCGTTCGGCTTGTTGGGGGGCGAGCATGGGCATTGCGGCGGACGCTACGACCACGCCGGGAGCGCGGTCAACGCCGCACTACCCTCGACCTCGGTGATCCCCGAGCGTTTCCAGCCCCTGGTCCAGGCCACCGCCGAGCTGGCACGCCGGTTCGACGAGGCTGATCGACGTCTCTACGTCGTGGGAGGGCCGGTGCGCGACGCCTTCGCCGGCGACAGCGCCCCGTCGGGACCCAAAGACCTCGACCTGACCACCGACGCGCTTCCCGACGAGGTGGAGCAGCTCGTGAAGGGCTGGGCCGACGCGGTGTGGCTCCAGGGCAAGCGCTTCGGGACCATCGGGCTCAGGCAGGGCGACCAGGTCTACGAGATCACCACGCACCGCGCCGAGGTGTACGTGCCCGACTCGCGCAAGCCCGCGGTGTCCTTCGGCACCTCCATCGAGGTCGACTTGGCGCGTCGGGACTTCACCGTGAACGCCATGGCCCTGCGTCTCCCCGACCTCGAGCTCGTCGATCCCTACGACGGGCTCGCCGACCTCGCCGCGCACCGCCTGCGCACGCCGCTGCAGCCCGAGGTCTCCTTCGGCGACGACCCGCTGCGGATGTTGCGGGCGGCACGCTTCATGGCGGGCTTCGGCCTCGAGCCCGTTCCCGAGATCCCTCTCGCCATCAAGGCCATGCACGACCGCCTGTCGATCGTCTCGGCGGAACGCATCCGCGACGAGCTCGACAAGCTGGTGGTGGTCGACAAACCGTCGCCGGGCCTGTGGTTCACCGTGGAGACGGGCCTGGCGGGGGAGTTCCTGCCCGAGCTGCCCGGGCTGGCGCTCGAGCAGGACCCCATCCACCGACACAAGGACGTCCTCGCCCACACCCTGGCCGTGGTGGACAAGACGAGCCCCGACAGGCTCCTACGCCTGGCCGCGCTGCTGCACGACATCGGCAAGCCCCGCACGCGCGCCTTCGGCCCGGGTGGGGTGACGTTCCATCACCACGAGGTGGTGGGAGCCCGTATGACCCGCGACCGGCTCACGGCGCTGCGCTACCCGCAAGAGGACATCCAGGTCGTGACCAAGCTCGTCGAGCTGCACCTGCGCTTCCACACCTATCGCTTGGGGTGGACCGATCGCGCCGTTCGCCGCTACGTGCGCGACGCCGGGCCGCTGCTCGACCGGTTGAACGAGCTCACCCGATCGGACTGCACGACTCGCAACGCGGCGCGGGCCCGCGCCCTCGAGCGCCGCATGGACGAGCTCGAGTCGCGCATCGTCGAGCTGGCCGAGGAAGAAGAGCTCCAGGCGATGCGGCCCGAGCTCGACGGCCGCCAGGTCATGGAGCACCTCGGGGTGCCCCCGGGCCCCGTCGTGGGCCAGGCCCTCGACTTCCTGATGGAGCTACGCCTCGACGAGGGGCCGGTGGGCGAGGTCGAGGCCTATCGGCGCCTCGACGCCTGGTGGGAGAGGCGCGAGCGGGAAAAGGAGTGAACCGGGCCCGAGCCGGGGCGGCTCAGTCCTCGGGGTAGACGGGGCTGTCCTCGCCGGCCGCGAAGGCCTCCACGAGACGGTAGGCCTCGTCGTCGTGGTACTGCACGGGCGGTGACTTCATAAAGTACGCCGAGGGCCCGACGAGCGGTCCGCCCACGCCCCGGTCGAGGGCGACCTTGGCACAGCGCACGGCGTCGATGATCACGCCGGCGGAGTTGGGCGAGTCCCACACCTCGAGCTTGAGCTCCAGGTTGATGGGCACGTCGCCGAAGTTGCGGCCCTCCATCCGGATGTACGCCCACTTGCGGTCGTTGAGCCAGGGCACGTGGTCCGACGGCCCGATGTGGACGTCGTCGGCGTCGAGGACGAAGTTCTCCACCTGGCTCGTGACGGCCTGGGTCTTGGAGATCTTCTTGGACTCGAGGCGCTGGCGCTCCAGCATGTTCTTGAAGTCCATGTTGCCGCCGAAGTTGAGCTGGTAGGTCCGGTCGAGGGCGAGACCCCGGTCCTCGAACAACCGCGTCAGCACCCGGTGCACGATGGTGGACCCGACCTGGCTCTTGATGTCGTCACCGATGATGGGCACGCCCGCGTTCGCGGAACTTGCGCGCCCACGTCGGATCGCTGGCGATGAACACCGGGATGGCGTTCACGAAGGCGACGCCGGCGTCGAGACACGCCTGGGCGTAGTGGCGCTGGGCCTCTTCGGACCCGACGGGCAGGTAGCTCACGAGGACATCGGCACACGCCTCGCGCAGCGCCGCGGCCACGTCGACGGGCTCGGCGGGTGACTCGTCGACGATGTCGCGGTAGTAGGTCCCGAGGCCGTCGAAGGTCGGGCCCCGCTGCACGGTCACGTCGAGATGGCCCACCGTGGCGAACTTGATGGTGTTGTTGTGGCCCCCGAGGATCGCCTTGGACAGGTCCACGCCCACCTTGGCGGCGTCCACGTCGAAAGCGGCGACGAACTCGACGTCGCGCACGTGGTAGCCGCCCAGGGTGACGTGCATCAGCCCGGGCACGATGTCCTCCGGATTTGCGTCGTGGTAGTACTCGACGCCCTGGACGAGCGAGCTGGCGCAGTTGCCCACGCCCACGATCGCGACCCGTACCGTGCTCATGTGGTGTCTCCCTCTTCTGAAACGGTGTGAACGGAGTTGCCGACCAGCGCTGGACCCGCCGCCCCCGGTGACGCGCCGTCGCGGGCGCGCTCGGCTTCGATGAGCCGGTCGAGCCAGGCGATGTCACGCTCGGTGGACTCGGTGGTGTGCTCCATGAGCGAACGGGCGTAGGTGTCGAGACGCCCCTCGGCGGCGCTGGCGGCGGCTCGGACCTCGGCCAGACGCTGGAAAAGCTGACCACGGCGCCGCTCGAGGAGCCGCAGGCGGGCGTGGGGGGGCAGGTAACGGGCGAAGGCCAGGCGCAGGCTGAAGTTGCGGGCGTCGTCGTTGCCGCCGGCCTGGTCGCTGTGGAGGAGCTCAGCGAACTGGCGGCGCCCCTCGTCGGTGATCTCGTACACCTTGCGGCTCCTGCGCCCGAGGCCCGTGCCCGAGCGTCGGGCCCGGAGGGCGGCCCGCTCGCCGCTCAACGACCCCGTCATGGGCACCGGCACCGACGCACTGCGCCCCACGTCCTCGGTGGCCCGTACCGCCCCCGACCGCTCGAGGCGGGACAGCGCGGGGTACAGCGACCCGAACGACACGTTGGAGAGCTGGCCCAGCTCGTCGCGCAGGCGTTTGCGGATCTCGTAGCCGTGCATGGCTTGGCCTTCGAGGAGTCCCAGGATGGCGAGCTCCAGCATCAGCGGACCTCCCAAGGGGGTCGGCGACCGCTTGCTCCAGGCACGGACTTCGAAGTCGAATGCATCGTTAGATGTATCGTATCGATACATCGACATGATTTCAAGTCAGGGCAGTGACTTACTTGGCTCACCTGGGCGAACGTGCCTGAGTGTCGGTCATTAGGGACACGGTGGCAGACATGACTGACATATTTGCTCAGGTCCAGATGCCAGACTGTCGATATCTGATCCATGGTCCAGACACCCAGCAATGAACTGGTTCGCGTCAGAAGCGAACTCGACAGCCTGGAGTTTTCTCGACTGACCGACTCCACCCCCGCTCTTGTCGCCCATCATGAGCACCTGTGCCGACGCGAGGTCGTACTGCTCGGTGCGGAAGCGTTGCCCCGCTCAGGACGATTCTTGAAGTCGCCGGGGTGAAGGTTCTGATTTGACTCACCCAGGACCGTTACACCCTGGGCGTACCGTGGGGGCATGACAGCAGGTCAGACCCCCAAAACGATCCAGATTCCCCCCGACGCCCCGGGTGTCACAGGAGCCTCAGACGCTCCCGGAGGCCGTCAGGTACTTCTCAGACCCCGACGGAGTGTGTTCCGCGAGGGATCGGAGTGCCCCTACTGCGGGCACGTCGCGGTGGTGGACGGCTAGGACGACCCTCCGCCCTGAGGCATGACAGTAGGCAACCAGCACTTCTGGTGCCCGAAGGTGGCTGAGGCGGCACCGGGGCGCTGAGCCCACGGCGGGAGTGCAATGCCGGGACGCGACGGTGCCGTACGGAGGGTACCGGGAGATGGCATTCATGGCTGCCACGCTGTCTCTCTGAACTGACAGCCTGGCACGTCGGTCCTGGGTGAGCCAAGTCAGTCACTACCCAGGTCATCGGGCCCCGGTCTGGCCGCCGGGGGCGGGAGTGCTCCGACGAGGCTGCGACCGATGGGTCGGCAGGCGCCCCCCGGTCCCGTTTCCGCCGGGCCGTTCCGGGCGACAGCGACCGGCGGTGCGGGAGTGTCGGGCGGACGGACCGGGGACCGGCGGCGCTCGGACCGGGCCCGACCGCTGGTGGGGCGGGACGGTCGGGAGAGCCCGACTCGAGTGACAAATGAATTCACGGGTAGTTCGAGTGGTGCCGACGGTACCCTTATGACGATGAGTTTCGGGCCGTCGGCCTTGCAGGGGTTTCCCGTCTCGGGCGCCGGTGGGCGCGTGGAGTACCGCCTCGCCCGCAATGCCGTGGTGAGCGAATTCAAAAAGGGGCGCCTGTCACGTCTCGACGTGTGCGATGCGCACCCCGAGCTCCTGCGGGCGGCGCGCAACGTCGGGGTGGCCCTGACCGAAACCTGCCCCATCTGTGAAGAGACCGAAGTCGTGCACGTGACCTACGTCTTCGGCTCGCGACTGCCGAAGAACGGCCGGTGCCCCACCAATCCGACCGAGCTCGCCCGTCTGTGCCGTCGCACCGACGAGGTGGTGGTGTACGTGGTCGAGGTTTGCCCCAAGTGTTCGTGGAACCACCTCGCCCGGATGTATCCGGCCGGGGGCCGTCATCGTGCCACCGCGGCGCGCGCCCGGCGGGGCAACGGCTGAGCGCAGCCGGGACGACACCGTGCCCGTCCGGCGCGCCCACTTGTGCCGTGTCGTAGTGCACCATTGATCGGACCACCCGGGAAAAGGCAAGGGGACCCACACACATGAGCCAGGTCTCACCAGGCGACGACGGAACGAGGCAGAGCCCCGGTTCTCAGGCGCGCAAAGGCTCGCCGGCCAAGCGCCCCCCGGCCAAGGTGACGCCCAAGGGGGATCCCGTGCCCGGTGCCGCCAAGGGCCGGCCCCCCACCTCGGGAAAGACCCGCAATCCGACCGGGGGCCAGAACCGGGCCGTGACCGACCAGAAGGGCCGTCCCGCGCCGCCCGGCGGTGCCAAGGGCCGGCCCCCGACCGGGGGTGGCCGTCCGATCGGGTCCGGTGGCGGCAAAGGCCGCCCACCCACCTCTGGTGGTGGCAAGGGCCGGGCGCCACGGCCCAACATGCAGATCACGGCTCCGCCCCCGCGCCGCTTCTCGCCGTCGACGCTGGCCTTCGCCTCCATCGGCCTGGTCGTGGTGATCATCCTCGTCTTCGTGGTGGTGAAGGTCACGAGCGGGGGCACCACCCCGAGCAAGACCGCCGTCCTCCCGCCGCCGGCGCCGGCGTCGGCCCAGGTGGTGTCCGATGTGACCGGCGTCACCCCCGCCGTGGCCAACACGGTGGGGACCGGGTCCGGGATCACCGCGCCGTCGGTACTCAAGGGCCAGCCCCCGCTCACCTCCGGCGGCAAGCCCGAGCTCCTGTTCATCGGGGCGGAGTTCTGCCCGTACTGCGCGGCCGAACGGTGGGCCATGGTGAACGCGCTGAGCCGCTTCGGCACGTTGTCGGGGCTCATGGAGACCACCTCGTCGCCGTGGGACGCCTATCCGGCCACGGCCACGTTCAGCTTCCGCAACGCCATCTACACGAGCAAGTACCTGGCGTTCGTGTCGGTCGAGCACGAGACCAATGACAACAACGGGCAGGGTACGCGCAAGTTGTTCCAACCCCTCACCGCCGCCCAGAACAGCCTGTGGGAGAAGTATTCGACGCAATTCGGCGAGCAGACCGGTTACCCCTTCCTCGACTTCGGCAACAAGGTCTTCGTGCTCGGACCGAGTTACATCCCCGGCGTCCTGGCCGGGCTCAATCAGCAGGAGATCGCGGCCAAACTCTCGAACCCCAACGACGTCGTGACCCAGAACATCGTGGGCACGGCCAACTACCTCACCGCATCGATCTGCGCCATGACAGGGAACCAGCCGGCGGCGGTGTGCACGGCCTCGGGGGTGCACAAGGCGGCGGTCTCCATGAAATTGAGCTGACAGGATCGCCATGGCTGACGTCGACGTCGAGCAGGACTACGAGCTGCCGGCGCTGCCGCGCTGGCGGCCCTGGGCGGCCTTCGCCCTGTCGATCATCGGGTTCGGCATCTCGATGTACCTCACGATCGACCATTTCCAGGGCGTGGCGCCGATCTGCTCCTCGCAGGGTTTCGTCAACTGCAAGCTCGTGACCGAGAGCACCTACTCCTACATCCTGAAGATCCCGGTGTCGCTGCTCGGCCTTCTGTTCTTCACGGCCATGGTGGGGATCAACTTCCCCCCGCTGTGGCGGGCCCGGACCCAGTGGTTGGCGGTGGCCCGCCTGGCGCTGGCAGTGAGCGGGATCTGCTTCGTGCTGTATCTGCTGGCGGCCGAGCTCTTCAGCATCAAGGCCATCTGCCTGTGGTGTACCGGTGTCCACGTGACGACGTTCCTGTTGTTCGTCCTGGTGGTGGTGTCGTTCCCGCTCATGTCGCCCCGGGCCATCCGCTACCGGGAGTGGGCGGAGAGCAACGAAGCCTGATCACCCACCGCTCCGGTGCAACCGGATCGGGCCCGGCGGGGTTGATGAGGTGTGATGGCAATGCACAGTGAGGCGGCCGTGCTCGACGGGCTGGCCGACGACCTCGATGCCGGCTTCGGAGCGTTCGTCCGAACCCATTCGACGGCCGTCTACACCACGGCACTGCGCTTGAGCGGGTCACGCACCGAGGCCGACGACCTGGCCCAGGAGACCTTCATCCGCGCCTACAAGGCGCTGCGACGTTTCGACGCCGAGCGCATGCTCCTCCTCGAGTCGAGACCGTGGCTCCTCACCATCACGGTGAACCTGTGGCGCAACACCCTGCGGCGTGCGTCGCGGCGACCGCAGCAGAGCGATGCACCCCACCACGACGTCGCCGACCGCCGACCCGGTCCCGAGGCGGCCGCCGAGGACAGCGCCGACTCGCAGCTTCTCGTCGGGCTCCTGCGCGAGCTGCCCGAGCACCATCGTGTGCCAGTGGTCCTGCGTCACGTGGTGGGCCTGTCCTACGCCGAGATCGCGTCGGTGCTCGAGTGCCCCGTGGGCACGGCCAAGGCCAACGTGGCACGCGGGCTCGACCGACTGCGCGCCCTCGCCGCTCCTCCACCGGTGACACACCTGCCACACGCAAGTCCACGTCACGCAAAGTGGGCCACGGAAATCCACGCCACGAAAAAGGGAGTCATCATGACCGCCGACACTGCCTCCACGCGCCGTCTGTCCCTCGCGGTCGATGCCGCCGCCCTGCGCCGGCTGCGCGTCGACGCGCCGGACGGGTTCGTCGACACGGTGATGGACAGCCTGGGCCTGCACGACGCCGATCACCTCGTCACGGTGCACAGCCCGGCCGGGGACCTCTTCGTCGCCTTCAACGACGACGGCATCAGCGCGGTGATGCCGGCAGCGCTGTTCGACGGCGACCCCGGACAATTCGCCGCCCACCACCGCCAGGAGACGGGGCGACCGCTCGTCGCCGGCACCGCCCCCCGGCCGGCCTGACCGCAGCGCTGCGCAGCGGCCGCGCCACGAATCTGCGCTACGACCTGTCGGGTCTGACGCCGTTCGAGCGGGCCGTGCTCACCAAGACCCTCGAGATCCCATCGGGAGAGGTGCGACCCTACGGGTGGGTGGCCCGCGAGATCGGCCGTCCCAAGGCCGTGCGCGCCGTGGGATCGGCGCTGGGGCGCAATCCCGTGCCGGTGCTCATCCCGTGTCACCGCGTGGTGCGCAGTGACGGACAGATCGGCAACTACGGCCTCGGAGTCCCCATGAAGCGCGCCCTGCTCAGCGCCGAGGGTGTCGACCTCGAGCGCCTCGAACGCCTCGCCGACGCGGGGGTGCGCTACGTCGGCAGCGACACCACGGGGGTGTTCTGCGTCCCCTCGTGCGTGCACGCCCGCCAGATCCGCGCCTGCGCACGAGGTGCACTTCCGCACCGACGCCGCTGCCCTCGGGGCCGGGTACCGACCCTGCACGCACTGCACCCCGGTGGCGGTGCGCGACGCGTCGTAGGCGGCGCGCCCCACAAGCGGCGCGCCCCGACAAGCGGCGCCCGAACAGCGGCGCCGACAAGCGGAGCCCGAACAGCGGCGCGGACACACAGCGTCAGCGCGGGACGCCGTTTTGCGACGAGGGCCACACGTCGTCGAACCAACGCCCCGTGGCGGTGCGGCGCGTGACGGCTGCGGCCGATCGTGGAGGCGGCCGCCGCCACCGTGCGGGGCGCGCCGGGCGGGGTGCCGTCGAGGAGCTCGTTCCAGAAGATCGACCATCCCCCGGCCAGGGGCCGGCCCACGAGGGGGTGGGTGAGGAGCCTGCCCACCACCGCCGCCACCGCCGGCCTCCCCACCAGCGCCCCGTGGGCGGCGGACGCGACCCGGTGGTAGTCGAGATGGTCCTGGGCAAGGGTGGCGCGATAGCGCGCCGCGGCGCGGCCCGGTCCCGCCAGGACGGCCTCGGCGGCGAGGCGACCGCTCGTCATGGCGTGGGCGATGCCCTCGCCCTGGAGAGGGTTCACGAGCCCGGCCGCGTCACCGACGAGCAGCACGCGCCCCGCCGCCGGCGTGGTGCCCACCATGCCCATCTTGAGCCAGCCCCCCAGCCGGCCCGGACCCGACCCGTCACCGGGTTGCTCGACCAGTCCCGTGCGCCGGAGGTGCTCGAGGAAGGCGGGCAGAAGCCGCACCGCCCCGGCTCCGGCGCGCCGGTCCGACAGGGTGCCGATGCCGAGCCCGGCATTGGCGCGCCCGTCGGGCCCCGGGAACAACCAGCCGTAGCCGGGGAAGACGCGCCGGGGCTCGCGCTCCCACAACACGATGTGGGGCAGCGTCACGGGCTCGTCGAGGTACACCCGCACCGCGAAGCCCCACAGCACGTGGCGGGCGTCGACCAACCCGGCTGCCTCGCCGACGCGGCTCGTGGCCCCGTCGGCACCGATCACCACGTCGGCGCCCACCCGCCTCCCGCCGTCGAGCTCGACCACGTGGGCGCCGGCCGCGCCGTCTGGGTCTCCCCCGTTGGCGTCACCGACCCCGATGTGCGCCACGCGGCCCGTGACGGGACATGCCCCGGCCTCGAGCGCCGCCGCTGTCAGCCACGCGTCGAATCCCTGGCGGGGCGCGGCCACGCCATAGCCGGGGTAGTCGATCCCCTCGAAACACGGCAGCCGGAGCCGGCGGCCGGACGGGCCCACCACCACCATGTCACCGAGGGGCGCCCCCTTGCGCTCCGGGGCCAGGCCCAGATCGTGGAGCACGGCGACGCCGCGGGGCCCGACGGCGTCACCGCACGCCTTGTCACGGGGAAAGGTGGCCTTGTCCACGAGCGCCACCCGGGCGCCCCCGCGGGCCAGCACGAGGGCGGCGACGGCACCGGCGGGACCCGAGCCCACCACGGCCACGTCGAAGTGCTCCTGGACCACAAGACCTCCGACATCGGCGGTGCGTTCTGTGGGATTGTCGCACCGTGCGCCGAGAGACATTGACCACCGGCGCCCGCAACAGCCGTTTCGCCCGCCGCCTCTTCAACGGGCTCCCCGAACGCTACGACCGGCTGGCGGAGCTGCTGTCGCTCGGCCAGAACGGCCGGTGGCGGCGGGCCATGGTGGACCACGTCGTGGCGGGCGAGCCGCGGCTCATTCTCGATGTGGCCACGGGACCGGCGGGGGTGGCCCTGCAGCTGGCGGCACGCACGGGCGCGAAGGTGGTCGGGGTGGACCTCACCGAAACCATGCTGCGCGAGGGCAAGGACAACGTGGCGCGCGCGGGGCGCAGAAGCAGATCCAGGTGGTGCTGGGCAGAGGCGAGCAGCTCCCCTTCGCCGACGCCACCTTCGACGCCCTCACCTTCACCTACCTCTTGCGGTACGTCGAGGACCCCCAAGAGACGCTGCGCGAGCTGGCCCGCGTGGTGCGGCCCGGGGGCACGGTGGCCAACCTCGAGTTCCTCGTGCCCTCCAGCCGGTTCTGGCGGTTCTGGTGGTGGGGCTACACCCGGCTGGTGCTGCCCGTGGCGGGTGCCCTCACGGGGGGGCGCGAGTGGTTCCGGGTGGGGCGGTTCCTCGGGCCCAACATCTCGGGGCACTACCGCCGCTACCCGCTGTCGTGGACGGTGCAGGCCTGGCGCGAGGCGGGGATCGACGACGTCGGGGTCAGGACGATGAGCCTCGGGGGCGGGCTCGTGATGTGGGGTAGCCGGGCCCGTGCCTGAGATTCAGCGCCCGGCCTTCTACGCGGCCAAACGCGGTGGATGGCGCGACTGGTGGACGGTCCTGCACCCCCCGTACACGGCGTGGCACCTCTCCTACGTGGTCATCGGAGCGACGATCGCTCCCCACGTCCACGTGTCGCGCCTCGTGGGCACGGTGCTCGCGTTCTTCCTGGCGGTGGGGATCGCCGCGCACTGCCTCGACGAGCTCCACGGCCGCCCCCTGCGCACACTCATCCCGGGGCGCGTGCTCGTGGCCGCCACGGTGGTGTCGCTGGCGGGCGCGGTGGCCATCGGCGTGATCGGCGTCGTGAGTGTCGGCGTGGTCCTCGTCCCCTTCATCGTGGTGGGCCCGCTGCTCGTGATGGCCTACAACGCCGAGCTCTTCGGCGGGGTCGTCCACACCGACGCCGGTTTCGCGGCGGCATGGGGAGCGTTTCCGGTGCTCACCGCGTACGTGGCCCAGGCGGGCACGCTGCGACCGGCGCCCGTGCTCGTGGCCACCGGTGCCTTCGCCCTGTCGTGGGCGCAACGCAGCCTTTCCACCCCGGCCCGCCTCCTGCGCCGTTCGGTGCGGGGCGTGGACGGCACCCTGACCCTCGCCGACGGGACGGTCCGGCCCCTCGACGACAAGTTCCTTCTCGTCCCGCTCGAGCGCGCCCTGCGGGCCATGTCGTGGGGGCTCGTCACGGTGGCCACCGGACTGGCCCTGGCCCGGCTGACCTGAGTCCGATACGGTCGCCCGACCTCGGGCGGCTCTCGTCGGGAGACAGCCGGAAAAGTACGCCTCGGTCCTCAAGAAGCTCGAGGCCGCCGGCGCCGGATCCCCCAAGGGGCGCACCCTCCACGTTGCCCTGGAGTCCGACGGCGAGATCCAGGTCTTCGACATCTGGGAGTCCCAGAAGGAGTTCGAGGCCTTCGGCGAGACCCTCGTCCCGATCCTGGCCGAAGCCGGCGTCACCCTGAACGAGCCCATGGTGGCCACCGTCCACAACGTCATCAAAGGCTGAACGCGATCGAACGCGGACGGGCGATCAAAGCCTGACGCCCTGGGCCGGGTCGGCGCCGGCGCCGGCGCCGGGACGCGCTACTGCGGTTGCTCGGTGGGGCGGATGAGGATCTCGTTCACCGCCACGCGCCGGGGCCTCGTCACGATGTAGGTGATGGCGTCGGCGATGTCGTCGGCCTCCAACCGTTCCACCCCGGCGAAGCGGGGCCGCATGGCCTCGAGGACCTCGGGGCGGTTGTGCGAGGCGAGCTCGGTCGACGTCGCGCCCGGCTCGACCAACGAGATGCGCACGTGCCGCTCGGTGACCTCCTGGCGCAGCCCCTCGCTGAAGGCGCCGACGCCATGTTTGGTGAGGTTGTAGACGGCACTGCCGCTGCGCGCCACACGCCCCGCCACCGAGCTGATGTTCACCATGTCGGCCACGCGGCGCGGGCTGTCCTCCGCCGCGCTGAGGAGATGCGGGAGGGCGGCGTGCGCGCAGTAGACGAGCCCCAGCACGTTGAGCTCCACCATCCGCTGCCACTCCGTCAGGGGCGCGTCCAACGCCGGGCCCAGGAGCATGACCCCGGCGTTGTTCACGAGCGTGTCGAGGCGACCGAGCTCGGCCACGGTCTGCTTCACGGTGTTGGTGGCCTGGTGCTCGTCGGTGACGTCGGCCTCGATCACCACGGCGCGGCCACCGTTGGCGCGGATGTCGGCGGCGAGGGCGTCGAGCCGGTCCTTGCGGCGCGCCGCCAGCGCCACGGCCGCGCCCTGGGCGGCCAGCGACGCGGCCGCGGCGGCGCCGATGCCGCTCGAGGCCCCGGTCACGAGGGCCACGGTGCCATCCAGACGTTCGGTCATGGTGTCCTCCTAGTCGTTGCGGTCGTCATGCGGTCGTCAACGCGGTGTCACGGCGTGGGGCCGCCGCCGTTTCCGAACTCGGCGTCGAGATGGCGGCGATAGCCCGAGACGGTGGCGTCGACGACGCGATCGTGACCCCATCGCAACAGGGGATACCCCACCCGAGCCGCGAGGCGCATGGGCCGCTGTTTCATCTCGACGGTCCACGACACCTCGGCGACGGTGCCCGGATCTGTCGACACGAGCACGAGGCGGGCCTCGCCCTCGAGGTCGCCGTGCACGGTGGCGTCGATGTGCTCGGGGCGGACGCAGTGCCCGAGCACCACGCGGATCCGCATGGTGTAGGGAACGGGCGGGGACACCACGCCGGAGAGCACCGACCCTTCCACCAGGCCGGGCCCGTCGAGGCGGAACTCCCGCAACCACGCCCACCAGGACTCGAACCGCTCGGCGTGCTCGATCGTGCTCCAGATCGCCTCAGGTGGGACGTCGAAGCCGAAGCGGCCGCGGTAATCGAAGACCGAGGTGGATCGGACCACCAGATCAGTCCCGGGCCGGCTCATTGGGGTAGACGGCGCGACAGGCCGGGCACCACTGCTCGACCTCGGGCATGGTCTCCGAGGGGCGCAGTCTGCCGTCCTCGTCGGCCTCGAGGTAGACGCGGTGCACCGCCTCGAAGGGGCCGTCGGCCTCGCCGCAGCTTTCGCACGTCGCCCCTGGTGACGACCCATTCCTAGCCACCGCGGAACGGTACACTGGGACGTACCACCCGGTCCCGACGCCGCCGGCAGCCACCGTGCGCTGGACGGCAAGGAGGCCTCACATGACACCCAAGGTCACGGTCCCCGAGGTCCGTTCGCGCAAACGGGGGCGCGACGTCCCGGCCCTGGTCATGCTGACCGCCTACGACACCCCCGGGGCCCGTATCGCCGACGCCGCCGGGGTGGACATGATCCTGGTGGGCGACTCGGTGGCCAACAACGTGCTGGGTCTGGCCGACACCCTGCAGGTGGACATCGGGGTCATGGCCCATCACGTCGCCGCGGTGGGACGGGCCTCGCCCCGGGCCCTCGTGATCGGGGACATGCCCTGGCTGAGTTACCACGTGTCGGTCGAGGACACCATCCGCAACGCCGCCACCCTGGTGCGCGCCGGCGCCGAGGCCGTGAAGCTCGAGGGGGGACGAGCCCGGGTGCCGATGATCGAGGCCCTTGTCGCCACCGAGATCCCGGTCATGGGCCACCTGGGGCTCACGCCCCAGTCGGTGCACGCCATGGGCGGCTTCAAGGTCCAGGCCAAAGAGGCCGCCGCGGTCGAGTCCCTGGTCGACGAGGCCAAGGCCATCGTCGCGGCCGGGGTCTTCGCCATCGTGCTCGAAGGGGTGCCCGACGTGGTCGGGACCCGGCTCACCGCCGAGGTCGACGTGCCCGTCATCGGGATCGGCGCCGGGGCGGGGTGCGACGGCCAGGTCCTGGTCTTCCACGACCTGCTCGGCCTCGGCGTGGGCAAGGTGCCCAAATTCGTCCGCAGGTACGCCGACCTGGCCTCTCTCGCCGTGGAGTCGGTCTCGAGCTGGGCCGACGACGTCCGTTCCGGGGCGTTCCCCTCGGACGCCGAGAGCTACCACCAGCCGGCCGACCCGGGCCCCGGGGGTCACTGACCCACCCGTCAGGTACCATGGCCGCTGGTCACGGACCGGGTCACCACCCGGGACGGGCCGACCGACAGAACCCTGCTCCGCCGGGGGGCGGAGCCCCGTACGCCGAGTGGCTCGGGTCCAGAGGGAGGTGAGCCGCGCGTGCGGCCGTACGAAACGATGATCATCTTCGACCCAGAGGTCGAGGAGGCGGCTATCCAGGGGGCCCTGGACAAGGCGCTCGAGGTGGTGCGCACCAACGGAGGCACGACGGGGACCGTCGACCGCTGGGGACGCCGCACCCTCGCCTACGAGATGAACAAGAAGCGCGAGGGTTATTACGTGGTGGCGGAGTTCACCGCCGAACCCAAGGCGTCGGCCGAACTCGACCGGTTCCTGGTGCTGGCCGACGAGGTCATGCGCCACAAGATCATCCGGGTGCCGGAGAAGGTCGCCGGCAGGGCACGGTCCAAGGCTCCGGCCCAGGCCAAGGTGCCGGCCGGGGACGCGGCCCGCAGCGCCGGCTGAGCCGGCAGCGGAGGAGGAAGAGACATGGCGAACGGCAACAACATCTCGATCGTGGGCAACATCACCCGCGACCCCGAGCTTCGCTTCACGCCCACCGGGCAGGCCACGGCCACCTTCGGGGTGGCGGTCAACCGGCGCTGGCAGAACCGCCAGACCCAGGAATGGGAGGAGGCCACGTCGTTCTTCGACGTCGTGTGCTGGCGGGAGATGGCCGAGAACGCCTCGGAGAGCCTGGCCCGCGGCTCGCGGGTGATCGTCACCGGCCGCCTCGAGCAGCGCTCGTGGGAGACCCAGGACGGCGACAAGCGCTCCAAGGTCGAGATCGTGGCCGACGAGATCGGCCCCAGCCTGCGCTGGGCCACCGCCCAGGTGACCAAGAACGAGCGCCGCGGTCCCGGTGAAGGCGCCCCCCCGCGCAGCGGTGGTGGCGGCTCGGACCGCCAGCCCGCCAACCAGGGCGCCGGCGGTGGCGCCGGCTACGGCTTCGACGAGGAGCCTTTCTGAGCGATGGCTGGTAGTGCCGAACGATCGTCCCGCCGTCATGCCAAGCCCCCGACCCGGCGCACGCCGCGCCCCGTGCACAATCCGTGCGCGCTGTGTCGGGACAAGGTGGAGTGGGTCGACTACAAGAACGTCACCCTGCTGCGCGGCTACCTGGGCGACCGGGGCAAGATCCGTGCCCGCGCCGCCACGGGCACCTGCGTCCGTCACCAGGGTGAGGTCTCGGTCGCCATCAAGACGGCGCGCGAGCTCGTGCTCCTGCCGAGGGGCGACAAGAAGAGCGCCACACCGCGTCACGGTCGTGACCGGTCGAACGAACCAACAACGTCGGAGCCCCTCGAGATGGCGGGCGCAACCAGGGGTGGTCGGTCATGAAGGTCCTGCTTCGTAGTGACATCTCCGGTGTGGGGAAGAAGGGCGACATCGTCGACGTGGCGAAGGGCTTCGCCCGCAACTACCTGTTCCCGACGGGCAGCGCGCTGGTCGCCGGCGACGGCATCGAGGCCCAGGCCGCGGCGATGCGCAAGTCGCCGCGCCCTGCGCGACGCCCAGGACAGGGAATCGGCGCAGACCGTCGCTGACTCGCTGAGCGCAAAGCCTGTCACCGTCACGGCACGCGCCGGGGCCGAGGGGCGTCTGTTCGGATCGGTGACGACGACCGACATCGCCGACGCCGTCGAGGCCCAGACCGGTGCCGTGCTCGACCGTCGCAAGATCCAGCTCGCCGAGCCGCTCAAGTCGGTCGGCACCCATGTGGTGATCGTCCGGCTCCACGCCGATGTGGACGCCGAGCTGACTGTCGAGGTCGTCGCCGGCGCCTGACCGTCCCGGCGCCGACCGGCGCCGGAGGTGTCACACCCGTTCGCGACGCTGGGCCGGGTGCGACGACACCCGCAGTGGCCCGGGCCTCCCGGTTATCCCCAGGGGGTCCGTCACGATCCGCTTGTCGTCCACACCGTTGTCCACCGCATTTGCCCGGTTGTCCACGTTGAATTCGCAGGGTTGGCCTCTCGTTCCCCACAGGCCGTGTAGGCCAGGGTTAGAGGACCATGGCGCAGCCCTACGAAGAAGCACCCGTCCGTCGGCTCCACCCCGTCGGAGGCCGCGTCCCACCGCACAACCTCGACGCCGAGGAGTCGCTGCTCGGGGCCATGCTCCTGTCGCGCGATGCCATCGCCGCCGCGCTGGAGTGCTGCGTGGCCGAGGACTTCTACAAGCCCGCCCACGGCCACGTCTTCGCCGCGGTCACTGCCCTCTACACGCGCGGTGAGCCCGCCGACCCCGTCACCGTCGCCGACGAGCTACGTCGTTCGGGACTGCTCGACGCCGTGGGTGACGCGTCGGTCCTGATCTCGCTGCAGGTGAACACGCCGTCGACGGCGAACGCGTCGCACTACGCGCACATCGTCGAAGAGCACGCGCTGTTGCGCCGTCTCATCGTGGTGTCGGGCGAGATCGCCGAGCTCGGTTTCAGCCTCCCCGAGGACGTGTCGGAAGTGATCGACCGCGCCGAAGCCATGGTGTTCGAGGTGGCGCAACGCCGCGTCGTTGACACCATGGCACCGCTGCGCGAACTGCTCGCGGCGAGTCTCGACCATCTCGAGAACCTCTTCGAGCGCGGCGACACCATCACCGGTGTCCCCACCGGCTACGGCGATCTCGACGACCGTCTGGCCGGCCTGCAGAAGTCGAACCTTGTCATCGTCGGGGCCCGCCCCGCCATGGGCAAGACGAGCTTCGCGCTCGGCATCGCCCAGCACGCCGCCGTGCACGCCCGGGTCCCGGTGCTCGTGTTCTCCCTCGAGATGAGCCACCTCGAGCTCACCCAGCGACTGCTGTGCTCCGAAGCACACGTCGACGCCACCCGCATGCGCAACGGCCGCCTGCTCGAGTCGGACTGGCCCAAGATCTCCGACGCCATCGGACGTCTCGGGGACGCGCCCATCTACATCGACGACAACCCCAACCTCACCGTCATGGAGATCAGGGCCAAGGCCCGCCGCCTCAAGGCGCGTGAGGGCCTCGGCCTCGTCGTCGTCGACTACCTCCAGCTCATGAGCGGGCACACCAAGAGCCGGGCCGAGAACCGCCAGGTCGAGGTGTCGGAGATCAGCCGGGGGTTGAAGGTCCTCGCCCGCGAGCTCGACATCCCGGTGGTGGCGCTGTCGCAGCTGTCCCGAAACCTCGAGATGCGCCAGGACAAGCGGCCCGTGCTGGCCGACCTGCGCGAGTCGGGGTCGATCGAACAGGACGCCGACGTGGTGCTGTTCATCTACCGCGACGAGATCTACAACCCCGACTCGCCCGACCGCGGCACGGCCGAGATCATCATCGCCAAGCACCGCAACGGGCCCACCGGCGTGACTCAGCTCGCCTTCGTGGACCGCTTCACGCGTTTCGCCGGCATCGCCCGGGTCTGAGGCCTCGCACCGACACGACCGGTGGCTCAGCGCTCCACCGAGTCGAGGGGATCGTCGAGCGGCGCGGTCTCGTCGAGCGGCGCGGTCTCGTCGAGCGGCGCGGTGTCGTCGAGCGGCGCGGTGTCGTCGAGCGGCGCGGTCTCGTCGAGGTGAGCGGGGTACAGGGGGACGGCCGGGTCCGCGGTCGCGGCCGGAGGCACGGCGTCGACGACACTCGCCAAGGGAACGCGGATCCAGAAGGTGGCACCACTGGTCACGCCGTCTGACCCGGGGTCCGACACCACCCCGACGGTGCCGCCGTGGGCATGGGCGATGGCCGAGACGATGCTCAGGCCCAGCCCGACGCCGCCGGTGGCGCGGGCCCGGGTGAGGTCGGCCCGGTGGAACGGTTCGAAGATGTGGGCCTGCTCGTCGACATCGATGCCCGGGCCGTGGTCGGAAACCTCGAGGCACGCCGTCGCCGTCTCGGTGCTGACGCGCACGTCGATGGGCGAGCCGTCCGGCGTGTGCTGCACGGCATTGGTGAGGAGGTTGTCGACGACCTGGCGCAGACGATCGGCGTCGCCCCTGACCGAGACGGGGCCCGGCGCCTGCAGGCTGATCACACGCGCCGGGGCCCGCAAGCGGGCCGCGTTCACGGCCGCGGTCACGATGGCGGTGAAATCGACCTCCTCGAGCTCGACGGGGCGCTCGTGGTCCAGCCGGGCCAGGAGAAGCAGGTCGTCCACGAGCACGCTCATGCGGTTGGCTTCCTCGCGGATGTGGCGCATCGAGGTGGCGAGGTCCTCGGGCCGGTCACGGGCGCGGTCGAAGAGCTCGGAGTAGCCGCGGATCGACGTCAGCGGTGTGCGCAACTCGTGCGACGCGTCGGCGAGGAAACGCCGCAGGCGTTCCTCCGAAGCGGCCCGCGCCGCGAACGCCCCCTCGATGCCGGTGAGCATCGTGTTGAGCGCGTTGCCGAGCTGGCCGACCTCGGTGCGCCCGTCGGTGGACTCCACCCGGCGTGACAGGTCACCGGCCGCGATGGCGCCGGCCGTGGCCGCCATCTCGTCGAGGGGACGCAGGTTGCGTCTCACGATCCACCACGCCAGGAGGCCGAGCCCCGACAACACCCCCACCGACACGAGCAGCTCGATGAGCAGGAGCCGGCCCAGGGTGTGGTGCAGGTCGTTGAGGGGGATGGCGACGATCCCGGTGTAGGGGACGCCATCGACCGTGGTGGTGGCGACGAAGACGCGGTAGCTCACGGTGGTGCTGCCGCTGCTCCCCTGGGCGTCGAACAGCGTGGCGGCCGCGCCGCTGGGTCCTGAGCCCGTGAGCTGAGTGGGGAGGCTGGGTGCGGGCAACGGGTCGAAGCTCGGGTTCGTCCCGCCGATGATCGTGCCACTCAGGTCGCGCACCTGCACCCAGGTGCCCACGGGCGGGATGGCGCCCACCGACCGGCGGGCGCAGAACGGCTCGGTGAGGCAGATGATCGCCTCGGTGGCCGGCCCCACCTCCGCCTGGAGCTGGGAGTCGACCTGCGAGTACAGATACGACCGCAGCGACGCATAGGTAGCCACGTCTGCCGCCACCAGACCCACCGTCACGATGCCGACGAGGACGAGCAGCAGCCGCAGCCGCAGCGTCACGGGACTACTCCGGCGTCGGGCGCAAGGAGTAGCCCACGCCGCGCACGGTGTGGATCAACCGCGGTCCGAGGGTGTCGATCTTCTTGCGCAGGTAGCTGATGTAGATCTCCACCACGTTGGCGTTGCCGTCGAAGTCGTAGTTCCAGACCCGGTCGAGGATCTGGGACTTCGACACCACCCGCCCGCTGTTGAGCATGAGGTAGTGGAGCAGTTTGAATTCGGTCGGGGTGAGCTCGATCGACGTCGAGCCGCGGTGGACCTCGTGGCTTTCCTCATCCATGCGCAGGTCGCTCACACTGAGTCGCCCGTCGTCCCCGTCGCCATGGGCGCGGCGCAGGATGGCTCGCACCCGGACGATGAGCTCCTCGACGCTGAAGGGCTTGGTCATGTAGTCGTCACCGCCCAGGGTGAAGCCCCGCAGCTTGTCGTCGAGGGTGTCGCGGGCGGTGAGGAAGAGGACCGGGAGCCGGCCGCCGATGCGGTCCCGGCCCATGCGCTCGAGGACCTCGAACCCGCTGAGATCGGGCAGCATGACGTCGAGGACCACGAGATGGGGACGGAACTTCGTCATGGCCTCGAGGGCGTCGCGGCCCATGTGCGACACCGCGACCTCCATGCCCTCGTACCGCAGGGCCATGGACAACAGGTCGGTGATGCTGGGCTCGTCGTCGACGACGAGGATGCGTGAGGGCTCGGCCATAGGACTCCACCAGCTTGCGCCGTGACCCTGTGAGATTTCTGTGAGCTACCTGATCCCGGGGTACGTCCCCGGGCCTTGCCTTCAGAAGCCCGAGGCCGCCCGTTCGGGCCCGGGCGCCGAGGCCGGGAAGGGGGTCACCGTGGCCACCGTGACGAGGCCAGGTCCGGTGTCGGCCGGGACCATGTCCGCGGGTGCGGCGTCGACACCGTCCGCACCGACGGCGGCCAGCGTCTCGTCGATCAGTCGGACGATCTCGTCGCAGCGTTCTCCGAGTCCCATGGACCAACCCCTCCCTTCTGCCTCACCCATCGGCCTCGGACCCTCCTCGCTGAAGGAGGTCGAGGCCCGAGCGGTCGACCGGGAGGGTTTTGCCCACTTCGTGCGTGGGCCAATCAACCACTGACGGTGGCGACCTGGCGGAGCGCCACCGGGCCGGTCTGCCACGGGCCGCCGGGGAAGCGGTAGTTGGCGACGTCGAAGAACCGGCGGGGCTCACCCCGCAGGACGAGCAGGAGGTTGGTCCAGATGTCGGCGTCAGGGAGCTCGCAGGACCGCACGGGCAAGACGCAAAGCACCAGGTGACGTCCGTCGTGGTCGTCGAAGCGCAGGTCACTCACCCGGCCCAGCTCGACGGCGCCGAACGGGGTGGGTACCCAGAAGCGCCGGCGCCCCCGCCAGTCCGCCCGCTGGTCGTCATCGAGGAGGGATTCGAGCAGCGCCTCGGCCCGTCGGTCGGCGTCGGCCCGTCGGTCGGCGTCGGCCCGTCGCCGGTCGGGTGAGGGAATCCGGTCGTCGACGAGTCGGAGGGGGCGCTGGATGGGCGGCCCCAGGCGGGCCCTCCCCGTGGTGGCTCGGGGCAGGACCCGGGCGGCCGGCACCAGCAGCACGCGAGCGCCGTGGTGTTCGCCTCCCACCAGCTCCACGAGAGCGCCCCAGTCGGGGATGTCCTCGACGAGACGGAAGGAGGGGATCACCCACCCTGGATGGGCCGGACCCAGATGATCTCTTCGGCCGTGGGGTCGAAGCTCCGGATCCGCTCGGCCTGCTCGAGGGGGGCGCCCAACGGGCGGACGAAGGCCATCTTGGCCTGGGCGGCCTCGCGCTCGAAGATCTCCTCGGCGGCGCGTAGGGTCGTCTCGTCGTCGAGGTCCCAGATGACCGCCGTGTCCCCCGACTGGTCGAGAATGCGCATCGTGCCCATGGCTGCTCCCTTCGTAGGTGGTGGTTCTTGAGGGCCCGAGCTCCGGTGCCGGGCTCCAAGGGATCAATCGAACACCTGTTCGCCTGTGGAGATCAAGGGGGGCTTTGCACCTAAACGCCCGGCTGCACCAGAAATCGGGAGTCTGCACCAAGAGGTCATTGATCCTGAGTAGGTCTTTTGGCCCTGGTGGCCCCGTGAGGCGCTAGGTACAACTTCGACATGGAGTGGCCTTGTCCAACCTGGGGCTGCCACGGCCAGGTATTCACCGAGGATGCGCCTCGGCACAATGAGCTTGCAAGGTGCGAACAGGCACTTGGGAAGCCGGACCGCATCTGCGGCCGAGAAATGCGATGGCATGAGGCTCGGCAGCGTTGGGAGCCGTTCGGCGACATCAGCTTTCGGTAAACGACCTGAGGAGTCCCTGGGATGTCGCTGAGGACTGGCCTATCGTTGGCGGGTCGGCGGGTGGCGCCATACTGCCCACAGCGGAGGTGCGGGCGGGCGTCGGGTCTCTTACTCACTCCATCGGACCCACCCCGCTAGCCCTCCATGTCAGTGTCGAGTCACGGTGGCAGTCAGGACTGTCTCTAAGTCACAACTGCCCTTCAGGTGCTCGGTCGCGATACCGATGCTGCCGAGGGGATCCGAGATTCCGGTCTCACGGGGAGCGCAAACGTGGACGTCCAGAATGTCGTCCTGAATGTCCCACCACTGGCGAGGACCGCCCGCCTCAAGATCCAGCGCCACCGCTCGCAGATCCGCTACCAATGGCAGGTCGGAATCACCGAAGGCCACGTCGAGATCCGAAGCATCGACGCCCACATGCTCCGCGCCGATGACGTGGACCCGACAGATACGGCTGCCGTCGTTGCTCACGTCGAGCATCGGCTACAGGCTGAGGGCTGCATCCTCGATGATCGCCCAGGTGAAGGAGTTCTGCGTCGCGAGTTGGGGCATTGGACGCTAGGCCTTGGAGGCACTGGGTCCACGCCGAGGTGGGATTGCCTCCGTCGCCCCCCACGTCGCCCCGAAGGGTGGGCAACGATGAGACAGAGGGGGCTTTGCCGCTAAACGGGCTTTCCTCGTCTCCCCGGGGGAAACCTCAGGGAACGATGTCGGCCACCGACGGGAGCAGCCTGGCTTCGGTGTCCAGCCACTGGCGGAGGGCCGCGGTGGCGCGCACGTCGTCCTCGTTGTACTCGAGGATCCAGCGCCTGGCCGCCGCCCGGACCTCGGGGTCGGGGTCATCGACCGCTTCGGCGTAGCGGACGATGGCGAGCCCGCCCCCGCCGTCCTCGCCGCGCCACTCGAACCCGCCCAGCTTGGCCACGGTCTTGAGGCCCATGGCGGCGCCGGTCACGAGCTGGTCGCGCACCACGGCGAAGAGATCGATCCAGTCGTCCGAGCCCAGGAACGCCTCGACCTCGTCCTCGAGTCCGAGGCGGGCAGCGATGCGCCGCATGTGGGTGCCCTCGGCCCCCTTGTTGTAGCAGTAGACCCGTAGGGACCGGCCTGCCCGGGCCGCCTCGGCCCGCCGGACCCGCAGCCAGGCCCAGAAGCCGTTGAAGGCGTCGAGCTCCCCGGCCAGGGTGGACCGGTCCCACGAGACGAAGGGCAGGTACGCCACGGTGGGGTCGTCTTCGTCGTGGTGCGTGGTGTGGAGCACCCCCCACAGGTAGGTGCCCAGCTCGCCGTTCTCCATGTCCACGTCGACCTCGACGTCGCCCCGGGGCACGTCCAGTTCGTCGATCCCCCTGGCGCGGTAGGCGGGGAGCGGGCCGAGCCGGGCCCGGGCCCGGTCGATCTGCCCGGGGAGGTCGCCCATGGCGGCGTCGCGATAGCGGAAGGTGTCGCCGAGGAGCCCGTCGAGGTCGCCGGCCACGAGGAGCGACTCGCGCGCCAGGTCGGCGATCTGGCGCCGCCGACGGGGGATGATCTCGGCGATGGGTGTGGCCCGGTCGACCACGGCGGCCCGCACGAGGAGGTCGTCGAGGTTGACGGTCCCGGTGAGGATCCGGGCCGTGCGGTCGTCGAGGCGGGCCAGGGCCTCGAGGTCGGTGACACCCCGGTCGTGGTGCAGCCGGCGCTTGCGCATGCTCATGCCGGGAAGAAGGCTCAGGTCCGCCGCCTCCTCCAGGACCGGGTAGCACCACACCCGCCAGCCGCATTCGGGGCAGGCCGAGATGGACACCGGCTCGGCGAGCAAGGCCACGGTCGGGTCCCGGCGATGGCGCTGGGCGGCGTCGATGACCGCCAGCCGGTGGGCAAAGGCGCCGTCGTAGGTCTCCATCGTCGACAGCGGGCCCTCCACCGGCTCCTCGAGGTACTCCGACCAGTCCCAGCGCGGCGCGTCGAGGTCGTACCAGGCGACGAGCTGCCCGACACCGACGATCCCGCCCCACCGACCCTCGTCGGCGTCGTGCCCACACGTCTCGAGCAGGCGTTGGTAATGGGCGAGCTGCAGGAGGTCGCCCTGGTTGCAGCGCGCCGACGCACTGGTGTCGGCACCCCCGGTCTCCACCCACGGCGCGACCGAGAGCGATGCCACGGCATTGGCCGTCGACTCGTCGACGCCGTCGCGGACGATGTGGTGCTTGACGTCGACGGCAACGTACGCCCACAGCCCGTCGCGCTTGGGCCCGTCCCCGACGCGGACGAGGAGGTCGGGCTCGCCCACCCGGAGGCCGACGGTGTCGACAGGCAACCGGCCGCCGATCACCAGCGGTGCCCCGTCGGCCATGGCCCGGGCCGTGAGTGCCTCACTGCGGTCCCGCTCGAGGGCGCGGTCCACGTCGATGGCCCCCGCCACCGACGACCGCATGATGTCGAACACCTCCGCCTCGAAGGAGATCCCCGCCCCCGCCAGCCTGGCCATGAACTCGGAGCGTGCCAGCGGCTCGACCGGTCGCAGGACCTCGAGCTGCACCGCCTCGGGGCACTGCTTGGCCAGGTAGCCACCCTGCGGAGCGATCCTCAACCCGTCGAGCGGCTCCGGTCCCACCGTCGTCCATGCTACGAGCCGGGCCCCCGGCGACCGGGATGGGGGACGGGCGCCCCGGGGTCGTCGCGCCCGGTCGCGCCTACCATGCGCCGGGTGGAGGAGGCCGAGCGTGATGTCGCCGCCCGCGTGGCGCTGCGGCTGCTCGTCGACACCTACGCCCACCACGTCGACCGCGCCGACACCGACGCCGTCGCCGAGCTGTTCGCCGAGGACGGCACACTCGTCGCCCACTTCTACGCCGGTCCCGACGGGACACCCCCGGTGCGGACGGGCCGCGCCGAGATCAGGGCGGCGTTGGTGGCGGGGTTGGAGCGCTATCTCGGGACCACCCACGTCGTGGGAGGCCAGGTCGTGGAGATCGACGGGGACCGCGCCGCCGGAGAGACGGTGTGCCTGGCCCACCATGTCTACGAGCGCGACGGTGCGCGGCGCCTACTCGTCATGGCCGTGCGCTACGACGACACCTTCGTGCGGCGGTCCGGCACGTGGCGGTTCGCCGAGCGCCAGCTCCGCCTGGACTGGCGCGACGACCGTCCCGTCGCCGAGCGTTGAACCGGCGCAACGCCGCGCCGCAGGCTCGACAAGGCGACACAGGCTCGACAAGGAGGACGCAAGGACGTGACCACATTGAAGGTGGCGGCGCTGCCGCCCGTGCGCTCGGGCGTGTGTGCCGATCCCGACTGGATGGCGGGCTTCTGCCGGCACATCGAGGCGCTCGGCTTCGAGTCCGTGGTGGTCGTCGAGCACCCCCTCGTGATCGGGGACTACACGAGCCGCTACCCCTACGCGCCGTCGGGGCGCATGCCGCTGCCCGACGACTGTGCCGTCCCCGACCCCGTCGACCTTCTGGCCTACCTGGCCGGGGTCACCTCGACGCTCGGCCTCGCCACCGGCGTGGTCGTGCTGCCCGCCCACCATCCCGTGGTCATGGCCAAGCGCCTCGCCACCGTGGATCGGTTGTCGAAGGGCCGGGTGCGGCTGTGCATCGGGGTGGGCTGGATGCGCGAGGAGCTCGAAGCGTGCGGGATCGACTTCGCCAGCCGGGGACGGCGCACCGACGAGTGCATCGACGTCATGCGCTCCCTGTGGGCCGACACCGAGCCCGACGGAGCCTCCTTCGAGGGTGAGTTCTTCGGCTTCTCCCACGCCCACACCCACCCCAAGCCGTACCGGTGGGAGGGCGTGCCCATCCACATCGGCGGGCACAGCCCGGCCTCGATCAGGCGCGCCGCCCGACGGGGCGACGGCTGGCAACCCCTGGGGTTGTGGGGGGACGAGCTCGCCCACGCGCTCGACCGGCTGCACGAGGAGACCGTGGCCGCCGGCCGCGACCCCGAAGCGCTCGAGCTCACCATCAGTGCCATGTCGACGCAGGCGACGCCCGACACCCTCGCCAAACTCGAAGCACTGGGGATCGACCGCCTCGTCGTGACGTGCGGACATGCCGAGCTCGACGCGGCCCGGGACGAGATGTCCGAGGTGGCGGCCCGCATCGGCCTCGTCTCGCCCGAATGAGGCGCCGGTACGCTACGACGATGACTGTGACCCCCGCGTCAGCCACCGTTGCTGATGTTCGGGGCCTGTTCATGTGCCTGTTCATGTGCCTGTTCATGTGCCTGTTCATGTGGCAGTGCGGAGTGACGCGATGAGGGTGGCCGTGCTCGTGAAGCAGGTCCCGCGCGCCGAGGACATGGAGCTGCTCCCCGGCGGTCGACTCAAGCGCGACGGCATCGAGCTCGAGATGAACGCCTACTGCCGTCGGGCGGTCAGCAAGGGCGTGGAGATCGCCCGCGACCGCGGCGGCACATGCACCGTGTTCACGCTGGGCCCCCCGGTGGCTGAGGACTCCCTGCGCGAGGCGGTGGCGTGGGGTGCCGACGACGGGGTCCTCGTCACCGACCCCGCCTTCGCCGGATCCGACACACTGGCCACCGCGTCGGCCCTGGCCGCCGCCCTCACGCGAGAGGGCCCCTTCGATCTCGTCCTCGTCGGGCGCAACTCGATCGACGCCGATACCGGCCAGGTCGGTCCCGAGGTCGCCGAGCTCCTCGATCTCCCCTTCGCGGGTGGGATCAGGGAGCTGACCTTGACCGAGCAGGGCGCGGCGGTGCGCTGCGAGCTCGACGACGGGTGGCGCGACGTCGTCGTCCAGCTCCCGGCAGTGCTGTCCACGGCCGAGCGCCTGACCGAGCCGTGCAAGGTCGACCCCGCCGGGCGCGCCGCCGTCGATGTGACCCGCATCCGCCGACTGACGGCTCCCGATCTCGGGCCCGGTCCCTGGGGTGACGCCGGGAGCCCGACGGCCGTGGGTGACGTGCGCACCGTCGACGTGGCCCGTCATCGCGTCGTGCTGTCGGGAGACGTCGCCGGCCAGGTGGACCGCGCCGTCGAGCTGTTGCGGGAGTGGGGTGCCCTCGATGCCGTGCACCACCGTCACACGGCGGGGAGAGCGGCCGCCGAGGCGGACGGCAGCGCCGAGCCCGACGTCGATGCCGTGCCCGCGCCCGACCTCCGGGCCGGATCGGCGACGGCTCCGGTGGTGGCGGTCGTGATCGAGCCCGATCGACTCCGGGTGGCGCGCGAGCTGCTCGGGGAGGCCGTACACATCGCCCGCTGTGTGGCGGGGACGGTCGTGGCCATCGGGCCCGGGTTGTCCGATCCGCTCGAGCTCGCCACGTGGGGGGCGGATCGCGTCGTGGCCATCACGGGAACGACCGTGGAGGAGGACGTCGCGTTGGCGCTCACGGACTGGTGTGCGGCGTCGCCGCCGTGGGCCGTGCTCGTGCCCGGCACCTTGTGGGGCCGCGAGGTGGCGGCCCGCGTGGCGGCGCGCATCGGCGCCGGGCTTACCGGGGACGCCGTCGGGTTCGGCGTGGATGGGGGCCGCCTGGTGGCGTGGAAGCCCGCCTTCGGAGGCAGCCTGGTGGCGGCGATCACCTGTCGCTCCGAGGTGCAGATGGCGACGGTCCGGCCCGGCGTCCTGTCCTTGCGCGCCCCGCGGCCCGTCGACTCGATGATGCCGCTCGACGCGGTGGCGGGGACGACTCGAGGCAGGGTGCAGCTCGTCGACGCCGGCCGCGACGACGACGTCGAGGCCCTGCTGGCGGCCCGGACCGTGGTGGCGGTGGGCACGGGTGTAGCGCCCGACGAGTATGGCGAGCTCGACCCGTTGCTCAAGGTGCTCGGCGCCGAGCTGGGCGCCTCGCGCAAGGTCACCGACAAGGGATGGTTGCCCCGGGCCCGTCAGGTCGGCATCACCGGGCACAGCATCGCCCCCGCCCTCTACGTGGCCGTCGGCGTGTCGGGCAAGTTCAACCACATCGTGGGGGCGCGCGGCGCGGGGACCATCGTCGCCGTCAACAACGACCCCGGGGCGCTCATCCTGGACTGGGCCGACGTCGCCATCGTGGGCGACTGGCACGAGGTGGTGCCCCTCCTGGTCGACGCCCTCGGGTAGCGGTCTCCAGCAGGTTGTCGGGAGCCGGTCGGGGCACCGGCACGGGCCGTCGTGGCCCGTAGTGTCTGAGGTGTGTGGCGCGAGCAGGTCGGAATCGACGACGTGCGCACCGCCGCGCACCGCCTCGCCCCCCTGGACGTCCTGACGCCCCTCCAGCTCAGCGAGCGGCTGTCGCAGCGCCACGACGCGACGGTGTGGATCAAGCGTGAGGACCTCCAGGTGGTCCGGTCCTACAAGATCCGCGGCGCCTACAACTTCATCGCCCGGCTCTCGCCCGACGCCCTGGCCGTGGGCGTGGTGTGTGCCAGTGCGGGCAACCACGCCCAGGGGGTGGCGTGGAGCTGTCGCCACCTCGGGGTGCGCGGTGCGGTGTTCTTACCGATGCGCACGCCCCGGCAGAAGGTGGCCCGCATCCAGGCCTTGGCCGGCGACCTCGTCGATCTCCACTTCGCCGGGGAGAGCTTCGACGACGCCCTGGCCGCGGCGGGTGCCTACGCGGCGGAGACCGGAGCGACGGTCGTCCCCACCTTCGACCACCCCGCCACCATCGCCGGCCAGGGCACCATCGCCCTCGAGATCGTGGAGCAGCTCGACGCTGCTCCCGACATCGCCGTCGTCCCGGTGGGTGGGGGCGGGCTCGTCTCGGGCATGGCCGTCGTCTTCGACGGCCTCGGGGCGGGCACCGAGGTGGTGGGGGTCCAGCCCGCCGGCGCGCCGGCCATGGTGCGGTCGCTCGAGGCGGGCCGGCGCGTCACCATCGAGATCGAGGACGACTTCGTCGACGGGGCCGTGGTCCGCACGCCCGGAGAGCTGACCTTCGCCATCGTGCGCGACCTCGTAAAGCACCTCGAGGTGGTCGAAGAAGGACGGGTGTGCACCGAGCAGCTCGACCTTTATCAGGTGGACGGCATCGTGGCCGAGCCCGCCGGTGCCCTGGCCACCGCCGCCCTCGACGCCATCGCCGAGGAGATCGTCGGCAAGAGCGTCGTATGCGTGCTGAGCGGTGGCAACAACGACGTGGCCCGCTACGACGAGATCATCGAGCGCAGCCTCGTGCACCAGGGGCTCAAGCACTACTTCATCGTGGACTTCCCCCAGCGCCCCGGGGCGCTGCGCCAGTTCCTCGACGAGTGCCTCGGGCCCACCGATGACATCGTGCTGTTCGAGTACATCAAGAAGAACGACCGGGAGTTCGGCCCCGCCGTCGTGGGCGTCCAGCTCGCCGAGCGCGACGACCTGATCTCCCTGCTGCAGCGCATTGCCACCTCGGGCCTCGACGTGCAGCTCATGCCGCCCGACAGCCCGGTGTTCCGCCTCCTCGTGTGACCCCTGGCCGCCGGTCGGCCGGTGGGGGTGTGGCGGGCGGCGTCGACTACAGCGTGAGGTCTTTGTTGGGACGCACCACGAGCGAGGCCAGATGCACGCCGGCGGGCCGGGTGATTGCCCACAGCACAGCTTCGGCCACGTCCTCGGGCGCGCACAGATGGTCGGCCATCGACTGCTGGGCGTGCTCGAGCACCTCGTCGGAGAGCCGGCCTCCCGGGGTGAACTGGGCCGGCTCGGCGTCGCCACCCATCGAGCTGATCATGAGCTCGAGCACGGCGGGGTCGAAGTTGCGGGCGAAGCTCGTGGCGATGGCGCCGGGCATGATCGTCACCACCTTGATGGACTCGTCGAGCAGCTCGCGGCGCAACGACTCGTTGATGCAGTTCACGGCGTGCTTGGTGGCGCCGTAGACACCGGAGGCGGGGTTGAGTGACGCCACCGACGAGATGTTCACGATGTGGCCCTCGGCGTTACAGGCGCGCATGGCGCGCACCGCCGCCTGTGATCCGACCAGCAGGGCGAGGATGTTGGTCTCCAACATGATGCGCCAGTGGTCGGGATCGCCGTCAACGATGGGCTCGGGATAGCTCACGCCGGCGTTGTTGACCATGATGTCGAGCCGTTGCGTCGACGACACCGCCTGGTCCACCAGCGCACGCGCCTCGTCCACGTTGCGCACGTCGTGGACATGGGCCTCGGCCGTTCCGCCCGCGGCGGTGATGCGCGTGATCGACTCGTCCATGGCCTCCTTGGTGCGGCCCCCGAGCACCACGTGGGCGCCGGCCGCACCGAGGGACTCGGCAATGGCCCGCCCGATCCCGCTCGAGGCCCCCGTGACGACGGCGGTGCGGCCGGCCAGGGCTTTGTCGGTGGTGTCCGGTGTCATGCGAGGGGCCTCCTTCGAGGAGCTGCATTTCGGATGCCCGATTCGGATGCCCGATTCGGATGCCCGATTCGGGTGCCCGATTCGGGAGCTCGAAGCGCTCACCTTAGGGGCGGCGGCCCACCGCTCCCCTCGACCACAGCGGCCCGCACCGACTCGTCGCTGCCGGGCATCGCTCGGTACGATGCCGGGGTGAGCGACGTGCTGCCCCAACCTGCCGACGCCACGGCGCCGTCGTCCCGACCCACCCAGGGACGTTTCTCGGCATGGATCGAGGTCCTGCGCACCACCAACCCCCCGAAGGGCCGTCCCCTCGACCCGGTGTCGCGCTGGCTCGTGCTCACGAGGGCAGCCGTCCTTCCCATGACCCTCGTCGCCGGGGCGGTGGCGACGCTGCTGGCGGTTCGACGCCACGGGTTCGACACCGGCCTCCTCCTGCTGGCCTTCGCCGGATTGATCCTGGCCCACTGTGCCAACAACCTCATGAACGATCTCTTCGACGCCGAGGTGGGCGCCGATACGGCGTCGTATCCGCGCGCCCTGTACGCACCGCACCCGGTGTTGTCGGGGATGGTGTCGCGCGGGAAGTTGGCGCGCGCCGCGCTGTTGGTGAACGTGCTCGACCTCGCCATCCTGGTGGTGCTGGCCGTCTACCGGGGCTGGCCCGTAGTGGGCTTCGCCCTGGGCGGGTTCCTCCTCTCGGTCGCCTACACGACACCGCCGCTGCGTCTCAAGAAGCGAGGCCTGGGCGAGCCCGACGTGTTCCTGGTGTGGGGACCGCTCATGGTGGGCGGCACCTATTACGCTGCGGTCGGTCACCTGTCCTGGCAGATCATCGTGGCGTCGGTCCCCTACGGCCTGCTGTGCACGGCCGTGCTCATGGGCAAGCACATCGACAAGGCCCCCTTCGACGCGCCTCTTGGGATCCGCACCCTTCCCGTCGTCCTCGGCGAGCGCCGGGCGCGCGCCGCGACCATCGGCATGATGGTGGCCTTCTACGTGACCGTGGCGCTGTGCGTGGCGGTGGGGGCCCTACCCTGGCCCGCCCTGCTGAGCTTCGGGGCCATCCCCAAGCTCGTCCAGGCGTGGGAGGCCTTCAGCATGCCCAAGCCCGACGCGCCCCCGGCGGGCTTCCCGGTGTGGCCGCTGTGGTTCGCGGCCGTCGCCTTCGTCCACACCCGCCGGGCGGGATCATTGCTCGTGCTCGGCCTCATCATCGCGGCCGTCGCCAACATTCGTTGGGGCTGACCTCCGGTCAGGCCGTCTGATCGTTCGTCACACGACCTACGTGTTCGTCCCCTGCTGGCGGATGTACTCGGCCGTGCCGGCGAGGAACTTCTCCACGTCGGCGGCCTTGCTCGAGGCGACGTCGCCGAACCACGCCGGCACGTAGACCTGCGCCGCGTCGGCCGCCACCCCCGCCAGGATGGTGGTCACGGCCTCCTCGACGGTGATCGATTCCACCTGGGCCGTGAAGGGGTCGTTGTCGGGGAGGGTGAAGAGCTCGGTATCGACCACGCCGGGGTAGATCACCGTCACCTTGACCCCCGTGTCCCACAGGTCGACGGCCATGCACTCGGAGAACACGGTGATCGCCGCTTTGGTGGCCGCATAGGCGGCCTCGCCCGGGGGGCTCAGGGTGGCCGCCACCGAGGACACGTTGACGATGCGACCCTCGCCGCGCTCGAGCATCTGGGGCAGCAGGGCCAGGGTGAGGCGCACCGGACTCGAGTAGTTGATGTTCATCACGGCGTCGACGGTCGCCGCGTCGAGGGCGGTGACGTGCCGGCGCTTGGGGATCCCGGCGTTGTTGACGAGCATGTCGACCCCACCGAGCTCGCTCATGACCGCCACCGCCAGGGCGTCGACCGCGGCCGGGTCGGCCAGGTCGGCCACCCACATCCGCGACGACGGCGAGTGTTGGCGGCAGCGGTCGAGCACCTCGGCGAGCCGGTCGGTGCGGCGCGCCACCAGGCCCACCGTCGCCCCGGCCCGGGCCAGGGCCTCGGCCAGGCCCGCCCCGATGCCCGATGACGCCCCCGTCACGAGCACCCGCTTCCCTGCCACGTCGTATGCCATGGGTCACCCCCGTTTCCGGCCCCGATCTTGGCTCAGATGAGGTGGTGCTGCACCAGCCACCGCCTCGCCACCGTGGCCGGAGCCTCGTGGTCCTCGTTCACCTCGATCGAGAGCTCGGACATCTGGTCGGTGGTGAGCTGCGCCGAGACCCCATCGAGCGCGTCGCGCACGCGGCGCGTGTCCACGGCGGTGCGGATCACCGGGATCAGGTTGTCTGCGTCGAGGAGGTGCTTGTCGTCGCGCAGCGCCACGAAGCCGTTGCCGAGGACCGATCCGTCGTCGGAGGACAGCGGCGCAACCTGGACCTCGCCGCCTTTGAGGGCGGCCACGGTGACGGGGCCGGCGTCGTCGAGGGACGTGAAGGACTTGAAGTGCAGCCCGTAGGTGGTCTCGAGGCCCATCTGGCACTGCACTGCGCCGGGGCACCCCGGGGGCCCGCCCAACACGAGCTTGGCCGCCACCGGTTGCAGGCTCGACAAGGTGGTGAGGTGGTCGGCGTCCGCGGTGGCGGGCGTAACCGCGAACACCTCGGTGTCGAGGGCGGGGGCGGGGTCGAGCACCGTCACCCGGGCCGGTTCGAGCAGTCGCTGCAGCGCCGGCATCGCCGTCGCCGTCGCGGTGGCCGCGGCGGTGTCGTCGGCGTGGAGGAAGAGCAGCAGCGCGCCGGCGTCGTCGGGGTAGAGGTCGAGCTGCCCCGACGCCAGGGCGGCCTCCACCGAGGCTCGCCGCCCTGAGCCGCTTCCCGAGCCGGCGCTCAGGGTGACCTCGGCCCCGGCGTGGGCGAGGACGTCGGCATACAGGGTGGCGGTGATGACCGACACCGTGGTGCCGAGGGACCCGATGGTGATGGCCGGCCCCGACGCCGGTGCGGGGGTCGGTCCGGCTCCTGCGCACGCCGGCGCCGTGACGCCGAGAGCCACCGCGCTCAACAGGATCCAAGTGCGGCGCGCCACGGGCTCCCTGGCTACCAGGAAACCGGCCCCCTACGCTCGCAGGGCGCTCGACGAGGAGGCACCGTGAAGACCAAGGTCACCGACATGCTCGGGGTGGAGTTCCCCATCCTGGCCTTCAGCCACTGCCGCGACGTGGTGGCCGCGGTCACGAGGGCGGGCGGGTTCGGGGTCCTCGGGGCGGTGGCGCACACGCCCGAGCAGCTCGACGTGGACCTCGCCTGGATCGAGGAGCAGACCCGGGGCGGGCGCTACGGGGTCGACCTCCTCCTCCCGGCCAAGTACGCCGGCGCCGAGGAGGGCGGGATCGACGCCGACGCCGTGAAGCAACTGCTCCCGGCCGCCCAACAGGAATTCGTCGACGAGATCCTGCGTCGCTACGGCGTGCCCGAGCTCCCCGAGGACCTGAAGACGGGATCGGAGCGCAACGTGCTCGCCAATGTGGCGTCGAAGGGCTACGAGCCGCTGCTCGACGTGGCCTTCGCCCATGACATCGCCCTGGTGGCGAGCGCGCTGGGGGCACCGCCGCCGTCGCTGCTGACGCGGGCCCACGACGCCGGGGTGGCCGTGGCCGCCCTGGCCGGCAACCTCACCCACGCCGAGCGGCACAACGCGGCCGGGGTCGACGTCATCGTGGCCCAGGGGACCGAGGCGGGCGGCCACACCGGCGAGATCTCCACCATGGTGCTCGTGCCCGAGGTCGTCGACGCGGTGGCACCCACGCCGGTGTTGGCGGCGGGCGGCATCGGCAACGGCCGCCAGATCGCGGCCGCCCTGGCCCTCGGGGCCGAAGGGGTGTGGTGCGGGTCGGTGTGGCTCACCACCGAAGAGGCCGAGACCCATCCGGCGGTGAAACAGAAGTTCCTCACCGCCACGTCGCGCGACACGATCCGGTCACGCTCGCTCACCGGCAAGCCGGCGCGCATGCTGCGCAGCGCCTGGACCGACGAGTGGGAAGGTGCCGACTCACCCGGAGCGCTGCCCATGCCCCTGCAGAGCGCGCTCGTGGCCGAGGCCCAGCACCGAATCAGCCGCGCCGCCGCCACCGAGGGATCCGGCGCCAACAAGCTGGCCAACTACTTCGTGGGCCAGGTGGTGGGGCAGATGGACCGCATCCGTCCCGCCCGCCAGGTCGTGCTGGAGATGATGACCGAGTACGCCGAGGTGGCCCAGCGCTTCGCCGATCAGGTCGCCGAAGAGTCCTCCGTCTAGCGGTGCCTTGGCGCGGGCTCGGCTATCCGCCCACGGGGGCGCTGGGTGTGAACGCCACCGGAAGCGTCTCGAATCCGACGATGAAGTTGGATACCCGCAACGGATGGGTGTCGTCGTCGGCCAGGTGGATGTCGGGGAGGCGGTCGAGGATGCGGTCGACCATGCCGAAGATCTCGGCACGGGCCAGGCGGTGCCCGAGACACAGGTGCGCCCCGAACCCGAAGGCGACGTGGTCGTTGGGTTGGCGACGGATGTCGAAGGTCTCGGGGTCGTCGAACACCGTCTCGTCGCGGTTGGCCGACGGATAGAGCAGCAGCACGTTCTGGCCGGCGCCGATGGTCTCGCCGTGCAGCTCGACGTCACGCACCGCCCGGCGGTTGAAGTTCTTGATGGGTGTCACCCAGCGCAGCATCTCCTCGACGGTGCCGGGGAGCAGCTCCCGGTCGCCACGCAGGTCGTCGAGCTGGTCCTGGCGGTGCAGGAGCGCCTCCATGCCGCCGCTGATGACGTGACGGCTGGTCTCGTCCCCTCCGATGAGCAGCAGGAGCGACTCGTAGACGAGGGAATCGTCGTCGATGCGTTCGCCGTCGACCTCGCCCTGGACGAGCACGCCCAACAGGTCGTCGGCGGACATGCTCCGGCGTCGTTGGTCGATGAGCTCGCGGACGAAGTCGTCCCATTCCATGAAGGCGGCGGCGGCCTTGGTCATGGCGTCGGGGTCCTTCGATCCCTGGGACATGAGCAAGGTGTCGGACCATTCGAGGAGCCGCTCCCAGTCCTTGGGATCGAAGCCCAGCACGTCGGCGATGAGGACCAGAGGCAGTGGCGCCGCGACGTCGGCCACGAGGTCGCACGCACCCTTCTCGCACACCCGGTCGATGATCTCGTCGCACACCTGGCGGATGCGGGGCTCGCGGTCGCGCACGGCCTGGGGGGTGAACCCCGCGCTGACGATGCGGCGCCGGCGCCGGTGCTCGGGAGCGTCCATGTCGATCATGTACGGGAGCGGGGTATTGGGACGCGAACCGCCCGTGCTCGAGAAGCGCTGGGGGTCCTGGCCGATAGCCCGGACGTCCTCGTAGCGGGAGACGCCCCAGATGTCGTTGGCCTCGTCGTAGTAGGCGGGGGCATTGCGGCGCATCCAGGCGAAGGTCGGGAACGGGTTTCCGGCATAGAACTCGCCGTCCATGAGGTCGATGTGTGGGGCCCCGGTGTCTGCCATCGGAACGCGCCTCCCCTGAATCTTCGCCACGCCATGTGACCCCTAGACACGGCCAGTGGTCAGGCGTATCGTTCTACCGTCGTCGGCGGCTTGTCCACCGTAGGCGATATCGGGGGATGCGCGGGACGGGGCCGTCTCGGTACTGAGCGGTTCCTGGGGGGACCCGTCCCGCCGCCTTCCCGGGCGACATCGACGTCCTCCCTCGGCCGGTCTCGGGTCGTTCCTTCAGGAAGGAACGTCGCTGCCGGCGCGGCTCAACCCAAGCCGACCGACGCCAGCCACGTCCTTGCCACCGAGGCGGGCTGTTCCTTCTGGGCGGTGACGTCGAGGTTGAGTTGCGAGATGGCGGTCGTCGTCAACTTCTGGTCCAGTGAGTTCAGGGCGGCCGCCACCGCGGTGGTGTCCACCGACTTCCGGATCACGGGGACGATGTAGTCCGCTCCCTCGAGGTGTTTGTCGTCGACGAGCGCCACGAAGTTGTTGCTCACGACGTTGCCGTCGCTCGAGAACAGCTCGACCACCTGGACCTCGCCGTTCTTGAGGGCGGCCACACTGAGCGGCCCCGCTTCGTCGAGGGACTTGAAGCTGGCGAAGTGCAGTCCGTACACCGACTCGAGCCCGGGCTCGCACCCGGCGAACGTCGGGCACTCGGGCGGTCCGCCCAGGATCATCTTCGACACGTAGGGCGCCAGGCTCGAGATGGTCGTCAGGTGGTCCTTGGTGGCGGTGGCCTGGGTGACGGCGAACACGTTGGTGTCGAGCGCGCTCGAGGCGGGCAGGACGGTGACCCCGAACGAAGAAAGCGCCGTCTTGTCCGCCGCGATGGCAGTGGAGATCTGGGTGCCGGCGGGCTGGGGCTTGCCGCCGTGGAGATAGCCCAACAGCGACGCCGCGTAGTCAGGCTCGAGGTCGATCTGGCCGTGCTCGAGGGCGGGGACGACGACGGCCCGGGTCCCGAGGGCGGGCTCCACCGTGACCTTGTAGCCCGCGTGGGTGAGGACGTCGCCGTAGAGGTTGGCGACGATCTCCTGCTCTTCGAAGTTGGTGGCCCCGATCTTGATGGTCGGCTTCGGAGCGGACGACGGCGTCGACGGCGTACTACTGCAACCGGCCAAGACAAGAGCTGTCGTGCCCACAGCAGCGATCGTCATCAATGAACGTCGGAGCAACATGGGGGAAGCCTTCCTCTGCTGGGGGTCGATCTGCTGGGGGTGGCGAGAACCGGTCCCGAGGTCTTCAGACCAGGACGAGGTCGAGAAGCGTGGGCCGTAGTGTTTCCTAAGCCGATGGAAATAGTCAAGTTTTTGTGGTTCAGGTCACGGCCGGTGCCTGCGCCCGCGTGGTGGCCCCGAGCCCCTTCGGCATCTGCCGTCGCAGGGGAAGCGGGGTGAGGATCCGTTGCAACACCCCCAGGCCGAGCGCCACCACCGCCGCCAGCAGCGCCACGAGCAGCGCGCCGGCGAAGGCTTCGACGGTGTTGTTCGTGTTGAGCCCGGAGATGACCGGGGTCCCGAGATCGGTATAACTCACATAGGCGGCCAGCGTGGAGGTCGCCACCACCTCGATCGAAGCGGTGCGGACCCCGGCCATGAGAAACGGGGTGGCGAGGGGCAGCTCGACCGTGCGCAGCACCTGTCCACCGGTCAGGCCCATGGCCTTGGCCGCGTCCCGCACCTCGGCGTCCACCTCGCGCATGCCGACGTAGGTGTTGGTGAGGATCGGGGGGATGGCGAGGACCACGAGCGCCAGGAACGCGGCACAGGAACCCGCCCCACCGCAGCGAGATCCACGGCACGATGGCGAACAGGGTCAGCAACGCCAGGCTCGGCACGGCCCGCGCCGCATTGGCGGCGTTCACCGCCACCAACCCACCCCGACCGGTGTGGCCGAGGACGAGCCCGATGCCTCCTCCGATGACGAGCGCGCCGATCACGACCGCCACCGACAGCTCCGCCTGACGCCACACGAGCTCGGGGATGCCGCTCGATCCTTTCCAGTTGGCGGCTGTGGTGAACCAGCCCGCCACGCTGGCCACGAAGTGCCGGAAGTGGTCCCAGATCGCCACGTCACACCGCCCGGGCCCGGCGCCCCGACCGCGACCAGGGGACGACGAGTCGTTGCACGCCGACGATCATCAGATCGAACAGCGCGGCGAGGACCACCGACAGCACGAGTCCGACGATGATCGGGGTGTAGTAGCCGATGTTGAACCCGTAGGTGATCTGCTGACCGAGTCCACCCAGTCCGATCAGCGCCGTCACCGTGACGAGGCCGATGACCGTCGCCGTGGCGACGCGCAGTCCGGCGAACACATACGGAAGCGCCAGAGGCAGGTCGACACGCACGAGCGCGGCACGCGGGGTGTAGCCCATGGCGACTGCCACCTCGCGGGCTTCGGCGGGCACGGCGTCGAGACCGGCCACGGTGTTCCAGATGAGGATCAGCAACGTGTAACCGACGAGGGCGATCTCTGCGGTGGGGTACGAGGCCACGTATCCGGTGATCGGCCCGAGGATGGCGAAGAGCGCCAACGACGGGATGATGTACAAGGTGCTTGCAAACCCGACGATCGGGGACCGAAGGACCCGGTAGCGCCACGCCAACAAGGCCAGGGGAACCGACAGGCACAGTCCGATGCCGACCGCGATCAGACTGAGCGAGATGTGCTGCAACAGGTCGGAGCTGATCTGGCTCCACTGACCCGTGACGTAGCTCCACTGGAAGAAGGGCTGTGCCGTCTCCATCAGCCGAGACTGTAACCGTGGGCGTAACGTGGAAACCCGTGATCACCCTGGAGCACGTCTCCAAGAGCTACGGGCCCGGAAACGTGGCGGTCGAGGACCTGAGCCTCGAGGTCGACGACGGAGAGCTCAGCGTCCTGGTGGGACCGTCCGGATGCGGCAAGACAACCACCTTGCGCATGATCAACCGGCTCATCGAGCCGACTTCGGGCCGCATCCTCATCGCCGGCGAGAACGTGCTCACCAAGGACCCGGTGACGATGCGCCGGGGCATCGGGTACGTGATCCAACAGGGTGGGCTGTTCCCCCACCGCCGCGTCTTCGACAACGTGGCGGTGGTTCCCCGTCTCCTCGGATGGGACAGTGCCCGGGTCGAGCGCCGCGTCAACGAGTTGCTCGAGCTCGTCGGCCTCGACCCCAAGAGCTACGCCCGGCGTTTTCCGCACGAGCTCTCCGGAGGCGAGCGCCAGCGCGTCGGCGTGGCCCGAGCGCTCGGCGCCGATCCCCCCGTGCTGCTCATGGACGAGCCCTTCGCCGCTGTGGACCCCGTCACGCGCCAACGCCTGCAGAACCAGTTCCTCGATCTGCAGAAGGAGCTCAAGAAGACGATCGTCTTCGTCACCCACGACATCGAGGAGGCGGCCAAGCTCGGCGACCGCATCGCCGTGCTCTCCAAGGGTGGTGTGCTCGAGCAGTACGACACACCGGCCGAGATCCTGGGACGTCCCGCCACGCCGTTCGTGGCGGACTTCGTGGGGGCGGACCGCGGTGTTCGGCGTCTGGCTGTGGTGCGGATCGAGGCCGAGGACCTGGCTCATCCACCGGTGATCTCTCCGACCGCCACCATGGACGAAGCCCGAGCCCTGGCCGACGGCACCGAGGCCAAGACGGCGGTCGTGGTCGACGCCAACGGCCGGTTGGTGGGGTGGGTCTCGCTCGAGCCGGGCACCGAAGGGACCGTCGGCACCCACACCGAGAAGTTCGCGGCCCAGGTGCCACTGGGCACGACGTTGCGGGCCGCGCTGGGCGAGATGCTCCAGCACGACGTGCGCTGGATCCCCGTCGACGACGACGAGCGCTATCTCGGCGTGCTCACGCCCAACCGCCTGCACGCGGCGATGCGCCGCTCGGTGGGTGGCACCCCCGTCGAATCCTGAAGGGACGACTCCGTGCAGCTCCGCCTGGGAATCGTGACGCCTGTCGTCCACATCAATCCCCGTTTCGACCCGCCCAGTTGGGAGTCGACGGGCACCATCGACGACATCGTCGCTGTGGCCAAGGCGGCCGAGCGCTTCGGCTACGACTGGGTGGCGTGCTCGGAGCACATCGCCATTCCACAATCGGCGACGGACGTGCGGGGGCCTCGCTACTGGGACCCCACCACCACGCTTGCGTTCGTGGCGGCAAACACCGAGCGCATCTCCCTACTCAGCCACGTGGTCGTGCTCCCGTATCACCACCCCCTGGAACTGATCAAGCGATGGGGCACACTCGACGTCGCCAGCCACGGCCGGGTGATCCTCGGAGTGGGCGTCGGCTCCCTCGAGCCCGAGTTCAAGCTCCTCGGCCACCAGTTCGAGGGGCGAGGGGAACGATCGGACGACGCCCTTCGGGCCATCCGGGCCAGCTGGGGGGTACGCGAGCCTGTCTACAGCGGAACCCATTTCGAATACTCGGGATTCGTGGTGGAACCGTCGGGACTGCCCCGCCCCTTGGACATCTGGGTGGGAGGCCGCACCCGGCGTTCGCTGCGGCGGGCCATCGAACTGGGCGACGGCTGGATCCCCTTCCGCTTGAAACTCCAGGACCTGAAACCGATCCTCGGCGACCCCGAGGTCAAGGATGCGATCGCGGCGCGGGACCGGCCATTCAGTTTGATCTTTCCGCCCGACCCACCTGTTGATCCCGCCGGTGCGCCTGATGAGGCCGCCGATGTCGTGCGGGGGTTCGTCGAGCTGGGTGCGACGGGCCTGAGCCTCCGTTTCCGGCACCATTCCCGGAGCCACTACATCGAGCAGTTGCAAGCCATGGAGGATCTCGTGGCCGGCTTGTGAGCTCCCGGCGAACGGGGCTCAGCGCATGCACGTTCACGCCCCCTGATCGGGTGCCCCACGCCTAGCTGGGTGGCGGGGTCGAGACAGGAAGCTCGTAGCGTGCCTCGGACTCGAGGATCTCGTCGCACACGTCAGCCGCAGGCATGTCGGCAACCGCTACGTAGGCGAGCGCGAGCGCAACGACATTCACCGGGAATCGGTCTCCGACCTCCTCAAGCGCGGCAAGGACCTGGAGGCGGTCGGGGTCATCGGCGGCGTCGCCCAGGGCGGAGACCACCGCATCCTGGCAGTCCTGGGAGACGGCGTCGGCGACCAAGGGGACCGCGGAGCGGTACTGGGGCTGGGTGAGAAATGCCGTCGGATTGTGCTTGCGTCTGAGCGCGTGCACGGCGGTTCGGATCACCGCCGATTGTTCTTTGAGGTCACTGTCCGAAAGGCTTCGAAGCGTCGGGGCGACGACGCGGTCTCCCACCCACACGAGCGTTCCAAGGAGCCGCTCGAGACGAGCTTCTGGCGTTGACGGAGACCGCTCGGCATCGTCGCTGGGCTTGGTGGACGGATCACTGGTCGGCTCGCTCACCTGGTCTTCCCCGACCTCTTCCATATCACACTCAACCTTCAGTTTTCGCTCGACGAATTTCCTCGCGACATTAGGGGGCACCGGGTCGCCCGGTGTCAGCCAGTGCATCCGACCTTCGGCAGGCTGGTTGTCGTCGCCGACTGGCATGCTGGCGCCCGTCGTAGGCACTGGGGAGGGAGCGAGATGGCACGAGCCGAGTTCGGGGGCCGGATCGGACGCGATTGGCGGGACTCGGAGCCCTGGTGGCCCCCGGTGCCGACACCGCCCGAGGGAGCGCCCAACGTCGTCCTCGTCGTGCTCGACGACGTCGGCTTCGCCCAGCTCGGCTGCTACGGATCCGACATGGATACCCCCGTGCTCGATGGGTTGGCCGATCGTGGGGTGCGCCTGTCGAACTTCCACACCACCGCCCTCTGCTCTCCTACCCGGGCGTGTCTGCTCACGGGGCGGAACCATCACCGAAGTGCCATGGGGCGGGTCGCCGACCTGGCCATCGGCTTCCCGGGGTACTGGGGCAAGCCGCCCCGAGAGAACGGCTACCTGTCAGAGATCCTGCGAGCCCACGGCTACGCCACGTACGCCGTGGGCAAATGGCACCTCACCCCCGAGGACGAGACCAACATGGCGGCGTCACGCGCCACGTGGCCTCTGGGTCGAGGCTTCGACCGGTGGTACGGCTTCCACGGTGGGGAGACGCATCAGTTCATGCCGGCCTTGTACCACGACAACCATGCCATCCGGCCCCCTGGATCGTCCGAGGAGGGCTACCACCTGAGCGCCGATCTCGCCGATCACGCCATCGAGTTCCTGGGGGACCTGCGCGCCGTCGACGCCAACCAACCCTTCTTCTTGTATTTCTGCACCGGCGCGTGCCACTCACCGCACCACGCGCCCGCCGACTGGATCGCGCGCTACCGCGGCCACTTCGCGGGCGGATGGGACCGGTGGCGGGAAGAGACGTACGCCCGCCAGCTCGAGATCGGGATCATCCCCGCCGGCACCGAGCTGTCACCGCGCCCCCCGTGGGTCCCGGCCTGGGACACGCTGGGACAACGCCAACGGGAGCTGGCGGAGCGGTTCATGGAGTGCTTCGCCGCCTACCTGTCCTACACCGACGCCCAGATCGGCCGGCTGTTCGATTTCATCGACGACCTCGGTGACTCGGACAACACCGTCGTCATCGTGGTGTCCGACAACGGCGCCAGCTCCGAGGGAGGGAGGGAGGGATCGATCAACGACATTCGCCTCTCCAACTTCGACCCGGCCGGGGTGTCGGAGATGTACCGCCGCATCGACGAGATCGGTGGCCCGCTTAGCCACAACAACTACCCGTGGGGTTGGACCATGGCCGGCAATACCCCCTTCAAGCGCTGGAAGCGCGAGGTCCACGAAGGCGGCGTGGCTGACCCGTGCATCGTGTCGCTTCCCGCGAGGGGCCGGGTCGCACACGGGGGTATCCGCTATCAGTACGCCCACGCCGTCGACGTCTTACCCACCGTGCTCGAACTGGTGGGGGTGAGCGCACCCGAAGAGATCGACGGCGTCACCCAGTCACACCTCGACGGCACCAGCGTCGCCTATCTCCTCGGTGGTAACGGCCAGGATGAGCCCGGTCGCCACATCACCCAGCACTTCGAGATGCTGGGTTCCCGTGCCATCTATCACGACGGTTGGAAAGCGGTGGCCTTTCATCCCGTCGGTCCCCTCTACGACGACGGGCTCAAAGTGAACGCGCCGTTCGACGAGGACGTGTGGGAGCTCTACCACGTGGCCGAGGACCACTCGGAGGTGCACGACCTGGCTACCGAATACCCGGAGAAGGTGGCCGATCTCGTCGAACGGTGGTGGGACGAGGCGCGTCGCAACGACGTGCTTCCTCTCGACAATCGTGTCCTCGAGGCCATTGCTCACCCCAAGCCCGATCACCGACACCCGCGTGACACCTTTCGGTATTTCCCGGGAGGGGCCCAGGTCCCGGAGCCGGTGGCGGTCAACGTGCGCAACCGGTCCCACGCCATCAGCGTCACGATCGAGGTTCATGAGGGAACGGTCCCCAACGGGGTGCTTCTCGCACTGGGCTCCGCCCTCGGCGGTTGGTCGTTTCACCTTTTGGACGGGCGCCTGCGCTACGTCCACAACCTCTACGGCAAGACCCGTCACGTGTTGCAGGCCGACGCGCCTCTTGGGTCGGGTCGTCACACCGTCGGGTTCACGTTCGAGAAGGACGAAGGCCTGGGCGGACCCGCCACGCTGCTCTACGACGGAGATGTGGTGGCCGAAGGCACCATCGACCGCTTCACGCCGGCCGGTTTCAACGGCGTCGGGGTCGGTGTCACGTGCGGCTACGAATGGGGCCCGGCGGTGGGAGAGGGCTACACGGCTCCGTTCCCGTTCAATGGGACCATCGTCAGGGCCGAAGTGACCACCACCGGCCCGGTCGTCCGAGACCCCGTGTTGGAGGTTGCCGCCATCCTGGCCGAACAGTGATGCAACGATCGTCTAGACAGACGCAGTTGCAGTGACGATGCGTCGGGATGTTCTGAAACTCACCGGCAGGGTCCCAACTCCCGCCCCCGTCGCCGACACTCGGTAGTTGCTACCCCTGCGCGACGCGGCCATAGGGAGCGCTTCGATCATCGGTGGCTATGCGCGCCGGCGATGGTGAGCTTCGTCGTGGCCGTGTAATGCTCCACCGGTGCTACCGAACGCCGAGCCTGCCGGCCGTCGCCGGAATCTCCGTCTGGCGAAACTCGTCACCGGGCCCTTGGCGAGCTGGCTCGGGGTCACCTTCTGGTTGGCGGTGGTCGCGCTGTCCATTCCGTTTGCTGCCAAGCTGGGCTCGGTCGAGACGAACAGGCTCACCGAGTTCCTCCCTTCCGGTGCCCAATCCACCCGAGCGTTGGAGCTCGACCAACGGTTCCCTTCCGGCCGAGCGCTCGACGCCGAGGTGGTCTTCTTCCGGAGATCGGGGCTGACGACAACCGACATGGCACACGCCAACGCCGACAGGGCGCGCCTCGTGGCTCGGCTCCGAGGTGCCGTCGGGCCGCCCTCGGGGGTCATCCTGGCTCCGGACGGCAAGGTGGGGGTGATCACCGTGCCCGTCCCCGGCAATGAGGTCGCGATCGAGCACACCCTGACCCAGATGAGGTCCAACCTCGGAGATGGCACCGGCGGCCTCGAGATCCGTGTCACCGGGGAAGCGGCCATCCAGGCGGACCTGCTCGGTGCATTCTCGGGAGCGAGCACCCTGCTCTTGGTTGCCACCGCCGGGCTGGTTGTGCTCCTCTTGGCTGCCACGTATCGCAGCCCCGTGCTGTGGGTCGTCCCCATCGCGTGTGTGGGTATCGCCGAGGCCCTGGCCCAAGCCATCATCTACGCACTAGGACGGTCCGGGGTCACGATCAACGGGCAGAGCACGGCGCTCGTCACCGTGATCGTCTTTGGTGCCGGTACCGACTACGCCCTCTTGCTCACAGCCCGCTATCGGGAGGAGTTGCGGCGCCATAGCGAGCACCGCGTGGCCATGATGGTCGCTTGGCGGCGGGCGGCAGGTGCCATCGCGGCGTCGGCGCTCACCGTGGCCGCCACCCTGGCGTGTCTGTTGCCGGCCAACTTGAGCCTCACGGCGGACTTCGGTGTCGTCGGCATCGTGGGCGTGCTCTGCGCCGCTGTCGTGGTGCTCGGCGCTTACCCGGCTCTGCTCCTCGTCATGGGACGAGGGATCTTCTGGCCCGCCGTTCCGCGCCCCGCCCCGGGATTCGTCCAGCGGGGCCCGTGGGTGAGGCTCGGGCGGCTCGTGAGTCGGGGTCGTCGGCCCGTGTGGGTGGCCGGGTTTGTGCTCCTAGGCGGCGCCGCCATCGCGCTCATCACCGTCGACACCAACGTCTCGTCCCTGAGCGAGCTCTCCTCGTCGGCAGCTTCCGTGCAGGGGTATGCCCTTCTCGAGGGCCATTTCCCCGCCGGAGAGGTGTCGCCAGTCGATGTGGTCGTGACCGACTCGGCATATGTCCCGGCCGTTCGGAATGCTCTCTCCCGTCTCCCCCTCACCGCTGCGTTGGGGCCGGCCGAGCATGCGGCGGGCATGGCGCGCTTCGACCTGATCTTGTCCGTCAAGCCCACGGGGAACGTGGGGTTCGCGGCCATACGCGAGCTTCGGGACTCCGCCGACGCGGTCGCGGGCAACCGCGTGCTGATCGGGGGACAGACCGCCGAGGACTTCGACACGGCTGTCGCGTCGCACCACGACACTTTGTTCATCGTCCCTGCCGCGCTGGCGGTCGTGTTGATCGTCCTGTGGTTGGTGCTCAGGGCGGTGCTGGGCCCATTGGTTGTGGTGGCCACGGTTGTAGTGACATTCGCGGCGGCGCTCGGCCTGGCATCCGCGATCTTCGTACCCCTCCTCGGTCTTCCGGGGGTCGATCCGACCGTCCCCCTTCTCACCTTCGTGTTCCTCGTGGCTCTGGGGGTCGATTACAACATCTTTCTTCTGACGAGGGTCCGCGAGGAGGTGAAGCGTGACGGGATCACCGTCGGCGTGCGCAACGGTGTTGCCAGCACCGGTGGAGTTCTCACCTCCGCCGGTATCATCCTGGCCGGAACTTTCTCGGTGCTCGCCATCCTGCCCATCGTGGCGTCGCGAGAGATCGGCATCGTCGTCGCCATCGGGGTCCTGGCGGACACATTCCTGGTCAGAACGATTCTGCTCCCCATGCTCGTCGCCGACCTGGGAACTCGCTTCTGGTGGCCGACGCGGGTACCCCCGACAAAACAGAGCCAAGAGGGCGAGTCCCTCACTGGGGCGGTGTCCGCATCGCAGACGCGAAACCGTCGTTGACGACTTCGCGAACGCCAGCTACGTGCAATCACCTGGATCGCTTGAGGTGATAACCCGCTGTCCATCCCTTCTTTCTGGGACCAAGACTCAAGTAGGTTCACCCGCTAGATTCCACCGTTGGGACGTTCGCTGCAGAGGGATCCGGGTTTGCCCGTGTATGTCTTCTCTCGACGAGTTGTCGGCGGTTTCCGGAGCGGGAGTCTTGTGGACAGATCAATTGGGAAAGAACAACTGCCGCTGGCAAAGGAACAACGAGACCTCACTCGGTCTCGCATTAGGCGAGCCGCAATGGAGGTCGTCGCCCGACGAGGCTTCGGCGCAACCATCGCGGAGATCGCCGAAGTATCAGGTGTGAGCGGCCGCACCATCATCCGCCACTACGTGAGCCATGACCAGTTGATCGCCGAAACGGTAACGGACATGTTCGAGGCCTGCGGCCTCCCCCGACGGAGCGCCGACTTTGACCGCTGGGTCGAGAGCGTGCCACGCCCCGCCGACGACCTTGACGACTGGATCGAATACCTCTCGGTGACGTTCCACACCAGAACCGCATCCATCTTCGGCGCGGCGTTCTGGAGCATCTACGCCCTTCCCAGGCGGCATGAATCTGCGGTCCTCTCCGAGATCGCCGCCCTGCGACGTGATTACCGGCTGCGAGGGATGAGCTACCTCGTAAACCTGGTGTGGCGGACGGCGGGAGGGACCGGCGATCCTCCTGCGGACTTGGTCATGGCGTTCGCCCTCAATCTGTCGGCGTTCACCACCCACGCCCTCATGATCGACTTCGACCAAACGCCGGAACAGATCGGGATACTGACCGCCGACGTCTTGAAGGCGCTCCTTCGGCGCTCCGTAACGGACCAACACTCGAGACGGGAAGTCGCTGACGCTGACTGACTGAGATTCCACGTGGCTCCCGGAGACGGTTTCAGTCATCGGCCGTCTGCAGTGGCCTCGTCGAAGGGTCGGTGTCTTGCCCGGGCCGGCACGACGGACATAGGTGAAATCACCTGGCGTGACCGAGTAATTGCACCGTTTCCAGGGGAACCTCGGAGGTACGGAATGAGGGGCAGGTTGTTTGCGGGCGATGCGTCGGCGCGAGGCGATTGGGGACATGGTTTGAGGGGTTGCCTTTGGGATGGCCACGGCCCACGGGGCGGTCAAAATGACCCCTTCCGGCCGCATGCGACCAGAAGTGATTGAGGGTGCTCAGTTGGGAGGCTGCCGCGGTATCTGCTGATTGTTCACAGCTTTCAGCGGTGCGCGTCGCAGGTGGGGAAATGGGGGCTCGATGTTTGGACGGGATGGACGGGCCATCAACAAGGTGGTCCGCGCCGTAATTACGACGTTGCTCGTCACCGCTGCGGCGATCGGAGGTGTTGAGGGACTGACGAGTCAGCCGTCAGACGCGCTCACATTGTTGAGCATCACGGTGTCCCCCACAACGGCCTCCATCGCAGCGGGGAATACCGAGCAGTTCACGGCTACCGGTCACTACTTGCTCGGAAGCACGGCCAACCTCACCGACTCCGTGACGTGGTCGTCGTCGCTGACGGGCACCGCCACGGTCTCGAGCACCGGTCTCGCCACCGGGGTGGCCACCGGGGCCACCACCATCACCGCCACGTCGGGGCTCATCGCCGGGATCGCCGCCCTCACCGTGACCCCGGCCGTGCTGGTGAGCATCAGCGTCTCCCCGACCACCGCGTCCATCGCGGCGGGAGGCACCCAACAGTTCACCGCCACCGGCACCTACTCCGACCTGAGCACGGCCAACCTCACCGACTCCGTGACGTGGTCGTCGTCGCTGACGGGCACCGCCACGGTCTCGAGCACCGGTCTCGCCACCGGGGTGGCCACCGGGGCCACCACCATCACCGCCACGTCGGGGCTCATCGCCGGGATCGCCGCCCTCACCGTGACCCCGGCCGTGCTGGTGAGCATCAGCGTCTCCCCGACCACCGCGTCGATCGCAGCAGGAGGCACCCAGCAGTTCACCGCCACCGGCACCTACTCCGACCTGAGCACGGCCAACCTCACCGACTCCGTGACGTGGTCGTCGTCGGTGACGAGCACCGCCACGGTCTCGAGCACCCGGGTCTCGCCACCGGGGTGGCCACCGGGGCCACCACCATCACCGCCACGTCCGGGCTCATCGCCGGGATCGCCGCGCTGACCGTGACCCCGGCCGTGCTGGTGAGCATCACCGTCTCCCCGACCACCGCGTCGATCGCGGCGGGAGGCACCCAACAGTTCACCGCCACCGGCACCTACTCCGACCTGAGCACGGCCAACCTCACCGACTCCGTGACGTGGTCGTCGTCGCTGACGGGCACCGCCACGGTCTCGAGCACCGGTCTCGCCACCGGGGTGGCCACCGGGGCCACCACCATCACCGCCACGTCGGGGCTCATCGCCGGGATCGCCGCCCTCACCGTGACCCCGGCCGTGCTGGTGAGCATCAGCGTCTCCCCGACCACCGCGTCCATCGCGGCGGGAGGCACCCAACAGTTCACCGCCACCGGCACCTACTCCGACCTGAGCACGGCCAACCTCACCGACTCCGTGACGTGGTCGTCGTCGCTGACGGGCACCGCCACGGTCTCGAGCACCGGTCTCGCCACCGGGGTGGCCACCGGGGCCACCACCATCACCGCCACGTCGGGGCTCATCGCCGGGATCGCCGCCCTGACCGTGACCCCGGCCGTGCTGGTGAGCATCAGCGTCTCCCCGACCACCGCGTCCATCGCGGCGGGAGGCACCCAACAGTTCACCGCCACCGGCACCTACTCCGACCTGAGCACGGCCAACCTCACCGACTCCGTGACGTGGTCGTCGTCGCTGACGGGCACCGCCACGGTCTCGAGCACCGGTCTCGCCACCGGGGTGGCCACCGGGGCCACCACCGTCACCGCCACGTCGGGGCTCATCGCCGGGATCGCCGCCCTCACCGTGACCCCGGCCGTGCCACCGCCCCCGTCGCCGTCGCTAACCACGACTCCGGGAACAGGAAGAAAGCGAACGGCCATCACGATCCAGGGCGCAAACTTCGAGCCCAATCAGGTCGTCACCGTGAATTACGTGTCCGCGTTCAAGCCCACCGTGCTGTGCCAGACCACGGTCAACGTCCTTGGGGAATTCAGCTGTAAGGCCGCGATTCCCCACGGCAAACGGGGCGGCAAGCGAGGAGTGCATTTGATCGTGGCAAAGGTGGGTTCGACGACCCTGGCGAAGGCGCGATTCACTGTCACTGGTCAGAAGTCGAAGTCGAAGTCGTAGCGGGTTCGTCGACGCGAAGAACCGTCGTAGCGGGTTCGTCGACGCGAAGAATCCAAGTCGATCACTTCGAGAAGGGCTTGGATCGGATACAGAAGGTCCAGGTCTAAAGGTTCACCGCAAGATCGAAAGGCTCACTCTTCGAGGACTGCCACCGTGCGGCCCAGGGTCTCTCTGTCGCGCCATCGCATCGATTGCCGACGGAATCTCATCGAAGCCGATGACCCTACCCACCACTGGCTTGATCTTCTTGGCCAGTGCGAGCGTGATGATCTCTCCCATGATCCGCTCGCCCAGCTGGTAGGGAAGAAAGTTCCAGCCCATACCGGTCTTCAAGAACGTCAGCGCATCGGGTTCCTGATAGGAAAGCAGAACGCCACACATCTTGAGATTGCCCAGGGCGATCCGGCGCGGTACGAGGAACTTCTCGTCGGCGACGGCCTTGTTGGAGGCGAACCCCATCATCAGGTAACGCCCGTTGTACTTTGTGCACTGCATCGACTTATCCATGACAGCTTCGCCGACATTGTCGAAGACGACGTCGACACCCTGGTTGTCCGTCTGAGCGAGAACGATTTCGGCGAAGTCGGTCGTCCGGTAGTTGATCGCCACCTGGGCACCGAGGTCCACGCATAAGCGCACCTTTTCGTCCGTACCAGCGGTGGCAAAGACCCGCGCCCCGGTGTGGACGGCCAGTTGAATTGCCGCTGATCCCGATCCTCCAGCGGCGGCGTGGATGAGCACTGTCTCCCCGGCTCGAAGCTCGGCGCGGTCGATTAGTCCCAACCATGCCAGGTGGAACGGGAAGTACAACGCGGCAGCATCGGGTAACGGAATTGAGTCCGGCATGTCAAAGGTCGAGGCGGCAGGGCACAACGCATATTCGGCGTAGCCCCCGTGCGCTCCATTGGGAATCGCGACGACCCGCCGGTGAAGCCACTGCTCGGTGCCCGCTCCGCACGCGTCCACGACGCCCATGACCTCCATCCCCGGGCTGTAGGGAAGCTCGGGACGGACCATCATGTTGCCGCCCGTGATCCGTTCGAGGTCGTTGAGATTGAGGGGAATAGCGTGGACCTTGATCCGCATCTCGCCGGGATCGGGATCCGGGATCGGCACCTCGTCGAGTTTCAGCCCGTCCAACGGCTGCCCGTACATATGCGTTCGCCAGGCTCGCATCACACCGTCACGTCTTGCCATATGTCGATCCGTCTGCCTTGGTGTGACCCACCCTTGCTGGGGTGGGCTGGAGGCCCGACACTACGGGAGGGCCTCGTCCGGGACGTTGAAGAACTCTTGGTACGAGCGCGTTCGCTCGCGCAGCGTAGCCGCATCGAGTCCGGTGTCGGCGAAGGAGTAGCGGTGCCCGCCGTGCTTCTCCTTCGGATTCTCGGCGAGGAATTTGTGCATGGCGCCATCGGCCTCGGCCGTGAGCTCGATCCCGAGGCGCTCATAGATCGTGTGCACCACGGCCATCGGATCGGCCAGAAACTCCCCGAAGAACACATCCACCGCCTGCCCGTCCGGGACGGTACCGTCACGCCGTGCCGCAACGGCCCGGTCGAGACCGAGGATGATGTCATCGACCCACTCGGACGCAACCGAACGAATGGCCACGTCGTCGCTGGCCAGACGACGTAGGAGGTCAACCAATGACGCGAGTGAGCACACGACGCGGAGTGGATCTCGATGGGTGTGGACGATCAAGGCCCCGGGGTACTCGCGCATCATGGGCCCGAGGGACCACAGATGCGCAGGTGACTTGATCACCCAGCGCTCGGCCGAGTGCGCCGATTGCAGGTATTGGAGGAACAGTCGGTGATACCGGTAGGCGGGTGCCATGTCGGCCTGGTGGAGCAGCCACGATTGGTACTCAGGAACCCGATACTGGGTGGAGAAGATCATGCTGCGAAACTCCGCGCCCGTGATCCGCACGCACTCCTGGCCCAGCCGCGCCCCCATGTCGTGCATGCCCAGAAAGCCCGGAAGGAGCAGCTCGGTGTTCGCCAGATTTGCCTGCACCTCATCGATCCGCGGGTCGGACTCGTAGGTCGCGGTCTCCGGAGGCGGCCAAGGTTGGTCGACCTCCCAGGTGAGAGGGACGCGATTGGCGGGGTCCTGGGCAAGCAGGTCGAACAGGATGGTCGTGCCCGTTCGAGGTTGGCCGAGGACGACGATCGGCGGACGGACGTCGCGGGCTGTGATCTCGGGGTTGCGTTTCACCCAGTCGATTACGCGCAGCCTGTTGCTCAGGTAGCTGACGATCTCGGTGGCAGCAATCACCCAACCAAGCTCGTTCAGCTTGGCTCCGTGATTCAGCTCTTGGACCAGAAGGGCGGCCCCCTCACGCCAAGTCGCTTCGCCAAAGTCATTCAGCCCTGTCGCCTGACACGCTTGCTCTGCGAGATGGTCAACTGAGAACGCCTCAATCGTCATGATGTTCGCCCAACGTGCCACGCAGCGGGGGTCAAGACACTCTTCACAAACTGGAAGTCAATCACGTTTCCCGCCGCTCCTGTCGGTCCTGGAAGGGCTGAGCACCTTCACTCCTGAGAGTTCCCGGCGTCGGGGTCAAGGACTGGTTCTCCTGCGCACGTGCATACAGATTGCGTCCCGAAATGTGCAGGAATCGGTCATCCGACTCCGGCGCAAAGGATGTCGATATCCGTCGTGCCGTCGCCCGATCGACTGGAGTCCCTTGTCACTTCCTGACCCGATAGTCGATGAAGGTCGCGAACGACGACTGGCGGACGCCGAGATGCTCGAGGTCGAGCGACAGGGTGAATCCCTCGAAGAGGCGCTTGCCGGCACCGAGGACCACCGGTGCGATGATGAGGGTGAGTTCGTCGACATACTCGTCGACGAGGGCTTGGCGGATGATGTCCGCGCCCCCCATGACGTGGACATCCTTGTCGCCGGCGGCAGCCTTGGCCCGCTCGACAGCTTCGGCGATGCTGCCCACGAAGGTGAAGTGGTCGCCAGGGGGCTGGTCCTCCGTGTGGTGGGTGACGATGAAGAACGGCAGGCCCCACGGATTCGTGTCGCCCCAGTGCCCGGCCGCCTCGTATGTGCCCCGGCCGCCGATGACGGCACCGGCTTCGGCCATGGCCTCGTCCAACCAGGCCTTGTCCTGGCCTGTCGGTTCGCCACGGTCACCTGAGTCGTAGCTCCACGGACCGCCAAAGACCCAGTAGTGAAGTCGCTCGCCCCCCACGCCGAGGCCGCAGCCGGGGCCGTCATCTGGTCCGGTGATGTACCCATCGACCGACGTCGTGATCCCTGCAATGACCCTGCTCATCGCCTGCCTCCTGTGACCGTGGGCGCGACCGGCACGCACGGCTCTACGAGGATCTAGACGGTCGCGCCTCGCGAAACTGATTGCAACAAGCCGTCGTCTTCGATCTCCTCTCCGCCGCCGTCCGCCGCCGTCCGCTGCGACGGGGGCGATGGTCCGGACAGTCCGGGCGTTCCGTACAGGGCCGGGGTTACGCCGATCGTTGATCGCCGGGAGGCGATACTCCCGCCCCCCCGCCGTCACCTCATGCTCGCGAGAGTAAGCACGAGCAAAGAGCCAATCGGCCCGGAATCGGAATATCCACGTCCTGGCACCTCGTGGGGGCCGTTTCGGCTCGCAACGCCCTCGGATGACGAGCGTGGGCTGGGCACGCTGGTGGACTCTCTAACGCCCAGGGTGGGGGCCTCAAGAACGCCTCTGACCTGGTCGATCCCTTGTTATGGCGATTGGTCGGCTGCGTCGGCTCGTGTCGGGCGAGGCGAGAGGAGCGCATTTCGCGGCCATGTTGTGCATGGGGCCGCTCGCAGCAGTCGCCATCTTGGCGTTGCGGGAGTTGCATCTCGTTGCTCGGACGCCGATCTGGTTGATTCCGCTGATCCTGGTCGGTGGACAGCTGCTCACGACCGCGGCTGGACTTTGGTGGGACCGATCCCACGGCCGCGTTCAGTTGCACGTCCTCATCGCGTCGCAAATGATCCTCGTGACCGCCGTCATCTATGCGACCGGTTGGGGTCCAGCGCTCGGCATCGGCTTGGTCCTTGTCGGTCAAGACGCGTTGGCGGTGACGGGCTCGTCCTCTCAGCGCGTGGTGCTGGGATGGACTCTGTCGTGTTTGGCTGCAGGTGAAGGACTGATCGCGCTCGGTTGGGTCCCCTCGTTGCTGCCCATCCCCGAGGTCCACGGGCTGGCGATCTTGACAGGGATCGGCATCGTGTTCTCGTACCGGTCTCTGCGTTCGGCTTTGATCGACAGGGAAGAATCAGCAACGTTGACCGAGAGTCGCGAGAGGCGGTTCCGAGCGCTCGTGCAGAGCTCCTCCGACCTGGTGTTCGTCGTCGACGTGACGACCACGGTGACGTATGCGAGCCCGTCGTGTACGAAGGTGCTCGGCTATGAGCCCAAGGTGCTCTTGGGATCTGAGGCGGGAGTGCTGGTTCACGAGGACGATATCGAGAACCTCCGTCTCACCCTGCGGCGCACGCTCGGAGTTCCCGGGGAGTCGGTGGAGTTTTCCTTCCGTGTCCGTCACGACGACGGAACATGGCGTTGGCTCGAGGGACTCGCAACGAACCTGCTCGACGATCTCGCCGTCGCGGGGATGGTCATCAACGCACGCGACGTCACCGCACGCAGAGCACGCTTGGAGCGCCAAGCGGCGATTTCCGATCTCGGACGAGAGGTACTGCGGGCAACGACCTTCGAAGAATCCGTGGAGTCCGCAGCCGATGTGATCGTCCGTACTGTGCAGGCAAGTAACTGTCGGATTATCAGCGTCGGTGACAGCGTGAGTCGCAGCCAGCAAGGGGGCGAGGAGATCGACTCGGTGGGTCTCGGCGCGGGGTTGGCCGTAGCAGGCGATCCACCGGCTCTCCGCGTTCCGGTGGGTGACCCTGAGCAGCCGCTTGCCTACATCGAGGTCTTCACGGACACGCCAACGACGCGTGACGACGAACTATTCGTTGAAATGGTCGCTGGTATCGTCCTTTCGGCGACCGTGCGTTTCGGCGCCGAAGACGCCATCCGCCATCAAGCCATGCACGACCCACTGACGGGCCTGCCAAACCGCGCGCTCTTCAACGACCGGCTCGAGCATGCACTGAGTCGACACGCACGAGACATCGGATACGTCGCGGTCATGATTGTCGATCTCGACGGATTCAAGAACGTGAACGACAGTCTTGGCCACCTCACTGGCGACGCATTGTTGATCGCGGTCGCCAAGCGCTTCGAGGCACGGCTTCGGGGATTCGACACGATTGCCCGCCTCGGTGGTGATGAGTTCGCCCTCTTGTTTGACGAACTCGATGAAGCGGACCAGGCAGGCCGGGTCGCGCAACGGGTTCTCGATGCACTCGTCAGTCCCCTGTCGCTCCCTGGGCGAGAGGTCACGATCGGGGCGAGTGTCGGAGTGTCGCTAACCAACAAAACGGGTGCCAAAGCCGACCGCCTGATCGCTGACGCCGACGCGGCGATGTACCGAGCGAAGCGAGAGGGAAAGGGCTGCTATCGCGTCTTCGAAGCTGCCATGCATACGGCTGCCGTGGAACGCATGAGTCTCGAGCAAGACCTGCGTGGCGCGATACGAGACGGTGCCCTGACCGTGTACTACCAGCCGATCATTGACACAGACACGTGGCAGGTCTCATCCTTTGAGGCACTCGCTCGGTGGCAGCACCCGACGAGAGGCTTTGTGCCCCCCGATACGTTCATTCCACTCGCCGAGGAATCAGGTCTCATTATCGAGCTCGGCCGCGCCGTGCTTGTCGAGGCATGCCGACAAGCTCAGCAATGGCACACTGCGTCCCCCGATCTACGTCCCAGCATTTCGGTCAACGCGTCACGCCTACAACTCGCAAGCCCCAGCTTCCTCGAGCACGTAGCCGACGCACTGGCGCTCGCAAATCTCGAACCATCGTCGCTCGTCATCGAGGTCACCGAGTCGATTCTGGCCTCGGAGTCACGACACGTAATCGCGACCCTCGACGAACTCCGCCGAACCGGAGTTCGAGTCGCAATTGACGATTTCGGTACGGGCTACTCTTCATTTGCTGCGCTCGCAGAACTCCCGATCGACATCCTCAAGATCGACAAACGGTTCATCGACCACCTTGTGTACGACGAGCAAGGCCGAGGGTTTGTCAACGCCATCATGCAGCTCGCACAGACGCTTCACCTGGAAACCACCGCCGAAGGGGTGGAGCATCTGGAGCAACGCGATGCGCTCGCCGCACTGGGATGCACGCATGTGCAGGGATTCTTCTTCTCCCCGGCTATGACTGGGGCCCAGACCCACCTTTACCTTGCACGCGACGATGGCATTGTCGGGTCGAGCAACGGCTTGTCGGTCATTGCGAACACTCGATTGGCAAGATAGGGATTCTTAGTGGCGCGTTGGACGTGAGCGGGCTTTAGAGGCGGGTCAGCCGCCACACCGGTGACCGAGCGATCTTCCCGGCCAGAGGCCGCCACCCCTACCATCGGTGTCGGGGTCATCCCCGATGGTCAATTTCCGCGCCGCGACCCTGATCATGGGCCAGGTGAAGGCACGTTGGGCGAGGACGGCGATCCTTGTGGGGGAGTGGCGGCGTCGTGCGGTACGCCCGCCCCTGGAGCAGGTACAGCATTTTGCAGCGACGCCGTACCCCTTGCCGCCGGTCTCCGTTCGAGTGGTTCCTCGTCGGAGGTTTCCTTTCTCATCACCCACGAGACCACGGTCGAGGACCTCGGAGCCAAAGCTCCTCGCGCCATCAAACGAGATGTGCAGACCTCCTCGACCGGCGCGAACGCCGCGATCGCACAAAACGACGCCGCCCTGGCGAACACACCGGCCATGGAGAACGCCTCAGGCCGTATCAAGGCGTACTGCGGCATCACTGGCTGAGCCGCCCCTGCCGGTCGGAGATAACACAGATTTGTGTTATCTCCGATATCCGTGTATTCTGTGAACATGCCGACCGACGCCGAGATCACCTTCGCCGACCACATGGGCAGGTTCTACGCCCGCCGGTACGCCTTCCCCCCCATGGTCGGCCGCCTCCTCGGCTACCTCGCCGTCTGCGACCCGCCGGAGCAGACCATCGGCGAGCTGGCCGAGGCACTTCTGGCCAGCCGCAGCGCGATCACCGGCGCGGTGAAGGCCCTCGAGACGCTGCACGTCATCAGTCGGTCACGGTCTGCGGGCGAGAGGATGGACCGGGTCCGCATCGACATGAGCTCGCCGGAGTCGATGGGGATGGACGTCACCGAGTACGAGGAGTTGGGAGAGCTGGCGCGCGAAGGCCTGCATGTGCTGCACGACGCGCCCACGGAACGTCGGGCCATCCTCCTGGAGCTGTCGGCGTTCGCCGACTTCCTGGTGGAGGAGATCCTGACATTCCAGAAGGACTGGAACGAGCGTCGCGCCGCTCTGGTCGAGTCCGGGGACCTACCCGAACTGCCGCCTCAAGGAGGACCACGATGAGCAGTGCCCGCCAACCGGCGATCGTCGCTACCGGGGTGCGAAAGTCCTTTGGTGAGCAGGTGGTGCTCGACGGCGTCGACCTAACGGTCGCCGACGGAACGGTCTTCGCTCTGCTCGGTCCGAACGGCGCCGGCAAGACCACGATGATACGGATCCTCTCCACCCTGATTGCCCCAGACGCAGGACGGCTGCGCGTGGCCGGCCACGACGTGGTGGACGATCCGGACGAGGTGCGCGCCACGATCGGGGTCACTGGACAGTTCTCCGCGTTGGACGAATTGCTGACCGGCATGGAGAACATGCGGTTGATGGCCGACCTGAACCATCTGGGCAGCGCCGGGCGGGCGCGGGTGAGCGAGCTGCTCGACCGGTTCGGCCTGGCCGATGCCGCGCACAAGCCGGTCTCGACCTACTCGGGTGGAATGCACCGCCGGCTCGACCTGGCCATGACGCTCGTCGGCTCCCCGAGGGTGATCTTCCTCGACGAGCCCACCACTGGGCTGGACCCAGGGAGCCGCCGGACGATGTGGGAAAGCATCCGTGAGCTCGTCGCGGACGGGATCACCATCTTCCTCACCACCCAGTACCTCGATGAGGCCGACGAGCTCGCCGATCGGATCGCCGTTCTCGACCACGGCCAGATCGTCGCCGAAGGTACGTCGGACGAGCTCAAACGACGCGTCCCCGGCGGCCATGTCCGCCTGCGGCTCGCCACACCGAGCGCCCTGCGGGCGGTTGCGGACCTCCTCGACGGCGCCTCCTGCGATGAGGAGGAGCTCCAGGTCGAGGTGCCGACCGATGGCACGGTCGCCTCGCTGCGCCAACTGCTCGGACTGCTCGACGACGCCTGTGTCGAGGTCGAGCACCTGTCGATCCACAGCCCCAATCTCGATGACGTGTTCTTTGCCGTCACCGGTCGCCCCACCGAGGAAGCCCTCGCCCTGCCATGACGTCGATGACCTACACCCTCAGCGACTCGGCCACCATGACGCGCCGCAACCTGCGACGCCTGCTCCGCTATCCCTCCATGACCGTCCTGCTCGTCGGCATGCCGATCGTCTTTCTGGTGCTGTTCGTCTACGTCTTCGGAGGTCAGCTGAGCCATGGTCTCGACGCCGCGCTCGCCGGTGGGCACGCCGGGCGCGGCGGCTATCTGAACTATGTGACGCCCGGGATCCTGCCCCTGGCCGTGGCTGCAGCCGTCCAAGGCACCGCCATCGTGGTCGCGATGGACATGACCGGCGGCATCATCGACCGGTTCCGCACCATGGCCATCGCCCGCTCCGCCGTGCTCACCGGCCACGTCCTGGCCAGCCTCATTCAGACCCTGGCCAGCCTCGCCATCGTCATCGTCGTCGCCATCGCCCTCGGGTTCCGACCCACTGCCGGCCCCGTCGCATGGCTGGCCGCGATCGGGGTCCTCGGGCTGTTCTCCTTCGCCCTTGTCTGGCTCGCCACCGCACTCGGCCTGGCCGCCAAGAGCGTCGAGACGGCCAGTAACACACCGATGTTCCTCACCCTGCTCGTGTTCCTCGGCAGCGGGTTCGTCCCTGCCGCCTCGATGCCAACAGGGCTGCAGCAGTTCGCCCGCTATCAGCCCTTCACCCCGGTAACCGAAACTCTGCGCGGACTGCTCACCGGCACCACGATTGGCTCCAACGCCATCGCCGCCACTGCCTGGAGCATCGGAATCGCCCTCGTCTCGTACTTCTGGGCAATCCACCTCTACCGACACCGGAAGCCGACGTAGTCAAACTGTCGCCGCCGACTGATCTGCGGGGACGTTCCGGCAGTCCACGAGGACCAGCTCGCATCTCGGTCGCGTCGTGGACGAGATTGCCACGTAGCGCCAGCTGAGTGTTCGGGAACTCGGCCATTGTCAATTCCCGTGGAGTGGCAATTGACGCAACGACCGGGCACTGCGACGATGCCCACTGGGTGAATGAAAACGACGTCGGTCGTCGAAGGGGGCGGGCATGACCGTGCGCTACGCGGCGAGGGGACCGGATCAGCTCCGCAGTCGCGAGGTCGAGAAGACCTCGGTCGGCGCATGGTCGACCGTGCTCGTCGCGACGTTCGAGACAGATCCCGACATTCTGGCTTCGGTGCTCCCCAAGCCCCTCGAACCGTCGTCGAGGCCACTCGCCAAGACCACCTTTGCGCGTGTCGATATTCCCGGGCTGCCCACGTTCGGCGCTGGGAGCTTCTCGGTGCAGTGCACCCACGAAGGCACCGTCGGCTACTACTGCCTCGTGATGCCGATGAGCACCGAGCAGTCTGTCATCGGTGGCCGCGAAACCTTTGGAGAGCCCAAGAAACTCGGTCAGGTCACCGTCGAGGTGGATGACAAGGCCATAAGGGGGAGAATGACCCGGATGGGTGTCACGTTCGCCGAGTTCGCCGGTCATATCACGGAGGCGCTCGAGGTGCCGGCCCCTGGAGACGCGGACGGACTTCTATTTCAAGGCGTTACCCGCTCCCGACGGCAAGGGCCTCGACTCCGACCCCCGCCTCGTCTACTGCACGCGGGAGGAGACCGTGCGGTGGGTCAACAGGTGTGACGGTGAGCTCGTGCTACGCGATTCAAGGTTTGATCCGGTGGCGGATCTCCCGGTGCGCTCACTCGTCGAGGTGACCGTTGGTGAGCGCAACTCCATCCAGCGAGGACGGATCCACTCGACGGTGCCAGCCCAATGGATCGTTCCCTTCATGCACCAGCGCTACGACGACCTGTCCCCGCTGGGCGACTGAGGGCTCGGAGATGGACTACGAGGGCAAAGTGGCGGTCGTCACGGGCGGCGCCGGTGGCATCGGGCGTGGGATCGTCCACGCGCTGCTTGCCCGAGGCGTACGTGTAGTGGTGGCCGACGTGGAAGGCCCTGCCCTTGTCGCCGCCGTCGAGGAGTGCGAGTCGCGGGGTGCGGTTCGCGGGGTGCGCACCGACGTCGCCGATCCGGACTCGGTGATGACACTCGCCGACGACGTCTACGGTTCCGAAGGCCGCTGCGACATCCTTTTCGCCAACGCCGGCGTGACCTCCGGGGGTGGCGGACTGCCGTGGGAGCAGGAGATCAACGACTGGCGATGGTGCTTCTCGGTGAACGTCTTCGGCGTGGCCGCCACCGTCCTCACGTTCCTCCCGAGGATGCTCGAGGCAGCGTCGCCGGGCGAGATCGTCGCCACCTCGTCAGGCGATGGCGGCGTGGCACCGGTGCCCTACGCGAGCGTGTATGCCGCATCGAAGGCTGCGGTCAGCTGCTTCATCGAAGCCGTCGCCCACCAGCTCCGCTCGGTCGACGCTCCCGTTCACGCGCACGTCTTCTACCCTGGCGGGGGGCTCCTCGACACTGGGCTCTGGACCGCAGCCCGCAACCGCCCCCCCGCGCTCGAGCGGATCCGACCCCGCCCGCCGGCCCCGGGGACGACGTTCGCCGAGTTCAAGGCCCAGCTCGAAGCGGCTGGGCTCCCGACCACGGTCGTCGACCTCGATTGGCTCGGGGCGAAGGTTCTCGACGACCTCGACGAGGGACGCTACATCCTGGGCCCCGACGCCGATCGCTTCGGGAAGCTGCTCCACGCCCGGGCCGACGCCATTGCGCATGGGGACCTGCCCCCGACGCTGTTGCACTGAAGGAGATGTCGACATGGAGCGTCGCTACACTGTCATTTCGGCCGACACCCACTGCGGGGCCGACGTCCTCGCCTATCGGCCCTACTTAGCCTCGAGGTTCCACGACGAATTCGACGCATGGGCCGCCACCTACGAAGTCCCTTTCGCCGACCTCCGCGCCCCCACCGCGTATCGCAGTTGGGATTCCGATCGGCGCATGGCCGAGCACGAGACCGACGGCATCGTGGCCGAGGTCCTGTTCCCCAACACCGTCCCCCCCTTCTTCGAGGAGGGCAATCTCGTCGCACTACCGCCGAGCGAGGCGGACTACGAGCGACGGTGGGCCGGCGTCCAAGCCCACAACCGTTGGCTGGCGGACTTCTGTGCCGCCGCGCCCGGCCGACGGGCCGGCGTCGTCCAGGTCTTCGTGAACCATCTCGACGACGCGCTGGCCGAGATCTCGTGGGCAGCGCAGCACGTCGCCATCTTCGGCGGGATCCTGATGCCGTCGATCCCGCCCGGATCTCCTTTACCACCGCTCTACGACCCTCGTTACGACCCGCTGTGGCGACTCTGCGAAGAGGTCGGTGCCGTAGTCAACGTGCATGCCGGGTCGGGCCTCCCCGACTACGGCGAGCTCGACATCGCCCGGGCGATCATGCTGGTGGAGCTGCCGTGGTTCAGCCACCGCCCGCTGTGGCACCTCATCTTCGGCGGGGTGTTGGAGCGGTTCCCGAACCTCAAAGTAGCGCTCACCGAGCAGGGCGTGGCGTGGCTCCCGCGGGGGCTCGAGACATTGGACTGGTTCTACGGGCGCATGGTCCACGGCGGCGCGGCCGAAGCCCTGTACTTCGGGGCGGCTGCCAAGGGCATGTCGATGAAGCCGTCGGAGTACTTCGCCCGCAACGTCTGGGTGGGTGCGTCGTTCCTGCGGTCGTCGGAGTCCGCCCTGCGACCCGAATTTGGCGAGGACCGCATCATGTGGGGCGACGACTACCCACACTCCGAAGGGCACCTGGCCCTTTAGTCGCGAGGCTTTGCGCGTCGCCTTCGCCGGTGAAGCCACCGACGTCGTGCAGCGGTGCGTCGGCGCCAACGCGGCGCAGCTGTACGGCTTCGACCTCGACGCCCTGGCGCCCCTGGCGACCCGCTTCGGGCCCCTCGTCGACGAGGTGGCCAGTCCACTGGCGCTCAGTGACTACCCATCGGGGTCGACCTCGAACGCCTTCGACACCACGCAGGTACTCAGAGCTTGGTAGTCAGCGTGTCGGGGTGATGCCGTACTCGGCGAGCCACCATTTCGCCGACGCCGGCGCGCCGGGATCGGCTTGTCGGGACGGGTCTTGGCCCAGATCGTCCGGCCTCGGGCCGATGCGGTCGGCAACGAGCTGCAGCGCATCGAGATCGAAGCCGTAAACCTTTGCGGCCGTCCCACCCAAGAGTTGCCTGGTGTCCTCCACCGGGACGTCACAGAAGTCGGCCTTGAGCTTGGCCGGAGTGTTCGGCCACGATCCTTCGGGGTGCGGGTAATCGGTCCCCCACATCACCGTATCGATGCCGAGGACGTGGCGGCGGCGGATCTCCTCCTTGGACATGGTCGAGGCGCCAACAAAAAGATTCGTGCCGAAATATTCAGAGGGCAGTTTCGAGATCTTCCCGGCCAGCAGGGCAGCCATCTTCTTGGTCGTGTGTCCCCCGCCCATGTACTGATCCCACTTCCATTTGCAGTCGGCGATCCAATAGGCGGCCGCCTCGGTGACCACGAACATGAGCTCCCTATGGCGTTCGAAAGCTCCGGAGAACAGCAAGTGCCACGACGGTCGTGCCGCCCACCACACCACCTCGGCGAGGTATATGCCGATGTGGCCGTTGTAGTCCTCTTGCGGTGCCTCGCCGGAGTGGGTGTGCACCGGTAGGTGGGCGGCGGCACATGTCGCCCAGAACGGCTCGTAGACCTCGCTGCTATACGGCGCTCGTTCCCGCCACATCGTCGGAATCATCACCCCCCGGATGCCGGGTTGGGTGGCGGCCCACTCCGCCTCTTTGACCGCCCGGGACGGGTCGTGGCACAGCGGGACGAGCGCGATGCCGGCCCGACGCTCCGGGCTCGTCGAGCACAGCTCGGCCAGGAAGCGGTTGTGGGCTTGGGCACCGGCGAAGGCCAGGTCGGGATCCTCGATCTCCCCGGCCGACAAGCCAGCGCCGAACGGCGGTGAGCCCATGCCTGTGACAGCGTCTGCGTCGGCGAACAATACGTCGGCGGAGACACCATCGGCGTCCAGCTCGCGATCGCGCACGGTTGGGTCATATGCACCGCGCAGGCCCTCTTCGTTCGACGTCTCCCAGCCCATGATGTACTCAAAGTTTGTCGCGAGCCTGGCGGCACGCTCGGCCTGCTTGCGGGTGACCCAGTCGTCGAAGTCGGAGTGGAAACGGGTCTCCAGGTACGGGCGGTAGTCGGCCAGCGGAAGGCCACAGTGGCCGTCGGCAGAGATGATCACGTAGCGCTCAGACACGGCACCCCCTGAGGAACTGGAGCATCGACCCACAACCGCCAATCGAGAAGGCCCTGGTGCTTGCTTGATCAGCATCCCACACCTGTGGGCGTGCTTCGAGTGGGCACCCCGAGGGGCTTTGTGGGCATCACCTACCGCCACGTGCGAGGCGCGCCTCGAGAACGTCGTCCTCCCAAGGGTCTCAATGTCACCTCCCAACAGTCTCCATGTCATCGCCATGGGCGCGAGACACACCTCGACAAGACCCCGTCTTCCAGGGCCGGGACCATACCCCTGCTGAGCCGTCTCCCACCCCCTCTGCTCTGATTGCCCCCCGCATTCATGGACGGCATTGAGAAGGAAACTGCCTGGTTAGAGCCTTGTATGAGGTTTTCGGCACCCACACCTCTCCCGTGGTCAAGGCAAGTCCTCGACCTGTCGATATTTCGCCTGTGGATCCGGCGCGCCCAGAAGCGGAGGACTCGGGTGCGGTTGAGCCCTTCCTAGCGCGATTGCGATCCAGCGCCCTGGATCGCACTTTGCTGGCCAACCCGCCAGTGGCGGCCATCTTCTGCTTGTTCCGCTGGCTCCATCTCATCGCCCCCGAGCCCTACTGGGTGTACATAGCGGTTGTGGTGGGAGGTGGCGCCACAAGTGTGGTGTCGTCCGTGCTGTGGGGGGAATCCCGCCGTCCGTGGCACCGAAGCGCTCATGTGGCGGCCAATACGGCTGTGATCGCTGTCGTTGCCTACAGCACAGGGTGGGGACCGATCTTGTCTATCGGCTTTCTCTTCGGAGCCGCGGCCGCCTTCGATCAGTTCGGATCAAGAGCAACACGGCCCTGCCTGATTTGGACGGCCGTCGCCGTCGTTCTCGGTCAGACAGCGATTTCGTTGCATCTTGCTCCGAGCCTGATCCACGAACCCGTCGTACACGGTGTCGCCGCGCTTGGACTGCTTGGCGCGTTACTGGTGATCGAATTGTCGGGGCGGGCCAGCGCGGGACGCGAGACTGTCGAGCTCGAGTTGCGGAAGTCCGAACGACGCTTCAAAGCCCTCGTATCCAACGCCGCCGACATCATCGTCGTGACGGACCAGGCGGGAATGGTGCAATACGTCAGCCCCGCCTTTGATCGCATTCTGGGTCGCTCGGCCGACTCTTACAAGAATGAGTCACTGGAGACGTTCGTACACCCCGATGATCTGTCTCGGATCGCCCAAGAGTTCCCACCGCTCTTGGCCGACCCCGCCCGCGTTTTGCGTACCGTGCTGCGCGGTCAAGACGTCCATGGACGTTGGAGGCACTTCGAGACCACGGTCACCAACCACCTGGACGATCCCGACGTCAATGGCATTGTCGGAAACCTCCACGACATAACGGAACTGCGTGAAGCTCACGAGCGGTTTCGTTCTGCCTTTGAGCACGCCCCCATCGGAATGGGGATGAGTGACCTCGAGGGCAGGATCATTCAGACCAACGCCGCCTACGGCAAGATCCTCGGCCGTCGCCCAGAGGACCTCGTCGGGATGAGTACCGGGGATCTCACCCACCCCGTCGACCGCGAGTGGAGCTCAACGGAGATGCGCGATTTCGTCTTGGGGGGTTCGGACACGTACCAATCGGAGAAACGCTACATACGCAGTGACGGACACATCGTATGGGCATCGTTGAGCATCTCGTGCGTGCGGGACGACGAGAAGCGGCCTCTCTATCTGATCGGCCAAGCCGAAGACATCACGGAGCGTCGCGAGCTACGCGAGCGACTGGCTCACGCGGCCATCCATGATCCCCTTACCGGTCTACCCAACCGCGAACTGTTCATGGATCGCGTCGAGGTCGCTCTCCGTCGTGCCGCCAGGGGCGGACACTTTGTGGGAGTGATCTTTCTCGATCTGGATCGATTCAAGCTCATCAATGACAGCCTCGGCCACGATGTCGGCGATCAGGTCTTGCGCGCGGTGGCCGATCGGTTGGGTGGCGTGATGCGGACGAGCGACACGTTGGCTCGATTCGGGGGGGACGAATTCACGGTCTTGTGCGAGGACGTCGGCAATGAAGGTGACGCCCTCGAGGTGGCACAAAGACTCGTCATGGCGATGAGTCAGCCCCTCGTTCTGGAGAGCGGCGAGGTCTTCGTATCGATGAGCGCGGGTATCGCCCTTTCCGGGGCCGGTGAATCGGGCCCTGCCTTGTTGCGGAATGCAGACGTTGCCATGTACAGGGCAAAGGAGCGGGGCCCGTCTCGCATGGAGGTTTACCGAGTGGATGACGAGCAGAACGTGGTCAGTCGCCTGCGGACCTCCAACGAGTTGCATAGAGCTCTCGAACGCCATGAGCTGGAACTTCACTACCAACCGCTCGTGGATCTTCATACCGAAACACTCGTGGGGATAGAGGCATTGGTGCGATGGCAACATCCCACCCGAGGCCTCCTCCTTCCATATGAGTTCATCCCGTTGGCCGAAGACAGCGGGTTGATCGTTCCCTTGGGAGCTTGGGTCCTGAAGGAGGCCTGCCGTCAAACAGCAGCGTGGCAGGCAGATCGATCCCGAAGGGGTCAAGACGACGCCCGGCTCAACATCTCTGTCAATGTTTCTGCCGTACAACTGGCCGATCCTGGTTTCCCCCGTCAGGTGGCCGAAGCCATAGAAGACTCGGGTATCGATCCTGACCACCTGTGGCTGGAGATCACCGAGAGCACCCTGATGCGCGATGCCGATGAGGCTGTTGTGGTGCTCCAAGCCGTTCGAGATCTAGGTCTTCATGTGGAGATCGACGATTTCGGGACCGGGTATTCCTCGCTCAGAACGTGTTTGATAACTCTCCGGCAGAGGCCCGCGTTAGCTGAGCGGTCGCGAGGGCGCTTTCGAGTGCTCAACCCGCCGTGCTCAGTGAGATCTTTCCAAACACGCGCGTGACCAGCGTGTTTGTCGTGTCAAGATGCTCGCGATTTGTCCGCTGCTGCGTTGGAGTGGTGTACATGGCACCCACACGTCGCTATCCGACCGACCTGACGAATCACCAATGGGCCATCATCGAGCCTCTCCTACCCGAGACCGAACCCGTGGCGCCCGGCGGTCGCCCTCGGGTCCACGCCAAGCGCGAGATCGTCAATGCCATCCTCTATCTCACTCGCAGCGGGTGTGCGTGGCGGATGCTGCCGGCCGACTTTCCTCACTGGCGGACCGTCTACGGCTACTTCGCCCAATGGCGCGACGATGGAACGCTCGATCTCATCCACGACACCTTGCGCGAAGAGGTGCGAGCTGCCAAGGAGAAGAAGGGCCGAAAGCCCAGGAACCCAACCCCGACGGGGGGAGTGATCGATTCCCAGTCGTTGCGGGGGGCCGACACCGTTTCCAAGGCGACACGGGGCTATGACGCCGGCAAGAAGGTGGAAGGGCGCAAGCGCCACATCGTCACCGACACGCTCGGTCTGCTCCTCGTCGTCATGGTGACGGCGGCCTCTGTCCAAGACCGCGACGGTGGTGCCGACATCTTGAAGCTCGCCCACAAGCTCGTGCCCAGCCTTCGCCATGTCTTCGCCGACGGCGGATACGCCGGTCGTCTGGTCGGAAAGGCCAAGCGCTACTGGAAGATCGCCGTCGAGGTCGTGAGGAAACCTCCCGAGCAGCACGGATTCTCCGTCCTCCCTCGTCGGTGGGTGGTCGAGCGCACCTTCGCCTGGCTCATGCGATGGCGCCGCCTCACTCGCGACTACGAACGGTTGCCCGAAACTCACGAGGCGTTCGTCAAGTGGGCGATGATCGGATTGATGTTGAACCGACTCTCGCGCCCGCCCGGTCCGAGACCCTGGGCCACGCGATGAGAGATACCAAACACGTACTCAGCTACCTGCAACGGTTCCCCGTTGAAACCCTCAAGATCGATCGCAGCTTCGTTGAAGACCTGGATCAACGATCTGACAATTCTGCGATCGTCAGAGCGATCATCGGCCTCGGCGACTCCCTCGGGCTATCTATCGTCGCTGAGGGTGTCGAGCGCCGGGCGCAAGTGACGAGATTGCAGGGTCTTGGGTGCCATTTAGCCCAGGGGTATCTCTTTGGTCGACCACTGCCGGCTCGAGCATTGGGTTCGTTTCCTACTGACGATCTGAGCTCGTGGAGCCAGTGGGCTGATTCAGCGGCGTCGTAGAGAACACCGGGGTTCGCGATCAGCCCTCGTGACTGGGCGATGACTCGGGCCCGTCTCTTCCCGATCAAGCCAGTCCGAGTAGGCGCTTCAAATCGGCAGCGGCCGACTCCGCATCCTCCTCGGTTACCACCAGGCGCCCATACTCGGCGCTCTCGAGCTCCACGACCACGGCAGGGCCCTTACCGTGAATCGCGGCGAAGTCCTTAATGGTGCGTCCCCGCCGGGTCCCGACGGCGATGACGCCAGGGATTCCAGTTCCAGGGGCGCGGATACCGCGCACCTCCGACCATGGATCATTGGTCCAGCGCACATCGCGCAGGGTCGAGACAGGTACACGAATGTCTCCATGAAACCCCTCCAGTTTTTCCATTCCGGAGAGATTGAGCACCAGCTCGGTCCCTCGACGCTGAGGTTTCCCATCTAAGGAATCTTACCTATGCCAGGCATGAGTCGACGCCTCATCATCTCGACGGCGCCAACGCTCTCTGGCTGTGAGTAACTCCCGACAATCCAGATGGCTTGTTGGTGAGCCCGCGGCAGTGAAGCCACGCACGCAACGGCTACTTGGAGCGAAGTTCGTCCCGCAAGACGAACTTTTTCACCTTGCCCGACGGCGTCCGAGGAAGCTCCGGCACCAGCCTCAGTTCCTCGGGCCACTTCTGCCGAGCCAAGCCGGCGCTTTGGAGCTGGGCCCGCACTTCGGCCAAATCGATCGGAGCCGACCCTTGTGTGAGACGGACGAACGCGCACACGTGTTCCCCGAGGCGCTCGTCGGGGGCCGCCACCACAGCCGCCTCCGCCACACCAGGGATGCGCATGAGCATTTCCTCAACCTCCAACGCGCTGATGTTCTCACCCCCTCGGATGATGATGTCCTTCTTGCGGTCCACAATGGTGAGGTAGCCGTCCTCGTCGAGGACTCCGATGTCGCCAGTGGCAAACCACCCGTCGGCGTCGAAATTCGATGCGGTCAGGGCAGAGTCCGTGTAGCCGATGCAGCAATCTGGGCCTCGGCTCAAGATCTCACCACGCTCCCCGGACACCACGTCTCCACCGCCCTCGTCCACGAGGCGAAGCTCGACGCCGAGCAAGGGCCGGCCGTCGGTGTAATGCCGTTTGGCCTCGGGCTCCTCGTGTCGGCTCCCGGTGGAGGAGGGGTGCTCGGTGGACCCGTAGGACCTGATGGCCGAGATCCCGAGCGAGGCCATCCGCTCGGTGACAGCGGCCGGTACCGGCGATCCTCCGAGGCCTATCCGGCTCATCAGTTTGAGGTGTTCGGGTGTGCAATCCGGGTGGTCCAGCAGGCTCGTCAGGAAGTAGGTGGCGCCACTCCCCGACGCCACGCCGTCCTCGAGCATGGCGGCCAGCACGGCACCCGGGTTCCACACGTCGATGAGATTGATGGGCTCGCCCTTCCATACGGGAAGAAGTAGCCCACTCAGCATTCCGATGGCGTGGCCCACGGGCGCTCCCACGAGCAATGGTGGATTGCCGGTCTGCATCGCCGCTAACTGACGGATCTCGAAGCCGATCGTGCGATGAGAGTGGACAACACCCTTCGGGTCTGCAGTCGTGCCCGACGTATATGCGATGAGAGCCGGTGCGGAAGGGTCGACCACAGCCGGTGCGGTTATCGGCTCACCCTCGAGCAGCCGGTCGAAGGGGATCGCCCATGGTGGGACGGGACCCTTGCCGACAATGGCCACCAGCTCAAGGGAGGGCACTCCGGCTCTGATCTCCTCGAGCGCTGCGACGTAGTCCTGGCGTCCGAAGCTATCTGCGGTGATCAGAGCCCGAACCGCCGTGCGCCGGAGGATATAGGCGACCTCCTTGGGGCCATAGAAGTGGACGATGGGTGTCACCACGGCACCGAGGAGGGCAGCCGCCCAGAGGGTCACCGCGGCCTCAATCCAGTTAGGTAATTGAAAGGCCACCACGTCCCCGGCACCTACCCCGCGCGCCCGCAGGCCACCTGCCAGTCGTGCTGCGGCTTCGAGAACATCGGCGAATGTTCCGGTCCACGGTCGCACCGACGACCGGATCTTGACTGTGACCTCAGGCCTGGCATGGATGGCGCCGGCGACCATCTGGCCCACGGTGTCATCTCGCCACCACCCCGCGTCCACGTAGCGATCCGTGAGCTCTTGCGGGATCACCCGCAGTCCCCACCGCTCACTTTCCTCTGATGCCGTCACGGTCTTACGACGGCGGTCCGGGCTCGCATGGGCTTACAGTACGCGAGACATCAGTCAACCGTACACGCCCATCGGCGATCTCCCGAGGCCGAACAGCGGCGCGAGCGATTGAGATCTCCTGACTGGACGGCACTGATCCGGTGCGAACACAGCTTTTCGGCGGGGTGCCTAAAGGAGCTCAGATGCTGTGGCGCAACCTGCTCCGCCGCGGTCAGCCCAGCTCGGTACCTAGGACCGACACGAACGAGACCATTTCGCCCGGGTAGCCCCCGAGATTGTGCACCACGGCGAGCTTGCGGTCGTTGGCGATACGCCGGTCCTCGGGTGCCTCGCCTCGCAGCTGGAGCCAGCACTCGTAGTGCATGCGCAAGCCGGAGGCGCCAACGGGGTGCCCGAAGCTCTTCAGGCCGCCATCGGTGTTGACGGGCAGGCTGCCATCGAGTGCGAACGTCCCGGCGAGGACTTCTTTCCACGCCGTCCCTCGCTCGGTGAAGGAGAGGTCCTCCATCAACACGAGCTCAGTCGGAGTGAAGCAGTCGTGGACTTCCGCCATGGCAACCTGGGAGCGGGGGTCGTCGACACCTGCCTGGCGGTACGCGTCCTCGGCCGCAAGGACCACCTCAGGGAACGTGGTGAAGTCGTAGTTCGGGTCGACGAGACCAGAGCCGTCGCCGGCTACAACCGACATGCCTTTGATGAAGAGAGGCTTGTCCGTGTAGCGATGGGCGTCCTCAGCCCGAACGACGATCGCGGCGGCGGCACCGTCGGCCACGCCGGCGCAGTCGAATACCGAGAGCTGGCCGGCAACGGCTGCCATCTTGAGGATGTCCTCCGCCGACATCTCCTTTCGAAACTGCGCCAGCGGGTTGCGGGCACCGTTTCGATGGTTCTTCTCGGCGATCTTGGCAGTCGCGAGCCGGAGCTCGGCCGGGTCGACGCCGTATTTCTTGGCATACGCCGGCAAGATCATTGAATACATTGCCGCCGCTGTCAGGGTGCGAGCCGTGCCGTCGTTGGGTGGAAGGCTGGCGTTGGTGCCGGCGAAACCGGTGTCCTTGAACTTGTCGCAGCCGATAGCCATGGCGATGTCGTAGGCACCGCTGGCGACAGCGTAAGCCGCTTGACGCAGCGCCTCGGACCCGGTGGCACAGTAGTTCTCGACGCGGGTTACCGGTTTCCCTTGAAGCTTGAGTGCCGAGGCGAGCACGATGCCGGAGCTTCCCGAGATCGCCATGCCCATCCAGTAGGCATCGATGTCTTGCTTCGTCACGCCTACCGATGCCAGCACCTGGTCGGCCGCGTCGATCAAGAGGTCGTCTCGACCACGGTCGAAGTGCTCCCGGAACGGGGTGCACGACATGCCGACAATGGCGACGCGGTCCTTGATGCCGTTCGAGCTCACGATGCCTCCTTCGCTCCGATCGGACGGGCCTTCCAGAAGTAATTGTGGATCTCATCGGCGGTGAACAGCCGGCGGAGCGTCATCTCCACACGCGTGCCCACCTCGACGTCATCGACATCGCAATCGGTCAGCTGGCACGGGAAGCGGCCGCCGCCGTCGAAGTCGAGCACCGCGAAGATCACCGGTGGGCTTTCCGAGTAGATGAGCCGGTCGACCGTGTAGGTGGCGACCGTCGCCAGCGACTCGGACTCCGGCACCTGCTCCATGTCGTCCGTGGTGCCGCCGTAGATCCCGACCCGCTGCGGCGGCAGGTGGACGATGCCGGTCTGCCGATCGCGAGATCCGACGAACCCGAATTTCCAATCCGTAGAGCGGGCCGCGGCTGACGAAGACGGCCGATTGGGCATCGGCCGGTTGGGTGGCTCGACATCGACCATGTTCCGCCACGTCAAGAACTTGCCGTAGGGGACCGGCGCGCTGCGCGCGATCTGGTCGGCGACCGACTTGGCTGGGGAGAATGATGCAATGGCGTCGGTCGTCCTGAAGAGCAGGACATCGACGCCGTCAGCCAGGACCACCACCGCGATGGTCGTATCAGGCTCAGCCTTGTCGAGCACGTCGGCGAGCACGACGCCAAAGTGCGCCGCGCCGGTGTTGCCCACGACGGCATCGAGGTTGTCGGCGACCGATTTGGCGCCGAGCCTGCCCGTCGCCGCTCGCACCGCCCGGGCGTGGTTACCGGTGACGACGGCCACGTCGACTTGGCCCGGGCTCAGGTCGCATGTCTTGAGTGCCGCGTTCCAGGCTCGCTCCGCCATGGGCACGTACACCGTCTCGCCGAAGCGCTCCTCCCATCGCCGCGGTCGCGGCGAGCCAGGCGTCCGCCAGCGATCGACGAACTCCTTTGTCTGCGAGGCACCTCCGAGGTACTCGGCGATCACCGGACCGTCGCTGTCGTTGCCCACGAGCAGTGCGGCGCCACCGTCGCCCCCGTCGGCCTCATCGGCGCTCAACGGCAAGCCGCCCCTCATACCGGCAACGGCGACAAGCACCTCGTCGACACCACGAGAGGCGGCGAGGAACGCTCCGACCCCCGATCGTACGGCGCCGTTCACGTCCATGACCGCTACCGTGGAATCGAGACGAAGCGCGGCGTGGATCGCGGTGGCGTTGGTCTTCTCGACGTAGGCGGGCTCAGCGGTCGCGAACCACAGTGCGTCAGGCGACGCCCCACCCACAGACCTCAGCGCCAGGCGTGCAGCCTCGAATCCCATGGTGGTGGTGTCCTCGTCGAACGAGGCCACTGTCCGCTGACCTCGGCCCGAAGAACCGCCGAAGACGGTGGAGACGTCCTGGCGCTCGAGCCGGCGATAGGGGATGTAGGCTGCGTAGCTCCGGATCCCTCTCATCGAGCTCCAGGGTGGCTGCGTTGGAGAACGTGCCGCACCTTTTCCACCTCCGTGAGTGTGCTCGTCACGCCTTGTGGCCGTCGGCAGCTTAGCAACGAGGCGGCTGGCGCCCAACCTCGGTCGACGCTTGTACGTCCGATCCAGGTGTGGAGATCCGCGACGGTCGGCACGGGGAGGACGAAATGGACCGAGCCACGTTATTCCCGTCGCCGGGAACTCGCCTCCCCCCTTAGCTCCTCCCGGCCTTGGTAAAGAATCGAATCGCAGCAGCAAGTATCACGCTGGCGTATGTCGCCACGACCCCGAGGGAGAGCAACGCCATGGTGCCCGGGCTGTGCAGGCCCCAGATGTTGCGCAGTGCCTGGGTTCCGCTTCCCGAGGTGAGCCCGTAACGGAAGAGCGCCAAGGCGTGGGTCAGTGGAAGTGCCTTAGCGACGTCGGCCAGCCAGGGTGGCAACGAGGTGATCGGGAACAAGGATCCCGCGAAGAAGAAGGGGACGATGGCGATGGCCGGCAGGATGCCGACGTATTCCTCAGTACTGGGTACGCGCGTGGCCAGAATTTCGGCCATGCCGTACATGACGATGGCGAACAGTATGGCAGCAGCGACGAACCAGAAGATACGGTCGGTCGTTTCGTAGTGGGCCCCTCGAAGGGCCGAGGCGCCGATCAGCACACCCAACTGCAACGCGGTAATCGCCAGGGCCGCCACCAAGTTGCCGAGCACAATTGACGAACGGCTGATCGGGGCGACTAGCAGCTCGCGGATAGCTCCCTGCTGGCGGTCGACGATCACACCGATCCCCGAGAACATGCAATTGAGCGGGATCAGCAGGCCCGCTGTGGCCAAGGCGATGAACGTCATGTAGGTGGAGCGCTGAGCCGGGGACGCTACGGAGTCGGCCAGGGCGGGGGCGATGACCAAGGCGAACAAGACCGGCGTGAGCAAGGGCGCAACGAGAGCCCGGGGCGATCGGACCGTCAATGCGAGTCTCCGGAACGTCAGCGTCGGTACGGCGTGGACGCGGTGAGCCCGGCGTGGGGGGGTGAGCGCGCCGACAGAGAGTGCAGTGGTAGTCATCGGGTTCCTTTCAGGCCGCGTCGGCGGTCATGCGACCGCCGGTGAGGTGGAGGTAGACGTCGTCGAGCGACGGGGGGCGAGTGGTGACGGAGCGAACGTGAATCGAGCCGTATGCCAGGAGGTCCAGCACGGCTCCACTGGATGCGCCCCGCAGCGAGACGGTGACGGTGCCACCGATGATCAGAAGGCTGTGGGGGGCCATCCCGCCGCGAAGCAGCACCTCGCCACAGGCGTCGGCATCGTCCACCCGAAGCTCGAGCACCTCGTCGCCGACCATGGCCAGCAGATTGGCCGCGCTGTCACAGGCCACAAGCCGGCCGGCGTCGACGACACCGAGGCGGTCGCAAAGGCGCTCCGCCTCATCGAGGTAGTGCGTCGTCATGATGATGGTGACGCCGGTCTTCTCGCGCAAGGTGGCGATGATGTCGAAGAGGTCGTGACGGATGCGGGTGTCGAGCCCCACCGTGGGCTCATCCAGGAAGAGCACCTGGGGCGCAGACAGGAGTGCCCGGACGATCTCCATCCGGCGTCGTTGACCGCCGCTGTAGGTGGACACCGCCCTGTCCACGATGTCGGCGATCCCGACGGTGCGGGTCAGCTCGGCAAAGCGGCTCTGCCCCTCGACCGAATCCACCCCCCAGAGCCGCATGTGGAGCTCGAGGTTCTGCCGGCCGGTGAGGGGCAGATCTACGACGGCGTCCTGGAAGACGACGCTGCTGATGGCGCGCGTGCCGGTGGAGTCCTCCGCCACGTCGACACCCCCGAGACGGGCCCGGCCGGCCGTGGGTGTCACCGTCGTGTTGAGCATCCCGATCGTCGTCGTCTTGCCGGCCCCATTGGGCCCCAGAAGACCGAAGGCCTCACCCGCCCTGACCTCGAAGCTGATCCCCCTCACAGCTTGGACGTCGCCTTCGTAGGTCTTAACGAGGTTCTCTGCTTCCACAGCGAGCTGCACAGTCATCGTTGCCCTCCTTGGGTTGGTGAGTACACGTTGATGAGGTGGCCCTTGGGGTCTCGAAAGACCATCGACCGGCTGCCCCACGGCTGTGTCGTCGGCCTCAATACCCAATCGACGCATAGTTGGTTGACGTGGGGGAACACGGCATCGACATCGTCAACCCTGAAGTCCAGGATCACGTCGCCACTCGGGACGTCGCGCACCCCGGCATCACCGACGCCACTGCACTCGGTGAAGCCACATTTCGAGAACCCGACCGACAGACCACTACCGGTCGGGACTTCGACGTAATAGTCGTTGACGACAATCGAGGTTCGAACCAACCTTGCGTAGAAGGAGGCCATGCCCACGACGTCATCGGTCACCACCCGGCTCTGCACCAGCTCCATAACGGTTCTCCTCAGAACACTTGTGCTTCTGGCTATGAGGACGAAGTGACACGGCCAGAAGTGACAGAATTCTTTCTGTCACTTCCCAGAGCCCGATTTCGTCCTACGAGTGTCGGGGTGCCGCTGCGGCACTCCCTCGATCACCGCACAGGGACCCACACATGACGAACGACGAGACGCCCGGAGTCACCCGCTTCGATGAAGCTTGGCTCTCGCACCGGACCTACCTGATCGGGCTGGCCTTTGGCATGTTGGGTGACATCGGCGCTGCCGAGGATGCTGTCCAAGAGGCCTTTTCCCGACTGGCCAACACCGAGTTCGACCGCATCGAGGATGAACGGGGATGGCTCACGGTGGTGACCAGCCGGATCTGCCTCGATCTGATCCGCTCCGCACGCGCCCGCCGGGAGCAGGTGCGTGAAACAGCGACCATCGAGTCGGCCGGGAGAGCCGCCTTTCAGGCACCGAGCATCGACCCGGCTGACCGAGTCACCCTGGACGACCAGGTTCGCTTGGCGTTGCTCGTCGTGCTGCAGCGGTTGACGCCGGCCGAACGGGTGGTATTCGTCATGCACGACATCTTCCAGATGCCCTTCGACGCGATCAGCGACGCAATCGGTCGTCCTGCACCCACGTGCCGCCAGCTGGCTCGCCGGGCCCGGGAGAAGATCGAACAGGAGCATCCACATGGTCGGGCCGCTGTGGGCACTGCCCAACACCGTCTCGTCGCCGAAGAGTTCATCGACGCCTGTGCCAGCGGCGATCTGCAGGGCCTCATTCGGACCCTCGACCCCGAGGTTTCCGGGGTTATCGACCTCGGACCGTCGGACCCCAGGACGGGGCGGGTCTTTCGTGGTGCACCGGTGGTGGCCGCCAACGCCTTCCGTTACTTGGCGCAGTCGACCCTCGTGGTCAGCCCCGTGGGAGATCACACCATCGTGCTTGCCTTCACGGGCCGAAAGCTGTGGGCGATCTTCATGATGACCGTGGCGAACGGGCTCATTACCGAGCTGGACGGCCTGGCCGATCGGGAGAAGATCGCTTTCCTAGGTACTCAACTCTCTGTCGCCATCCCCTGAACGGCAGGTCGGCGAAGCGTCTTCGCGTCCCACCATTAGGCACCCTGCACTCGCGCCCGGCGGGATGAGGTGTGGCTGGACTCACGATGTCGTGATCGGCGAACAGCATTTACAGAAGATCAGATGCTCTCGTCTTATTCAAAGGAACTCCCGCATTACTTCCGGTCGGGAAGTCCAGAACCGCGGTCATGATGTGTGAGAACGCAAACGAATCGTCGTTCCTGTTGGTAGCCCCACGGTCCTCGCGGCATAATGCCGCAATGACGAAGATCTATTACGAGGATGATGCCGATCCCCGAGCCTTGGCCGGGAAGGTGGTCGCAGTGGTCGGGTACGGCAATCAGGGCCGATCCTGGGCCCTCAATTTGAGGGACAGCGGGTGCGAACCCGTCGTCTGCGTCCGGGAAGATCAAACCAGCGAACAAGCTGGATTGGATGGCTTCGAAACACATGAACTTCTTGCTGCAAACGATGCCGATGTCATCTGCATCCTAGTACCCGACGATGTCATACCAACGTTAGGACTCGTGCCGGGTCGACGGTCCTGTGTGATCGTGGCGTCCGGCTACACCCTCGCGTTTGGTCGTCTCGCGCCTGCGGGAGATGCGGGCATGGTGGCTCCACGCATGCTCGGACCTGAAGTGAGGCACTGTTACGAAGAGGGTGTGGGATTCATTTCTGCTCTCGGAGTACACCAAGATGTGACCGGCAGTGCTCTTGTCTGCGTGCTCGCGGTGGCTAGGGCCATTGGCGGTTTGCGTCAGGGCGGTATCGAACTCACGCCAATGCAAGAGGCAGTACTAGATCTTGGAGTGGAGCAGGTGCTGTCACCAGCGCTCACGGCAGTGAGTACCGCGTTCGTTCAGACGATGGTTGAGCGAGGAATTCCCATTGAGGCCGTGATCACCGAATTGGTGTTGTCAGGTGAGGTCGAGCGAACATATCGACTTCTTCGTGAGGTGGGTTACGCCGTCCAGTCGGAGTACCACTCGCCAACCAGTCAATACGGCCAGCTGACCCGGCGCGGCCGTTACGATCATCTCGACCTCCTTTCGACAATGCGTGCCCTTGCCGATGACATCGAGAGTGGTCGCTTTGCCGATGAGTGGGACGCGGAACGGGATGCTGGTTATCCGAACCTCACGGCTCTCAAGCACCAACACGCGGGAGCTGCCATCCGCGAGTACGAGGCTGAACTTCGAACGCGGCTCGGTCCCGGTGTCGCTCAACGGAACGGCTTGTGAACCCCAATCATATGCTCTGACTCACGATCAGGTCTCTTCCGCCCTGCTCGAATCCAGCGGTGCATCAGGACAGCCTCGTCTACACAATCGACTCCGGATGACGCGCCTCCAACATCCGGCGCATTCCAACTTGCCACGGCACCTCTGTTCGACCCAGCACTTCGTGCATGGTGGTCACATCGGCCCACAGCGGCCAGGGTGCGCCGTCTTCATAGCGAAATCGGGCCTCCCGACCGACGAGTGTGGCGAGGAATTGGCAGTATTCCTCGGCGCTCACTGTCTCACTTCCAGCCCAATTGACTGTCACTGCTGGCTTGGCGGCCACCTCGAGCGCTCGGATGCCCAGCCGGACGTAGTCGTCTTCGTAGATGGGGTTGTAGTTGTTGGGCCTGTCTGGGTGCAGGACGATGTCCTTGCCTGCGAGGATGCGATCAAGTCGGTCGGCCGGAGCCCCACCCAGGGGGCCGTAGGTTGAAAAGATCCGTATGACGGTGAGGGGCACCCCGTTCTCTGCAGCGCTGAACCGAGCGACAGATTCGCCCGCAATCTTCGACAAGCTGTAGAGCCCGAGGTGGACGCCGGGAGGGTCGTCCTCGCGAAGGGGACGCCGACCTTGGTATTCGTATGTCGAGCCCGACGAACAGAAGACGAAGCCCCTAAACGTCGACCCGAAGGAGCGGGAGCATTCGGCGATGAACCGTCCAGGTACTTGGGCGTTTACGTCAAAGGTTCGTTGCCAATCGGTCCTAGCTTCCGGGCCTATGCGCGCCGCAGCGTGAAAGACATGGGTCAACGGGCGACCCCCGACGTCTGCGATCGACGCGAGGTCGAACGCGGCCACATCTCCGACGATGGGCACAATGCCGGCGGTCCGCAGGCGCGCCTCGTCTCCTGCTTGGGAACACCGAGCCAGTCCGTAGACGTCGTGTTGCCGGGCCAGGGCCCGGGCGATGGGGAAGCCGATCCTTCCTGTCGCCCCGGTCACGAGCACGGACCACCGCTCTGGCGTGGTCATGGCCCGGGACCCTAGCGTTTGCCACCGTGGACGAGTCACAGGACCAGGCGAACCAGGACGAGGCCAACCGAGCGCGACTCGATGCAGCGTGGAGGGTGTGGATCGATTCGCAGGAGGCGGCGATCGAGATCGTCCGGAAGGCCGAGGGTGTCCCTCGCACCACGCTCGACGAGACTGAGGGCTACCGATGGATCACGCGGCTGGTCTCCCTGGCGCAGGAGTGGTTTATTGAGAAGTCGGACCCGCTGCACCCACAGTTATTTCAGTCGCAGACTGAGTACCGCAAGCTCCTTGTCGATAATCCCGACGTCCGTTACGGGTTCTGCACGCTCGACGAAACGCGTACCTACCGCCTCGTGGGTTCGAGGGGTGACGCTGCCTATATTGGCCTCACCTTCGGCACGCCGGTTGGAAAGGGCCCTGTCGACGGCAAGACAGGCACGACGGTACAGGCACACATCGACCAGTTCGAGCTCGGGCCAAACGGCGAGGTGGACATCCTCCTCGTCCCCGAGGGCAATCGTTCTTCGACAAGTCAAAGTAATTGCATCGAGATGACGCCGGGTACCGGTCAGTTGGCCGTCCGGGAAACCTTCTTCGATCGTCGCGTCGACAGGCCCGCAGATCTGCGCGTCGAACTGGTGGGCGGGGAGCCGCCGCCGGTGCTCGGCGTCGAAGAGCTCGCCGGCAAGCTCGAGTTCGCGGGAGTATTCGTCCAGTTCGTGGCGGCGACGGCCGTGAATATGTGGCACGACACCGCGGACAACGTCAACAGATTCGGAGGTACCGCAGGTGCGGACCACGTGGCCGCCCAGGACGATGAGGTGCGGTCTCATAGCAACGCCGAGATGACCTATCACGGCGGTCGTTGGGTCTTGGGTGAGGGAGAGGCTCTCGTCGTGACCATCCATGATCCGCCGACGGAATTCCTCTACTGGGGTCTGACCACGTCCACTGCGTGGATGGAGAGCCTCGACTACCGCTACACCACCACCAACCTGAACAACCACACCGCGCAGCGAGCAGCTGACGGGAGTTGGCAGTTGGTCATCTCACCGACTGATCCTGGCGTACCGAACTGGTTGGATACCCAAGGACGTCGCGAGGGCTACATGATCGTGCGGTGGGTTCTGGCTGATGGCCCGCCCCACCCCACATGCGAGCTCGTGACGATTGCAAGTCTCACGGGGAGCTAATCCACCAGTTCCGGTCAGACTTCGGACGGAACGGCGAAACGATGCTGGTAGTCGGCGACGAGTGCTCGGTGCTCCGCGAGATTAAGGCCAGTGTCCTCGAAGCGGTAATCGTGGGTGCCAACCCCCCTGTTCAGGTGACGGGCAGCCACGTAGGAGCGGAGCCGGTCAAGCGCTTCGTCGGGCAGCGTGAGTCCCCATGTGTCGTAGATCCGGGTAACGGTGCCGATCGGATCGGCGACGAGGTCCTTGTAGATGACGTCACTGATTTGTTCTGCAGGGAGACTCCCCGAGTCACGTATTTCGGTAACGTCGTTCATCTGGATCTCCACGCCCATGCAGAGAAACTCGACGAGTTCGGCATGGGCAACCCGGTCAGAGTGCATCCAGTGGAGGGTTGCCATGGTGTCGGCCAACGACCCAATCACGCGTAGGGGGTCCCGGTGCGTCATGACCACCCGAGCGTCGGGATAGGTCGCAAACACCAGGTCCAGGGATCCCAGATGCGACGGGGCCTTGATCGCCCACGTCGGCGTCACGCTGCCATCGGAGTTGGGAGACCACTGCAGCGTCTGCAGCATTCTCCGGTGCCACTCGTATGCCGGCGTCTGATCGACACCACTCTTCCAGATTGTGTAGCTCGGCACGTTATAGATGCCGGTGAACATGTCGCTCGAAAACTGATGGGCAAAGAGGAAGATACATTCGGTCGGCAGATGTCCACCGTTCTCGTGCATGGCCGTGAAGGCGGGAACCATGGCATCCATCAACGTGATTTCGGCATCCATGAGCGCAGCCCAATCAGTCCCAGCCGACGGAACTTGCCAGTCGGGTGACTGAACGGCTCCCGGCACGGTGTGCACCAACTCCCACAGGAGCGGCGGCCGGTTGTCCGAGTCGCAGGCGAGTAGCTCGTGCAGGAGGGTGGTGCCAGAACGACCGAGGCCAGTCACAACAATGGGGCTCCGCACCGCTTCTTTTGCGATGGTGGGTTCGCGCTTCCACAGATCGACCAGCCGAAGACGGTTCTGCAGGATGAGCTGAAGCTCAGCCCGAGCGCGAAGGCGGCCTGCGAGGTGGAGGTCGGCCTCTTCGTCGAGCGCAGTGCACAATCGTTCGAGCGGATCGCGGAACCAGGAGTCACCGGCGTCGTCCAGGCCTGTGGCCGATCGCGCGGCGGCAAGTAAGTCGTCGGCTTTGAGCGAGACAATGGACCGTCCGTTGTCGCCAAGACCGTGCCCATAGGCGACAACTTTCTCGACCCAAGGAGCTCGTGCTGGCGGTGTCCACTCCATCGGCGGCAGGGTACCGCACCCGACTCCAATTCGCGCCGGTTGGCCCAAGGGCATCGGGGAGGCGGACATGATCGAGGCTGATGCTCTCGCGGGTTCAACGCCCTGACTATTAATCAGGGCGCCTTGGTGCAGTCCTTTTCGCGAATGCTGGCCCCCGGGCCGGTACTACTCTCGGTCCAGGTCCAACATCTTGATGGCGTTGCCTCGCAGGATCTTGTAGGCCACGTCCTCGTCGAGGCCGGCGCACAACTTTTCGACGTACGCTTCCGAGTGCGGCCATGTGGTGTCAGTGTGCGGATAATCTGTCTCGAAGCAGATGTTGTCTTCGCCCACTTCCTCCAGTGATCGGAGGCCGTGCCGGTCGGCGGTGAAGCACCCGAAGATGCGCCCGTAGTACTGCGTGGATGGGAGCACTGGGATCCGTTCCTTGGCGTTTGTCCATGCGTCGTGCATTTCCCACACCGTGTCTGCCCGTTCCAGTATGTAGGGGATCCACCCGATCTGGCCCTCGGAGTAGGCCAACTTCAACTTGGGGAACCGAAGGAGATTGCCGGAGAAGAGCCAGTCGGCCAGAGACGCAATGGCGTTGTTGAAACCCAAAGCGACTCCCACAGCCTTGTTCGAATCAGGCGATGCGACCGGGTTTGAACTGCTCGATCCAACGTGCATGCACACAGTCACCCCGTAGTCGTTGCATACCTGCCACAGTGGATCCCAATAGTCCGTGTTGATGCTGGGCAGCTTAAGACGGGTGGGCATCTCGCTGAAGGCAATGGCCCGGACTCCTCGTTCCGCATTGCGCTTGGTTTCAGCAGCTGCGAGATCTGCGTCCCACAGAGGGATGAGACACAGAGGGATGTTGACGCCCCCTGACGGTCCGCACCACTCTTCCACCATCCAGTCGTTGTTCGCCTTTACACATGCGAGGCCGAGGTCCTTATCTTTGCCCTCGTAAAACGTCTGTCCGCAAAATCGTGGGAAGGTCGGGAAGGGGAGTGACCCATCGGTGTGGTTGAGGGCAAGGTCTTTGACGCGCTCATCCCGGTCCCAGCAGCCTTTGCGCATCTCGTCGTACGTCGTGGCTGTCATCGTCATCTGCGTCCGGTCAAAAACAATGTTGCCCTGACCGTCGATGGTGGTCGACGCCTGCGGAATGGCCACGAACTTTTTCTGCACGTAGATCAACTCGTCGTCGTAGTACCAGGCGTCGCCCCAATCCCCCTCCGGGTCCTCGACCATGTCGTATTTGGCGCCCGACAAGTGTTTGAAGCCGCCCCACCGTTTGCGCTCGACTCGCGGGCCCCTCTCCCGGTACTGCTGCGGCAGCCAGGTCTGCCACACGTGGGGAGGCTCAACCACATGGTCATCCACACTTACGATCTTGGGCAGCGTCATGAATCGAGATTACCCCTACCTGACGCCCGTGTCAGGTGTCGGCTGTATCGCAAAGGCTGGGCACAGAGCCTTTCGAAATTGCCCTACTGACGAAGCGTCCGTAGGCGCCTGTTGGCGTCGTCGACGTCGAAATGGGTCGGGTCGAACGATCCGCCCGCCCATTCGAGGTAGTCGTCGTGCTCCTCGTCGGCGGGATCGCCGATGGCCTCGAGGAAGTGCTCGTAGCCCGATGGTCCACCCACGTCCTCGGGGGGACAGGCACCCTGACCGTCCAGACAACACGGGTATCTGACCCCGCCGGCCAGGGGGACGATCTCCTCGACCTCGTCGACGTCGATCCGGTGCTCCCAGTCGTCGCCGAAGTCGTACCGGTAGACGAACGAGGATCCCGCCGGCGCCGCCGTTGCGAGCGTGATTTCCTGAGCATCGGCGGAAGACGAATCGACGTCGACGTCGTCGTCCTCGTCCTCGTCGTCGAGTCCGTAGCGCGTCGTGCCGATCTCGAACTGGTAGAGATGCGCGTCCATCCAGCCCATGGAACCCTGGATCACCGAGTGCAACGTGGCAAGAGTGGTCGAGCTCGCCACGAGTAATCGCCGCCAGACGGGCGGCTCGACGTCCACCAGGGTGATCGTGAGCTTGTGCACAGAGGCGTCGGCCGACGATTTCGCTTGTGGGCTCATGGTGATCCGACGGTAGTCACAACGTTCGTCGGTGCGCCCCGCCACCTCGCCAGGAGCTGGACCAAACGAGCGGCACCACTCTTAAGCTGCGATTTCTCCGAGAGCGGGCGAAGGGAATCGAACCCTCGTTCTCAGCTTGGGAAAATCGCCAAGGCCGACTCGGTGGACGACGACGAACGAGAACGGCAGGTCAGCGATTCGGTGGACGACGACGAACGGCCACGGACGCACCCGGATGTGCCATGAATGCGCCATGACGCTGGCGTCAGTGTCCGCAATCGGATAGCGAGAAGTCTTCAACCTGCCTCTCGGGTGGTCCGGTCGATTTCTTCGATTCTTTCGATTCTTTCGATTCGTGGTATCCTGGATCAAGGAGATTTGGGAGGCATCGTGGCAACAAGGGCCGATAATGGGGTGGTCTTTCCCCCCGATGATCTTGAGGGACTCCTCGACCTGGCCAGGTTCATGGAGCAGCACACCGAGCCGGGGCTGCTCCTCGGTCCGGACGGTGAGCAGGTTCCGCTGCCTGCGGAGGTCTACGGGGTCCTCATCAACGTTGTGCAGGCCATGCGGGAAGGAAAGGCCATCAGCGTCCTCCCTCAGACCCAACGGCTGACCACTCAGGAGGCTGCAGATTTCCTGGGAATCAGCCGGCCCACATTCGTCAAGCTGCTCGAACGCGGAGAGATCCCTTTCGAGCAGCCTGGACGGCATCGGCGGGTCTTCCTGTCGGATCTGCTCGCGTACCAGCTGAAGAGACAGACCGACCGCCGCGCCACGTTGAACAGGATGACGGAGGAGGCCTCCGAGGCGGGCATCTACGAGGGCTCGGCCGGCGACTACACCGCTGCCTTGAAGGCGGAGCGCAAGCGCTTGGCTCGTAATCAATCCTGATCGTGGCGCGCTATACCGTGGCGCTCGATGCGTGCGCCTTGGTCCCGATCGTCCTTGCGGACACGCTCCTGCGCGTCGCCGAGCGTGGCCTTTACCGTCCGCTGTGGTCCGAACGGATCTTGGCCGAGGCACAGGGGGCCATCCTTGGGATCCACCCAGATATCGATGCAGCGACGGTCGCAAGGCGATTCAACGACATGGAGGCCGCCTTCGATGACGCCACGGTGATGGGCTGGGAGGATCTCGAGGAAACGATCTCACTGCCTGATCCCGACGATTGTCACGTGGTCGCGGCAGCGATCCGGGGAGGGGCGCAGGCCATTGTGACGAGCAATTTGGCGGACTTCCCCTCTGATGCCCTTGCTGCCTTCGATCTCGAAGCCGTCCATCCCGATGACTTCCTTCTCGATCAGCTCGACCTCAGCCCCGTTATCGTCCAGGACGTGGCTCGGGAACAGGCGGTGCATTCAAACGCACCGCCGCTGACGGTTCAGGATCTCATCCTCCGCCTTGATAGGGCCGGTGTTCCGAAGTTCGCCGATGAACTCGGACGCTTATTCGCGGCCCCGTAGCCTTTCGAATGGCTTGCGACGCCCTGTCCCCAGATATCAGTGGGTGACGTCCGATGACTGAAGACCCACCCATCGATTCCGGCCGGGGTGAGATCGAAGAGTTGCATCGTCAGCTTGCTGAGATGCGTGCCGAGAACGAACGACTCCGAGACCTCCTCGGGGTAGGAACACGTGATGAAGCAGTGTCACCGTGGGAGCCCACACTTTTCGTCGATGCCGGGCCTCCCGACGAAGCAGCAGCAGCCGTCGATCGCCATTCGCCCCGAGAGGCGAAAGTCGCCCTGTTCCGATCACTTTTTGTCGGTCGGGAAGATGTTCATGCGTTGCGCTGGGAGAATCCCCGTACAGGTAAGGCGGGCTGGAGTCCCGCTGTCCGCGGCGGTTGGGCCAATTCGAAGAAACCCGGTCGGGAATACCTGCCCTTTTCCGAGGAGGTCCTCGGATCTCACCTCGGCGGCGAAGTCCACGCCGGCATTTATCCGCTCCTCAAGGGAGACGCCTGCCGCGTCCTCGCCTGCGACTTCGATGGAACCGGGTGGGCGCTCGACGCGCTTGGGTACCTGGATGCCGCCAGGGCGATGGGTATACCCGTTGCCCTCGAGCGCTCGAGATCGGGAGACGGAGCCCACGTCTGGGCCTTCTTCTCGGGTCCCGTCCCTGCTTCGGTGGCTCGACAGGTCGGCGCGCATCTTCTTCGCGAGGCCATGACGATTCGAGCGGAGCTCGACCTTGCCAGCTACGACCGTCTCTTCCCAGCTCAGGACTTCATGCCCAAGGGTTCGTTCGGCAACCTCATCGCGCTCCCGCTGAACGGCGAATGCCGAAACCGGGGAACGACGGTCTTCCTCGATCCCTCAACGCTTGAGCCGTTCGAGGACCAATGGGCTTTTCTGTCGACTCTTGCTCGTCTCTCTCCGAAGGCTGTGGCCGACATTGCCCGGTCGATTCCACCCATCGGAGCCGGGCCCGATGATGCGAGCTACCGTCGGCCCTCAAAGGCGGATTCGCCCAAGCCACCAGAAAAGGTCATGGCCAGTGCGGGTGCGATGATCAGCATCGAGCGTATTGGGATTCCGCCCGCGCTTCTCTCGTCGCTCAAACACGCCGCTTCCCTGCATAACCCTGTGTACTACGAGAAGGAACGCCTACGATTCTCCACCTGGAATACCCCCCGGTTCGTCCGCTGCTACGGCGAATCGTTGGACCGCTTGCTGATCCCTCGCGGACTTAGGCAGCAGGCCGAAAAGATCGTCTCCGAAGCTGGAAGCCGGCTGGAGGTGGCGGATGCGTGCCCCGATCCTGAACCTATGGACTTTGCCTTCGCGGCAACGCTTTCCAAAAATCAGAGCTCGGCCTTCGATGCCCTGATTCGGCAGGATATGGGGGTCCTCGTGGCACCACCCGGATCTGGCAAGACTGTGATTGCGTGCGCCGTCATTGCGCACCACCGGGTGCCCACTCTCGTGGTCGTGGATCGACAGCCGCTCGTGGAGCAGTGGCGAGACCGCCTCGTCGAGCATCTGGGCCTCGACCAGAAACAGATCGGACAGCTCGGTGGCGGTCGCCGAAAAGCCCGGGGCGTCGTGGACATCGCCACAGCGCAGTCTTTGGCCCGACGGGAGGATCTTGCGGCGTTTGGGCGCAGCTACGGACTGGTCGTCGTGGACGAGTGCCACCACGTGCCGGCGGTGACCTTTGAACGCGGGGTCCGGCAGCTTCCGGTGCGGCGATGGCTGGGACTGACGGCAACCCCGTACAGGCGAGATGGGCTGCAGGGCCTGATCACCATGTACTGCGGCCCGATCCGGCACCGGTTCGGAGTAAGGACCGACGCAACCTCGCTCGCCCGACTCGAACTCCTCGTGCACAGGACCGGGCACTCGGTGCCGGAGTCGGACAGCTTCGGCATCCAGGAGATCTTCCGGGGAATCGTAGAAGACAACGAGCGGACCGAGCAGATCTGTGCCGACGTAAAAGTCGCCGTGGGCGAGGGCAGGAATTGTTTGGTCCTAGCGCAGTGGACAGAGCACGTGGAAGCCATCGCTGCCGGCCTGCGCAAGATCGGCTTGGATCCCCATGTTCTCTACGGCGGTATGGCGAAGAAGCAACGAGCCGAGGTGATCAAGAAGCTCGGGCAGGGAACGACTGGGGGTGGGCTCCTCCTTGTTGCCACCGGTGGACTCTTGGGAGAAGGGTTCGACTGTCCTCCATTGGACACGTTGTTTCTGGCATTCCCGCTGGCATTTAAAGGCCGACTCGTCCAGTACGTTGGCCGTGTCCTTCGCCCTTTGGCGGAAAAGAGGAGCATCGAAGTACACGACTATGTCGATTTTGACGTTCCCGTGCTGGCTCGGATGCACGGAAAGCGATTGCCCGCCTACGCGAGTCTCGGGTTCGACACCAAGCGGCGGTCCGGATGATCTCCGGACGGGGGCCGCTTCTACCTCGACCAGGCAGGCAGGGCTTCGCTACCGGTACCGGAATCAGTCAGCGTCGGGTCGGACGCGAGCAACGCTTCGAGGTGGTCGGCGGCGTCGCGGTCACGCGCCGGTACCCACCCCCAGTAGATGTCGAGCGTCGTCGAGGTGCGTGCGTGCCCCAAGCGGTTGGCAACTGTGCGGAGGTCGATTCCCGCTGTAAGGAGTTCAGTGGCGACAAAGTGGCGGAGGTCATGGAGGCGGACATGCCGGAGCCCAATGGTCGCACGGAGCCGACCCCAACGCTGTGTCACCATCTCGGGCCGCCACGGCCGCTGGCCGCTCGGATCGCTGGCGAAGACCAGCCCGGCATCTCCGAGCTGCCGTCCCACTTCCCTGGCCGCTCGGGTGGCGTCGACTCGACGATCGGACAGCGCCAGAGCCGCCTGGGAGGTGAGCGACACCACCCGGGACCGACCAGTCTTGGTCGACTTGATGACCACCCCCGTGCTGGCCGTCGCCGACACGGAGCGCTCGATGCGGAGGGTCCGCTCGGCGAGGTCGACATCGCACCAGCGCAGCGCGCACACTTCGCCACGCCGGGCTCCGGTGGCCACCGCCACCTGCAGCCAGCACCAGAGTGCCAGGTCAGCCTTGCGAGCGGCGGCGAGCGCCGACCGGACCGCGTCGATCCCGGGTGGGGTGATCGTGACCCTGGGAACCCCCGGTCGCGTCGCCGACGAGACCGGGTTACGGACCAGCCATCCCCACCGCACCGCCTGCGCGACGGCGCGGTGCAGAACGACGTGGGCGCACCGGACTCGCGACGGGCCGAGCCCGGCCGCCGCCAAGCGGGCATAGAGCTGGTCGCAGTGACGAGCCGTGAGTTTCCACAAGGGGACGGTGCCGAGTGCGGGCTTCAGGTGGCGGGTCACCATGCTCTGCCAGTCTTCGCGGGTGGAGGGCCCGAGCGTTGCGCACACCATGAACTGGTCCAACAGGTCTCCAACCGTCACCCGACCGCCGCCATAGAGGCCGGCACCGGCTTCGACGACCATGCGCTGGAGTGCCTGCTTGGCCTCGGACCTGGTACCGCTCATCGTGCGAGATAAGCGGCGCCGCTCCCCCGTGACGAGGTCGGGGTCGACGGCCACCTGAAGCCGCCAGCGGCCTGACCCGCAGTCGATCATCGTGCCTGTTCGTGGTTTAGTCATCGACCACGATCCGCCTGCTCGTCCAATGGCACGCGCATGGCACGCGATATCCGTCGCGTCGAGCCACGTCGGGATGCGCGTCAGTTCACTAGAGCCCCTCTGAATGGCACCGAATGGCACCGCAACGAGATCCGATTTGAAGCGACCGCAGCGAACGTATGCCGCTGACCAGGAAGAATCTGAGAGCGGGCGAAGGGAATCGAACCCTCGTTCTCAGCTTGGGAAAAAATCGCCAAGGCCGATTCGGCGGACGACGACGAACGAGAACGGCAGGTCAGCGATTCGGTGGACGACGACGAACGGCCACGGACGCACCCGGATGTGCCATGAATGCGCCATGGCCTGGAAAGCCCATGACGCTGACGTGCTCGCCTCTCCGATCAGTCAGTCTCGGAAGCGCGGATCGGTGAGCCAGTGCACGCGGTCCGCGAAGGCGTCATCCTTCCGGTTCGAACTGAGCAGGTCGTCAAGGAGCTCGACGTACTTGCCGATCGTCGATCGACCTCTGGGCAGGCTTCGATCGGCGGTGAAGATCAAACCGGAATGACGGCGGCCCTCGACGGCCCAGCGCCGGACGATCACGGTGAAGTCGGCGACGTTATTGGTCAGAAGCGCCCGTCGCTCGCTGTCGCACGCCGTCAGGAGGGGTTCGTCCTCCTCCATGTCCCAGCCCCGCTCCAGGGCGCTGACCACGTCGTGCCCACGGCTCCGGAGCGCCTCGGCAATCGTCGAGGAGTAGTGATGGTCCAGAGCCAGCTTCACATCAAGGCGCGCTGCTGGCGCTCCCATCGGTCCTGCTCGGACCGCTCAACCAGTTCAGCGGCGGCGGCATCCTCGTCGACCTCGTCGCTGAACTCGGCGTAGTACTCCACGGCCGCACGCACGAGTCTCGGCGCAATACCCAAGTAGTCGGCCGCCCCGGCGACGTCGCCGCTACTGGTCCGGACCGTGGACATGACCTGGTACACGTACAGACGGGTCCCCATGACGAGCGGCTGGCGACGTCCCGCCGCGCCTCGGTGGAACCGAATGAGCGGGTGCTGCTCGAGCCGAAGCGCCTCGCCCAGCAGCCTGTCGGCCAAGGCGTTGCGGGACTCGTCGCCGCCCGCCGAAGCTGCGTCGAGGAGGTCCAGCGTCCGCGACGAAAGTCGGAATGACCGCTGGACCGATCCATGGTTTGACCTCATGTGATGCAGTGTATCACAATTGGTATTTCCGGCCAGCCAGTCGTAGGGATCGAATCCGGCCCGAGCGGTGGGCATCGGGTAAGCCCGGCCGCCCGACCGACCCCCCTACCTGCTGGCGGCCCCCATTGGCAGCGTCGAGCCCGCCGGGCGACCTGAGCAGGTCTGATTCGAGTCGAGCTGCACACTCCGGCATTCTCTCGAAGGCCCCGGATAGGGTCCGATCGGTGGACGCCAGCAAGGTGACATTGCTCTTCGATGAAGTGGGGCCCGGTGACGACCCGGACGACACCGAGGTGCGACATCGCCTGGTGAAGAAGCGACTCCGCCGCGACTATCCCGCCCTCGACGACGGCTCGCCGGCCAGCGCGTTCGTCGTCCTCATGTACCAGTTGTTGGCAGACCAGATCGCTGACGAGGACCCGCCCGAGGTGTGGCAGACGGCACGCCGACTGCTCGATGGCGGGCTCAGCCCGAGGTTCGTCAGGTCGAACCTCTTCCTGGTCCTGAACTCGGCGTTCGCCGGCGCGTTGCGACGCGGCGAAGCCATCGACCATGCGGAGTACGCGCTCGAGCTCGAGCGCCTGCCGCTCCCTCCGGTGCGCGAGGTATTCGATGTGCTCTTGGAAGTCGTCCGGCAAGGCCGAGCGGCGCCCTCGGGCGAGCTCGTCGCCACCGTCGTCCATCGGCTCCGTGGAGACGAGGGCGATAACAGCAAAGTGCAACATTGGGTCGAGCTTGCGCTCGACAGGCTGCTCGATGACGAGCCCTCGCTGATGATGATCCCGCCCGACCTGATCGTGCACGTCCCCACGCTCCTCGAGGAGTCGGTGCTCACCCATCGTCTGAGCGGCGACGAGCGCACCACGGGATGGATCGAGCTCGGCGCGGATCTCGCGGTCTTCGGTCGTCGGTCAGGCCCGCTTCTCTTCGATGAGGGTGGCCAGATTGAGGTGCAGACGTTGTCTGAGGGCGACCGCGTGCTCGCCGGGCCCGAGGACTGGCTCGAGAGCTTCGAGCCCGGGACGTTGCTCGCCTTCAGGCTCGACGGAGACGTGGTGTCACTTCGATCGGTGACCGAACCTGGGCCGCCGAAGCGGCACCTCGTTGATGCCGCTCGAGCTGCATACGAGCACGAGGTCCGCGAACCTTGGCTGCCCGTAGCAGCCGACGAGATCGTCGTCGGCATGCTCTACGAGCAGCCAAGGATCCTCGAGGTACCGACATTGCCGCTCTCCGAGCTTCTGGCCGAGGCTGGGCTCGAACGGCGCGGCGTCGAGTTCGCGCATGACGAATCGGTCTGGAGAGAGGCTCACAAGTTGTCGCGTATGCGCCGCCTCTTCGACCGATTGCCCGACGGCGACCGGCGCCGGCGGGCGGTCCAAGTCCTCGACCTCCTGGACGCGTCCGAACAGGACTCCGCTGCCCTCCACGTCGCCCTCGTAGCGCTGGATGACCATCGCATCCTTTCGGTCGTGACCGATGAGCTCCTCGACCTCGATGACGACGACGAGCAGCTCGACGAGGTCGCCGGCTTCGCCGATGCCCTTCTCGGTGCCGTCCGCCGACCCCGCGAGGCGGCCGCGGCCCGCTGGCTGTTGGCGGTCGTGTGCGAGCGCCGTCGCGATCCCCTGGCGGGTCAGGCCCAGCTCGAGTTCGCGCTGGAGGCGAACCCAGGCTTCCTGCCCGCAGTCGACCGCCTGGCCTGGTACCTCTCCGATCGCGGTGACGCATCGGGGGCCCTGCGCCTGTGGCGGCGGCTGGGCGTATCCGAGGCGCGCAACCAGGACCTGCGCGAGGTCACCCAGTTCGCCGAGCCGGGGCCGAGCAGCCTGGGGCGCAACGAGCCGTGCTGGTGCGGATCGGGGCGGAAGTTCAAGCACTGCCATCTCGGCCAGCCCGCGGCGTTCCCGCTCCCCGAGCGAGTCGGGTGGCTCTGCCGCAAGGCGGTCGCCTACCTGGAGCGCCGGGGCGGAGCGGCGCCCGACGACGTCTACGAGCTGGCCGTGACCAGGGCGGACGGAGACGATTCCGACGAAGCACTCGACGGGGCCTTCTCTGACCCGATCGTCCTGGACGTGGCCCTGCACGAAGGCGGGTGGTTCGACCGCTTCATCGAAGAGCGAGGCGCGTTGCTCCCCGACGACGAAGCCATGCTGGCCCAGGCCTGGACGCTGGTCGACCGCACCCTGTACGAGGTAGTCGGGACCGACCCGGGAACGTCGATGTCCGTCCGGGACCTGCGAAGTGCGGAGGTCGTCGAGGTGCGCGAGCGGACGTTCAGTCACCAGGCTCGGGTCGGCCAGGTCTTCTGTGGTCGAGCGGTGCCCGACGGGGAGACGAACCAGTTCATCGGCGGCATCTTCCATGTGCCCACCGGCGAGGAGAAGCACATTCTCGACATGCTCGACGAAGGCGATGGCCACGAGCTCCTCGCGTGGCTGGCGGCGAAGGAGCGGTCTCCGCGGATGACGACCCGCGAGGGCGAGGACATGCGCGTATGCCGGGTGGTCCTCGAGGTGCCCGATCCCGAGCTCGACCGGGTGGTCCTCGATCGCTTGTACGACCCGCATGGGGCAGATCAGTGGACCGAGCACCACGAGCTCGCCACGGGGGAGTCGATCTTGCGGGCAACGATCGAGCTCGAGGGGAACCGTGTCAGTGTCGAGACCCTGAGCGAGCCTCGCGTCGAGCGTGTGCTGGCGACATTGCTCGCCGAGATCGCCGGGGCCAGGGTGGTCTCCGACGATCGGCGCGAGTTCGACCCCACAGATCCGCCCCGTGGTCCGCGACAGCCGGCGATGTCTCTGGAAGACCCCGCCGTCAGGGAGATGTTCGGGAAGTTCATCGCCGAGCGGGAACGACGCTGGTGCGACGAGCCGATTCCCGCCCTCGGCGGGCTCACACCCCGTCAGGCCGCCGCCGATCCGGCGGGTCGTGAAGGACTCGAACGGCTCCTGCTCGAGTACGGATCGCACGTCGACCCGGCCGACGACCCCGAGGTGGTCCCTCAGCACCCCGAGCGTCTTCGCCGGTTGCTCGGGATTGGCTGAGCACGTTCTCGCCCGCGGGCGCCCGATGGTCCCGTGGGTTTCGCAAGGGTCGTCGAGGACTCGTCAGAAGCCGTCGTCCGTCGCGAGCAGCGCCCCCAGGTGGTCGGCGGCGTCCCGGTCACGGGCCGGTACCCACCCCCAGTAGATGTCGAGCGTCGTCGAGGTGCGTGCGTGCCCCAGGCGGTTGGCAACCGTGCGGAGGTCGATTCCCGCTGTGAGGAGTTCGGTGGCGACAAAGTGGCGGAGGTCATGGAGGCGGACATGCCGGAGCCCGATGGTCGCACGGAGCCGGCCCCAACGCTGTGTCACCATCTCGGGCCGCCACGGCCGCTGGCCGCTCGGATCGCTGGCGAAGACGAGCTCGGCACTTCCGAGCTCCCGCCCCACTTCCCCGGCCGCTCGGTTGGCGCCGACTCGACGCTCGGACAGCGCCAGAGCCGCCTGGGTGGTGAGCGACACCAGCCGGGACCGACCAGTCTTGGTCGACTTAATGACCACCCCCGCGCTGGCCGTTGCGGACACGGAGCGCTCGATGCGGAGGGTCCGCTCGTCGAGGTCGACATCGCACCAGCGCAGTGCGCACACTTCGCCACGCCGGGCTCCGGTGGCCACCGCCACCTGCAGCCAGCACCAGAGTGCCAGGTCAGCCTTGCGAGCGGCGGCGAGCGCCGACCGGACCGCGTCGATCCCGGGTGGGGTGATCGTGACCCTGGGAACCCCCGGTCGCGTCGCCGACGAGACCGGGTTACGGACCAGCCATCCCCACCGCACCGCCTGCGCGACGGCGCGGTGCAGAACGACGTGGGCGCACCGGACTCGCGACGGGCCGAGCCCGGCCGCCGCCAAGCGGGCATAGAGCTGGTCGCAGTGACGAGCCGTGAGTTTCCACAAGGGGACGGTGCCGAGTGCGGGCTTCAGGTGGCGGGTCACCATGCTCTGCCAGTCTTCGCGGGTGGAGGGCCCGAGCGTTGCGCACACCATGAACTGGTCCAACAGGTCTCCAACCGTCACCCGACCGCCGCCATAGAGGCCGGCACCGGCTTCGACGACCATGCGCTGGAGCGCCTGCTTGGCCTCGGACCTGGTACCGCGCATCGTGCGAGATAAGCGGCGCCGCTCCCCCGTGACGAGGTCGGGGTCGACGGCCACCTGAAGCCGCCAGCGGCCTGACCCGCAGTCGATCATCGTGCCTGTTCGTGGTTTAGTCATCGACCACGATCCGCCTGCTCGTCCAATGGCACGCGCATGGCACGCGATATCCGTCGCGTCGAGCCACGTCGGGATGCGCGTCAGTTCACTAGAGCCCCTCTGAATGGCACCGAATGGCACCGCAACGAGATCCGATTTGAAGCGACCGCAGCGAACGTATGCCGCTGACCAGGAAGAATCTGAGAGCGGGCGAAGGGAATCGAACCCTCGTTCTCAGCTTGGGA
>CAWISP010000031.1:0-39646 GCA_963838775.1 uncultured Acidimicrobiales bacterium
ACCCCGATGCGCCGGGTGAGGTCGAAGACATCGAAGGCACCGGACGCGCCCAGTTCGTCGATGGTGGCGTCGAGGGCGTGCTCGACGTTGGCGAGATAGGCAGCCACGTCGTCGCGCCCGAACAGCTGGTGCGGGAGCGTGCGCCGGCCGACGAAGATCTCGTCGGGGAGCTTGCGCCGGAGCATCCGCCAGTCGGCGACGCCCTTGCTGGCGCGCTCCTCGGGCAACTCGTAGAACGACATCACCCCGGCGGGAGAGAACGTGAACAAGTAGCGGTCCTCACCGCTGTCGACCACGAACGTGTCGCCCAGATCGTCACGTACCCCGGCCAGTACGGCGACCGGATCGGTGACGGCCACGTCCCATGGGAGCCCGGCCGTCGACGCCACCGGTGGCATGGGCGAGATGGTCGGACTGTCCGTCGATGGCATGCTCGCCCTCTCGTGCCGGAGGCTGCTCGGAGCCCCTGTGGGTCGATGGAACCTTTTCCCGGTGCTGTGCGTCATGTCAATGTGGATCAAGTGGCCGACGAAGAGGCACCGCACATGACGTCGGGGTACGGGACGTCGCGCCACAGGGCATCCCCGGGCCAGATGCCTTCTTCGGACCTCGCCACCCTCTACCTCCGCCACCGTGAAGGGATGGTTCGATTCGCCCGCCTGCTCACCGGGTCCACGGCGGTGGCCGAAGAAGTCGTCCAGGAAGCATTCCTCCGCATGCACCAACAGCGCACACAACCGGACAACCCGGCCGGCTATCTCCGGACCACGGTGGCCAACATCTCGCGCAGCCACATGAGACGACTCCGACTGGAACGACGCGCCGTTTCGCCGGGGCGCGTCACCTTCGACGACCCGGTGATCGACGAGACGTGGGCGGCGGTACTCCGTTTGCCCTTCCGCCAGCGCGCCGTCCTGGCGCTGCGCTTCTACGAGGACCTGCCCGAGGCCGAGATCGCCCGGCTGCTCGGCTGCCGGCTCGGGACCGTGAAGTCGAGCCTGCACCGGGGGCTGGCCAAGCTGCGAGGCGAGCTGACATGACCGACATCGATCCCATCGAGCAACGACTGCGACGCACGTTCCATGCCGTCGCCGAGCAACCCGTCGCCCCCCTCGGCGATCCCGAGCCGTGGCGGCACGACGGGGCGGGACCACCGCGCCGGCGGGGGCGTGTGGCAGGCGGCCTCGCCGTCGTCGTGGTGATCGCGCTGGTCGTCCTCGGCGTCACCTACGGACCGCGCAGCTCGCGCCTCACCCCCACGACCCAGCCCGGCCTGAGGGGCACGCCGGGCGGCACGCTCAGCGCCGTCTTCTCTCCCGCCACGCCCATCTCTACGGCGAAGCTCGAGGAGGCGGCCGCCACGATGACGGCGCGCCTTCACGCCCTGGGCGACAGCGACGCCAGCGCCACGGTCGACGGTGATTCCATCGACATCGCGAGTCCGAAGTTCGCCGGGGTCCAGATGCAGCTGATCGGGTCGATGGGATCGTTCTCGGCCCGGCCCGTGCTGTGCGGGGCTCCGTCTGAGACTCCGACACAACCGGCGACGTCGGGTACGACAGGTACGACACAACCAGCAACATCGTTACCGGCGTGCGAGGCGCAGTACGAAACGACGGCGTCCAACCTCGACGTGAACACAACCACGGGCCAACCCGCCCAAGTGATCGGGCCGGATCCCATCTTCGCGCCGACGCCGTCGACACCGGCCCAGGACGATCAACCTGCCGCCGCGGTGCTGCTCCCCGCCGATCCCGTGGCCGGGGCCCAGCAGTACCAACGCTTCGTCCTCGGAGCAGCCCAGCTCGGCAATTCCGACATCGCCAGTGCGCAGGCCCGATTCGATCAAGCCATCGACGGCTGGCTCGTCGATGTCACGCTCACGCCGACGGGTACCACCGACTGGGACACCATGGCGTTCATGAATTTCCACCAATATGTGGCGCTCGACCTCGACGGGCAGGTGATCTCGGCCCCGTTGATCGAACCGGCCCAATCCGCATTCACCTCCTTCGGAGGCCAGATGGAGCTCTCCGGCAACTTCACGGCCACGACCGCAAAGACCATGGCGGCGGTGCTCGGCAACGGGCCGCTGCCGGTCCCCTTCACGCTCCTGTCACAGGAGACCACCCCGTAGCGACGGGACACCGGCGTGACGGGCACGTCTTCGGGCCGGTCCCGGTGTGCCATGGCTCTCGCAAGTAGGACCGATTGTCCCGTCGGGAGAGCGGACTACCCTGAAGGCGCGAGGAGTGTGACATGGCAAAAGGCGACGAGCTCGACGCACACCATCGGGCTACGGTGGAGAAGATCTTCAATCATCCCGTCAGCCACAACATCCAATGGCATGACGTGTTGTCGCTCCTACAGCGCGTGGCCACGGTCAGCGAGGATCACGACGGCAGGTTCGCGGTGACCTTGGGGTCGGAGACCGAGACGTTCGACGCGCCCCGCCATCACGATATCAACGAGCAGCAGGTGATCGACCTGCGCCGCATGCTCAAGGGCGCAGGGATCACGCCGCCGTCGACGTAAGAGCTACGTCGACGGTGGTTCGATGACGGTACGGCCCCCGAGATAGGGCCCGAGCGCGACGGGCAACACCACCGAGCCGTCGGGTTGCCGGCCCGTCTCCACCAGCGCTGCCCACACCCGGGCCCAGGCGATGGCCGAGCCGTTGAGAGTGTGGACGAACACCGGTTGGCCACCACCATTGCCGCGGTAGCGGATGTTGGCTCGGCGCGCCTGGTAGTCGGTGCACCAACTCACCGAGGACACCTCGAGCCACATGTCGCATCCCGGCGCGTACACCTCGATGTCGTAGGTGCGGGCCGAGGCGTTGCCGAGGTCACCCATGCACAGGTCGAGGACGCGGTACTCGAGGCCGAGCTCCTGCAACAGCCCCTCGGCGCGCCCCACCATGTCGGGGTGCTCGGCAAGCGACTGCTCCGCGGTGGCATAGGCGAACAGCTCCACCTTGTCGAACTCGTGCACGCGCAGCAGGCCCCGGGTGTCACGACCCGCCGAGCCCGCCTCGCGCCGGAAACAGGCCGTGCCCGCCGTCAAGCGCAGCGGCAGGGCGGCTTCGTCGAGGATCTCGTCGCGGAACATTGACGTGAGCGGGACCTCGGCCGTCGGGATGGCCCACAGGTCGTCGCGCTCGAGGTGATAGGCGTCGTCGGCGAACTTGGGCAGGTGCCCGGTCGACACCATGGTCTCAGTGCGCACCAGCGTGGGCGGGCGGATCTCCTCGTAGAGCACGGTGTGGTGGTCCAGCGCGAAGGCGGTGAGCGCCCGGATGAGCCGGGCCCCGAGCCCGCGGTAGAGCGGGAACATGGATCCTGACAACTTCGCGCCGCGTTCAAGGTCGAGGATCCCGAGGGCGCCACCGACGTCCCAGTGCGGCACGCGTTGGTGCTCGGCGTAGGTGCGAGGCTCGTCGGGCCACCGCCTCACCTCGACGTTGTCCTCGGGGCCGGTCCCGTCCGGCGCCTCGGGGGCGGGGAGGTTCGGCAGCCACAGGAGCAGCTCGCGCACCTCGGCCACCGCCGCGGCGGCCTCGGCGTCGAGGGCGGCCTCCTCCTCACCGACGGCCCGGCTCAGGTCGGCCGTGTCGGCGGCCAGCGCGGCGTCGCCGGTGCGACGGGCCTCGCCCACTTGACGCGACAGCTCCTTGACCCGGCTGCGCAGCTCGTCGCGCGCTGCCGCCGCGTGGCGGGCCCGTCGATCGGCGTCGAGCAGCCGATCGACCTCGGCGGGGTCGACCCCCCGGCGGGCCAGGGCGGCCTTCACGGCGTCGGGGTTCTCCCTGGCCAGGCGGATGTCGATCATGGGGCGCAACGGTAGCCTCGCCGCGATGTCCGTCCCGCCTGGCCACGACGGCCCCGCCGTCGAATGCCGCGACCTCGTGGTGCGCTACGGCGCCACCGTGGCGGTGGACGGTCTGTCACTGTCGGCGGAGCGCGGCCAGGTCGTCGCGCTGTTGGGTCCCAACGGAGCGGGCAAGACCTCGACGGTCGAGACCCTCGAGGGCTACCGGCGCGCCACGGCCGGGACGGTGCGGGTGCTCGGGCTCGACCCGATATCGGACCACCGCCGCATCGTGACCCGCATGGGCGTCATGCTCCAGCGCGGCGGCGTGTACCCCGTCATGGGGCCGCGCCGCGTCCTGGCGTTGTTCGCCGACTACTACGAGGACCCCGAGGACCCCGAGGAGCTACTGGACCTGGTGGGGCTGCGCGCCGTGGCCCGCACACCGTGGCGCCGCCTGTCGGGCGGGGAGCAGCAACGCCTGTCCCTGGCGCTCGCCATCGTGGGCCGGCCCGAGGTGGTGTTCCTCGACGAGCCCACCGCCGGCGTCGACCCCGAGGGACGCATCGCGGTGCGGCAGGTGATCACCGAGCTGCGCGACCGGGGGGCGTGCGTCCTCCTCACCACACACGAGCTGCCCGAGGCCGAGCGGTTGGCCGACGACGTCGTGATCGTGGCCCGGGGCCGCGCCGTGGCGCACGGCACCGTTGCCGAGTTGGCCGAGGCCGGAGGTGAGGGGGGCATCCGCTTCGAGGGCCCCGTGTCGCTCGACCTGGTCGGGCTGAGCACCGCGCTCGGAGGCGGTTCGGGCACCGTGACCGAAGAGCGCCCCGGCCAGTACCGGGTGGAAGGCCCCGCCACCGCCACCCGGTTGGCCATGTTGGCGGGGTGGATGCACGAGCGCGACCTGCCGCTCACCGAGCTGCGTGCCGGGCGTCGTTCGCTCGAGGAGATCTACCTGCGCGTGACGAAGGGGGATGACGAGCGATGAGCGCCACCGCCGACGGGCTGCTCCCCCCGGCGGCACCGCGCCTCGCGGCCCGACCGGTCATACGCCGGCTGCTCGCCCAGTGCTCGGCGGAAGTGGGCATGACGCTGCGGCGGGGCGAGTCGCTGCTGCTCACCATCGGCATCCCCGTCATCCTTCTCGTTTTCTTCTCCGAGGTGCACCTGCTCCCCACCGGCACCGACCACCCCGTGTCCTTCCTGGCGCCCGGCATCCTGGCCCTGGCCGTCATGGGCACGGCCATGGTCAACCTCAGCATCGCCACCGGGTTCGAACGCGGCTACGGCGTGCTGAAGCGCCTCGGCGCCACCCCCCTGGGCCGCCCCTCGCTGCTGGGCGCCAAGATCGTCGCCATCCTCGTGGTCGAAGTGGTCCAGGCCGCCGTGCTCGTCCCGGTGGCGCTCGGGCTGGGCTGGCACCCGACCGTCGGCGGCGCGGGGCGCGCCGTCGTGGTGGTGGTCCTCGCCACGGCCGGGTTCGGGGGCATCGGCCTCCTGCTGGCGGGCGTGCTGCGCGCCGAGGTCAACCTGGCCGCCGCCAATGGGCTGTGGCTCATGCTCCTCCTCGTGAGCGGGATGCTGGCCCCGCTCTCCAAGCTCCCGGGCGGGCTCCAGGCCGTGGCCAAGGCGCTCCCCGCCGCCGCCCTCGCCGATGCGCTGCACCGCGCCCTGGGGCTGGGCCTGTCGGTGCCGGCATGGGCCTGGATCGTGCTCGTGGTGTGGGCGGTGGCCGCTCCCGTTGCCGCCGCCGCCACGTTCCGATGGGAGTGAGCCGATGGCAGTGAGCCGATGGCAGTGAGCACGGCGGGCGAGACGGGCGCGCTCTATATCGCCGTGATCGGCGGTGGTGGTGACGTGGGGCCGGCCCATACCGCCGTGGCCGAGAAGGTGGGGTACGCCGTCGCCGGAGCCGGGGCCGTGCTCGTGTGCGGCGGGCTCGACGGCGTGATGGAGGCTGCCTGTCGCGGCGCCCAGCGCGCCGGCGGGACCACCGTCGGGATCCTGCCCGGCCACGACCGCGCCGCCGCCAACCGCTACGTCGACATCGCCATCCCCACCGGAATGGGCGAGGCCCGCAACGCATTGGTGGTGCGCGCCGCCGACGCCGTGGTCGCCGTGGCCGGGGAGTTCGGCACGCTGTCGGAGATCGCGCTGGCCCTCCAGGCCAAGATCCCGGTGGTGGGGATCGACACCTGGGAGCTGGCCCGCGCCGGTGAGGCCGACGACGTCATCGTGCGCGCCGGCGATCCGGCCCGAGCGGTGGAACTGGCCGTCGACCTGGCCCGCTCGGCACGCCACCGGCGCTGACGCCATGATGGGCACGATGCGGAGCCGACACGCGGTGGGACACCGGGGAGCGGGCGGGATCACCGCCACGGTGGGGTCGATCGGTGTCGGGGGGTTGATCGGCGCCGTACTCGTGATGGCCGTGCTCGTCACTCCCAACCCACACCGCACCGTTGGTCATCACCGAGCCATGCCGGACCACGCGGCGACCACCACGGCCCAGCCCGTCAGCGGCGCGCCGATCGTCGACGTCGCCGCCGACGCCGCCACCGGGGGGTACTGGCTCGTCGCCTCGAACGGGGCGGTGTTCAACGTCGACGCCCCGGCCCTGGGATCGGCGGGGACCCTGCCTCTCACCTCGCCCGTGGTGGGGATGACGGCCACGCCCGACGACGGGGGGTACTGGCTCACCGCCGCCGACGGCGGGGTGTTCGCTTACGGCGACGCCCGCTTCGCGGGCTCGATGGGGGCGGTGCACCTGACCCGTCCCGTGGTGGGCATGGCGCTCGACCGCGCCACCGGTGGGTACTGGCTGGTGGCGTCGGACGGCGGGGTGTTCGCCTTCGACGCGCCCTTCGAGGGATCGGCCGGCGCGCTGAAGCTCGCCGCACCGGTGGTGGGGATGGCGGCCACCCCCGACGGCGATGGCTACTGGCTGGTGGCGTCCGACGGTGGGGTATTCGCCTACGGAACCGCCCGCTTCGCGGGCTCGATGGGGGCGGTCCACCTGGCCCGGCCCGTGGTGGGCATGGCGGTGACCCCGAACGGCACGGGCTACTGGCTCGTGGCCGGCGACGGCGGCATCTTCTCCTTCGGGGCGCCGTACGAGGGATCGACGGGCGCGCTCGTGCTCGACCGGGCCGTGGTGGCCATGGCGGCGACGGCCGACGGCGGCGGGTACTGGCTCGTCGGTGCCGACGGCGGGGTGTACGCCCTCGGCGACGCGCTCTACCAGGGATCGGTGTCGGTCCTCCCCCTGGCCGGTCTGACCGTGGTCATCGACCCCGGCCACGACGGTGGCAACGGGGCCGACCCCTCGTTCATCGACCGCCCCATCGACGGCGGCGGGTTCACCGAGCCCTGTGACACCACCGGCACCGAGACCGACAACGGCTACACCGAGCACGCCTTCAACTACGACGTGGCGCTGCGGGCCCAGGCCCTTCTCCAGGCCGACGGGGCGCGCGTCGTGCTCACACGCACCACCGACACCGGGGTCGGGCCCTGTGTCAACGTCCGCGCCGCCATCGCCAACGCGCTCGACGCCGATGCGGCCGTGTCGATCCACGCCGACGGCGGCCCGGCCGGCGGGAGCGGGTTCGCCGTCGACACCCCCGTGCCGGTGGTGAGCTCCATCTCGGACAACGGCGCCATCGTGGCGCCGTCGGACGCGCTTTCGGTCGACATGCGCAACGCCTTCGAGGCCGCCACCGGTGAGCCGCCCTCGAACTACACGGGACAGGACGGCATCGTCTACCGGGGGGACCTGGGCGGCCTCAACCTGTCGACGGTGCCCAAAGTGCTCATCGAGTGCGCCAACATGCGCAACGCCCAGGACGCCGCGGCGGTGCAGAACCCGGTCTGGCGCCAGAACGCGGCCCAGGGCATCGCCAACGGCATCGAGCAGTTCCTCGAGGCCACCGAGCGCACCTGATCCGGCCGTCCTCCTCCTCCTCGGCCGCTCTACTCCGGTGCCCTATCCCTCTGCTGTTGGCCGGGTGGCGCTGCGCAACATGGCCGCCATCCCCTTGATGAAGGGGTCGGGATCGGCGGTCTTCGATTCCACGATGGCGCGCATGTCCGGCACGTAGTGCTCGAAGGACTCGCCCTCCATCGCGCCCACGATGCCCTCGGCCATCTCCTCGGGGCTGATCTTGGGCCCGGAGTAGAGCGGGTCGTCGTTGCCGGGAAGGTCCCAGATCTCGGTGTCGATGGGTCCGGGGTTGACGAGCCGGATCTGGATGCCCGAGTCGTAGAGGTCCACGGCGATGGCCTCGCTCCAGCCGCACAACGCGAACTTGCTGGCCGAATAGGCGGCCTCGTTGGCGTTGCCGAGCCGGCCTGCCACGCTCGACACGTTGACGATCATGCCTTCACCCCGGGCCTCCATCAGGGGCACCAGCACCATGCCCATGTGCGCGGGGGCGAAGAAATTCACCCGCATGACCCACTCCAGCGTGGCGTGGTCGAGCTGGTCGGCGCGGCGGCGCATGGGCACGCCGGCGTTGTTCACGAGACAGTCCAGATGGCCGAACTCGTCCCACGCCTCGAGCGCCACCTGCCCGGCCCGCTCCACGTCGGCGAGGTCGGCCACCCACATCCGCGAGTCGGGGGAGTCCACCTGGCAATCGTCGAGGACCTCGGCGAGGCGCGCCTGGCGCCGCGCCACCAACCCGACGGTGGCGCCGCGCCGGGCCAGGATCCGGGCCAGAGAGGCGCCGATCCCCGATGACGCCCCGGTCACGAGCACGCGCGATCCTTCGATCTTCATGGGAGCCTCCTTCGGTCGGGGCCAGTACAGCACGGGGAGTAGAACACGACCATGGCCATCCTCGACGAGATCCGACGTTTCTGGGACGACGACGCCGCCACCTATGACAATGCCTCCGGTCACCGTCCCACCAGCCCCGCCGTGCAGGCGGCGTGGACAGCCGCTCTCGAGAGCGTGCTGCCCCCCGCACCGGCGCGCGTCCTCGACTGCGGCGCGGGGACGGGTTTCCTGAGCCTGATCGCCGCTCGCCTCGGGCACCGCGTCACCGCCTTCGACCTGTCGCCCGAGATGCTCGCCAAATTGCGCGCCGCGGCGGGCGCCGAAGGCCTCGACATCGAGGTCGTGGTGGCCCCTGCTGACGAGCCGCCGCAGGAATCCGGGGCCGGCTTCGACGCCGTCATCGAGCGCCACCTGGTGTGGACCCTTCCCGACCCCGTCGCCGCCCTGCGCGCCTGGCGGGCGGCGGCACCGGGCGGGCGGCTCGTGGCCGTCGAGTCGTTGTGGGGCCAGTCCGACACCCTCGAGGCGCTGCGCGGACGCGCCTGGCGATTCGTCGACCGCCGGCGCGGTACCGCCCCCGATCACCACGGGCCCTATCCCGACGCGGTACGGAGCGCGTTGCCTTTCGGCACGGGCACCCATCCCCGCGACGTCACCGAGCTCGTGGCCGCGGCGGGGTGGGTGGCCCCCCGCCTGGTGCGACTGCGCGACGTCGAGTGGGCGTCGACGTTGGAGCTGCGCCTCCCGGAACGGCTCCTCGGGGTGACTCCCCGCTTCGCCGTCGTGGCCACCTGACCGGTCAGCCTCACGCCGGCCTCCGGTGATACGGGGGCGCGTCAGGTGTGGGCCAGCCGGGCGAGGTAGGTCTCGAGGGTGGCGTGGCTCACGGGGCCGTGCACGGTCTTCAGGATCTTCCCCGTGGCGTCGATGAACACCGTGCCGGGGTACCCGACCAGGGTGAACTTCGGTGCCAGGGCGCTGTCGGCGTTGGCACCCACCACGAACGTCACGCCGCTGCGGCGCGCGAAGGACAGGCCGCTGGCGGGATCGTCGTTGCCGTCGACACCCACGAAGACGACGCCGTCACCGGCGGCCTGCGCCTGGCGGGCCACCCGGGCCACCATGGGCAGCTCGGCGCGACACGGCGGGCACCACGACGCGAAGAACGTGAGCACCACCGGCTTGTGGGCCTCGGCTCCCGTGAGCGGGTACGACACCGGCCGGCCCCCGCCGAGGCGGGGCAGCGAGAAGGCGGGCGCGTCCTGCGAACCGCCCCCGCTGCCGACGGTCAGCCCGACCACGAGACCCAGCGCCACCACGAGCCCGATGGCGATCGACACCAGCCGACGGCGGCGCCCGGGAGGTCGTGCGTGCCCCCCCGTCGAGCTCGAGCCATCAGGTGCGTCGGCCGGAACCTGCGTTTCCGTCAATGGAACCGGATGAGCACGTCCCCGGCCATGGCGACGAAGAGCAACGTCAGGTACGTGATCGAGTAGCGGAAGAGGGCCATGGCGGCGCGCGCGCTCTGATCGCGTCGCAGGCGCAGGGCGAACACGATGAAAAGCGCGCCGAGCACGAGCGCGCCGGCGAGATACGTCGCTCCCATGTGCCCCACCCACGCGAACAGCACGGTCACCGCCACGAGCAGCACGGTGTAGACGAGGATCTGGCGCGCCGTGCGGCGCAGGGTGGCCACGACGGGGAGCATGGGCACGTTGGCCGCCGCGTAGTCGTCGCGGTAGCGGATGGCGAGGGCCCAGAAGTGCGGGGGCGTCCAGATCACGATGACGGCGAACAGCACCAACGGCGCCCACCCCAGGCGATCGGTGACGGCCGACCATCCCACCAGCACGGGCACCGCCCCGGCGGCGCCTCCGATGACGATGTTCTGGGAGGAGGTGCGCTTGAGCCAGAGCGTGTAGACCACGATGTAGAACGCGGTGGCGGCCACGGCGAGCACCGCCGAGAGCAGGTTGACCCCCGCCCAGAGCTCGGCAAAGGCGGCCACCTCGAGCACGACGGCGAACACGGTGGCGGCTCGGGGCGTGACCTCGCCCGTGACCAGGGGCCGGTGCCGGGTCCGGTGCATGACCTTGTCGATGTCCCGGTCGAGCACCATGTTGAAGGCGTTGGCCCCGCCCGCCGCCAGTGACCCGCCCAGGAGCACGAGGCACATGAGCCCCACCGACGGGACGCCGCGTTTCGCCACCAGCATGGTGGGAAGGGTCGTGACGAGAAGCAGCTCGATGATGCGGGGCTTCGTCAACGCCAGGTAGCTGCGAGCTCTCCCCCCCGTCGCGCGCAGGGCGCGGGGAAACGCTGGCAAGAGCGACGACATCGACCGGAGCCTACGGCGGCACACCGCGCCAAACAACGTGGCTCCCGGCACGCCGCGACGGGCATGGCACGACACGGTCGCGAAGCCCGATGCGGCCGCCCCGGAGGGGGTCTCGGCGCCCCGGTACGATGATCCCCCGGTGCAGCTCCCCGGCGTCACACCTCGGGCCTTCCTGCGCATCACCCAGGTCACGGTGGTGATCGTGGTGCTCAACATCGTCACGGGTGCCGCCGTGCGCCTGAGCGACTCCGGGCTCGGCTGTCCGGACTGGCCGACGTGCTCGCAGCACCGGCTCACGCCCCCGCTGTCGCTGCACCCCGCCATCGAGTTCGGGAACCGCCTGGTGGTCGTCGTGCTGTGCATCGCCACGGCCATCGCGCTGGTGGCGGCGTTGCTGCGGGTGCCCCGCCGTCGGGACCTGGTGTGGCTGTCAGCCGGCCTTCTCGGGGGGGTGCTCGGAGAAGCCGTGCTCGGGGCGGTCGTCGTCTACACCAAGCTCAACCCCTACGCCGTCATGACCCACTTCATGGTCGGGATCGCCCTGTTGACCGACGCCTTCGTGCTGGCCCTGCGGGCCGGCCGCTCCGACCGGGTGGGAACAGGTTCGGGCACCGGCGCGGCTGCGGCATTTGCGCCTATGGCCGCCGCCCGGGCCGGTGCGCCGGTCTCGAAGGTCGGCCCCCGGGAAAGGCGCATCAGCCAGGTGATGCTCGTCCTGCTGGCCGTGGTGGTGGCGGCGGGCACCGCCACCACCGGAGCCGGTCCCCATGCGGGCGGGCCGGGGGCCAAGCGCCTGCCCATCGCGCTGGAGGACATGGCCCGCATCCACTCCGGCATCGTCCTCTGTCTCGTCGCCCTCACCATGGCCCTCCTCTACCTCCTCGACCACACCTCGGCGCCCAAGTCCGTGCTCGACCGGGCCCGCATCCTGCTGGGTGCGATGGTCGTCCAGGGCGGCATCGGCTACGTGCAGTACTTCACCCACCTGCCGGCCGTGCTCGTGGGCGTCCACGTCTTCGGGGCCACCGTGGTGTGGATGGCGATGCTGTGGTTCTACGACGGCCTCACGCACCACGACGTCGAACCCCGTGGTGTCGGCGAGGACGCCCGAGTTGAGGGGGACGCCCGAGACGCCGATAACCGGGCGCAGGCATCGGTGCACGCGGTGGTCGAGCCCGACCGGGCCGAAGTCGGGGCCGAAGTCGGGCCCGAAGTCGGGGCCGAAGTCGGGGGCGGTGGCGCGGCCACCCCTGTCACTCCATGACGGGCCCGGGCACCGAGGTCCAGCCCGTCGAGGTCGACGAGCCCACCGGCGGGGAGGACGTGCGCCCCGACCGCCCCTGGCTCGTGATCGTGTGGAACGACCCCATCAACCTGATGTCGTACGTCACCTTTGTGTTCCAGAAGCTGTTCGGCTTCAGCCGCGACAAGGCCACCAAGCTCATGCTCGACGTGCACCACAAGGGCCGGGCCGTGGTGAGCTCGGGGCCCCGCGAGCGGGCCGAGCTCGACGTCTTCCGGCTCCACGAGCACGGGCTGTGGGCCACCATGGAGCAGTCGTCGTGAGCAGCCGGCGCCGTTTCGCGCGCGATCGGCACGGCCGCATCCGACCCGGGCTCGAGGCCCCCGAACGCGACCTGCTGCGGATGCTGCCCCAACAGGCCCGGGAGCTCGTCGACCACGACGACCCAACCTCCCAACGGCTCTTCCCCGTCGCCTATCCCGACGATGCCGCCGCCCAGTCCGACTACAGCCAGATGATGGGGGGCTCGCTGCTCGAGCACCACCAGCACGCCCTCGACACCCTGGTGTCGACGGTCGACGAGACCACCATCGACACCGACGAGCTCAACGGCTGGTTGGGGGCCGTCGAGGTGCTGCGCCTGCTGCTCGGGACCCAGCTCGACGTCAGCGAGGATTTCACCGAGATCGACCCCGCTGACCCGCGCGCCGACCAGTTCACCGTCTACCAGTACCTGAGCATGCTCCAGAACGAAATCGTCGACACCCTCGCCGCCGCGCTGCCCCGGGACGGGACGGAGACGTGACCCCGCGGCTGCTCACGATCATGGGATCGGGCGAGACGGCTCCGACGATGGTCAAGGTGCACCGGTCCGTGGTCGAGAAGCTCGGGCCCGGCACGGCCCCCGGGCTCCTTCTCGACACGCCCTTCGGCTTCCAGACCAATGCCGCCGAGATCGCGTCGAGGGCCGTGACCTACTTCCGTGACAGCGTGGGATCGACCATCGAGGTGGCCGGGCTGCGCCGGGCCGCGGACCTCAACGGTCCGGCCGGCGACGCCATCATCGCCAAGCTCGCCGCCACGCCGCTGGTCTTCGCCGGTCCCGGCAGCCCCACCTACGCGTTGCGGCAGTGGCAGGACACCCTCGTGCCCGGCCTGCTGGCCGAGAAGCTCGCCCTCGGCGGTGCGCTCACGTTCGCCTCGGCGGCGGCGCTCACCCTGGGGTGCTCGACGGTGCCGGTGTACGAGGTCTACAAGGTGGGCGAGGATCCCCGCTGGGTGCCCGGGCTCGACCTGTTGACCGCCCTCGGCCTCCGGGTGGCGCTCATCCCCCACTACGACAACACCGAGGGCGGCACCCACGACACCCGGTTCTGCTACCTCGGCGAGGAGCGGCTGGCTCAGCTCGAGCACGAGCTCCCCGACGGCGCCTTCGTGCTCGGGGTCGACGAGCACACCGCCCTGTGCATCGACCTCGACGCCGAGCGGGCCGAGGTGGCGGGACACGGGGGGGTCACGGTCCGGGTTCTGGGCCGTTCGGTCCGGCTCGAGTCGGGCGAGGCGATCCCCTTGCGTCGCATCGTGGAGCTGGCTGGCGAGTTAGCCTCCGGGCCGACCGCAGCATCGGCCACCGGTCCGGACCCCGCCCGCGCCACGGCGGGTGGCGCATCGGAGCCGGGGGCGGCGCGGCGCGGCGCGCCCGACGCCACGCCTTCGGTCCCCACCGGTGACGGCCCCCCGCTGCTGGGCTCGATACGCCGTCTCGAGGAGAGCTTTCGCGCTGCGCAGGACGCGTCCGACGTCGTCGCCATGGTCGAGGCCGTACTGGCCCTCGATGACGAGCTGTGGGCATGGAGCGCGGACACGCTCCAGTCCGACGCCCTCGACCGCGGCCGCGCCAGCCTGCGGGCCATGGTGGCCGGGCTCGGGGAGCTGGCCGCGCTCGGGGCGCGTGACCCCGCCGGGGTCGTCGGGCCGTTCGTCGAGCTCGCGCTGTCGCTGCGGGAATCCGCGCGCCGTGAGCGCCGGTTCGGGGACGCCGATGCCGTGCGGGACGGGCTCGTCGCCCTCGGGGTCGAGATCAACGACGCCCCCGACGGCTCGGCCTGGCATCTTCGCGACAACGGCACTTCTCCCTGATCCCTGAACCAACGTGCTCTGAGACCACGTGCCTGAGACAGTTCGCCCGCATGAGGGTCGCGGGGGACCCTGGTAACCTGCCAAAGCCCTGATCGGTCCAGCCCCCATCGTCTAGTGGCCGAGGACGCCGCCCTTTCAAGGCGGTAACACGGGTTCGAATCCCGTTGGGGGTGCAGCGAAGTGGGGCGACGCTGACCGGGGTCCTGTGGTGCAGTCTGGAGTGCACGCCGGCCTGTCAAGCCGGAGGTCGCGGGTTCAAATCCCGTCAGGACCGCCGCCCGGGACTACCGTCCCTGGTTCTGCGGTCGGGTAGCTCAGTTGGTAGAGCGCGCGCCTGAAAAGCGTGAGGTCACCGGATCGACGCCGGTCCCGACCACGAGATGAGGGTCGGTCGGCGCGGCCTGACGGGGCCAGTCGGTGCGGCCTGACGGGGGACCCGATGGTCGAGGCTGGCCTTGGAGATGCGTTCGGTCAGTCGGACGCCGACGTCCGCTTCGAGTGGGGACCGACCGCGGCGGCGCGCCTGGCCCCCGAGGCGCAGTGCCTGGTGGTGGTGGACGTGCTGTCGTTCACGACGGCGGTATCGATCTGCGTGAGCAGGGGCATGACGGTGTTCCCCCACCACTGGGACCTCGCCGCCGCCGAGGGCTTCGCCGCCGCCCACGACGCCGAGCTGGCCGTGCGCCGGCGGGAGGTGGCGGTCGACCGCCCCTGGTCCCTGTCCCCCGCCGTGCTGAGCACCGCCCCGGTGACACCGCGACTCGTGCTGCCGTCGCCCAACGGCTCGACCATCTCCGCCGCCGCCGCTGACGCCGGCGCCGTGGTGGTGGCGGCATGCCTGCGCAACGCCGGCGCCGTCGGGAGGTGGTTGGTCGCCGGTGGGTACGGCGCCTCGGCGCATCCCGTGCTCATCATGGCCGCCGGGGAGCGGCGGTCCGACGGCTCGTTGCGTCCCGCCCTCGAGGATCCCTCGGTGCCGGAGCGGTGCTCCATCACCTGAGGACGGCAGGCTTCCGCTTGTCGGTGGAGGCGGCCGTCACGGCGGAGATGTTCGAGGCCACCGAGGACGTCGAATCCGCTCTCTGGTCATGCGGATCGGCCCACCAGCTCGTCAACGCCGGCCATGACGCCGACGTCGATGTGGCCGCCCAGCTCGACGCCGACCCATCGGTTCCCGTGCTCCACCACGGAGCATTCTCTTCGTCATAAGTCGGGGTGGGCACCGACGTGGAGGACGACACGGCCACGATCATCGCCACCGCCGACGGAGGGGTCACTTGGACGACCCCCAACACGCCGAACAGCGCTGGGGACCTGTCGGGGGTGTCGTGCCCGACGACGACGTTCTGTGCCGCCGTGGGAACCAACGCGGACGGCAGTGCGGCCGAGATCGTCTCCTCCACCGACGGTGGCAAGACCTGGAAGGCCGACGCGGCACCGACCTCGGCCGGCGACCTCTACGGCGTCAGCTGTGCGACCGCCACCACCTGCACCGCGGTCGGTGTCGGGGCCGATTTCGCCAGCGGCGTCGCCGTGGGCACCACCAACGGCACCACCTGGACCGCCCGCACGGTCCCGTCGAGTGCCGCTGAGCTCGACGCGGTCCACTGTTCCTCGGCCACAGCGTGCATCACGACGGGAGCCAACGGCTCCGAGCTGGGCGACGTGCTCACCACCACCAACGGGGGCTCGACGTGGACGGCGGGCACCCTGCCGGCCGGGACCGGGCCCTTCACCGACATCAGCTGTGCGACGGCCTCCAATTGCTTCGCGTTGGGTGTCGACGCCAACGGCCCTGTCCTCGAAGCCAGTGCAGACGGGGGGGCCACGTGGACGGCGAAGGCGCTGCCCCCGGGTCTCACCATCCTCGGAGGCCTGGACTGCACCTCGGCGACGGACTGCTACGCCGGGGGGGCGACCATCAACGCCGCGCAGTCCGCGCTCGACGGTGAGATCCTCGCCACCACGGACGGGGGCACCACCTGGACGACGCAGACCGTCCCGGCGGGGACGGGGCCGATCTTCGGGCTCGACTGCGCCTCGGCGGCGTCGTGCGTGGCGGTGGGGGGGGACCCCGACATCGCATCGGGCGTCGCCCTCAGCACCAGCGACGGCGGTGCCACCTGGAACGCCGACGCACTCCCCTCCAACACCGGGATCCTGGCGTCGGTGTCGTGTCCCACCACCGTCGCGTGCGTGGCGGTCGGCGTCAGCAATGCGCAGACATCCCAATCCGAGTCCGCCGAGATCCTCACCACCGGCGACGGCGGCACGACGTGGGTTTCCCAGGTCGTCCCGGCCCAGGCGATCGAGCTCGACGCCGTGACCTGCCAGTCCGCCACCTCGTGCCTGGCGGTCGGCGTCGGCACCTCCGATCAGGTCGACTTCGGCCCTGTCGCCCTCACCACCGCTGACGGGGGCACGACATGGCAATCGGTCGCCTTTCCGTCGAGTGCCGGGCCGCTCGACAGCGTCGCCTGCGTCCCCACCACCACCATCTGCTTCGCGGCAGGCCAGCCCCCCCTCTCCCTCGACACGGGAGGCGGAGGCACGGGCGTCGTCTTCACCGGTTTCGCCACCTCCAATAGCTCCTTCCTGGGGCACGCGGTGGCATCCGATCCGGCGCGGCGCCACGCCGGCGCCCGGCGCGCCGGCGCCATGGCCGTCGGGGCGCCAGGCGATTCCGGGCTCGCCGCCGAGCTCCGGGCCGCCACCGCGCCCGCTACCGCCACGGGGGCGAGTGCTGCAGGCACCCTGCGCGACGCCGCGACCTCGGTGCTGACCTCGGGCGGGGGCGAGATCTTCGGTTCCGGGGACGGGGGCGCGACCTGGACTCCCCAGGTGGTCCCGGCGGTGACGGCGGTGGTGACGCACATGACGTGCCCCTCCACGACGGCGTGTTTCGCAGCGGGGTCGGACGCGTCGGGCGCGGGCCTCATCCTGTCCCTGTCGAACCCCACGACGACCACCACCACGACGTCGTCGGCCCCGACCTCCACGTCGACGACGATCGGATCCGTCACCACCACCACCGCCACGGTGGCGCCCACGACGACGACAGCGCCCGCCACCACGACAACAATTGCGTCCACAACCACGACTACGGCGGCGACGACAACGACGACCACGACGGGAGCGGCGACCACCACCACGACCCGGCCCACCACAACGACGACGAGCGCCAATGTGGCCACGGGCGCGGGGTCGGGCGGCACATCCGGTTCAGGGGGATCGTCGACGCCTAAGGTATCGAGCAGCGCACTGGCCTTCACGGGCCCGGGGAAAGCGGTCGCGGGAACGGCTCTGGTCGGAACGCTTCTCGTGTTCCTCGGCGTGGTGCTCCTGGTGCTCGTGAGCACGCCTCGGCGTTTGCTCACCGCGGTGGCCCGTGCCGGAGTGGGGTGGCGACTGCCGCGTACCCTCACCGGCGACGATGCGGGCGGCGATGTCTCGACGCGATCAGCACATGCGGAGACGCGACGACGCCACGTTGGCACCCATTTTGCGGTGTTCGGCGCCGCGATGGTGAAGCACGCGACACGCACGGGGCGGTGGATGACAGGGCGCTGCGTCGAAAAAACTCAAAAAAACCGGGCTTCGCTTGGCGCGTTGCCCTGCGCGTCGACCACAATAGGCCCCCATGAACAAACGAGAGCTTGCCAAAGCGGTGGCCGTACACGCGGATGTGGACCTCAAGACGGTATCCACAGTCCTCGAAGGCTTCACCGACGTCGTGACCGCAGTCGTGTCTCAGGGGGAGCCGGTGGCGATCACCGGCTTCGCCAAGTTCGTCAAGGTCAACCGCCCCGCCCGTATGGGCCGCAACCCAGCCACAGGGGAAGCGATCCGCATCAAGGCGTCCAAGAAGGCGCGCATCACTCCGGTGAAGGCGTTCAAGGACGCGGTGATGGCCCCGGCGACTGCACCGCGACTGAAGCGTGGTGCGTTCCCCACCAGTGACGACGCCGTGCGCGCCGCAGGCAAGACCGTTGCCGCTGCCGCACCGCGCAAGGCGGCCCCGGCGCGCAAGACCGCCAAGAAGCGGGCCCCCGCCCGGAAGGCCGTCACGCGTCGTGCCCCGGCCAAGAAGGCCCCGGCTCGTCGCACCACCGCCAAGAAGACACCGGTCCGTCGCACCGCCAAAAAGGCGACCGCCCGCAAGCGGTAGCGATACACGAGCTCGCCGAGGGCTCGTGCACGACATGGCACCGGCACGTCAGCAACGACAACGGTACGCCGACGGGCGATGAGAATCGAAGGCGCGCACATCCTCGTGACGGGTGCGTCGTCGGGGATCGGCCAGGCACTGGCTCCCATGCTGGCGGCGCGCGGCGCCACCGTCGGGATCGCGGCACGCCGGGCGGAGCGTCTGGAGGAGACGCTGGCCTTGTGTCGCGAGCACGCGCCGGCGTCGCGTCTGTGGGTCGTCGACCTCTCCGACGTCGACGCCGCGGTGCAGCTCGTGCACAGTGCCTGGGACGCCTTCGGTGGGATCGACTGCCTGGTGAACAACGCTGCGCTCGGCAAGCGCAAGGTGGTGACGGACCACACCGCCGAAGACCTCGAGGTGGTGATGCGCACCAACTTCATGTCGCCCATCCGCATGAACCTGGCGGTGCTGCCGTTGATGCTCGAGCGCGGGTCGGGGACGATCGTCAACGTCGCCAGCGGCGGTGGACGCTTCGGGATCGTTCACGAGTCGGCGTACTGCGCCGCGAAGTTCGCCATGACGGGATGGACCGAGGTGGCGGCCATGGACCTTGCCGACACACCCATCGAGGTGAAGCTCATCCAGCCCGGCGCCATCGCCACCGAGATCTGGGTCCCCCAGCCCGGTGAGCTCCCGGGCCTGCCCGGCGCCGAGTTCGCCACCGCCGAGGAGTGCGCGGCGGGCATCGTCGAGGCGCTCGAGACCGACGGCGTGGAGTTCTTCGTCCCCGCCGAGCTCAAGGCGCACGTGGACATGAAGAACGGCGATCTGCAGGGCTGGATCGACCTGATGGTGAGCCTCGGACACGCCAAGGAGACGGCGACTCCCTGATCGGCCGCTGAATCCCCGAGGCGACACGCAGACCGGACCGCCGAACGCGGCGTCGGTCCTCGGATGTCTAGGCGGCGTGGCCGAAACGTCGGCCCGACACGATGGCGGGCAGGATCGAGATCACGTGGGCGCCGACGCCGGGCTCCCACCGGTTGGGGACCTGGTCGAGCGCCAGCGCGATGGCCACGTCGTCCCGGAGCTCGCGGGCCACCCCCACCACCAGCACACTCCATCCCGATGTCCACGCCGGGTCCACCTCGTCGACCTCGAAGGCGACGACGGTGTTCGCCGACGCCGTGTGCAGATTGGTGCCTTCCCCCGTGCTGAAGACGATCTGACCCTCGAGCAGCCGGTAGTGGACGGGGAAGATGGCGGGCACGGCCCCGATGGTGACGGCGATCCGGCCCAGGCGTGCTCCCCCCAGCAGCTCCAGGCACTGTTCAGCGACGAGGACTTCGAGCCCCTCCGCATCCATCAGCACAGCTGCCAATTGTTGCCCCGCACCCCCACGTCGCCTAGAGGCGAAGGGCCCTGGTCAGGCGCCGTTCGGACGTGTTCGTCCTTCGCTGGGCACGACGACGCCCGGTAGGTTCGATCCTGTGGACGCATCGCAGGCCGACGTGGTGGTACTCGGGTTGGGGCCCGGCGGCGAGGAGGTCGCCGGTCGCCTGGCCGAGGCCGGGCTCGACGTGGTGGGGATCGAGGGCAATCTCCTCGGGGGGGAGTGCCCGTACTGGGGGTGCGTCCCGTCGAAGATGATGATCCGGGCCGCCAACCTGCTGGCCGAGGCGCGGCGCGTCCCGGGCATGGCCGGGTCGTCGACGGTCACCCCCGAGTGGGCGCCGGTGGCGCGGCGCATCCGCGAGGAGGCCACCGACAACTGGGACGACAAGGCCGCGGTCGACCGGTTCGTGGGCAAGGGCGGGCGGTTCGTGCGCGGCTGGGGCCGTCTCGACGGTCCCCGTCGCGTGGTGGTGGGCGACGTCGCCTACGAGGCGGGGCACGCCGTCGTCGTCGCCACGGGCGCCAAGGCGTGGGCACCGCCGATCCCGGGACTGGCCGAGCTCGAGGACGAGTACTGGACCAACCGCCAAGCCATCGAGGCCGAGACGGTCCCCGCGTCACTGGTGGTACTCGGGGGCGGAGCCGTCGGTGTCGAGCTGGGGCAGGTGTTCGCCCGTTTCGGCACCGAGGTGTCGATCGTCGAGGGTGCTCCCCGGCTCTTGGCGCTCGAGGAGCCCGAGTCGAGCGCGCTCGTGGCCGAGGTGCTCGGTCGAGACGGCGTGGCCGTCCACACCTCGGCCCGCATCGCGGCGGTGCGCGAGGGCGGCTACGGGTTCGTGCTCGAGCTCGACGGGGCCGAGCCCGTCACGGGCGAGCGGCTGCTCGTCGCCACCGGGCGCCGTCCCGACCTCGTTGCCATCAACGTGACGAGCATCGGTGTCGACGACACGGTGAAGGGCCTGCCCGTCGACGATCATCTACACGTCGCCGACGGCGTGTGGGCCGTCGGTGACGTCACCGGCGTGGGGGCGTTCACCCACGTCTCGATGTACCAGGCCAACATCTGCGTCGAGGACATCCTCGGCCACGATCCTGCCCCCGCCGACTACCGGGCCCTGCCCCGGGTGACCTTCACCGATCCCGAGATCGGCTCGGTGGGCATGAGCGAGGCCGCGGCGCGCGACAAGGGCCTCGACGTGCGCGTCGGGAACTACCCCATCGCGCGCTCGACGCGGGGATGGATCCACAAGGCCGGGAACGACGGGTTCATCAAGCTCGTCGAGGACACCGGCCGCGGCGTGCTCGTGGGGGCGACCTCGGCGGGGCCCACCGGTGGTGAGGTGCTCGGCCTGCTCACCCTGGCGATCCACGCCGAGGTCCCCGTGCAGCAGCTCCGGCGCATGATCTACGCCTACCCGACATTCCACCGGGCGGTGGAGGCCGCCCTCACGGATCTCGTGTCGTGATGGCATGGGCACCTCGTGTGCCCCCGGGACTGCCAACGGTCCCGGCATCGCTGTCTTGGCGCACACCGGTGTCGTGGAGCACGGCGCACTCTTCCCGTGCACCGGGTTCGGTCCCGGTGGCGCGGTCCGGCCGTGTCCGCTCGAACCGGTGCACGCCACGTGCTCCGTGGGCAGCGCGGGCACGGTGCCAGCGCAATGAGCGCAGGTCGATGAACCGGTCGACCGCCACGGCGGCCAGGATCACGAGTACCACGTCGAGCGGCGCGCGGTAACGTGTCTGGCCGAAGATGGCCGCGGTCACAACGACGACCTCGCCCACGATGACGGCGAAGGGCAGGAGCGGCAGCCGCCGGCCGCGCAGGACCACGGCCCCGGCCACGCCCAGCACGGCGAGAAGGTAGTAGCAGCCGAGGCCGATGGTGGCGGGGAGCTGGGGCCGGCCCAGGAACAACCACTCGAAGTCGATCTCCTGCCGGGGCCGGAACACGCCCAGCGCCCGCCCCACGCGGGCCGCCACCACCACCGGCACGCGTCCGGCGTGGTGCTCCACGTACCGCAGCGCGTCGCGGCGCAGATCGTCGTCGCGCACCGATGCGTCCTTGGCCTTGGGAGTGAGGATGTCGACTTCGCACTGTTCGTCCCAGTAGCCGAGGAGTTTCCCGCTGTAGGTCGGGCCGCAATTGGCGGCGGCGAGGGTCACCCCGAGCTGGTCCGACAGCAATTCCGGATGGCTGAAGCGCGGCACGGTGTAGGCCCACCACGGCGCGAACACACAGACCGCCCCGACCAGTGCCACCCCGCCCATGGCCAGACGCCGGCGCCACGAGCGCGCCCGGCACAGGAGCCCGGCGGGAGGGGCCAGGAACACGACCAGGAGGACGAGCTCGGACCGGGTCAACGCGCACAAAGCACACAGCGCGCCGAGCAGGGCGGCACGCGGGAGCGAGGGCCGTTTCCAGAGCCGGTAGAACGCCCACACCACGAGAGCCACGAGCGGCACCACCAACGTCTCGGCCAGCAGTGACCCGTCGTCGATGAGGAAGACGGGGTACACCGCCGCCATGCCGGCCGCCATGAGCCCGGCGCGCGGTCCGGCCACCTCGCGCCCCGCCATGGCCACGACCACCACCGACGCGGCGCCGATCACGCAGCTGTAGAGCAGCTGCCCGAAGAAGGTCTTGATGCCAATCACCGCCGCCAGGGCCAGAACCAGGGTCCACAACGGGGGGTGGGTGGCGCCGGGGACGACCTTCTGGGCCCAGAACAACGAATAAGGGTCGATGAACCCCTTGCCCGTGGCCAGCAGGTCGGCCTGGTAGTGGAAGTAGAAGGCGTCGCCGCCGGGCGTGATGTGGCGGCGGTAGGCAAAGACGTATCCGACCCGCACGGCCAGGCCGACGACCACCACCAGCACGAGCCGGAGACGCCACGTCACCGTGGGTCGATTCGCCGCGTCACCGTCCGACCATTATGGGCCGGGCGAGTCAGGGTCCGTCGTAGTCGAAGCCGAGCGCGGGCGCGCCGAGCAGGGCGCGGAAGGTTACGCCTTCGGAGCCGAGAATGCCCTCCGCCGTGCCGCCCCGGTCGACGACGGCGAGCGCCAGCACCACCTCCGCACCGCAGGCGCGCACGACGTTGACCGCTTCGAGCAGGGACGTGCCCCGCGACACGGTGTCCTCGGTCACGACCACCTTGTCCCCGGCGTCGAGCGCACCGGCCACGCGACCGCCGGCACCGTGGTCCTTGGTCTCCTTGCGGACGCTGAAGGCCTTCAGGGCCCGGCCCCGGGTGGCGGCCACCCCGGCCGCCACGAAGGCCACGGGGTCGGCGCCCATGGTGAGCCCACCGATGGCGGTGGCATCGATGGGGATGGCGTCGAGCACAGCGTCGGCCACGAGCAGCATGCCGTCGGGCCGGCACACCGTCTGTTTCGAGTCGATGAACCATTTCGACTTGCGCCCCGACTTCAAGGTGAAGTCACCGGTCTTCACCGAGTGATCGAGAATGTGCTGACGCAGTGCCTCGAGCGTCACGTGCTCTCTCCTCTGTACCTGGGTGCCCCGTGCGTCTCCGTCCTGTGCGTCACGGGCGCGGTGCCGTCCCGGTCAGCTGCACCCCCCCGGTGCCCTCGGTCACAGCACCGAGCACCACTGCGTCGCGTCCGGCCGCACCGAGGGCGCCCACCACACCGGCGGCATCGGCGTCGTCGACCACGAGCACCATGCCGATGCCGAGGTTGAACACGCGCGCCATCTCCTGCTCCTCGACGTCGCCGAGGCGGCGGATCTCCGCGAACACGGGCGGTTCTTGCCACGCCCCCCGGTCGACCACGGCGTCGGCACCGGGAGGGAGCACGCGTTCGAGGTTGCCGGGCAGCCCTCCGCCGGTGATGTGGGCGATGGCGTGCACGGCCTTGCCATCGAGGACGGCGCGCGACAGCCGGGGCGTACACCACCGACGGTCGCAGGAGCTCGTCCGCCACGCTGTGGTCGGCACCGTCCCAGGCGGGGTCGTCGAGACCGAGCCCGGCCCGTTCGAGCAGGACATGGCGCGCCAGGGTGTAGCCGTTGCACCGAAGCCCGGGGGACAGAAGTCCGACGAGGGCGTCACCGACCTCGACACGTTCGGCACCCAACATGGCGTCGCGCTCGACGACACCCACGGTGAACCCGGCCAGGTCGAACTCGCCGGGGGGGAGCGAACGGGGGTGCTCCGCCATCTCGCCGCCGAGCAGGGCACAGCCCGCCTCCCGGCACCCGGCCGCCACGCCGGCAACGAGCTGTTCCATCTGGTCGGGGTCGATCTTGCCCGTCGTGATGTAGTCGAGGAGGAACAGTGGCTCCGCCCCCACGCACACGATGTCGTCGACACACATGGCCACGAGGTCGATCCCGATGGTGTCATAGCGACCGGCCGCCGCGGCGACATACGACTTGGTCCCCACGCCGTCGGTGGAGGACACGAGCACGGGCTGGCGGTAGCGGGCGGGGTCGAAGGCGAAGCTCCCCCCGAACCCGCCGATGCCACCGAGCACCTCGGGCCTGGCCGTGGATGCCACCAGGTCGCGAATGCGGGCCACGGCGGAGTCGCCCGCCGCGATGTCGACGCCGGCGCCGGCGTAGGTGGCGCCTTTGCGCGGCGGGCTCACGGGCCCACCTCAGGCCGAGGTAGGTGCGGGCCCGCCACGCCCCGTCCCCGCCGCGGCGAGGTGCACCTGGACCGGTACCGGGTACTCCCCGGTGAGACAGGCCGTGCAGAACCCGGCACCGGGGGCGTCGATGGCGGTCACGAGGTTGTCGAGCGACAGGTACTCGAGCGAGTCGACGTTCAGGAACTCAGCGATCTCGGGCACGGTGTGCTGGGCGGCGGCGAGCTGGTCGCGATCGGGAATGTCGATGCCGTAGAAGCACGGCCACGCCAGCGGCGGCGACGAGATGCGCAGGTGCACCTCGAGCGCGCCGGCCTCGCGCAGCATGCGCACCACGGCCCGCTGGGTCGTGCCGCGCACGATGGAGTCGTCGACGACGATGATCCGCCTGCCCACGATGTTCTCGCGCAGCGGGTTGAGCTTGCGCCGCACCCCGGCGTCACGGGCGTCCTGCCCCGGCGTGATGAAGGTGCGGCCGATGTAACGGTTCTTCACCAGCGCCTGGCCGTGCGGTATCCCGCTGGCGCGCGCGTAGCCTTCGGCGGCGGGCACGCCCGACTCGGGCACGCCCATGACGAGGTCGGCCTCGACGGGGGCCTGTGACGCTAGCAACTCCCCCATCCGCCGCCGGGCGCTGTGCACCTCGCGTCCGTACAGGCGGCTGTCGGGCCGGGCGAAGTACACGAACTCGAAGATGCACAGGTGGGGGTCGACGCGATCGGCGGCGAAGAGCTGTTCGGAGCGCACGCCCTTGGAGTCGACGACGACCATCTCGCCGGGCTCGATCTCGCGCACGAAGGTCGCACCCACGATGTCGAGGGCGGGGGTCTCGGACCCGAGCACCCAGCCCTCGGGGGCCTCGGCGGGTCCCAGCCGACCCAGGCACAGCGGCCGCAGCCCGGCGGGATCACGCACGCCGACCAGGTGGGTGGCGTCGACGAGCACGAAGGAGAAGGCCCCCTCGAGCATGGGAAGGACCTCGCGCAGGGCATCCTCGAGGGCGTCATCAGGGGCGTCGAGCCCCGCACCGATGCCGGCGGCGACATCGAGGCCCCCCTCGCCTTCGCTGTTGTCCGAGCCGGTGGCGGCTTCCCACGGGGTGGCGGCCGGGAACCGCAGCGACACGAGCTCGGCCACGAGATCGCTGTCGGACGCGACCACGCCGGGCAGCATGCCGGCCTGCTCCGCCAGCGTGGCGGTATTGGTCAGGTTGCCGTTGTGGCCGAGGGCGAAGCCGGCCCGCCCCACGGCCCGGAACACGGGCTGGGCGTTGCGCCACTCCGAGGCCCCGGTGGTCGAGTAGCGGGTGTGGCCGATGGCGAGCGCTCCGGGAAGGCAGGAGATCGTGCGCTCGTCGAAGACGGTGGTGACCAGGCCCATGTCGCGCACGACCGTGATGGTCTCGCCGTCGCTGACCGCCATGCCGGCAGACTCCTGGCCCCGGTGCTGCAGGGCGAACATGCCGTCGAAGGTCAGCTGCGCGACGGCCTTGCCCGGTGCGTACACACCGAAGACACCGCAGGCTTCTTTCACTGGGCCCTCATCGCGTTGCCCTCACTGCGCCGGACGGTCACGGGGGTCCCGTTCCCCCGGCGCATCCTCTCGCCCCGCACTACGAGCCTACCTTCCCACATCGGCGTGACAGTTCCCTGCATCGTGCCCGGAACACACATCGCTCCTTGAAGAGGCTCCGCCCGAGGCTGCTCGGTCGGTCCGCACGGCTCTCCCGGGGGCGGAGTCGGTCGGTCGTCAAGGCGGCCCGACGGGGCCGGAAGGGCTCGGGCCCCCGGGTAGCCTCCGGTGGTGATCGACCTCCACACGCACTCCCGGGTGTCCGACGGTTCGGAATCTCCGGGGCGTGTCGTCGAGCTGGCCGCGGAGGCGGGCTGCTCGGCGATGGCTCTCACCGACCACGACAGCCTGGGCGGGCTGGACGAGGCGGGCCGGGTGGCGGCGGGACTGGGCGTGCGCCTGGTGCCGGGGTGCGAGGTGTCGTGCCGGAAACCGGCTCCGCCGGCGGGAGCGCCCCGGATCGACGGCTCGGTCCACGTGCTCGTGTACTTCGTCGAGCCCGGGGACGGGCCGCTCCAGAACGAGCTCGTCAAGCTGCGCGAGGATCGGGCGGTACGCAACAGAGAGCTCGCCGCCCGTCTCGAGGAGCTGGGGACGGGGGTGACCTACGAGGACGTCCTCGCCGAGGCGGGTGACGAAGGGGGCATGGGCCGTCCCCACTTCGCCCGTGCTCTCGTGAAGGCGGGAGCCGTCGAGGACATCGACGACGCCTTCGACCGCTACCTGGCCGACGGTCGCCCCGGCTACGTCCCGAAGGCCCGGCTCGACCCTCCCGACGTGGCGCGCCTGGCGCACGAGTCGGGGGCCGTGGCTGTGCTCGCCCACCCTCTTTCGACCGGGCTCAACCCGCAGCACCTCGAGCGTCTGGTGGCCGAGCTGGCCGACGGGGGTCTCGACGGGATCGAGGCCGTGTACTCCTCCTACACGCCCGATCAGCGCGCCGTGCTGCGTGGGATCGCGAAGCGCACCGGGCTCGTCGCGACGGGCGGTTCGGACTTCCACGGCTCGTTCAAGCCCGGCCTGTTCGTGGGGACCGGGCGCGGCGATCTGCAGGTGCCCGAGGATCTCCTGGACGCGTTGGAGGCGCGTCGAGGCTGAACCCTTGAACCAACTTCCCGCCGTCGGGAGAAATACCACTGGGGTGAGCCGGCGAGATCCCCGTCGGCGGCAGGCTCGATTCCATGTCGCGTGTGCTAGCAATGGGGCCGCGCTTTCGCGCATGCACCCCCATGAAGGGACGGTAAACCCGTGTTTGTGACAGTCATCCACCGAATTCACGACCCCGAAGGCTTTCAGGCCGCCGAGGCCAAGGCACTCGAAGCTGGGCTTCCTCCCCACGTTGCGCTGCCAATCCATGCAGCCACCAACGATCACGGACTCGGCATCTGCATCTGGGAAGGCGAATCAGTCGACGCAGTGCGTGAGGTGGTTGAAGGCGCGGTCGGACCATGGGCAAAGAACGAGTACTACGAGATGCACGTGGACGGACTGACGCCGCAGCTCGGAAAGTAACTGGCTGTACGCGGGATCTGCCGTTCGGTGTGGATCGCAGGCTGGGGGCCGCCGAGTCGGTGATCTGGTCGCTGCAAAGGAGCGCATACCATTGGCGCTCCGGCGTGGCCCCGCATGACGTGAAGCACTCGCAACTGGCGGATCCAGGCGACCGACCCAGACTCGGCTAGAGACATTCACGAACGCCGGCATGGGTCGGTGACCTCTCTTCTGTGGGAGAAGGACAGTCGATTCAACATGTTGTCGTTTCGACTCCGACAGACGGTGCTCAAGACCACTACCGTACGAGGCCATGCCGGGCGGGGAAGAGCAACGACGAGCCAGTGCTCGTGACCGGTTGCACATTCTCGATGGAGTGATGAGCGCCCTGGACCAGTGGGATCACATCTCGTCGGCGGTGGCCGGATGCCCCGACCGCCAGGCTGCAGCAGAAGTCCTGGGTCGAGTTCCATTCCTGTTCTCTGGAGCACTGGCCCAACACATCTTGGACCTTACGTTGAGCCGGAGAACTATCGAGGGCAGAGAAGGGATCCAAGCCGAGGCAGTTCGCTTACGAGACCTTCTGGGCCCGGACAGTGCGAAGGAGAATGACACCGAAGAGGGTTAGACGACGCCTGGTTCATGAGGTCGTCAAGCCGCACCTCCCTCCCGACACGCCTGAGCCCAGGTTCACGGAGTTGCATAACAGCAACACGAAATAACAGAGCGCTTCGACGAACCCGGCTGTCCGGGTCGCTGCCGAACGTCCCTGAATACGATGCGTCTCGCTCGGAATATCACCATCTCAGGAGTTCGCCGAAGCGTGTCCTCGACCGGCAGAACCCGCACCGGATCAGGTAGGGACCTCAAGCTTCTAGAGACATTGGCGCACGCTGGCATGAGCCCACGGTTCTTCTCCGATCGGGAACAGAACATTGGGCTCGTAACCCGTCCCGCGATTGGCTGTCTAGCTACAGCACCTAGTTGGGCCACGGGTTGTCGAGGACTCCCAGCTGAATGAACAGGCCGAGTTTGTCGGCTCCGATCCATTCCCTGACGACCTTGTCGCCCTCGAAGTGCATGATGGTGACCGCCCATTCGTCCACGGGCCGGCCCGTCGGTGCCCGTCCCACATATCCCCCCGTGTCGGTGCCGCGGAATGTCACCCTGAGGACGGCCGTGTCGCCGGTCAAGATCAGTTCCTCGATGTCCAGGTGAAGATCAGGAAACGCCTGATGGTAGCGGCGGATCGGCTCAACTCTGGCCGAGGGACCTGCCCCAAACGGGTTGACGTAATTCTCGCCGTAGAGGTCAGCAGCCGCTTCGTAGTTTCTGCCATTCCAGACCTCGTCCACGAACCTCCGCACTTGCCTCTCGCGCTCGGCAACTTCCATCGCTCACCCCGTTCTCTAGCCGTAGAGATTCCACAAGATCGCCGGAGCTCATGCAACCCTCCGGGCTGGCCCACCGCTGGCCCACCGCTGGCCCACCGCCCGGTCTTGCCGGATCCGACCCATACGCCTCTAGAGACGTTTACGAACGCTTCCGTGGGATAAGGAGCTGCCCCCTACCAATCCAGACGACGTCTACAGCTCCTGAGGTACTTCTGAATGTCCGAGGCTGACCAGCTGATGCATGCCACAACGGCTGCAAAACCGCATGTACTTCGGTGGAAGGGACCGGTATACAAAGTCCGCCTGCCCGTTCCAGGCATTGTCCTTTCGATCGCACGGCCGAGGAGAACCCAAGACAGGTTCCACAACGACACTGTGCTCCACACGCCAGAACCCCCGGCCAGCGTCGTCTAAAGACATTCCCCCACGCTGGCGGAGGATGTCCTAGTCACCGTGGATTCTCGGGTGAGCCTCGGTGGTCATGATAGGTGTTGGTTGTGACGCTCAGCTTGCTTCGGCGAGTTGGACGGCGCGGCGCTGGATCTCGTCGCTGATGGCGACCGCTAGTCGGTCGAGCTGTCGGTAGCCCTTGATCCGTCTGTATTGACCCTCGGCGGCCAGCATGCCGGCGGCGGCCCAGCGCAGTCGCATGTCGCCGGCCCGCCAGCGTTTCACGTTCCTCGCGTGGGCCTTGACGATGTCGATGGTGGACTCCATCGGGTTGGTCGTCCCCAGCGTCTTGGCGAGCATGCCGGTGACGCCCAGGCGGTTGATGGTGATCGTGTCGGTGAGCCCTTCGCGAAGCGAAGCGGCCGCGTCGGGATGGGTCCGCTCGATCTTGGAGGCCAGGTTGTGCAGGGCCCGCTCGGCTTCGCCGGCGTCGGCCATCGCCCGGGCGCGGTTGAGCTCGGCGCGCACCCAGGCGTGATGGCTCTCGGGCAACAGGTCGGTCAAATTTCGCGTCTTGTGGGCTCGGCACCTCTGGATCAGCGCGACGTCGCTCCACTTGTCGGCGATGGCGTGGTAGATGGCCTTGCCGCCGTCGATGACGAAGAGCACGCCGTGGCTCGGGTCGAAGCCGCGTTCTTCGAGGCCGTCGAGGAGCCGCTTGCACGCGGCCTTGTTCTCGGTGGTGCCGTGCACGACAGAGAGCGGCATCTTGTTGCCTTGGTCGTCGACACCGAGCGCTCCCACCAGGGTTTCGTCGCCGAAGCCGAACCCGTCGATGTAGACGACCAGCCAGCGGCGGTCGCCGAGGGGGCGCGAGCGGAACTCGGCCAGACGAGCCCGGGTGGCCTCGACGAAGCGGCGCGACACCGCCGACTTGGAGGTCGAAGACGAGGCCTCTTCGACCTCGGGGCCGACCGGCTCGAGGACGCTGCCGTAGGTGCGGGTGGACACGCCGGCGAGCATCGAGATCAGCGTGTGGCGCTCGAGCAGGTCACGCGAGGCTACCGCCGACCAGGTCTCGAGGCTGATCTCCCCGCTGCCGTCGCTGGCGCGCACCCGGGGCTTGTCGACGGCGACCATCCGCCCGCCGAGGGGCGCCTTGGCGGGCTCGCTGCCGTGGCGGCGCGCCCGCCGGGTCGGGTTGTGCTTGCCCTTCTCGCCGGCAACCTCGGTGACCTCAGCCGCCAGCAGCTGGCTGAAGACGTCGAGGCCGACGTTGACGGCCGCCGAGAGCAAGCCGTGGCGCATGTGGTTGGCGAAGACCTCCAGCTCGCCTTCGACCTTGTCGGCGAGCGTCTCGGGCAGCTCGGCGCCCTCGAAGTCGATCAGCCCGAGGCCGGGCACCAGGCGCAGGTTCGCGCCAGAGGCTTTCTTCGTGTGTGATGCTGACATGGTTGGTGGTTCCTCCGTTTCGGTTCGGTGGGTGAACACTCCGAGCCTGCCTCACGGCAGGACCCGGAGCGGAGGACCACCCTCAAAATCCACGACGGTCGGGACAACCTCCGCTGGCGTTAGCCAAGGTGATGCAATTTGAGGGTGCCGTGATACGGAATCCCCACCATTCTCATTTCGGCTCGTTCACTCTTCCACCCACATAGTTCCGCCCCATCGCCTCCGTGTCGTCCACGCCTCGCCGTCCCAATACGCCTGCTCGCTGACACTGCCGCCAACCGAGTACCAACCGGGTTCCCTTCCCTGGCTTGCCGGCGGAAACGCTTCATCTGCCCTTATACCTGCGGAACCCCGGACGGCTTGCTGCCGTGTACCAAAGGGAACGGGGTACCCCGCCTGTTGCGTTTGGGACTGTTGCGTTCGGGCCTTACGCTGAATGGGCCACTCCGCAAAGGCGAATACCAAGAAGAACACCCAAGCGAGCAGACCGCAAACGGCGTCGAGGACCCAGAGTCCCGCAATGCTCGTCGTGTTGAAACTGGACACGCCTCCGGTCAGCGACGTCCTCACCTTATAGATGAAGACAGCAAACGTGATGATGTACATCACGATCGGTGACATCGGCACCAGGATCCACCAGCCGGAGTACCCCGCCTTGGTGATGATCTTTACCGTGGCAACCAGATTGAGGACGGCCAAACCGACAAAGACCAACAGTTCAAGGACCCCGGGGAGTCCGAACGAACCCGCAAGAATTCCCATGAACTCAATCCCTCAGCCTACGACGATGGACGCACGACCGGTTTGTAGTCCCGCTCCTTCAGGAACCCGGGGTTCCCGCAGTAAAAGCCCGTGGGCGGGGTCGGGGCAACCCGCTTGATCACACCGCGCTGGACCTGGGCCAGGAGAAAACAGCCCGAGGGCACGCCGGCGGCAGGGTCGCTCGGTGGGATCAATCCCCCGGCGTTGAACAACGTCGCCTTGTTCAAGGCCCGTATGAGGCCGGCTCGGGTGGGAGGATTGCCCGCTTGGGCGAGGGCCTGGACGAAGAGCTCGGCTGCGGTCCAGCCGAAAACCGACTCGATCTCGAAGTTAGGGTCCGAGGAGACCTTCTTCATCCACTTGTCGAACAGCGCCACGGCGGGAACGGTCTTGGCATCCTGCCCGAGGTACAGGGCGTCGCCCTGCTCGATGTACATGTTGTTGGCGGAACTCCCCGCCAGCTTCAGGAGTTGGGCCGAGTACGCGGCGGACTCGATGTTCATCGCCTTGAAATTCTGCTGCTGGAACTGCTTGGCCAGCGTCGCCGCGTAGTTGTCGGGCAGCTCGGTCGAGAAGAACAACTTCACGCCTTTGTTCTTCATGGAGATGATGTCGGGCAGGAAGTTGGTGTCGAAGGGTCCCACGCCGTGGTCGTAGACGATCTTCCAGCCCGCCGCCTCCATGCCCGATTCCACGGCGTCTTCGTTCGCCTTGGTAGAAGCGGTGGCGTTCTCCCAGATGATGCCGACCTTCTTCACCGCCTGCGGGTACTTGCCGGCGAAATACTTGAAGAAGTTCAGAGGGTAATCGCCGATCGGGCTGGGAACAGGGCTGTAGAGGTTGGGGTCGGTGACCAGCCCCGGGTTGAGCGAGATGCCCACGTCGGGCATGTGGGCCAGATCGATGATGGGTTGCTCCGCCTCGTCCAACAAGGAGAACCCACCCACCAAAGCGAAATCACTCTTGGTTTGGGCGGCGGTCGCCGTCGCCACCTGGCCGCCTTGGAAGGTGCTGTCCTGGGCGTCAAGGTGGATCTTCCTGCCGTTCACACCGCCTTTGGAATTGATGTATGCGAAATACGCCTCGGTCCCGTCCTCGGCTCCTTTGAACAGTCCCGGGATGGGAGAGGAGAGATCGTCGACCTGGCCCACTGTGATCGAGTGGGCCGTGACGCCCGGGGAAGGTCCGGTGTCGCCCGAACGGTTCGGGGCCGATGTGGCCGGAGCGGTCCCGGAGCTGCCCGACGATGTGGATGTCGAGCTCGACTTGGAGGCGCAGGAGGCCAGGCCCAACACGAGCACGCACAGCCCGGCCAGGAGTGCACCCCGTGGCGTGAACCCCCCGACCGGCGCGTTTGCCCCGGGCGAGCGGACAAGGCCTCGTTTCACATCCACTCCGCGCCCTCCGCGTCCCCATCCCCATGCCCATCCCCAGGGGATCCAGCCTCCGCTGGGCACTTCCAGCTTGTCATGTCAGCCCGTTCTTGTTCGATCCCACGGTCGACCGACGTAGACGCCCGCATTAGAGAAATTCGCAGACGCCGGCGTGTAGCGCCGACGCCTCTCGACTGAGAACTCACTCCTAGCGGATACCCGATTTGTCTGCCCCGGCGGCTCAGACGACCGAGCGCAACTCGACGAGCTCGTTGAGTGTCTGGATGTCGACGTGTGCATGGTGGCGTCGGCACTCCTGATAGGGGTCGAAGTGGATGGGTAGCAGCCCAGCGCTCTCGGACCCCACCATGTCATAGCGAACGCTGTCTCCCACGAAGGCGACGTGACCCGCCGGGAGTCCGAGAGCGGCGATGGCAGGAGCGAAGGTGCGGGGGTCAGGTTTCGCCACCCCAACAACTGACGAATCGATAATCACAAGAACCTGGACGCCGTCGCCCGTTCCCACCTGACAAATCCCTTGTCTTCGCAGGTTCTCCTCCACCGTCCCGTCCGAGTTGCTCACGATTCCGAGAGGAATGTCCTGCTCAGCGAGCTTGCGCAATTCGTGGACGGACGCGGGGATGGGCTGGCTCCACAGATCCGCGCTCGGCGCACCCCACAACGCGTGCAGGGCGTTGAGGGCGCGGGGCTGATCCGTCGCCAGGACGCCAAGTGCCTCAACGTATCCCTGAAGGTACCGAAGAGTGTCGTCTCCTCCTCCCGTTCCAAGGTCGACGGTGGCAATGCCGCGAAAGTGCGCTCGCTCGAAATGAGGATTCTCGATCTCTATTCCCACTTCGGCGAGTGCTTCGGTGACGAGCCCGCCACGAGGAACGAGCAAGACGCCCCCCACATCGAGCAGAACCGCTCTAAATGTCACGGCAGCATCGTGGCACGTGGATCCGACGGATACGGGTGCTGATTATCGGTGATCCACCCAAGCGCACGACCGTGCATCATTTGCAGGTCGAATGAGGCGTCTGGCCGATATCCGGGTTGTAGCCAATGGCCTCCGTAGGACTGATCGCTTCCAACTCATCGTCAGGTTCGAGGGCCATCCATACAAAGGTATCCGGGAGGTTCGTGGGGGGCGGCAACGTCGAATACCACAAACGGCCGTCAAAGTGAATTGGATTGCCAGCACAGTCCTGGGGCTGTGTATAGGCGTAGTAGGCACCAACGACGACTCCTGTCCCACATGGTGGGAACGTTTCCTTGCCGTCGCATTCTCCCCTGGGCCCGAGGCCGTTTCCACCGCTCGGACTCGGGCCACAATAGGTCCCGGTTGCCATCGACGGTGTATCGGAGTTTGTTGGGCAAGGCGCAGGGAGTGGCGCGGGGCCCTGAGATGCCGCGCTCGATACTGGTGGGCGGCACAGGCAAGGTTGTGCTCGGGGTCGTCGTCGTCGATGCACTCGCGTGCACGGTGGCGCTCCCGGTGCAAGCTGAGAGCCCAGCAAGTCCGAGGACGAGGACCATGCCCACACCTCTTCGACCTGGCCCATGACGCAGCCGCACCGCTACAGCCTGCCCCACGGCGGCGCCTCAGTTCTGATCGAGCCCCAGATCCGATGTCACGGTGGATCAAGCTCTCTCTCAGCTCGATCGGTCGGCGATCGGGCCGGCCCTGGAAGGTGGAGAGACAATCGTCGTGGCAAGACCGATAACCGACCGTGCAGAAATCGAACCAAAGAAACGGGAATCTGCAGAGTCCGCCCGGTTGTCACCCAACACGAAGTAGTGACCGGCGGGGACCACTTGCGTCACGATTGGAGCTATCCAGGAAAGAGGTGGGGCTCAGACAGGGGTCGGCCGTTGATCAATACGGTGTTATCGGACGAAGAGATTGTCTCCCCCGGGAGACCGATGATCCGCTTTATGAGGGGACCCACAGGGGAACCCCGGAAGGCGCCGGCCGGGGGATTGAAGACCACGACGTCTCCTCTGTGCAGGACCGCATACCGGGTGACAACACCGATCCGATCGCCTGGGTGAAGGGTCGGTTCCGATGATCGAAGATCTTCCCTAGGGCGGAGTGGCCTCCGTCGTCCCGAGGTGTTATCCCGACTTTTTCTCGGTTGCGGGGCCCTCTTTGGCCCGTGCTCTCTTACTCACCGTCGTGCTGGTGACCTTCTTCAGCGCCTGTGTGTAACGGGCCAGCTTCTCGGTGACCTGGCGCTCAATGGATTCCTGGTCCAGACCGGCGTCTTCCAGGATGTCTGCGGCGGAACCCTCGCCGCGGGCCAGTCCGATGAGCAGATGCTCGGTGCCGATGTAGTTGTGGCCCATCTCCAGGGCTGAGGCGAGCGCTCCCGAGAACACGGCGATTGCCTTGGGAGTAAAAGGCAGTTTTTCTTCCGGTGCTCCTGGACCGCGCTCGGTGCGAACGCCCACAGCAGCTTCTGCCTTCTCCTCCTCCAGGTTGGATTCGTTGAGGATCTGGGCAGCCAAGCCTTCAGGTTGCCGGTAGAGGGCCAGAAGAAGGTGCTCGGCGCCTATATACCCGTGGCCCCATTCGCGGGCGATGGGCTCAGCCTCGCTCAGGACGCTGCGCGCCCGGGGGGTGAAGCGTTCGAAGGTCGGAGCATTGAGGCCGAGCGAAAGTCTCACCGTGTGCTTCTGTTGAGCCGCCTGCTTGGACACGCCCAGGGCCTCCCCGATCTCAGACCAGGAATGGCCGGCGTGGCGGGCTTGGTCGACGAAGTAGCCCAGAGCGGCATCGCCGACTTCGGCCAGGTTCTGGACCAGAACCGACGCCACCCCCAATCGGCTCAGGGGCTGCTCATCGTGGGTGTCGGCCTCAACCAGGTGGATGACGTCCTGCAGGGACGGGGTGGGGGCCATTCGTCAAGCGTACCTTGACGAATGCTCATCGTCAAGGGAACCTTGACGACCCCGATCTCGACCGCGTTCCGATCGGTGGTCCGGTCTGACGTTTTAGAGGAGGCGGAGCGTCAACGTTCGGGTCGCGGTCCGTCTTGGGTTGCCCTTGGACCTATGCGTCGCGACCTGCACGATGAATGTGTAGTCGGTCGGGGTGTCGCGCGTCTTGGGTGTTCCCGACAGCAAGCCATTGGCTTGCAGCCTGAGACCTCTGGGAAGCCTCCCAGACCCCGGAGCAAGCTTCCATCGGTACGGGGTGGCTCCTCCGCTTGCTCCGAGTTGGACGCTGTACCCCTCCCCCCGTGTGGCGTTGAGCAGTGAGGCGGTCGTGATTTGGAATCCCGGCGGAGGCAGACCGGCGGGCCCATCGAACGCGTGGACCTGGTCGGTCGACGGTGCGAGAAGCAAGCCGTCAGCCACGGCCGGGGTCGGGAAGTGGTTGGCTTCGGAACCGAGGGTGAAGGTCTGGGACGCGTTTCCGGTCGAGGGGTTGAGTCCGTAGAGCTTTCCGTTGTTGGGGTTGATCGTCCATACCAGACCCCCCGCCACGATGGGCGGGCCACCTGCTCCTGTCGAGGTCTGCCATATCGAGGCGATGGTGGGGGGGCTCCCGGGAGTGACTTGTGTCCTTACCACTCCACGCTGGCAGGGCGCATAGACGACGTCGCCATTCACTGCACTGCCCCCGTCCACATCAGCTCCGCAGTACGAGCTGGCCGAGGCGAGTTGCCCGCCGATCCCCCCGAGCGACGAGCTCGACATGGCGTAAGCGGTCTTTGATTTTCCCGCTTGGAAGGCCAGGCCGCTGCCCAGAAGCACGGGGGAGGAGGAACCAAGATCGAAGTCAGACCCGTTGTCGCTGTACCAGGTCGAAGGTGCGAAGAATTGTTGCCTGGCCAGCCCGGGATTGAGCTCGACCACGCCGTCACTGTTGTCATAGGTGTCACTCGATGACGTGAAGGCGCTGTTGCCGGTCGCAAACCAAATATTGCCCGACGAGTCCACGATGGGCGCAGCACCGCCCATCCAAACGGCGCCCTGGCTGTCGCCCGACGCCGAGGCCACTTGGAAACTCAGCTGGGGCCCACCGCCCTCAGGAATGGAGACGATCCAGCCGTGGTAGTTCCCGCAGTCGCCGGCGTTGCCCCCAAAGCCTTCCACCACGTTGCCGTCGTCGAGGGTGAGGCCGGTCCGCTGCAGCTGGGCAAGCTGGTCGGATCCGGGAAGCGAAATGGCCTGGTGCAGAAGGACAGCACCCGTGTAGAGGTCCACGCCCACCAGGTAGTGCTGGGCGGACGAACCTCCGAGCTCGTCCGTCACGGCAAACACCTCGCCACGCGTCGGGTCGATGACGGGCGTGCCCGTGATGCCGACAGAGGGCGAAATGTCGGTACACGGGAGGTCCCCCGATGGCACGGCCGTACCGACATGTGTCGACCAGATCAGGGCACCGCTGTCGGGAGACAGCGCATAGATGGTGTCGTTCTCCGTGGCGACGACCACGCGTCCCGCCTCCACGAGGGGCTCGCCGAAGATCTGGCCGTCGAGTGCGGGCGACGTCCAGGCGGCAGTGGCCGGACTGAGGTCGGTTCCCGCCGGGTCCGTGCCACCTCCCAGGTCGTCCTGGTGATAGACGGGCCAGTCCGAGCTGAACACATCGGGACCGGAGGTGCGGTGCTGAGCAGCCTGCACAACGTGACCCGGCACCATCACCACGCTGCCCGCCGCCATCACCATGCCGACCACGGCCAGAGCGCGGAAACCTGGTCTCACGGGACACACCCTAGGTTGCGCTCGGGGCTCTGTCTTCTGCGCAGGTGACCAGAACCCGGGCCTGCTTAGGGCCAATGCTCGCGTGCGGTCACACGGACAACCTTGCGGAACGTTAGAAGCTCAGCGGAGAATCAGAGGCTCGCTGCGTTCACGATCGTTCCCGCCTCGTTTTCTCGCGCGCGGGGTGCCCTACGCGGCGAAATAGCGTAACGGCACGCACCGGTCGGGGTCGACAGCCGTACAAAGGGGTTACCGTCTGAGCCTAGACCGATGAGATCCTCGGACCGTCGTCTTGCTTGAGGAGTCCACCACTCGGTGACCGTATGGGGAGGAGCGACGAGATGGCAACCCTTAGGAAGGGGTTCACGGCAACTCTGGAGAAGAGTCCAAACAAGGGGGGCTGGACATATGTGGTCATGCCCGGCTCAGCCGAGTTCTTCGGTACTCGGGGGCTTGTGAAAGTCAGAGGCACGGTTGACGGTCATCCGTTTCAGAGCTCCTTCATGGCCCTAGGCGATGGCACCCACAAGCTCCCGATCAGGGCCAACGTGCGCAAGGGAATCGGAAAGGAAGCCGGCGACACCGTGACCGTGCGGATCGAGGAACGGATTTCCGACTGATCGGCCCTCAAGTATGGGCAGGCTGTTCGGGCGGACTCAACGGGTACAGCTGCTTCTCCGATAGTCGCCGCCAGAGACGACCGTCAAAACCTACGGGTGTGCCGCCGTTCTAGGCGCCGTCAGGTGAGGGGTCATCCCACCTGCGGCGGATGGCTCCCCACGGGTCTGCGTAGACGCCGGGGTAATGGCGATACGGCGATCTCGACCCAAGGCACGCGTGCACGATGGGTGCGGCCGCCCTGAGCGGCCATCGCCTCCAACCCACTCTGTCCCGAGTCTCGGCGAACATGTCTGGTAGCGAGTGCCGTTGGAACGACAGCAACCCCTGAGCGCGAGAGGTGTCCATCCAGTCGGTGGTGAACCAGTCAAGGTCACTGTCGGGGTCACCCGGCCTGCCAGGCGGCAACACGCCGACAAGCCCCATGGCTCCGGTCATGGCGGAGCCGAGCGCCCCCTGGGTCACCCGATGGGATTCGTCCCCACCGATGAGGAGCACCTCCCCTAAGACGTTGCCGGTAATGGCTCTGCTGAAGGCGAGCGCGACGTCGCGGACATCAACCGTCTGGATCGGCCCGTCGACGGGTAAGAGGCCCTCGAAATACTCCAGATCCGGTCCCACGTCTGACCGGGGTACCGAGGTCATCACGCCCCCAAGGCGCAAGATCACCCAGTCGAGGACAGACGCCCTCACCGCCCGTTCAGCCTCCACTTTGTGGGCTCCGTAGAGGTCGCGAGGGTCGACCGGGGTCGCTGCGGTCAACAGGGCAGAGCCGCGGTGCGGGTTGCGTGGGCCGTAAACGGCGACGCTGGACGCCAGGACGAACCGCGGCGTTGATGGCAATGAGGACGCGGCGCGAACGAGTGATTTCGTTGCATTCACCTTAACTCTGCGTGCGAGGTTCCGGGTGGAGTAGCAAAGCGGGGGTATCACCGCAGCGAGATGCACGATCCCCTCTGGGTCCGCCTTCGTGACGAGATCGTCCACGGCGTCCACGTCGGTCAGATCCGCCCAGCGGACCTCCACGCGGTCTGAACGAAGAAGGTTGATCGCTTTCTTTCGGTTGTTCGGGATGTCCACATCCGTGGCCACCACACGGCGACCGTCTTCGACCAGGTGGCTAACGACGGCCGACCCGACGAGACCGAATGCTCCGGTAACGAGGATCGCATCGGTGGTCACAGCTCACCCGAAACGTGATGGCGTTCGGCCATTGGGCGTCCTCCCGGTCAGTCTCACAGACCTTACGGCACCTCGATTGATAACCACTGCAGCCTGTTCGAACAGCGCGGACACCCGCGGGTCGTTCAGTCCAGCAAGCGGCCCTACGGTGATCACACTTGCAACTTCACCGTGGTCAATCTGCGACCAGCCGCGATCGGTCTGTCAATCCTCCGCGGCGAACG
>CAWISP010000032.1:0-309042 GCA_963838775.1 uncultured Acidimicrobiales bacterium
GAGCAGGGCGTTGGTCAGGTCCTGCGCCGACGAGATGGTCGTACCGTTGAGCGACACGATCGTGTCGCCGATCCCGATCCCGGCATTGTCGGCCGCGCTCCCGGACTCGACACCTGCCACGTAGGCGCCGGCCACGTTGGAGCCACCACCCGACCCGCCGAAGAACCCGGTGCCCGACTGCGACGAGTCGGTCACCTCGACTCCGAGCAACGCACGGGGACCGATCTGGACCGTCGAGCTCGCTTGGCCGCTCTTGATCTGGTTGGCGAGGGCGAGGGCCTGGTTGATGCCAATGGCGTACCCCTGATTGGCGGTGGTCCCGTTGGTCGCCGCAGCCGCGGTGTTCATGCCGATGACCTTGCCGGACGTGGTGACCAGGGCGCCGCCCGAGTCTCCGGGCTGGATGTTGGCATTGGTTTCGATCAGCCCGTTGAGCGTTTCGGACAACGTGCCGCTGTCACCAGCGGTGATCGTCTGGTTCAGGGCGGTGATAGTCCCGCCCACCGCGCTCGGCGTCCCACCCGTGCCTCCGGCGTTACCGATTGCCACCACGGGCTGGCCGACGCTGAGATTGGCGGAGTTCCCCGTGGCCACGGTCTTCAGGCCTGACGCATTCTGAAGCTTGAGCAGAGCCACGTCGTCGGTGACGGAGTAGCCCAGCACCGTGGCCGAGTAGGTCCGGCTGCTCCCGAAGACCTGGACATTGATGGTCGAGGCGTTCTCGATCACATGGTTGTTGGTGAGCACCAGGCCCGATGAGGTGAGGACCATGCCTGTCCCTGCCGCCGCGCCACCTTGGGCCAGCGTGGTGTCAATGTCCACGAGCCCGGGGTCGACCTTGGCGGCGATCGCCGAAGTGTTGACGCCGGCGGGGGTGTTGTTCGATCCCGACCCCGATCCCGATCCGAGGCCCGACCCCGATCCGAGGCCCGAGGAGCCCTCGTTGGGGAAGGTGCCGAACGCCGATGAGTTGTTGTTCGCCGAGGGGCCGTCCACGGCATGCTCGACCGCAGCTCCGACCACACCGGAGATGGCGATGACGGCGGCGACCGCGACGGCGGCCACGCCCCAGCTCCCCAGGGGCTTGCGATTCGGTGCCGGTGCGTACGCGGGAGGGCCGTAGGGGTAGTGGCCTTGGTAGGCATAGGGCGGCGCAGCACCGGGAGGCACGGACCCGGGTACCCAGTAGCCACCCGGGACATCGGCCCCGCCCGGCCCCTGCACCCACGGCGGGGGCGGAGGCGGCGACGACGGCGGTACGGCGCCGCCGACGACGGGCTCGGTGGCGGGGACTTCGCTGGTGGGAGAGCCGAACACCGGGACTTCGCTGGTGGGGACTTCGGTGACCGGGGTGTGTCCAGTCGCCGGATCCCGCGACGGCGTTGCCGGCCCAGGCTCGTGCCCGAGCGGCGCGCTATCCCCGTACCCTGCCGGTTGCCCTTCTTGACCTGCGTCGTTGCTCACTGTGCTCCTGTCTACCGATTCGACGACCTTTTCCATCGACACCGAATGACGATGACTGATGCATCTTGGACTTCGAACCTGTACGGCAGCTTGGAGATTCCTTTCAATCAGCCGTGACTAAGAGACTAAGGCCCCCACCTGGCCATTCGGGCCGTCCGGGGGAACGAACCGGATGTCCTGAGCAACGACCGTTCGATGTCGGGCCGACCTCAGCGGAACCGTCGTCGGAGGAGTGACCCATAGGCTGGAAGTGGCACAGCGGATCTCTCGGAGCCACCCGATGACGGTGAGCCCGGATGATGCCAAGGGGGGACGAAAGCGATGCAATCACCGTCGTTCGTCGATGTCGCTGCCACGACCGCCGCCGTGGTGGCCGCCGTGGGCCTGCTCTACGCTCGGGCCTCAGTCCGAGCAGCACGGGAGGCGGCGGCGGCGGCGCGGCGCTCGGTCGAGATCGCCGAGCGTTCCCGCCAGGCCGTGGCACGGGCCCGTCTGCGCCTCCGGGTCGAGCGCGTGGGCGAACTGGTCCAGGAGATCATGTGGACGTCGCACACGGCACGCGGCACCGACGGGCTCTCGCTGCGGTCCCAGGCGCAATGCCGGGTCCTCGATCAGGCGGTCATCGGGCTCAAGGACCTCCTCCCGAAGTCAGCCCAAGTGGGCCAGGCGCGCTCTAGTGCTGAGCTCGCTGACCGGGCTGCAGTCGCCAGCCTGGAAATCGACGGGGTGCTCAAGAAACTCACCCGTCACCGGCCGCAGCGAACGTATCGGCCCCGGCACCAAGTGCCCTGGCATCGGCCTGCCGGGGCCCGATCGGGCGCGACGGCGAGCGCCCGCGGCTTCAGCAACGTCAGGCGTCGGCCCTCTCCCTGACGACACGGGTGACGTCCACCGCCACGTCGAGGTGGTGTGACCCTCCCCCTCCCTCCACCGATCCCCGCAGGGGCGACACGTCCCAGTAGTCACGTCCCCAGGCCGTGGTGATGTAGAACTCCGCCACGACTTGGTCGTTGGTCGGGTCCACGTCCACCCAACCCCAGCCGGGCAGGTACACCGACGCCCAGGCGTGCGAGGCGTCGGCGCCGACCAGACGCTCTTGACCCGGCGACGGAAACGTCTCGATGTAGCCGCTCACGTACCGCGCCGCCAGCCCGAGCGACCGGATGCACCCGATCATGAGGTGGGCGAAGTCCTGGCAGACGCCGCGCCTTTGCTCGAACACCTCCAGCAGGGGGGTGGAGATCGAGGTGAAACCGGGCTCGTACTGGAACTCCCGGTAGATGTGAGCCGTGAGGTCCATCACGGATTCCACCAGCGGACGGCCAGGCTCGAACGATTCTCGGGCGTAGTCGGCCAAGGCGTTCGACGTCGGAACGAGGCGCGACGGGGCCCGACACCGCCGGGCTTCGCGCGCCGAGGTCTGGCGGTCGATCTCGAGCAGCGTGCGCACCGACTCCCAGGGGGGTCCCGCCGGTGGGGGAGGTGGTGGCGAGACCTGCACCTCGCTGGTGGCGGTCACCGACATCCGGTCGAACCCGCCCTGCACCACGAACGTCGCCACGTTGTTGCCGAACGGGTCGACGGATTCGAAGCGGGTGCTCGGAGCGGGGTCGATGTGCAGGGTGTGCTCGAGGCACACCTGGTGGTCTGTTTGGCGGGGGCGGAGGTGGGCCTCGTTGTAGGACTGTTCGACGAGAGCCGCGTACTCGTAGGTGGTCGTGTGGGTGACGCGGTAGAACCCTTCCTCGGCCACGCGTGCGATCTTGCCCGTCGGCGTCCGGAGTCGGGGGGATGCGACGGGGTGCCGGGGCGGCGATCCGGGTCGGACCTCCCATGCCCCGACGCCGCTCGTGGCCGGCGACAGCGGGGCCTCATGCAAGAAGAACGAGGCTTCGATGTGGTCGTTCAGGTGGCCGATGGTAGGGCCCAACTCGGCTAGGAACGCCCGCAGGCTCGCCGGAGTCGGGTTGGCGACAGGCGCATCGGCCACCAAGACGGCGGTATCGGTGCACGCCGAGAGGATCGCCTCGTTGTGGGGGAGGGCCTTCACGAGTTCGCGCAATTCGCTCAGACAGGCGGACACAGCCCGCGGGAACGCCTCGTCCTGGAGCAAGAACCGAAGGGTCGACGTCGTGTCGGGCCGTGCCGGCATGGCACGGCGGAACGGCTGGTACGAGGCGAGGGATCGCAGCAGGGCCATCTGGTGGACTTCGTTGTAGACCTCGCGCCCGAGATTCGGCACGGCGCTGTCGACCCGCACCGCCAGGACTCGGCACGTGATCTCGGCCCGCTCGAGCTGCTGGCCCATTTGGAAGAAGGCGAGCGCCTCGTCACGACGCATCGTGCCCTGCATCACCCCGTTCATGTGCTGGATCTCGTCGATCACCCGTTGCAACCAGCGCACCCGCGTGTCGCGGGCGCCGATGGTGGTGGAGGCGGGACTCAGGGAGATCCACAGTTCGTTGCACAGCTCCCACACCTCTCTGGGCACGACCGGACGGGCGAGGCGCAGGTTGTCTCGGGCACCCGCGATCGAGGCCAGGACGGAGGAGGGATTGTCGCGGTCGGTCAGCACGTAGGCGACGACGCGCGCCTCCACCGACCGCTTGAAGGCGGCCGCCGAGGTCCCCGAGCCCTGCTGGCTGTTGCGCTCCTGGTAGCCGGCCATGGTGCCGGCGATCTCGATCAGCGGCGCCCAGCCCACGTCCTCGCCCACAGGCAGGTCGATGTGCGTCTCGCCGTGCACCTGCACGATGCGGGCCGTGTCCTCGGCACGCTCCAGATAACGACCGGCCCAGTAGACCGCCTCAGCCATGCGTGCCAACAACATCACTCGCTCCTCTCCGAGGGGTGGGGAAGGCCGTTCCGGTGTCGGTCCTATTGGGCCAACTTCCATCCGTCGATGCGAAGGGCGCGTTCTGATCGGTACATGGCAATGTCCGACTCCCCGAGGGCTGGTGGGGCCGGTGTGTCGAGCTCTACCGTCGCCTCCGTGTCGTCGAGATCCGCCAACGTGGCGTCGACGATCCAGGTGTCCTTGCTGCCACCGCCCTGTGACGAGTTCACGATGAGCGACCCCGCGTTCCGCGCCACCCGAGTCAGCCCGCCCGACGTCACGTAGGCACCGGTGGGACCGAGGAGGGCGAAGGGCCTGAGGTCCACGTGACGGGGCACCACCTCCCCGTCGCACAAGGTCGGCATGGTGGACAACGACAGCACCGGTTGTGCCACCCAGTTGGGCGGGAACTGTTCGATGCGCTGCGCCACGAGGGCGAGGGCCTCGGCGCCCGCCGTCGGTCCGATCACCACGCCGTAGCCACCCGATTCGTTGGCGGGCTTCACGACAAGGGCGTCGAGATTCCCGAGCACGAACTGGCAGTCCTCGGGGTCACCGCACCTCCACGTGGGCACGTTGGGCAGGATGGGGTCCTCGCCGAGGAAGTACCGGATGATCTCGGGCACGAAGGCGTATACGGCCTTGTCATCAGCGATCCCGGCGCCCGGCGCGCTCACGATCGCGACGTTTCCTGCCCGCCAGGCGCGCATGAGGCCCGGTACCCCGACGAAGGAGTCTCGCCGGAACACCTCGGGATCCAAGAAGAGCTCGTCGACACGCCGGTAGATCACGTCGACGCGTTCGAGGCCGCCCACCGTGCGCATGTACACGGTGTCGTCGTCGAGAACGACCAGGTCCCGTCCTTCGACCAGTTCGATCCCGAGCTGCTGGGCCAGAAAGGCGTGCTCGAAGTACGCGGAGTTGTGGATACCGGGTGTCAGGACGACCATCGTGGGCTCGTCAAGCACGGGTGAGACAGACGACAGGAGCCCGCTCAGGCGGGTGACGTAGGGATCGACCGGCTCGATGCTGTAGGACCGGAACAGCTCGGGGAAGACGCGCTTGGCGACCATCCTGTTCTCGAGCAGGTACGACACACCTGACGGGATCCTCAGATTGTCCTCGAGGACATAGAACGTTCCGTCCTCGCCCCGGACCAGGTCGCTCCCGCAGATGTGCGCCCAGATCCCGCCGAGTGGGTCGACACCCATGCACTCGGGTCGGAAGTTCGGCGACCCCGTGATGAGGTCGAAGGGCACGATGCCCGATTGCACCGAGCGCTGGTCGTGGTACACGTCGTCGATGAAGAGATTGAGGGCCCGAAGGCGTTGGACGAGCCCCTCGCCCACCCGGGCCCACTCCGAAGCGGCCAGGATCCGGGGGATCACGTCGAAGGGCCACGGACGATCGAGCACGGCTTCGCCGTCATAGATCTGGAACGTCACGCCGATGCTGTGGATCTCCCGGTCGGCAGCATGTTGGCGCTCGATGAGGGCATCGAGGCCCAACGTCGTGAGGTGGCGCCACAGCCCCCTGGCCGTGGGGCGTGGCGGACCCCCGGGCTCGACGAGCTCGTCATAGCCCGGCCCCGGCTGGTAAGAGGACAACATCGAGACCTTCCGACCTTCTCGGCGCTTACGCCTCTGCGGACGGGACGTATGGAGCGTACGAGGCGGTGGTGAACGGGAGAGGTCCCCACGATGACGTCTGTGTTAATGGGTCGGGGTAATACGGCGTCAAGGGTCAACACGACCGCTCCACGACGAGCGCCTTCACCAGGGCTCCCCATTCGTAGGCGATGTCGTAGGGGAGATGTGAGACGGGGTCGCTCACCGGCACCATGTGCAGATGCGCGGCCGTACACCGTTTGAACAACAGCCGAGCCCGCGTGGACTGGCTCCTCTCCGAGACGATGATGAGCTGGTCCCAGTGTCGCTCCCGGGCGAGGCGGGAGACGTACTCGGCCTCGCCCCTGGTATCGAGGGGATTGGCCCGAAAACAGATCACGTGCACCGCGGCGGCATGGCGGGGGCACGCCACAGCGGGCGTGCCCCCGAGCGAGATCACCGCCACGGGCGCGAAGCCGGCGCCCACCAACTCGAGAGCCTCATGCGCTCTGCGCTGTCCGGGGTCTCCCCCGAGGGCGACAACGGCGTCGACCCGGGTGGGAGGGTCGGTCGGCGACCAGACGAACAGCCGGGCCGTCGCCGCCAAGAACAACGCGACCAGGACGAGCGCGACCACGAGGATCCGACCCCGCACGGTCGAGGGCATGTGACCTTAGGGCCGGACGATGACCTTGCCGGCGTCAGGATCCCGCTCGAGCCGGGCGAAGCGCTCCGGAAGCTGCTCGAGGCTGACGGTCTCGGTGACCATCGGCACGACGTCGAGCCGGCGGTCGTCGAGCGCGTCGAGCGTGTCGGTGAAGTCTTCTCGTCCGTAATAGATCGAGAAGCGGATGTCGAGCTCTTTGGACAGGCCCCAGAACGGGAAGATGGGGTCGTTCTGCAGGCAGATGCCGACGACGACTACACGACCGTCCACCGCGGTCATCTGCATGGCCTGGTCGATCAGCCCCGGCCGGCCACTGCACTCGATGACCACGGACGGGCCGCCTCCGGTCGCCTCGAAGACCGCGGCCGACACCGGCCCCTCGACAGGGTCGAACGTCGCTGTGGCCCCCAGCTTCGCCGCCAGGTCCCGGCGCAGGGCCGACGGTTCGCTCACCACGACGACCTCGACACCCATCGCCACCGACCACGCCACCGCGGCCAGTCCGATGGGCCCGGCCCCGAGCACCGCCACACGATCCGACGTCGTCACCGCCCCCCGTCGAAAAGCACGCCGCATGATGGCCAACGGCTCCACCAGGGGTTGTTCGTCGGCGAGGACGGAGGCCGGGAGCTCGAAGAGCTCGTCGGCGCGCACGGTCACGAACTCAGCGAAACCACCAGCCCGCTCCAAACCGATGAGCTGGAATTGGGTGCAGTGGTCGGCTCGGCCACGCCGACAGAACGCGCACCGACCGCAACCCGAGAAGGGCCGCGCCACCACGGCTTTGCCTTCCCGCCAACGGGCGCCGTCAACCCCTTCCCCCACGCTCGCCACCGCCCCGGCGATCTCGTGGCCGAGGACCGCGCCGGTCGCCGCCAGTTGGCTGGCGATGTGGAGGTCGCTGCCGCAGATGCCACAGCCCGTCACCCGCAGCAGCGCCTCGCCGGCGCTCGGTGCCGGAGTGGGCACGTCGGCGAGCTCGAGCCGAGGGCGATCCTCGGCCAGGACGGCGGCTCGCACCGGTCAGCTCCCGATGACCACGACGGGAGGGTTGCTCATGTTGTGCTGCTCCGCGCATGCGGCCAGGTAGAACGGCAGGATTGCGTGCGCGTCGATCACGAGCTCGACGTTGCCGTCGGCGCCCAGGTTCAAGTTGGCGCCGTGGATTGCGAACCACACGTCGGTGACATCCGTCGTTGCTGGCGGGAACGTGCAGGGTGTGGATCGACCCGGCCGGCTCGTAGAGATAGGAGCCGGCCGTGTTCACGACGTCGGGGTACTCCTGGTAGTACCACGAGCCCTTCTGGGTGAAGGCGAGAACGTGTCCGGTGTGCTTGTGGGTCTGGATCGTGGTGTCAGGGGGGAAATGGTTCCGGACGATCCATACGCCGTTGGCCAGATCCACCTGCAGCAGCTGCAACGTGGCGCCGTCCCCGATGTCGACGAAGGGCAGCTCTTTTTCTCCCCGGTGGATCGCAGTGGGCGGAAGATCGGTCATCGTCATGGCGCACCCCTCGTTCGTTTCTCGTCGCAAGGACTCGAGGCCATTGAACCGCGCCCGCACCAGGGCGTCCACCTCTCGTCCCGGTCTGGTCCACCGCCGCCGGCTCAGCGACAGCGGGGGAGGGCGCCCGGTCCCTGCCACCCGAGGTTCTGGGACCCGGGCCCGAGGCCGTCACGAGCGGGCCGCCTCGCGCCCTCGACCTGGCCGTCACCCCCTCCGGGGAGCCGGCAAGGCTGTGACCAGGACTGGAGCTGGTTCATTCGTTATTATTGACGATGCGAATCCCGGTGGCAGCTACATAGTGTCGAGGGGCGAGCCGAACACACGCTGAGCGCCGTGTGGTGATCGGTACGCACGTGCGCGGACGCGAGGGACCTGGGGGGGACGTGGGCTCACCGGCGAGACGGATCAACACGAAGCTGTCCATGGTGGGCGACAGCGCTGCCGCTGAGTACGAGCGGCTCGCCGCCCAGTTCGAAGGGGCCGAGGCCGAAGAGGTCGTGACCTGGGCCGTGGAGCGCTTCGGCCGTCGGCTTTCGCTGGTGTGCTCGTTCCAGAACTGCGTCCTGATCGACCTGGTCACCCGCGTCGACCCCAAGGTGGAGGTCATCTTTCTCGACACGGGCGCCCATTTCCCCGAGACCATGACCTACGTGGAACGGGTGGAAACCCAGTATCAGCTCAAGCTGAGAGTCGTCACCCCCGGGGCCGATGCCGATGTGTGGCCGTGCGGTTCGCAGCGCTGCTGTGAACTGCGCAAGACCGCACCCCTCCAACGCGCCCTCGAGGGGCAGGAGGCCTGGATGACAGGCCTCAAGCGCGTCGACAGCGCCGAACGAGCCGCCACACCCATCATCGACTGGGATGAGACCAGGGGTCTGGTGAAGATCAATCCCATCGCCACCTGGACCCACGACGACGTCTCGCACTACGAAGCCGACCGCAAGCTCCCGATCCACCCGCTGTTCCGCAAGGGATACCTCTCCATCGGTTGCAGCCCTACGACGCGCCCGGTGTCGAGTCTCGAGGACCGGCGGGCAGGACGCTGGCCCGGAACGGACAAGACCGAATGCGGGCTTCATCAGTAGGCGGTCCATCGACCCTGCCGGCCCGCCCGGGGGCAAAGCGCCGCTGATGCCGCTTCGTGGCATGCTATGGGCGTGCCCGCCACCCGCCGGCGATCGCGATCCTTCCTTTTCGTCAAGCTCTGGCTGATCTTCGCCCCCGTCCTGGCGATCGTCCTCTGGCTCTCGAACGTCCCCGCGTCGTGGTTCGCATATCTGATCATCGCTTCTGCGGCGGCCATCGCCCTCAGTATGAGACGCGCCGACGCCTCGGCCCGATCCTCGGCGAGACGGGCGCGTCGGCCTCTGTGGACGCGAAGCAAGACGTCCCGAACGACCGTTGCGCGGACAAAGCCCCGCACGCCGGCGGTGCGGTCGCCACAGCGAAGTCCGAGGCGACCCGTAGTCGGCGGTCCGAGGGGACCCGTAGTCGGCGGTCCGAGGGGACCCGGGGTCGCCCGACAGCCACGTCCGCGCCCCGCCCCCGCGCCGAGAGCGCACGCGACACGACAACGGGGCTACTAGGGCGCGTCGCAGGTTCGAGCCCCTCCGCACATCCTCAGCGCATCTTTACGGGCAGATCGAGCGGCGATCAGAGCGAAGCACTGCGTGAAGGCACCAGGACTTCGTCGTGCCTCTCCGGAGATGCAACCGCCGCCTGCCACCACCGAGCGAACTCGTCTGCGGGAAGCGCGGGGGACCAGAGGTACCCCTGCGCCATGTCGCAACCGCACCGAGCGAGGAACTGTCGCTGCGACTCGTTCTCCACGCCCTCGGCGATGGTGCGCAGACCGAGGGCGTGGGCCATTTCGACGATGGCCACGACCAAGGGACCACCCTCTGACTCGCGACGGAGACCGTCGACGAACGACTTGTCGATCTTCACGACGTTGACGGGCAGCTTGGAGAGAGACGCCAGAGACGAATACCCGGTCCCGAAGTCGTCGATGGCCATGGAGACGCCCAAGGTGCGGAGATCGGCGAGCGACTTCCGGGTCACGTGGTCATCACTCATGATCACCGACTCGGTGATCTCGACACTGATCCGATCGGGATCGACGCCTTCGGTGCGCAGCGCGCTGTGGACCATCGGGCACAACGTGGAGCTCGCCAGCTGTCGGGCCGACACGTTGACGGCCACGATCTCGAGATGGGGGCCATGCGGGTCGCGGTCCCACCGGGCACAATCGGCCGCGGCCGTCCGGAACACCCATTCCCCCAGCGCCACGATGAGCCCGGTTTCCTCGGCGACGGACACGAACTCGTCGGGGAACAGCAGCCCGCGAGTGGGGTGCTCCCAACGCACCAGTGCCTCGACTCCGAGCGGGGACGCGGTCGATGTCGACACGAGCGGCTGGTAGTAGAGGCGCAGCTCGCCACGCTCGATACCGCGCCGGAGATCGTTCTCGATGGCAAGCCTCTCCACGACGTCCCGGCGCTGCTCCTCGTCGAAGATCTCGAAGCGGGCCCGCCCCATCTCCTTGGCCCGGTACATCCCCGCGTCCGCGTCCCGCAGCACCGTGGCAGCCTCGGCACTGGGGCCGGGCAGGACGATGCCGATGCTCCCGGTGACGACGACCTCGCCGCCCTCGATCGTGATCGGCTGTTGCAGGGTGTCGAGGATTCGCTGGGCGAACACAGCGGCCTGCGTGACGCCCTCCACGTCGTGGAAGATGAAGGTGAACTCGTCGCCCCCGAGCCTCGCCACGGTCTCCCCGGCCCGGACGACGTCGAGCAGGCGGACGCCGACCGCCTTCAGCAGCTCGTCGCCCGCATGGTGCCCGAGCCCGTCATTGACCACCTTGAACCGGTCGAGGTCGAGGAACATCACTGCCAGCGCGCTTCCCGAACGAGCCGCATGCGAGAGCTCAACGCTCAGCCGATCGAGGAACAGCGCCCGGTTGGGCAGCCCCGTGAGCGAGTCGTGCATGGCCTGGAAGGCGAGCGCTTCGGTGGCGGCCACCTCCTCGGTAACGTCCTGCACGGTCGCCACGAAGGTCGTCGCCCTCCCCCCGACTCCGGGGACCGGGCTCGCCAACACCCGCACATCCCGGACCTCTCCGGAGGGGCGCAAGAGCCGGAGGCTCGCTCCGGTCTCGTCTCTGCTCGTCCTGGCCGACAAGGCGATGGCGACCGCGCTGGTGCGGTCGTCGGGATGGACGCAGTCGAGCCAGCTGTGGTCACGCCAGAAGTGGTCGTCGACCCCTGCGATCTCGTTGAGACGGGGGTTGAAGTATTGCGTCGTCCCCTCTTCGTCCATCTCGAGGATGCCCACCGGCGTGGACGAGGCCATGGACTGGAATCGCCGTTCGCTCGTCACGTACGAGCGGGTGGCGCGCAAGCGCCCGCGCCCCAGATCCCACACGAAGCCGGCCAGGGCCAGATTGAGGAGCGTGCCCATCACGAAGAGCGCCGCCGGCCCCAGGAGGGGATTGGCCGGCCCCGGTGCCCCCGGGAGGGAGCGGATGCTCATGGTCCATGTGCCGGCCACGTCGAAGTGCTCGATCACCGACCCCCGTGCGTCGTCCTTGAACCCACTCGGCGACGAAACCACGAGCTGTTTGGCGGCGGCGGCGGGCCCGGCGTAGAGCCCGACACCGAGGTGGGCCCAGGTCGGGCCGAGAGCCGCCTCGAGGAACTGTTTCCCGTCAACCAGGGTCGCCACCCACCCGATCCGATCCGAGCTCCGTTGGGCCACCGTGGTGGGGTGTGCGCTATAGACGGGAGCCACGAGTAGGAAGTTCCCGGCGTAGGCGGGCCCTGCCGCCAGGGTGGACTCCACCGCCGCCTGCGTGTTCCCGGTCGCCGTGGCGGCGCTGAGCACGGCGGACATCGCTTTGACCGTGCACAGGTCATAGCCCACGATGGGAACGGCCGACTTCACGTTGCTCTCTTCGAAGCGACTCACCAGGCAGTACGCGGGACGGTTCCCGGCGGGCAACACCGTGAAGCCCGGGGCGCCGTTGGTGCGCCAATCGTTGGCGAAGGCGGCCAGGCCCGAAGCGGGAACCCACGAGATCATCCCGAGGCCGTAGATCCCCTTGTACCGGCTGTAGAGGTCGAGGTTGACCACATAGGAGTGGAACGCGGTCCTGTCGATGAGTCCGGGCTGGCTGAACAACGCGACGGCGCTGGCGATCTGGTCGTCGTAGCCGTCGAGGGTCTTTTTCGTCGTCACCGCGATCTGGGCCGCGTTCGCCTCGAGCGCGGCGCGTTCATGCGTCTTGTTGTTGGCGTACCAGGCCACCGACCCCAGGATCACCGCGGTGGTCCCAAACGCGAGGATGGCGATAGCGGCCAGCTGCCACAGCTTGACCGGCCTGCGCCCTCGGATCTTCTCCATCACCAAGCCTCGTCGTGTCGCGGGGAGCCCGCGGCCGTCCATGTCCGGACCGCACCGCGAGCCTTCCCCATGGGTATCGACGTTCCCCCCGCCCCTGCGACAGGGACTTTGGTCCCGAAATCGGTGTGGTCCTGCAATTGCCTGTCGTCCGATGTTTTCGGTGCCGATGGCTGCCGTGCCCAACATCGACGGTCGAGCCCGGGCCGGTAGGGTCGCCGGCCATGGCCATCTACGCACTCGGCGACGTGGTGCCGAATATCGACCCTCGCGCCTACGTCCACCCCGACGCCGTCGTGATCGGCGACGTCACCCTGGGCCCCGACACGACGGTGTGGCCCAGCGCGGTGCTCCGCGGCGACTATGGGGCCATCACGGTAGGGGAGCGCACCTCGATCCAAGACGGGACCGTCATCCATGCCGGACCGCGATTCCCCACCGTGGTGGGCAGCGGCTGCGTGGTGGGTCATCTGGTGCACCTCGAAGGATGCACGCTCGAGGACGGGAGCCTGGTGGGGTCGGGAGCCGTCGTGCTCCACCACGCCTTCGTCAGCTCTGGCGCCATTGTCGGAGCCGGTGCGGTCGTGTCAGGTCGAACCGTCGTGCCCCCCGGTGCCCTGGCCGTGGGCGTGCCGGCCGTAATCAAGCTCGGCGCCGCCCGTCTCGACGCCATCACCATCGCGGCCGCCGAATACGTCAATAACGGCCAGCGCTACCGCGCTGACCTGCGACGTCTGGATTGAGGGCCACAAACGCTCACCCTCTAGTTGACGGTGAGCGTCAGGATCGGGTGGCGTACACCCCGTTCACGCGACCCCGGGGCACCGAGCACCGAGCACCTTCGCTCCGCAGCGCGTCGCCCCGATCATCGGGCCCGAGGCTCGGGTTTTCCTTGTGGCACAAGTGACTTCTGGTGGTCGAGCACGCCCGGGACCGGGCTCCGCATGGCGTGGAAGCTGGGGTCCGATTTCGGTCCACCATCGGTGACAGAACCGTAACTACCCTGTTGTGACACGACGGGGTAGGATTGAACCTGCACCTGAGGTGGAGGAGGAACCCCGATGGTCGACAGTCTGTCGAACGCCGCGCAACTGCCGGGTATGTCGGAACCGGAACCGGACAGCCAAGGTTTTCGTGGCCCACAAGTCTGCGCGCTCATCGGCATCACCTATCGCCAACTCGATTACTGGGCCCGCACCGGTTTGTTACGACCGTCGATCGCCGACGCGCGGGGCAGTGGCACGCAGCGTCTGTACTCGTACACCGACGTGGTCGAGCTCAAAGTCATCAAGCAGCTCCTCGATGCGGGGATCTCGCTCCAGCGGGCACGTCGCGCCGTCGAGTGTCTACGCGACGGGCTCGGTGGCGATCTGGCGTCGTCGAACCTCGTGCTCGTCGGGACCGACTCGGTGCTCGCGCACAGCGATGGTGAAGTCGTCGATCTGCTCAAGGGCGGACAAGGGGTCTTGAACATCGTCCCGCTCTCCGGTGTGCTCGAAGAACTCGATGCCGCCATCTTGCAGATCGAACAGAAAAGCGCACGCACCAGTGCGTCCGGGCTACAACCGCCGGTCCATCTCAATGGGGCCGTCCGGGAGGCCCGGGGCTGACGGTGGAGGCCTCCGAGGTGGCCCCGGCGTCGAGGAAGGTTCTCTTCGCCCACGACTCGGAGATGCACTTCGCCGAGCTCCTCGATTTCTACGGTGTGCGCTGGGAGTACGAACCGGTCGAATTCGTCCTGGAATGGCACCCCGACGGGACTCCCCGCCTCGCCTTCCGGCCCGACTTCTACCTTCCCGACCACGGGTGCTTCATCGAGCTCACCACCCTCAGCCAGAAGCTCGTGACGCGTAAGAACGCCAAGGTGCGCCGACTGCGTGAGTTGCACCCCGGCATCGAAGTGAAGCTCCTGTACCAGCGCGACTACCAGGCGCTCCTGGCCAAGTACGGCTTTACTCGGTCCTCATCGCCCGCCGCCTAACCTGGCGCCGTGGTGCCCCCTGAACCGCCTCCGACCTCGACCGAGACGCGCCACGACCCCGCTCGGACACCGGGGCCGACGCTGCGCCATTCGCCCCTCGAAGGCGCGCACGACGCGGACGGTGCCAAGCTCGTGGAGTTCGGCGGCTGGCTCATGCCGCTCGCCTACCCGACTGGCACACTTGCCGAGCACATGACCTGTCGTACCGACGCCGTGGCCTTCGACGTCAGCCACCTCGGCACCGTCCGCGTCGAGGGAGGTGGGAGCACGGACCGCCTGCAGCGGGAGCTGAGCAACGACCTGCGCAAGGTGAAGCCGGGTCGCGCCCAGTACACCCACCTGCTCGACGAGACCGACGGGTCGGTGCTCGACGACATCATCGTGTGGTGGCTGGCCGACGACGTGTTCGACGTGATGCCCAACGCGTCGAACACGTCTCGGGTGCGCGATGCCATCGGCGGTAACGACACCACGCCCACCCGTGCCGTGATCGCCGTGCAGGGACCCCAGGCGCGGCGCCGGCTGGGTTCGGTCGCACCCGATGCCGCCGCAGTCCCCCGGTTCGCGGTGACGCCCTTTTCGTGGCACGGCGTCGACTGCGTCGCAGCAGGAACGGGTTACACCGGGGAGGACGGCGTCGAATGCGCCGTGCCCCGGGACGCGGCCCCGATCTTCTGGCAGGCCGTCCTCGACACCGGTGTGGTGCCAGCCGGTCTCGGCGCTCGCGACACACTCCGCCTCGAGGCCGGGTTTCCCCTCCACGGCCACGAGCTGGGCCCGGGCATCACACCCCTCCAAGCCGGACTGGGGTGGGTGGTCGGGTGGGACAAGGGGGACTTCCGGGGGCGCGCCGCGCTCGAGCGTGAGCGTGAGGGCGGGCCCCGTCGCACGTTGCGAGGGCTCGTGTCCGAGGGCCGCCAGCCCCCCCGCGACGGCGCCCTCGTGCTCGGGGGAACCATGCCCATCGGCACCGTGACGAGTGGGAATTTCTCACCGGTGTTGGGCCGTGGCATCGCCATGGCACTGCTCGACACCAGCGCCAACGTGGAGGTCGGCCAAGCGCTCGTCATCGACGTACGGGGCCGACACCTCCAGGCCGAGGTGGTCGCACTGCCCTTCGTGCGGGCTGGACAGGCGATCGGCACGACGGGGGCGACGTCATGAGCGGGTATACGCCGCACACCGACGCGGACGTGGCGTCGATGCTCGACTTCCTCGGACTCGCATCGCTCGACGAGCTGTTCTCGGTCGTCCCCGAAGCCCTGCGCCTGGCGGGCGGGCTGGACCTCGCGGCGGGACGGCCCGAGCCTGACGTCTTCGCCCACATGGAGGACCTCGCCGCCGCCAACCGGCCCTGCGGGCGTGACCTCGTGTGCTTCGCCGGTGCCGGCGCCTACGACCACGAGGTCCCGCCGGTAACCCGCGCCTTGGCGTCGCGCTCGGAGTTCGTGACGTCCTACACCCCCTACCAGCCCGAGGTCGCCCAGGGCGTGCTCCAGGCCGTCTTCGAGTTCCAGACCCTCGTCGCCCGTCTGTCGGGCCTGGCGGTCTCCAACGCCTCGCTCTACGACGGGGCGGCGTCGCTCGTCGAGGCGGTCAACCTCGCCGTGGCGACCACGGGCCGTCAGGACGTCTGGGTCTCGCACGGCGTCAACCCGTCGTGGCGCGAGGTCCTCACGACGTTCGCGGCGGGGACCGGCCACGTGGTCCGTGACATCCCTCTGGTGGGCGGGTCCACGGACTGGGCGTCGACGGCGTTCGACGACTACGACGAGCCCGGCGCCATCGTGGTGGCATACCCCAACTACCTGGGCTGTCTCGAGGACCTGGGCGAGGCTCGGGCCCGGTGCGACCGACATGGTGCCTTGCTCATCGTGGCGTTCGACCCGATCTGCGCCGGGATCCTGCGTTCGCCCGGTGATTGGGGCGCTGACGTCGTGGTGGGAGAGGGCCAGGCCCTGGGCATGCCCTTGGGTTTCGGGGGCCCCTACCTGGGGCTGTTCGCGTGCTCGCTGGACCACGTCCGCCGCCTGCCGGGACGCCTGGTGGGCGAAACGGTCGACGCCGAGGGGCGGCGCGCCTACGTCACCACGTTGCGCGCCCGCGAACAGGACATCCGGCGTGAGAAGGCGACCTCGAACGTGTGCACGAACCAGACCCTGATGGCGGTGACCGCGGCGATCCAATTGGGCTGGCTCGGGACCTCGGGGATGGCGGAAGTAGCACTGCGCTCGGCGCGCGGAGCGCGCTATTGCCGTGACGGGCTCCTGACCGTGCCCGGCGTCGAGCCCCTGACGACCGCTCCGGTGCTGCGCGAGTTCGGGCTGCGCGTCCCGATGGACGCCGCCATGGTGGTCGAGCGACTGGCCGACGAAGGATTTCTCGCCGGTGTTGCCCTCGACCCCAGTTACGCCGGAGGTCGGACCGACGGGCTTCTGGTGGCGGTGACCGAACGTCGCACCCGGGCCGAGATCGACGCCTTCGTGTCGACCTTCGAAAAGGCAGTGCGATGATGGTCGACGATCTCGTCCCTGCTCCGCCCGCAGGCGGCCGGGCCGCCAGTGCGCCCCTGCTGGGCCGGGACACCGAGCCCACCCTGTTCGAGCTCTCCGAACCGGGGCGCCACGCCTGGCAACTGCGCACGACAGGCGTCCCCGAGCTCACTGTCGACGAGCTCGTCCCCGACGCCCATCGCCGCGCCAGCCCCGTCGACCTGGCCGAGGTGTCCGAACGCGATCTCGTCGGGCACTTCACGCGCCTGAGCCACCGCCAGTTCTCCGTTGATCTCGGCGCATACCCGCTGGGCTCGTGCACCATGAAGTACAACCCCAAGATCTGCGACGCGGTGGCCGTGCTCCCCGGACTGGCCGATGTCCACCCCGCGGCACCCAGCAATTGCGTCCAGGGATGGCTCGAGCTCCTCGTCGAGCTCGAGGTGGCGTTGTGCGAGATCACCGGGATGGCCGCCACCACCTTGCAGCCCGCCGCCGGCGCCGCCGGCGAGCTCACCGGCCTGCTCCTCATGCGCGCCTGGTTTGCGGCCAAGGGAGAGACCCGGCACAAGGTGATCATCCCCGACTCAGCACATGGAACCAATCCGGCGTCGGTGACGCTGGGGGGCTTCGAGGTGGTCACCGTGCCGAGCGACCGGCGTGGCTGCGTGGACGTCGACGCGTTACGTACCGTGCTCGACGAGGACGTCGCCGGGATCATGTTGACCAACCCGAACACGTTGGGGCTCTTCGAAGAGGACATCCGGTCCATCGCCGACGCCGTCCACGGTGTGGGTGGCCTCCTCTACTACGACGGCGCCAATCTCAACGCCATCCTCGGCGTGGTGCGGCCCGGCGACATGGGCTTCGACATCGTTCACCTGAATCTGCACAAGACCTTCGCCACCCCCCATGGTGGTGGGGGACCCGGCGCCGGCCCCGTGGCAGTGTCCGAGCGCTTGGCGCCCTTCCTCCCCGGGCCCCGTGCCACCCGGTTCGGCGAGGCGTCGTCCCGCCATTTCGGCTGGACCACGCCCGAACAGTCCATCGGCCGCGTGCACTCGTGGCACGGCAACGCCCTCGTCCTCGCCCGGGCCCTGACGTATGTGCTCGTTCACGGCAACGACGGGCTCCGGGACGTGGCGCGTCTGGCCGTACTCAACGCCAACTGGCTCAGAAAGCGCCTGTCGCAGACCCTCGACGCTCCCTACGACCGCCCGTGCATGCACGAGTGCGTCCTGTCCGCGTCGTCGCTCAAGCGGTCCACCGGCGTCAAGGCGCTCGACGTCGCCAAACGACTGCTGGAAGAAGGGTTCCACTCGCCGACCGTCTACTTCCCGCTCATCGTCGACGAAGCGCTCATGATCGAACCGACCGAGACCGAGAGCTTGCAGACCCTCGAGGCCCTGGCGAGCGCCCTGGAGCGGATCGTGGCCGAGGCGGCGACGCCGGAAGGGGCGCGCGCCGCCACCGAGGCTCCGCACCTGACGCCGGTCCGGCGCGTCGACGAGGCGCGCGCCGCGCGCCATCTCGTGCCCACCTACGACGCCCGACCCTCCTAGGACCTCGGCGGCGTCACGCCCCAAGGGCGATCCTGGCGCGGCGCCTCATCCGGCGCCGGTCACGACTCGGTCGTCTTGGCGTCCACCTGCTTCGCGTCGCGCTCGGCGTGATGGTCCGTGATGGCCTGCATGATGGCGCCCCCCACCGCCCCGATGAATTCGGGACGATTCTGTGCGGCCCAGTCGCGGGATCCCTCGAGGGAGGACAAGGTCCCTTTGAAGTGCGGCACGACCTCACGGGCGAAAAGCTCATAGGACCGCAACGTCGCCTCGCGATCGGCCCACTCGTGCGCCATGAGCAGGTACGTGCCGAAACCACCGGACTGCTCCGCGAGCCGCTCGATCTGGGCGATGGCCATTGCCGGCGTCCCGACCACGGCGAATCCGGTCTCCATGAGAGCGTCCACCATCTTGTCGGGGTCGAGTGTCCCTGGCGCCAGCGGCAGGGCGGCCACGCGCTCGAAGTAGTCCACCCACTGGGCCAGTCCGAATTTCACCTCGGCACGCGCCTGCTCCTCGGTCTCGGCGATGTGCATGGGGCCCACGAGCCGCCACTTGCGGCGATCGATCGCGCTGCCGAACTCGACGGCCCGCTCTTCCATGACCTGCCAGTGCGACCTGAGGACGTCGAAGCCGCCCGCCGAGGTGGCACCGATGGACAGCAGCGACAACCCGAACCGCCCCGCGGCCCGGGGACCAGCCGGAGAGATCTGTGCCGCCACCGCCACCTCGAACCGGGGGTGGGTGTAGGGCCGTAGCTGGAGGCGGGCGTTGTGCAACGTGAACCACGACGCCTCACGTGTCACCGGCTCGGCGCCCTCGAGCAGTGCCAGGATGGCTTCGAGCGACTCTTCCATCATGTCTCGCTGCTTCATCGGATCGATGCCCATCATGAAGGCGTCCGACGGCAGCGCGCCCGGCCCTACGCCGAACATCACCCTGCCGCGGGTGAGGTGGTCGAGCAGCACCATCCGGTCGGCGAGGATGAAGGGGTGGTGGTAGGGGAGTGAGCTCACGCCCGTCCCCAGCCGGATGTTCCTCGTCCGTTGCGACAGCACACCGATGAACACCTCGGGCGACGCGATGATCTCGTAGCCGGCCGAATGGTGCTCCCCGAACCACGCTTCGTCGTAGCCCATCTCGTCGAGACGCACCACGAGCTCGAGGTCACGTTCGAGCGCGAGGGTGGGGTTCTGTCCCACGGGGTGGAACGGGGCGAGGAAGATCCCGAATCGCAACGGCCAGTCCATGGCACGGCATTCTACGAGGAGACACTTTGAACCGTCGTCGGACGCGCCCTCGATCACCTGCGAATCGGTGGTTTACCCCTCGACAATCCGGGTCCGGACTTGCCAATCGACGGCTCGGAGACGCTCCGAGCGTTCCGGGGCTGTTCTCGGGCGCGACCGGGGCCAGAGGGAGTCGGTTCGATGGTGCCCGGCTCTCGAGCCTCGAAAGTGACCCTCGCGAGAGGCCGCCTGCAGCGGGGGAGCGAGGGCTCAATCGGGGAGGATATGAGTCCTGACGAAACCGCACTGTCGGCAGTAGTACGAGATGGCCGGGTGGTGGGTGAGCCGTGGTTCGGTGCCCGCTTCCGCAGAGGGGTCGGTGGCAGTCCCCGCGGCCGGTGAACCTCCCGTGAACGCACCGACATCGGCCATGAGGATCCAATGTTCAGCCCCACAGAAGGGGCAGTGGCGGGCGTTGATCTGCTGGTCTACGAACTGCGCGCCCTTGGGGATGCTGTCATCGGTCATGCCGTCTGACGCTACGCCCGTTCGGCGGCGAGTGGCCGGCGTGTCACCTCGCGCATATCCCAGTTCAGGTCCCGGTCAGGGTGACGAAGGGCGGGGTCAGCAACCTGTCCCAGCCCCATGCGAGGGCAGCGGGGAAGGCCCACGAAGCAGACCGGAATCGCCAGGCCCATCAAGAGGCCAACGAACAGTTGCACGGCGACGGCCAAGTGGGAACGAGGCTTCGGTTTGTCGTCCCAGAACCCGCGAGCCTCCCAGGAAGGCCCGTCGAAAAGGTCGATGTGGCTCACTAATTTGCAGCGTGCGCCCGGACGCCCTGACCGGTTCCCTTTTCGGTTGCCGCGTTACTCACCCCGTCTGCTTTGTCGACGCACAGTCCCACCTATGGGATATGTGTTCGGTGCCAGCGACCCTAGACCTGAAGGGTGGGGTTTCGGCGGGGTTCCGGGCCCCAGTGTGGGCTAAGTGAATCGCGTCAACCGAGGCCGAACGCCAACCAGGTACACGACCGCGACAATCAGACCGACGAAGCCAAATAGAAGGCTTCCCAAAACAAGCCCGACGATCCATCCGGTCTTGGCGCGGGGAGACAACACTCCGGGTGGTTTCCTTGCCACATCGACAATGGCCCAGATGATCAGGCCAAGACCCGCCAGAACCAATACGGAAACGAGACTGGACATTTGTTCTACAACCTCCAGCCAGATTCTATTGGCTTGGGTAAGCGAATCAGGTCAGGGGTTGGGTATGTCACCGAAAACATATCCCATATGGGATATGTGCGCGCAAAAAAACGACCCCACGCTGGGTGGTTGCGGGCGTAGGCTTCTGTCGTGGCGCAGACCCATTCGGGAGTGCAGCACATTGACCTGTTCGACGGGCCTTCCTGGGAGGCTCGGGGGTTCTGGGACGACAGACCGAAGCCCCGTTCCCGATTGGGCATCGTCTTGCAACTGTTTGCCGGCCTTTTGATGGGCCTGGCGATTCCGGTCTGCTTCGTAGCCTTCCCCGCTGCCCTCTCATGGGGCTGGGACAGGATGCTCTCTCGGGGGATGTTCTGAGGGGCGCATCCAACTAGCGAAAGCAGGGCCTGAGCAGGGGTTTGAGTGTTACAACCCCCTGCGATCATGGGTCCATGAGCAAGACCAACATCGCCTCGCTGAGCGCCGAGATCGTGACCGAGGCCGACGCCTACCGGCACTTTGAGGGCCTGCGGTGGAACGGCACCCCGACCTGCGCCCACTGTCAGAGCACCGACGTGTACCTGATCCCTCCCGCCAACGGGACCAGCCGCCGCACGGCCGCGGGGACCATGAGCGAGCGCCGGGTGTGGAAGTGCCGAGAGTGCAAGCGCCAGTTCTCGGTCCTGACCGGCACGATGATGCACGCGACCAAGGTCCCCGTCCGCACCTGGGCGCTGGTCATCTTCGAGATGTGTGCGTCGAAGAACGGCGTGAGCGCCCGCGAGGTGGAGCGGAAGTACGGCCTGACGCCTCGCACGGCGTGGCACCTGACGCATCGCATCCGCTCCGCAATGGCCGGTCCTGGCCCCCTGGCGACGATGAGGGGCACCATCGTGAGCGACGAGACGTGGATCGGCCCGACGCCGAAGTGGATGCACCGTAGCGAGAAGCCGTTGCGTGGCAGTGGGTTCCACCCTCCCACTCGAAAGGTCCCGGTGCTCAGCCTCATCAATGCCGAGACGGGCGAGGTGCGCTCGCGAGTGATTCCCAACGTGACCGGCTACACGCTCCACAAGGTCATGTCGGAAAACGTGGACATGGCTGGGTCCGAGCTTTGGACCGATGAGGGAAGTTGGTACGAAGAGCTGGGCCGTGAGTTCGTCGCCCACAACACGGTCAACCACAGCGAGGAGGAGTACGTCGACCAGGCGACAGGAGCCACGACGAACCGGGCAGAGGGCTACTTTGCCCAACTGAAAAGAAGCCTCGACGGAACCCATCACCACGTCAGCCGGGAGCACCTCCACCGCTACCTGGCCGAATTCGACTACCGCTACTCGACGTGCAAGATGACCGATGAGGAGCGGATGCGCCACCTGGGACAACGGATGGAAGGGCGCTTGTCGCTGCGACGGGTGATCGGTTGAGGTCACGGTCGAAACCGCCGAGGCTTGGGTTTGTCAGTCCCAATGGGTTCCAAGTGGAGATCGGACTCGACAAGACTCAGGCGCCACCGGAACGACTGGTCAATGTGCGGTCCAGCCGTCGCGCCTTTGGCATCGATGTCAATGAGGACCGGTCCACTCCCTAGAGCGAAGCGCCTGAATCCCCAGAATCGACATGAATCACAAAGTGCGAACATCTCATCACTATCGTGAAACAGGGAAGCGATATCGAACGAAAACGCACTTTCGTCGCCGGGGATTCGGACGGTCTTGGCAAGCCTTGTTTCGCCAAGAGACTCGGGATAGGGAAGGAATGACCAGCGTGCGAACACGTTGTTTTGGAGAATTCTTCCCGTGGATTCATCTGTAAATCTGAGCGTTAGCCACAGGGACTCGATTGCTTCAACACCGCGGTGAGGCTTGTTCCACGCATGAAGGTAGATGATCCGTCCCTGCTCGGGGATGCAGCCCGGGTTAGTAAATGCGAGGGTTTCCGGCAGAGGTTCCCCAACGAATAGCCGCGGTCTTACCTGCCACAAGCGGATGCGTATGGCCAGCAACATCAGTAGAGCTGCAACGGCAATCAGGAGGGCCACCCATGCCCGCCATCGAACGGCAACCAGGGAGGTGAGAATGGCCGCCGCCATCACGCCGACCGCACCGATTGCCCAGTTGTGGAGGCGTTCCATCTCAGGAGCCTCGCAGGATCAGGTGTCGGTCGCCTCGTCCTGCTTGTCGGGGTCCTCGGCCTCTTCGTGGCTCTCGACTGGCCTCGGCGTCCCATCGACCCCCATAAGGCGCCGCATGACGTCGTCCGGGTCGTGGCCGTGGAGGCTGATCCGCTCGTCCATGTCGTGGCGGGGCTTGCGGTGGCGGGGTCGGGCCATGTGCCTCCAAGGGTACCGGGGTGGTCAGGGAGACCAGGGGCGCAGTCACGGTACGTGGCCAGGGACGGGCACGTTTTTTTGCGAACACACATATCCCCCATATGATATAGTTCATCTTTGATATGGCTGGATCGACGACGGGTGGGCGAACGACCAAGGCGACGGCCCCGAGGAGGGCACCGCGCCGTCCCGCCCCGGGTCGGGGGGCCGAGGCCTTCGCCCGCTACGAGCGCACCCGAACTTCGATCATGGCGGGCAGTGCCGTTCGTGCCGCCCGGCGTCGGGCGGGGGTCAGCCAGGCCGAGCTGGCCGCACGCTCGGGGACGAGCCAGCCCTCGATCGCCCGGCTGGAGAAGGGGCAGGTGTCTCCGACCGTGATCACGCTCGACCGCATCGCACGGGCGCTGGGCACCGACCTCGTCATCGACTTCGAACCACGAACCCGCGACGGCTCGGGCACGCCACGCGGTAGGGGTCGAAGCTCGCCCCGACACCCGGTCATCCTCGCCCCGCACGCCGCCCGTGACGGGGCACTCAGCTCCGTCACAGACAACGACACGGGTGGGGATCTCGGAGATGGGGAGTGCGGCATGCACTACCGTTGTCCGGATGCGCAAAACCGTTGTCGGGGTGCTCGGCGCCCTCATCGCCCTCACGGCAGCGTCATGCGGCTCGTCGACCCCCGCCGCCAAGAGCCCAGGCCAGTCCAAGACCGTGTCGACGGCGAGCGTCGGCTCGCTGAAGGCGAAGACCGGAGCGCAGATCCTGAAGGCTGCCGCCACGGCTGCCACCAAAGCGGGCTCCACCCACTACGTGCTCACCGCCGTCGAGGGCACGTCGTCGCAGACCATCAGCGGTGATGCGTCACAGACCGAGGGCCAGCAGTCGGTGTCGCAAGGGTCGCAACACATCCAGGTCGTGTACGTCGGCGGGGTGGCCTACGTGCAGGGCAACGCCGCCGGACTGACCTCGGCTATGGGCTTCGCGTCCACGGTGGCGACGAACTACGCCAACAAGTGGATCGCGGTGCACAGCACCGACAGCCTCTACAAGTCGATCGTGTCGGCCGTTACCCTGGCCGGCACCCTGGCCCAGCTCGATCCCACCGGCACCCTCACCGTGACGGCGCCCACCATCGTGGCCGGTCGTCAGGCCGTCGGCGTCAAAGGTGGACTGCCCGGCACCCCGCAACAGGGCGTCACCGGCAACACCACCCTCTTCGTGGCCGCGTCGGACCCCACCGTGCCTCTGAAATTCAGCGGCACCGCGGCGCAGGGCTCGCAGCACGTTGTGGACAAGGGCACGTTCAGCAACTGGGGCAAGTCGCTGAACCTGACCGCCCCGACCGGCGCGGTGCCGTTCTCCTCCGTGCCGACCAAGTGAAGCCCGTATCCGACTGAACGGGCACTACCCGGCCATCGCCACCGGCTGAGCGAACGACACGCCGCGTCGGGGGACGATGATGTCGTCGATGAGGCCGTATTCCTTGGCCTCTTGCGCGGTCATGAAGTAGTCACGATCGAGATCCCTCTCGACCTGGTCGACCGGGCGCCCGCTGTGATGCGAGATGATCTCCGCCAGACGACGGGTGATGGCGAGCACCTCACGCAATTGGATCTCCATGTCGCGTGGCGTGCCGCGGGTTCCGGCCGATCCCTGGTGGATCATGATCTTGGCGCTCGGCAGGGCCAGGCGCTTGCCTGACGCACCCCCGCACAGGATCATCGCCGCCGCCGACATGCCCATACCCACGCACACCGTGGACACGTCGGGCCGTATGTGCTGGATGACGTCGTAGATGGCCATGCCCGCGTACCCGAGGCCGCCGGGGGAGTTGATGTACAACGAGATGTCACGCTCGGGGTCCTCCGCCTCGAGGTACAGCACCTCGGCGATGATGAGGTTGGCGATCTGATCGTCGACCTCCTGGCCGAGGAACACGATCCGTTCGCGCAGGAGCAGTGAGTAGATGTCGAAGGCGCGCTCACCACGAGCCGACTGCTCGAGGACGGTGGGGATCACCGACTGGCGTAGGGGCACGTGCTTCCTCCTCGTGTCGAGCCGCACCCGCTCGGGCCGTGCACCCGGCAGCGGCGTTATCTCATTTGCGAGATATCATATTCGAGCTAGTGTGGAGTGTCGACACGGTCGGACACGAGGAGGCCGGTGACAGCACGACGCCACGAAACGGTGTTCCCCGGATTCCGGGAGATGGCGCAACGACGCAAGGACCTCAGCGCCGAGCTCGTGAGCCGGCGTCAGGCCGTGGGCCTGTCCCAGACCGAGGTGGCGGCGCGCATGGGAACGTCGCAGTCCGCTGTCGCCCGCCTCGAGGCGGGGGAGGCCGACGTCCGTCTCTCCACCCTGGAGCGCTACGCGGCCGCCGTGGGCATGGAGCTCGACTGGAGACTGGGGGAGAGGGGCCGATGACCACCACCTCCGGGACGACCCCGCCTCCCCCCGCCGGAAGGCCCGACGACGGGCACCACCGCTCGGCGCGAGACCGCCTGTTCGACCAGCGGGTGGTCTTCCTGTGGGGCTACCTCGACGACACCCTGGCCAGCCAGCTCGCCATCGAGCTGATGACCCTCGATGCCAACGGCGACGACCCTGTCCACCTCCACATCGACTGCCCGGGGGGCACCCTCGAGGCGGCCCTGTGCCTGGTCGACGTCATCGACCTCCTGGGAGTCGAGCTGACCGCCACCTGCGTGGGCCAGGCGGCCGGCCCGGCCATCGGGCCCCTCGCCGTGGCCCCGCACCGCCGGGCCACGCCCCATGCCCGCTTCCGCCTCTCAGAGCCGGTCTTCGAGCTGTCGGGTCCGGCCCGCGAGCTCGACGCCTCGGCGGCCAGCCACCGGGCCCAATTCCGCCGGTTCTGCGAACGGGTGGCCGGCTCACTCGGGCTGGCTCCCGAGACCCTCGAGACCGACCTCGCCACGGGCCGTTTCCTCGACGCCGATCAGGCGCTCGAGTACGGCCTCATCGACGAGATCTGTGGGCCCGGCGCCCGCGTGTATCCGATGCCGGGACCCCGCCTCGGATTCAACCCCAGGTCGTGACCCCTTTCGGCCTGAGGGGAGGGGCATCCCAGGCCGACCCACGAGCGTGGCGCAGGCACCCCGTCCTCTCTGCACCAACTTTACATAAGATACATTATCGGCGGCTTTTCCCTTCGAACCGGAGACGACGGGATGGGCCCGGAACTCGACTCGGGACCGCCCGCCGACCCTGCCGGAGCGCCTCTCCCGGGCCCGTGCACCGAAGCCCTGCCGACGCCCACCCGTCGGGATGCCGCATGGGTCGCCCGCCGTACGGGTTCGGTATTTGCCGGGGTTCGTCCAGTCCAGGGTGCATTCGGCGGCGGCCGGTAGACACGTCTGGTGCAGAGGCGTACCTTGGTCCCGAGGCACCACCCACGACCCCGTTGGCGACCATTTCACGGACACCGGCGGGGCGTCGGCTTTGGTTCTCACAGCGAGGCCAGCGCCTTGACCGGGTCCGGGATGTCGGTCGACCCGGGGGCTGCTCTCGACTCCTACCTACGGGTCTGGAGCCCTTGGACGCGTCAGCTCGTCTGCAGGTTCTTCTCGAACCAGGCCAGGGTTCGCCTCCAGGCGTCGGCGGCTGCGTCGGGGTGGTAGTCGGGGCGCATATCGCAATGGAAGCCGTGTCCCGCCCCCGCATACCGCACGATCTCGGTGGGCACCTTGGCCTTCGCCGCCGCCGTGCGCAGAGCCTCGACCTGCTCGGGCGGAATTCCTTGGTCCTCGTCTCCGTACAGGCCCAGCCACGGCGTCGGGAGCTCGGGGGCGAGTTCGACCATCGGCTTCATGCCGAAGCGTCCCTCGGTCACACCGCCGCCGTAGAAGGTCACTCCCGCGCCCAGAGACCTGCGCACCGACGCCAAGAAGGCCACCGTGCCCCCCATGCAGAAGCCCACGATCCCGATACTGCCCAGTGGGAAACCCGCTGCCTCGAGATAGGCGATGGAGGCGTCGATGTCGTTCAGCACGCCGGCTTCGGAGAGCCCGGCGAACTGCGGCATGATCTTGTCGTAATCGCCGTACTCGATGACGGGGTCTCGCGTGCGGTGGAAGAGGTGCGGTGCCACGGCGCGATAGCCGGCCGAGGCCAGGCGTCTCGTGACGTCCTCGATGTGGGGGTTCACGCCGAAGGCCTCTTGCGCCACGATGACGGCCCCCCGGGCCTCCCCTTCCGGTTCGGCGTCGTACAACCCCATGTCCCCGTCGGATGTCTTGAGTGTCACAGTCGTCGCCATCGGTCCCCCGTGGTCGTCCATGCATCGCTGCCATGCCCCCGCCGCTCAGCGGGCGACACACGATGCCACCCCTGCTGCCGTCGCGGCCATCGGCTCGGAAAGCCCGTCGATTATATCATTTTCGTTATATACCATCTCCGATATTCGCGGGTCGGTGCCGGTGGGCCGGGTGTCGCAGGTGCCTTCCCGCACATTGACCGCGGCGGCGCGGGATGCGGGCACTCGCGGCGCCACGGTTCGAGTCTCCTCGCCGATGGGCTGGGGGCTCGGCAGGGTCCCGGCCGACTCCAGATGATGCCCCCATGGCGCCTGCGGTCGCCCGGTCGATTCGGGCGACCCGGGGACGATACAAGAACCTGTGCCAGGGCTGAGTGACCACACGGGCCGAGGGCCAGAACAACGCTCTGACCTGCCCGGTGGAACCGGTGATGGGAGCCGGGACGGCCCTCCCCGACGGCCGTTGGTCCCTCGTCGCGCCCGCATGCGCCTCTCCTGATACCGGGCATCCGCCCAGGGGCCACCACACCTCAGGGTCCCATTCCGCCCTTCAGCGAGATCGAGCTCCACCATGGACGCGCCTCGCAGCCCGGCAAGGTCCGTCCCACACCGCCACGGCACCGACAACAACGATGTTCTTCGGTTCGCCCCGGGTCGCGTCGAGCTCGCCCGTGACGACACGTCGCGGTCGCGACCGCGGATCTCCGACAACGTGCACACGCGCACGTTCCAGATCGTGAATGCATCGTCGTCCACGTGCGCGGACACAGCGCCGCGTGAGCGGCGACAAGGCGGCGGCCCTGCTCCCACGCTCTGATCTCATCACCGTCGGTCATGCCCTAGCCTCCCCTGCCATGGCCACCGCGGTGTTCTTCCATGCGCATCCCGACGACGAGGCGATCCAGACCGGGGGCACGATGGCCCGCATGGCCGCCGAAGGGCACCGGGTCGTGCTCGTAACCGCGACACGCGGGGAACTGGGAGAAGTCCCCGAGGGCATCCTCGCACCCGGGGAGTCGCTCGCCGAGCGACGCGCCGTCGAGCTCGCCGCTGCCTGTGCGGTCCTCGGAGTGGCGCGCCACGAGTACCTGGGCTACGGCGACTCGGGGATGGCCGGTGAAGCCACCAACGACGACCCAGCCTCCTTCTGGCAGGCCGACGTCGACGAGGCGGCGACGCGTCTGGCGGCCATCCTCGACGACGAGCACGCCGATGTCTTCGTCACCTACGACGAGAACGGCGGGTACGGGCACCCCGACCACATCCAGGTGCACCGCGTCGGACTTCGTGCCGCGTCGCGCGCCGAGACGCCACGGGTGTTCATGGCCACGATGAACCGCGACTACATGTTGTCGCTGGCCGATCGCGCCGACGACTTCGGATTCGATCTGCCCGAGGAGCAGCGGTCCATGCTCGACACCATGGGCGTGCCTGCCGAGCGGGTAACCACGGCCGTGGACGTGAGTGATTACCTCGACCGCAAGCGGGGCGCCATGCAGGCACACCCCAGCCAGATCACCGACACGTCGTTCTTCCTCAAGATGCCGCCCGAGGCCTTCGCGGCGGTATGGGGCACCGAGTGGTACATGCACGTCGGGGCCGAAGGCGCCCCCGTCATCGAGGAATCGCTGCTCGCCACGCCATGACCCCGACCGACCGCGCCGACCACAACGTTCCCGCCATCGTGTCGGGAGAGCGGGACACACTCCTTGCCTTCCTCGGATACCTGCGCACGAGCGTCGACCGCAAGCTTGTGGACCTGTCCGAGCACGACGCCCGCCGTCGATTCGTGGTGTCGGGCACCACCCTCCTCGGGGTCGTCAAGCACCTGACCTTGGTCGAGGTCTACTGGGTGCAACGGCGCTTGGCGGGCGCCGACATGACGTGGAGCGGCGACGGCTTCGACCTCGAGCCCACCGACACGGTGACGTCGGTACGCCGGGCCTACGCCGAGGCGGGACGACGAACCGACGAGATCGTCGCCGCCTGTCCCGACCTCGACCAACCCTTGCGCCGGGGACGCCACGGCCTCACCGTGCGTTGGATGCTCGCCCATCTCGTCGAGGAGACGGCGCGCCACGCCGGGCACGTCGACATCCTGCGAGAGCTCGTGGACGGCGAGACCGGTCGCTGAAGCGACATTCTCGGGGTCAGCTCGCCGGGGCCAGGCCCAACTTGGCGGTGACGGTGAGCTTCTTTGGGCCCCGGTACAGGGTGAGGCGCACGCTCGTCCCCGACGACAACGCCTGGACATCGTTGGTGAGCCCCTGCGCCGAGGTGACCGCTTGGCCGTTGAAGCTCACGATGACGTCACCGGTGACGATACCGGCCGAGTCGGCGGGCGAACCGCTCACCACCGACACCACCAGGGCGCCCGAGGCCGGCACGAGCCCGTAGGCCTGTTGCTCTTCGGTGGTCTCGTCGGTGACCTCGACACCGAGATAGGCCTTGGCCTGGCCCGCCGTCCCCCCGGCCCGCAACGTGGCGACGAGTCCCTGGATGGTCGATGACGGGATGGCGAAGCCGATGTTCTGCGCCGGCGCGTTCCCGCTGCTCGACGAGGCCACGGCGGTGTCCATCCCCACCACCTGGCCGGCCGAGTCGACCAGCGGCCCGCCCGAGTTTCCCGAGTTGATGGCCGCGTCGGTCTGGATCATGTTCTGGAGGGTCTCCCCCGCTCCCCCGCTCGCATCGCCGGCCTGCACGGTGCGGCCCGTGGCCGACACGATGCCCGACGTCACCGTGGGCGTGCCGGCGGAGAGCCCGAGGGCGTTGCCGATGGCGATGACGGCGTCACCGACCTGGAGCTTGGTCGAGTCCCCGAACGTCACGGCCTGGAGGTTGGCCGGCGGGGAGTTGATCTTGAGGAGGGCGGCATCACTGGAGGGGTCCGCCCCCACCAAGGTGGCGGGCAGCGCCGCGGTCTGCCCGTAGAGGGTGACGGTGATCGTGGTCGCGCCCGAGATGACGTGGTTGTTGGTGATCACCTCGCCGGTTCCCGAGATGATCATCCCCGTGCCCTGGTCCTCCGACGGCCCACTGAAGACGCCGCCCACCGCCGACCCCGGGCCCTTGGCGTCGATCGACACCACCTCGGGAAGGACGCTCTTCACGATGGTGGGGATCTGCGCCCCGCCGGCGAGGGCGGGGCCCGGCGTCTCTTCCCCCACACGCACCGGCGGCGCGGCGCTGTCGCTGTTCCCTGTTCCCACCGCCTCGGCGATGCCCGCACCGGCGGCACCCCCGATGAGCGCGGCGACCACGGCGACGAGGATCCAGCCCCGGGCGCCGCGCGGTCCCTGTCTCGGTTCCGGTGCCGGGATGCTCCCCCCGGAGCCGGTGAACGGCCCGGACGGGACCGCGCCCGAGGGTGGGACCCCCGGGGGTGGCCATCCTGGGACCACGGGCGCTTCGGCACCTCTCCACACCGGCGTGCTCGGGGCGGGCGGCGCCACCAGCGGCCCGGCCCCGTAAGGGGGCGGAGGTGGGTGCGAGGACACCGGCGGGGAACCGGCCGGGGGTATCGCGGTTCCTCCGAGCGACGGAGGCGGGGCCGGTGTCGACTCGGCGTCGTCGGCCCCGTGGTCCTGACGCTCTTCGTCCACCGCTCGTACTCCTGTTCCCTCGGGAGAACCACCCTCGAGTGTTCCCGACGCCTGTCAGATTAGGGAACGCACATGGCTCCCGGGTGCGATTGGCTCGTATTCTCAGAACCTGCACAGAAATGCTGCACGAGCCAACGGGACCAAAGACGCCCGGTGTTCTCACCGTGTCGGCGCCGACGGTAGCGTGGTCCGACCCCAATGACGCGACGAATCGACATCGAACTGACCAGCAGCCGCGACGACGGCACGTGGACGTGGCGCGCCCCCGGGGCCCGGCAGCCCCGGGGCTCCCTCGAGGGCACGCTCCTGCCCACCGGCGCCAAGGTCGGTGACGTCCTACGGGCCGACGCCGAATTCGACCTCGAGGGCATCGTCGTCACCTCGGTGCTGGCCCCGAAGGAAGCCCCACCCACCGAGAAGGTGGCACGGATCGAGATCGTGGGGTCGGGCCGCGACAACGCGCCGGGAGGCGTGTCGGTCATCCTCGCCCCCGGAGGGCGCCGCCGCGACGAGGACGCCCGGGGCGATCGCCCCCGGCGGGCCACGGCGGGCCGGGGTGCTGCCCCTCGACGCAACGGCGCCCCGGACTCCCCCGGCGAAGAGCGCGGGGCACGACCGCCCCGACCCGGGCGCGACGGCCGCCCGGCGCGCGACGGCCGCCCGGCGCGCGACAGCCGGGCAACCCGACCCGATCGTGAAGCGGGCGGGATGCGCTCCGAGCGCGGTGCGCCCGGAGAGCGGACCGAACGAAGTGGTCGCGACGGCGCGGCACCGCGCCCGGCGCGTGCCGAACGATCCGATCGACCCCGGCGCCTCCAGGCCGTGTCCACGCATCGCAACGCCGCGCTCGCCGAACTGCGTCCCGAACAGCTCCCCGTGGCCGAGCAGCTCTTGCGGGGGGGCATCCCCGCGGTGCGCAACGCCATCGAAGAGCAAAACGCACGAGCGCGGGCCGAAGGACGCTCCGAGGTGTCACCCGACCCGTTGCTCACCCTGGCCGAGGAGCTCCTGCCCCGGATGAACCTGGCGGGATGGAAGGACCGCGCCGTAGCGGCGCGCAACGCCGGGAAGGACGCTCCGCTGCGCGAGGTCCGCTCCGTCGTGGCCTCGGCCTCGACCGTCAGCCTCGATGACGAAGGTCGCGAGATGGTCACGACACTGCGTGACGCGTTGCAGGCGCGCGTGACGGCACTGCGCGACGGCTGGCTGGCGCGCATCGTCTCCGCCCTCGAAGATGGCCGTGTCGCCGACGCCCTTCGGGTCTCGGCGCGGCCACCCGAGCCCGCCGCCCGGGTCCCCGCCGACCTAGCCGTGCGACTCGCCGAGGCGGCGAGCGCCGCCATGTCGTCGCAGCTGGCCGAGGACGAGTGGAAGGCGCTGCTCGACGCGGTGGTGGACTCGCCGGTGCGCAGAACGGTCAAGCCGGCGGGACTGCCCGATCCTGCCGGCGTCGAGCTGCGCGCGTCGGTGCGGCGCGCCGCGGGACAGGTCCCCGAGCTGGCCCGGCTCCTTGGCCTGCCCATTCCCCCGCCACCCGGGCCCCGCCGGCCCACTCCGTCCGGGGCACGAGGCGCCTGACCCTACGGGCGTCGCACCTCCCCGACGGCCACGGCCCGACCCGGTCAGGCGAGCACTCCGTGGATACGGAGGAAGCCCTCCAGGCCGTCGACCAACGACCGGGCGCCCACCTCACCGAGCGGGACCCAGGCCGCGGCGGCGGCGTCGCTGCCCGGCACGGGCTCTCCGCAGCCGTCGGGCACCACCACGGTGAAGTCGAGGATGACGAAGTGATAGCCGGGGCCCATGCGCTCGGCCCAGCCCAGCAAGGGCCCGCAGCGCACCTCGAGCCCGGTCTCCTCGAGCAGCTCGCGCTCGACGGCACCGGCCACGGTCTCACCGGGCTCGACATGGCCGCCCGGCACGCTCCACTTCCCCGCCTGAGGGTCGGTGGCCCGTTGGACGAGGAGCAGCGCGCCGGCCCGCACTGCCACCGCACCCACCGCCACCACCGGCCTCGCCGCCGACGCTGCCCCGGGTGCGCTCCTCACTCCAGTGTTCGGTGCATGGTGATGAGACGCGCCTTGAACCCCGACGCCTCGAGGAGGTTCTTCGTGGCCCGGTCACCGGGCAGCGCGCTGATGTCGACGCCGCGACAGCCCGACGAACCGAACCACGTCACCAACGTGTCGAGCAGCGCCGCGCCGACACCCACGCCCCGGGCGGCGGGCTCGACATAACAGACGTCGATGATCCCCAACCTCGTCTCACCCACTTCGTCGAGGCGCCCGATCGCCATCCCCACCACCGAATCGTCGACGGTTCCGAGCAGGATCCGGCGCCGGGGATCCGACAGCAGGCGGTCGAGGCCGCCGGGACGCAGGAGGGCCTTGGCGATCAGACCGGTCTCCCGGCGCACGAACAGGGACCCGCCCCGGGCCCGTTGGATCTCTTCGAGCGCGGCGCGACACAGTGCGCCGCAGCGGTCGGCGTCCTCGCGTCGTGCCGGACGGGTGCCCTCCACGAGACCGACGGGACCCCGCTGGTCGACTAGGACGGCACGCTGTCTCCGCCGGTGAGCAGCTGCTCGACCCGGTGGAGAATGGTGCGGCGCTGGCGGTGCGAGGCCTCGTAGGCGCGCACCTCCTCGAGCTCGGGCGGCGACAATCCCTCGAGGCGCTGCACCACCTGCGACGCGGAGAGGCTGTCGTAGCCGGGAATGGCGAGCGAGGACGGCGACTCGGTGCCGTTGGGTCCCCCGCTCCCGAGCCACACCGACGGCCGCCACGGCGTCGACGCGGGCTCACGCCCCGTGGGGATGGACGACCCGGCCCGCCGATCGACACCGGGGGCCTCGACGTGGCGCGTCTCAGGTTGGGAGGCCTCGGCTCCCGGGCGATCGTCGGCCGCGCCGTGGAGGTCGTCGGAGTCGACATCATCGTGGCCATCGGCGTCGGACCGCTCGCCGGCAGCGACGCCGCGAACACGACCACCGTCAGCCTGCGCGGCAAGGTGCCCGAGCGATTGCTCGAGTTGGCGACGGCCCATCTGAATCGCGAACTGCCCGACGAGCCGGGCGGTGTGTACCTGCCCTTCGACGCGGTGCCGGCCTTTTTCGACGAGCTTGGGGAATTCCTCGACGAGGGTGACCGCCAGACCGGTAGGCCCGAACACCACGAGCTCGAGCAACCGGTCTCCGGGCGACTTGTCGTCGGTCATCTCGCACCCTCCTGTTCGTGGCACCGTGTCACCACCGCGGTCACACGCAGTCCCGGCACAGCCCCTTTTCGGGATCGGCGAGCTGGCTGGAGTGTTTGACGAGGAAGCAGGACCTGCACACGAATTCGTCGGGCTGCTTGGGCAGGACCCGCTCCGAGCCCTCGGAGCGGTCGTCGGGCTCGACCACCTCCTCGTCCTCGGCCTCCTCCTCCTCGACGACCAGGCGCTCCTTCAGGATCTCGTCCAGGCTGGCCTCGACGTCCTCGTCGTCGACCTCTTCTTCTTCTTCTTCGCCCTCCTCGGCGGTGGTGACGGTGGCCACGGGGACCACGACCACGTCGGGCTCGCCCTCCTCGACGACGTCGATATCGGCGACGACGTCGTCGTCGTCATCGTCGACCAGGGCGACGTCGAGGTCCTCTTCGTCGAGGACCTCTTCGAGCATTTCTTCGTCAGCGAGGTCCTCGAGGTCCTCGGTGTCGAGCTCCTCGGGTTCTGCCACATCATCCAGGTCGTCGGCCACTTCTGCCCTTTAGGTCCCTTTAGGTCGTCGGACGCCGCGGGAGCATATCGGCTCCGATCCGGGAGTCAGATCACCGCGACAGGGCCGTCGGGAGATCTCGGTGTGACGCGTGCGCCGGGGGCGGCAGGGCCCGGGAACCTTTGGTGCCATCTCCACCAGACCGGCGGCACCCGCCGGGGTCATGGTGAGGACGTTCTCTACTCGGTTCCCCGGGCCACCCTCCGCCTCTCACAGTAATCCCCCCCTCGCCACCCGCTCAGCCGGAAGACCGGAGGAGCAGCTGTAGGGGCGTCTGGGACTGGGGCGCACAATAGGCTCCGCGCGATGGAGGACTCAAGCGACTCTTGATGGAGCCGACCAGGACCTTTGCGCGTCCCCCCTGGTCAAGACGACGGCGGCTTTTCTCCCCGGAATGCGACCTGCGCCCCGGGGCCCGACGGTGTCAGCTCGGCACGGCGGCGGAGCGACGAGCCTCGGCCCGTTTCTCGGAACCCAGGCGCTCGAGGTCGTACGATGCATGGTCCACAAACGTCATGGCCTCGGCGATGAGCCGGTGCCCGGCGTGCTCGGCGATGAGCCGGTGCATGTCCTGTGCGACGACTCGGTACGCGGGATGGCCCTGCTCCCCCGACCGCAGCTCGAGCATGTGCAGTGCTTCCCGGGCATTCATCTGCATCGCATAGCGAACCCGGAAGGCGAGCGCGACCGCGTACGGCGCCTGGGTGCGACACACCCTTGTCATCACGTCGTAGAGATCGGCCGAGCGCGCCATCGACCTCGCGTAGCGATCCCCGATGCCCGCCTCCTCGACGATGTCGGGCATCTCGTATCCGAGGCCAGGGCTGAGGTCCTGCCATTCGATGGTGAGCATGCGGTGGCGCTGTAGGTCACGGAACGCCCCGTAGTCCGAGACCACGTCGAAGCGGTAGCCGGTGCGCTCGAAGGCCCGCCCCGGGCGGTGACGACGGTTGATGCGCTCGCCGACGTAGGCCCGCATGATGGATCGCCGGTCCTCGGGCCCGAGGGCCCGGACCCGACGGAGGACCTCCTGGTCCGACAGGGTCGTGCGCGGGTAGCACATGGCCGCGATGACCTTGTCCTCTCCTTCGGGGTCCCAGTCCACGAGGGCCACTCCCGACGCCTGTTCCGGTGGGGTGCCCTGGGCGTCGGGCCACAGGCGTGCCACCACCTCGTCGGTCCGGGCCGCCGTGTCGGCCAGGTACTCGGTCCACACTCCCCCGCGCTCGGGGATGTCGACCCGCTGGAGGAACGACGGGATGACCTTGCGCAGCTCGTCCAACATGAGCTGCGCGTAGTGCCGCGCCTCGGGGAGGGGATGGGCCCGCATGCGCAACAGCAGCATCTCGTAGGACTGGCCCGTGCCGTACACGCCGACATTCGACAACGACGCGGCGGGCAGCAGCCCGCGCAGCGCGTCCAGTGCCTTGGCCCGGATGGATTGGCGGTACACGAAGTCCGAATCGCCGGCTCGCTGGGGAAAGCGTTTCGACAGCCAGGCCTGCAACTCGGGGAGCGACGCACCGTAGGTGTCGAACATGCGGTCCATGTCACCGACGTATCGGGCCCCGATCGATGACTCGAGCACCTCGGGGTCGCGGTGGTACCGGTAATGGCCGGTGCTGAGGCGACTGTCGTAGGGCACATAGCGCGTCGACTGCTCGAGGTAGGCCATGAGCCGGCCCCACTCGAGCACTTTGGTGAGCATGTTCGACGCCTGCTCGCAGGCGAGGTGCACGCCACCGAGCTGGGCCACCGAATCGTCGCCGTACTCGAGGAAGACGCGGTCGTAGAGCTCTTCGGCCCGGCGCAATCCCACGGTGGCGTCGACACCGGCGTCCCCGGTCACGTCGAGCTCGCCCACGAACTCGTCGAGGAACAGCCGCCGCAGGCTCTTGGCCGAGCGCGAATAGCGGGCGAAGAGCGCCCCTTTCACCACTTCGGGCAGGTTCACCAGGGCGAAGACGGGACCCTCGACGTTGGTGACGTATCGGCGCAGCACCTCGGTCTCGTCGGCGCTGAACGTCTCCTCGGCGTAGGGGAACATGGCCCCGGCAACACTACGACCGGCGCGACGCCGGGGTGGCGGACCCCCGGTTACCTGCCCCGAGACCCGCGGCGCCCCTGTTCGAGGGGCATCGCCCCTGTCTCGGACCGGAGCACTCCGGCCCCCGGGGGCGCCTCGTCGGCGGCCGCCGCGGCCGCGAGCTCGTCGAGGGCAAGGGCCGGGCCGGCCGACGCCGCCACCACACCGCGCTGCAGCAAGTCGGCGGCGTGACGGGCCGCGCCGGCCGTGTCGGGGACGCCCACCACGGCCAACTGGCGCAGCAGGTCGATCAGCTGCTTCACGTTGCGCACGAAATCGCCGGGCGCGAGCTCGGCTCGCTCCAGGACACGGTCGAGGCGCTGGCCGCGTGCCCACCGCAAGGCGACATCGGCGAACCCGTCGTCGGGGGCCCGGGTGCGCGGCAGGCGCGACGCCTGTTCCTCGGCGCGCAGGCTCTCGGCGACCCCGGCGATCGCCTCCAGTCTCGGGCGCAGCGCCTTGGGGGGCGATGCCAGCACCGGAGCCCGACCGGGACGCGTCTCGAAGGTGCACGACGACACCACCGCGGCCAGTTCGGGCGGGTCGAGCCCGTCGAAGAGCCCCTCGGCGAGCGCCTCGGCGACAAGGAGATCGGACTCGTGGTAGATCCCCGCCAGCATCACGCCGCGAGGGCTGAGCCGCCAGGCGGCCATGTCCACGTATCCGAAGTGCTCGAGCAGCGCCAGGGCGCGGTCGAGTCGGCGCGCCAGGGCGTGGTGATGAGCGCGGTCGAGGAACTGGGCGAACGAGCGGTCCAAGATGTAGTGAGCCTGATCCACGTGGTACCGGCGCACGAGGTTGACAGCCAGGTTGTAGCTGGCCCGGAACGACGACCGCAGATCGGGGGGTGGTGACGTGGCCAGCGCCGCCAGCGCCGTCATCGACACCTGCGGAGACCACACCACGACGGCGTGGCCGACCGAGTCGAGACCGCGCCGGCCGGCTCGTCCCGTCAACTGCGCGTACTCCCCCGACGACAACCCGCTGCGCCCGTGCTCGCGGATCTTGGTGAGCCGCTCGATCACCACCGTGCGGGCCGGCATGTTGATGCCGAGCGACAGCGTCTCGGTGGCGAACACGACGCCTAACAGGTTCGAGGAGAAACAGTCCTCCACCGCCTCCCGAAAGGCCGGGATCAGTCCGGCGTGGTGCGATCCCAGCCCCGCTTCGAGGCCCGCGGCCCACGGCCCGTATCCCAGGACGCGCAACTCCTCGTCGGGAAGCCCCTCAGTGTGCTCCTCGCATCGATGTCGGATCTCGGCTCTCTCCTCCGGACTCGTGAGGCGCATCCCGTCCGACAAGCACTGGGCGACCGCCGCGTCGCACGCCGCTCTCGAGAAGATGAAGACGATGGCCGGCAACATGGTCAGGTCGTCGAGCGCTTCGATGAGCTCGCTGCGGCGCGGGCCCACGAGACGCGAGTGGCGAAGGCCCCCCGGACGTCGCGCCAGACGGGTCACCCGTTGGTCGAGAGCGAGTGCCTTGGGATGGATCTTGCGATGGTGCAGCAGCGGCACGAGCTCGACGCGACGGCTCCCCTTTTCCGCCACGGCCACGTGATTGCGCAGCTCGACGGGGCGGTGCTTCTCGATGATCACCTCGGTGGGCCCGCGCACGGTGGTGAGCCACTCGCCGAACTGCGCCGCGTTGGCCACCGTGGCCGACAGGCACACGAAGACCACCTCGGGAGCGCTCAGGATCAGCGCCTCCTCCCACACCGACCCGCGGTAGGGGTCCTGGAGGTAGTGCACCTCGTCCAGGACGACCAGCCCGAGACCGGCCAACTGCGGGGAGCGGGCGAAGAGCATGTTGCGCAACACCTCGGTCGTCATGACGACCACGGGGGCGCGACCGTTGTGCGACAGGTCGCCGGTGAGCAACCCCACGTCTTCGGGGCCATACACCTCGGCCAGCTCCGAGTACTTCTGATTGGACAGTGCCTTGAGTGGCGTCGTGTAGAAGGCGCGCTCACCGCGGGCCCGGGCCCGGGCCACGGCGTAATCGGCCACGACCGTCTTCCCCGAGCCCGTCGGTGCCGAGACGAGTACTGAACGTCCCGCGTCGAGGGCGTCGAAGGCCGCCTCCTGGAACGGGTCGAGCGGGAACCCCAGCCGCGCCCGCACCTGGGCGCGTACCGGGTCGCCGGCTCCGGGACCGGCCGTCACCGACTGGGGTGGCTCAACGGCGCAGGAACTTGCCGAGCAGGATCGACACTTCGTAGAAGACGTACATCGGGATCGCCAGGGCCAGCATCGAGAACGGGTCTCCACTGGGTGTGATGACCGCGGCGAACACCACGATCGACACGATGGCCCAACGACGCCACGACGACAGCTTCCGGGGCGACAGCACACCCACGAGCTCCAGCGACACCAAGATGACGGGGAACTCGAAGGTGAGCCCGAACACCAACATGAGCGCCAGGAGGAGGCCCAGATAACTGTTGGGGTTGTAGATCTGCTGCAGCGTGGGGCCGCCGATGTTCTGCAGGAACTGCAGGGCGTGGGGGAACGCCACGAACGCCAGGTACGCCCCGAAGGCGAAGAGCACGATGGAGGAGACCACGAACGGTATGGCGTAGCGCTTTTCGTTGCGGTGCAGACCGGGTGTGATGAAGCGCCACAGCTCCCACAGGATCACCGGTGACGCCAGGAACACGCCTCCGTAGGTGGCCAACTTGATGCGCAGGGATAGTCCGTCGAGGGGCGCGGTGACGTAGAGCTGACAGCGGTGGGCGCCGGCCACCCGGCAGTACGGCGCCTGCAGGAAATGCAGGATGTGGGGGTAGACGATGAACGCCACGGTGGAGCCCACCGCGAACGCGACCACGCAGATGACGACGCGGCGGCGCAGCTCCGCTAGGTGCTCCCCGAGCGTCATGGCTTCGGCCGAGGGTCGCGTCGACGCGCCTCGGAACGGCAGTCGGAGTCGGGTAGCCATGGTGGGGCGTGGCGTTGCCGGTCAGTTCATGCTGGGGTCGTCGGGCACGGCGGGAAAGACACCGGGCACCGGCATGCCGGCGCGCCCGGCCGCGAAGTCCGCGCCCACACCGTTTGCCGACCCCGCACCGATGCCCGACCCATTGGCCGGCCCCGACCCGTTGCCGGACACCGGTGGTCCTGGGGCCGGCGCGGGCTGGGAGGCCGCGCCCGCCGCCGCGGCGTCGACCGGTGGGGCCGGACCCGAGGTGTCGGTCCCGCCGTCGACGGCGGGATCCGTGGTCGTGCCCGGCTCGTCGGTCAGGGCCCGCTCATGCTCGTCGGCGAGGCGGTCGAGGAAGGCCAGGGGCGAGCGCACGGCTTGGGCCACCTCGTGGGTGGGGGGCAGGTTGGGGAACGTCCCCCGAACCTCGCTCTCGAGACGGGTCCGCCATTGCCGCAGGTCGTGCCAGGCCGCGCCGATCTGGCGCGCCACCTGAGGGAGCTTCTCGGGCCCCAGGACGATGAGCGCGATGACGAGGATGACCAGCAGTTTCGCCGGGCTGAGCGACAGCATCTGGCGCCAAGTCTACGACGCCGGGCCTCCCGGCAACGGCGGCGTGACCGCATGGTCGTCTGGGGGTGTGGTCGCGGTCCAACTCGGCGGCGCGCTCCGGCGCAGCCGAGCGACCGGTCAGGAGAACGAGCGATGGACGCGACGGATCAATAGATGTGGAACGAGGTGAGCGGCCAGATCTTGACCACCACCCGCCCCACGATGAGGTTCTTGTGGATCGGGCCGAAGAACCGGCTGTCTTGGGAATCGGATCGGTTGTCACCCATCACGAAGTACTCCCCGGCGGGGATCTTCTGGGTGGTGATCCCGGTCGTCACGGTCCCTGGAACGAGCCAGGGCTCTTTGAGAGGCTTGCCGTTGATCACGACCTGACCCCCGGCCGACGAGATCGTCTCGCCGGGCAGGCCGATGACGCGTTTGACCAGGTCTTTGACGTTGGGCCCGGCGTCCTCACCGGGCGGCGTGGCGAAGACCACGATGTCGCCGCGGTGCACGGCGTGGAGGTGGTAGCTCAGCTTGTCGACGAGGATCCGGTCGCCGACCATGAGCGTGGGCTCCATCGAGGCCGACGGGATGAAGAAGGTCTGGACGACGAAGGACCGGATCCCCAGGGCCACGAGGACGGCCACGATGAGCACGACCGCCCACTCGATGATCCAGCGACTCCCCCGCCCGGGCCGGTACGCGATCGGGGGTCGGGCACCCGGGATCCCCTGAATGAAGGTCCCGTTGTCGCCCGGCGGTGGCACCGGCCGGTCGGGCGCGGACACCACCGGGGCCGAGGGGGTCGCAACCGTCCAGGCGCTCACCGCCACCGGGGCGGGAGCCGGTCCGCGCAGCCAGAGGTCGTCGAGCGAGCTCGAGGGTGGCGCCGCCTCCGGCCGGTTCGGGGTCACGAAATTACGAGGCTAGTGGACCCGACTCCGTTATTTGCCTCCGGCGACGCTCAAAGACTGGCGATCAGCTTCTCCACCCGCTCGTCGTGGGACCGGAAGGGGTCCTTCAACAACACGGTTCGCTGGGCCTGGTCGTTGAGCTTCAGGTGGACCCAGTCGACGGTGAAATCCCGGCGGCGCTCCTTGGCGCGGCGGATGAATTCACCTCGCAGGCGGGCGCGCGTGGTCTGGGGCGGACTCGTCATGGCCTCGGTGATGGCGCCGTCCTCGACGAGCCGGTCCACCCGGTCGCGCGCCTCCATCCGGTAGTAGAGGCCACGGCTGCGGTTGACGTCGTGGTACTGCAGGTCGAGCAGCGCCACCTTGGGGTGGCCGAGCGGAAGTCCGTGCCGTTCGCGGTACGCCTCGATCAGCTGGTACTTGGCCACCCAGTCACATTCGCGTCCGAGGGTGAGGGGGTCGGACTCGAGCGCCTTCAGGCAGTGCTCCCACATGTCGAGGGCGCGGTCCTCCTGCGGCGACAGCCCGTGGGTGTCGCGGTAGCGGAGCGCCCGGTTGAGGTACTCGGACTGGATGTCGAGTGCGCTCACCTCACGCCCGTTGGCGAGGCGGACCTTGCGACGGCAGGTGAGGTCGTGGCTGATCTCGCGGATGGCTCGAATGGGGTTCTCGAGGGTCAGGTCGCGCAGCACCGTGCCCGGGTCCTCGAGCATGCGCAGCAAGATGCTGGTAGAGCCCACCTTGAGGTAGGTGGCGTACTCACTCATGTTCGAGTCGCCGACGATGACGTGCAACCGGCGGAAGCGCTCGGCGTCCGCGTGGGGCTCGTCGCGGGTGTTGATGATGGGACGGCTGCGGGTGGTGGCCGACGACACCCCCTCCCAGATGTGCTCGGCGCGCTGAGAGAGGCAGAACACCGCACCACGCGCCGTCTGCAGAACCTTGCCGGCGCCGGCGAAGATCTGGCGGCTCACGAGGAACGGGATCAGCACCTCTGTGTAGTGCGCGAAGTCGTCGCGCCGGCTCGTCAGGATAATTCTCGTGACAACCGTAGGAATTCCCCGCCGAATCGGTGTTGTTCTTGAACAGGTAGATGACACCCCGGATGCCCTCCTCGCGCAGGCGGGCCTCGGCCCCGGTGACGAGATGGTCGAGAATGCGCTCCCCCGCCTTGTCGTGGGCCACGAGGTCGGTGATCGAGTCACATTCGGGTGTTGCGTACTCGGGGTGACTGCCCACGTCGAGATACAACCGGGCACCGTTCTCGAGGAACACGTTCGACGAGCGGCCCCAGCTGACCACGCGCCGGAAGAGATACCGGGCCACCTCGTCGGGCGAGAGGCGACGCTGGCCGCGCAGGGTACAGGTGACGCCGTACTCGTTCTCGAGCCCGAAGATCCGCCTGTCCACGTCACCACGGTAGTGCCGGGTGTGCGCCAGCAAGCGACTCCCCCTGGGCAGGGCGGGGCGACGCTCGGTACCCTTTGCGGGTGGCTACGCCGCTGATGGTCCACCTGACGACCGTGGGGTCGATGTTCGAGGCACGCGTCGTCATGGCCCGCCTCGGGGCCGACGGCATCCTCACCCAGTTGCGCGGCGCCGGCGAGGGGCCCTACCCCCTCCCCGGACCGGTCGAAGTGCTGGTCGTGGTGGACCAGGCCGGAGAAGCTCGGGAGCTCATGCTCGCCGACCAGGTCGAAGCGCTGTTCGACGAATTCGAGGACGAACCCGGCGCCGAGCGGTAGCTCGCCGGGACCGGGCTCACTCCGAGCGCAGGGGTCCCCCGTCGCTGGGGGCATCGGTGCCGGTGTCGGCTCCCGACCCGGCGTCCGCACCACGCGAGCCGCGGGCCGAGGCCTTTCGACCACCGCTCATGAGCTCGGCCAGCTCGTCGTGGCCCAGCCGGCGAAAGGCACGACGACCGTTGGCGCGGGCCAGCACGGCCACTTCGAGGTCGGCGGGGCCGAGCGTCCGATCGGGCCCCCCCAGCGCAGCCACCGTCGCCCGCAGGGCGGCGTCGAGCGCCCAACCGTCCTGGTACGACTCCGCCACCCGGTCCGAGATCGTCTCGGTCTCCCCCCCGAGCACCGCGAACCGGTCCTCGTCGGTGATCGTGCCCTCATAGGCGATGTGGTACAGCTGGTCCGATTTGCCGTCGACCCCGAGCTCGGCCACCAGGATCTCGACCTCGAGCGGCTTCATCTCGTGGGTGAAGACCTGGCCCAGGTATTGGGCGTAGAGGTTGGCGAGCGACCGGGCGTCGACGTCCTCACGGCTGAAGGCGAAGCCCTTGGTATCGGCGTGACGCACCCCGGACACGCGCAACTGGTCGAACTCGTTGTACTTGCCCACACCGGCGAAGGCGATCCGGTCGTAGATCTCGCTCACCTTGTGCAGCGAGCGCGACGGGTTCTCGGCCACGATCAGGATCCCGTCCGCGTACACGCAGGCCACGAGCGACCGCCCGCGGGCGATGCCCTTCTGGGCGTACTCGGCGCGGTCTTTCATGACCTGCTCGGGCGCCACGTAGAAGGGCATGGTCATGGGCCACCCCCTGTGAGGCCGCGCCCGAGGCTCCGGCGCTCCACCAGGGTGGTGAAGGACCGGGCCACCTCGTCGTCGGCCAGCCGCTCGTAACCGTGGGCGGTGACCGTCGCGACCACGGGGAAGATCCCCCGCACCAGGTCGGGCCCGCCGGTGGCGGAGTCCTCGTCGGCCGCCTCGTACAGTGCCCGCACCGCCAGCTCGACGCTCTCGTCGCGTCCGAGGTCGGCGCGCCACCCGAGCTTGATGGTGGTCCGGGCGTCGCGGCCCCCCGACCCCGTCGCGGCGTGGTCGGCCTCTTCGAAGTGCCCGCCGGTCACGTCGTAGGTGAAGATCCGCCCTTCACCGACGCGCAGGTCGAAGCCGCAGAACAACGGCACGACCACCAGGCCCTGCATCGCCATGGGGAGGTGCTCGCGTACCATCTGGCCCAGTTGGTTGGCCTTGCCCTCGAGGCTGAGGGCGACGCCCTCGACCTTCTCGTAGTGCTCGAGCTGGGTCTGGAAGAGCTTGACCATCTCCACCGCCGGCCCGGCCGCCCCCGCGATGGCGACAGCGGAGTGCCGGTCAGCGGGAAAGACCTTCTCCATGGCGCGGTGCGCAATGATGTTGCCCTCGGTGGCGCGACGGTCTCCCGCCATCACCACACCGTCGGCGAAACGAAGCGCCACCACCGTGGTGCCGTGGGCCACCGCCGGGACCGCCCCCGGACTCATGTCCGTCGCGCCCAGCAAGGGCCGGGTGGGGTCGTGCTGGCGGATGAGAGCTGCGAAGCTGGGGCCCGGGTCCTCCCCGGGCGGAAAGAAGGGCAGACCCACCCCGCTACTCCCCGCCCTTCTGCACGTAGTTACGGACGAACTCCTCCGCGTTCTCCTCGAGGACCTCGTCGATCTCGTCGAGCAGGTCGTCGAGCTCGGCCTTCAGCTTCTCACCCTGCGGGGACGGCGCCGGAGCCTCGGTCTCCTCGGTCGTCGTGTCCTCGCGCGTCGTCGTCGCCGGTCGGCGCTTCTTCTCTTGCTCTGCCATCAACCCACTCCTAGGCGCTCAACCGTGCCAACAGCTCCGCCGGTGACGAGCTTCCATCCAGGAGCTCCTCGACGAATTCAGCTGTTCCACGTAGCGGATCCATCATAGGGACGCGTCGGAGGGGATCGGTACCCAGGTCGAACACGAGCGAGTCCCAGTTGGCGCTGGCGACCGAGGATGCCCACCGCTTGAGGCACTGCCCGCGGAAATAGGCGCGGGTGCGGCGGGGCGGTTCGGTCACGGCGTCGAGGACGTCCTGGGGATCCACGAGGCGCTCGGTGTCGAGGCGGGCGAAGAGCGAGCGCTCGGGTCGCAGGTCGTGGTACTGCAGGTCCACCGCCGCCAACCGTTGGTCGTCCCAGTCGAGCCCGTGGCGGTCGCGGTACGCCTCGAGCAGCCCGAGCTTGGCCGCCCAGTCCACCTTGTCGGCAACGACGCTCGGGTCGGTTTCGAGGCCATGCAGGACGTCCTCCCAGCGCTGGAGCACCTGTTGGCCGACGGCTTCGTCCCCGAGGCAGGCCAGCCCGCGGTCCTCGGCGTACTTGCGGGCCAGACCGAACAGCTCCCACTGCAACGCCAGGGCGGTGGTGGTGCGACCGTCAGCCAGGTCGATCGGCCGGGCCAGGCTCAGGTCGAGCGACACCTGGCGGATGGCCTTGACCGGGTTGGCGAGGGTGAGCTCGCGCCCGTCGAAGGCGTCGTCCTCGATCAGTGCCAGCACGAGAGCGGTGGTCCCCACCTTCAAGAAGGTGGCGACGTCGCACATGTTGGCGTCCCCCACGATGACGTGCAGTCGCCGGTAGCGCTGGGGATCGGCATGCGGCTCGTCGCGGGTGTTGACGATGGGGCGCTTCAGGGTGGTCTCGAGGCCGATCTCCTCTTCGAAGAACTCGGCCCGTTGTGAGATCTGGAAGGTGATGTCACGTCCGGCGTTGCCCGCCGTCTCGCTCCCCACCTTGCCGGCCCCGGCGAAGATCTGGCGGGTCACGAAGTGCGGCGTGATCAGATGCGCGATCCGGGCGAAGGGGACGGCCCGGTCCATGAGGTAGTTCTCGTGGGTGCCGTACGAGTTGCCCTTGCTGTCAGAGTTGTTCTTGTAGACGACGATGGACTGGCCCTCGGGCAGGACCCTGCGCACCGCCGCCATCGATCGCCGCAGCACCTCCTCCCCCGCCTTGTCGTAGAGCACGACCTCGAGGGGATCGGCGCACTCGGGCGTCGAGAACTCAGGATGGGCGTGGTCGACGTAGTACCGGGCCCCGTTGGTGAGCACGGCATTGACGAGATGGGTTTCGATCTCGGGGGGCATAGACCCCTCGCGGGCAAAGCCGCGGGCGTCATTGCCCGGTGACTCGTCCTCGAAGTCCCACCCGGCGCGCGCCAGGTCCGAGACGTACGCGTTCACGAGCAGCGACGACGACGCGACCGGGTTTCCGTCACCACCGACGTGGTGAATTCCGTACTCGGTCTCGATCCCGCACACCTTCGCGACGACCACGAAACCGACCCTAGTGCGTAACGGCTAGGGCGGCGCGTCCCCTCCGCGATGACGCCGGAGGAGGGCTCCAGCCTGTTCACAGGTACTGGCCGGTACCCACCCGCTCGATGGAACGACCGCCCCGGGTCTCCTCGGTGTCGGCCAGGAGGGTGCGCACGTACACGATGCGCTCCCCCTTCTTGCCCGAGATCCGGGCCCAGTCGTCGGGGTTGGTCGTGTTGGGCAGGTCCTCGTTCTCCTTGTACTCCCGGCGGATCGACTCTAGGAGGTCGGTGGTCCGGACCCCTTTACCCTCCCCGGCGATGGCCCGCTTGATGGCGAGCTTCTTCGCCCGGCGGACGATGTTCTCGATCATCGCCCCCGACGCGAAGTCCCGGTAGTACAGCACCTCTTTGTCGCCGTTCTGGTAGGTCACTTCGAGGAACTTGTTCTCGTCGTCGGCCCGGTACATCTCGGTAACGGTGTCCTCGATCATGGCCTGCACCGACTTGGCGGCGTCACCTCCGCCGAGGCGCTCCACCTCCGTGGCGTCGATGGGAAGATCGGCGGTGAGGTAGCGCGAGAAGATCTGCGCGGCGGCCTCCTCGTCGGGCCGCTCGATCTTGATCTTCACGTCCAGGCGTCCGGGCCGCAGGATGGCCGGGTCGATGAGGTCCTCGCGGTTCGAAGCGCCGATGACGATGACGTCGCGCAGTGCCTCGACCCCGTCGATCTCGGCCAGGAGCTGCGGCACGATGGTCGACTCCATGTCGGAGCTGATACCCGTGCCCCGGGTGCGGAACAACGAGTCCATCTCGTCGAAGAAGACGATGACGGGGACGCCCTCCTCGGCCTTCTCCCGGGCGCGTTGGAACACGAGCCGGATCTGGCGCTCGGTCTCACCCACGTACTTGTTCAACAATTCGGGGCCCTTGATGTTCAAGAAATAGCTCCGGATGTTGGCGTTGCCCGTGACCTGCGCCACCTTCTTGGCGAGCGAGTTGGCCACCGCCTTGGCGATCAGCGTCTTGCCACACCCCGGCGGTCCGTAGAGCAAGATGCCCTTGGGGGCGGGCAGCTTGTACTCCTTGAACAGAGCCCGGTGCAGATACGGCAGCTCGACAGCGTCGGTGATGTCCTCGATCTGGCTGTCGAGGCCGCCCACGTCCGCGTACGTGACGTCGGGCACCTCCTCGAGCACGAGCTCCTCGACCTCGGGCCGGGGCAGCTTCTCCACGAGCAGCTGCGAGCGCGTCTCCATGAGCACGGCGTCGCCGGCGCGCAGGTGCACACCGAGCAGGTCGTGGGAGAGCTCGACCACCCGCTCCTCGTCGGCGCGGGCGTACACGATGGCGCGCCGGCCGTCCTCGAGGAGCTCCTTCAAGGTCACGACCTCACCGGAGTCCTCGCCCTCACGGGCCAAGATCACGTTGAGCGACTCGTTGAGGACCACCTCCTGGCCCCGGCGCAGCTCGACCTCGTCGATCTCGGGGTGCACGGCCACCCGCATCTTGCGCCCACCGGAGAAGACGTCGACGGACCCGTCGTCGTTGGCATGGAGGAAGGTCCCGTAGGCGCTCGGGGGCTGGGTGAGCTTGTCGACCTCCTCACGCAGCGCGGCGATGTGCTCCTTGGCCTGCTGCAGGGTGTAGGTCAGCTTCTCGTTCTGGGAGACGGCCTGGGCCAACTGGCCCTTGGTCTCGAGGAGTCGCTCCTCGAGGCTCTGGACGCGGCCGGGCCCCTCCGACAGGCGTCGGCGCAGGATCGCGACCTCCTCGTCGGCCTGGCGGCACCGGTCACGCAGACGTTCGAGCTCCTCGCTCAGCGCCAGCTGTCGTTCCTCTTCCGGCTCGGCCGTCGCAACCACCTCCTGGGCTTGTCTCCGGACGCCTGTAGCGACCATACACCGGCCCCGATGCCAAATTGACGCTCAAGGAAGGCGGGATTCACGCCGACGTCCCGGTAGACTCTGGCCCGAGTGACAACGGGTCAGACTGGCACGTCCGGTGGCGCTCCGGGTCGCGACGGTGACGGGGTCAATTGACACCGCGAACCGGGCGTCGTTACGTTCCGAAGGCGTCGACCGAGCGACAGAGAAAAGGCGAGAGCGAGCCCATGAAGGTCTGGATCGACCAGGATCTGTGCACCGGCGACGGCCTGTGCGAGGAGATCGCGCCCGCGGTGTTCACGTTGCTCGACGACGGCCTCGCCTATGTCAAAGAGGGTGACCAGGTCAAGAACGAGCCAGGTGGCTCCGCCGGCCTCGCCCTCGTCCCCGACGACCTCGAGGACGCCGTCACGGAGGCGGCCGAGGAATGTCCCGGGGAGTGCATCTTCATCGAGCAGGGCTGATCTCGCCTCACAGTTCCGGCTCGGGAGTGGGAACGAGAAGTCTCGCCGTGGTGATGAACCCCGTGTGCGCCACCATGCGGTGGTCGGGCCGGACCGAGCGCTCCTCCACGTGCCAGGTGCGCCGCAGGACCTCGAAGGTCTCCGCCATGCCGAACGACTGCCGGGCCATCGCGGCGCGCAACGCGGCCACCTGGGTGATCGACGGCAGGTAGGAGAGAAGGATCCCACCGGGCCGCATCGCCACGGAGGCGGGGCCGAGCGCCCGCCACGGCTCGGGCAGGTCGAGCACGACACGATCGAGGTCGCGCTCGTCGATTCCTTCGTACACGTCACGTTCTTCGACGCGATACCTGGCGTGGGGCCCCACCCACGCCGCCACATTGGCCCTCGCCCCGGCGGCGAAGTCGGCGCGAACCTCGTACCCCACGAGCTCGGCGCCGGCGCGCAGCAACGCCATCGACAGCGCGCCCGATCCGACACCCGCCTCGAGCACGCGCATGGCGGGGCCGATGTCGGCGGCGATGAGGATGGCCCCAAGGTCCTTCGGGTAGATCACCTGCGCCCCGCGCGGCATCTTGAGCACCACGTCGGCCAGCGTGGGCCGCAACACCACGAATCGACGCCCCGTCGTGGCCGCCACGGCCGACCCCTCCGGCCGTCCGATGACATCGTCGTGGGCGACGATGCCCGAATGGGTATGGAAGAACGCGCCCGGCTGCAACGTCACCAGGTAGCGCCGCTCCTTGGGGTCGACGAGCAGGACGCGCTCACCGGCCGCCAGAAGGCTCCCGAGCGCGTCGCCCGGGGGCGTCACTCCCCGCCGGTCGGTGGTGCAGGCGTGGAGCGGTCGCCCACGGCGATCACGAGGCGCTGACCGGGCTCCACCCGCCCACTCCACGCCACCTGGTCGCGGCTCTTGAGCGTTCGTCGTACCATCCAGGCCGCCGCCGCCACCGCCAGCCAGATGGGCTCCCCGGCTCGCCCACGGCGAACGGCCCGCGACACCAGGAAGCCGAGGAGCCGGTCCACCGAGCTCGCCTCAGACCTTCCGGATCTCGATCACGGCCGAGCGCGCCCGACCCCGGCGCCGCCCGAGCAGGTAGGCGACCAGGATGGCGAGGACCACGCCCGCCACCGCCGTGCTGATCAGCATGGGCCGGGCCGCCTCGACGGTCTCCTCCGCGCCCCCCGAGATCTCGCGGAGCTTCGCCTCCAGGTCATCGCGGCTGATCTTCGCCGTCGTCGCCATCGTCAGCTCCCCTTCCTGGCTCCACCGGGGCCAGCAGCACCGGAGCGGTGCTTCTCGGTACCCGGGCCCCTCACAATCCGCCATGCTGCCAGCCCCATCACCCCTATGGCGGCCGCGGCGACGATCAGGTACGGCAACCAGCTGAGGTGGCCCGTGAACGACGACCCTGTCTCGGTCTGCAGCGCCCGGAGCAATGCCAGCAGGAGCAGGACGGTCCCGAGCGTGATCGCCACCGACCCGACGAAGCCGAACAGGAGGAACCGGCCCAGGCTCTTGAGGGGCCCGAGGGTCTCCTGCTTGACGTAGTCGACGACGAGATTGAGGAAGTCGCCGCCAGCGCCGGTCAAACCGCCGCCGCGCCCCGAACTCCCACTGTCACGTGCCAACCGACCCTCCTCGAAGTGCGCCATCCTCCCCCGCAGGGCTCGATGCTGGCAAGCACCGGGTCCCGACGCGGACCTCAGCCCCGGGGCGAGAGGAGATAGGTGGAGCTGGCCTTGGCCACGAGGCGCCCGTCACCGTCAGCCAGCTCGGCCTCCACGAATGCCACCCGGTTGCCACCCGACACGACCTTCGCGGTGCAGGTGAGCGTGCCGCCGGGACGAACCGGCGCGAGAAAACTCACCTTCATCTCGGCATTGGCGGAGAAGACTTTTCGCCCCTTCGCCCAGGTGACAGTGGCCGCGCCCATGGCGGAGTCACAGCACGCGGCCAGGAACCCACCTTGGAGCAGACCCACCGGGTTGGTGAAGCGCTCGTCGGCGGGCATCTGCCACACCGTGGTCCCCGGGACGGACTTGTCGACACACACCATGCCCAGGGTGAGGTCGCAGTTGGGCGGCACCTGCACCTGGGGATCGGCCACGGGGATACCGTACGACCCGCGTGCCCAGGCCACGAACCGACACCGCCCCCACCGACGCTCCGACCGGCCCTCCGGGCGGCGGTCCGGGCGGCACTCCGGGTCGCACTGTCGTTAGAGCGTCCACGGTGCTCACGCCGGCGGGGCCGATGGCCGACACCGAGGTCGTCGTCGAGGACGGGCTGATTACCGCGGTCCGGCCGGCACGGGGACCGGTGCCGGCCCTGGTGCTGGCGCCGGGGTTCGTCGACCTCCAGGTCAACGGGATCGGTGCCATCGACGTCGCCGGCGCCGCCGGGCCGGACTGGGACGACCTCGACCGGGCTCTTTTGGCCCAGGGCGTCACCACGTGGTGCCCGACCATCGTGACGGCACCGCTCGACGGGCTGGAAAGGTCGTTGGCGGGGATCGCCGAGGCGGCCCGCCGCCCCGGCGGGGGCCGCCCGGCCATCGCCGGGGCGCATCTCGAGGGGCCCTTCGTGGCCGTGCCCGGCGCGCACCGGCCCGAGTTCGTGCGCGGCCGGGTCGACCTGGCCTGGCTCGACTCGCTCGGCGACGCCGTGCGCATCCTCACCATCGCCCCCGAGCTGCCCGGTGCCATCGACGCCATCGCCGCTCTCAGGGGGCGCGGCGTGCTCGTGTCGCTCGGCCATTCGGCGTGCACGGCCGAGACCGCCGTCGAAGCGGCCGAGGCGGGGGCCCGGCTCGTCACCCACCTCGGCAACGCCATGGGGCCCCTCCACCAGCGCGCCCCGGGCTCCTCGGAGCCGCCCTCGCCGATGACCGTCTGTCGGTGTCGGTCATCGCCGACCTCGTCCACACACATCCGGTGTTCGTGCGCATGGCGTTCGCCGCCAAGAGATCGGAAGGAGATCGAACCCCCGGCGTTGCCCTCGTCACCGACGCCGTGGCCGCGGCAGCGGGAAGCGCGCTCGACCGGACCGCGCCGCCGAGACTGGCCGACGGGACGTTGACCGGCTCGGTGTTGACGATGGCGCGTGCCGTCTCCAACGTGGTGCGCGCCAGCGGCGTGGCCTTGGCCGACGCCGTGCAAGCGGCGAGCTCCACACCGGCCCGTCTTCTCGGGCTCGACGACCGGGGATCCATCGAGCCGGGTCGGCGCGCCGATCTCGTCGCGCTCGAGCCGACCGAGGGCGAATGGCGCGCCGTGTCGGTTTGGGTAGCGGGTCGAGAAGCATGGTGCTCCCCCGACGAGCGATGACCGAGCCCGACCCGATGCCTGACCCGGTGCCCGACCCCGTGCCCGAGGCCTGAACACACGCGCCCGGCGGTAGGGTCGGCGTCACGATGCCCTTTGCGGCCGCCATGAGCGAGCATCCGCTCACCGCCCACGCTGTGGGAGAGGTCACCGGAGCCGTGCTCGAGCAGATCGGCGATCGGCCCGACTTCGCCACGGTCTTCGTCACTCCCCCGCACGCCGGCGCACTCGAGGACATCATGCGTACCGTCGAGGAAGTCCTCCATCCCCTGGTGTCGCTCGGATGCGCGGCCGAGTCGGTGCTGGGCCCGCACCGCGAAGTGGAACAGGACGCGGCGGTGACGCTCCTGGCCGGGCACGTGGGCCCGCTGGTGCCGCTGGCACTCGACGCCGTGCCCTCCGAGTCGGGCCAGGGCCTGACGTTGCGGGGATGGCCGGCGGAGATTCCCTTCACCCCCGAGGCCATCGTCCTCGTGGGCGATCCCTACAGCTTCCCGGCGGAGTCCTTCCTCGACTGGGTCGACACGGCCCACCCCGGCCTCCAGGTGGTGGGCGGCATGGCATCGGCGGCACGGGGACCGGGCGGCAACCGCCTTGCCCTCGGGACCCGGGTCCGCACCGGCGGAGCCGTCGGCGTGATCCTCGGCCCCGGCGCCGAGATCACGACACTGGTGTCCCAGGGCTGCCGTCCCTTCGGTGACCCGCTCGTAGTGACCAGGGCCGAGCACAACCTCCTCTACGAACTGGCCGGGCGCCCGGCTCTCGAGCAGGTGGTGGTCCAGACCCGGGACTCGCTCAGCGAGGCCGAGGTCGTCTTGTTGGAGACGGGCGGGCTGCACCTGGGCCGCGTCATCGACGAGCACCGCGAGCACTTCGGCCGCGGCGACTTCCTGGTGCGAAACGTCGTCGGCGCCGACCGCTCCTCGGGCGCCATCGCCGTCGCCGACCCCGTGCCCGTCGGCACGACTGTGCAGTTCCATCTGCGCGACGCGGCGACTGCCGACGAGGACCTGCACGAGCTGGTGGCGGCGCGCCGAGCCGATGCCGCCTTGGTGTTCACCTGCAACGGCCGGGGCACCCGACTCTTCGGCCGGCCCCACCACGACGTCCGCGTCCTCTCCGAACACCTCGGCGCCGTGCCCATGACGGGGTTCTTCGCCGCCGGAGAGCTCGGTCCCATCGGCGGACGGAACTTCGTCCACGGGTTCACGGCCTCGGTGGCGCTGTTGCGGACGCATTCGGGCCTCGACCTCGGCGACGCGGGCCATCGCCGCCAGGGCGACGACGAGCCCGAGGTCTCGTGAGCGCCCACCGGCGCACGAGGTCGAACTCCTGGTTGGCGGACGCCGACGAGCGGGTACGGTTCTCGGGGTGACCGAAGCGGAGCTCGAACAGCTCGGGATCAACGTCGTGCGCGGCCTGGCCATGGACGCCCCCCAGAAGGCCGATTCGGGCCATCCGGGCACGGCCATGGCGCTGGCCCCGCTGGCCCACGTCCTGTTCACGCGCATCATGCGTTACGACCCCGTCGATCCCTCCTGGCCCGATCGCGACCGCTTCATCTTGTCCAACGGCCATGCCTGCATCCTTCTGTACTCCTTTCTGTTCCTCACCGGGTACGGGCTCACCCTCGACGACATCAAGCAGTTCCGGCAGTGGGGCAGCAAGACGCCGGGACATCCCGAGGTCCATCTCACCGAGGGGATCGAGGTCACGACCGGGCCGCTCGGCCAGGGATTCGGCAACGGCGTGGGCATGGGCATCGCCGAGCGCTGGCTCCGGGCGCGATTCGGTCCCGAACTCTGCGACCACCACACCTTCGTCATCTGCGGCGACGGCGATCTCATGGAGGGGATCAGCCACGAGGCGGCGTCGCTCGCCGGCCACCTGGGGCTCGGCCGGCTCGTCTACATCTACGACGACAACCACATCACGATCGACGGCCCCACCGAACTGGCCTACACCGACAACGTGGCCGAGCGCTTCGACGCCTACGGCTGGCACACCGACAACATCGGTGAGGTGGCCAACGACACCGACGCCCTCGAAGCCGCGCTACGACGGGCCATGGCCGTCGAGGACAAGCCCTCGATGATCCTGCTGCGCAGTCACATCGGCTGGCCCTCTCCCCACAGGACCGACACCGCCGCCGCCCACGGGAGCCCCCTGGGCGAGGACGAGATCCGTGAGACCAAGGCCCTGCTCGGACTCCCCCCCGACCAGGAGTTCTGGGTCCCCGACGAGGTGATCGAGTACTACCGGCGCGCCGTCGAGCGCGGCGAGGCCGAACGACAGGGGTGGCAGGCCCGCTTCGACGCCTGGGACGGCGACAAGGCGGTATGGGAGGCGTGTCAGCGCGGCCGGGGCTTGGCGGGATGGTCCAAGGGACTCCCGGTGTTCGATGCCGGCACGAGCGTCGCCACCCGGGTGGCGATCAACCAGTGCATCAACGCCACCGCCGACGCGATCCCTGGCCTGGTGACGGGCTCGGCCGATCTCACCGGCAACACGGGGGTGAAGCTCGACGACACCGTCAACCAGTCCGCCGAGGCTCCCGGAGGTGCCCAGATCCACTTCGGGATCCGCGAGCACGCCATGGGGGCGGCCATGACCGGCATGGCGCGGCACGGTGGTGTCCTCCCTGTGGGCGGCACCTTCTTCGTCTTCAGCGACTACATGCGTCCCGCCGTCCGCCTCGCCGCGCTCTCCGACGCGCATGTCGTCTATTCCTGGACCCACGACTCGGTCGGCCTGGGCCAGGACGGCCCCACTCATCAACCCATCGAACAACTGGCCTCGTTGCGCGCCATGCCCGGCTTGCGCGTCATCCGCCCCGCCGATGCCAACGAGACGGCGCATGCATGGCGCATCGCGGTGGACTCCGACGGGCCCACCGCGTTGGTGCTGTCACGTCAGACCGTCCCGGTCCTGGCCGGCACGGCCGAGGTCGGGGACGGTGTGGAGCGCGGTGGTTACGTCCTCGTCGACCCGCCCGGGGGTGAGCCCGACATCGTCCTCATCGGCACGGGCTCGGAGGTGGCGGTGTGCGTCGCGGCCGCCGGCGTCCTCGCCGGGGCGAGTGTGCCCGTGCGGGCCCGGGTGGTGTCGCTGCCGTCGTGGGAGCTCTTCGAGCTGCAGACCGACTCGTACCGCGCCGAGGTGCTTCCCCCCGGTGTGAAGCGCCTCGCCGTCGAGGCCGCGGCCTCGTTCGGGTGGGAGCGCTACGCGGACGACGTCGTCGCCATCGACCACTTCGGTGCATCGGCTCCGGGCCAGGTTGTGCTCGAGCACTTCGGGTACACACCTGACAACGTCGCGGCACGTGCCACGGAGCTCTTGGCCCGAGCCGGCCCGGCACCACGCTGAGACCCACGCACAGCCGGTCGCACGCTGTCGAGCGCGTCCAACCCGGCGGGAAGGGAGCACCATGACCAAGCTGCACGACCTGTACGAGCAGCAGGGCCAGAGCCCGTGGCTCGATAACCTCCGGCGGGATTACCTGCGGGGCGGGCGCCTGGCCGAGCTCGTGGCCCAGGGCATCCGGGGTGTGACGTCGAACCCCACGATCTTCACCAAGGCCATCGAAAGCGGCAACGACTACGACGAGCAGTTCGGCCAACTGCTCGGATCGCACACCGTCGAAGAGGCGTACTGGGAGCTCGTCGTCACCGACATCCGCGACGCCCTGGCCGTTTTGCGCCCGGTGTACGACGGCTCCGACGGGATCGACGGCTTCGTGTCGTTGGAGGTCGCACCGAGCCTCGCCCACGACACCGAGGGGACCATCACCGCGGCCCGCCATTTCCACCAGCTCGTCGATGAGCCCAATCTGTATGTGAAGATCCCGGCCACGGCCGAGGGCGTGCCCGCCGTCCGGGCCATGGTCGCCGAGGGTCGGAACATCAACATCACCCTGCTGTTCAGCCTGGAGCGCTACGACGAGGTGATCCTGGCCTACATGGGGGGTCTCGAGGACCTGCTCGCCACCGGAGTCACCGACCTCTCGGCGGTGCGCAGCGTGGCGTCGTTCTTCGTGAGCAGGGTCGACACCGAGGTGGACCGGCGCCTCGACACCCTGGCCAACCAAGCCCCGGGTCGCGCCGCCGAGATCCAGGCCTTACGGGGCACCGCCGCGGTGGCGCAGGCGCAGTGCGCCTACACGCTGTTCACAGAACGGTTCTCTGGACCACGCTGGGAAGCACTCGCCGCCCGGGGCGCCAAGGTGCAGCGACCGCTGTGGGCGTCGACGTCGACCAAGAACCCTGCCTATCCCGACCTCCTCTACGTCGACAACCTCATCGGGCCCGACACCGTGAACACCATGCCCGACGACACCATCGCCGCCTTTCTCGACCACGGGATGATGGCACGGGCGGTGGACGCCCACCCCGATGCGGCGCGCCACGCGCTGGCCCGCGTGGACGCGGCCGGTGTGGACATGGTGGACGTGGCCCGCACCCTCGAGGACGAAGGGGTGGCGAGCTTCTCCAAGTCCTTCGACGAGCTGATCCAGAAACTGTCCGACAAGGCCAACGCCCTGTCGGCGGGCGGCTGAGTCCGCAGCCCGTGGTCGACGACGCCCGAACTCTGGTCCCGCGCCTGCTCGACCGGGACCCCGGGTTGTGGCCCGAAGGCAACGTGGCGGCGAACCGCCTGGGATGGCTGGACGTCCCGCGCCGCATGGCGGAGGAAGCCAAGGACCTCGCGTCGTGGGCGGGCGGGATCGACCAGTCGACCGTGGTCCTGCTGGGCATGGGTGGCTCCTCGCTCGGACCGGCGGTGCTCGAGTCCGTCCTGGCCACGACCGATACCGGGGACGGGCCCGGCCGGCCGAGGCGGCGACTGGTGGTGTGCGACACCACCCATCCCGTGACGGTCTCCTCGTTGGACTTGTCCGACGCCTTCGTGCTGGTGTCGTCGAAGTCGGGAACCACGCTCGAGCCCAACGCCCTCCTGGCCCACGCCTGGGCGCAACTGCCCGACCCGTCGCGCTACGCGGCCATCACCGACCCCGGGACACCCCTCGCCACGCTGGCTGCAGAGCGCGGCTTCCACCGTTGCTTCGCCAACCCCCCCGACATCGGCGGCCGCTACTCGGTCCTGTCGTACTTCGGCATGGTGCCCGCCGCGCTCATCGGGTACGACGTGGCCGAGCTGTGCACACGTGCCCTCGACGCCGACCTCGAAGAGGCCGCCGGCCTCGGCATGGCCATGGGCGAGGACGCCCGCGTCGGGCGCGACAAGGTCACCATCGTCGTCCCCCCCGAGTACGCGTCGTTCGGCTTGTGGGTCGAGCAGCTGATCGCCGAGTCCACGGGCAAGCAGGGAAAGGGCTGCATCCCCGTTCCCACCACCGAGCCCGAGGTGGGAGACGACCGCCACGTCGTGCCCCTGCACCTGGCGCAGCCGCCGGACCTGGGCGAGCAGTTCTACCGCTGGGAAGTGGCCACCGCCCTGTGCGGCCACGTGCTCGGCATCGACCCCTTCAACGAGCCCAACGTGGCGGAGTCGAAGCAGAACACCAACGACGTGCTGGCCAAGCTCCCCCTACCCGAGCTCGACACGGCCGACGCCTCCGGTGTCCTGGCCTGGCTCACCTCGACGGTGCGACCCCGTGACTACGTGTCACTCCAGGCCTACGTGCCCTTCGGCCAGGACGCGGCGCTCGAATCGCTGCGCCGCAAGGTGCGCGACCACCTCGGCGGGATGGCGACCACGGCCGGGTACGGGCCGCGCTTCTGCACTCGACGGGGCAGCTCCACAAAGGCGGCCCCGACACCATCGTCGCCGTGCAGATCGTCGACGCCAACCCGATGCCCGAGGTGCCCATCCCGGGTGCCCCCTACGACTTCGCGACACTGATCGCCGCACAGTCCATCGGGGACCATCAGAGCCTGCGGTCCCACGGACGCCGTGTCCTACGCGTGGCGGCCGCGCACCTCGACGACGTGAGGTGAGCGCCGGTGGCGGCACGCCGAGACTGGGTGACGAGACTGGGTGACGAGGCAGGGTGACGTGAGCAGGGTGACGTGACAGGGAAAGCGAAAGGGCGGGCGACATGAAGATCGGCATGGTGGGCCTCGGGAAGATGGGCGCCAACATGACACAACGACTCATCGAGAAGGGCCATCAGGTCGTGGCGTTCGACTTGTCCGACGAGGCCCGCAACGCGGTGGCGGCCAAAGGAGCCGAGACCGCCGCCACGTTGGCCGAGATGGTGGCCAAACTCGACCCTCCCCGGGTGGCGTGGGTGATGGTGCCGGCCGGGGCACCGACGACGTCCACCATCGACACCCTCAAGGGCCTCATGGAGCGCGGCGACGCCGTCATCGACGGAGGCAATTCCAACTACAAAGAGGCCGCGCCCACCGCCGCGTCACTGGCCGAGAGGGGCATCGGCTTCATCGACGCCGGCACCTCGGGAGGGGTGTGGGGTCTCGCCAACGGCTACTGCCTGATGGTGGGCGGAGAGAAGTCCGTGGTGGCGACCTGCGAGCCGGCCTTCCTCGCCCTCGCCCCCGAAGGTGGCTATGCCCACGTCGGGCCGGTGGGCGCGGGCCACTTCGTCAAGATGGTCCACAACGGCATCGAGTACGGGCTCATGCAGGCCTACGGCGAAGGCTTCGAGGTCATGGAGAAGGCGGAGGAGTTCTCGCTGGACCTCCACGAGATCGCCTCCATCTGGCGCTACGGGTCGGTCGTCAGGTCGTGGCTCCTCGAGCTCGCCGAACGCGCCCTTGCCCCCGGTTCGGGCTTCGAGCAGATCGAAGGCATCGTCGTCGACTCCGGCGAGGGCCGGTGGACCGCGCACGAGGCGATCGACCGCGGTGTTTCCGCGCCGGTGATCGCCACGTCGCTTTTCGCCCGCTTCGCGTCGCGCGACCAGAACTCGTACTCCAACCGCCTCGTCGCCGCCCTGCGGAACCAATTCGGTGGCCACGCCGTGGTGACCGATGGCGACGCAGGGTCCGACGGCAGGGCGAAGGCGAAGTCGGGCGCCGGGAGATCGGCGTCATGACGGCGGACACCGCCGTCATCGAGGGCGTCGACATCGACGATCAGGAGCCCGTCGAGGAGATCGCCCACGCCCTCGACACCGTGAAGTCCCCGCCGCCACTGTCGCTCGTCGTCTTCGGAGCATCGGGCGACCTGGCGTCCCGCAAGCTCCTGCCCGCCATCGCCGCGCTGGCCGAGCACAAGGCGCTCCCCGCCGGCTTCACGGTGGTGGGGGTGGCCCGCACCCAGTGGAGCGACGAGCAGTTCCGCCAGGCCGCCCTCGATGCGGCGCCCCACGCGGGGCCGGAATGGCAGAAGGTCGTCAGCCGTTTCCGCTACGTGGCGGGCGAGTACGCCGAGAAGCCGACCTTCGACAAGTTGAAGAAGGTGCTGGACGAAGCCGACGCCAAGTTCGGCACAGGTGGGAACCGCGTCTACTACCTGGCCACCATTCCGGCCATGTTCGGCGCCGTCGCCAGTGCCCTCGCCGACCACGGTTGCAACCTGCCCGGAGAGCAGGGGACGTTCGCTCGTATCGTCGTGGAGAAGCCGTTCGGCCGCGACCTCGAGAGCGCTCGCGCCCTCGACGCCACCCTCCACGCTGCGTTCGACGAGGACCAGATCTTCCGCATCGACCACTACCTGGGCAAAGAGACGGTGCAGAACGTGCTCGCCCTGCGCTTCGGCAACGCCATCTTCGAGCCCATCTGGAACCGGCGCTACGTCGACCACATCCAGATCACCGTGGCCGAGGAGCTCGGTGTCGAACACCGCGGCGGTTTCTACGAAACCGCCGGTGCCCTGCGCGACATCGTGCAGAACCACGTCATGCAGGTCCTGGCGCTCACGCTCATGGAGCCGCCCGCCACCGTGGACGCCCTCGGCATCAGGGACGAGAAGGTCAAGCTGCTGCGAGCGGTCATGATCCCCGACGTCGACGCGGCGGTCAGCAACTCGGTGCGTGGCCAGTACGCGGCAGGGATGGTCAACGGCGAGCCCGTGATCGGGTACCGGGAGGAGGAGGGGGTCGACCCCCGGAGCCGGACCGAGACGTACGTGGCCCTGCGACTGGTGGTCGACAACTGGCGCTGGGCCGGGGTCCCCGTCTACATCCGCACCGGCAAGCGCCTCCCCAAGCGCGCCACCGAGGTCATCCTGCAGTTCCAACGGGTGCCGCACCTCGCGTTCGGCAGCAAGCTCACGCGGGACCTGCGCCCCAACATGCTGCTCCTGCGCATCCAACCCGACGAGGGGATCTGTCTGTACTTCGGGGCCAAAGTCCCCGGCGAGGCGTTCCGACTGCGCTCGGTGGACATGGACTTCAACTACGCCGATGCCTTCCCCGGCGCCGAGGGCGGGGGCTACGAGCGATTGCTGCACGACGTAATGGTCGGCGATGCCACGCTGTTCATCCGCACCGACGAGGTCGAGCGCGCCTGGCAGATCGTGGACCCCTTCCTCGAGGCGTGGAGCCAAGACGGCGTGCCCCTGTCGCAGTACCCGGCGGGCACGTGGGGGCCCAAAGAGGCCGATGCGCTCCTGGCACGCGACCTGCGCCAGTGGCACGAGCCGTGACCGGCCCGTCGGAGGGTGACGGGTAAGGTGACCGCCGTGGCCCCCGACGACCTTCTCGCGGCCACCACCTCCGACCTTCAAACCCGAGCGCGAGAGGTGCGGGCCCGGGCCCATGGGAACCGGGTCACCTACTCGCCGAAGGTCTTCATCCCGCTCACGATGCTGTGTCGGGATCGGTGCGGCTATTGCACCTTCGCCAAGCCTCCCGCCCGCGTCCGATCGCCGTACCTGTCCCCTGACGAGGTGGTGCGCATCGCCCGGGCCGGATCGGCGGCCGGGTGCCACGAGGCACTGTTCACCTTGGGTGAGGCCCCCGAAGAGCGCTACCCGGCAGCGCGCGCGTGGCTCGAGGACCAGGGCTATCCCTCGACCGTCGACTACCTCGCGGCCATGTGCGCGCTGGTGCGGGACGAGACGGGTCTCCTCCCTCACGCCAACGCGGGTGCGTTGAGCTCCGACGAGCTCGCCCGCCTGCGCCCGGTCTCGGCCAGCCAGGGGATGATGCTCGAATCGCTCGACCCCGACCTGGCTTGTCACCGGGGTGCCCCGGACAAGACGCCCGAGCGACGGCTCGCCACGTTGGACGCGGCGGGTCGCCTCGCCATCCCGTTCACCACGGGTGTGCTCGTCGGGATCGGCGAGTCGCGTGCCGAGCGGGTCCGCACGCTGTCGGCCATCGCCGACTCGCACCGCGCCCACGGCCATGTCCAGGAGGTGATCGTCCAGAATTTCCTCCCCAAGCCGGGCACCGCCATGCACGACCATCCGCCGTGCCCTCCCGAAGAGCTGTTGTGGACGATCGCCGTCGCCCGGCTGGTACTACCGGCCGAGGTACACGTCCAGGCTCCCCCCAACCTGTCCGACGATCTGCGTCCCCTGCTCGACTCCGGCCTCGACGACTGGGGCGGGGTCTCACCGGTGACCGTCGACCACGTCAACCCCGAGCGGGCCTGGCCCGCCCTGCACCTGCTGCGCGACGCGACCGAGGCCGCCGGGCTGACCCTGGCCCCGCGCCTCACCATCTATCCCGGGTACGCATCGGACCCCGAGCGCTGGCTCGACCCGGGCATGCGCTTCCCGGTGCTCGACCGCGCCGACGCCGAGAACCTCGGACGCGAGGACCCGTGGTGCTCGGGGGGCGTCGAGCTGCCACCGCTGCTGCTGAGCGACGGTCCCGTGAGCGTCGAGGGCGGCACCGGCGCGTACGGCTCGTCCGCGTCGCGACGCGTGGCGTCGGTGACTGGCGCCGTCGCCGAGGTGCTCGCTGGTGTGGGCCGGGGCCAGGAGGTGGAGGAGGACGAGATCGTCACGTTGTTCTCGGCGCGCGGGCCCGAGGTCCGAGCCGTCGCCGAGGTCGCCGACCAAGTGCGGCATGACGAGGTCGGCGACGTCGTCACGTGGGTGGCCAACCGCAACATCAACTACACCAACGTATGCACCTTCAAGTGCAAGTTCTGCGCCTTCTCCAAGGGTCCCCTGTCGCTCAACCTGCGGGGCGCGCCGTACCTCTTGGAGCTGAGTGACATCACCGCACGGGTGGTCGAAGCCGAAGAGGCGGGCGCAACCGAAGTATGCCTCCAGGGCGGCATCCACCCGAGCTTTGACGGCGACTACTACCTCGAGGTCATCCGGGCCGTGCGCGCGGCGTCGGAGCGCATTCACATCCACGGCTTCACGGCCCTGGAGGTGACCGAAGGGGCACGGCGGCTCGGCGAGCCCCTCGTCGACTACCTGCGACGTCTCAAGGACGCGGGGTTGGCGACATTGCCCGGGACGGCGGCGGAGATCCTCGACGACGACGTCCGCGCCGTGCTGTGCCCCGACAAGATCAATACCGAACAGTGGCTCGAGGCACACCGGGTCGCCCACAGCATCGGGCTGCGTTCGAACGTGACGATCATGTTCGGGTCCATCGAACGGTCCCGATCCTGGGCGCGGCACCTCGTACGCACCCGCGCCCTGCAGAAGGAGACCGGGGGCTTCACCGAATTCGTTCCCCTCCCTTTCGTGCACATGGCGTCGCCCATCTACCTGCAGCACCGGGCCCGGCGAGGCCCTACGTTCCGTGAGACGTTGCTCATGCACGCCGTGGGACGCATCGCCTACCGGGGGTGGATCTCGAACATCCAGGCCAGCTGGGTGAAGATGGGGGCCGCCGGTGCCGTTCAAGCACTGCAGGCCGGGGTCAACGACCTCGGGGGCACGCTCATGGACGAGAACATCTCGCGCGCCGCGGGGGCGAGCCACGGCCAGCTCATGGACGAGGCGGGATTCCACGCCCTGGTGCAGCCCTTGGGCAGGCGGCTCGAGCAGCGCACGACCCTCTACGGTCGCGTTCCCGCCCCCTGCTGAGGTGGGCGACGTGAGCGACGACGGACCGAACGACCACGCCGGTGCCGAAGCGGGCGGTGCCGAGGCCCCCGGTGACGACGGCCTCGGTGTTGCCGGCTCGGACCTCGTCCCCCCGCTCGCCGCCGACACCGCCGGGCTCGAGGACCTCACCCCCACCGAACGTCTCGATGTCGGTGAACAGAACCTCGTGGACGAACTCCTCGACTCGGTGGGCGTCACCCAACAGCGCGACCTCTACCGGTCGATCATCGGCACGGTTGTCCACCTCGCCGAGGAACGCACCGACCCTCTCGACCTGAAACTGGCGCGAGCCGCCATAGCCGAGATGGCCGAGGCGTTCCGTGTGTTCCGTCCCTTTCGCCAGGAGCACAAGGTCACCTTCTTCGGATCGGCACGCACGCTGCCCGATGACCCCTTGTATCTCCAGGCGCGGCGCCTGGCCGAACGCATGGCGAACCGCGGGTGGATGGTGGTCACCGGGGCGGGCCCCGGCATCATGGCGGCCGCGATGCAGGGCGCGGGACGGGAACGCTCCCTCGGCGTCAACATCCGGCTCCCCCACGAACAAGGGGCCAATGAGTTCATCGCCCAGGACCCGAAGCTCGTGGAGATGCGGTACTTCTTCACCCGCAAGCTCATGCTGATCAAGGAGTCCGACGGCTATACCGTGCTCCCAGGTGGGTTCGGCACCCTCGACGAAGCCTTCGAGCTGCTGACCCTGCTCCAGACGGGCAAAGCCCAGCCCGCCCCGCTCGTGCTCCTCGACGTCCCCGACGGAACGTACTGGAAGGGGTGGCAGGACTTTCTCGACACCGAGGTGGCGGCGGGAGGGTTGGTCTCACCCGAGGACCGTTCGCTGTACGTGATCACCTCCGACGTCGATGCTGCTGCCGCCGAGCTGCTCGGCTTCTACCGCAACTACCACTCCTGCCGGTGGGTCGGCGACCTCTTCGTCGTCCGGCTGCGCGTCGCTCCCGGCAAGGAGCAACTGGCGGAGCTCAACCGACGCTTCGCCGACATCGTGGTGAGCGGTTCGATCCGCCCCACCAAGCCCCTCGGGCCCGAACGGTCGACCCGCGACCATGTCGAGTTGCCGCGGGTGGCCCTGCGCTTCGACCGGATCCACTACGGCCGCCTCCGCCAACTCATCGACGCCTTCAACGAGCTCGTCGACTGAGATCAGCCGGCCCCGGCGTCGCCCCGGCGTCGCCCGAGCGTCAGTCGAAGGCGTCCGGCTCGCCGGCGGAAGCGGGCGCCCGGCGCAGGACCACCACCGCCTTCTCGACGGCGCGACGCGCCCGGGTGAGACGCTTCTCCTCGGCCACGACGGCGGGATCGGGAGTGCCCGTGCGGCGCGCCCCGCTGGTGGCCTCGCGCAGCCGGTCGAAGGCGAGATCACCGAGCTCCTCGGCGATCGCCGCCAGCCGATCGGCCACGTCGTCGACGTCCACGACCCTGTCCCCCACCCGCTAGCGGTGGGCGGGAAGGTCGACCTCGTAGATCTCGAGGGTGCCGTCGGCGGCCTTGACGCGCAGGACCTTCTTGTCGAACTTCCCCACCGACGTCTTGGGGATCTCGTCGGCGAACGCCCACCGCTCGGGGAGCCACCAGCGGGCGACGCGACCCGACAGGAACGACAGGATCTCGGCCGGCTCGGGGTGCGCGCCCGGCGCGGCGACGATGACCACGAGGGGGCGTTCGTCCCAACGCTCGTCGGGCACACCGATCACCGCCGCTTCATAGACGGCGGGGTGGGCCATCACTTCGTTCTCGAGCTCGACCGAGGAGATCCACTCCCCCCCGGACTTGATGACGTCCTTGGTGCGGTCCGAGATCTGCATGAAGCCGCGCTCGTCGAGGCTCCCCACGTCCCCGGTGCGCAGCCACCCGTCGTGGAAGCGCTCGGGGGTGGGGTCCCCGTAGTACGAGGCGGTGACCCATGGCCCTCGAACCTCGAATTCGCCGACGGCCTTGCCGTCGTTGGGGAGCACCGCCCCCTCCTCGTCGACGACGCGGAGCTCGACCCCGGCGATGACGCGACCAGTCTTGGCCCGCCAGTCCATCTCCTGCTCGGGAGGGATTCCCTTGGGCGCACGACCGAAGGCACACACGGGGCTCGTCTCGGTCATCCCCCACCCCTGGATCACGGCGATGTCGAAACGCTCCTGGTACGCCTCCATGAGCGACCGTGGCACGGCAGCACCTCCCGCCGTGAGCAGCCGCAGCGACGAGAGGTCGACATCGTGGGACACGGAGTAGTGCAACAGGTCGTTCCAGATCGTGGGGACGCCGAGCGACAGCGTCGGACGCTGCTCGGCGATGATCCGGGAAAGAGGCTCGGCTTGGAGGTAGCGCTCCGGGAAGATGAGGTCGGTCCCCGCGAAGAACGCCGTGTAGGGCATGCCCCACGCGTTGGCGTGGAACATGGGCACGATCACGAGCACGCGGTCGCGCTCGCTGGCGCCCACGCAATTGGTGTTCATGCCCGCAAAGGCATGCAACCACGTCGAGCGGTGACTGTAGACGACGCCCTTGGGGTTACCCGTGGTGCCGCTCGTGTAGCACATCGACGCGGCCTGGCGTTCGTCGAGCTGCGGCCAGTCGTATCCCGGCTCCTCGGCGTCGACGAGATCGTCGTACGACAGCGTGTCGCCCAGGCCCGTGGTGTCGCCCTCTCCCACCACGATCACGTGCTCGACTGTCTTGCACTCGTCTCGGACACGGGCGAACAACGGGGCGATCGAGGCGTCGACGATGACGACCTTGTCCTCGCCGTGGTTGACCACATACGCGAGCTGCTCGGGGAAGAGCCGGATGTTGAGCGTGTGGAGCACCGCCCCCATCGAGGGGATCGCCAGGTACGCCTCGAGGTGCTCCTGGTTGTTCCAGGCGAAGGTCCCCACACGGTCGTCGGCGCCGACACCCAGGCGCCCTAGGGCGTTGGCCAGCTGCTCGGCACGGCCCGCCACCTGAGCGAAGGTCGATTCCCGATACCCGTCGGACTGGGCGGTCACAACAAGGCTGTCGCCGTACACCGCCTGGCCACGACGGAGAATGCCGCTCACCAGGAGGGGCCCGTCTTGCATCGTGCTCAGCATTCCCGGAGCTTACCGGTGCCCCTCGGCGGGGGCGGGGCCGGTGCAATAACCTGCGGCGCCATGGACATCGCCACCGCGCTCGACTTCATCGCTCACCATCACCGGGCCGTCCTGGCCACCTCCCGAGCCGACGGGAACCCGCAACTGTCTTTGGTCGCGGCTGCCGTGGACGACGACACCGTCGTCGTCTCCACGCGTGAGACCGCGATCAAGACGAAGAACCTCCGGCGTCGGCCCCGGGCTTCGTTGATCGTCTTCACCGACAACTTCTACGGGAATTCGGTCCAGGTGGAGGGCCCCGTGGAGGTGGTGTCGCTCCCCGAGGCCATGGAGGGCCTCGTCGCCTACTACCGCCAGGTTTCGGGCGAGCACCCCGACTGGGACGAGTACCGGGCCGCCATGGAGCAAGAGCGGCGGGTCCTGCTGCGGATCACCGTGGAACGCTCCGGGCCCGACCAGGCCGGCTGATCACGACCACCGCTAGGGTACGGCCGGCTCCGGTGTCGGGACCGAGGCGGAGGAGGGGCACATGGGGCAGGTCAACACGGTGCGCGGTCCGGTCGACGCCGCCGATCTCGGCACCACGCTCATGCACGAGCACGTCTTCGTGCGCTCGCCGGAAGTGGCGTCCAATTGGCCCACCGGGTGGGACCGCGCCTCTCAGGTGGCACAAGCCGTCGAACGGCTGCACGAGCTCAAGACGGCCGGCATCGACACCATCGTCGACCTCACCGTCGTCGGCCTCGGTCGGGACATCGACACGGTCCAGGAGGTCGCCGCCCAGGTGGAGCTCAACATCGTGGTCACCACCGGCCTGTACACCTACACCGAGCTTCCGCACTACTTCGACTATCGCGGCGCGCCGTTTCGCCCGAGCGGTGTCGACATGTTGGACGAGTTCTTCCTCCACGACATCGAGAACGGCATCGCCGGATCCGGGGTCCGCCCCGGCGTCCTCAAGTGCGCCACCGACAAACCCGGTCTCACGCCCGGCGTCGAGCGCATCCTGCGCGCCGTGGCCCGCGTCCATCGCGCCACGGGCATCCCCATCTCCACCCACACCGACGTGGCCACGCGACGCGGGCTCGACCAGCAGCGGGTGTTCACCGAGGAAGGGGTGGACCTCGCGCGCGTGGTGATCGGGCACAGCGGCGACAGCACCGATCTCGACTATCTGCGGGAGCTGCTGGCGGCGGGGTCGACGCTCGGCATGGACCGGTTCGGTGTCGACGCCTACTGTCCCACCGAGCAACGGGTCGAGACGGTGGCCCGACTGTGCGAAAGCGGTTGGACACCGTACATGGTTCTCTCTCACGACGCGGGATGCCACATGGACTGGTTCGACGACGACTTCCTGCACATGGCCCAGCCGAACTGGAACTTCCTCCACATCAGCACCGTGGTGCTGCCCGCCCTGCGCGAGCGAGGCGTCAGCGACGAACAGATCCACACCATGCTCGTGGACAATCCGCGCCGCATTCTCGACCACGGGGCTGGATACTGACCTCCGGTCCATGAGCTCGAGCGCGTGCCGCGACCCGAGTCGGCTCGGCGCCGGCGTCGGACCGCCGGCACCGAGCCCTGACATCGGGTCGTGTCGCCGCTGAACCGCTCGTTCGGACGACCGTCGAATTGTGAACAGCCGGGATCAACCGTCCCCCTTCGAATGCTCAACATCTCGGCAACCGACGCCGCCTTCGGGCCCGGCGTGCCCGCGGGCGTCCGGGCGTGCCCGTTCCACCTCGTGCGACCAGTGCGACCCGTGCGACGGGTGTGACCTTCGATACGCTCGCGCCCACCGATCCGTGCGAGGAGACCGTCGTGGTGGAGTTCAAGGCCTATCCCCCGGGCACGCCCTCGTGGGTGGACCTGTCATCAACCGACCTTGCCGGGGCCAAGGCCTTCTACGGCGCGCTGTTCGGATGGGAGGCGACCGAAGGGGGCCCCGAGAGCGGCGGCTATTGCATGTTCCAGAAGCGAGGCAAGAACGTCGCCGGCCTGGGCCCGGTCATGGACCGCCAGCCTCCGTCGTGGATGACCTACGTCTCGGTGCAAGACGCCGATGCCACCGTCGCCAAGGTCAGCGCCGGAGGCGGCACGGTGGTCGTCGCCCCCATGGACGTCCTCGACGCGGGCCGCATGGCGGTGTTCATCGATCCGACGGGGGCACCCCTAGCGCTGTGGCAGCCCCGTGCCCACATCGGCGCCGACCTCGCCAACGAGCCCGGGACCTTCACCTGGAACGAGTTGCAGACGCGCGACACCGCCACGGCGGTCGCGTTCTACCGCTTGGTGTTCGGCTGGGGCGCCGACACCCGTCAGGACGGACCCATGACGTACACCGAGTGGAAACGCGGAGACGACAGCGTCGGAGGGATGATGGACATGCCCGCCGAGGTGCCGCCCCAGATACCGGCCTACTGGCTCGTCTACCTCGCCGTCGAGGACTGCGACGCGTCGGCCGCCCAGGCCGACGGGCTCGGCGGTGCCATCCTGTTGGACCCCATGGACGTGGCCCCCGGACGCTTCTCGGTCCTCAGTGACCCCACGGGTGCGGTGTTCGCCGTGATCACCATGAACACCCCCGGGTAGCCACGGCGCGCGCCAGGCTGCGGCCAACCAAGAACTCGGAGCCACATCCGCTCCGAGACATATCGACGGGGCGCGTGCCACCGTCGCCAGCGATGACGGCACGATTCGCCCGGCGCCCCGTGGGCCCCGTCGCGCTGGTGGCGGGTGCAGTGCTCGCGGCGATCGTGGCGGGCTGCTCGAGCACGCCGGCCGGCACGACGACGCTGCCGTTGGTCAACGCGGGGAGCGTGCCGCTCGGGATCTACGCGGGGTCGGGCGACCCCACGCGCATCGCCAGCTTCGCGGCGCGGACAGGGGCCAAGCCCAGCCTGGCGTCTGACTACCTCCCCCTCACCAACGGCTGGGCGGGCATGGTGACGGTCAATGGACTGCGTCGCGTCCTGGCGCCGTGGCAGGGAAGCCGGTACCAGCTCGTGCTGGGTGTTCCCATGTTGCCAACGCATCTCGGGCACCAGGACGGGACGATGACCGAAGGCGCGGCGGGCCGCTACGACGGCGAATTCACCACGCTGGCGAGGACGCTCGTGCACTACGGGCAAGGCGGGGCCATCTTGCGGGTGGGATGGGAGTTCAACGGCACCTGGTATCCGTGGTCGGTCACGAACCGAACCGAGGCCGCCCACTTCGTCGGCTACTTCCACAACATCGTGACCTCGATGCGAGCGGTACCGGGTGCCGACTTCCGCTTCGTATGGAATGCCACGTCGGGGTCCACACCGCTGGCCGCGTCCTACTCCTATCCGGGCAACGCCTACGTCGACTACATCGGGCTCGATCTCTACGACCAGGTGTGGGGCATCCCCCAGGACCCGGGGCTGGCGTGGCCCCGCTACGTCACCGAGGTCGACGGCCTGCAGTGGCTGGCCTCGTTCGCGTCGGCGCACCACAAACCCGCCGTCATCCCCGAATGGGGCCTGACCATCCGCTCCGATGGGCACGGGCTCGGGGACGACCCGCTCTACGTCGCCAAGATGGCGCAGTGGATCTCGACCCATCACGTGGCCTTCACGAGCTACTTCGACGTGGACGCCCCCGACGGCCAACACGACATCCTGGACCATGCCTTCGCCCGGTCCCTGCCGGTGTTCGAGCGGTCCTTCGCGGCGGCGCGCCCCAGCCTCCTGCCCGTCCCGGCCGGCTGACCCGAAACGCTCTCCGACCCTCCCCGACCGCCGGGCGGCCCCCACGCCTGGGAGACGTGGGCGGCGTGATGGACCTGAGCGTGTTGGGTCGATGTTGACGCCCTGTTGGCCGCTTCATGAGGTTGAACCATCACCATGCGCTGTAACCACAGACCGACGAAGACAGGGAGAGCTCCAATGCGGAGCCACGAGGGCGAGGGTCCGAAGCAATTCAAGGTCGGCTTCCGGGGTTACCGGCGCGACACGGTCGACGAGTACGTCGAGCGGCTGCACCAGTGGCTCCTCGACTCCGAGGCCCGAGCCGAGCACGCTGTCGAGGCCGCCACCGCGGCGGTGGGTGAGCGGGCCGCGGAGATGCTGCGGGCGTCGCTGGCCGTCGTCGAGAAGGCCGAGCAGGAGGCCGAGGCCATGAAGGCCACCGCGGTCGAGAACGCGCAAGCCGAAGCAGATCGCATGATGGGAGACGCCCACCGCCAGATCGATGCGTTGCAGCAGAGCATCGACACCCTCGCCGTGCGCAGGGCCAACGTGGTGAGCGAGCTCGGTCGCCTCCAGAAGTACCTGGCGGCGGCGGCTCCGGGCGGAGAGGCCCGTGACGCCGAGGTCGACGCCGATGACGAGGACGAGGAACTGAACGAGCCCATGAGCGCCGCTCCCGACGTGCGCTCGAGCTCGAAGAACGGCGACCGGTCCGTCGCCCAGTCAGCCTGACAGTCTGATCCGGGGGCGACTACCCCTGGCCCCAACGCAGAGCACGAACGGCGCGCGGCGCCGCGACCATCGGGACGACGCCGCCGTCAACGCAGGGCCAGTTGGCCGGGCACGAGCGGGGCCGGCAAGGCCGTGTCACCCATGATGAAGCGATCGACGCTCGACGCGCACGACCGTCCTTCGGCGATGGCCCACACGATGAGGCTCTGACCCCGCGTCATGTCGCCGCACACGAACACGCCGTCACGACTCGTCTGCCAGTTCTCGTCACAGGCCACACTCCCCCGGGGGTCGAGGGCGAGACCGAGCTCGTCCACCACCCCCCGGCGCTCGGCCCCCAGGAAGCCCATGGCCAGCAGGACGAGCTCGCACGGCAGTTCGAACTCACTGCCCGGCACAGGCTCGAACACGGGACGGCCCCCCTCGTCGCGCACCTCGACGCGATGGCCCGCCAGGGCCCGCACCGCGCCGGCGCCGTCGTCGACGAACCGGGTGGTCGTGACGCTGTAGATCCGGTCGCCACCTTCTTCGTGCGCGGCCGAGGTCCTCAGGATCAGCGGCCACGTGGGCCACGGGTTGTCCTCGAGGCGACCGTCGGGGGGACGGGGCAGGATCTCGAGCTGGTGTACGAGCGACGCCCCCTGGCGATGGGCGGTGCCCAGGCAGTCCGCTCCCGTGTCGCCCCCGCCGATGATGACGACCCGCTTGCCCGCGGCGGTGATCGGTGCGGTCTCGAACGCCCGCTCGCGCACCAGGTTCGAAGGCTTCAGGTAGTCCATGGCCAGATGGATCCCGTCGAGATGGCGACCTTCCACCGAGAGGTCACGCGGCAGCGTCGCCCCCCCGGCTAGGACCACGGCGTCGAACTCCGATCGCAACGACGACGCCGGCACGACGCGCACATCCGGGGCCGACGCCGCTCCGAGGCCCCGGCGCTGGCCGGGTTCGGGACTGGGCGCGGGATCGTCCCCGTCGTCGGGCGCTCCCACCGCCGTCGAGCACCGGAACTCGACGCCCTCGGCCCGCAACTGGGCCAGGCGGCGGTCGAGTACCGCCTTCTCCATCTTGAACTCGGGGATGCCGTAGCGCAGGAGCCCACCGGGCCGCTCCGCCCGCTCGTAGACGACGACACTGTGGCCGGCCCGCGCCAGTTGCTGCGCACAGGCCAGACCGGCCGGACCCGATCCCACCACCGCCACGGACTTGCCGGTGCGTACCGAGGGGACCTGCGGCGTGACCCACCCCTCACTCCAGCCCCGCTCGGCGATCTCGTACTCGATGCGCTCGATCGTGACCGGATCGGCGTTGATGCCGAGCACACAGGCGCCCTCGCACGGGGCGGGGCACAACCGTCCCGTGAACTCGGGGAAGTTGTTGGTGGCGTGGAGCCGCTCGAGGGCCTCGGGCCAGTCGCCGCGGTACACGAGGTCGTTCCACTCCGGGATCAGGTTCCCGAGCGGACAGCCTTCGTGACAGAAGGGGATGCCACAGTCCATGCAACGCGCCCCCTGGCGCACGGCATCGTCTTCGGGGAAGGGCTCGTACACCTCGCGCCAGTCCCTTAGCCTCACCGGGACGGGGCGGCGCGCCGGCAGGACCCGGTCGTACTCGAAGAAGCCTGTGGGCTTGCCCATGGTCGACGTGCTCCCGCTCGCCCGTAGCGTCAGCCGCGCGCCGCGGCCATGACGGCCTCGTCCACCGACACACCGGCGTCGACGGCGCGTCGGGTGGCTTCGAGCACCCGCCGGTAGTCGCGCGGCATGACCTTGACGAAGTCGTCGAGGGCCGTGGCCCACTGTGCGAGCAGCCGGTCCGCCGCCGCCGAGCCCGTCTCGTGGCGATGCCGGGTCACGGTGTCGAAGAGCCAGCGGCGGTCGTCATCGTCGAGCGGCTCGAGGTCGACGAATTCGAAGTTGACGCGCTCGGTGAAGTCGCGCCGGGGGTCGAAGACATAGGCGATCCCACCCGACATCCCGGCCGCGAAGTTCCGTCCCGTCGGTCCGAGGACGACGACCCTGCCCCCCGTCATGTACTCGCAGCCGTGGTCACCCACGCCTTCGACGACGGCGGTGGCGCCCGAGTTCCGCACGCAGAAGCGCTCCCCCACCTGGCCGCGCACGTAACACTCGCCGCCCGTGGCCCCGTAAAGGATGACGTTGCCGGCGATGATCTGCTCCTCGGCGGCAAAGGGGGCTGCGTCGTCGGGACGCACGATGATGCGCCCCCCCGACAACCCCTTGGCCAGGTAGTCGTTGGCGTCACCGATGAGCCGGAGCGTCACCCCCCGGGGCACGAAGGCGCCGAAGCTCTGGCCCGCCGAGCCTCGGAAGGTGATGGTGATGGTCCCGTCGGGGAGCCCGACCCCCCCGTGGCGCGAGGTGATCTCGTACCCGAGGAGCGTCCCGACCGTCCGGTCCACGTTGGTGATGGGCACGTCCAGCGCGACGGGGGTCCCTTCCTCGATGGCGGGGCGACACGCCTCGAAGAAACGGTGGTCGAGCGCCCGGTCCAGGCCGTGGTCCTGGGCCTGACGGCACGAGCGCCCGGTGGGCGGGCCCGCCTCGGGCTGGGCCAGGATCGGCGCCAGGTCGAGGCCCTTGGCCTTGAAATGGTCCTTGGCCACGACGGCGTCGAGGAGATCGACGCGGCCGACCGCCTCCTCGATCGACGCCAACCCCAATGCGGCCAGGTACTCACGGACCTCCTCGGCGACGAACTCGAAGAAGTTCTCCACGAACTCGGGCTGACCGTTGAAGCGCTTGCGCAACTCCGGGTTCTGGGTGGCGATCCCCACCGGGCAGGTGTCGAGATGGCACACGCGCATCATCACGCACCCCGACACGACCAACGGCGCGGTGGCGAAGCCGAACTCCTCCGCCCCGAGCAGGGCGGCGATGATCACGTCGCGGCCCGTCTTGAGCTGCCCGTCCACCTGCACCACGATGCGGTCGCGCAGTCCGTTGAGGATGAGGGTCTGCTGTGTCTCGGCCAGGCCGAGCTCCCAGGGGATCCCAGCGTGCTTGATCGAGGTCAGCGGACTGGCGCCCGTCCCGCCGTCGTGGCCCGAGATGAGCACCACGTCGGACTTCGCCTTGGCCACGCCCGCCGCAACGGTGCCGACCCCGACCTCGGCCACCAGCTTGACGTGCACTCGGGCCTTGGGGTTCGCCGACTTCAGGTCGTGGATGAGCTGGGCGATGTCCTCGATGGAGTAGATGTCGTGGTGCGGGGGTGGGGAGATGAGCCCGACGCCGGGCGTGGAGAAGCGCGTCTTGGCGATCCACGGGTACACCTTGTGCCCCGGCAGCTGGCCTCCCTCGCCGGGCTTGGCCCCCTGGGCGATCTTGATCTGGAGGTCGTCCGCGTTCACGAGGTATTCGCTCGTAACCCCGAAACGAGCCGATGCGACTTGCTTGATGGCACTGCGCCGGAAGTCGCCGTTGTCGTCGGGGACGTAGCGCTCCGCGTCCTCGCCCCCCTCGCCGGTGTTGGACTTCCCCCCCAGGCGGTTCATGGCGATGGCCAGGGTCTCGTGCGCCTCGGCCGAGATCGACCCGTAGGACATCGCCCCCGTGGCGAAGCGCTTCACGATCTCGGACACGGGCTCGACCTCGTCCACCGACAAGGCGGGTTGGAGGCCCTCGCGCAATCGGAGCAGGCCGCGCAAGGTCGCCAGCTGGGTGGCCTGGTCGTCCACCAGCTTCGTGTACTCCTTGAAGATGTCGTAGCGCTTGGCCCGCGTGGCGTGCTGCAGCTTGAACACGGTCCGGGGGTTGAAGAGGTGGACTTCACCCTCGCGCCGCCATTGGTACTCGCCCCCGACCTCGAGCTCGCGATGGGCCCGCTCGGTCGGACGCGGCAGGTGCGCCAGCCGGTGGCGCGCCGCCACCTCCTGGGCGAGGACGTCGAGGCCGACCCCGCCGATCCGGCTCACGGTGCCGGTGAAGTACTCGTCGACGACGTCGGGGGCGAGTCCCACCGCTTCGAAGATCTGCGCCCCGGTGTACGACGCCACCGTCGACACCCCCATCTTGGACATGATCTTGATGACACCCTTGCAGGCCGCCTTGATGTAGTTGGTCCTCGCCTGACGGGGGGACGTCCCTTCGAGGAGGTTCTTGTTGGCGATGACGTCGTCGATGGTCTCGAAGGCGAGGTACGGGTTCACCGCGGACGCGCCGTAGCCGATGAGCAGCGCGATGTGATGCACCTCGCGGGCATCGCCGGACTCGACCACGAGCCCCACCCGGGTACGGGTCTTCTCCCGCACGAGGTGTTCATGGACGGCCGCGGTGAGCAGGAGCGAGGGGATGGGGGCCATGCGCGCGTTGGAGTTGCGGTCGGAGAGGATGATGACGTTCGAACCCAGGGCGATGGCGATGCTCACCCTGTTACGCACGTCCTCGATAGCGGCTCGCAACGCGTCACCACCGCCGGTGGGGTCGAACAGCCCATCGATGGCGAAGGCCTGATATCCCGGGGTCTCGCCGTGCTCGTTGACGTAGGCCAGCTTGGCGAGCTCGTCGTTGTCGATGACCGGGTAGGGCAAGATGATCTGCCGGCACGACGCGGCGGTGGGCTCGAGCAGGTTGCCCTCGGGGCCGAGCTTGGAGCGGCCCGAGGTGACGAGCTCCTCGCGGATGGCGTCGAGCGGGGGGTTGGTCACCTGCGCGAACAGCTGGGTGAAGTAGTCGAAGATGAGGCGCGGTCGCTCGCTCAGCGCGGCGATGGCCGCGTCGTGACCCATCGAGCCGAGTGCCTCGCCGCCGGACTTGGCCATCGGGGCGAGGATGAGGCGGAGCTCCTCGTTGGTGTAGCCGAACAGCTCCTGGTGGGTCACCACCGACGCGTGTTGCGGGGTCAGCATCATCCGGGGCGGCAGCTCGTCCAAGGTGACCTGGCCCTCTTCCAACCACGTGCCGTAGGGATGCACGGCGGCGAGCTGCGTCTTGATCTCGTCGTCGTCGACGATCCGACCCTGCGCCGTGTCCACGAGGAACATCCGGCCGGGCTGGAGGCGGCCCTTGCGCACCACCTTGGCCGGGTCGATGTCGAGGACGCCCACCTCCGAGGCGAGCACCACGAGCCCGTCGTCGGTCACCCAGTACCGGGCCGGTCGCAGGCCGTTTCTGTCGAGGACCCCACCGGCGACGGTCCCGTCGGTGAAGATCACGCCGGCCGGACCGTCCCAGGGCTCCATGAGCGAGGCGTGGTACCGGTAGAAGGCTCGCCGCGCCGGGTCCATGGTGGTGTGGTTCTCCCACGCTTCGGGGATCATCATGAGCACGGCGTGGGGCAGGCTGCGCCCGCCGAGGTGGAGCAGTTCGAGGACCTCGTCGAAGGTCGCCGAGTCGCTCCCGTCGGGATCGCAGATGGGGAACAGCCGCTCGAGGTCGCCGGGAATGACGTCGCTCGCCAGCAGTGCCTCGCGGGCCCGCATCCAATTCCGGTTCCCCCGCAGCGTGTTGATCTCCCCGTTGTGGGCCAGGTAGCGGTAGGGGTGGGCCAGGGGCCACGACGGGAAGGTGTTGGTGGAGAACCGCGAGTGCACGAGGGCCAGCCCGCTCTCGAAGGTCGGGTCCGACAGGTCGGGGAAGAACATCGCCAGCTGGTGCCCGGTCAGCATGCCCTTGTACACGAGGGTGCGCGCCGACAGCGACGACACGTACACGCCGTGGACCTCGTGCTCGACGCGTTTGCGCAGGCAGAAGGCGAGCCGGTCGAGCGCCAGCGCGTCCGGCGCCGTCGACGGGGCGCCGAAGGGGCCGGCCCCGGACCGCATCACCACGACCTGAGCCATGCGCGGCATGGCCCGTCGCGCCGAGGCACCGAGACCGTCGGGCTCGACCGGGACGTCGCGCCACCCCAGGACGGCCAGGCCCTCCTCGGTGGCAAGCTCTCCCACGCGCCGTCGCGCCTTGGCGGCGTCGTCGGCGTCGGTGGGCAGGAACACCAGTCCCACCGCGTACTGGCCCGGGTCGGGGAGGTCGAAGCCCCCAGGGCCGGCGAGGAACCGGTGCGGGACCTGGACCAGGATGCCGGCACCGTCCCCCGTGGCCACCTCGGCGCCGGTGGCGCCCCGGTGGGCCAGGTGCTCCAGCGCGGTGAGCCCCTGGCGGACGAGCCCGTGGCTGCGCCGTCCTCGGAGATCGGCCACCAGGGCGATGCCGCAGGCGTCGTGCTCGAAGGCAGGGTCGTAGAGGGGTGCGCCGGGGTGCGTCGGCAGACGCCCTGAAGATGCAGGGTGCTTGGCTGTCGTCACTGAGGTCTCTCCGTGATCGGTCACGCGGAGTGGCTTGCTGACGCTTGGGACGACACTGGCCCTGCTGCAGCCCCCTTAGGATACCCGCGTGCCCCGGCCAACTGCGCACATGCCACGCGCACACGGGTGCGGGTGACACCCCCGAGCGGGGTGCCCCGGGCCGAAGCGTCCGCCGGCCCTCGTTATGACGTCGTGGTGGTGGGCGGCGGCGTCATCGGCCTGGCCTCGGCCTGGAAGATCGCCGTCACCGGCATGACGGTGGCGGTGGCGGATCCCGAACCCGGACACGGGGCATCGTGGGCCGCGGCGGGCATGTTGGCGCCGGTGAGCGAGGTGCACCACGGCGAGGAAGCGCTCCTGGCCCTCGCCCTGGCATCGGCACGCCGGTGGCCGGCGTTCGCGGCCGAGCTGACCGAGACCGTCGGCCGGCCCATCGGCTACCGCACCTCGGGGACACTGGTCGTCGCCGCCGACGAGGGCGACCGCGCCTGGGCCCACGAGCTCTTCGCCTTTCAGCACGAGCTCGGGCTGGGCGTGCAATGGCTGACCGGTCGTCGCGCCCGGCAACTCGAGCCCTCCATCGCACCGGGCGTGCGCGCCGCCATCTGGGCACCGGGCGACCACCAGGTCGACAACCGCCAGCTGGTGGGCGCCCTCCTCGACGCGGCGACGGGTGCGGGGGTGGTGCTCCACAGAGAGCGCGCCGCCGCGCTCGAATGCACGGGGGGAGCGGTGTCGGGCGTGCGCCTGGCGGGGGGGACCGCACTCGGCGCCCGCGCCGTCGTCGTGGCCGCAGGCACCTGGTCGGCGCAGCTCGAGGGCCTGCCCGCCGGTGCCGCACCGTCGGTGCGGCCGGTGAAAGGGCAGATCCTGCGCCTGCTCCCGTGCGAGCGCGCTCCCGTGCTCAGCAGGACGGTGCGCGGCATGGTGCAGGGCTCGTCGGTCTACGTCGTCCCCCGCCACGACGGGACCATCGTCGTGGGCGCCACCGTCGAGGAGAAGGGCTTCGACACCACGGTCACAGCCGGCGCCGTCTACGAGCTCCTGCGCGACGCGCATCGAGTCGTGCCGGGGATCACCGAGATGATCCTGGGCGAGGTCACCACCGGCCTTCGTCCCGGCTCGCCCGACAACGCCCCCATCGTCGGTGTCGCCCCCGTCGGGGGTGTCGACGGACTGGTGATGGCGACGGGCCACTACCGCCAGGGGATCCTCCTCGCACCCGTCACGGCCGCGACCGTGGCGGCCATCGTCTCGGGCCAGGAGCCCCCCGAGGAGATGGCACCGTTCGGCCCCGGTCGCTTTGCGGCGTCGGCGGCGCGCGCCCGCCCCTGATCGAGGTGCCATGCTGGGTTCGTGGGTGACATCCGGCCACCGGACATCGAGCTCGCCACCGACATCATGGGGAACACCGACATCATGGTGAACGGCGAACGGCGTGCCCTCGCGCCCGACGCCACCGTGGCCGATCTCGTGTCCTCGTGGTGCACCGCTCCCGGCGGCATCGCCGTGGCGCGCAACCGCGAAGTCGTCCCCCGCAGTGAGTGGGCGACGACGCGGCTGTCGGCGCACGACGTGGTGGAGATCGTCACGGCGGCGGCAGGTGGCTGACGTGGGTATCGCCGGCGACGGCACCACCGGTGCGGACGGGTTCGCCATCGCGGGCCGGGCCCTGGCATCCCGGCTCATCCTCGGCACGGGCGGGATCTCGAGTCCCGAGGTCCTCGATGCCGTGGTGAAGGCCTCGGGCTCGTCGCTCGCCACCGTGTCGGTGCGACGCGTCGACCCCGCGGCGCGAGGAGGCGTCCTCGACGTGCTGCGCGCCCACGGTGTCGGTGTCCTTCCCAACACGGCGGGCTGCTTCACCGCCGCCGAGGCCGTCCTGACCGCCAAGCTGGCTCGCGACGCGTTCGAGACCGACTGGATCAAGCTCGAGGTGATCGGCGACGAGGACACCCTTCTTCCCGACGCGGTGGAATTGCTCGACGCCGCCGAACAGCTGTGCGACCAGGATTTCGTCGTGCTGCCCTACACCAATGACGATCCCGTGCTGGCCCGGCGCCTCGAGCAGACGGGGTGTGCAGCTGTCATGCCCCTGGGGTCACCCATCGGGAGTGGCCTCGGGATCAGGAACCCGCACAACGTGGCCCTGATCGCCGAGCGGTGCTCGGTGCCCGTCATCCTCGACGCCGGGATCGGGACGGCGTCGGATGCCACCTTCGCGATGGAGCTCGGGTGCGCAGGGGTCATGGTCGCCACCGCCATCACCCGATCACGACAACCGGCGCGCATGGCAGGCGCCTTCCGCGCCGCGGTCGAAGCGGGCTACGAGGCGCGCCGCGCGGGCCGGATCCCCCGGCGTTACCTGGCCCAGGCATCGAGCCCCGTGGAGGGGACACCGGACCTCTGACCTACGGTGGCGCCGTGGATCCCCCGGTGGCCATGACGATCGCCGGCTCCGACTCGGGTGGGGGTGCGGGCCTGCAGGCGGATCTGAAGACCTTCGCCGCTCTCGGGGTGTTCGGGACGAGCGCCGTGACCGCCGTCACCGCACAGAATTCCTCCGAGGTGCGCGGCGTGCTCGCCGTCGAGCCGAGCTTCGTCGAACTGCAGATCGACACCGTGGTGTCGGACCTCCCAGTGGCGGCGGTGAAGACGGGCATGTTGGCGTCGTCGGCGACCGTCGCCGTCGTGGCGCGTCGGGCCGCCGAGGGGAGGCTCCCCAATCTGGTGGTCGACCCCGTCCTCGTCGCCTCCACGGGGCGTCGCCTCCTCGACGACGGCGGCGTCGACGCGTACCTCCGGCTCCTGTTGCCCCATGCCCTCGTGGTCACCCCCAACACCCGGGAGGCCGCCCTGCTCACCGGCACCGCCGTCGAGGACGTCGAGGACATGGCACGAGCCGCCCGTCGCCTGGCCCAAACCGGTGTGTCGGCGGTCGTCGTCAAAGGAGGGCACCTGTCCGTCGACCACGCCCCCGATGTCGTGCTCTTCGAGGACGAGCTCCACGTGCTCGACGGCCCCAGGCTCGTCTCGGGGAACGACCACGGCACCGGGTGCACCCTGTCGGCGGCCACCGCCGCGTTGTTGGCCCGTGGCGTCGGGCTCCTCGACGCGCTGGCCCAAGCCAAAGCCTTCGTCACCACCGCGTTGGCAGGCTCGTCGGGTTGGCACCTGGGCGCGGGGCACGGTCCTCTCGATCACTTCGGCTGGGGAGCGACGTCCCCACCCGCCGACTGAGGATCGAGACACCGCGGTCGCCGCGGTCTCCTTGGCTGCTCGAGGCGACCGGGGCCGTGAGGAGACGCGGGGGCGACGAGCCCGATCGCTCGTCGCCCCCGCCCCCCGTAGACGCCCAACAGGTGGGCGAGTCACCCCCCAAACACGGCGCCACCGGCGAAAACGCCGATGGCACCACCCCCCCGGGGCCCTCCCGGGCCTCGGTGTCGGGGCAACTGTAGGCCCCCTGCAAAACCGCCGTCAACGCGACTTGTAGAGGTTGGATCACTCTGAGGAGTCGGTGCGGGTGTTCGGGGCCTACGCGACGTGGCCGGCTCGGCACTCCGGTGACGATCCCGACCGGGGAGGGGCGATCGTGCCCTTGTACACTGACCTCGCCATCGCCATCGCCAGCGTCGGGTCGCCACCGGCGTGCCGGCCCGTTCCTGCGGCGTACCCCACCATGCCCAGCCCCGACGACCTCTCCGGTACCCCCCGTCGCCCCGGGCGAGGCGCCGCCACCACGGTCGAAGCCCGGAGCAACGGGCACGGCAGCTCTAACGGGCGCTCCAACGGGCACCGGACTCCCCCCGGCGCCCCGGGGTCGGGCTCACCCCGGCGGCCCCCCGGCCCCAGCACCAAGCCGGCCCTCATCGTGTTGGGGCTCATCGTCGTGGTGTTCTTGGTGGGCGTCGGGCTCGAGCTCCTGAGCGGGAGCCAGAGCCGGCCGACGGCCTCCCCGACCAGGATCGCCACCGCCCGCGGCGCCGTGCTGCATGCCGTGCCCGCCCGCCCGCTGCTCAAGGACATCACGTCGCCAGGGCAACAACCTCCCGACGACCTGCTCAACGCGCTGGCGGTCCCCCAGGGCGCGGCACCGGTCCCGAGCTCCTCCATCAACCAGGGTGTCGAGAGCTACGACCGGTCGCTGCGGTTCGAGGTGCCTGCCACCCAGCAGGCCGTCATCTCGTTCTTCCGGGCCGAGCTGGCGTCCCTGCACTGGCGCCGGCTCAGTCAGGGACCGACGGGCCCCACCGCGACGCAGTACCTGATCCTGGAACAGCACCCCGCCAGCGACGGTCTCGAGTGGGACCTCGGCGTCACCGTGGCGCCCACGTTCTTCGGCGACCAAGGGGCGGCGGCGGGAGCGTCGTCGGACACCACCTCGTTCACGCTACGGCTGTACTCGGAGTCCGACCAGGATTGAGCCCAGGCGGGTGCGGGCCGCCGAGAGCACCCGGCTACGGTCCGCGCCGCTCCCCATCGCCGCGCCCTCCGAGCACGATCCGTCGGAGCCGGCAGGCTCCGGGCCATCGCTGGCGTCCCACCCCCCTCCGGCCGAGGCGTGCTCGTCTGAGGCCGAGGCTCCCACCGCGACCGGTCGCCGCCTTTCCTCCGAGGCCTCGGGCGGCGGGTCGACGGTGTCCTCGCTGCGCAACAGCCACGCCCACACGAAGAAGTCGACCGGGTAGAGGAGGTAGCCCACCCGGGTGGCGGGCGCCAGCAGAATGGCCACGGTCATGATCCACCCGACGAGGCGCGCCAACGCGGCCGGGCTCGTGGGCCGCCGTTTGACCAGGACATAGCCCAGCACCAGGACGCCGACCACCGCGACGGCGGCGGTGAAGACACGGTGGATCCCGGGGAACAGGGATACCACGAGGTGCCCGATGAGCGGGCTCGCCGCCGGCGAGCTCACACCCGCCAGTCCGAGCGGGAAGCGAACGACGTTCTCGATGAACGCCGGCAGGTTCTCTGTCGCCGTCGGCAGCACGGCGGGGATCATCACCCCCACGATCCCCGCCACGACGGCCAACGACGGCCGACGGCCGCGCTCCCCGTTCCGGTCGCGCGCCACGAGAAACGCCAACGCGGCCAGGGGCCACGCCGTGATCTTCATCGATGCCGCCACTCCCAGGGCCACTCCCGCCCACAGAGGTCTTCGTCGTTGCAACAACACGAGGCCGAGCAGCAACAGCGCTGCCACGGGCAGGTCGTCTCCCCCGGTGGCCAGGGGAAGGGCCGCGGTGGGCAACACCGTCATGCTCTGCAGTGCCAGGACGCGGGGACCGGTCGGTCCGCGACACAAGGCCATGGCGATCACCACGATCAGGATGGTGAACACCGAGAACGCCACCCGGGCGTCGGTCAGACGAGGAGGCGCATCGGTGCTGCGCGGCCCACCGAACAGCGACATGAGGGGCAGGTACGGGTTGTAGACGTCGTAGCTCGGTTCACCGGCCGGGACGGTGACCTTCTGGTGGGGCTTGATGAACTGGTAGGGGTCCTTGCCGTGAAAGTACGCCCCGCCGGAACGCTCGATGACGGCGACCTCGGGCTGCACGTGGGCGGTCCCGCCGGTGTCGGTCCGCCACAGGACCTCAAGTGCCAACGGCATGAGCGTGGCCCCGAGCAGGACCACGAGGAAGATGACGGCCCGGGGCGTCGTCCAATGCCAGGTGGCCCCGTCCTGGTTCCCACCACGGTCCACACCGAAGGTCGTTCCCCCCGGCCCCGCCGCCGTGGCGGCCCGCACCTCGCGCCGCCGGGCGCGCCGAGCCGCGAGCGCCGACGCCACCGCGCCCGCCGCGTAGGGCCCAACCGCCAACCTCCCCCACTGCTGATAGAGGGTGATGGAGGCGAGTTGTGCCGTTCCGATGGCGAACAGCGCGGATGCGGCGTAGAGCACGGCATCCCGCTCCACGGGGCTCCACGACGCCATCGCCCGGGCACCCCGCCCGAGGATGCCGGTGGACATGGACCCCATGGTAGGCCTGCGACACCTCCGCAGCGGGCACCGGGGCGGTCGGGCGGGCGCGCCCGTAGGCTACGGCCCGTGCCCGACGTCCGCTTCCCCGCCTTCGTGGTGCGACGCCACGACGATGAGGTGACGAGCGCCCTCGAGGAGCTCGGCCTCGACGACCTGCCGCCCGGCGAGGTTCTCGTCAAGGTGACGTGGTCGTCGGTCAACTTCAAAGACGGCATGGTCAGCGTGCCGGGCAACCGTGTGGCACGCACCTCTCCGCTCGTTCCCGGTGTCGACCTGGCCGGCGTGGTGGTGGCGAGCGACGATCCGGCCTTGGCCGTGGGCGCCGAGGTCCTGGCGCACGGCGGCGATCTCGGCGTCGCCCGCCACGGCGGCTACGCCGGCTACGCGCGGGTCCCGGGCGGCACCGCCCTCGCACTCCCCGAAGGGCTCTCGGCGCGCCAGGCCATGGCCATCGGCACCGCCGGCTTCACCGCCGCACTGTCGCTTGACCAGCTCGAGCAGCGCGGGCTCCGGCCCGGTGACGGGCCCGTGCTCGTGACCGGGGCCTCGGGCGGCGTGGGCTCGTTCGCCGTCGACCTGTTGGCGGGGCGCGGCTACGACGTGGTTGCCAGCACGGGCAAAGCAGACGAACACCCCTGGCTCGAGAGCCTCGGCGCGGCCACGGTCATCGGGCGTGACGACATCGACGAAGCCGGTGGGCGCGTGCTGGGCCCCGAACACTGGGCCGGCGCCGTCGACTGTGTCGGGGGCGAGACGTTGGCCCGGATCCTGCAGACGTTGCGCTACGGGGCGGCGGTGGCGGCGAGCGGTCTCACTGGGGGCACGGCCCTGCAGACAACGGTGTACGCATTCATCACCCGCGCCGTGGCACTGCTCGGCGTCGACTCGGTCCAGACACCGATGGCACGTCGGCGCGAGGTATGGGCTCGTCTCGCCACCGACCTCCGTCCCGCGCATCTCGACGATCTGATCGCCGCTGAGGTGCGACTCGACGAAGTCGGTGACGCCCTCTCCGACATCCTGGCGTCACGCGTGCGCGGCCGGCTGCTCGTTCGCGTGGACGCCGACGCCTGACTTCACGCCGACGCGCTCCAGCGCCACGGCGTGACGCTCCAGCCCGACGCCGACGCCACGGGGCGAGTCAGGCTTGGGGCGGTGCCGTGGTCTGTGTCTGCGGTGAGGTCTGGCTGAAGACCGGTGACACCGTGAGCGTCCCCCCGTTGCACACCATGGCGTTGACCGCCACCACGTCGTGGTCTACGGCGTGAGGCGGCGTCACCTCGACCTGGGTCGCCGTCGGGCATGTCGTCTCGTTGCCGGTGGGCACGTCGGAGTAGGCAAGGTTGAAGTACGCCGTCGCCCCCGCCCCGAGCACCACCGGAGCCGGGGCGAAATTCGTGAACTGGTAATTCCCGCCGCTCACCACGTGGGTGGCGAGCTCGGTTCCCGACGCGTCGAGGAGCTGGGCCCCGGGGTAGCCCTCCATGGGGCACGACAGGGTCGAGGTGTTGTGCAACGCGAACGTGAGCTCGAACGTCCCCGCCGCGCCCTGGGACCCGACGACCTTGGCGGCGAGGTCACGGGCCGCACAGGCCACTCCGGCCGGGACCGACGAGGTGGTGGTCGACGAGGTCGACGTGCTCCCCGGCGATGCGGTCGTGGCCGTTGTCGGCGTGCCGGCCTTGGGCGACGAGCACGCCGCGAGGCCCACGACCCCCAACGCCGCCGTGGCGACCATGAGCGGCCGAGCGCCACGCGTCGCGCCCGCCGTGATCCACCGGCGCAACCGGTGCCGTGCCGAGGTGCTCAGGAGCTGAAGTCCTCGGGCCTGACGGTGTCGAGAAACTGGCGGAACTCCCCCACCAATTCGTCGGGCGTCGACGGGTCGCCGTCCTCATCCTCGTCCTCGGAGGGAAGCAGGATCCCCTCGGCGTCCATCAGATCGTCGGCGACGTAGAGCGGGCTCCCGGTACGCACGGCCAGCGCCACGGCGTCCGACGGGCGACTCGACACGTTCAACGTGCCCGTGCCGCGCTTGAGTTGGAGCTCGGCAAAATATGTGGCGGAACGCAACTCCGTGATGACGACGCGCTCCAGCGTGGCGCCGAGCGCGTCGACGACGTCGCGCAACAGGTCGTGTGTCATCGGTCGGGGTGTGGCGACGCCTTGGATGGCGAAGGCGATGGCGGTGGCCTCGGGTGCGCCGATGAAGATCGGCAGCGTCCGACCGAGGCCCTCGGCCTCGGTGAGCAACAGCACGGGCGTGTTGGACTGCAGGTCCACCCTCACCGCGCTCAGCCGCACCTCGACCATGCTTGAAACTTACCGCCCGTAGAGGGCCCCGACATACGCGTCGGGGTCCGATTCGAGCGTTCGGGGGTCACCTGCGGCGACGAACGGCAGATTGCGGTAGCGGCCTGCCACGTCGAGCCCGTACCCGAGGAGCAGGTCATCTGTGGCCTCGAAGCCCGAGAAGCGCACCGAGACGGGGACGATCCGCCGCACCCGGCGATCGAACAGGGTGCAGACCTCGAGCGACCTCGGGCCCCGGCGGCCGAGTTCCCCGAGGATGTATGTGCAGGTGAGGCCGGTGTCGACGATGTCCTCCACCAGGACCACGTGGTGGTCGTGCACATCGTGGTCGAGGTCCTTGACGATCCGCACCCGACCGGTGCCCTCGGTGTACGGGGAGATGCCCAGGAAGTCGACCTCGCACGGGACCCTCACCTGGCGTGCCAGGTCGGCGACGAAGGGCAGGCTGCCTTTGAGGACCGCCACCAGGAGCACGCCATCGGGGTAGGCCTCGGACAACTCCTCCCCCAGTCTGGCCACCGTCCGTGCCAGCGCGTCGCGGTCGTGCAGGATTCGTGCGCCGCCGCGCTCGTTCACGTGCCGCGCCCGCTCACCTGCCGAGCTGGTCGCGCAACGTGGTGCGCAGGAGGACCTCCCGAAGTGCCTGGCCCAGCTGGGTCAACTCCGTCACGATCTCGTGGGCGCGCAGACGGGCCTCGGGATTGCGCTGTTTGAGAATGGGCAGGACGATCTGCTCGATGAACCCGGCCTCGCGCTCTGCGGCGTGCTTGTGCAGTCGGAGATGTCTGGCTTCCACCCCGTAGCGCGCCAATCCCCCCGCCACACGGGCCACGGTGAGCGCGTCCTCGTCGTAGTACGACACGCCGCCGACCACCCGTCCGCACAGCAGCCCGTAGGACTCGAGCTCCTCCACCGCGGCGACGTCCACGCCACTGCCCTGGGCCAGCTCCTCGATGGTCATGCTGGCGCCCGACAACGCACCCACGACGAGCTCGTCGGTCAACTCCTGCGCCGCCGTGGTGACGGCGCTGGCATGAGCCGGCCGGGGATGCCGAGAACCCAGGTCCGTCGATCCCATGGACGCCCGCGGCACCTTGGTGGGCTCGGGGGTGGCCACCGCACCCGCTCGCGGATCCACGGCCGGACGGGGTGCGGGGGTCGGCGGGGCCGGCCGGTCCACCCGACCCTGACGCCGCTCCCGACGTGGGCCCGCGTCCGACCGCGCCCGGGCGGGCCGGACCCGCGCCGGTGGGCACCGCACCCGGTGCCGTCGCCGCCCGCGACGACGGCTCCGCCGACGGGGCGGGCCCCGCCGCCGCACCACCACCCCGGGTCAGGTCTGGCCGGGCGGCACCGGGGTCCGGGGCCCCCTGACCCTGATCGGGGCGCCGGCGAACGGTGTCGCTGCCCCGGGCCTCGAACCCGGGAAGCTCGCGCCCCGCCGCCCGGGAGCCCGCGCCACCGGCGCGTCCCACGAGCGCGGGCTCGGCGTGTCCCGGCGTCGGAGTCCCCGGGGCGCCGTCGTGCCCGTTGTCGTCGCCGTAGTCGGGGACCTCCTGTTCGAGACGACCCTTGATGACCTTGAGGGGAAGGAAGTGCTCGCGCTGCTGACGCAACACCCAGCGCAACCGCTCGACGTCGTGCTCGTAGAACTTGCGGTATCCCGACGGGGTCCGCTCGGGATTGACGAGGCCCTGGCTCTCGAGGAACCGGATCTTCGAAATGGTGACGTCGGGGAATTCCTGGCGCAGCAGCGCGAGCACGTCCCCGATCGAGAGGTAGGTCCGGCTGCTCATGGTGTCGCGGCCAGGACGCTCACTCGTCCGCCGCCGCCAGGTACACGAGCTTGAACTTCCCGATCTGCACCTCGTCGCCCGAGGAGAGCACCGCTTCTTCGATGCGCTCGCGGTTCACGTATGTGCCGTTGAGCGAGCCCACGTCCCGCACGGTGTAGCCACCGTGACCTTTGCTGAATTCGGCGTGACGTCGCGACACGGTGATGTCGTCGAGGAAGATGTCGCTCTCGGGATGGCGTCCGGCCCGCGTGATGTCGGTCACGAGATCGAAGCGCGTGCCGGCATTGGGGCCTCGCTTCACCACCAGGAGCCCGGTGCCGCTGGGGCGTTCGGGAAGTGTCACGCTGAGCTCCTCGTCACCCGCCTCGCCCTGGGCGTCGACGGGGTGAAGGGTCACCGTCGTGTCGGATGACCCGGCGCTGAGCACGGCGCCGCACGACGAGCAGAAATTGGCATCACCAGGGTTGCGATGCCCGCAGTTGTTGCAGAACACGCCGTCCACGCTAGCCCGTCCCCCCGAGCCCGCCCGACGTCAAACTACTCGGAGATCAGCGCCGTGTAGCGCGCTGCGTCGAGAAGCGAATCGAGTGATCCTGGGTCGGTGGGAGCGATCTCGCTGATCCACCCCGCCCCGTAGGGGTCGGTGTTGAGGAGCTCGGGCGTATCCGCCAAGGCGGTGTTGACCGCCACCACCTCGCCCGCGACCGGCGCATAGATCTCCGACACGGACTTGGTCGATTCGACCTCACCGAGCACGCCTCCAACGTCGACGTGGGCGCCCACCGTGGGGAGGTCCACGTAGACGACGTCGCCCAGCGCGTCCTGGGCGTAATCGGTGATCCCCACTCGCACCGTGCCGTCGGCAAGCCGTGCCCATTCGTGGTCAGAGCTGTAGCGGCGATCGTCGGGGACCAGCATGGCCGGGACCATACCGGAAAGGCCTCGCCGGTGCCCGGGTCGCTCCCGAACACCTGTGGGTCACTGCATCATCTGCCGGATGCGGATCGCTTGTTCCTGGGCCCGCGCGCGCGCCTCGGCTTCACTGGGCGCTTCGGCCCACACGTGGGTGACGGGCTCTTCGGGATCGGGCACCACCAAGGTCCACCCGTCGGGCTCGGGGAGCTTCACGCCGTCGACGAGAATGACGTCGCGCCCTTGGGCCCGCTCGACGGTGGTGCGCATCACGGTGCCCTTCTGCTCCCACGGTGTGACGACCTCTTCGTGGACGATGTGAATGGGCGGGAGCCGGCTCGCCAGCTTCGACAAGCGCTCGTCGGTGCGCGCCAGCATGGCCAACAGGTGGACGAGGGTCGCCACGCCGTCGAAGGCGGGGAGAAAGCGCGGGAAGATGTAGCCCCCCATCTGACTGGCGGCGAAGGTCACCCCGCCCGTGCTCGCCACCTCCATGATGTGGGTGGCGGAGAGCTTGGTCCATGTGATCTCGGCCCCGTGCTCGCCGCAGATGTGCTCGGCCGCCATGGGCGACGACACCGGCAGGGCCACCTTGGCGTGCCGGACCCTGGAAACCACCAGGTCGAGAAGCAATAAGAGGGTCTGGTTGTCGGAGAAGACCTTGCCCTCGTCGTCCACCAGGGTGATGTTCTCCCCGCCCGGGTCGATCACGGCCCCGAGGTGCGCCCCCGACGCCCGCACCAGGTCGGCCACGTGCCCGGCCGCGGCCCGGGCGTCGCTGGCCATGACCGCGGCGGTCGCCGCGTAAGGGTTCACCACCAGGACCTCGGCCCCCAGCTTGGCGAGCACATTGGGCATCACGAAGCTGGCCGTCCCGAAGGAGTAGTCGAGGACCATCTTGAATCCGGACCGGGCGATGGCGTCGACGTCCACGGTGTCGCTGAGCGCGGCGGTGTACAGCTCGAGGGCGCGCGGCGCGTACCCGATGTCGCCGATCTCCGAGGCCAGCGCTCGCCGGAACTCCTCACGGTGGTAGAGCCGCTCGATCTTGCGTTGCCCGGGCTCGGCGATGTCGATGCCGTCCTGGTCGAAGAACCGGATCATCACCGACTGCGTGTCCTGCTCGAAGAGACGGACGGTGATGCCACCCAGGCTCCGCCCCGAGCGCGCCTGGAAGCGCGTGACGGGCACCGTGGCCACCTCGAGGTCCTCCACGTCCACGCCCGCCGCGTTGCAGCCCACGATCATGGCCCGCTTGAGCACGCGTGCCGCCCGCGACGTGTCACGCGAGGCGGTGATGGTGCTCCCCTTCTCGAGGGTGCTGGCCCACGCCATCGACAGGCGCATGACGAGCTCCGGGCTGATATCGACGTTGGCGAGCCCGGTGATGCCGAGCCGCCCGAAGAGCGAACGCGGCCCCCGTGACTCCCACACGATCGAGGTGTTGACCGTGGCGCCGGCCTCCACCGTCTTGAACGGGTAGACCTTGACCCCGGACTTGATCACGGCGTGGGCGCCGACGAAGGACTCGTCGCCGAGGACCACGCCCTCCTCGCACCGCACCCCTTGGCGCAGGTCACAGGACCGGCCCAGCACGCATCCGTCGAGACGGACGCCGGCTCCGAGGAAGGCGTTGTCGTGAACGACGGTGCGCTCGAGCGACGCGTTGTCCCCGATGCGGGCGTTGGCGCCGATCACGCAGTACTGGCCCAGGACCCCGCCCGCCCCCACGTGGCAGTTGTCGCCGATGATGACCGGGCCTTTGACCTCGGCCGTCGGGTCGAGCTCGGCACCCTTGCCGAGCCAGACACCGGGCCGCAGGGCGAACCCGCTGATCTGGACGGCGACGTTCTCGTCGAGGATGTCCTGGTGGGAGCGCAGATAGGCATCGAGGGTGCCCACGTCCTCCCAGTAGCCCCCGGCCACGTACCCGAACAGGGGTTTGTGGGCCTCGAGGACCGCCGGGAACACCTCCTCGGAGAAGTCGACGGCGCGGCCCTCGGGGATGAAATCGAAGATCTCCGGCTCGAGCACGTAGATACCGGTGTTGATGGTGTCGCTGAAGACCTGGCCCCAGGTGGGCTTCTCCAGGAACCGCTCGATCGACCCGTCCTCGCGGGTGATGACGATCCCGAACTCGAGGGGATTGTCCACCGCCTTGAGCGCGATCGTGGCCAGCGCCCCCTTCGACTCGTGATGGTCGACGAGCGTCGTCAGGTCGAGATCGGTGAGCACGTCGCCCGAGATGACCACGAACCGCTCGTCGAGCTCGTCGCGGGCGTTGCGGACCGAGCCGGCCGTGCCCAGGGGCGTCTCCTCGGTGGCGTACACCATGCGCACGCCGAACTCCGACCCGTCACCGAAGTAGCTGCGGATGGCGTTGGCCATGAAGGCCACGGTGACCACGATGTCCTCGAAGCCGTGCTGGCGCAGCAGGTTGACGACGTGCTCCATCATGGGCCGGTTGGCCATGGGCAGCATGGGCTTCGGTTGGTTGGACGTCAGCGGGCGGAGGCGCGTGCCTTCGCCGCCCGCCATGATCACCGCCTTCATGCGAGCACCACGGCGACCCTACCCCGCCGCCATCCGATTCGCGCGACCCCGAGCGAGGGCGCGTCGCGACACCGGGACGTACGCGGCGGCCGCGATCCACGCCAGTGTGAGGGCCGGAACGGCACTCAGCCAGGCCACGATCTCGATGGGGTGCTGCCACCCGGCGTGGCCGTGGGCGAGGAGGAAGGTGGGATAGGCGAACATGAGCCCGAAGGTCCCGGCCTTGCCGACCCACAACACGTCGATCCGCTCCGCGCCCAGTCCCGCCAGCAGCAGCACCGCGGCGGAGACGAGGGCCTCGCGCACCACCGTGAGCACGCCGAACCACAGGGGCACGGCACCGGCCACGATCACCGAGATCACCGCCGTTGCCACCAGGACCCGGTCGGCGGTGGGGTCGAGCACCTTGCCGAGGGTGGACACCTGGTGCCATCGACGGGCGACGAACCCGTCGACCCAGTCGGTGGCGCCGAGGACGGCCAGCAAGATGGCCGCCGCCACCTGATGGTGGGCGCCGAACAGCAACCACACGAACACGGGGATACAGGCCAGCCGGACCAGGGTGATGGCGTTGGGGACCGTGAGGACGCGGTCGACCCCGGGGTCGACGTCCTCGGGCGTTGCGGTAGAGGGTCGAGTGCTGGCGCGGTGGCTCCCCAGTTCGCCTGGGTCTCGACCAGGTACCTGTGGTGGCATTCTCAGCTCACCGACCCAAGACCCGCAGAAGGACGAACAGCGTCACTCCGTTTCCAGCACCCGCCCATCGAACTGTGCATGCGATTTGCCCGCACACAGCTCACCGACGGTCTTCTCAGCATGGTTACGCAGCCTCCCCGACATCCGTGACGCTGGCACCAGGTGCGAGGTCGGCGCACCTGGGGTCAAGACCAGCGCAACGGGGCCGAGATGACTCCTTGGCCCTAGCCCATAGCCGTTGACAGAGTCCCCGTGCGCTAACAACGGGCATAGGCCCGCTGGGAGAGTTGGACCGGGCGGTCCCGGCCATGTCCTCGCACCTGGCTCTGTCGCCGGCGTGACCGAAGTCGGGGCCCTTCCCTCCCCTTGGGTTACTCCCAACGATCAGCAGTACTACGACCCCGCCTGACTTCCGCTTCCCTCCGCTCGACTTCACCACTGGCTTATACGAGCGGTCCTTGCTGACCAGGCTGGGAAGACGGATCTCTCCTGTTCCGAACCAAGCCATGTGCACGTGCCGCTCCCCATACCCCGGAAGGACCCGACCAGCGCATGTCCGGAACGCCAGTGGTCGAATGCTGCCTTCGCCGTGACGTGAGCGGCTCGGCTCCTCCGTTGTAACTGTGACGAGGCTGCAGGACTCGCGCCTGATGGCACTACGGCCCGCGCACTTGCTCCCTCCGAAGAGGCTTTTGACACCCCGCTCAGCCCGCCGCCTCTCAGCGACGGACCGGGGCCTGCTACCGGGCTCTCCGGCCTTTACCCGGGTGGGACTTGCACCCACTGGTCTGGTCCAGCTTTCAGGACGCACCACGCCGAGCAGTCTACGAGGCGTGCCGCTCGTCCCCCAGCCTCACGCCGTTGTGCTACGCAAGGCCGATGCCCCGCTTCTCGCCGTTCGAAGGTCTTCGCTACGACAAGTCCCTCCCCCTCGACAAGGTCATCGCCCCTCCCTACGACGTAGTGGGGCCCGAGGAGCGCGCCGCCCTGGCGGCTCGTCACCGCGCCAACGCCATCCACGTGGAGCTCCCGGTGCAAGACCCCCGCACCGGGCTGGACAAGTACCGCTCGGCGGCACAGATCTTCGCCACGTGGCGCGAGGACGGCGTGCTCGTGCCCGAGGGCCGGGCCGCCTTTTATGCGTACCGGATGACCGACCCCGGTGGGGGTTCGACCACCGGGGTCATCGGCGCGCTGGAATGCGAACCGCCCGGCGGCGACATCCTCCCCCACGAGCACACCATCCCCAAGGACAAGAGCGACCGGCTCGACCTGCTGCGCGCCTGTCGGGCCAACCTCTCTCCCATCTGGGGCCTGTCGCTGGCGCGCGGGCTGGCCGCCGCCTACGAGCCCGAGGGGCCGCCGCACGCCGAGGCCGTCGACGACGACGGCGTGCGCCATGCGCTGTGGGTGCTGGACGCGCCCGGGGTCATCGAGGAGATCGGGCGGGCCGTGGAGACCGCCCCCGTCGTGATCGCCGACGGCCATCACCGCTACGAGACGGCGCTCACCTACCAAGCCGAGCGACGCGCCGCCCGGGGCGGGGCACCCGGCCCCTACGACCTGGTGATGGCGCTCGTGGTGGAGCTGTCCGAGGGCCAGCTCACCGTCGGTCCCATCCATCGCACCATCACCGGGGTCCCGCCCGACCTCGACGTGGCGGAGTGGTTCGGCCGGTGGTTCGACACCGTGCACGCCGGGCCGGGCGACCAACAGCTCGTCGAGTCGGTGGCGCAGTCCGGTGCGCTCGCTCTCGTCACCGGGCACGGCGTGTGGTTGCTCACCCCCCGTGAGCAGACCTACGCGGAGGCGGGTTCGGACCTCGACTCGAGCCTCGTGGCCCTGGCGACCGACGCCCTCCCCGACGCTTCGGTGGCCTATGTCCACGACTGGCGCAGCGCGGTCGCGGAGGTCTCGGCGGGACGCGCCGATGCGGCCGTGCTGTTGCGGCCCGTCACCGTGGACCAGATCTCGGACTGGGCCCACGCCCGCCAGCGCATGCCCCCGAAGAGCACCTACTTCCATCCGAAGCCCCGGACCGGGATGGTGTACCGGACAGTGGAGGAGGAACAGGCCTGAGGAACAGGCCCGGGGAACAGGCCCGAGGAACAGGGGCGCCGCGGCGCGCCCCTTCGTTGCAGCGACCGCTGCGAACAGCACCGCGGGCACCCTGTTCCTGTACCCCCCGAGGGCCTGCGAGCCCGTCCCGCCACAGGAAGGCTCGTCAGTACCCAGAGAGGTATCGGCGCCACGCTGGGTGCGGTTGAGGCGGTCGGGATGGGACCCTGGGCCTGTTTCCCGGTCCGGTCCCCGGACCGGACCGCTCAGCCCTCGACGGTCCAGGTCCCGCCCGAGGCCAGCAAGCTGGTGAGGTCGCCGGGGCCGCGGCGTTCGTTGGCGTCGAGGAGCTGCTGGGTCATGGCCGCCCCGTACTCGGGGCGTTCCACGGCCCGGAAGACGCCGATGGGCGTCGGCTCGTAGGGGCCCCGGGCCAGGCGGCTCAGCTGGAAGGCCAGCCCCGGCTCGTCCCGCCGTTCGTCGTGGACCAACAGGGCGTCCTCTCCGACATCGGCGACCTCGGCGACCCGCAGGCGGCCGTCGGGCTCCATGACGACACCGTGCTCCAGCTCGGCGCCGAAGCGGATGGGCTCGCCGTGCACGAGCGGGATGACGTTGTCGGCGCGCACGTCACGCCCGGTGATCTTCTCGAAGGCGCCGTCGTTGAAGACATTGCAGTTCTGATAGATCTCGACGAAGGCGGCTCCGTTGTGGTCGTGGGCCCGCCGGAACATCTCCTGCATGTGCTTGCGGTCCATGTCGTGGGTGCGCGCCACGAAGCTGGCCTCAGCACCCAGCGCCAGGCTGACCGGGTTGAACGGTGTGTCGAGCGAGCCGAAGGGCGTCGATTTAGTGACCTTGCCCTGTTCCGAGGTGGGCGAGTACTGGCCCTTGGTCAGGCCGTAGATCTGGTTGTTGAACAGCAAGATCGTGATCTTGACGTTGCGGCGCAGGGCGTGGATGAGGTGGTTGCCGCCGATCGACAACGAGTCGCCGTCACCGGTGATCACCCATACGTCGAGATCGGGCCGCGTCACGGCCAACCCGGTGGCGATGGCGGGGGCACGCCCGTGGATCGAGTGCATGCCGTAGGTGTTCATGTAGTACGGAAGGCGCGCTGCGCAGCCGATGCCGGACACGAACACGGTGTTCTCACGCCGGACCCCGAGGTCGGGCATGAGCATCTGCAGAGCGGCGAGGATCGAGTAGTCCCCGCACCCCGGGCACCAACGCACCTCCTGGTCCGAGGTCCAGTCCTTGCGGGTCGTCACCGGGATCTGGGTGTCGGTCATCAGCTGGCCACGTCCTCTTCCGCGATGGTGGTGGCGGACGTGGCTCCGAGCATCTCGAGCACCACCTCTTCGATCTCCGCCGCCCGGAACGGGACGCCCTGGACCTTGCTGAGGGACCTGGCGTCGACGAGGAAGTCGGCGCGCACGAGCCGGGCCAGCTGGCCCAGGTTGGCCTCGGGCACGAGGACCTTCTCGTAGGCGTGCAGCACCTCGCCGAGGTTCCTCGGGAAGGGGTTGAGGTGGACCACCTGGGCATGAGCGACCGACAGCCCGCGGGCCCGCACCCGGCGCACCCCGGCGGCGATGGCCCCGAAGGTGGACCCCCAGCCCAGTACGAGCACGGGGGCGCCGCCGACGCCGGCGGGGTCGTCGACCTCGAGGAGGGGGATGTCGTTCGCGATGCCCGCCACCTTGGCGGCGCGCAGGTGCACCATGCGCTCGTGGTTGACCGGGTCGTACGAGACGTTGCCCGAGCCGTCCTGCTTCTCGAGGGCACCGATGCGGTGCTCAAGCCCGGGCGTGCCGGGCACGGCCCAGGGGCGGGCCAGGGTCTGCTCGTCGCGGACGTAGGGCCAGAAGACGGCGGTGCCGTCGTCGTCGGTGTGGTTCGTCTCCGTGGCGAACTCGACATGGAGATCCGGCAGCGTGGTCGCGTCGGGCAGCCGCCACGGCTCGGCGCCGTTGGCCAGGTACCCGTCGGACAGCACGATCACCGGGGTGCGGTACTTCACGGCGATCCGGGCCGCCTCGATGGCGACGTCGAAGCAGTGCGAGGGCGTCATGGGGGCCACGATGGGCACCGGCGCCTCGCCGTGCCGGCTGTACATGGCATGGAGGAGGTCGGACTGCTCGGTCTTGGTGGGCAGGCCCGTGGAGGGGCCACCCCGCTGGATGTTGATGACCAGGAGCGGGAGCTCGAGGCTCACCGCCATGCCCACGGACTCCGACTTCAGGTCGGCCCCGGGCCCGCTGGTGGTGGTCACGCCCAGCGAGCCCCCGAAGGCGGCCCCGATGGCGGCGCCGACGCCGGCGATCTCGTCCTCGGCCTGGACGGTGCGCACGCCGAAGTGCTTGTGCTTGGACAGCTCGTGGAGGATGTCCGAGGCCGGGGTGATCGGGTAGGAACCCAGGAAGAGCGGGAGGTGGGCCTGGTGAGCGGCGGCGATGAGCCCCCACGCCAGGGCGGTGTTGCCGGTGATGTTGGTGTAGACGCCGGGTTCGAGCGCCGCCGGCCGCACCTGGTAGTTGACCTCGAACAGCTCCGCCGTCTCGCCGAAGTTGTACCCCGCCTTGAAGGCGCGGGTGTTGGCGTCGAGCACCATCGGGGCGGAGGCGAATCGCTTCTCGATCCACGCCAGCGTGCCGTCGACGGGCCGGCTGTAGAGCCAGCTCACGAGGCCGAGCGCGAAGAAGTTCTTGGACCGCTCCGCGTCGCGGGGCTTCACACCCGCCGCCTTGGCGACCTCCATCGTGAGCGAGGTCATGGGGACCTCGTACACCTTGTAGGCGACCAGGCTGCCGTCGGTGAGGGGGTTCGAGGTGTAGTTCGCCTTTTCGAAGGCCCGTTCGTCGAAGGCGTCGACGTTCACGATGACGATGCCGCCGGGGGGAACCGCCCCCACGTTCGTCTTGAGGGCGGCGGGGTTCATGGCCACGAGGACGCTGGGTTGGTCCCCGGGGGTGAGGATGTCGTGGTCCGAGATGTGGACCTGGAAGGCCGATACCCCGGCCAGGGTGCCCGCAGGGGCCCGGATCTCCGCCGGGAAGTCGGGAAGGGTGGCGGTGTCGTTCCCGAACGCCGAGCTCACCGAGGTGAACTGGCTGCCCGTCAGCTGCATCCCGTCGCCCGAGTCGCCGGCGAACCGGATCACCACACGGTCGAGCTCGGTGGTCTGGTGGTGACGTGTCGCGGTGGACACCGTAAGCCCCCTGTCTCGAGATCGGACGGCGCCCCCGACCCCTTCACTGCTGCGGGGACGCGCGAGCACCGACCCTTCACTCGAGCATACCGCCGTCACCGACGTGCTCCGGGAACCGCGCCCTCCCCGAGGGCACCGCCGGGCCGGGAATTCGCGGAATTCCGGGAAAATTCCCGAGGGGGACGAGATTTCCCTAGGCGATGGTGACCGAAGGGTCGAGGAAGACGTCCTGGACGGCGTGAAGGAGCTCGACGCCCGCCGCCATGGGTCGCTGGAATGCCTTGCGGCCGACGATGAGGCCGGTCCCACCCGCCCGCTTGTTGATGACCGCCGTGCGCACCGCCTGGGCGAGGTCGTCGGCGCCCTTGGACTCCCCTCCGGAGTTGATGAGGCCGATGCGGCCCGCGTAGCAGTTGATGACCTGCCAGCGCGTGAGGTCGACGGGGTGATCGGTCGTGAGCTGCTCGTAGACCAGCGGGTCGGTCTTGCCGAACTTCAAGGCGTTGTAGCCCCCGTTGTTCTCGGGCTGCTTCTGCTTGATGAGGTCGGCTTCGATGGTGACGCCGATGTGGTTGGCCTGACCGGTGAGGTCGGCGGCGACGTGGTAGTCGGCCTCTTTGGTCTTGAAGGCGGGGTTGCGCAGGTAGCACCACAAGACGGTGAACATGCCGAGCTCGTGGGCCTCGGCGAAGGCGGCCCGCACCTCCTGGATCTGGCGGTCGCTCTGCTCGGAGCCGAAGTAGATGGTGGCGCCCACACCCACCGCACCGAGGTCCGCCGCCTGGCGCGCCGATCCGAACATGACCTGGTCGTACTGGCTCGGATAGTGGAGGAACTCGTTGTGGTTGAGCTTGACGATGAACGGGATCCGATGTGCGTAGCGGCGGGCGATCGCGCCGAGGCCGCCCAGGGTGGTGGCGATGCCCGAGGACCCGGCCTCGAGGGCCAGTTCCACCAGATTGGCGGGGTCGAAGTAGGCGGGGTTCTTGGCGAAGCTGGCCGCGCCGGAGTGCTCGATGCCCTGGTCCACGGGGAGGATCGACAGGTAGCCGGTTCCGCCCAGCCGACCGTGCTGGTACAGCGTGGCCAGGCTGCGGACCACGGGGATGGGCCGGTCGGTGCCGAGGAAGACACGGTCGATGTAGTCCGGGCCCGGGAGGTTCAGCTCGTCGGCCGTGACCCCCTTGCAGGTGTGGGTGAGAAGGCTCTCGGCTTCTTTGCCGAGCAGCGCCTCGATGTTGGTGGCCACGGGTGACGCCTCCTGTCGGAGAATCTGCGGATGTGGGTTCGAGCCTACCGCCCTGCCTTCTGCTGTCTCGAGGCTACGGGGCGCTCGCCACGGCCTTGACGGCACGCTCGAGACCGATGTCGTCCACGTCGTGGTGGGTGACGAGGCGCATGACGCCCGGTGCGATCGTTCCCGACAGGATGCCCTCGCCGTGGAGGTGGTCGATGATCCGGTCGGGAGCGGGGTGGGTGAAGATGACCATGTTGGTGGGGACCGAGCCGGGGTCGCAGCCGGCGTCGGGCCAGCGGTCCGCCACCGCCTGGGCCAGGCGCCGGGCCCGGGCATGGTCCTCGGCCAGTCGCTCGACCATCGTCGTCAGGGCCACGAGCCCGGCCGCGGCGATGACCCCGGCCTGGCGCATGCTGCCCCCGAGACGGAGCCGTTCGACGCGCGCCTGTTCCATGACGTCGGCGGGGCCGGCCAGGACCGAGCCCACCGGCGCGCACAGTCCCTTGGAGAGACACGACATCACGGTGGTGACGGGCGCCGCGAAGCGCGCCGCGTGCACACCCGTGACGACTTCGGCGTTGAAGAGCCGTGCCCCGTCCATGTGCACGGGCAGCTCTCCCGCCGCGGCCACGACGGCCTCGACGGCGGCGAGGCTCCACGGCACTCCCCCCGAGGGCATGTGCGTCTGCTCGATGCACACGATCCCGGGGGCGGGGTAATGGTGCGATGCGGCCTCGATCGCCCATTCGATGTCGGCCACGGAGATGGTGCCGTCGGTGTCGTCGACGGGATGGATCTGGATCCCGGCGTTGGCGGCCACCGCGGCGGCCTCGTAGATCACCACGTGCTGGCGCCGGCCGGCGATGGCCAACAGTCCGGGCGCACACAGCACGCGCAGCGCCACCTGGTTCGCCATGGTCCCCGACGGGACGTACATCGCCGCCTGCTTGCCCACCCGCTCGGCGTAGGTCTCCTCGAGCTTGTTGACGGTGGGGTCGTCCCCGTACCCGTCGTCGCCCACCTCGGCCTCGGCCATGGCCCGGCGCATCTCTGGAGTGGGGCGGGTGACGGTGTCACTGCGGAGGTCGACGAAGCCTGACCCTCCCGTGGGGGCGGTCGCCGGGGACATGCGTTCGATGCTAGCGACGGCCGCCTGCGGTTCCCCGTCGTTGGCGGCGCCGGGGTGCGCCCAGTGCGAGGAGGCGTTCGGTGACGTCGGCCAGCTCGGGGTCCGCCGCTGCCACGCGGGCGAACAGCTCCCGGGCCAGGGGGACGTTGCCGGCCCGCTCGTACAGGTCGGCCAGGACGTACCACTGCCGGAGGTGCCGGTCGCCTGGGTTGCGGAGGTTTCGGGCCGCCCCTGCGGTGGCGAGCACCAGGATGGCCTCGTCGAGCTTGCCGGACTCGGCCAGGTCCTCGGCCAGCACCAGCCGGCCCTCGACGAGCACGTCGGCCGACGGCGACGCGGCGCGCAGCTCGTCCCACAGGACCTCGACGCGGCGGTGGTGTCCCTGGGCGCGGTGACAGTCCATGATGACCGGGAGCTGGCTCGGGTCGCCGCCCGACAGCCTTCTCGCCGCCTCGAGATGTTTGACCGCTTCGCGCCAGCGGTTCAGCCGATAGCAGACGAGGCCGTGCAGCTCGCGCGCCGCCGCCGACTCCGGCACCTGCTCGACGAGCTCCCGCGTGATCCGCAGCGCTTCGGGATAGCGGTCGCGCTCGTAGGCACGTGCCGCCGCGGCCAGACGGTCGGCCACCTTGCCCGCTCGGGCGCGCCCCACCGCGCCGGCGATCTCGTCGACGACCTCGGAGGGGAGGGCCTCGTCGGTCTTGGGTGACGTCGGTGAAGGTCGCCGGTCGGTGGTGCCCAAACGATCAGGACGACGCGCCGGGCCCGACCGGGCCGGGCGGGTGCGTTCGGGGGCGTCGGTCGCCAGCCCGTCGAACACCCAGACCTCCTCGGTCCATTGCGGACGCGGATGGCCACGGTCGGAACGGGCCGCCTCGCGCTCGTCGTCGGGCCCGTGTGCCCCGTCCCCGCTGAGCGCGCGGGCCCCCTTGCGGGCCACGCTCCCCCATCCCCGGCCCGCCCCGGGCAACGGGGGCACCGTCGGCCTGCGATCGGCAGTGGGTCTGCGATCGGCCGTGGGTCTGCGATCGGCCGTGGGTCTGCGGTCGGCCGTGGGTCTGCGGTCGGCCGTGGGTCTGCGGTTGGCAGTGGGTCTGCGGTCGGCAGTGGGTCTGCGATCGGCCGTGGGTCTGCGGTCGGCAGTGGGTCTGCGGTCGGCCGTGGGTCTGCGGTTGGCAGTGGGTCTGCGGTCGGCAGTGGGTCTGCGGTCGGCAGTGGGTCTGCGGTCGGCAGTGGGTCTGCGGTCGGCAGTGGGTCTGCGGTCGGCAGTGGGTCTGCGGTCGGCGGGCCGGGGGGCACGAGGTCGGTCCCCGACGGGTCGGTCCGGCCTGAACCTCTGCGTGGGCCCGGGGCGTGACGTTCTTGCCGATGTCGGTCGGGGGCTACCTGCCCCCCGCCTCGGGACGGCGCGGACGGCTGTCTTGCTCCGGACGTCGTTCGGCCGGCTGGCGCGCCGGTGGGCGCGAGCTCCGCCCTCCCCCCGCCTCGGGACGGCGCGGTCTCGTGGACCTGGTCGTATCGCCGTCGGCGCGGCGCGGGCCGGAAGACCTTCTCGTGTCACCATCGGCGCGGCGCGACCGCGCCGAGTCCGCTCGAGCCCCGCTCCGAGAGTCGGGTCTGGGACCGGACCTCGCCTGTCCCGGCGCGCCCCGTCTCGGAGTACGACGGGGGTCGACGTCGACGTGCCGTGTCCGGGGGGCCGGTCGTGCGGCCTCCTCGGATCGGGCGCGGCGCGCCTCGGACCATTCTCCCCCTCGACCCTCAGGGCGCGGTCCCCTCGCAGGACCCTCGCCGCGACCCCGGTCAGACCTCCGTGGCGAGCTCCCATGTGTGAGGCGATCAGCGCCCCGACCAGGGCGTTCGTCGCGCGATGCACGGGGGGGACGGGGTCGCGCACCGGCGGCTCGGCCGGCGCCGCGGCCGGGTGCTCCCCGGCTCGGAGGCGTGGGTCTCGCATCTCGATCGGTGACAGGGCGCCCACTGCGGGGACCGTCCGGTCTCCGAGGACGCCCCGACGCTGCGTCCTTCGGCACCAGGCGAGTGTACCGAGAGCAGTCAGGGACCCTCTCCGGGGGCTGGGATCGGCGGGCAAACACACCACAACCTCGACTGTTGTCCACCACGCTATGGGCAAAATGCGCTATCAGCGCGAAGATCGTCGCGGAAAGTTAACGTTCCTGTCATGTTCCCCGGCAGAGGCCGATGGGTAGAAGAGGAGATGCGATGAGACGCACCAGGACAATGCTCACCGTCGCCGCCGTGATGGCAGCCGCTGCGCTGCTCCTAGCGGCCTGTTCCTCGTCACCCTCGACGCCGAGCGCCAGTGGCACCGCCAAGGGCACGACGGTCCCGACCGGGGGTACCCCCCAGACCGGGGGCACGGCCACCTGGGCGGAGCTGCCCGGGACCGCACCCAACTTCATCTTTCCTTTCGATCCCCCGGGCCTGTTCAGCGTGTCGAACATCTCGCAGTTCCAGTACCTCATGTACCGGCCGCTGTACTGGTTCGGACAGGGCACCACGCCGGATCTGAACCTGTCCCTGTCGGTCGGGAAGAACCCCGTCTACTCCAGCGATTCGAAGACCATCACCATCGACCTCAACAACTACGTGTGGTCCAACGGTGAGACCGTCACCGCCCAGGACGTCGTGTTCTGGATGAACATGATGCACGCCCAGAAGAGCAACTTCGGTGCCTACGTGCCGGGGATCAACGCCATCCCCGACGACGTGACCAACGTGGTGGCCACCAGCCCGACCGAGGTGACCTTCACCCTCAGCGGGGCGGTGAACACCAACTGGTACACCTACAACAACCTGTCGCAGGTCACCCCGATGCCGAAGGCCTGGGACATCACCGCCAAGGGCGCCGCCGCGGGTTCGGGAGGTTGCTTCAGCGGCGCGTACGGCACTGCCGCCACCGACGCGGCGTGCACCAAGGTGTTCGACTTCCTGGCGACGTCGGCCGGCTACGACCCGTCGAACCCCAAGGCCGCCAACAACTCGTTCTCGACCTACGCCACCAACCCCATCTGGCAGGTGGTCGACGGTCCGTGGCACCTGACGTCGTTCGATGCCACCGGGAACATCACCATGGCACCGAACCCCACCTACACGGGCCCGGTGAAGCCCAAGCTTACGAAGTTCATCGAGGCGCCGTTCACCGACGAGCCCACCGAGTACAACGCCCTTCTCGGTGGCAAGCTCCAGGTCGGCTACCTGCCGTTGGCCAACGTGACCAAGGCCACCACCAACCCGAACGTGGTGGCAGCCCAGGACCCACGGCTGTCGGGCTTCTACCTGAACGAGTACTACGGCTGGGAGTTCGCGTATTTCCCGGTGAACCTGAACTCTTCGGGTAATGGTGGCGCGGCCGGCAAGATCATCTCGCAGCTGTACTTCCGCCAGGCCATGCAGACCCTGGTCGACCAGCCCGCCATCATCTCCAAGGTGTTCAAGGGGTACGGAGCCCCCGAGTACGGGCCGGTGCCGGTGCTGCCGGTGACCAACTTCCTGTCCTCGGGCGAGAAGACCAACCCCTACCCCTACAGCCTGTCCAATGCCGAAACGCTCCTGAGCTCGCACGGTTGGAAGATCAACTCCGGCGGCACCGACACGTGCACGGACCCGGGCACCGGAGCCAACCAGTGTGGTGCGGGGATCCCGAAGGGCACCCCGCTCACGTTCAACCTGCAGTTCGCCACCGGGATCACGACCCAGACCGAAGCGGTCAATGACGAAATCTCGTCGTGGGAGGCGGCCGGCATCCACGTCAACGAGACCACGTCGACGTTCGACACGGTCATCGGGAACGCCACGGCCTGCACACCCGGACCCAGTTGCACATGGGAGTTCGAGGACTGGGCCGGCAGCTGGGTCTACTCCCCCGACATCTACCCCACCGGCGAGGAGCTCTTCGCCACCGGGGCGGTGGCCAACTACGGGAGTTACAGCAACCCGCAGGCTGACAACTTCATCAAGCAGACGGACTTCACCAACGCGTCTCTCGCCAACTACGAGAACCTCATGGCGAAGGACGTGCCGGTCATCTATCTGCCTGATCAGGTGCAGTCTCTGACCGAGACCCAGAACAACCTGCGCGGCGTCGTGCCGCAGAACCCACTGTCGACGATCACCCCGGAGAACTGGTACTTCGTGAAGTAGCCGTTCCCGGCGAGAGCGGACACCCTACGATGGGAACCGCCCCGATCCCGCGCTCCATGCGTAGGATCGGGGCGGTTCCGCGTTAGCGTTCGCTGCGATGATCGCCTTTCTCATCCGACGAATTATCCAGGCAGTCATCGTCGTCCTGCTCGTGCTGTTGGGGCTCTTCCTGCTGACCCACGTGATCCCGGGGGGAGCAGCCCGCGCTGCGCTCGGGCCTCGGGCCACGAAAGCGCAGATCCGGCAGTTCAACGTGACCAACAACTACTTCAAGGGCATCTTCGTACAGTTCTACTTGTATCTCAAAACCCTGGTCTGGCACCACAACCTCGGGTACTCCTACAAGATGAACCAGGACGTCACGACCGTCATCGCCCAGCGCCTGCCCAAGACGCTCGTGCTCGTGGGCATCTCCACCGTCCTGGCCTTGATCATCGCCGTCCCGCTCGGGATCCTTCAGGTTGTCCGGCGTAACAAGCCCATCGACCACGTACTGACCGGTCTCACCTTTGTCGGCTACGGCATGCCCTCGTTCCTGCTGGGGACGCTCCTGATCCTCTACTTCGCCATCGACATCCACATCTTCTCGGTGGAAGCCCCCCAAGGGCAGACCGTGGGCGCCATTCTCGGGGATCCGCGTGGCCTCGTCCTGCCCGAATTCACGTTGGCGGCGATCACGATCGCTTCGTTCAGCCGGTACATGCGCTCGTCCATGATGGAGGCGATGACCGAGGACTACGTCCGCACCGCCCGGGCCAAGGGAGCCAGTCCTCGCCGGGTGTTGTTCCGCCATGCGCTGCGCAACGCCATCATCCCCATCGTGACGTTGCTGGGCCTGTCCATCCCCGCCATCGTGAGCGGGGCGGTCATCACCGAGACCGTGTTCAACTTTCCCGGCATGGGGCTCTTGACATACGAAGCGGCCACGAACACCGATGTCCCGCTTCTCCTCGGGACCGCGCTCGTGGCCACGTTGGCCACCGTCATCGGCTCGTTGCTGGCCGACATTCTCTATGCCATCGTCGACCCAAGGATCCGCTATGCCAAGTGATCGCGACCGCGACACCTCGGGCTCGCCGTGGTCATCGCCCGCCGTCCAGAGCGAGGGAGGACCGGGCTTCCCCGTGCCCGCACCCATCGCTGCCGAGTTGTCCGAGCGGCTGGCGGCTGCCGAGGGTACCGCGCCGAGCGGCGGAGAAGCCGTTTCTACGGGGAGCATGCTCCGTCAGATCGTGTCGGTATTCACGGAGAACAAGCTGGCGGTCATCGGGCTGGCCGTCTTCGTCTTCATGGTGCTGTTCTGCTGGTTGGGGCCGGTCTTCTACCACACCAACCAGACGAACGCCCAGGAGGCGCTCGTCAATTCGACATCGAATACCTCGCCCAGTGGGGCCCATCTGCTGGGCACCGACAACGCCGGGTACGACATCCTGGGCCGTCTGATGTTCGGCGGGAAGAACTCTCTCGTGGTCGGACTGTTGGCCGCCATCCTGGGGACGGCGTGGGGTGCACTGTACGGAGCCGTGTCCGGCTTCTTCGGCGGTTGGGTCGACGCCCTCATGATGCGCATCGTTGACACCCTGCTTTCGATTCCGGTGTTGTTCCTGCTGATCGTCCTGGCCGTGATCTTCCACCCCACGTTGACGGTGTTGATCCTCGTCATCGCGTTCGTCTCGTGGCTCGTTCCGGGTCGGCTCATCCGGGGCGAGACACTGTCGTTGCGAGTCCGGGAATACGTGCAGGCGGTACGGGTCATGGGAGGCAGCCGACGACGAATCGTCTTGCGCCACATCCTGCCCAACGCCATCGGGACCATCATCGTCAATGCCACCTTCCAGGTGGCCGACGCCATCTTGTTCCTGGCCTTCCTGGGATTCCTCGGTCTCGGGGTGCAACTCCCCCAGACCGACTGGGGATCGATGCTCTCGAACGGCGTCACCTACGCCATTCAGGGCTACTGGTGGGAGATCTACCCGGCCGGTCTCGCCATCGTGCTCGTCGTGGTGGCCTTCAACTTCATCGGCGACGCCCTGCGCGACTCACTGGAGGTACGACTCCAGCAACGATGAGCACTGCGGCGCGCCGCGGTACCCGCCTGGCGGTCAGCCGACTGCGGCGGGGACCTGGTCGACGGGGGCTGAGCCCGACGGCGTCTGCAGGGGGAAGTGACACGCGGCGAGGTGTCGTGTCCCGAAGGGCCGCAGGGGGGGTTCTTCCTGGGCGCAGATGTCCTGGGCGAAGGGGCAGCGAGTCCGGAATCGACAACCCGACGGCGGATTGAGCGCCGAGGGGAGCTCCCCTTTGATGTGCCCCACCGGCTTGGCGCGGGCCCTGACCACGTCGGGCTCGGGGATGGCATCGATCAGGGCACGCGTGTAGGGATGGGCGGTGTGCTCGTAGACGCTTTGCGACGGCCCGACCTCGACCAGCTTGCCGAGGTACATGACGCCGATGGTGTCCGACACGTACTTCACCACGGCGAGGTCGTGCGAGATCACGATGTAGGTGAGCTCGTGCCGGAGCTGGAGCTCCTTCAACAGATTCAGGATCTGCGCCTGGATCGACACGTCGAGAGCGGATACCGGCTCGTCGGCGACGATCAGACGCGGTTCGAGAGCCAACGCACGGGCCAGTCCTATCCGCTGCCGTTGTCCACCCGAGAATTCGTGCGGGTAGAGGTCGACGGCGTTCGGGCTGAGCCCGACCTCGTTCAACAGTGACTTGACCTTTTCGTTCCGCTGGGCGGAATTGCCGATCCCTTGGACGACGAGCGGCTCGCGCAGGATCGTGCCCACCCGCATGCGGGGGTCCAGCGAGGCATAGGGATCCTGAAACATAAGTTGCATGTCACGCCGTTTATTCCGCATCGCCTTGCCCCGAAGATGGCGGATGTCCTGGCCGTCGAAGACGATGCGACCGGAGTCGGCACGTTCGAGAGCGACGGTAAGCCTGCCGATGGTGGTCTTGCCACAGCCCGATTCGCCCACAAGGCCGAAGGTCTCGCCCTTGCGCAGGGAGAACGACACGTCCGAGACCGCCTTGACGCTGCCCACCTTGCGCTGGAGCACCACTCCCGATGTGACCGGGAACTCCTTGACCAATCGATCCACCTGGAGGAGCACCTCTTGGCCTTCGAGCTTTTCGGCACGCGTCCGTTGGTGGGTGATCACCGCACCGTCGGGCCCCACCTCGGCACCCAGCACGCGGTCACCGGAGGCGGCGGCCGCCTCGGCCGCCACCGAGGTGTGCTCCTCTCCGGTGCCAACCGGGTAGAAGCACGCGGCCAGATGGGTCGGGCTCCCGCCCACGCGCACCAGGGGCGGCTCGAGCTCCCAGCAGTTGTCGTGCGCGAACCGGCACCGGGGTGCGAAGCGACAGTGGTGCAAAGGCTTGGAGAGGTCGGGCGGAAGTCCGGCGATGCTGCGCAACGGCACCGACGCGTCCTGATCGACCTTGGGAACCGACGCCAGGAGCGCCTCGGAGTAGCGGTGGCGCATGTTCGTGAACATCTCGAGGGTCGAGGCCTCCTCGACGATCTTCCCTGCGTACATCACGAGCACGCGATCCGTGCGGCCGGCGATGACCCCCATGTCGTGGGTGATGAGCACGACCGCCATCCTCAGTTCCTGGCGGAGGTTGTCGATGAGATCGAGGATCTGCGCCTGGATGGTGACATCGAGGGCCGTGGTGGGCTCGTCGGCGATCAGGAGTTTCGGCTCACAGGCGAGGGCCATGGCGATCATGACGCGCTGGCGCAGGCCGCCGGAGAGCTGGTGGGGGTAGGAGTCGAGCCGCTCGCGGGGTCGGGGCATGTCGACGAGGGAGAGGACCTCGAGGGCGCGTTCCCGAGCCTGGGCTTTGGAGGCCCCCCGGTGGAGGCGGACACTCTCGGCGATCTGGCGACCGATCGTCATCGTCGGGTTGAGCGAGGTCAGAGGGTCCTGGAAGATCATGCCGACGTCGTTGCCCCGGACCTTGCACATCTCGTTCTCCGACAGGGGCGCCAGATCCCGTCCGAGGAGGCTGATCGATCCGCCCGTGATGTGGCCCACGGGGGGGAGGAGCCGCATGACCGAGAGCCCGGTGGTGGTCTTGCCACAGCCGGACTCCCCCACCACACCCACGCACTCGCCCTCGTCGACATGGAAGGAGATGTCGTCCACCGCCGCCACCGTCGAGTGCTTCAGGTGGAACTCGGTCGTGAGGCCCTCGACCTCGAGAACCGCGGTCACCGCCCTCCTCCGCGCCGAGCAAGGAAGGACCAGTTCCGGACCATCTCCCCAGGCTACCTGCGAAATCCGTGCGTGGGCCGCACCTCGCAGTCGCACGCCTATGGTGTTTCGGGCGGGAGAAGGCCAGCGGACGCACTCGTCTTGAGCCTTCGACCACAGCAGCACTCGTTGAGACCGTGCCGAATCACGGTACGTATGACCCGGGGGGGAGACAGAAGCGGTGAAGGTCATTCGACTGACGCGTGCCCGATCGACGGTGGTCTCGGTCGTCGTGGCTGCGGCCGTGCTCGCTTCGTGCAGCCCGGCCAAGGTGTCACCTTCGGCGTCGAGCCCTGCCGGCCCTTCCGGCCCTTCAGGTGGCGGCACCAGGCAGCACGGCGGAACCGCCACGTGGGCCGAGGCCCCCGGCGCCAGGCCCGATTACATCTTCCCCTTCATGAACCTCGCCTACTTCACCGTGGCCAACGTCAAGCAGTTCCAGTACCTCATGTACCGGCCCCTGTACCTATTCGGCACAGGAGGCCAACCCATCCTCGATCCCTCGCTCTCGCTCGCTGATACGCCCGTCTACTCCGACGGCGACACGACGGTCGTGGTGAAGCTGAAGCCGTACAAATGGTCCGACGGCGAAACGGTCACGGCGCAGGACGTGATGTTCTGGATGAACATGCTGCACGCCGACAAGACCAACTGGGCCGCGTACACGCCCTCGTTCATACCGGACAACATCAAGGGCATCACGGTCGACAGCGCCAACCAACTGACCTTCACGTTGAACGCGCCCGTCAACCCCCAATGGTTCACCGACGACCAGCTGTCACAGATCACACCCCTTCCGGTGGCGTGGGACATCACGGCCACTGGAGGCGTCGCCGGCTCCGGTGGCTGTTCGAGCGCCGCCTTCGGCCAGGCCGATGCGAAGTGCAACGCCGTCTATGCGTTCCTCTCGAAGGAGGCCGGCTACGACCCCGCCAGCGGCACCAACACCGCCCTGGCGACGTACGCCACCAATGCGCTGTGGCAGGTCGTCGACGGGCCCTGGAAGCTCTCGTCGATCGACGCCTCCGGGAACGCCAGTTTCGTCCCGAACCCGCACTACTCCGGTCCCGCCAGGGCCTCGCTCAAGTTCGTGGAGGTGCCGTTCACCACCGAGGACGACGAGTACCGAGCACTGGCGAGTAGACAGCTGACCTTCGGGTACCTGCCCCTGAGCAGAGTCACGAAGCCGACCACCAACCCGATCACGCCGACCGGTTATAGCCTGCGCCCGTCCGGCTACTACCTGGCCCCGTTGTACACGTGGTCGGTCGACTACTTCCCCGAGAACTTCAACTCCACCGGGGATGGCGGAAACGCCGGCTCCATTTGGAAGCAGCTCTACTTCCGACAGGCGTTCCAGGACCTCATCGACCAGCCCCGTGCCATCGCCAAGGCCGACAAGGGATTCGGCGTCCCCACCTACGGGCCTGTACCCCTCGCCCCGGCCAATCCGTACGTCTCGAGACTCGAGAAGAACAACCCCTATCCCTACAGCGTGTCCAAAGCCAAGACCCTGCTGACGAGCCACGGGTGGAGGGTGGTGCCCAACGGGACGACCTCGTGCACGCGTCCTGGGGTCGGCGCCGGCGAGTGCGGCACGGACATTCCCGCTGGAGCGCAACTGGCGTTCAACCTGGAGTTCGAGAGTGGGGACCGGTCGATGGAGAGCCTCATGCAGATGGAGAAGGCTTGGTGGGCCCAGGTCGGGATCAAGGTCACGCTCAGCGAAGCCCCGTTCGACACGGTGATCGGAGATGCCACAGCGTGCAGACCGGGACCGACCTGCACCTGGGAGCTCGAGAATTGGGGTGCGGGCTGGGTGTACACCCCCGACTACTACCCCACCGGTGAGGAGAGCCTGTCGACGACCGCAGCGGCGAACTCGGGAAGCTTCCGCGACGCCACCAACGATCACCTCATCGTTCAGAGCGACTCCACCGCCGTGCCGTTGACCACGTGGGAGAACTACGTGGCCGAGCAGCTGCCCGTGGTGTGGGAGCCCAGCGCCGTCACCGAGTTGTCCGAGATCCAGAACAACCTTCGGGGCGTACTCCCCCAGGACCCGTCGTGGAACATCAATCCGGAGAATGAGGATGTCCTAGTCACCGTGGATTCTCGGGTGAGCCTCGGTGGTCATGATAGGTGTTGGTTGTGACGCTCAGCTTGCTTCGGCGAGTTGGACGGCGCGGCGCTGGATCTCGTCGCTGATGGCGACCGCTAGTCGGTCGAGCTGTCGGTAGCCCTTGATCCGTCTGTATTGACCCTCGGCGGCCAGCATGCCGGCGGCGGCCCAGCGCAGTCGCATGTCGCCGGCCCGCCAGCGTTTCACGTTCCTCGCGTGGGCCTTGACGATGTCGATGGTGGACTCCATCGGGTTGGTCGTCCCCAGCGTCTTGGCGAGCATGCCGGTGACGCCCAGGCGGTTGATGGTGATCGTGTCGGTGAGCCCTTCGCGAAGCGAAGCGGCCGCGTCGGGATGGGTCCGCTCGATCTTGGAGGCCAGGTTGTGCAGGGCCCGCTCGGCTTCGCCGGCGTCGGCCATCGCCCAGGCGCGGTTGAGCTCGGCGCGCACCCAGGCGTGATGGCTCTCGGGCAACAGGTCGGTCAAATTTCGCGTCTTGTGGGCTCGGCACCTCTGGATCAGCGCGACGTCGCTCCACTTGTCGGCGATGGCGTGGTAGATGGCCTTGCCGCCGTCGATGACGAAGAGCACGCCGTGGCTCGGGTCGAAGCCGCGTTCTTCGAGGCCGTCGAGGAGCCGCTTGCACGCGGCCTTGTTCTCGGTGGTGCCGTGCACGACAGAGAGCGGCATCTTGTTGCCTTGGTCGTCGACACCGAGCGCTCCCACCAGGGTTTCGTCGCCGAAGCCGAACCCGTCGATGTAGACGACCAGCCAGCGGCGGTCGCCGAGGGGGCGCGAGCGGAACTCGGCCAGACGAGCCCGGGTGGCCTCGACGAAGCGGCGCGACACCGCCGACTTGGAGGTCGAAGACGAGGCCTCTTCGACCTCGGGGCCGACCGGCTCGAGGACGCTGCCGTAGGTGCGGGTGGACACGCCGGCGAGCATCGAGATCAGCGTGTGGCGCTCGAGCAGGTCACGCGAGGCTACCGCCGACCAGGTCTCGAGGCTGATCTCCCCGCTGCCGTCGCTGGCGCGCACCCGGGGCTTGTCGACGGCGACCATCCGCCCGCCGAGGGGCGCCTTGGCGGGCTCGCTGCCGTGGCGGCGCGCCCGCCGGGTCGGGTTGTGCTTGCCCTTCTCGCCGGCAACCTCGGTGACCTCAGCCGCCAGCAGCTGGCTGAAGACGTCGAGGCCGACGTTGACGGCCGCCGAGAGCAAGCCGTGGCGCATGTGGTTGGCGAAGACCTCCAGCTCGCCTTCGACCTTGTCGGCGAGCGTCTCGGGCAGCTCGGCGCCCTCGAAGTCGATCAGCCCGAGGCCGGGCACCAGGCGCAGGTTCGCGCCAGAGGCTTTCTTCGTGTGTGATGCTGACATGGTTGGTGGTTCCTCCGTTTCGGTTCGGTGGGTGAACACTCCGAGCCTGCCTCACGGCAGGACCCGGAGCGGAGGACCACCCTCAAAATCCACGACGGTCGGGACAACCTCCGGAGAATTGGTACTTCGTGAAGCGCTGATCGGCGGCGCGACGCCGTCCAGCTCAGAAACAATCGCTGCGGCTTGCGCAGGGGTTGCGACAAATGGAGACGGGCCCCCGCTTTCGCGAGGGCCCGTCTCTGTCGAAATATCCCGGCGACGTCCTACTCTCCCAGGGAGTCGCCCCCCAAGTACCATCGGCGCTGGTGGGCTTAACTGCCGTGTTCGGAATGGGAACGGGTGTTGCCCCACCGCCATGGTCACCGGAAATCCTGCTCTCCAGGGGTTTTTTGACCCCCGAGGTAGAGCGGCCTTCCGGCCACCCCGTGAGCGTTCCATAGCGAGCGCGAGCATAAATGTCTCCAAGCCCTCGGCCGATTAGTACCGGTCGGCTGAACACGTTGCCGTGCGTACACCTCCGGCCTATCAACGTGGTGATCTAGCCACGGGCCTTACCAGGTTGATCCTGTGGGAGACCTCATCTTGGAACGAGCTTCGCGCTTAGATGCTTTCAGCGCTTATCCCATCCGTAGGTCGCTAACCAGCCGTGCCCTTGGCAGGACAACTGGCACACGAGAGCTACGTCCGTCCCGGTCCTCTCGTACTAGGGACAGCCTTCCTCAGGTCTCCTGCGGCTGCATCGGATAGGGACCGAACTGTCTCGCGCGTGATAATCCCGTATTACTACGGGCACAGACTATACCTTCACCCTATTTCTAGGGGCCGGCGTCTCATGGCGTCCTTGATTCATTGGATGGTTGTTGCTTTCTGACGCCATCCCCTCGCTTTTGCATGCGAGGAAGTCGTTACAGGGGCACAACACGCCCTTGCTACGCAGATGTTGCAAGACATCTGCGGCGGAGATCCGCTTCGATTTTGAATAGTTTAGGGTTGTAAAAGCGTCGACTTCGTGTGCTAGTCGCAGGAACTCTTCTGGATCCCTCAGCTTGTCGAGCCGAGGAAGCAAGAGGAGCGCTCGCCGTACGTGTTCTCGCTTGAAGATCACGTATGGCTCCACGGCGGAGAGCAGTTTGAGGAGTAAGGGCCGACTCGTGATCACAAGATCACTCATACCGGTCCCCCGATCTCGCAAGTATCCACCTCCCCCCACCAGGCGCTGAATTGCCTCCAGACCTGGACGAGCAGGGGTGCTTTGCGAGAACGACACGCTGGCTCGGATGTAATACCCGAACCTGTACTCCTTCTGCCGGACGAGCTGGAAGTGGATACTTCCGTCGCCGTCGAGGAATCCTGCAACATAGGACGCGTCCAACGCTCTCAATGTGTGTTGGCCTTCCCTCGGTATTGCCCTGAACATAACGTTCGGTTGTGACATTCAGGGTTCCACCGATATGAGCCGGTGAGCACCCAGGAATTACTCCCTGGGGACGCAGCATTCTACGTTCTAAACCCAGCTCGCGTACCGCTTTAATGGGCGAACAGCCCAACCCTTGGGACCGGCTTCAGCCCCAGGATGCGACGAGCCGACATCGAGGTGCCAAACCTTCCCGTCGATATGGACTCTTGGGGAAGATGAGCCTGTTATCCCCGGGGTACCTTTTATCCGTTGAGCAACGGCGCTTCCACAAGCCACCGCTGGATCACTATGCCCTGCTTTCGCACCTGCTCGACTTGTAGGTCTCGCAGTCAAGCTCCCTTGTGCCATTGCACTCGACGGCTGATTGCCAACCAGCCTGAGGGAACCTTTGGGCGCCTCCGTTACAATTTAGGAGGCGACCGCCCCAGTCAAACTACCCACCTGACGCTGTTCCCGATCCGGATCACGGACCTGGGTTAGGGCCCCGGCACGAAAAGGGTGGTATTTCAAGGTTGTCTCCACCTCGGCTGGCGCCGAAGCTTCAAAGACTCCCACCTATCCTACACAATCCGTACCAAAGCTCAACATCAAGCTGTAGTAAAGGTCCACGGGGTCTTTCCGTCCTGATGCAGCTAACGAGCATCTTTACTCGTAGTTCAATTTCGCCGGGTCTGTGGTTGAGACAGTAGGAAAGTCGTTACGCCATTCGTGCAGGTCGGAACTTACCCGACAAGGAATTTCGCTAAGTGCTGTTACTTGGTGACCTACCGATCGAACTGCTGATCAATAGGCGGGCCGTACGTTTCCGCCAGCCTCCCTACGTCGCCGCAGGGCTCGGACCATCTCATCATCTCACCGCGTGCTTCTCAGTGAGACGGTCGGCGTATGGCCTCTGAGGATTCTCGGAGTCAAAGAACGACACCGAGTCTTTCCTGCTGATTTTCCGCACCTCTCACATTGTCACTGCCGTTTCACAAGAGGAACGCATAAAAACAACTGTCACGTTCCAACGTTAACGACGAGTAGTGGAGGATTCACCGGGTTTTCCAGCATATAGCCGACTGCGCACCACATCGTCACCGATGTGGGGGGCAGCTACCTCTAAGTATCTAGAGGTTTCCCTACCTTAGGACCGTTATAGTTCACGCACTTCCCCCATATCGCTATGGGGCGTGGACCATATCTTCATCCACCTGGCTTCACAGATGGAGCCTTGCGTATGGCCTCTGAGGATTCCCAGTCCCTCAATACGGCGAGAATGTACTTCTCGTCATAACGGCGCTTGCCGCCTCGGTTCATCGGGCTCCTCAGGATGAGGATGTCACCGATTCCCTCAGTCGACAGGTGCCGACCTGACAGGACGAGCTCGGCGATCTCACGAAAAATCGCAAGATCCCCTTCTTTCGGACTGCGTAGCTGGAACCGCTCGAAAAACGGGAAGACCCGTTCGAACAGCTCCCAGGGTCGTGTCACTTCAAAATAGTGAACGCCGTCCCCTCGGTCTCTGACCGTTCCCACGCCGAAGACCGTTCTCAGAAGCTCTGGGAGCTCCCGACCGATCTGCGACACGTTGAACGACAGTGACACTCGCCACGGCAAGCCTCGATCGCGCTCTCGACGGATCGGGACATTGAAGCTTCCCTCTCCATCGACGAATCCGGCGACCCAGTTACCTAAGTCACACGGAATCTGATCCAGCCAGCTCGAGGAACTAGGCCTTTCCTGCTGATTGTCCGCACTGGACGGATTGTCACTACTCACATCGTCACCTTAGAGACAAGGTGTGACGTGAATGAGTACCGCCAGATTCACGGGGTTTCCAGCATATAGCAAGGTTTGTTCCAGTCGGTTACCCAACTGGAGCCGCAACTGGTGTTTACGGCCGCCGTTTACCGGGGCTTAGGTTCAGGGCTTCGCCCGAAGGCTAACCCTTCCCCGTAACCTTCCGGCACCGGGCAGGCGTCAGAGCGTATACATCGTCTTAGGACTTCGCACGCTCCTGTGTTTTTAGTAAACAGTCGCTTTCCCCTGGTTTCTGCGGCCCCCTCAGGCTCAGGACGCGAAGTCCTATCACCCTAGCGGGGCCCTCCTTCTCCCGAAGTTACGGAGGTAATTTGCCGAGTTCCTTAACCACAGTTCTCCCGATCGCCTTGGTATTCTCTACCCGCCCACCTGTGTCGGTTTGGGGTACGGGCACCGTGCCAGCTCGCTAGAGGCTTTTCTCGGCAGCATGGGATTAGTGACTTCGCCTGATCGGCTCGGCATCGCGTCTCGGGATTAATGGGGCCCGGATTTGCCTAGACCCCTCCCTACTCGCTTACCCCAGGACAACCAACGCCTGGGCTCACCTACCCTCCTGCGTCCCCTCTTCGCTACCCGCCTCCGAATCGGTCGGTTCGGCCCGAAGGCCAGCCCCTTAGGACATCGAAATTGGGTTGGGCGCGGACACGGTGGTGCTGGAATATCAACCAGCTGTGCATCGACTACGCCTCTCGGCCTCGCCTTAGCTCCCGACTCACCCTGGGGGGATTAGCCTTCCCCAGGAACCCTTGGGCTTACGGCGGAGGGGTTTCTCACCCCTCTCTCGCTACTCATACCAGGATTCTCACTCGAACTCGCTCCACGACGGTTCACACCGGCGCTTCACTGCAGAGTTCGACGCTCCCCTACCACTCCCATCCGTAATTCCCGGAAGGCACCGCAAGCGGCGCGTTCCGGGCGGAATGGAAATCCGCGGCTTCGGCTCTTGACTTGAGCCCCGTTACATTGTCCGCGCAGGACCACTCGACCAGTGAGCTATTACGCACTCTTTCAAGGGTGGCTGCTTCTGAGCCAACCTCCTGGCTGTCTTTGCGTTCCCACATCGTTTTCCACTTAGTCAAGAATTTGGGGCCTTAGCCGGCGATCTGGGCTGTTTCCCTTTCGACCAACGAAGCTCATCCCCCGTGGTCTCACTGCCGGGCTCTTGAGCATCGGCATTCGGAGTTTGATTGGGGTCGGTAAGCTTGTAGGCCCCCTAACCCATTCAGTGCTCTACCTCCGATGCTGAACACCCGACGCTGCACCTAAATGCATTTCGGGGAGAACCAGCTATCACCGAGTTTGCTTGGCCTTTCACCCCTATCCACAGGTCATCCCCCCTGTTTTCAACCAGGGTGGGTTCGGCCCTCCACGGGGTCTTACCCCCGCTTCAGCCTGCCCATGGATAGATCACTCGGCTTCGGGTCTACCACATGCGACTGTACGCCCTATTCAGACTCGCTTTCGCTCCGGCTCCCCCTCGCGGGTTAACCTCGCCACACACGGTAACTCCCTGGCTCATTCTTCAAAAGGCACGCCATCACGGCCGGCGTAGGCCCACGTGGCGGTGACACCTCACCGAAGTGAGACGACACGCGCGTAAGTGGGCGCCGACGACGCTCTGACTGTTTGTAAGCCAACGGTTTCAGGTACTATTTCACTCCCCTCCCGGGGTACTTTTCACCTTTCCCTCACGGTACTTGTCCGCTATCGGTCGCCTGTGAGTACTTAGCCTTACGAGGTGGTCCTCGCAGATTCACACCGGCTTTCCCGGATCCGGCGCTACTTGGGAAATCCAATCGGAGGCCTCTAACCTTTCGCGTACGGGGCTCTTACCGTCTGTGGCGTGGTGTTCCAAACCACTTCTGCTAGGTCGAGGCTTTGTAACTCCGTGAAGGGTCTGGCGCCCCTTCTATTGGCTCCCACAACCCCCAACCGGCAACGCCACCAGGCTTGACACCGGTTCGGTTTGGGCTATTCCCGTTTCGCTCGCCGCTACTAAGGGAGTCGCTGTTGCTTTCTCTTCCTCGGGGTACTGAGATGTTTCAATTCCCCCGGTTCCCTCTCTCGGTCCTATGCGTTCAGACCGGAGTGACACCCCATGACGGGTGCCGGGTTTCCCCATTCGGACATCCACGGATCGAAGCTTGGTCGGCAGCTCCCCGTGGCTTTTCGCAGCCTCCCACGTCCTTCTTAGGCTTCAGGCGCCAAGGCATCCACCGTTGGCTCTTTGTAGCTTGGAGAACAAAGATGCTCGTGCTCGCTATGGAATTCTCAAGGGGCGCGCGCTGCCGCCCTTTGCTACAGGCGGCCGGACGAAGGACGCGAGCGGTCGACGAGCACAAACGCCGTCGACTTCGCGGAAGCAGCGACAAAGACATAGTCGCTCCCTCAAAACGGAACAGTGAGGTCCGACGATCACACACGCCCGGTATACGGGGCCGGCCCGGGCCGCTCCCCCGAAGGAGAACGAATCGGACGCGAACTGCCGCCGAGAGTGCACGAGCGCCGAATAACCAGTGATCGACTGGGAGTCCTCGACCGGAATGGTCGAGAAAATGACTCCTTAGAAAGGAGGTGATCCAGCCGCACCTTCCGGTACGGCTACCTTGTTCACGAGTGCCCCCATATCGCTATGGGGCGTGGACTATATCTTCATCCTGGTTTGGATCTGTTGGCGCTTCACTGGAAACTCATAGGCTTCCAGGCCTCTTGCGCCAACAGCCAGGAGCTCGGCGTGTAGTCTCTGAGGGGTCACATCACCACCCAAGGTGGAGAGTGATGGACTTCCCTGCTGATTGTCCGCACCAGTCGGATTGTCACTGCGCACGTCGTGGAAACCCTTGCAAATGGGTGTGACGTACACGAGTACCGACTGGATACTCGGGTTTTCCAGCATACAGCCAAGTTTGTGTCGCTCGTTGTTACCAACGAGAGGTCGCAACTTTTACTTACGACTTCACCCCAATCGCCGACCCCACCTTCGACGGCTCCCTCCCCTAAGGGTTGGGCCACCGGCTTCGGGTGTTGCCGACTTTCGTGGTGTGACGGGCGGTGTGTACAAGGCCCGGGAACGTATTCACCCCGGCGTTGCTGATCCGGGATTACTAGCGACTCCGACTTCATGCAGTCGAGTTGCAGACTGCAATCCGAACTGAGACCGGCTTTTGGGATTGGCTCCCCCTCGCGGGATAGCAGCCCGTTGTACCGGCCATTGTAGCATGTGTGCAGCCCTGGACGTAAGGGGCATGATGACTTGACGTCATCCCCACCTTCCTCCGAGTTGACCCCGGCAGTCTCCGACGAGTCCCCGGCATAACCCGCTGGTAACATCGGACAAGGGTTGCGCTCGTTGCGGGACTTAACCCAACATCTCACGACACGAGCTGACGACAGCCATGCACCACCTGTTTAGGACCCCGAAGGACACCGTATCTCTACGGCTTTTCCCTAAATGTCAAGCCCAGGTAAGGTTCTTCGCGTTGCCTCGAATTAAGCCACATGCTCCGCCGCTTGTGCGGGCCCCCGTCAATTCCTTTGAGTTTTAGCCTTGCGGCCGTACTCCCCAGGCGGGGCACTTAATGCGTTAGCTGCGGCACGGAACCCGTCGATAGGGTCCCACACCTAGTGCCCAACGTTTACGGCGTGGACTACCAGGGTATCTAATCCTGTTCGCTCCCCACGCTTTCGCTCCTCAGCGTCAGTACCGGCCCAGACCACCGCCTTCGCCACTGGTGTTCCTCCTGATATCTGCGCATTTCACCGCTACACCAGGAATTCCATGGTCCCCTACCGGACTCAAGCCATGGCAGTATCACGTGGCATCGCCAGGTTGAGCCTGGAGATTTCACACGTGACTTGCCAAGCCGCCTACGAGCTCTTTACGCCCAATAATTCCGGACAACGCTCGCCCCCTACGTATTACCGCGGCTGCTGGCACGTAGTTGGCCGGGGCTTCTTCTGCAGGTACCGTCACAATCGTCCCTGCTGAAAGTGGTTTACAACCCAGAAGGCCTTCGTCCCACACGCGGCGTTGCTGCGTCAGGCTTTCGCCCATTGCGCAAGATTCCCCACTGCTGCCTCCCGTAGGAGTCTGGGCCGTGTCTCAGTCCCAGTGTGGCTGATCGTCCTCTCAGACCAGCTACCCGTCGGTGCCATGGTAGGCCATTACCCCACCATCAAGCTGATAGGCCGCGAGCCCCTCTCAAAGCGGAATCCATTTCCTCACCAGGCCATGCGACCCGGTGGGGGTATCCGGTATTAGCTCCGGTTTCCCGGGGTTATCCCAGTCTTCGAGGCAGGTTGCTCACGTGTTACTCACCCGTTCGCCACTAGGTCTTCACCAGTGTTGCCACCGGTTGGACCTCGTTCGACTTGCATGTGTTAGGCACGCCGCCAGCGTTCGTCCTGAGCCAGGATCAAACTCTCCATCGAGACCAACGATGTCACCCGAAGGCTTCACCGCAGATCGGAGAGCCGATTCGGGGCTGACTGCCCCCTCATCGACCCGGCACAGCACGGTGTGTTGCTGTCCGTGAAGTGCTTGGTTCTGTTACTTAATTCTGTGTCGTTCAACCACGAGACGCGCGAAACGCGCCACGCGATTGCCCGCACTGGCTTTTGGCTCTCACTGTTCCGTTTTCAAGGAGCGACGCGGCACACACCCGAAGGCGTTGGTGCCAGGTCCCGCGATCAGTCTCCCGACCGGGGGTTCATCAGGTTAGCGTCGCCGCCCCAGGGTGTCAAAGGGGCAAAACGCGCCACATCCATCACACGAATCACACAACGGGCACCGGAGACCGCACGCGGCCCCGGTTCCGATCACGTCAGGTTATCGGGACCGCTCCGGCAGTGAGACGCGTGGTTTCGACACGTTGGGGTCTCCCGGCACCCACCACCGCCACGGCAGGTCGGAGGCGTGGCGGATGCCGACCCGACCGGAGCGAGCGGGGACTGTCGGTGGTGCCACACCGTCGTCCACAACCCGGATGCCACCGCGACCCGTGACCAGATCGACACCGTCCTCGGCGCGGGTGATGCCCATGGCCTGGCACAACTTGGCCGGGCCGCTCGCCAGGTCTACGTCGTGGGCGGCGGCGGGACGCGCCAGCCGCATAGCATCGAGACCCGACACCGGCGCCAGCGCCCGGAGCAGGACGGCCTCGGCGGTTCCCTCGGGCATGCACACGACGTTGGCGCAGAAATGCATCCCGTAGGTGAAGTACACGTACAGGAGCCCCGGTCGTCCGAACATGGTGGCGTTGCGCCGCGTCGGGCCGCGAAAGGCGTGCGACGCCGGATCCGCACTCCCCCGGTACGCCTCCACCTCCACGATGCGGCCCGCTCGACCGTCGCGCACCAGCAGTTTGTTGAGGAGTTGGGGGGCCACCTCCAGTGCGGGACCGGCGAAGAACCGCCGGGGCAGCACCCGGCGACGGCGAGGCGCGACGGCCCGGTCGCTCACGCCCCGTTTCGGGCGTGGTCATCGGGCCCACCCGCGATGTGAGCGGCTGCGGCCGCATGGCTCACGCGCTGACGGTCGAGGTCCAGACGATGGCGGAACCGCTCCACCTGCACGGCGACGGGCTTGGGCCCCGCCCCTCCGGGAGACGTGCGGCGGGTCACGGCCACGCCCGGCTCGAGCAGTCCCAGCGCGTCGGTCCCGAGATGGGGGTTGGCTTGGACGAGCTCGGCGAGGGGCACCCCGCGTTGGACCGAGTCGCGCACGATCGAGCCCACCACGGCGTGCGCCTGACGGAAGGGCATCCCCCGCTCCACCAGCCACTCGGCCAGGTCGACGGCGGCGGCGGCGGGGCCGTCGGCGGCGGCGCGCATCGTGTCGGTGTCGAAGTGGGCGGTGCCGAGCATCCCCATGACGGCGGGCAGCGCCCGCTTGATCTGGTCGAACGCGTCGAAGAGGGGCTCCTTGTCCTCCTGGAGATCGCGGTTGTAGGCAAGGGGCAGTCCCTTGAGGGTCGCCAGCATGCCCGCCACGTGCCCGATGAGCCGGCCCGCCTTAGCCCGGGCGAGCTCGGCGACGTCGGGGTTCTTCTTCTGGGGGAGCATCGAGCTCCCCGTGGCGTAGGCGTCGTCGAGGACGAGGAAGCCGAACTCCTCGCTGGACCACAGCACGAACTCCTCGCCCAGGCGCGACAGATGGACGCCCAACAACGCCAGGTCGAAGAGCGCCTCGGCGGCGAAGTCGCGGTCCGACACGGCGTCGAGCGAGTTCTCGAACCGGCTCCCGAACCCGAGGTCCTCGGCCACCCCGTCGGGGTCGAGCGGCAACGACGACCCCGCCAACGCCCCGGCCCCGAGCGGGCTCACGTCCATGCGCACCACGCTGTGCAGCAGGCGGTCGAGGTCACGTGCCAGGGCCCACCCATGGGCCAGCAGATGGTGAGTGAGCAGGACCGGTTGGGCGCGCTGGAGATGGGTGTAGCCGGGGAGATAGGCGTCGCCCGCCTCGACGGCGCGGTGCATCAGCGTGTCCTGGAGCTCGATGACCGCTGCGGCGACGGCCAGGAGCTCGCGGCGCACGTAGAGGCGGAGGTCGGTTGCGACCTGGTCGTTGCGACTGCGTCCGGTGTGAATCTTCGCCCCGACGTCACCGGCGAGCTCGGTCACCCTGCGTTCGACGGCGGTGTGGATGTCCTCGTCCCCGGGCTGGAACACGAAGATCCCCGCGCTGAGCTCCTCCTCCACGCGGTTGAGCGCCGTGAGCAGCACGGCCGACTCGCCACTCTCAAGCACCCCGGCGCGGGCCAAGCCCCGCACATGGGCGCGCGAGCCGGCCAGGTCGTCGGCGGCCAGACGCCGGTCGTAGGGCAGGCTGGCGGTGAAGGCCATGACCTCGTCGGCCGTCCCACCGAGACGGCCCTCCCACAGGGTCACGGCCGGTCGGCCGGGCGTCTGGGCTCGGACCGGGCGGGACCACCCTGGCGCGCCGACCACGTGGCGAGGCCCAGACCCCACAGGCGCACGAACCCCGCGGCATCGGCGTGCTCGAAGGTGTCGGACGCGTCGTAGGTGGCGAGGCCGTGGTCGTAGAGCGACACGGGACTGCGCCGGCCCGTGACCATGCAGCTGCCCGGCGCCAAGGCCAGGCGCACCTCGCCGGTGACATGGCGTTGCGTGCTGGCCAAGAAGGCGTCGAGCGCCTCCTTGAGCGGCGAGAACCACATCCCGTCGTAGACCAGCTCGGCCCAGCGCGGCTCGAGGCGCGCCTTCTCGCGCGCCACGTCACGCTCCAGGGTGAGGTCCTCGAGATCGGAGTGGGCGAGCAGGAGGGCCAGCGCGGCGGGGCACTCGTAGGTCTCGCGGCTCTTGATGCCCACCCGGCGGTTCTCGACCATGTCGATCCTGCCCCACCCGTACGAGCCGACCACCGACGCCACCTCGGCGATGAGCTCGACAAGGCCCAGCGACCGGCCGTCGACGGTGACAGGGACCCCGGCCTCGAAGCCAAGCACGAGATCGCGCGGCTCGGTGGCGGTGGGGCGGGTCAGGGTGAAGACGTCGTCGGGCGGCGCCGCCCACGGGTCTTCGAGCGCACCGCACTCGATGGCCCGGCCCCACAGGTTCTCGTCGATGGAGTAGAGCTTCTCCTTGGTGGCCTCGATGGGAATCCCGAAGCGCGCCGCGTACTCGACGGAGTCGGCACGCGTCATGCCCCAGGTCCGGGCGGGGGCGAGAATCTCGAGGTCCGGCGCCAGGGTGCGCGTCCCCACCTCGAAGCGCACCTGGTCGTTGCCTTTGCCAGTACAGCCGTGGGCCACGGCGTCGGCACCGTGACGGCGGGCCTCGGCCACCAGGTGGCGCACGATCACGGGTCGCGACAGCGATGACACGAGCGGGTACTTGCCCTCGTAGCGGGCATTGGCGGCGATGGCGGGCACCACGAAGTCCTCCGCCATCTCGGCGCGGGCGTCGACGACCACCGCCTCGACCGCACCGGCGGCGAGAGCCCGGTTGCGCACGACCTCGAAGTCCCCACCCTGGCCGACGTTCAACGCCACGGCGATGACCTCGAGCCCGAGCTCCTCCTGGAGCCACCGCACCGCCACCGACGTATCGAGGCCTCCGCTGTGTGCCAAGACGACTCTCTTCGCCATCACTGCGCTCCGTTCATCTCCGGTGCCATCCCGCTTCCTGCTCCGTTCACGTCTGGGTCACCCACGTCTGGGTCACCCACGTCGGTGTCACCCACGACTGTGTCACCCACGACTGTGTCACCCACGACTGTGTCACCCACGACTGTGTCACCCACGACTGTGTCACCCACACGGTTGCCATCCACCGGGGCGCTCCCGTCGGGGTCGTTCGTCACCGTGGTCCCGGCCAGCTCGGAGAGCCGGGTGGCGATCACTACGCCACCACTGTCCTGGGCCGCCACAACGAGGACCGTATCGTCCCCCGCCACCGTGCCGATCACGCCGTCGAAGCCGCTGCGGTCCAGGGCCGACCCCACCACGTGCGCGCACCCCGGCGGTGTACGCAGCACGACGAGGTTTCCCGAGTACGCCACCTCGACCACCCACTCGCCCAGGATGCGACGGAGATGGTCCTCGGGCGCGACCTGTCTCACCGGCAGTTCGGGCAAGGCGTACACGGTCTCGCCCCCCGGGACGCGCACCTTGATGGCCCCGATCTCCTCGAGGTCCCGCGACACCGTGGTCTGGGTGGCCTCCACCCCCTCGTCGGCGAGGAGCCCGACCAGCTGCGCCTGGTTGGACACGGCGTGGGTCTCGAGAAGCCTGACGACGCGGTGCTGGCGCTGCGGCTTGCCCATCTTCACCGCGGGCCACCTCCCCCCGGGCCGAGCAGCCAGGCGAGCAACCCCCGCACCGCCTGCATGCGGTTGGCCGCCTGTCGCCACACCACGCTGCGCGGCCCTTCGAGGACCGAGGCGCTGATCTCCTCGCCACGGTGCGCAGGCAGGCAGTGCAGCACGACCGCGTCCGGCGCGGCGCACCGCACCATGTCCTCGTCGATGGTGAAGCCCGCGAACGCCTTGCGACGGAGCTCCTGCTCGTCTTCCTGGCCCATCGAGGTCCACACGTCGGTGTAGAGGGCATCAGCCCCGCTCGCCGCCTCCATGGGATCCGAGGTGACCTCGACGTCCCCGCCGAGCCGGGCCACGCGGGCCAGGTCGTCGGCATCGGGCTCATAACCATCGGGCGACGCCGTGCGGATCCGGATGCCGGTCATCGCCGCCGCCAACACCAGGGACCGCCACACGTTGTTGGCGTCACCGATGTACGCCACGGTGCGCCCTTCGACGTTGCCGAACACCTGTCGCAGCGTCAGCAGATCGGCGAGGGCCTGGCAGGGATGGGCCCGGTCCGAGAGCAGGTTCACCACCGGCACCGGGACCGGGAAGTCGTCGTCGTGTGCCTCGTCGAGCGCGCCCACCATGCGAACCAGCGTGGTGTGGTCGAGGACGCGCGCGCACAGCACGGCGTGGTAGCACGCCAGGGTCCTTGCCACGTCCTCCGCCGTCTCCCTGACGTCGATGCCGACCTCGGGCCCCTGGATGTACACGGGGTGCCCGCCGAGCCCGACCACGGCGAGCTCGGTCGAGCTACGCGTCCGGGCCGAGGGTTTCTCGAAGAGAAGGGCGGCACCCCTACCAGCCAGCACGGGCGGGACCTCGGCGGCCGGGAGCGACGCCGCCGCCAGCACGTCATCGAGCTCGTCGCACGACAGGTCGTCGACGTCGAGGAAGTGCCGGGTCATGACGGCGTCACGCTGGTCGAGGTCCCGCCGTTCGCGGCCGCGCTGGCGACCACGTCGGCCAACACGGACGAAAGCACCGCCAGCCCCTCGTCGATCTCGTCGTCGCTGACGAGCAGTGACGGGGCCAGCCGGATCGTGTCCGGGCGAGGTGCGTTCACCACGAGTCCTCGTTGCAACGCGACGGACGCGACGTCCTTGGCCCGCTCGTGGTCGAGCGCGACACCGAGAAGGAGCCCCGCGCCCCGGACACCGATGACGCCGGGGACCGTCTCGAGCCCGGCCCGCAACCGCGCGCCGGCGCGCCGCGCCCGGGCCGGGACGTCCTCGGCCTCCATGACCGCCAGGGTGGCGCGGGCCGCGGCGGCGGCGAGGGGCTGGCCGCCGAACGTGCTGCCGTGATCGCCCGCAGAGAAGGCGGCGGCCACCTCGGCCGTCGCCCAGCACGCCCCGATGGGCACGCCGTTGCCGAGCGCCTTGGCCATGGTCACCACGTCGGGCTCGATGCCCATGTGCTGGAAGGCGAACCACCGCCCGGTCCGCCCCAGGCCCGTCTGGATCTCGTCGACCATGAGCAGGATGCCTCGTTCGGTGCACATCTCACGCACGCCGGTGAGGTAGTCCGAAGACGGGGCGATCACGCCTGCCTCGCCCTGGATCGGCTCGAGCAGCACCGCGGCCACCCGCGCCGGGTCACACGCCGACTCGAGCGCGCCGAGGTCGTCGTAGGGGACGTGCTCGAATCCCTCCGGCATGGGAGCGAACGGGGCGTGCTTCTCGGGTTGGCCCGTGGCGTGCAGCGTGGCCAGGGTCCGTCCGTGAAAGGCGTCCCACGTGCTCACCACGACGTGTCGGCCCGGGCCGGCCCACTTGCGCGCCAGCTTGAGCGCGCACTCGTTGGCCTCGGCGCCGGAGTTGGTGAAGAAGACCTGTCCCCCGGCGCGCTCGATGCCCCCTCCGACGAGGCGGTCGATGGTCACCGCCACCTCGGGGCCCACCGCGTTGCCGAACAGGTTCGAGACGTGCACGAGGGTGCGGGCCTGCTCCGACACCGCCTCGGCCACGGCGGGATGGGCGTGGCCGAGCCCCGTCACCGCCAGTCCGGACAGGAAGTCGAGGTAGCGCTTGCCATCGGTGTCCCACAGCTCCGAGCCCGTGCCGCGTACGAAGGTCACCGTCGGCTCTGCGTAGGTGTGCATGAGCGCGCTGCGATCGGGCACGCCGCTCATGAAGAGACCTCGTCGTCGCGGTAGATCATCGTGCCCACTCCTCGGTCGCTGAACACCTCGAGCAGCAGGGCATGCGGGACCCGGCCGTCGAGGATGTGGGCGCGCCGTACCCCGGCGCGCACGGCTCGGGCACACGCCTCGACCTTGGGGACCATCCCCGAGGACGCCGCCCCCGAAGCCACCATGGCATCGAGCTGGTCGACCGAGACCTGCGCCAGGCGCGAGCTCGGGTCGTCGGGGTCGGATCGCAGGCCGGTGACGTCGGTCAGGCAGACGAGCTTCTCGGCATGCAGGGCCGCCGCGATCGCACCCGCCACCGCGTCGGCATTGATGTTGTACGACTGGCCGGTGGTGTCACCGGCGATCGTCGCCACCACGGGGATGATGCCCTCGGCCAGGAGGCGGTGGAGAATCGACGGGTCGACCACCTCGACGTCACCCACGAAGCCGAGCGACGCGTCGCGGGGCATGGCCGTGATCATCTTGGCGTCGTCGCCGGACAGTCCCACCGCCAACGAGCCGTGCACGTTCATGGCCGACACGATCTCCCGGTTTACCTTGCCGATGAGCACCATGCTGGCGATCTCGAGTGTCTCGGCATCGGTCACACGCATCCCGTCGCGGAACTCCGGCACCTTCCCGAGCCGCGCCATGAGCTCGCCGATCTGCGGGCCCCCGCCGTGGACGACGACGGGCAGCATGCCCACCGAACGCATGAGGACCACGTCCTCGGCGAACGAGGCCAGAGCTTCGGCCTCGCTCGATGCCGCGCCCCCGGCCATCGGCTCCCCGTCGACGGGAGCCAACACGTTGCCGCCGTACTTGATGACGACGATCTTTCCCCAGAAGCGCAAGATGTAGGGCAGCGCCTCTACCAGCACGGCGGCGCGTGCCGAGGGGGGAGCTCCTCGGTCACGACGTCGTCTTGTTCTCGTCGATGTACCCGTAACCGAGATCGGTGCTCATCACGGCGCCGGTCCCCGCACCGAGGCCGAGGTCGCAGCGCAGCTCGATCATGCGGCCGGCCATGTGCTCCCGCACCTTGTCGGCGTCATGGGCGACGGCGACACCGCCCCGGCACACTGCCACACCGCCGTAGGCCACTTCGACGAGATCGAGGTCGAAGGGCACTCCGGCCGACCCCAACTCGCTCACCACCCTCCCCCAGTACGGGTCCTCGCCGTTGAGCGAGCATTTGACGAGAAGGGACTCTGCCACTTTGCGGGCGGCCCGATGCGCCTCGTCGTCGGAGGTAGCACCGGTCACCACGACGTGGGACACCTTGGTGGCCCCCTCGGCGTCGGCCACCATCATCCCGGCCAGATCGCTGCACCCCTGCCCCAACGCGTCGGCCAGCGCGTCGACGGGGACCGTCGTCCCACTGGCGCCGTTCGCCAGCACGAGCACCGTGTCGTTGGTCGACGTGCAACCGTCCACGCTCATCCGGTTGAAGCTCGACTCGACGGCCCGGTGCAACGCCACGGCCAGGGTGCCGGGGTCACAACGGGCGTCGGTGGTCAGCACGGCCAGCATGGTGGCCATGTTCGGCGCCAACATGGCCGCCCCCTTGGCCATGCCCCCCACCGAGAACCCCACCGCCTCGACGGTAACCTCCTTGCACACCGTGTCGGTCGTCATGATGGCCGTAGCGGCCCGGCGCGCCGCGTCACGGTCTGCGAGACGCGCCTCGACCAGGGCGGGGATCCCGGTCTCGACCGGTGCCAGGGGGAACGGGATCCCGATCAACCCCGTCTGGCACACGAGGACCTCGGTGGCATGCACGCCGAGTCCCCCGGCGACCAGCGCGCACATACGCTCGGCGCCCGTCACGCCGGGCGCCCCCGTTGCCGCGTTGGCGTTGCCACTCGAAAGCACGACGGCGGCAGCACGGCCCGACGTCGCCGCCAGATGAGCCCGGCTCACCTGCACGGGAGCGGCCGCGGCCAGGTTGGCCGTGAACACCCCTGCGGCCGGGACCGCACCCGCCGCCGACGCCACCAGGGCCAGGTCGGGGGCGCCAGATGCCTTGATCCCGCTCGCCAGTCCCGAAGCCACGAACCCCTTCGGCGCGGTGACGCTCACGGGTACACCCCGATGTTCGTGAGCCCGGCACCCTCGGGAAGGCCGAGGGCGATGTTGGCGCACTGCACGGCTTGGCCCGACGCGCCCTTCACGAGGTTGTCGAGCGCGCACAACGCCACGACCCATCCGGTGCGGGGGTCGACGCGCGCCGTGAGGTGGGCGCAGTTGGACCCGAGTGTCGCCTTGGTCGAGGGTGATGTCTCGCTCACCACCACAAAGGCCTCGCCCCCATACGCCTCGCCGAGGATGCCGATCGCGTCGTCGGTCTGGAGCTCGACTTCTGGGCGCGCGTAACAGGTGGCCAGGATGCCGCGGTTCATGGGCGCCAGGTGCGGCGTGAACAGGACCTGGGCCCCCGACGCTTGTTCGATCTCGGGGGTGTGGCGGTGGTTGAGCAGTCCGTAGGCGGTGAAGTCCTCGTCGGCGGTGTTGAAGTGCGTGGTGTGGGACAGCTTGCGCCCTGCACCCGACACGCCACTGGCGGCGTCCACGATGACGCCCGTCGCTTCGATCACTCCGGCGCGCACGAACGGTGCCAGCGCCAGAGCCGCCGCCGTCGGGTAGCAACCGGGGGCGGCCACCAGGCTGGCCCCGGGGAGTTCGGACCGGAAGAGCTCGGGCAGCCCGTACACGAACTGGTCGAGGAGCGCGGGGGCGGTGTGCTCGTGCCCGTACCACCGTGGGTATGCATCAACGTCGCGCAGCCGGAAGTCGGCGGACAGGTCCACGACGAGCCCGACCCGGCCCACGAGCCCGGGCGCCACCGTCTGGGACTCTCCGTGCGGGAGTGCCAGGAACACCACATCGAGATCGGCCAGCTCGTCGGCAGCCAGCTTCGAGAACTCGAGCACCGGGTAGGCGGCGGCCAATGAGGGGTACAGCGCGGAGACCCGCTGCCCCGCCTGGGTGTCGCCCCCGGCGAGGACCACGTCGAAGTCCGGATGGCCGGCGCACAACCGCATGAGCTCGGCACCGACGTAGCCGGACGCACCGGCGATCCCCACTTGCATCGCAAGAAAATACATCATGCTGCATGGATATGCAAGTACCGGGGGCTGTGTGCGTTCGCAAAACGGGAACCCATCTCGATGAACGCCTGTTTGTCACCGCAATTAGACTGTTTCCGAGGGCACCCCCCGGCCCTCACAGCCGCAAATGAGACCCTCGCCGGTTTCTCGCGGCCAGACGGGCACAAGAGTGGGTGGGGCCGTCCGCGGCTCTGCCCACCGTGCCCCTCTAGGTTGGAGGTCAGATGCCACCCCGCCGCCACCGCCGACCCAGGTTCGACCCGGACGAGAAATTCAGCCTGCCCTCGGATACGGACCCCGACGAGGTTCTACGGCGGCTCATGGGGGTACCGGGGCCGGTCGAGAGTCACGAAGAGGCCGAGGACCCCGACAAACAGGACGAGGCCACCGACTCCTAGTCCTGAGAGGCTTCTGAGATGCGGCGATGGGTCGAGTTCTGGGCGAGATCGGCCGTGAATGGCCTCCGCTGGGGAAAGTCGGCATTGGATCGAGGACTCTGGGTCGCCGCCGCTCTGGCCTTCCTGTTCGGAGTGGCTTTTGTTCTTGCACCGCTTCATCACGCGGCATCCACGCGCAAGCATCCATTCCACTATCACTTTCCGACGTTGCGCTTTTGCATATCTATTGGAGCGTTCTGGCTTCTTGCACTTGGGCACGGGGCATTTGTGACATGGAAAAAGGACACTGACTCCCTCTCGCTAGAACTGACCACGGTTGAGACTGAGCGCGACGCTCTGCTCGCCGAAAAGGCTGCCCCTAAACGCCTCCCCGACGCTCACGTTGCCGAAATGAAGGAAATGATTCGGTCGGCGCGCAACGAGGTCAAGGCCGAGGTCCAGATCTTCTACGGGGCCGGTTCCCTGTCCGAAGCAGTTCTCTACCAGGATGCGATTAGGAGGCACTACCCGGCCCTGGCTCATCAGCTTGAGGATTGGGACCGGACCCGCGAGAAACGAGATTTTGCCGACGAGGATCTGATCTTGAAGGCCAAGCAAGAGGTAGAAGCCCTGCTACCCCTTGGAATCACCAGGGGTAGCGATCAGCACCTCCTCAAAGCAATCAGTGACGCACGACCTCTTCGACCAGAGGATTGGTCAGAGCACACTGATGGCCCATTCCGTTATTGGAGGGGCCAAGGAGTGGTGGAACTGCCTCTAGATGCGCTACCCGCTGCGGAGGCTACCGCTAAAGCGGCAATGCAATGGCTTGAGGTCGGTAAGCGGACAATGGCGGATGCCCAACTACGAATCGCCTCGTATCGCCTTAGCGATCCGCTTGCCAAGGCTGAGAAACAGCATTTGATAAACGACACGCGGTTCTGCGAGATGTGTCCCGAGGAATTCAGAAAGTCGGCGGCAGATGTCACGCTGTCTTGACCCGCTTGTAGGTGAGCCGCCGACCGTCGGCGCGTCCGACAACCGCAGCCATGCGGGCCTCGTCGGACACCTTGCACGTCGAGTAGCGGTAGTCGAACTCAGCGACGTACCGGTGAAGGTGCTCCCGGCTGACGTGGTGGTGAGTCCCGTCCAGGCTGCGCTTCAACTGGGAAAAGAACCCTTCGGCCCGGTTCGTGCTGGCACCGTTGCGGACGTACTCGCCTTCGCTGTGGTTGACCGACTGGTGAGCGGCGAACTCTTTGCCGAGCACCTTGTAGTACTTGGCCTCATCGGTCCAGAGCACCGAACCAGCCATGTCGATGTGCTCCGACATGACCTTGCGGAGATTCGCCCCGGTCACGTTCGGGACGACAGCCGAGCGGACTTCGCCGGTGTCGGCATTGATCAGGGCCAGGATGGGCGTCTTGTCGGTGTGAAGGTTCGGCTTCCCATCGGCCCGAAGAGCTGGGACGTTGCCCTGACCCCCGCCGTGGCGGTTCTCAGGGTCACCGCCGTACCAAGTCTCATCGGCGACGATGGTGCCCCGCATGGTGGCGATCAGCGGGTCCGAGGTCATGCACTCGCGGATGCGGTGGAGCATGAACCATGCCGTCCGAGGGCACACCCCGTACTTTCGCTCGACCTCGCGGGCGGAAATGCCGTTCTTGGCGGCGATCATGTCGAAGATCACCATGACCCACGTCCGAACCGACGCCTTCGTGCCGTGCATGACCGACCCCGAAGTGGCCGAGAACTGAGGGGAGGTTCCTGCCCGGCGGCAGCTACGGCAGTTCCAGGTCCGCCGCTGGCTCATGGCGCCGTTGGTCACCCTGCGGCTGATCCCGTTGGCGGGGCGGATCAGGTACACGTCCGACCCGTGGCAGGTGGGGCAGATGATGCCATTGGGCCAGCGGAGGCTTTCGAGGTATTCGTAGGCGTCAGCGTCGGTCCGAATCTGGTCTGCGAGGCTCAGGAGCGTCGTTTTCACACCCCCAGAATGACAGGTGGGTGTGACACTCAGGACCCAGGTCAGCCCCCATTTTTGGGGTGCCGTCCGTCGCCGGTTACTTACCGAGGGATCTCCGTCAACAGCTCCCCGACACGGAATGCCAGATCAAGGGATTGCCGGGCATTCAGCCTTGGGTCGCAGGCCGTGTTGTATTGGAAATGGAGGTCTGCATCCCGAACATTGTCGGAGCCGCCGACGCACTCGGTCACATCATCGCCAGTTAGCTCAAGATGTATGCCGCCTGGCCAAGTACCGAGATCCCGGTGGACCGCGAAGTAACGCTCGATCTCATCGAAGATGTCATCGAAGCTTCGGGTCTTGTACCCACCGTCGCTCGGGAACGTGTTGCCGTGCATGGGGTCGCAGATCCAGACGACTGGGTGCCCAGAATCCCGCACTGCCTCAATGCGCTTGGGCAGTTCATCTCCGACCCGCTCATGACCCATGCGGCTGACAAGAGTCAGCCTTCCAGCCTCGCGTTCGGGGTCCAAGTGATCACACAGCCACAAGAGATCATCGACCCCCAGGTCCTTGTCCACCTTGAGTCCTATCGGATTTCCAACACCACGAAGGAACTCGATGTGAGCACTGTTTCGGTTCTTAGTCGTGCGAGTGCCAATCCAGAGCATGTGTGCTGAGCAGTCGTACCAGGCATTATTCGCCATGGAGTCCTGCCTAGTCAGAGCCTCTTCGTAGTCCAGGATAAGGGCTTCGTGACTCGCGTAGAAGTTGACCTCGTGAAGCGCCCTCGCACCCTCAAGGTCGATGCCACAGGCAGCCAGGAACCTAAGGGCGCGGTCAGTGCCCTCGGCGACGGCTTCGTATCGCTGCCCCTCGTTACTAGAGCGAACGAACTCCATGTTCCACTTGTGAACCTCGGCAAGATCTGCAAAACCACCAGAGGTGAAGCTTCCGAGAAGATTGAGGGTCGCGGTGGCCTGCCTGTATGCCCGGAGGATGTTCTCGGGATTCGGTCTCCGCGCTTCCTCGCTGAAATGCACCTCGTTGACCATGTCGCCGCGGTAAGCCCGTAACGTCAGTCCGTCGATCGTCTCGTCGTTAGCCGTCCGTGGCTTGGCGAATTGCCCAGCCACACGACCGATCTTCACGGTCGGCAGGCCAGATGAGTACGTGAGCACAATCGCCATCTGGAGGATGACCTTGAGGCCATCTCGGACGCGATCGGCCGAGAACTCATGGAAGGTCTCGGCGCAGTCCCCTCCCTGGAGCACAAACGCCCGACCGGCAGCCGCCTGCGCCAGCTCGGCCTTCAAGTTCCGTGCTACACCCGCGAAGATCAGCGGCGGCAAGCCCTCCAGCTCGGTGACGACGGCCTTCAGGGCCTCCCGATCCGGCCACTCAGGCTGCTGATCCAGCGCGAACGAACGCCAGGAGTTGGGGGTCCATGTTGACAAGGCAGTCATCCTTGGAGGTCTCGGCAGGCAGGCGGGGTTACCTGAGCCTGGGGGGCCTCAGCCTGACGTCGCGTCAGGTGATGGCGGGAGCCGCCAGAATAGCCCGGTAGGGGCGCTGGGTGGTTCCGGGCGCGGGCCATGGCCCGAGATCCTAGGAGGCACCGTGGCGCCGGCGCACACCGACACCCTGCCTGACGTGGGTCGGAACCATCAGTTCCCCCCGCGCGCCCATGGTTGCACCGTATCCCGCGCTCTCAGGGCCGATCAAGGGAACTGTGGGATACGGCAACGCGACGGCGGGGTTACCGAATCCCCCGCTGGCGGCATTCGACACTCTCGCAGGCGGTCGGGCGATGACCGCCTGGGCGAGCCTACTGGGAGTGCGCTACCAGGGGTTATGCAGAAAATATGCGAATCGACCCAACGGAAACGGGGCTATTGCACAGGACAAATGTCGATTTATACCCTCTGACCTGCTGTTTTGCGAACGCACACAGCCCCAAGTACCGGCCCAGGGTGCGCTCGCAAAACGGGAGTGCGCTGAGTCCCGTGAGCCAATATCGCCCCCCTCGGCCCCCCACGGAACAGTCCTGGGCACCGTGGGGCCACAAGCCCAGCGTGGGCCCTCCCGACAAGCGGGATTCCTACTCCACGACTCAGACCGTTCCCTTGCTGCCGCCGTGCCATGTCTTGGCGATGACCCGGCCCCCCGACATGACGGCACGACCGACGCCGGCCGCCACCACGGACAGGGCGGTGAGCACGGCCGCAAAGGTGTACTGACCTGGGGTGGCGTACGGGAAGAGTTGAACCTGTCGCTCGTCGACGGGCTGTCGCCTCGTCGGGCGCCGGATCACCGCGATGAGGACGACGACGCCCAGCGTGATGAGAAAGACGATCGCTTCCGGCCTCACCCCGATCATTGTCTCATCGACAGGGCCATTCTCCAACGCCCGCCGACCAGCCGCGCCCTCCGCTTCATGAAGCCGTCACGGAGGCGGGCGTACCGTTGCTCGAGCACCCCCCTCCTTACCCCAACCCGGGTGGGTGACTCGGTGGGGCGGCGGGGCACGGGCAAAGATCCCTCGGTCCGTGCCCCGTTCACCCCCGCTCGGGCCCGACGCCCCCGTCGGCCGGAGTCGGCGCGGCTTCGCTTTCCTGTCCTGGTTCCGGCGTTGCCCACCCGATCCCATACCCCAGTCTCTCGAGGGTCCGAGCCCAGGAGCCGTACCCCCTCCCCGGTATCGCCCCCAGAACTTTGGTGGGGAGAACGGGGCAGATTGACAGCTCTTCTTGATGTTCCATATCCTTCCATGATGACGGATCCCGAAGTGGCCGTAGTGCTGGAGTCGGCCCCGGAATTCGTCGACCGGTACCTCGACCTCGCCGAAGCCGCCGACGGTGATCCCGGGGCGGCCGCCACCCTCACGGAGCTGGCCGACTACGTGGCCGGCCTGGTGACCGAGATCGAAAACCTCACGCCCCTCCTGGCCCGTTGCCTCGAGGGAGTCGAGTCCGTGGCCGCGAGCTCTGACGATGCGGCGGAGCTGGTGGCGTGGGCCTTTCTCGACAGCCTCTCCCCCGACGACCGGCGACGCCTCATGGACCGGTTCGGCCCGCGCACCCGCGCCCTGCTGCGGGAGGTCGACCCTGAGCCGGGCTCGAGCTCGTAGACGCCGGTCCCCTACGGCACCGGTCCGAGCGCGCCGAGGAGGGCGGGAGGAAGCTCACACTTCCCCGAACCATCGGTACGCACGGCCACGTACACGGTGCTGGCCTGCACCACGGTGCGATTCGACGACATCACGTCGAACAGCAAACTGAACGATGTTCGCCCGATCTGCGCCACGACCACCCGCGCCTCGGCCTGATCACCCAGACCGAGGGGCCCGCGCCAGTCCAACTCGGTGTGGACGACCTGGACGTCGAAGCCCGCCGCCAGCAGGTCTCCGTACGGAAGGCCGCCCGCGTTCAGAAAGGCCGTCAAGGCGTCGTCGAGGTACGCCAGGTACCACATGTTGAAGACCACGCCCTGCCGGTCCACCTCCAGGTAGCGAACGGTGATGGGATGGACGAACGGCACCGCTCGCGACATGGGCTCGAGTCTCCCAGGTCACCGGGGAGGGGCGCATCCGGCGGCGCGCTTCGACGCGTGCGGGACGTGGCGACTATAAGTGTGCGCCATGTCCGGGCCCGTGCGCGTCGCCAATCAAGCCGACGCCCGCCCTCTCGCCGCCAGCCTGGCACGAGCCTTCTACGACGACCCCGTCATGAGTTTCCTGATTCCCCACGAGCCGTCGCGCCGTCGACGCATCGCGCAGTACTTCGAAGTCGCACTCAAGATTCAGCATCTACCCCACGGGGGTTGCTACACCGACAACGACCGCGCTGGCGGCGCTTTGTGGGATCCGCCCCACCACTGGAGACTGCGCTTCGGACAGATTCTGCGTGGGTCGCCCCAGATGGTCTCGGCCTTCGGTCTTCACGTGCCGAGAGCATTGCGCGTGGTCTCGACCATCGAGCGCCGGCACCCTCTCGTCCCGCACTGGTACCTGGCCGTCCTCGGTACCGATCCCATCCATCAGGGCAGGGGCATCGGCTCCGCCCTCCTGGCCCCGGTGCTCGAACGCTGCGACCGTGACGGCATGGGCGCCTATCTCGAATCCTCGAAAGAGAGCAACATCGGCTTCTACCGCCGTCATCGCTTCGAGGTGACGGGGGAGATCGTCTTGCCGGGGGGACCGACGGTGTGGCCCATGTGGCGCGAACCCCGACCCCCCGATGCGCCCTGATCCGCGTCGTCGGCGACGGGCGGTCGTGATCTCGGCTCAGGACAGACCCGAGGCCACGGCATCGAGGAACGCCGTGGGGGCCTCGAGCATCGGGTAGTGACCCACGTCCTCGAGCCAGACGAGCCGGGCGTCGGGGCGGGCCTCGTGCAGCCGGGTGGCCATGGGTGCCACGGCGATGGGGTCTTCGGTACCCCACACGATCGCCAGCGCCGAGGGGTGCGACTCGATGGCACCGGTGAAGCGGGCCTGATTGCGTCGCCGCTCCTCGATGTACCGGATGGTCCGGGGCAGAAGGAGATGGCCCTGGTTGTGGGAGATCAGCTCCCACTCCCCCTCGAGGTCAGGCGCCTCCACACGGGACCGCGGGGAGAACGTCGCCGCCAAGCTCCCCTGCATGGTGGTCCCGTCGATGCCGGCGGTCTCGAGGAGGCGCTCGTCGGGAAGGCTCAGCAGGAGCTGCTGGCCCGCACTGAGATGCGCCATCTCGATGTAGATGCTGCCGTTGGTGAGGACGCGTCTCGTGATCTCGACCGACCAGCGCCCTTCGCCATGGCGGGCCAACAACTCTCCCCCCACCGTGTCGCCGAGATCGTGGGTGAGCAACGCCAACGTCGTGACACCGGCGTCGGCCACGAAGGCCTGGGCCACGTCGGCCTGCAGGTCGATCGAGTAGGCGCGATCGGGCTTGGCCGAGAGCCCGTACCCGATCATGTCGAAGAGCAGCACGCGGCGGTGTTGGGCGAGCGCGTCGAGCACATGGTGGTAGTCGAACGAGGAACTCGGGAACCCGTGGACGACCAAGAGGGGCTCGAGTGTCTCAGCACGGGCCGCGGGGACGTCGATCGTAAAGGTCTTGAGCCCGGCCAGCACCCGGTAGGTCCCTCGTCGCTCCCAGGCCGCCACCGACGACGACATCCAGTTCATCGACACGACTCAGGACTGGGACTGGGACTGGGCCTCGGCCTGGGCGTCGAGCAGCCGATCAGCCCGGATCCCTTCGCGCTCCTCGAACTTCATCCACTGGTAGACGATCACCGCCATGGCCGCGAAGGTGGTGAGCTCGCCCACCACCCACAAGATGGACCCCCCGCGCTGGGTGTCGGCCACGGTGTGAAAGAGCGGTGCGATCGACTCCCGGGCGCCGGTGAGGCTCACCCCGAGCACGGCGGTGACGGGAATGCCGATGGCCAGGAACCCGAGCTTGGCCGGATAGGACAGTCGCCAGCGAGACGGGTCGCGCCCCACCACCAACCACCAGAACAGGCACCCCGAGACGAGGAAGTGCAGATGGGTCAGGTCGTGCACGAGGGGGTGCTCGAGAGAGAAGTTGTAGAACGGCGTGAGGAAGTAGGCGATCATCGTGCCGTAGCTCACGACGACGACCAACACGGGATTGGTCACGAACTCGATGATCGGGTGATGCAGGACCTTGAGCAGGCCCTGCTGGGTGCGTCGGTCGGAGGACTGCAGTGCCAGGGTCACCGGGGCGCTCAGGGCGTAGAGCATGGGTGCGAAGTTCATGAGCAGCAGGTGCTGGACCACGTGCGCCGCGAAGACCTGGTCGTCATAGGCCGCCAGTCCCGATTGGACGGCGATGATCACGAGCACGGTGCCACCGAGGAATGACGCCGTGCGCCACGGCGACCAGCTCCGGCCCCGCTTGGCCAGACGACGTACCGACACCACGTACCAAACCGCCAGCCCGACCTCGATGGCGAGTGTGACCAGGCTCAGTCCGTCAGTCTGGAAGCCGGTGAGCAGCGTGTGGACGCGGATGGGAGGAGAGATGGCGTCAGCGAGCACCACGGTGGACAAACCTCATCCCGCCGTGACGACAGTGCCGCTGAGAGGGTCCATCGGGACCCGACGGTAGCCCTGCGGTCGCATCGACGCACATCCCCGCCGGGCCGCGACCGCTAACGCCGGTAGGCCTCGACGCACTCGACACCGTCGGCGCCCACGGTCGCACTGTGCTCGACACCCCGGGGGAGCTCCATGCGGTCCCCTGCCGCCAGTGCCACGTCGCCGGCGTCGGTGTGAAAGATGATGGAACCCGACACACACAGCAAGACCTTGTGGTACTCGTGCTGGTGGCGATCGTAGGAGACGTCGGGTCCGTTGCTCCACGGGCGCGGCGTGAGTCCCTCGGCCCGTAGGCCGCGCTCCACGTCGGCGCGCCGAGGCAGGGGTCCGGTGGCGCGCTGCACCTCGATGTTCGGGGCGTCGTCGCGGGGGCGTGCCGGGGCGGCCATGGAGCCTCAGCCCCGCAGTCGCGCGCCGTGAGCCTGCTCGACCGCCGCGATGCACCGGGCGCGCGACTCGGCGACCTCCTCGTCGGTCAAGGTCCGGTCCGGGGCGCAGAAGCGGAGGTGGTAAGTGAGGCTCCGGGTACCCGGGGGCGTGCCGGGCCCGCGATACACGTCGAACAGCGCCACCGACTCGAGCAGGTCGCCTCCGGCGTGGCGAAGGGTCCGCTCCACCGCCGCGCCAGGGACGGCCTCGTCCGCGAGGAAGGCAAGGTCGACATCACTCGAGGGGAACCTGCTCACCGCCGTGAGGAGCTCGGCGCGCCGCCGTCCATCGTGCAAGAGCCCGTCGAGGTCCACCTCGAGCCACCCGACGCGGCCCCGTTCGACGTCGAGGCCGAAGTCTTCGAGCACCTCGGGGTCGACCTCGCCCACCACGCCGATGACCCGGGGCGGCTCTCCCTCGCGCTCGGGCAGCACGAGGCGCGCCGATCGGGTGGGGTGCAGTCCCGGAGGGACCGAGCCGAGCTCGGGGCGGTTGTCGACCCCCGGTGCCACGAGGTCCACGTCGAGGATCCCGAAGGCGTCGGCCAGCACGACCCACGCCGCGGCGGCGGTGCGGGCGTCATCGCCTTCGCTCGCCAAGGCCAGCCCCATCACCTCGCGCTCGTCGATCACGGTGTCCCCCGTGCGCGCCAGCGCCCGCGCCACGCGCTCGGGACCGGGAGGGGGAAAGACATGGCCCACCTCGAAGAGCCGTATGTCGCGCTGACGGCGGTCGGCGTTGAAGGCGAGCGCGCCCAGCATCCCCGGCAGCAGGCTCTGACGCAGCACGCTCTCGTCCGGCGTGAGCGGGTTGGTCACCCGGACCCCGCCGTCGATCCCCACCCGGCGCTGCTGGTCGGGACCGAGCAGCGACGGCGTCCAGGCCTCGTGGGCACCCAGTCCGGCCACGACCTGGCGTGCCAGGCGCCGCTCGCGTTGATAGCGGGTGAGACCGCCCACCTGAGGGGCCGACGGGCGCCACCGGGGCAGGTTGGCATAGCCGTGATGTCGGGCCACCTCTTCGATGACGTCGATCTCACGCTCGGTGTCGGGACGGAACGTGGGTACGGTGACGTCGATCACACCCACCGACGCCCGCTCGCAAGTGAACCCGATGGGCTCGAGGTACCCCGTCACCCGGTCATCGTCGAGATCGCTCCCGAGGACCGCGTTCACCCGGGCTGTCCGCACCCGCACCCGAAGGGGTGGCGGCACCGGCCCACGCACGTCGAGCACGCCGGACGCGCTGCGATACCCGACCCCGGCGGTCGCCCCCAGCAGGTCGCACAGGCGCAGGGCGGCCCGGTCGATCCCCTCGGGGTCGCAGCCGCGCTCGAAACGCGCCGAGGCCTCGGACCTGAGGTTCAACCGCTTGGAGGTCCGGGCGATCGCCATAGGCGCGAAGTACGCCGCCTCGAGCAGGACGCGACGCGTCACCGGCGAGATCTCGCTCGTCGCCCCGCCCATGATCCCGCCGATGCCGATGGGCACGTCGTCGCCGTCACAGATGACGCAGTCGCGCCGGTCGTCCCCGATCCCCACCGACCGCTCACCCAGACGACGCTCGACGCCGTCGAGCGTCGTCACCACCTCACCGGGGGCGGCAGCGCGGACCCGCAGCCCGTGCCCACCGATGAGGTCGAGGTCATAGGGGTGGGTGGGCTGGCCCAGATCGAGCATGACGTAGTTCGACGCGTCGACGATGTTGTTGATGGGGCGCATCCCGGCCAGCGTCAGGCGTCGCGCCATCCACTGCGGGGACGGACCGACCCTGACATCGAGCAGGAGGCGCGTCGTGAAGCGCGGGCACAGGTCTTGATCGAGCACCTCCACCGTGGCCAGTGTCCCGACCGCTGGGCCCGGATCGGTGACCGGCGCGGGGGGCTCGGGCAACGAGAACGGCAGGTGCAGCTTGGCGGCGAGGTCACGGGCGATCCCCGCCACTGACCACGCGTCGGGACGATTGGCCTCGACCGAGATGTCGAAGACGGCGTCCGGCCCGAGCCCGAGTGCGTCGACGAGGTGAGCCCCGGGTGTGAACGCGGCCGGGAGGTCAGAGTCGCCCCCGACGACGTCCCTGGCGGCGGTGCCCTGCCCGTCGCGCACGATGAGGATGCCCTCGTGGTCCTCGGTCAACCCGAGCTCGCGTCCCGAGCACAGCATGCCATTGGAGACAACGCCCTTCATCTTGCGTCGGCTGATCTCGAAGCCGCCCGGGAGCACCGACCCGACGGGGGCGAAGGGGACGATGTCGCCCTGGTGGAAGTTCCAGGCCCCGCACACCACCTCTACCGGCTCACCGCCCGCCTCGACCACGACTCGACGGATGCGATCGGCGCCGGGGATGGCGCCGATCTCGAGGACACGGGCCAGGACGACGTCGCCGAGGCCCTCGCCGACGCGCCGGATCTCCTCGACGACGAGGCCGAGGTCGTCGAGGACCGCCGCCAGGTCAGCGGGGGCGCCTTCGAAGGGGGCGAAGTCGGTCAACCACGACAGAGGGACGCGCATCGGTGCTCAGATCTGGCGCAACACGCGCACGTCGTTGTCGAAGAACACCCGCATGTCAGGAATCTCGTGGCGCATCTGAGCGCAGCGGTCGATGCCGAACCCGAAGGCGAAGCCGGTCCACTCGTCGGCGTCGAGCCCCACCGCCGCGAACACGGCGGGATCGACCATGCCGCAGCCGCCGAGCTCGATCCATCCCGTCTGGGAACAGGTCCGGCAACCCTCTCCCTTGCAGATCGTGCACGTGACCTCGTACTCCGCCGACGGCTCGGTGAACGGGAAGTAGGACGGGCGCAAACGACTGTGGATGTCGGGACCGAAATAGGCCGTAGTGAAGGTCTCGATCGTGCCGGCCAGGTCGGCGAAACTGATGCCGCGGTCCACCACGAGACCCTCGATCTGATGGAAGGTCGGGATATGGCGGGCGTCGGGCGTGTCGCGGCGGTAGCACTTCCCCGGCATGACGGCGTAGATGGGTGGGCCCTGACTCTCCATCAGGCGCACCTGCACCGGCGAGGTGTGGGTGCGCAGCATCACCGTCTCGGGCTCTCCGAGGTCCAGGTAGAGCGTGTCCCACATCCCGCGGGCGGGGTGCGCGGGGGGCATGTTCAGAGCCTCGAAGTTGTACCAGTCGGTCTCGGCCTCGGGGCCCTCGGCGACAACGAACCCCATCCCGACGAAGACGTCCTCGAGCTCGTCGCGGGTGCGCTGGACCACGTGCAGGCGCCCCCGCACGGGCGGCGCGATGACCTCGGTCAGGTCCAGTCGCTCCGCCTGCAGCCGTTGGCTGCGTTCGACGAGCTCGAGGGCGCGTCGCTTGTCGGCCAGGCTCGACTCGATCTGTCGACGTGCCTCGTTGAGACGACGACCGGCTTCGGGGCGTTCGTCGGGGTCGAGCGTGACGAGGCCCTGATGGGCCCGGGCCAGAGCGGACCGTTTGCCCAGGAGCTCGGTGTGCAGTTCGTCCAGTGCCGCCAGGGTGGTGACCGTGGACACCTGCGCAGCGGCCGACGCGACGAGCGCTTGCGGTTCGACGTCGGTCGGGGGCCCCCCGCCCGCGGCCGGGGGCGGGGTCATCGGGCCTCCTCCATGGTGTGCAGGTTAGAACGCCGGCGTGCTGCCTCGAAGCAGAGGACGGCGGCCGCCGTCGACACGTTGAGCGACTCGGCGCCGCCTCCCATGGGAATCGTCACGCGGCCGTCGAGGCGTTCCTCGAGCACGGCGGGAAGGCCGCTGGCCTCGTTGCCGAGCACCAACGCCAAAGGAGAGGTCAGGTCGACGTCGGTATAGGGCGTACCACCTCTCGACACCGCGGCCAGACATCGCAGGCCATGCCCGCGCAGTGCGTCGAGGACCTCGCCGGCTTCCCCGGCCATCACGACCGGGATGTGGAGGACCGACCCGGCTGACGCCCGGACGGTCTTGGGATTGAAGGGGTCGACCGTCCCCTCACTGCACACCACCGCGCCCGCCCCGGCGGCGTGGGCGACACGGATGACCGCACCGGCGTTGCCGGGATCACGGATGTCGACGCACACCACCACGAAGGTCGTCCCCGCCAACTCGTCGAGGGTGGCGGTGGGCATCCCCACCACGGCCAGGACCGGCTGCGGTGTGACAGTGTCGGCGACGCGCTCGAGCACGCCGGGGGCAAGGTCGAAGACGCGGGCCCCTTGTTGCAGGGCGGCGTCGAGGATCGGCCCCACCTCGAGCTGCGACCTGGCCCGGTCGTCGACGAACACCGCCTCGACCGGCGCGCCGGCATCGAGCGCGCTGGCGAGCAGCTTGACCCCCTCGACGACGAACGCCCCTTCTGATCGGCGCGTGCTGCGCCGAGTCAGGAGCCGCCGCAGGCGCTGGACCCGCTGGTGCCGGAAGGCGAGGCCCGCAGTCAGGAGCGGTCCCCGGCCTCCGCGGCCACCGAGGCCGAAGGTCGGTCGGCCAAAGCCGAGGTCGCCACACCCACCAGGCGCGAGAACGCCTCGGGGTCGGTGACGGCCAGATCGGCCAGTACCTTGCGGTCCACCACGACCTCGGCCTCGCGCAACCCGGCGATCAGACGGCTGTAGCTGGTGCCGTTGGCCCTGGCCCCGGCGTTGATCCGCTGGATCCACAACCGCCGGAAGTCCCCCTTGCGCGCCCGCCGGTCGCGGTACGCGTACTGCAGGGAATGCATGACGGCCTCGTTGGCGGAGCGGAACGTGCGGCTCCGGTTGCCGTAGTAGCCCTGGGCCGACTCGAGGACGGCGCGACGGTGCTTCTTGCCGTTGACAGCGCGCTTCACCCTGGCCATGACCAGCTCCTTTCGTGGACGACTTCGAATCGCGCCACCGCGACCGGTGCGACGACTCCGGTGGCGGGCCCGAGCCCGCCCGTGTACTACCGACCGAGCAGTCGCCGCACCTCGCGACGGTCTGCGGCAGCGACCTCGGTCTCGCGTCCGAGGCGACGGGTGCGGACGCTGTTCTTCTTTTCGAGCAGGTGGGACCGGTTGGCCTGGCGACGACGCAGTCGCCCGGTGCCCGTGACCTTGAAGCGCTTGGCGGCGCCCCGGTCGGTCTTCATCTTCGGCATGTCAGGTTCCTTCCTCGCGACCGGGCCCTGCATCCCCTGTGGCCGCTGCTGGTGCCTCGGCGGGCGTTCCGCCGTTTGTCCCCACTGCACCCGCGCTCTCGGTCGGCGCGGGTCTGGCCGGTTCCCCGCTCGTGGCCCCGGGGACCTCGTCATCGTGTTGTGCGGCCCTTGCCGCCGCTGACTGCTTGGCCCGCTTGTCCGGCGCGAGCACCATCACCATGTTGCGACCGTCGAGCCTCGGATCGGACTCCACCCTCGCCGTCCCGTCGACGTGCTCGGCCACCCGGTCGAGGATCTTCTTCCCCAGCTCGGGATGGAACACCTCGCGACCACGGAACATGATCGTGACCTTGACCTTGTGCCCCTCGTTCAGGAACTTGAGCACCTGCCGGGTCTTGGTGTCGAAGTCACCGGGACCGATCTTGGGCCGGTACTTCATCTCCTTGATCCCGACGCTTGTGGTCTTGCGCCTGGACTCCTTTGCCTTCTGCGCCTCGTCGAACTTGTACTTGCCGTAATCCATGATCCGGCAGACAGGCGGGTTGGCCAGAGGTGCGACCTCGACCAGATCCAGGTCGAGCTGCCGGGCGATGGCCAGCGCCTCCGGCAACGGGCGTATCCCGAGCTGAAGGCCATCCGGGTCCACCAGGCGGACATCGCGCGCACGAATGCGGTCGTTGATCCTGGTCTCGTTGGTCGTCGTGGGTGTGGCGATCCGACATCACTCCCGTCATTACAGGGCTCCGGGTCTCCCCGAAGCCATTAGCGGAAGCGCGGTCGCTGCCCTCGGTGTCCCGACACGGACCCCTGCGTTACCCGACGCACCGTTGCCGGTGGCGGGTGGGGGTTCGCCCGACGGCGTGACCCCGCTTTCCCTGGTGGCTCAACGTTCTACGCTACCAGGCGTGAGCAGCCTCTGGACACCTGAGGGCGAGCACCGTGTGCGGCCCGCCGGCGACGACCACGACTCTTCCCGACCACCATCGCGCGCTGACGACGCCGGTGCGCCCGGTGGGGGCGGCGGCGGCACTCCCCCCCGGTCGGCGGGGGCCGATGACCTCGATCTCGACGACCTCGGGCCCGAGGAGAAAGCCGAGCTCGCCGAACGGCTCGACGAGCTGCGCCGCCAGCTGTTGAGCACGCCGGCCGAGGTTGTCGTGGCCAACCACGCCTACGGTTTGTTCGAGCTGGCCGCCATCCACCTGTCACAACAGCCGCCCCAACGCGACCAGGCCCGCCTGGCCGTCGACGCCATGGCCGCACTCGTCGAAGGGCTGGAGGGACGGTTGGGAGAAGCCGAGCGTCCCCTCAAGGACGCCCTGGCCCAGATCCGGCTCGCCTTCATCCAGATCAGCGAAGCCACCGCCGCCGTCGCCGACGACGGGGAGGCAGCTGATCCCGAGCCCTGAGGCGCGGAGCTTCCGGCGCTCGACAGGGTGTTGCCGGGTCCGGGGACCCGGGCGTCGAGGCCGACTCGATCCGTCAGCCGGCCGGGATGGTGGTCACGGCCCGCGCCTCGTCGCGGCCCCCGTGCCCGGCCACCACCGAGAACACCACTCTGGTCCCGAGCTCCACTTGCCTGGTCCCGTCGGCCAGTGCCGCGCAGTGAAACGCGTAGCTGGGGCCGTCGTCGTCGCGCACGACGCCGAGCCCCCGCTGGGCATCGAACTCCACGACGACACCGATCCTGGGTGCCGCCGGACCACCGCGCGCGTGGGCCATGGCGTCGTCAGCGCCTCAATGGACGATCTTCGAAAGCGGCAGCTCGATGATGTCGGTGGCACCGCGATCCTTGAGCGCCGGGATCAACACGTTGACCTCGGTCTTGGGCACCACGGTCTCGACCGCGAACCCCGCGTCTCCCGAGAGCTCCGACACCGTCGGCGACTTGAGCGAGGGGAGCACCGACACGACCGATTCCAGCTTGGCCGCCACCACGTTGAGTTTGAGCAGGACCTTGCCTCTGGCCTCGAGCGCCCCCTGGAGCAACGTCAACAGATGGCTCATGGCGAGTCGCTTGTCAGGGTCCGAGGCGGAAAGCGGGTTGGCGATGAGCTCGGTGCGGGACACGAGCAGTGTCTCGACGATGCGCAGCCGTGCCGCCGCCAGCGCCCGCCCCGTCTCGGTGATCTCGACCACGGCGTCGGCGATGTCGGGGATCTTGGCCTCGGTGGCACCGTAGGACATGCGGATCTCGGCCTGAACGCCGTGCTTCTCGAGTACCCGCCGGGTGAGCTCGGGGTACTCCGTCGACACGCGCGCCCCCGACGGCAGGTCGGCGATCGTCGTCACGGGGGAATCCATGGCGACCGCCAGGACCACACGGATGGGATTGGCGCTGTTCTTCGAGTACGCGAGCTCACCGAGCGAGAGCACCTCGGCACCGGTCTCCTCGATCCAGTCGCGCCCGGTGATCCCCAGGTCGAAGAGGCCCTCGGCCACGTAGCCGGGGATCTCCTGGGGTCGGAGGATTCGAACCTCGTCCACGCGAGGGTCGTCGACGGTGGCGCGGTAGTCGACCTCCGAGCTCCGCACCACGGCGAGGTCGGCGGCGGCGAAGAGATCGAGCGTCGCCTTTTCGAGCGAACCCTTGGGCAAGACGAGCTTGAGCACGGCGTGTCCCGGGTTGGCGCTCAGGGCGCCGTCGCCGGAGAGCCCGGCAAGGTTCGGAGAAGGTCGGCCATCTCGAGCGCGGTGATGACGCCTTCGTAGCCCTTGTTGCCCTCTCCGGCGCCTGCCCTGGCCAGGGCCTGCTCCACGGTGTCGGTGGTGAGCACGGCGAACACCACGGGGACGCCGGTGTCCAGGGCGGCACGTTGCAGTCCCGACGCGCACTCGCCGGCGACGAAATCGAAGTGTGCGGTTTCGCCGCGGATCACCGCGCCGAGGGCCACCACCGCGTCGACGGTTCCGGACCCGGCCAGGCGCATCGCCGCCAACGGCACCTCGAACGCACCGGGAACCCAGGCCACGGTCACCGTAGTGGCCTTGATGCCATTCGCCTCGAGACCGGCGAGGGCTCCCTCGAGCAGACGTTCGGTGATCCCACCGTTGAACTTGGAGCAAACCAGTGCCACGCGGGCCTCGCTCGCCACGGTGCCGACATGAGAGGTGCCGACGCGACGGGCCACCTCGTCGACGGCGTCGGGCGACAACGCCGTGGCGTCAGAGCTTGTCATCGCGCACGTCGTCGTCGAGGCCTTCCATGAAGTGGCCCAGGCGCTCACGTTTTGTCCGCAGGTAGGCGATGTTCTCGGGGTTCGAGTGCAACGTGAGCGGAACCCGCTCGACGATGTCGAGCCCGAATCCTTCCAGACCGCCGTACTTGATGGGGTTGTTGGTCATGAGGCGCATGGTGGTGACACCGAGATCGACGAGGATCTGGGCGCCGATCCCGTATTCCCGGTTGTCCACCGGCAATCCCAGCTCCAAGTTGGCGTCGACGGTGTCGTGACCCTGCTCCTGGAGGTTGTACGCCCGCAGCTTGTGCGCAAGGCCGATTCCTCTCCCCTCGTGGCCGCGTAGGTACACGATGACGCCGGTGCCCTCTTTGGCGACGAGGCGCACCGCTTCGCTCAATTGCGGGCCGCAGTCACAACGCAGCGATCCGAAGGCGTCCCCGGTCAGGCATTCGGAGTGGACCCGGACCAGCACGTCGCTCTTTCCCCGGACGTCACCGCGCACCACGGCGAGATGGTGCTCGCCGTCGATGTCGGACTCGTAGACGTATCCGGCGAAGTCACCGAATTCGGTGGGGATGCGCGCCGGTCCGGCGATGCATTTCACCAACTTGTCCTTGTGGCGCCGGTATCGGATCAGATCGGCGATGGTGATGAGTCGCATCCCGTGGGTCTGGGCGAAATCCTCGAGCTCCGGGAGCCGCGCCATGCGGGTCTTGTCGGCCGAGACGAGCTCGCACAGCACTCCGGCCGGGTAGAGGGCGGCGGCGGAGACGAGGTCGATGGCCGCCTCGGTGTGCCCGGCCCGTTTGAGCACCCCGCCTTGCCGGTAGCGGAGCGGGAAGATGTGGCCGGGACGGTTGAGCTCGATCGGACGGGTGTGCGGATCGATGAGCGCGTGGATCGTCGAGGCGCGGTCCTCGGCCGAGATGCCCGTCGTGGTCCCGTGGCCGTAGTCGACGCTGACGGTGAACGCCGTGCGCTGCGACTCGGTGTTCTCGCTGACCATGAGCGGAAGCTCGAGCTCGTCGGCGCGCTCGGGCAGGAGTGGCACGCAGATCACGCCCGAGGTGTGGGCGAGGAAGAAGGCGATCTTCTCGGGCGTGACGGCCTCGGCCGCCATGATCAGGTCACCCTCGTTCTCGCGGTCCTCGTCGTCGACCACCACGACGATCTCCCCGTTCCCGATGGCCTCGATGGCGTCCTCGATGGCGCTGAAGGCCGTCACACCGGCACCTCGGCGCCCGGGGGCCGGGCCTCGGCGGGAGCGAGCTCGACGCGCAGGTCTGATCCGAGCTGCGTGACCGACACCAAGCGGCCGCGCCACAGATCCTCGACCCTCGGGGCACCGGGCCCACTGAACATGGGCACGGCATCATCGCCACCGAACAGAGCGGGGGCGAAGTACAGGACGTAGCGGTCCACGAGGCCGGAGCTGTGAAAAGCGTGGGCGACCCGGGCCCCGCCCTCGATGAGCACCTGCAGCACACCTTTGGCCCCGAGCTCGTCGAGCACGGCACCGGGCTCCCCCGACACCTCGAGCGCGGGGTGGACCTTGGCACCGTCGGGCACCCGACCGAGGACGACACGGAGGGGCTGGTGTTCGGCGGGCGGTCCCACCCGCACCGTCAGCTCGGGGTCGTCGGTCCGGACGGTGCCCGCCCCCACCAGCACCGCGTCCGACAAGGCCCGCAACCGATGGGCATCGGCGCGCGCCGCGTCGCCGGTGAGCCAGCGCGCCGTGCCGTCGGGCGCGGCGATCCTGCCGTCCATGGTGGCCGCCAGCTTGAGCACGACCCAGGGCCGCCCGGTGCGGCGGTGCTTCAGATACGGCGCCAGAAGTTCGGCGGCTTCGTCCGACCCCACGCCCACGTCCACCGAGACGCCGCCCTCGCGCAGGACCTCCACCCCCCGCCCCGACACCTGAGGGTCGGGATCGAGCACGCCCACCACCACCCGTTCCACTCCCGCGGCGAGGATGGCCCCGGTGCACGGCGGCGTGCGGCCGTGGTGCGCGCACGGCTCGAGGGTCGTGATCAACGTCGCTCCTCGGGCCCGCTCCCCGGCCGCCTCGAGGGCGACCACCTCGGCGTGCGGGCCGCCCGGGGGTGCCGTCGCTCCTTCGAACCAGTCACCCTCGGACGTGATCACGACAGCGCCCACCCACGGATTCGGAGACGTGCGCGTCCGGACCGACGCTGCGAGCCCGAGGGCCCGACGCATGGCGGCGAGATCTTCGTCCCGGATAGCCACCCCGGGCGGCTCCTGAGAGGCCGTCATGGGATCACCAGTCTACTTGGCCTCACTTCCCTGGCCTCCGGGCAGGGCTTTTTCTCCGACCTCTCGGAGCCGGCGCGCCGCCTCCCAGGGCCGGTCGTCGGCGAAGATGGCCGACCCCGCCACGAGCACGCGGGCGCCGGCACGGACGACCGCCCCGGCAGTATCCACGTCGATGCCCCCGTCCACCTCGAGCTCGGCGCCAAGGCCGCGCCGGTCGAGCTCGGCCCGGGTGCGGGCGATCTTGGGCAGCACCTCGGCCATGAACCGCTGACCGCCGAAGCCGGGGTGGACCGTCATGCACAGGATCAGATCCGCGTCGTCGAGAAACGGGTCGATGGCCTCGTACGGGGTCTCGGGGTTGATGGCGAGGCCGGCGCGAAGCCCCAACGCCTTGGCTTGCGCAAGGAGCGCGGCGGTGTCGCCCACCTCGACGTGCACGGTGCACCCGTCGGCACCGGCGCGTCGGAACGACTCGAGGAAGTCGCCCGGGTTGGTCATCATGAGGTGGCAGTCGAAGAACAGGCCCGAGTGTCTGCGCAGCGACTGCACGACGGGGGGACCGATGGTGAGATTCGGGACGAAGTGCCCGTCCATCACATCGACGTGCAGCCAGTCGGCCTCGGGAGCCACCTCGCCGACTGCTTCGGCCAGGCTGCCGAAGTCCGCCGACAGCACCGAAGGGGCGATCCGAAGCACCGCGCCGAGCCTACTGGGGTGACCCGTCGTCCCCGAGCGTCTCCCCCGGCTCCACTCGCGCGCCGCGCCACCACGCGGAGGCCGGCATGGGACGCTTCCCGGCCGGCTGGACCTCGACGAGCTCCAAGACGCCGTCACCGGTTTGGACCGATGTGCCTTCGAGCACCCCCGGGCCCGCCCTCGCGTCGGGTGCCGGCGCAACGGGGTCCGACGGGGCCCGGGCCACGGCATCGAGCACCCGGAGGCGTTCGTGACGGAACGTCGTCCAGGCTCGGTCCAGTGCGACCACCCGTTCGAGCTCGGGGGCCGATCGGTCCCAGTCGAGCCGGAGCTCTTCGGGTTTCACCTTCTCGGCGTAGCTCACCTCTCCGCGCTGCGGCGTGCCGGCCGGAAGCTGGTCGACGCCGACGGCGAGCGTGTCAACGAGCAAGTGCGCACCGATCACGGCCAGGCGATCGGTCAGCGCCGAGACGTGTTCGCGCTCGCCGATGCGCACACGCTGTGACGCGAGCACCGGCCCCGTGTCGAGACCTTCTTCGAGGCGCATGACGCAGACGCCGGTCTCGGTGTCGCCCGACAGCACGGCGCGCTGCACAGGTGCCGCACCGCGCCAGCGCGGCAACAACGAGAAGTGGACATTCACCATGGGGAGGACGTCGAGAATGCGGCCCGGGATGATGCGGCCGTAGGCCACGACGACGCCGAGCTCGGCCCCCGTCGCCGCCACCTCGTCGAGCCGGTCGGTGACGTCGAGCCCGAGATCGAGCGCCAATTGCTTGGTGGGGCTCGGGGTGGGCGCGGTGCCTCGTCCCCGCCGCACATCGGCGCGGCTCACCACCAGCATCACGTCGTGGCCGGCGCGCACGAGAGCCTCGAGTGCGACCGCGGCGGCCGCGGGTGTCCCCAGGAAAGCCAGGCGGGCCACCGGCGGCGGCGCGTCGCTACAGGCCGGAGTGCGTGGCGGGCCGGTCGTCGTCGGCGACGAGCGTACGCAACCCGTCGGGATCGGCGTCGGGCAGCCCGAGGGCCCGGGCCCGCAAGATCCGCTTGGCCTCTTTGCGTTGATCGTCGTCGAGCCGCTGGACGAGGAGCACGCCGTCGAGGTGATCGACCTCGTGTTGGAACACCCGGGCCAGGTACTCGTCGGCTTCGATGGAGATCTCGTTGCCGTCGAGGTCCAACCCGGTGAGATGGACCTCCTTGGGACGCACGATGGGCCATGACAGTCCGGGCACTGACAGGCAGCCCTCGTCGAAGGTCCACTCCCCCCGAGCTTCGGAGAGCCGCGGGTTCACGATCGTGACCGGACCCGCCCCATCGCCGGTGTCATAGACGAACATCCGCTTCTGCACGCCGACCTGGGGCGCGGCCAGGCCTACGCCCGGCGCTTCGTACATGGTCTGCACCATGTCGTCGGCGAGCTGCTTGAGCGCCGCGTCGATGTCCTCGACGTCCGCCGCTCGTTGGCGCAGCACGGGGTCGCCGTACAGGCGGATGGAGTACTTCGACATGCCGGCCATCGTACCGGGAGCACCCGGGTCGGCTGCGCTGAGGCTCTCGAAGGTCGCATGCGGTGACGCCCGGCCCGACCTCCGGCGCCGCTCAGGACCGCACCGGGTCGACCTCCACCCTGAGGCGCCCCGAGGGGCGCGCCACGTTCGCCAGCAGGTCGCACAACTCGGCGTGTCCGGGAGCCCGCATGGACCACACGCCGTCGACGGGGCCACTCACCTCGACGGCTTCAGGCGCATGATCCCGCAACGCGCTCCCGTAGGCGTCGGCGGCCGCACCCGACACCATCGCCAGGGCGCGGAAGGGGGGAAGGCCGAGGGCGCGACGCACCTCCGCCTCCTCCGTGGCGAGCACCCCCGGGTCGGCTGACACCGCGGCCATGAGGGCAGGGTGGCGGGGCTGGCGCGTCTGGACCACCACCCGTCCCGGGGCGCGATCCCCGCCGCGGCCGCCTCCGGTTTGTGCCACGAGCCGGGCCGCTCGGGCGAGGAGCGCCAGGGCCTGCTCGGCGGCGCGGAACCGGGGGGCGAGGAGCTCGGAGTCGAACTCCAAGAAGACCACGGCCGCCGCGTCAGGTACGCGATGCAGCGCCGCCTCGGTACCCACCACCACGCGGGCGCGCCGCACCCGCTCCTCTTCCCCCTCGACGGCGGCCGGGCCCCACACCTCGGCCACGGCCACGCCGGCGAGTGCCTCGAGCTCGTCGCGCACGCGCGTGACACCGAGGCGCAGTGCCTTCATGCGGGTGGCACCGCACCGGGCACACACGACCGGCCGCTCCTCACCACAGCGCCGGCACCGCAAACGTGGTGACGCGTCCGCATCATTCGGATCGATCGCCGGCACGACCTCGTGGCGCGCCGCCTTCCGTCGCGCCGGCTCGCCGACGAGCTCGAGCGCGGCGCCACAGGTCTCACAGCGCGCCAGCTCTCCACACGCCGCACACCCCAGCAGCCGCACGCGCCCGGTCCGGTTGACGATGCACACCACCCGCCCGTCGGGGAACGCGGCCGTGTCTCGCACCAGTCGCACCACGCGCTCGGAGAAGAGCCCGGTGCGGGGGTCGTCACCGCGACGGTCGATGACCTCCACCGCGGGCCAGCCCCGACGCTCGAGCGAGCGGGGCCCGACGACCAGGGTGCCGGTGGCCAGGATCTCGAGGGTGGGGCAGGGGGAGACCAGCGCGCACGGCGCCCCGTCGCGCCGGGCGCGCTCGGCCACCACCGCCCACGCCGCCCAGGTGGGGGCGCGTTCTTCGTGGTACGTCTCGTCGTGGGCGTCGAGGACCACCGCCGCCGCCAATCGGGGCAGAGGTGCGAACGCGGCGGCGCGCGTCCCCACCGCCACACATCCACCGGCGCGCGCCCGGGCCCAGTCGCCCGGGAGCAATGCCGTGGGGACGCCTCCCGACCGCAGCCGGTGTGCCACCTCACCCGCCGACCGCAGTCCCGGCGCCAGCACGAGCGCGCCGACCTCGACGCCGGCGCCCACACCGCGCGCCGCCGCCGCCAGGACGAGGGGCCACGGATCACCGGCGGGGCCGAGGCGGACCACCGTCGTCCCCCCGTCGAGCCCTGTCGGAGCTGGTGACGGTGACCCGGGCGTGGGCGGCACCCTCACCGCCGTATTCATCGGCGGCAGGCCGCGCACCGCCAGGGACGACGAGGCGGTGCGCAGGAACGCGGGGACGGGGCCGGCCCACCGCCACGCCGCCCAGGCAGCCAGTTCCAGCACCGCCGGCGGGGGTCCCCAGCCGCGCACGGCGGCGATGGGTCGGAGCGCGACTCCCGGCGTCGGGTCCACGTGGTCCTCGACGACCCAACCCCCCACACGTCGCGCCCCGAGAGCGATGCGGACCTGGGTGCCGACGCGTACCCGATCGGCGAGGGCGTCGGGAACCGTGTAGTCGAAGGTCTTGCGCAGGGCGTTCACGTCGGGGAGCACCCGGACGACGCGTTCGATGGGCTGCGCCGTCATGGCGGCAGTCTGACCCGGGGTTGGGTCAGAGCCCTCCCCCGTTCCCGACCCCTCTACAGGCCGAGGGAGCGCTTGAGGTCGTCCACCCGAGGCGTGGCCTCCCAGGTGAATTCCTTGTCCGAGCGCCCGAAGTGTCCGTAGGCGGCGGTGCGCCGGTAGATCGGGCGCTTCAAGTCGAGGTCACGGACGATGGCGGCCGGTCGCAGATCGAACACCTCACGCACGGCCTGCTCGATCTTCACGGGGTCCACGGCCTCGGTGCCGAAGGTCTCGACCATGAGCGAGACAGGACTGGCCACCCCGATGGCGTAGGCCACCTGCACCTCGCACCGTCTCGCCGCGCCCGCCGCCACCACGTGCTTGGCCACCCACCGGGCCGCGTACGCCGCGGAGCGGTCGACCTTGGACGGATCCTTACCCGAGAAGGCGCCACCGCCGTGCCGGGCCATGCCGCCGTAGGTGTCGACGATGATCTTGCGACCGGTGAGCCCGGTGTCGGCGTGCGGTCCACCCAACTCGAAGCGCCCGGTGGGATTGGCGAGGATACGCAGCGCCGAGGTGTCAAGGTCGGGCGGCAAGAGCGGGTGGATCACGTGCTCACGGAGATCGGGCAGCAGCAGGGTCTCGATGTCGACGCCCGCGGCGTGCTGCGTGGAGATGAGCACGGTGTCGATGGCCACGGGCCGACCCGACTCGTAGACGACGCTCACCTGTGTCTTGCCGTCGGGCCGCAGGTAGGGGAGCACACCGACGCGTCGGACCTGGGCGAGGCGCTGCGCCAGGCGGTGTGCCATCCATATGGGCAGCGGCATGAGGTCGGGTGTCTCGTCGCACGCGTACCCGAACATCATTCCCTGGTCACCCGCACCTTGCGCGTTCAGCTGGTCCTCTCCGCCCGAACCGGTCCGAAGCTCATGGGCCGCCGTCACCCCCTGCGCGATGTCGGGAGACTGCTCGTCGAGCGCCACGAGGACTCCGCATGTGCGACCGTTGAACCCGTGGGCGTCGCTGTCGTAACCGATGTCGCACACGACTTCGCGAGCCAAGCTGGCGATGTCGATGTAGCACTTCGTCGAGATCTCGCCCGCCACCACGACGAGGCCGGTGGTGAGCAGTGTCTCGCACGCCACCCTGCCGTCGGGATCCGCCGTCAGGACCGCATCGAGCACCGAGTCCGAGATCTGGTCGGCCATCTTGTCGGGATGGCCTTCGGTCACCGACTCCGATGTGAAGGTGTGGCGCGTGGTCACGAGTCGCTCCTCGAGTTGTCGTCCCCCCCAGAGGCATCGGTTCGCCGAATGGCCCCGCCCCGACGCTGTCCGCCCAGGTAATCGATCACACTATCCAAAATGGCGTGGGCCACCTCGAGCTTCGAGGTCAGGAGGACCTCCCGACACGTGCCGTCGGACCCGAACACGGTCACGGCGTTCGTGTCGTGGTCGAAACCGACTTCGTGGGCGGAAACGTCGTTGGCCACGATGAAGTCGAGGTGCTTGCCGCGAAGCTTGGCCGTCGCCCGCGACGTCACATCGTGCGTCTCGGCCGCGAATCCCACGAGCACCTGTCCCTCGTGCCGGCGCCGTCCGAGCTCGGCGAGGATGTCAGGAGTGGGCTCGAGCACGAGCTCGGGTACGCCATCGGCCTTCGACAACTTGGCATCGGCGGGCGTCTTCACCCTGAAGTCCGCCACCGCGGCCGCCATCACTACGACGTCGGCGCCGGCCAAGTGGTGGAGCATCGCTGCCTCCATGTCGGCCGCGGTCTCCACCGCCACGACCTCGACGCCGGCAGGCACGGGACGGCGCGCCGTGGTCACGAGAACGACATCGGCACCTCGAGCGGCGGCGGCTTGGGCGATGGCGTGCCCTTGCTTGCCCGACGAACGGTTGGAGATGAAGCGCACGGGGTCGATCGGCTCGCGCGTGCCGCCCGCGCTCACGACCACGCGCCGGCCGGCCAGGTCGCGCCCGCGTGTGGTCGAACCCAACACCGCGAGCGCCGCCGCCACGATGTCGATCGGCTCGGCCAGTCGCCCCGCCCCGACGTCACCGCCGGCCAGACGCCCTTCGCCCGGTTCCACCACGTGCACCCCGCGCCGGCGCAACGTCGCCAGGTTTTCCTGCACGGCGGGGTGTTCCCACATCTCGGTGTGCATGGCGGGACACACCATCACCGGCGCACGCGTGGCGAGCACCGTGGCGCTGAGCAGCGTGTCGGAGATCCCGGTGGCGTAGCAACCGAGAAAGCGCGCCGTGGCGGGCGCCACGAGCACGAGATCGGCGCGTTGGCCCAGATGGGTATGGGGGATGGGGTCGGACTGCGACCACAGGCTCCTCTGCACCGGCTCCGACGCCAGCGCAGAGAAGGTCACCTCACCGACGAACCGGGTGGCGTCGTCGGTCAGGACGGGAACGACGTGGGCACCGGCGTCCACGAGTCGACGACACACCTCGACCGCCTTGTACGCGGCGATGCCGCCGGTGACGCCCAAGACGACGGTCTTGCCCGCGGCGGGGCCTGGCGTCACGGTCCGAGCTCCCCGGGCAGGTGGCGGGCAGGCACTTCCGCCTGCTACTCGCCGGCCTCCGGCTGGTCCGCGCCGACCTCTTCGGCGACCTCGGAGACAACCTCCTCGGCGAGCTCTCCGGTGAGCGCCGTGAGCTCGGGGCCGGCGGAGGCGACGTCGCCCTCGACACCCTCCTCGCCCACCTCGGTGGGGTCGATGCGGTGGTAGGTGGCTTTGCCCGCCGCCACCTCCTCGAAGGCGATCGTGAGCGGCTTGCCCGAGACCGAGGTCACCTGGGGTGGAACGACGAAGCCGAGGCCCTCGCCCAGTTGGTTGTAATACGAATTGATCTGGCGGGCACGCTTGGCCGACAGCGCGACCAACGTGAACTTGGAGTCGACCTTGTCGAGAAGGTCCTCGACGGGCGGGTCCATGAGCGTCGAGCGGCGCTGAGGCAATTCAGGCTCCTCCGCGGTGGCCGGCCGGCGAGTCCGGCGGGAGATGGCGGTGAAGATCCAGTATATCGACCACCTGGGACACTGCCCGGTCCACCTCGTCGTTCACGACCACAAACGGGGTCAATTCCTTGCCCAGGCGCATCTCCTCGGCGCCGATGGCGATACGGCGGTCGACCTCGGCGGCGTCATCGCCACGCCGGCGAAGACGCTGGCGCTGGACCGCCGTGGACGGCGGCACCAGGAGGACCACCAGGGCGTCGGGGTGCCGCTCCTTGACCTGGCGTGCCCCCTGGAGGTCGATCTCGAGGACCACGTCCTTGTCGGGCGGAGCATCGGCAACAGGCGTGCCGTAGAGGTGGCCGAGGAACTCCGCCCACTCGAGAAACCCTTCGGCGGCGATCTTCTCCTCGAAGGCGGTGCGGTCGACGAAGGTGTAGGCGTCCTCGGCTTCACCGGGACGCCGCGGCCGCGTCGTCCACGAGCGGCTGAGCCAGAGCCGAGGGTCGCGTGCGACCAGGCGGGCGACGACGGTGCCTTTCCCCGCCCCACCGGGGCCGGAGATGACGAGGATCAGGACTTCGAAGTATGTGTCAGCAGGGCGTCGCGCTGGTTGGCACCGAGGCCCTGCAGACGACGACTCTCACTGATCCCAACGGTCTCCATGAGACGACGAGCCTTGACCTTGCCGAGACCGGGGAGCGACTCGAGCACCGACAACACCTTCATCTTGCCGACGGTCTCGTCGTTCTCGGCGCGCGTGAGGAGCTCGGACAGGGTGATGGACCCCATCTTGAGCTTCTCCTTCACCTCAGCCCGCTCGCGGCGGACCTTGGCGGCCTTGTCCAGCGCCGCCTGGCGCTGCTCCGGGGTAAGTGCAGGAGGTTGCGGCATGCGGGCCACCATAGCGCCCTCGTGAGCGGGGGTCATCCGCCGGCCGAGGCCATTGACAATGCAACTTCACTTGCCACCGCGGCCGCCATCGCTTCGGGGTCCTCTGCGGCGGTGACGGCGCGGCCGATCACGAGCAGGTCGGCGCCCGCCGCAATTGCGGCCCCAGGGGTGGAAGCGCGCGCCTGGTCGTCGGTTGAGGTCCCCGCCGGCCGGATCCCCGGCACCACGGTGAGGAGTCCGGGGGCGGCCCAGCGCGTGATGGGCAGGTCCGGGGCGCCACACACGATCCCCCCACACCCCGCCTCCGCCGCCAACCTCGACCGGGAGGCGAGGGTCTCGGGCGCAGCGTCGGTGTCGCTCGTGAGCACGGTCACTCCCAGCACGCACGGTGTTGGTGCTCCGGCCGCGGCAGCGCCTTCGGCCATGCCCGACACCGCCGCCCCCACCATGGCACCACCACCCTGCGTGTGCACCGTGGTGAAGGCAACACCCAGTCCACCCAGGACACGGGTGGCCCGGGACACCGTCGTGGGGATGTCGTGCAACTTGAGGTCGAGGAACACCCGGTACCCCTCGTCGGTGAGGGCCGACACGGTCTCGGGGCCGGCCGCCCCGAACAGCTCCAGGCCCACCTTCGCCACCGAGAACCAGGGTAGGAGCCGGTGCGCCAGGCGAAGGGCCACCACCAGGTCGTCGACGTCCAGAGCCAGGACGAGCCGTTCGCGGGGGTCGTCAACCACGATCGCTCTCCGGCGGCCGGGGGCCGGGCCTCGGGGGGAGCGGTGGGACACGCGAGGGGTTGTCGGGCCTCGGCACGGAACCCGGGCGCGGGCGGTCGGGACGGGGAGCCCAGGGACGGTCCGGTGCCGGTGCCGGTGCTGATGCCGGGTGAGACCAGGGCGAGGGGGTGTGCGGCGAGGCCTCGGCGGGAGCGTCGTGGCGCGCCGCGCCCGGACGGGTTGCGACAAACGGCCTGTCGTCTGGGGCGGGAACGGCGACAGGCGCTCCCTGGACGGCACCCACCAGTCGACGAACGTCACCGACGTCGTGCAGCCGACACCAACGCTGCAGGCCCGCCAGTACCCGGGCCGGGGCCCGAGGGTCGCGAAACGTGGCGGTCCCTACCTCCACGGCATCGGCTCCTGCGAACATCATCTCCACGACGTCGACGCCACGGCCCACCCCCCCGACCCCCACGATGCCGGCGTCGGGAAACGCCACGCGACAGTCGTGCACGGCGCGCACCGCCACGGGCCGGATGGCGGGGCCCGACAGTCCACCGCCCGCCGACCCCGAGCCAAGACGGTACGTGCCGCGCCTCACGTCGATGGCCATGCCCAGGACGGTGTTCACGAGCACCAGCGTCTCGGCACCGGCGTGGAGCGCGGCGCTGGCGATCTCGACGATGTCGGGCACGTTCGGGCTCAGCTTGACCCAAAGCGGGAGTCCGCATGCGCCCGCGGCGGCCACCGCCTGCGCGGTGGCGTGTGCGGAGTGGGCGAACATGCGGCCGCGGTCTTCGATGTTGGGGCAACTGACATTGACTTCGACGGCCACGACACCGGGGGCGCCCACGAGCATCGCCGCCGCCTGTCGGTATTCCTCAGTGCTACGCCCCCAGATGCTGGCCACCACGCGGGCGCCGCGATCGTTGAGGGCGGGGAGCTCGTGCGCGAGCCATGCCGCCACCCCCGGGCCCTGGAGGCCGACGGAGTTGAGCATGCCCGCCGGTGTCTCGTGCACGCGCGGCGGAGGATTACCCGCCCAGGGCAGGACCGAGAGCGACTTCACCACGACGGCGCCGAGCAGGGCGAGGTCGAAGTACGAGGCGAGCTCGGCCCCGTGGCCGGCGGTTCCCGACGCGGTGAGGACCGGGTTGGGGAGCGGGACCGAACCGACATGGGTTCGCAGGTCCACGGCCATCCTCATCCGTGGACCTCCTGCAGGCACACGACCGACAGGCCGTGTTGTTGCCAGTCGACGATGCCGGTGGCCGCGGCGCGCGCCGCGGCCACCGTCGTCAGGCAGGGAACCTGGTGGGCGAGGGCTGTGGCCCGGATGTGCACACCGTCGGCGCGAGGTCCTCGACCCCGGGGGGTGTTCACCACGAGTTGGACCCGTCCCGATGCGATGAGCTCCACGGCATCGAAGGCCCCGGACTCCCCCACCTTGGCCACCACGGTGGCCACCGGGACGCCGTTGGACTCGAGGAAGGCGGCCGTGCCGGACGTGGCGAGGACCTCGAAACCGATCTCGCTGAACGTGCGGGCCGCTTCGAGGCCTCCCGCCTTGTCCCGGTCCGCCAGCGACATGAACACGGCGCCTTCCGACGGCAGGCGCATCCCCGCCGCGATCTGGCTCTTGGCGAAGGCGAGCCCGAAGGTCGAACCGATGCCCATGACCTCGCCGGTGGATCGCATCTCGGGCCCGAGCAGCGTGTCGACACCCGGGAAGCGGTCGAAGGGGAGCACCGCCTCCTTCACGCTCACCCAGGCCCCGCCCGTGGGCGGCCGGAGCAGACCTTCGGCGCGCAATTCGGCCAAGGTGGCACCGGTCATCACCCTGGCCGCCACCATGGCGACGGGCACGCCCGTCGCCTTGGCCACGAAAGGCACGGTGCGACTGGCACGCGGGTTCGCCTCGAGGACGTACACCGCTCCGTCTTTCACCGCGTACTGCACGTTGATGGGCCCGACGACCTCGAGAGCCTCGGCGATGGCGTGCGTGTGAGCGCGAAGGGTGTCCACCACCGCGTCGGACAGCGACTGGGGCGGGAGCGCGCAGGCCGAGTCCCCCGAGTGCACACCTGCTTCCTCCACGTGCTCCATCACCCCCGCGATCACGACCTCGCCGGTCCGGTCCCGCACCGCGTCCACGTCGACTTCGACGGCGTCCTCGAGGAACCGGTCGACCAGCACGGGGCGTTCGGCGGTGGCCGCCCCTTCACGGGCCAGTGACCCCGCCAGCTCGTCGACGACCCTCGCCAGACGCTCGTCGTCGTAGACGATCTCCATGGCCCGGCCTCCCAGCACGTAACTGGGACGGACGAGCACGGGATACCCGACCTTGTGCGCCACGGCGAGCGCTTCTTGTTCCGATACGGCGATGCCACCGGGCGGCTGGGGGATGCTCAGACGCTCACACAGGAGGTTCCAACGCTCTCTGTCCTCGGCCAGGTCGATCGAGGCCGGGCTCGTGCCGAGGATCAGGTCGCGAGGCAGGCCGTGCGCGAGTTTGAGAGGGGTCTGGCCCCCGAGGCTCACGATGACGCCCACCACCGGCGCCCCACCGGGCCCCGAACCCGCCGCGACCTCGGCGTCGATCACGTTGGCGACGTCCTCGGCGGTGATGGGCTCGAAGTACAGCCGGTCCGACGTGTCGTAGTCGGTGGACACGGTCTCGGGGTTGCAGTTCACCATCACCGTCTCGTAGCCCGCCGCCCGGAGTGCCATCGACGCGTGCACGCAGCAGTAGTCGAACTCGATCCCCTGGCCGATACGGTTGGGGCCCGACCCGAGGATGATCACACGCGGGCGATCGCTCGGTCGCACCTCGTCCTCGTCCTCGTAGGTCGCGTAGTGGTACGGCGTGCGCGCCGCGAACTCGGCACCACACGTGTCGACGGTCTTGAACGTGGCGCGCACCCCGGCGGCGAGGCGGGCGGCGCGCACTTCGGCCTCGGTGACCGTGGGCGCAGCACCCTCGGGGAGCGGGACCGCCCCACCCGACAGCAGATAGGCGATCTGGCTATCGGAGAAGCCCAGCCTCTTGACCGCCCGCCAGGTGCGCCGGTCAAGGTCGGCGAGGCCCAGGCCCGAGGAAGCCATGGACTCGAGTCGCGTGCGGGCCTCGCTGATGATCGCCAGCTGGTCCAAGAACCATGGGTCCACTCCGGTGGCGGCTGCCAGGGCGTCGGGGGTGACGCCTCGCCGGAGGGCGGCTTCGAGCTGGAACACACGCCCGGGAGTGGGAGAACAGGCCTGGGCCAGGAGCTCGTCGTCGTCGAGGAGGTCGTAGACGGCCTCGGCGCGATCCCCGTTGAGGCCGGCGCGGCCCTGCTCGAGGGAGCGGATGGCCTTCTGCAACGACTCGGGGAACGTCCGGCCGATGGCCATCACCTCGCCGACCGACTGCATGCGGGTGCCGAGGCGTTCGACGGCGCCGGGGAGCTTCTCGAACGCCCAGCGCGGGATCTTGGTGACGATGTAGTCGATCGTGGGCTCGAAGCTTGCCGGCGTGGCACCGGTGATGTCGTTGGTGATCTCGTCGAGCGTGTAGCCCACCGCCAGTCGTGCCGCGATCTTGGCGATGGGGAACCCCGTCGCCTTCGACGCCAACGCCGACGAGCGCGACACGCGCGGGTTCATCTCGATGACGAGACGTCGCCCATCGGTCGGCCTCACCGCGAACTGGATGTTCGACCCCCCGGTCTCCACGCCGACGCGCCGAATACAGGCGAAGGCGTCGTCACGCATAGCCTGATACTCCACATCCGACAGGGTCTGCGCCGGTGCGACGGTGATCGAGTCGCCGGTGTGGACACCCATGGGGTCGAAGTTCTCGATGGAACACACCACGACGCAGTTGTCCACCCGGTCGCGCATGACCTCGAGCTCGAATTCCTTCCACCCCGCGATGGACCGCTCGATCAGGATCTGGTGGACCGGGCTCGCCGCCAGCCCTTCGGCCGCCGCCGTGGCGAGCTCGGCGTGGGTGGCGGCGGTCCCGGTACCCGCTCCGCCCAAGATGAAGCTCGGGCGGATCATGAGGGGGAAGCCGATGCGCTCGCCCAGTGCCATGGCCTCGTCGAGATGGGTGGCGAACCCCGACGAGGGGACCTCGAGACCGATCTCCTCCATGGCCGTCTTGAAGCGATCCCGGTCCTCGGCGGTGGCGATCGCTTCGGCATTGGCGCCGATGAGCTCCACGCCGAAGGTGTCGAGCACCCCCCGTTCGGAGAGCCCGAAGGCCAGGTTCAAGCCGGTCTGGCCGCCCATGGTGGGCAACAGGGCGTCGGGCCTCTCGCGTTCGACCACGGCACTGAGCACGTCGAGGTCGAGGGGCTCCACGTAGGTGCGATCGGCGATCTCAGGGTCGGTCATGATCGTCGCCGGGTTGGAATTGACCAGCACCACGCGATAGCCCTCGGCGCGTAGGACCCGGCACGCCTGGGTGCCCGAGTAGTCGAACTCACACGCCTGGCCGATCACGATCGGGCCTGATCCGATGACGAGGACGGTTTCGATGTCGGTGCGACGCGGCATCAGACGTGCACCTCGTCGATCATGTGCCGGAACTGTTCGAAGAGGTAGCGCGCGTCGTGAGGGCCGGGGCCGGCCTCGGGGTGGTACTGCACGCTGAAGGCGGGGATCGCCGTGCAGCGGAAGCCCTCGACCACCCCGTCGTTCAGGTTGACATGGGTGACCTCGGCGGCGAAGGGTCCCGAGGTCGGGAGCGTCGTGCCGTCGACGGCGTAATTGTGGTTCTGGCTCGTGATCTCGACCTGGCCCGTGTCGAGCCGGCGCACGGGATGGTTGCCCCCGTGGTGGCCGAAGGGGAGTTTGTAGGTACGCGCCCCGATCGCCTCGGCGAGCAACTGGTGCCCGAGGCAGATGCCGAACACCGGGACGTGCCCCAGTAGCTCGGCGATGATCGAGGCGTGCTCGGTGAGGGCGGCGGGGTCCCCCGGCCCGTTGGAGAGAAAGACACCGTCGGGCTCCATGGCCAGCGTGTCCGACGCCCGGTGCGCGGAGGGGACCACCGTCACCGTCGCCATGTCGCCCAGGGCGCGCAGCATGGTCTCTTTCACGCCGAAGTCGTAGGCGACGATGCGAAGCGGTCCCGAGCCACGCTGGTACGGGGCCGACACGGTGACGCCGGTCACGAGGTCGCGCCCGGTGGTCCCCGGCTCCGCCGCCGCGGCGGCGCGCAGGACGGGTTCCGGCGCGGTGCCGAAGGCGCATCCCATGGCGCCGTCGACGCGCAGATGGCGCGTGAGCCGGCGGGTGTCGACGCCCGCCACCCCGGGCAGCTCGTGGCGACGCAGGAACTCCTCGAACGAGCCGGTGGCGCGCCACGATGACGGCCTCGGGGGCACGTCGCGCACCACAACCCCGCGGCACCACGGTCGGACCGCCTCGTCGTCGAGGTCGGTGACGCCGTAATTCCCGATGTGCGGGTACGTGAAGGCGACGACCTGGCCCGCATAGCTCGGGTCGGTGACCACTTCCTGATACCCCGACAGCACCGTGTTGAACACGAGCTCGCCGGTGGCCACGCCGTCAGGGGGGACCGCCCCGATGGCCTCGCCCTCGAACACTTCGCCGTCGGCCAACACGAGCAGAGCCGGCACCCGGCCCCCGAACCAGTCCCCGGTCGGCGTCGTCGAGGCGGCGGCGTCACGTCGGATCGACCAGCTCATCGTTGGGCCACCGCGTCGACCACGACCGGCTCGCCCCGGAAGACGGTGTGCCGGACCTGACCGGTCATCACTCGCCCCGCCCACGGGGTGTTGCGACTCCGACTGGCGAGCCGGGCCGGGTCCACCTCCCACGTCGCCACCGGGTCGATCACGCAGATGTTGGCGGCTGCACCGGGCTCGATGGGCCCGCCCTGGTCGCCACCTTGGTCCGGCGCCAGCCCAGCGATGCGCGCCGGGCGCCACGACAGAAGGCCGAGCACGTCCCGGGGCGCCATGGCGGGAGGCCCGCCGGCTGCATGGCCCCGCGACCCCCCGTTTCGCCCCCGGTCCGCGGCCCGCGTCGCCAACGCCCCGAGCGCGATGGGGAGCGCCGTCTGGAGCCCGAGCATCCCCGGTGGTGCCAGGTCGAGGGTGGCGTCCTTGCGCTCGGGGGCATGGGGAGCATGGTCGGTGGCGATGGCGTCGACCGTGCCGTCGGCACACGCCGCTCGCAGTGCGCAGACATCGACGTCGGCGCGCAGGGGCGGGTTCACCTTGAAGACGGGGTCGTAGCCGGCCAGCTCGGCATGGGTGAGCGACAGATGGTGCGGTGTCACTTCCGCTGTGACGGCCAGACCCTCGGCTCGGGCCGCCGCGATCAGGGCCGCCGACCTCGCCGTGGAGATATGGAGAAAGTGGACCCGCCCCCCCGTCAGCCTCACCAGCGCGATGTCACGAGCCACCATCATCTCCTCGGCCTCTGCCGGGATCCCCGGCACGCCGAGCCGGCTCGACCACTCGCCTTCGTGCATGTGGCCACCGCGGGCGAGCGCGTCGTCCTCACAGTGCTGCGCCAACGTCACGTCGAACCCGCGTGCGTACTCGAGGGCCCGCCGCATGACCGACACGTCCTGGACGCCGGCGCCGTCGTCGGTGAAGAGGCGCACTCCCAGCGAGGCGAGCTCCCCGATGGGAGCGAGGCGCTCCCCGGCCCGCCCCATGGTGATGGCCCCCGCCACCGCCACCTGGCACATCGCCCCCGTGCCCAGCGAGAGCACCTCGAGCGCCACCGCCGCGCTGTCGACGGGAGGGTCGGTGTTGGGCATGGCCACCACGGCGGTGAACCCTCCCAGCGCAGCCGCCCGGGCCCCGCTCTCCACGGTCTCGGCGTCCTCGGCGCCGGGCTGGCGGAGATGGGTGTGCAGGTCCACGAGCCCCGGAGCGACCAGGCACCCGCCCGCATCGAGCACGGTCGCCCCCGGTGGCACCGACACGTCGGCTCCGACCTCGACCACCTGCCCCTCGCTGATGACGACGTCGGCCGCCCGTGACCCCGTGCCGTCGACGACGGTGCCCCCGCGGATCACGACGTGACGCGCCACGGGACCGCCCGCGGCGCCACGACTCGTCGGCTCAGCCACCGACGATCGTCCCGAGGGCCCCGAGCGTGGGAGTGAGCCCGGAGGCTCCCCCGCTACCCACCTGGCCCTGGCCGAGCAACATGAAGAGCACCGCCATGCGCACCGCCACCCCGTTGGTCACCTGGCGCAGCACCATCGACTGGGGCAGGGCGGCGACATCGTCGGCGATCTCGACGCCCCGGTTCATCGGTCCGGGATGCATGACGAGCGCGTCGTCGGGCAACAGGGCGGCCCGCCTCGCCGTCAGGCCGTACCACGCGCTGTACTCGCGCACCGAGGGGAGAAAGGCGCCGGCGCCGCGCTCGGACTGCAGGCGCAGCAGATAGCACACGTCGACATGCGGGAGCACGGCGTCGAGGTCGTACGACACCCTCGCCACCGGCCACCCCTGGAGCGACGGCGGGAAAAGGCTCCCCGGTGCCACGAGCGTCACCTCGGCGCCGAGCGCGCCGAGCGCCAGGACCAGCGAGCGGGCCACCCGGCTGTGGCGGACGTCTCCGACGATGGCGACGCGCAGGCCCACGAAGCAGGCGACACCGGCGCCCTCGAGGGGGCGACCGGCTCGCTGGGCGAGCACCTGGCGGATCGTGTAGCAGTCGAGCAGGGCCTGGGTGGGGTGCTCGTGCCATCCGTCGCCGGCATTGACCACCGAGGCGTCCACCCAGCGCGCTACCGCGGCGGGTGCCCCGGCCGCGGTATGGCGGACGACGAAGGCGTCGACGCCCATGGCGGCGACGGTCTCCACCGTGTCGCGCAGCGACTCCCCCTTCTTGACAGACGAGGAGTCGACGGAGAAGGAAAGGACGTCGGCGGAAAGGCGCTTGGCGGCGGTCTCGAAAGACAGCCGGGTCCGCGTGGACTGCTCGGCGAAGAGGGTGACCACGGTGCGGCCCCGCAGCGAAGGCACCTTCGGGATCGAGCGCTGCCCGACCTCCACGAAGGCATCGGAGACCTCGAGGATCTCCTCGATCCCCTCGGCACCGAGCTCGGCGATCGACAGAAGGTGCCGCCGGCCTCCCTTGGCGACCTCGGTCATCGCGGCACCACGTCGCCGAGGACGACCCCGTCGAGGCTGACGTCCACCTGCTCGTCGATGCGGGTGGGCATGTTCTTGCCGACGTAGTCGGGTCGGATGGGCAGCTCCCGGTGGCCCCGGTCGACCATCACGGCCAACTGCACGGCCCGGGCCCGGCCGTAGTCGGCGAGGGCGTTGAGCGCGGCCCGCACGGTGCGACCGGTGAACAGGACGTCGTCGACGAGGACGACGATCTGGCCGGCCAGGTCGCCGGGGATGTCGGTGGCGGCCTCGGGGAGCACGGGACGGATCCCGATGTCGTCACGGTAGAAGGCCACGTCGAGGAGCCCGACCGGCACGGCGGTGCCCTCCATCTCCTCGAGCACGCTGGCGATCCGGAACGACAACGGGACGCCGCCGGTCTGCAGCCCGACTAACACCACGTCCTCGAGACCGTGGTTGCGCTCGATGATCTCGTGCGCGATGCGAGTCAGTGCCCGCTGCACGTCCTGCGCGGTCAGAACCTGGACCCGAGGAACGAAGACCCCACCTCGCGGTGGGGTCAGTCTGCGTTCTCGCTCCGCCAAGGCTCCTCCACGGTCCGTTCGGGCCTCTCGGGACCCGCTTCACGGTCGTCATGCGATGATACCACCCGTGGCCTCACCGGGCGCGTGGTTCGGCGCGGATTCGCCGACTTCTCTGGGCGCCATGGCCCGGGCGCCGTGGCCCGAGCACCGTGGTCAGGCGCGTACCTGGCGGGCGATCGTCGACAAGACGCCGTTCACGAAGGCGCCCGAGAATTCCGTGGAGTACTGCTTGGCCAGCTCGACCGCCTCGTCGATCACCACCGCCACCGGCACCTCGGGCTCGGCGATGAGCTCATAGGTGGCGAGTCGCAGGATGCTCCTGTCGAGGACCGGCATCCGCTCGACCTCCCATCCCTTGGCTGCAGCCGCCATGAGCGCGTCGATGCGTTCCTCGTGCGCAGCGGCCCCCTCGACCAGGGCGACAGTGAAAGGGTCGGGAGCGACCGAAAGCGCGGCGAGCACCTGGGCGGTCCCGAGTCGCTTCATCTCCCCCTCGTAGAGTAGGGCGAGGGCTCGTTCGCGGGCCTCGTGGCGGGGCCCCTCCCCGGGTACGACCGCGGCTCGATCCTCGGGCACGGCCACCAGACGGGCTAGGCCCGGGTGATGTACTCGCCGGAGCGCGTGTCGACCTTGATGCGCTCTCCGGGGTTCACGAACAGCGGGACCTGTACCACGAGCCCCGTCTCAAGCGTGGCGGGCTTGCGAGCCCCCGACACCCGGTCGCCTTGGACACCGGGCTCGGTCTCGGCCACCGACAGCTCGACCGCGGCGGGAAGGTCCACGCCGACGATCTCCCCGGCATACAACTGCAGAACGGCGTTGTCCCCTTCTTTGACGAACTGGGCGGCGTCCCCGAGGGCGGCGGGCGCGACATGGAGCTGGTCGTACGACGTGACGTCCATGAACACGTAGTCGGTACCGTCGCGATAGAGAAGCTGCATCTCCCGCTTGTCCACGATCGCCTGCTCGACACGCTCGTCGGCACGGAACGTGCGCTCCAGGACGGCGCCGGTGCGGACGTTCTTGAGCTTGGTGCGAACGAAGGCGCCGCCCTTCCCCGGTTTCACGTGCTGGAACTCCACGACCGCGAACAGCCCGTCGGGCAGGTCGAGGGTCATGCCGTTGCGGAGATCATTGGTCGTGATTGCCATCAGGCGGCGATGTCCTTGGGGAATCGGGTGAGGGTGTGACAGCCGTCCGCAGTGACCACGACGGTGTCCTCGACACGAACACCGCCGATCCCCGCCAGGTACACGCCCGGCTCGACGGTCACGACGACGTCGGTGGCGAGGATAGCAGTCGACCCCGGGCCGACCGCCGGGGCCTCGTGGATGTCGAGGCCGACCCCGTGCCCGGTGCCGTGCTCGAAGGCGTCCTTCCAGCCCGCCGCGGCGATGACATCGCGACACGCCTTGTCGACATCCCCCGCCGTCACCCCGGCGCGCACCGCCGCCACCCCCGCCGCCTGAGCCTCCCCGACGACTTCGAAGACCCGGGCCAGGGTGCCCGGTGGCTCTCCACCCACGCAGAACGTGCGCGTCATGTCGGACCGGTAGCCCTCGAAGATCGCACCGAAGTCCACCACCACCGGATCCCCCTCGACGATGGTGCGCTTTGTCGGCCGTGCGTGTGGCTTCGCCGCGTTCGGGCCCGACGCCACGATGGTCTCGAAGGCCCGGTCTTCGGCGCCGAGACGCCGCATGGCGGTGTCGAGGGCCAGCGCCACCTCGTCCTCTCGACTTCCGCGGCTGAGCAGCGGGAGCACCTCACCGAGAGCGGCGTCGGCGATGGCGGCGGCGCGCGCCATGCGCGCCAACTCGCCACGGTCTTTCACCTGGCGCAGAAGCTCCACCACCCTGCTGGTGGGGACGGGTTGCGCCGGCGCCAGGTCCTCGGCCCATCGCCGCTGGGCCGACCAGGTGACGTGGTCGGCCTCGAGGCCGAGGCGCGCCACCCCACCGGACCTCGCCAGCGCGGCCAGGGCTTCGCGCTGGGCCTGGAGCCCACCCACGCACAATTCGACGGTGCCGTCGTGGCCGGCTGCGGTGAGCTGCTCGGCGGCTTGGGTCCGGTAGCGGCCGTCGGTGACGAGCAGCGCACCGCTCCCGGTCACGAGCAACGTGCCGGCGGAGCCACTGAACCCGGTGAGGTAGCGGACGTTGGCGAGCGCGGTCACGAGCAGCGCGTCCGCTCCCGCCGATGCGATCCCGGCGCGCAGACGGGTCAGTCGGTCGGCGACCTGCAAGGGGGGGAGCGCGCCGTGGAGAGCCGACGCGGCGCTGTCGTCGTCGGTCGGTTCCTCCCCTCCTACGGGCCCCCGAGGCGCCGCTGAGCCTCCGGCTCCTGTCATCGCGGCGTCCTCGTCGCGGGCGTCCTCATCGCGGTCGTCTCGGCGCCATCACGCTCATGTCGGCGCCGACGACCGGTCGGCGAGCAGGCGGGCCACAGCCTGGACCGCCAACCGATAGCCGAGGCCGCCGAAGCCGGCGATCGAGCCGTGCGCCACCGCCGCCACCACCGATGTGTGGCGCCAGGGCTCGCGTGCGGCCGGGTTGGAGAGATGGACCTCGACGACGATCCCGTCGAATGCCGCCAGGGCATCGTGCAGCGACCACGAGTAATGCGTGAGCGCGCCGGCGTTGACGATGAGGGCGTCGGCTCTCCCCCGGGCGCCGTGGACCAGTTCGACGAGCTCACCCTCGTGGTTGGTCTGGTGGTGTTCGAGCTCGAGGCCGCACCGGGCGGCCTCCTCGATGGCGCCCGCCACGTGATCGGCGAGCGTGGCGGTGCCGTAGACGTCGGGCTGGCGCTCGCCCAGCAGGTCGAGATTCGGACCCGACAGCACCACCACGAGCGACTCGCCGGCGCCGGAGCTGCTCACGGTGCGCTCCCCATGTCCGCCAGGGTGGCGAGCACGTCCGCTTCGTCCACCTGGTGCACCGGCTCCACACCGTTGGGACCGTCGAGGACGAAGGTCAGGTCGTGGCGCGCTTTTTTGTCTCGGGCCATGAACTCCACGAGCTCGCCGGCCGAAGCACCCACGGGGAGGTCGGCATGGAGGTCGAACCCACTCACCACCCGTCGGTGCAACGCCACCCGCTCGTCGTCGATGCGGTCGAGGCGTCGCGCCAACATCGCCGAGAAGACGAGGCCGATGGCGACGGCCTCACCGTGGCGCAGGTCCCACTTGGCGTCGGGGCCGAACGAGGAGGCCTCGAGGGCATGAGCGAGGGTGTGGCCGTAGTTGAGGACCATGCGACGGCCGGATTCGCGCTCGTCCGTCGTCACGACGGCGGCCTTGATGGCGACGCACTTGGCGACCTGCTCGTCGAGAGGCAGGCCCAGGATCGCCGCGCCGGGACGGCCCTGTTCGAGGAACCCTTCACCGAGGAAGGCGTATTTGGCCATCTCGCCTCGGCCCGACGACCATTCACGCGCCGGCAGGGAGCCGAGGGTCTGGATGTCACAGAGCACCGCGGCGGGCTGCCAGAACGTGCCGACGAGGTTCTTTCCCTCGGGGAGGTTCACACCCGTCTTCCCACCGATGGCGGCATCGACCTGCGCCAGCAGTGTCGTGGGCACATTGACGTAGGGGGTGCCGCGGTGAAAGACCGACGCTGCGAAGCCCGCCACATCGCTGACCACGCCTCCCCCGAGCGCGACAACCGCATCGGAGCGGGTCAGGCCGAAACGGGTGAAGTCTCGGCACAGCTGGGTCACCGATGCCAACGTCTTGGCGGACTCACCCTCCTCGACCACGAAGGTCTCGGAAGGAACCCCTGCGTCCACCTCGACCTCGACGTTGTCCTGCGTGACGATCGCCACGCGCCGAACGCCGGGCGGGAGCACCTCGGGCAGTAGCTTGCGGGCCCCCGCCCCCACGATCACGTCGTAGGACCGCTCCCCGAGACCGACGGGAACGGTGATCATCGGATGCGCTCGCGCCGCAACGGGCCCACCGCATCGAGGACGCGCTCGGCCACCGCGGCGGGGGCGAGATCGTCGACGTCGATGACCACATCGGCAACCTCCTCGTAGAGGCCACGACGCTGCTGGTCGATACGGGCCAGCGCCGTGGCGGGGCCACCCGGCCCCGACCCATCGGGCGTGGTCAGCAGGGGACGATCGGCGCTGCTTCCCACTCGGCGGGCCAGGGTTTCGGGGCGGGCGCGCAGCCACACCACGGTCCCCGCCGCACGCAGGGCGGCACGGTTGGTGCTATCGATGACCGCACCACCGCCGACCGACACCACGGCCGGGACGCTCCCCCCGAGCACCGCTTCGAGCACCTGCGCCTCCTCCGATCGGAAACCTGCCTCACCGCGCGCAGAGAAGATCTCGCGCACCGTCGAACCGGCGGCCCGCTCCACTTCCACGTCGGTGTCGACGTGCGGTCGATCGAGCCGCGCCGCGACGAGCCGAGCCACGGTCGACTTTCCGGCGCCCATCATCCCCACGAGCAGCACGTGCTCAGCCACGGCCGACCGCAGCGGCCGACGACGGGGTGTCGTGGAGCGACGACAGGTAGCCGTCCCGGTTGCGCAGAACCTCGGCCAGCGAGTCGCCCCCGAACTTGCGCAACGCTTCGGAGGCGAGCACGAGCGCGGTCATCGTCTCGGCCACCACGCCCATGGCAGGGACGGCGGTGACGTCGGTGCGCTCCTTGAACGACACCGTGGACTCCTTGGTCACGACGTCGACGGTTCCGAGCACGGGCCTGTTCAACGTGGCGAGCGGCTTCATCCCGACCCGCGCCGCGATGAGCCCACCGGTCGACATGCCTCCCTCGATCCCTCCCGCCCGGTCGGTCTCGCGGCGGTAGTCCCCCGCGCCCTCGTCCCAACCGATGGCGTCGTGGGCCTCCGAACCGCGTCGGGACACCACGTCCGAGCCCTCGCCGAGCTCGACATGCTTCACGGCCTGGATGCTCATGAGCGCCTGGGCCAGCAGACCGTCGAGGCGGCGATCCCAGTGGACGTGACTGCCGAGACCCACCGGAACCCCGTAGGCGAGCACCTCGACCACCCCACCGAGCGAGTCCCCGTCCTTGGCGGCCGCCTTGATGGCCTCGACCATGCGCGCCTCGACATCGGGGTCGAAGCACCGCACGGCGGAGTCGTCGATGCGTTCGAGGTCGCCAGGCCCGGGGCGGGCCACCCCCTCGGCGCGCACCGGGCCGAGACCGACAACGTGGCTCAGCACCGAAACCCCGAGCCGGGCCAGAAAAGCCTTGGCCAGGCTGCCCGCCGCCACGCGGGCCGCGGTCTCACGGGCCGAGGCGCGCTCGAGGACGTCGCGCGCGTCGTCGAACCCGTATTTCTGCATACCGGCCAGGTCGGCGTGTCCGGGGCGGGGCTTGGTGAGGACCTGGGAGGGCGACCCCGGGTCGGGGGACATCTCCTCCTGCCACTTCGGCCACTCTGTATTGGCGATCTCGATGGCAACAGGGGAGCCCAGGGTCCGTCCGTGGCGTATCCCCCCGACCAGCGTGATCTCGTCCGCCTCGAAGCGCATTCGGGGTCCGCGCCCGTACCCGAGGCGCCGGCGGGCGAGCTCGCCGGCGATCTCCGGGGCCGTGACGGGGAGACCCGCCGGCAGGCCTTCGACGATCACCACGAGGGCTTTGCCATGGGACTCTCCGGCGGTGAGGTACCTGAGCACGGCGCCAATCTACTTCGGTGCCCTCCGGTCCTCGGCCCGGTCAAGCGCCACCGCGGTCGCGCTCTCGAGCCGTCACATGCTGTGATGGAACAGCGTGTGGGCGATGGGGTTGCCCCACAGGATTGTCACCACGGCCCCCGCCGCGAGAAAGGGGCCGAAGGGGATCCTCGTCTTTCGGCCCGCCCCCGACACCGCCATGGCCCCGACTCCGACCAGCGCGCCCAGGACGAAGGCGGCGAAGAACCCCACGAAGGCATGGCCCAGCCCCAGCCAGCCGGTGGCGAAACCAACCACGCCGGCGAGGCGCACGTCACCGAAACCCATTCCCCGGGGCACCATGAGATGCACGACGAGGAAGGCCACGAAGGCCGCCGCGCCGGCGATGGCGGCACGCGCCAGCAGCCCCCACTTGTCGTCGACCCCCGCCGCCACGACGAACAACGGCACCATGACGGCGAGGGTCGCGTACACAAGTCGGTTGGGGATGATCTGGCGCTCGAGGTCCACCACGCTCATCGCCACCATGGACAGACCGAACACGGCGTAGGCAGCGAGCACCACGTCGTCACCGAAGCGCGCCGCGAAAGCACCGAGCACCACGGCGCCCACCACTCCGAGCAGGGCCGGTCGCCACGGGTGTGAAACCCGCTCCCGGCACGAGTGGCACCCGCGCCGCAAGAACAATGCGTTGGCTACCGGGACGAGGCCTCGTCCCCGGTAGGGCGTGGCACACGACGGGCAGCGCCACCAGGGACGGTCGAAGGGCCGACGCTCCCCCAGCCGCTCGACGACGATCTCGAGCTCACCGCCGAGGAGAAGTCCCGCCCCTGCGCTGACCCCCGTGACGAGGGCGTGCATGTCGGCACGCTAACCGACGGCTTCCGTGCCTCCGCGGATGCGCGGCCCGGCGCAGCGCAAGGCGCGGCGGGAACCCCAGGGGCCCGGCGGACTACTTCTTGGCCGGCTCGTAGAAGGGGTTGGCGCCGCTGGCGTGGTCCGTGACATCGACCACCGACACGACTTCGGGAACGGAGTCGCGCAGCGCCACCTCGATGCCCTGAGAGAGCGTCACCGACGCCAGCCCGCAACCCTGGCATCCCCCGCTCAGGCGCACGTAGACGACACCCTCTTCGACCGCGACCAGGTCGGCATGACCACCGTGCATGGCGATGGAGGGGTTCACCTGGGACTCGAGCACCTTGAGAACCCGCTCGGCGAGGTCGCTCGTCAGGTCCACCTCGGGTCGGTCGACGAAGGCCTGCGGCCGCGGCGGGGTGTTGGGGTTCACGATCACGAGCCCACCGTCACCGTCGTCGGACCAGTCGAGCCTCGCTCCCACGATGCGGGCCAAGCTCGACTCCGGGACCACGACGGCGAGGCCCTCGTCGTCGGTGACGCTGTCGCCGGGGCCGGCATCGGCAGCCGCCTGGAAGTAGATGTCGTAGGTGTAGGCACCGTCGCGCGCGCCCGTGACCTCGACCCACAGGGCCAGGCGGTCGGCTTCCGCCTCCTGGGCCCGGGCGTCGAGCACGACGCTGCGGGCCGCCGGTGTGACGGTCAGCGCAGTAGAGACTTCAGCGTCGCCGGCCAGCGAGACGTCCTCCCCCATGGGTGTCAACCTCCTCCGGCCATCATAGGTGGGTGGCCCGGCTACTCCTCCTCGTCCCCTCGGCCAGTTACCGGGCCCGGGACTTCCTCGATGCGGCCCGGGCGCTGGGTGTCGACGTCGTCGTCGGCACCGAGCAGGCCCATGCCCTGGCGGGGTTGATGGGGTCGCGCACCCTCGAGGTGCCCCTGGACGATCCCGACGAAGCCGCCCGTGTCATCGTCGCCCACGACGCGGTCGCACCCCTCGACGCCGTGATCGCCGTCGACGACATGGGCACCCTGGTGGCGGCAGAGGCCTCGGCGCTCCTGGGGCTCCGCCACAATCCGCCCGACGCCGTGGCCGCGGCACGCGACAAGCTCGCCCTGCGCACCCGGCTGGCCGCCTTCGAGGTCCCCCAACCCGTCTTCGCCGCGCTCGCCGCCGGGGCCGGGCCCGAGGAGATCGCCGCGGTGACCACCACCGTCGGACTGCCATGTGTGGTCAAGCCCACGACGCTGTCGGGGAGCCAGGGGGTGCTGCGAGCCGACACCGTCGAGGACGCCGTGGCCATCGTGGCGCGCGTCCGTGCCATCGCCACCACCGCCGGTGTCGACCCCGGCACCCCGCTGCTCGTCGAGCAGTTCGCGCCCGGCCCCGAGGTCGCCGTGGAGGGCCTCATGCTCTCGGGCGAGTTGCGACCCCTGGCCGTCTTCGACAAGCCCGACCCGCTCGACGGGCCGGCGTTCGAGGAGACCATCTACGTGACACCGAGCCGCCTGGCCCCGGCCGACCTCGCCGCCGTGCTGTCGGCCACAGCCGCCGCCACCGCCGCCCTGGGGCTGGTGGACGGCCCCGTCCACGCCGAGGTACGCGTGCACGAGGGTCGGGCTTCGGTGATCGAGGTGGCGGCGCGCACGATCGGCGGGTTGTGCTCGCGGGCGCTGTCGTTCTCCACGGGACGCTCCCTCGAGGAGCTCGTGATCGCCCATGCGCTGGGCCTCCCACTCGGAGCGACCGGTGCCGTGGGGGCGTCGGGGGTCCTGATGGTGCCCATCCCCCGCGCCGGCACACTCGTCGCGGTGGAGGGACAGGCCGAGGCTCGCCAGGTGCCCGGGGTGACCGACGTCCAGATCACCATCGCGGCGGGTCGCGCCGTGGAGCCGGTACCGGAAGGCAACCGTTACCTCGGGTTCGTCTTCGCGCGTGACAGCACGCCCGCCCGGGTCGAGAAATCGTTGCGACGGGCGTGGGCCTGTCTCGACGTCCGCGTCGACGACTGAACCGCCACCGCGGTCGAGGTCCGTCCCCTCGTGGATATCCCGCTACCGTGGGGCGGTGCGCGTCGTGTTGGTCTCGACCTACGAGCTCGGCCATCAACCGCTGCACGTAGCATCACCGGCCCGCGCCCTGCTCCAGGCCGGCCACGACGTGCGCGGCGTCGATCTCGCCGTCGACCCGTTCGATGTCGATCTGCTGTCGTGGGCCGACGCGGTCGCATTCTCGGTCCCGATGCACACCGCCATGCGACTGGCGCGTCCCGCGTGTCGCGAGATACGCAGCCGCCGCCCGGATGTGGCGCTGTGTCTCTACGGCCTCTACGCCGGCCTCGACGGCGCCGAGGGCGTTGCGCCGGTCGCCGATCTCGCCATCGCCGGCGAGTACGAGCCCGGCCTGGTCGCCTGGGTCGACTCCCTGGGTCGAACCCCGGCGACACGGGGTGCGGAGAACGTCGGTGCCGATCGCCGCATCGTCGAGCTCGGACGGGGGCGGTTCGGGCTACCGGCTCGTGATCTCCTGCCGGGCCTCGACCGCTACGCCCGGCTGGCGCTCGGTCACGAGCGCCGTCTCGCCGGCTACGTCGAAGCGAGTCACGGGTGCGCGCACCGTTGCCGACACTGCCCGGTGCCCGTCGTCTACGACGGACGCACCCGTGTGGTCGCTGAAGACGCCGTCGTGGCCGATGTCGCACAACTCGTCGCCATGGGAGCGCGTCATGTCACCTTCGGCGATCCGGACTTCCTGAACGGCCCTCGTCACAGCGCCAGGGTGATCGATGCCGTCCACAGCGCCTTCCCCGACCTCACCTTCGACGTGACCGTCAAGGTGGAGCACATCCTTCGCCACCGCGACGTGTGGCCCCGCCTGGGGGCGGCCGGATGCCTCTTCGCGGTCTCGGCGTTCGAGTCGGCGAGCGACCACATCCTCCAACAGCTCGACAAGGGCCACACCGCCGAGGAGGTCGTCGAAGCCGTAGCCGTCCTGCGCGCCTCGCGTATCGAACCTCGACCGTCGCTGCTCCCCTTCACGCCCTGGACGCGTCCCGAGGACGTCTTCGCCCTGTTGGACCTGGTGGCACGCGGCGATCTCGTCGGCAACGTGGACCCGGTGCAGTACGCCATCCGGCTGCTCGTCCCGCCCGGCTCGCTCCTGGTCACGTCGGGGCGACTCGACGGGCGGCTCGACGACTACGACGACGAGCACCTGGGATGGTCGTGGCACGCGCCGGACCCGCGCCTGGACCGCCTCCAGGGCCGGCTCTCCGACATCGCCGAGCTCGCCGCCGCCGAGGAGTGGCCGGCCCAGGAGTCCTACGACGCCGTGCGCGGCGCCGCTGTCGCCGTACTCGGGGAGCGCGCCGGTCACAGCTCGGCGGCCCCGGAGCCTGACCTGCGCCTTCGCTCGCCCATCCCGGCGGACGAGCGGCCGAGGCTCACCGAGGCGTGGTTCTGCTGTGCCGAGCCGAGTGAGGCCCAGATGGCCGCGGCGGGGGTCCGGGATTGGGCTCCCACGCCGGTCGCCACGGGCGGAAAGTGAGCGAGATGGCCACGGGTCGAGCAACCACCCAGGGAAACACCGCCAAAGCCAAGGATCGGCACGGGCCCTGGCACGGCGCCCCCGCCGGTGCCCACGAATGGGTGAGTTTCCCGGACCTCGAAGAGGAGCGAACGTGGCAGTTCGACGTCACCTTCCTCGAGAGCCGCTGGACGTGCATCTTCGGCAACGGCTGCCAGGGCGTGCTCACCGGCCCGGCCCCCGAGATGGTGCAGGGATGCTGCTCCTACGGGGCGCACTTCACGAGTGCCAAGGACGCCCGGCGGGTCGAAGCGGTAGCGGCCACATTGACCCCGGAGCAGTGGCAGTTCCACGGAAAGGCCCGCCCCAAGCGGGGGACGCGACCCAACATCGTGGTCAAGTCCAAGTCAGGCGAGCTCACCACCCGTCTCGTCAAAGACGCGTGCATCTTTCTCAACCGCCCGGGCTTTCCGGCCGGCCCCGGGTGCGCATTGCATCAGGTCGCGGTGCAGCGAGGGGTCCCCCACCTCGAGCTCAAGCCCGACGTGTGCTGGCAACTCCCCTTGCGCCGCGACGACGAGGTCGCCGATGACGGGCACGTGACATCGGTGATCCGGCAATGGGACCGTCGTGACTGGGGTGAAGGTGGCTTCGAGTTCCACTGGTGGTGCACCGAGTCCCCTGAGGCCTTCGTCGGGACCCGTCCCGTCTTCAAGGAGCTCGAGCCCGAGCTCGTGGCCATGGTGGGCAAGAAGATCTACAAGCGCCTCGTGCAGTACCTCATGGCGCGCGAAGAGGCGCTCGGTGAACCGGCGGTGGCGCCTCCACCCGGGCCCGCCGCCGCAGCACCGGTCACCGTCGGTGCCACGCGCAACGGCGTCTGGAAGGCCAAGGGCGCCCCGTCAGGGCCCGGATCGGTGCCCGTCCGACTGCCGCACCCCGCCGTCAGGCCCGCTCGGTCCTGACCGGGACGGGCCTCCTGTCCTCGTCGGACAGGGACCGTCAGTCAGGGAGGGGGTCGTCCTCGGCGGACTGGGATGGCCCCTGACCCAGGATGTCTTCGAACTCGGTCTCGGCCATGCACCACGACGCGTGTTCGTCGTCGGGCTCCGCACCACACTCCGGGCAACGCTTGTTGGCGGTCGCGACCGATCGCTTCAGGCTGCGGGCCTCCTCGAAGCGGCGATGCCGTCCCTTTTTCACGAGCGACTCCTCCGGCGGGCTGGCGCGTAGATCACGGCGAGGACTCCTTCCGAGTCTACCCGCCGTTTCGTACCCCTCCGATCGGGGGTCCCCGCCCTTGTGGCCTGATCAGGGAGCCCACAGGCCGCCGGTAGAGTCGGGGCGTGTCCCAGGAGTTCGATCCGGCCGCCATGGTCGAGCGGTTCCGCGCCCGGGCCGCGGCGGTGCGCTCCCGGGGCCTTCCGCCCATCGAAGGCCCTGAGCGCAAGCGCTTCGCCGAGCAGGCCCAGCTCGACTACATGGACTACGCCATGCTCGGCGACGCCGAGGTCGCGCTCGAGAACGGGATCCTCACCCTGCGCGTGGACCTTCGCCCCCCGCCGCCGGCGTCGGACGGTACCGCGGACTGACCGCCGGCGGCGGCCCGACACCCTCCCCCACGACCCGACACCCTCCCCCAGGGAAGGCGCCGAGGGGCGCCGAACACGGTCGCCGCCCGCAGTCGCCATCTGCGGTCCCTTCACCCTCCGTAGTTCATCCGGGTGTCCTCCATGCGCAAGACGCCCGCATCGGGTGGGGGCGCATCGCCGGGTGATTCACCGCAGTCGACGACCTCGCCGACGAACCAACCGTGGCTCCCGAGAGCCAGCACGTGGCGCACCTCGCAGTCGAGCCACGCCAGGGCGCTGTCGAGGATGGGAGCACCCGTGGTGGCGACGTGCACCGCCTCCCCTTGCATCGTCCCGGTACCGCTGTCGTCGAGGGATGATTCGGTGACCGGCTTCGCGAACCGACGCACGACGGCGCGTTGCGAACGAGGGAGCAGGCTGAGGGCGAACACACCGCCCGTCTCGAGCAATTCGTAGGTGACCGCCCCCGACTCGACCCCGATCCCCACGAGCTTCGGGCTCATCGCCACCTGGGTCACCCAGCTGATCGTCATAAGGTTGCGACGGGGCCCGCCGCGCGTACCCACGACGTACAGGCCCGACGGCATTGACCACAGGACCCGTCGCCGCAGGCGGTCGTAATTGTCGGGGTCGCGCCCCGGCGGCACGGGCCCGACCACCTCGTGAGCCGTGCTCATGACGACCCTCCCGGGCCGGTGGCGCCCAGGGCGTCCAGGCGGGCCTCGGCTTTCACGTATCCCGACGCCGCGCTGGCGAGCTCGAGGGCGGAACGGCTCAGCAACGACGTGTCGCCGTCGGCCCCTGTGAGACAGTGCCGTCCTCCCGCCGCGGCCGACGCGTAGGCAGACGAGAGGATGCCGGTGAGGTCGGCGTCGGGGCTGGGCAGGTTCTGATTGGCGCTCAGCGCGTCGTTCACGAGCACGTCGCAGTCGGTGCGCACGCCGGCGCTGTCGTGGGCCGCCTCGACCGCGGCGATCCGGCGGGCGTCACCGCGCAACGTGTTCAGGCTGGCGGCGAGACCGGTGGTCGTGGCCCACGAGTGCACCTGCTGGCCGAGCGTGCGACCCGGAAACGGGCTCCCGCACGAGGCCACGGCGAGTGCCGCGACGAGGAGCACCGCCCCGCGGCCGATCACCGGTGGCCCGGACCGACGAGCTCGGGCGGAGGCCATGCCGGGTCGAGCTGGCGGAGGAACATCGCACATCGCTCCTCCTCGGCGGTTTCGCCGATGGCGGCCGCCGACGACCGGAGGCCGTCGACACAGCGGAGGAACCCGCGGTTGCTCGGATGTGCCCACCGCACGAACCCACTGCCCCTCCACCCCGCTCGGCGCAAGGCGTCGAGGCCCCGGTGATAGCCGACCCGGAAACACGCGTAGGCCTCGACGTCGTCGCGGGCCACCTCGCCCAGCGCTGCCCACGCCTCGGACCACTCGGGAAAGGCGCGCACCACGTCCGCCACGGCGTCACGGCGCCCCGGCGCCGGGGCGGCGAGCGCGTTGGCGAGGCGGGTGCTCGCGGCCGGCGGTGCCGGGTCGAGCACGGTGTCGGGGGGCGCCGAGCCCAGGTCGATCGGACCGGTCATGGCGGTGTCCCTTCGGCGTCGGGGAATCCGGGGAACGAGTCCTGAGACGGACCCTCACGACGTGGCAGGAACAGACTCAGGGCCGACGCCGCCAGGACGACCACGATCACCAGGGCTCCGAGGAGCGCGTACAACATCAGGCCTCCTGTCGCGCCCGGGACATGGTCATTCGAAGCGCACGAGATGGTAGTCCCGCCCTTTGCGCAGGACGAGATAGGTGTCGAACAACAGGTCCGACTCGTCGAGCCGCGCCTCGGTGTCGCGTTCCTGGTTGTCGTTCACGTAGACACCGCCCTGGGTCACGAGCCGGCGTGCTTCGCTCTTGGACTTGGCCAGGCCGGCGTCGATCACGGCGTCGACGAGTGCGAGCCCCGGCGGGTCGAGGGCAGGGCGCGCCCGGGTCGACGTGGGCGTCTCCGTGATGACGGCGAGCAACGTCTCCTCATCGAGCGACGCCAACTTCCCCGCGTACAGTGCCAGCGCCGCCGCATCGGCGCGCCGCGCCTCGCTCTCCCCGTGCACCAGGGTGCACACTTCCCGGGCCAGGGCCCGTTGCGCTCTGCGATGCTCGGGATGCGTCGCCGTGTCGGCGTCGAGGTCCAGGATCGCGTCGTGGTCGAGAAAGGTGAAGTACCGGAGGTACGCGCCCACGACGCTGTCCTCGGTCCGGTAGAAGAATTGGAACAATTGATACGGGCTCGTGCGCGCCGCGTCGAGCCAGACGGTCTCGGTCTCGGTCTTCCCGAATTTTGTGCCGTCGGCCTTGAGTACGAGCGGGGTCGTGAGGCCGTACACCTCCTGACGGCGCGCTTTGCGGATGAGCTCGATGCCCATGGTGATGTTCCCCCACTGGTCGCTCGCCCCGAGCTGCAGCCGGCAGCCCTCCTCGTCGAACAGATGAAGGTAGTCGTAGGCCTGGAGCAGCATGTAGCTGAACTCCGTGAAGGAGATCCCCTGGTCGGGGCGTTCCAGTCGGGTCTTGACCGCTTCTCTGTTCATCATCTGATTGACGCTGAAGTGCTTGCCGACATCACGCAGGAAGTCGATCACGGTCAGATGGTTGAGCCACGTGCCGTTGTCAAGCAACAGGGCCCGCGACGGCTCGGCCCCGTCGTAGACGTCGATCAGCCGCTCGAGCTGGGCTCGCATGCCCGCCATGTTGGCGCCGAGCTCGTCGGCGCTGAGCAGCATGCGCTCCTCGGTCTTGCCGCCCGGATCGCCGATGGCCCCCGTGGCCCCTCCGGCCACGGCGAGGGGACGGTGCCCGGCTCGCTGGAGCCGCCGCAGCAGGAGAACCTGGAGGAGGCTGCCCACGTGCAGGCTGTCGGCGGTGGGGTCGAAGCCGATGTAGGCGGTGAACCGTTCGTTGTCGAGCCGCGCCAGCAGTGACGGGTCGGTGAGCTGGTGCACGAGGCCGCGAAACTCGAGGTCGGCCGACAGCGACGGCCCTTCGGGCTCACGAGCCATGGTCCCAGCCTCCCACGGTGCTCACACCCCGCCCGACGGCATGGCCAGGGCCCCTCCGTCCACCACGAGCACGTGCCCGGTGATCCACGACGCCGCGTCTGACGCCAGGAACAGCGCCGCTCTGGCGACGTCATCGGGTTCGCCCAGTCGCTTCAGAGGCAGTCGCTCCGCCACGGCGTCGCCCGAGGTCTCCCACAGGGCCCGGGCGAAGTCGGTGCGCACCAGACCCGGTGCCAGCGCGTTGACGCGCACGTCGGGACCGAGCTCGGCGGCGAGTTGGCGGGTCAGGTGCACGAGGGCCGCCTTGGTCACGTTGTACCAACCGATCCCGTGCTCGACCGACAAGCCGCCGATCGACGACACATTGATCACCGAGCCGCCCCCGCCCTCCATCGATGCACGCCACGCGCACTGCGTCCACACGAGGGCCGCTTCGAGGTTGACCTGGACCGTCTTCTCGGCACGGGCCAGGTCGATCTCCATCAACGGCCCGTAGTAGGGATTGGTCGCCGCGTTGTTCACGAGGACGTCGAGCGATCCGAATCGTTCGACGGTGGCGTCCACGCAGGCCCGCGCCGCATCGGGGTCGCCGACGTTGGCCGCAAACCAGGCCACCTCGGCACCGAGCCCCTCTATCGACGCCGCCGCCTCGGCGAGGGCATCGGGCTTGCGCGACGACAGCATGACCTTGGCACCGGCCTGGGCGAACCGCGTGGCGATGGCCCGGCCGATGCCGCGTGACCCCCCCGACACGAGTGCCGTCTTGCCGTCGAGTCGCAGGTCCATGGCGCCACACCCTACGACGGCCCTGGAGAAGCCCCGGCCATCGTCGCACGACATGACCGGCCCCGGCGGCCCCCCGAGGGCGCAGCGTGGATGGGCCGACCCGGTGTGGCGGGGCCGTAGGCTCGCGCAGATGAACCGACTGGCCTCGGAGACGAGCCCCTATCTCCGCCAGCACGCGCACAACCCCGTCGACTGGTACCCGTGGGGCGACGAAGCGTTCGACCGGGCGCGCCACGAGAACCGTCCCGTGCTCTTGTCCGTGGGGTACTCGGCCTGTCACTGGTGCCACGTCATGGCGCACGAGTCCTTCGAGGACGACGTCACGGCCAAGGAGCTCAACGACCGCTTCGTCTCGATCAAGGTGGATCGTGAAGAGCGACCCGACGTGGACGCCGTCTACATGGAAGCCGTCCAGGCGATGACCGGCAGCGGCGGATGGCCGATGACGGTGTTCCTCACGCCCGAAGGCCGTCCGTTCTTCGGCGGCACGTACTTCCCCCCTCGCGACGGCCCCGGCATGCCGAGCTTCCGCCGCGTGCTCGACGCCGTGGACGACGTATGGCACAACCGCCGCGACGAGGTCGATCGCCAAGCCGACGCGTTGGCCGAGGCCATCAACCGCCGCACCCGTGTGCCCCAGGACCTGCTGGCGCGGGCCGGCGACGAGGCAGACGATCCCGGCTCGCAGTCCGCCGCCCTGCTCACAGCGGCGGCGGCGGAACTGGCGGCGCGCTTCGACGCCACCTGGGGAGGGTTCGGTCCCGCGCCGAAGTTCCCCCAGACCCAACTGGTCGAGCTGTGTCTGCGCCACCATCGGCTGACGGGAGAGGCGTCGTCGCTCGCCATGGCCACCACCACCCTGGGGGCGATGGCGGCGGGCGGGATCTACGACCATGTGGGAGGCGGCTTCGCCCGCTACTCCACCGACGCCACGTGGACGGTGCCACACTTCGAGAAGATGCTCTATGACCAAGCCGGACTGGTGCGCGCCTACCTTCACGCCTGGCAGGTCACCGGCGAGGCGCGCTGGCTCCAGGTGGTCGAGGAGACGGTCGGGTACGTGCTCCGCGAGCTGGCATCGCCGGGGGGAGGGCTGTACTCGGCCCAGGACGCCGACTCCGAGGGCGAGGAGGGTCGCTTCTATGTCTGGACCCCCGCCGAGTTGGCAACCGCGCTCGGGCCCGAGCTCGCCGCCATCGCCTCTGATTGGTACGGGGTCACCGAGGCGGGCAACTTCGAGGGTCGCAACATCCTGCGGCGCCCGCTCGGCGCCGAGCTGGGGCGGCCCGACGTCGTCGAAGAGGCGCGTCGGAGGTTGTTCGAAGCCCGATCCCACCGGGTCCACCCCGGCCTCGACGACAAGGTGCTCACCGAGTGGAACGCCATGTTCGGCTCGTCCCTGGCCGAAGCGGCCGGCGCCACGGGGCGCCCCGACTGGAGAGACGCGGCCGTCAGGATCGGTGAGTTCCTCCTGGCCGAGTTCCGCGACACCGAGACGGGCCGTTGGTTGCGGTCGTGGCAAGGCGGTCGGGCGAGACACCTCGCTTACGCCGGCGACTATGCCTGGCTCGTCGACTTCTTCACCCGGTTGGCAGAGCTCACCGGCAAGGTGCTGTGGCTGGACCACGCCCGCGAGACGGCGCTGAGCATGCTCGAGCTCTTCACCGGCGAGGGAACCCTGCTCTACACCACGGGCAACGACGCGGAGCAGCTCGTAGTCCGTCCCCTCGACATCCTCGACGGCGCCGTGCCCGCCGCCAACGGGGTGGCCGCCACGGCGCTGCTCCGACTCGGCGCGCTGCGCGCCGACGATGTGCTCGTCGACGCGGCTGCGTCGCTGCTGCGGACGTTGTCCCGGGTCGCAGCTGAGTACCCGTTGGCGTGCGCCAACAGCGTGGCGGCCTCCGAGCTGTCGGGTGGGGGCATCACCGAGGTCGTCATCCCCGGGGATCGCCCCGATCTGCTCTCCACGGTCAGAGCCCGATTCGAGCCGACGATCGTCTTGGCCTGGGGGGAGCCGACGTCGTCACCACTGTGGGCCGGACGCGACGAGGGCCACGCCTACGTATGCCGACGTTTCGTGTGCCGGTCGCCCGCCACCAGCCCCGACGAGCTCGCCCAGCGCCTCGACGACGAGCTCGCCGCCGGAAGGGCGGTCATGGCAACGAGGTGCCCGTGACGACCGAGACCGAGTTGGGCGCCTCGGGGCGCAACGGCGACGACCACACCCCACGCCGGGGGCGCCGCAAGGGGCGCCTGCCGGCGCAGGTCCCGGGGGCACACCGCTGCATGGTGCTCGCCTGCACCGACGAGGACACCACCGCCGTCGACCTGCACAGTGGCGCCATCGTGCGCCTACGCGTCGATTGGGATGAGGGGCACGATCCCGATCTCGAGCCCCTCGAGATCGTGGACGTCGTGTGGGCCGACGACCCCGAGCGCGACGACCTGGCCCAGCCCGAAGCGGTCACGGTGACCGGGGTGCCCTCTGTCCTCGGCACCGTCAAGGGACGCCGGGCGCGCCGCGTGCTGCGTGACGTCGCCCTCCCTCCCCAACAGAACCTGCTCGGGTTCCCCGGTTCGTCGGCCCCCTACTGGGAGTTCCGGGGCATGCGGCCGTCGGTGGCTGTCGTGGTACCGAGCCGGGGGCCGGTGATCTTCCGGCGCCGGGAGGACGACACGGTGTGGGCACGTTTCGGCTGGCCCCGGAGCGACAACTGGCTCCCCATGGAGGACCGGCGCGCCACCGCCGCGCTGGAGCACGCCCGTCGCGACCGCCTGTCGGGGAAGGACCTCGAGGGTGCGCTGGGCTTCCGGCCTCACTATCTCGTGGTGGTCCTCAGCCGGCCGCGCGACGGACACTGCTACAAGACCGTGGCCGCCCTGCTACCCCGACCCTGAGCGTCAGCCCCGGCGCGCCACGCCAGGCACCGGTGGCACGGAAAGAAACCGAGGACGGGGAGCGGCGGTGCTAACTGCGGGTGGGCTTGCCCGCGGCGAGCCGCCCCGAGGCCAGGTCCTCGGCCATGGCCCATCCGAAGGCCACGAGTCGGTCGTCTCGCTTCAGGTTCAAGCCTGCGAACAGCGCGGCGACGTCGTCGGCAGGGACCTTCACCTTCGGGCCGCCCAGGTCGAGCGCTCCCGCCGTCGACCCGTCTCCGGCGAGGAGAAAGGTGCGGTCGTCGATCCGACCCTCGGCCCCGAAACGCTTGGCGAGGCGACGGCCCCACGCCCGCTCCTCACCCGAGGCTTTGTGCCCCGGCCGGGGCACGACGTCGGCCAGGCCGGCGAAGGAGTTGTAGCCCTCGCACGACGCCAGGCGGGTCCCCACGAGGACGTCCTCGTCGGGGAAGGCCAGCAGGGCCCGGCGGTACTGGTCGCCGAGGAGCAGCCGCATGGCCTGCTCGGCCTTGACGGTCCGGTCGACGGTGGCCACACCGATGAGCAGCGAGGGCGTCCCGCCGATGCGCTCCAACGTGGAGAACGAATAGCCGCGCAGCTTGCTTCCCTCGCGCGCCAGGCTGACCAGGACCCACTCCTCGCATTGCTTGGAGAGGAAACCGATGTCGAATCCTGGCGCCCGATCGACGCACAGGTCGGCCATCTCGGCCAGCTCTGCGTCGCTCAGCGCTGTGCAGTCCTTGGTCCCGACCTCAAACGGCATGGCCTGCTCCGTGCTCGTCCAGCTGCTCCGACACCCCTTCGAGCGGGTCGGCCGATGGCGTGGCCAAGGTCAACTTGCGCTCGGGGGTACACACCAGGATACGGGACGCGGCGACCCGTGGCCCACTCGACACTCCTGACACGGCCTCGAGCGCAGGTGACGGCACCTGCGGGCACGAGGATCAGGCCACGATCACACTCGGGCCGAGGAGCATCCGGAGCTCTCCGAGGAGCCCCCGCCGGCTGTCCACGTTGAACTCGGCGGGCAGTCGCAGGACCGACTGGCCCACGTGGAGGAACACGGGCTCGTTCCCGGGATGCTCCGACAGCAGCTGCTTGAGGCGCTCGACCACGGGGTCGGTGAGGACCCCGAGGGGAAGCTCGACCCGGAGCTCGGCGACCCCATCGGCAGCCAGCTGGGGACGGTGCGCCTCCATGCAGACCAGCTTGACCTGGTCATCTCTGGTGTCGAGCCGCCCACGGACCACGAACACGGCGTCGTCGGCGAGTAGCGCCCCGATCTCCTGCATGACCTTCGGGAACACGAACACCTCGATCGAGGCGCGCAGGTCCTCGAGGACGAAGGTGGCCATGAGCTCCCCGCGCTTGGTGTAGCGGCGGACGAGGCCGGTCACCACCCCGCCGATCGTCCGGACCTGGCCGTCTCGTCCCGAGCCGTCCGGTGGGCCGTCGTCGAGGTCCTTCAGGTCCCCGATCGAGCAGTCCGTGAGCCGGGCCACAGCTGTCTCGAAGCCCCGCAGTGGATGGTCGCTCACGTACAGGCCGAGCATCTCCTTTTCGAAGGCGAGACGTTGGGTCTTGGCGAACTCGGTGTCGGGCACAGGGACCCTGGGGTCCCCGTAGCCGACCGGAGTGGAGCCCCCGTCGGGATCGCCGAAGCCCTCGAGCGTCGAGAACAACGTCGAGATCCCGGCCTGCTCCTCGCGCCGGCGCTCGAGGGTCCGGTCGACGATCTCCTCGAACACGAGGCACAGCCCTTGGCGGGGGTAGCCGAGCGAGTCGAACGCCCCCGCCTTGATGAGCGACTCCATGGTGCGTTTGTTGAGCACCACCGGGTCGACACGCTGACAGAAGTCGTAGAAGTCGGCGAAGGGACCGTTGGCCTCGCGTTCGGCCACGATCCGGTCCACGAGGCTCTCCCCCACGTTGCGCACCGCCGCCAGGCCGAACACGATGCGATGGGCGCCGTCCTCGCCGACGAGCGGAGTGAACTCGCCCGCGGAGCGGTTGACGTCGGGGACGAGCACCTCGGTGCCGAGCGTCCGGCACTCACCGAGATAGATGGCGGTCTTGTCCTTGTCGTCCTTGACGGAGGTCAACAGGGCGGCGAAGTACTCCACCGGGTAGTGGGCCTTGAGCCATGCCGTCTGGTACGCGACGAGGCCGTACCCGTACGAGTGCGATTTGTTGAACGCGTAGTCGGCGAAGGGCTCGATGATGTCGAACAACTTGGTACCCAGCGTCTTCTCGTAGCCCTGGGTTACACAGCCGGCCACAAACTTCTCGCGCTCGGCCTGGATCATGGCGCGGATCTTCTTGCCGCAAGCCTTACGGAGGTTGTCGGCTTCCTCGAGCGTGTAGCCCGCGAACCGCTGCGCCACCCGCATGACCGACTCCTGGTAGATCATGAGCCCGTAGGTGTCACCCAGGATGGGCTCGAGATCGGCATGGAGGTAGCTGACGGCCTGGCGGTTGTTCTTGCGGTCCGCGTAGTCGCGGTGCATGTTGGCCGCCATGGGCCCGGGGCGGTACAGCGCCACCAGGGCGGCCACGTCGTCGAAACCGGTGGGCGCCAGCGAGCGCATGAGCGATCGCATGGGCCCGCCCTCGAGCTGGAAGACACCGATGGAGTCCCCACGCTGGAGCATCGCGAATGTGGCGTCGTCGTCGAGGGGGATGGCGTCGATGTCGGGGCGTTGGCCCTCGGTCTTGGCCACGAGGTCCAGGGCGCGCTCGATGACCGAGAGGTTGCGCAACCCGAGGAAGTCCATCTTGAGCAGCCCGAGCTCCTCGACCCCGTGCATCTCGTACTGGGTGACGATGGGCGCCTCGGCGGGGTTCTGGCCACTCTCGGGCTTTCGCTGGATGGGCAGGTACTCGGTGAGCGGCTCCTTGGTGATGACCACGGCCGCAGCGTGGATGCCGTCCTGGCGTCGCAGGCCCTCGAGGCCCTTGGCCACGTCGATGACCCGGCGAGCCTCCTCGTCGGTGGCGTACATCTCGCGCAGGCCCTGGGCCGTGGCGTAGCCGTCGTCGAATCCCTCGATCCGATCGAGACAAGCCCGCAGCGGCGTGTCCCGGCCCATGATGAGCGGCGGCATGGCCTTGGCGATCCGGTCGCCGACCAGGTACGGGTACCCGAGCACCCGGGCTGCGTCGCGCACCGCGGCCCGCGCTTTGATCGTCGAGAAGGTGACGATCTGCGCCACCCGATCGGCGCCGTAGCGCTCGGTCGCGTAGCGGATCATCTCGCCCCGGTACCGCTCGTCGAAGTCCATGTCGATATCGGGCATCTGCTTGCGCCCCGGGTTGAGGAACCGTTCGAAGAGCAGGTCGTACTTGATGGGGTCGAGGTCGACGATCCCGAGGCAGTACGCCACGCAACACCCCGCCGCCGAGCCCCGGCCCGGCCCCACCCGGATCCCGCTGTCGCGGGCGTGACGGATCAGGTCCCACACCACCAAGAAATACGCCGAGAAGCCCATGCTGGCGATGACGCCCAGCTCGTAATCGATCCGGTCACGCACCGGCGCGGGCAACGAGGACCCGTACCGGGTCTGGGCGCTCGTCAAGGTCAGGCGGCGCAGATAGGCATCGGCGCGCTGCTCGTACGTGTTGCCCGTGAACTCCGCCGGCACGGGGAACTCGGGGAGGGCGTTCACGCCGAACTCGATCTCGACGTTGGCCCTCTCGGCGATGAGGAGCGTGTTGTCACAAGCTTCAGGGACTTCGGAGAACAGCGCCCGCATCTCCGCGGCCGACTTCAGATAGTGCTCCTCGCCCTCGAATTTGAAGCGCTTGGGATCGTCGATCAGCGCTCCCGTCTGCACGCACAACAGCGCATCGTGCGCCACGGAGTCCTGGCGATGCGTGTAGTGGCTGTCATTGGTGGCGAGCAGCGGGGCGCCGAGTTGGCGGGCGATGCGGACGAGCGCCGGATTGGTCCGCGTCTGCTGGGGCAGGCCGTGGTCCTGGAGCTCCACGAAGAGGTTGTCGCGCCCGAACACGTCCTGGAGGCGACCGGCGAGCTTGAGGGCGCGTTCCTCGTCGTCGGCCAACAGCGCCTGGAGCACCACCCCGCCGAGACAGCCGGTGGTGGCGATGATGCCCTCGTGGTGACGCTCGAGGAGCTCCCAGTCGACACGGGGCTTGTAGTAGTAGCCCTCGAGGTAGGCGGCCGACGAGAGCTTCAGCAGGTTGCGGTATCCCTGGTTCGTCTCGGCCAGCAGCGTCAGGTGGTAGTAGAGCTTCTCGCCCCCTTCGACGTCCCCACCCGTGTCGTCGACCTTGCCCCGCCGCACGGGGCGCTCGTGGCGCGACTCCCCCGCCATGTAGGCCTCCGTGCCGATGACCGGGGTGATGCCCGCGTTGCGGCACGCCGCGTAGAAGTCGAGGACCCCGTACATGTTGCCGTGGTCGGTGATGCCGAGCGCGGGCTGCCCGTCGGCCACGGCCGCGTCGACGAGGTCGTCGAGCCGGGACGCGCCGTCGAGCATCGAGTACTCGGTATGGGTGTGCAGATGGGTGAACGATCCCCTGGCGGCCATGAGCCGTCCTCCTCGGCGGCGTCGCGTCTACGGCTGAGGGCCCCCTGGAAGCGCCAGCCCGCTGTGCCCGTGAGGCCCTGTCCACAGCCTGTGGAGAATCACAGCGTTGTCATTCGACAGTAGCAGTCCCTACAGGTAGGTGCCGGGCCGCGCCGGCGGGGCATCCTGGCCGGGCATCGCCCCCGGGGGGAGGCCGCGCTGGCGCATCTCCTCCAGTTGGGCCCGGGCTGCCATCTGCTGTGCCAGGAGCGTCGCCTGGATGCCGTGGAACAGCCCTTCGAGCCACCCCACGAGTTGCGCCTGGGCGATACGCAGCTCGGCTTCGGACGGGACCGAGTCGTCGAAGGGAAGCGTCATGCGGTCGAGCTCGGCGGCGAGGTCCGGGCTGAGGGCGCCGGCCAGCTCCCGCACCGACTGCTCGTAGATCTCGCGCATCCGGGCCCGGCTCGCCTCGTCGAGGCTGGCGGCGCGGACCTCGTCGAGCAGCTGTTTCACCATCGATCCGATCCGCATGACCTTGGCCGGCTGCTCGACGGACTCGGTGACGTCTCGGTTCCCCCCTTCGTCGTCACCTCTGGGGCCTGACGAGGACGAGGGCGGGGCGGGGGGCACGAGGCCGGGCGGGCGCTCGCCCGGCTCGAGGAGTACCGCCTCACCGGTATCGACGCCGACGGGCCGCTGGGATTCTTGGTCCATGGGGAGATCCTTCCAAACGGGTGGTCGCCGGCCACCGCGACCGGCTGTGGTTGTGCCTTGCTCGGAGGTCAGGGTGAAGACCAGGAGACGAAGGGCACGGTCATCTCGGCCGAGGTGAGCGAGCCGTGGCGGCCCAGCAGGCGCGTCTCGCCGGTGTCGGCGGGATCGAGGAATGCCACCGGCGCATGGGCCACGAGCGCCACGTCGCCGAGCCGCCGGGCCGTCTCGACGGGCAGGGGTCCTCCGAACCACCCGTCGGCGACCATCTGCTCGCGCGTCCGGACCCACGCTTCGTCCCCGTGCGCCTCCTGCGCGATGTCCACGGCGTCGTCGAGCGACCCCGGCCGCACGTGGACCCAGCGGAAACGACCTTCACCGGAGAACAACTCGGCCATCTCGAACAGAGCGGGAGCAGGCAGCCTCGTGGCATTTCCCACTTCGACCTGTCCATGGTCAGAGGTCACCGCCAGCACGGCACCGGTGGGGAGCACACCGAGAAGATCCGCCACCAACCGGTCGACCGCCCCCAGCTCCTGGACGTAGTGGTCCCCGAGACCGTGCTCGTGGGCGACCTTGTCGAGACCGTCGTAGTACGCGTAGACAAAGGGCTCCCCTGCCCCGAGCAGCCGTCGGACGTTGACGACCAGGGCCGAGGGGACCGACCAGCCGAACAGACGGACCCCGGTCAGATGCGCGGCCGTGAAGCCGGTGGAGGCGAACTCCGAGCGCGTCACGGCGGGCACGGCGCGTCCGCCGAAGGGCGCCACGGGCTGGAACCTCGGGGGAGGGAGCGTCCGCCGCATGTCACCGCGGCTCGTGCGCCAGCGCAGCACGTTCATCACGTCGCCGGGGCCGGGGCCGTCCCCGTCGACGCGCACCCGATAGCCGACGATGCCGTGCGCCGAGGGCGTCGTGCCCGTGGTGAGCGAGGTGAGGGCGGTGGCGGTGGTGGTGGGGACGACCGACGTGATCGGTCCGCCCGTGGCCGCCGCCAAGGTGGGTGCCGACGCCCGGAAGCCCTGGAGCTGTTCCCAACCCAGCCCGTCGAGTACCAGCAGCACCACCTGTCTCGCACCCGGCACCGACGCCGGTACCCATTCCGGCGCGTCCCGATCTCCGGCCAGGGCCGAGAACAGCGCGGGGACGACCGAGGTCAAGCACGCGCCGCCGTAGTCGGGAAGCATCGGGGAGGGAGCGGTCGGGCCCGACCGGGTGCCTGCACCGGTGACCGCCGCGTCGCGCATGCTCGGCACTGTACCCAGATGAGGCACGCCCGCCCCCGTCCCGGAGCACATTCCGTCGGTGGTGGTCAGCCGGCCCAGGCGGGCTCACGGGTAGCATCGGAGCGTGAAGGTCTCAACCCGCGGCGACTACGCCAGCCGCGCCCTGTTGTCGTTGGCGCTGCACGACGATTCGGCCAGCCCGACCTCGGTGCGCGACATCGCCGAGCGGACCGGCCTGCCCCAGCCCTATCTCGAACAGATCCTGCTCGCTTTGAAAGGGGCCGGCCTGGTGCGGTCCAAGCGGGGCGTCGGCGGCGGATACGTCCTCGCCCGGCCCCCCGCCGAGATCACATTGGGCCAGATCGTGAGCGCCGTGGACGGTCCCATCGTGGCGGGGGATTTCGGGCGCCCCCACGAGAACGGGGCGTGTGAGCACGAGGGGCAGTGCATCTTGTTGACGGTCTGGTCCGACGTCGGCGAGCACATGCGCGGCCACCTCGACTCGTTCACGCTCGACGACATGGTGTCGCGGGCGCGCGGCAACCCTGTGCCCGTCCGCCCTCTGCACTGAAAGACGCTCTGCTCCCGCCGGACTCTCGAGCGCTCTGCTTCCGAGCGACCTGCTCCCGAGCGACCTGCTCCGAGCGACCTGCTCCCAGCGACCCGTCCGGGACGCGCCTCAGGCGAGCGGATCACCGGCCGCGTCGTTCCACCGGGTCACGACCGCCACGTCGCGTTCCCAACCGAGCACACTGATCGTGGCGGGCGCCAGGGTGAACAGCGCCCCCGCGGCCGGGGGGAGCCCCACCCACCGGGCCCCCACGACACGCAGGACATGCGCGTGCGCGAAGGCGAGGACGTCCCCGGTCGTCTGCTTGACCCTCGAGACGACGCGGTCGGCGCGCCGGCCCACGTCGTCCCCGTTCTCGCCCGCAGGCGCTCCGTCGCTCCACAACGACCATCCCGGGCGCTGCGATTGGATCTCGTCGGTGGTACGACCCTCGTACTCGCCGTAGTCCCATTCGCGGAGGTCCCCGCAAACCTCGGCCTCAGAGCCGAAGCCGGCGATCTCGCAGGTCTGGCGCGCCCGGCACATCGGGCTCGTGAGGACCATGGTGAAGAGGTGGCCGGCCAGGCGGCGTCCGAGCTCTTCGGCCTCGATGCGGCCGTCATCGAGCAGCGGCAGGTTGGTACCGCCGGTGTGACGGCCCGACCGGCTCCATTCGGTGGCGCCATGGCGCACCACCACCAGCCGGGCTCGGTCCGTCGGCCCGGCCCGGGAAGCCCGGTACGGGGCGGACGAAGGCTCTCCTGGAGGCGTGACGGCGCGCCGGGCGGGGGTCGGGGCGGCTTCCGGGGGCATCGTCCCAGCGGATCACGGCGAAGGGTCCGCTGCAACCCGGCTCCGGTGACGAGTGGTCCGGTCAGAAATGGGTACGGATCACACCGGAGGTCGGACCACCCCGCCGGGCCTCCAACCGACTTGCCGACGACCTGGAATGCCAAGCGTCACAGCGGTGTTATTCGATAGGCAGCAAGAACGACGAAGAGGAACGATGGCGAACTCCACTGGCACCCATGACGGCATCCGGCTGTTTCTCGATGATCTCGACCGGCACCCCCTGCCGGATCACGAGCAGCAGGTCGAGTTGGCCAAGCGCGTCGCCGCCGGCGACGACGAGGCGCGCCGCGAGATGATCGCGGCCAACCTCCGCCTGGTCGTCCACTGGGCTCGGCGCTACCAGGACCGGGGCGTCGACTTCGGCGATCTCGTCCAGGAGGGGACCTTCGGTCTGATGCGCGCCGTCGACAAGTTCGACTGGCAACGAGGCTTCCGCTTCTCCACCTACGCCACGTGGTGGATTCGCCAGTCCCTCCAGCGTGCCGTCCAGCAGCACGGAAACACCATCCGGGTCCCCATGGAGGTGGCCGAGCAGGCGCAGCGCGCCGACCGGGTGACGTGGGAGCTCGCCGCTGACCTGCAACGCGATCCCACCCCCGAAGAGGTGGCCGAGGCGAGCGGTGTGGACAATCGCACCCTCGAAACGGTCCAGAGCGCGGCCCGGGTGGTCGCCAGCCTCGACCAGCCCGCCGGGACCGACAGCGGTACGGCCCTCGGCGACCTCGTGGGGGCCGACGAGCAGACCTTCGAGGATGACGTCGAACGGCAGATGGTGCTGGGCCGGGTCCGTGACGCCGTCGACACCCTCGGCGATCTCGAGCGCGACGTCCTGCGCATCCGGTACGGGCTCGATGACGGGATGCCCACGTCGCTGCAGGCCACCGCCTCACGTCTCGGTATCGGCGTGCGTCGGGCCCGTCAGGCCGAGGCCCGTGCGCTGCAGCAACTCGCCGCCCTCGCAGAAATCGAAGCGGCCCACCAGGCCGCCTGATCCTCGCTCACCCCGACAGGTCGGCCACGACCACGGCGAGATCGTCGGGGAGGGGCGACTCCCAGGTCGCCCGGCCTCCCGACGGGTGGTCGAGCGATAGCCGGAAGGCATGGAGGAAGAGCCGACCGGGGGCCATCAGTGCCATGAGCGCCTGCGGCCGAGCCACCGATCGTCCGTAGCGGTCGTCCCCGATGACGGGATGCCCGATGGCGGAGAGGTGCACCCGGACCTGGTGGGTCCGACCCGTGTCCAAGCTGGCTTCGAGCAAGGTGCACGGCACCGGCGATACGAAGCGTTCGAGAACTCGGTACTCGGTGCGCGCCGGACGCCCCCGGGCGGTGACGGCCATACGGGTCCGCTGTCGCGTCGAGCGACCGATCGGGGCGTCGACGGTCCCCTCGTCGGCCTCGACTCTGCCGGCGGCGAGGACCCGGTATTGACGGCCCGCGCTGTGAGCTCGGAATTGCTTCGCCAGCGAGCGGTAGGCGGCCGGGGTACGCGCCACCACCACCAGCCCCGAGGTCCCCTTGTCAAGGCGGTGCACGATCCCGGGCCGGTCGGGGTCTCCCCCGCCTGCCGCCGCCAGGGCGAGCAGATCGGGGAAGCGGGCCAACAGCCCGTCCACCAACGTCCCACCGTGGTGGCCGGCGCCGTGGTGCACCACGAGACCGGCCGGCTTGTCCACCACGATCAGTTCGGAGTCCTCGTATACGACGGCGAAGACCACCGAGGGGTCGGGCACCGGCACGTCGATCTCCTCGCGCCGGACGTCGACCTCGAGACGCTGTCCGCTGCGCACCGTGCGGCTACGCGTGGTGACCGCCACGCCGTCGAGTCGGACCCCCCCGTCCCCGATGAGCTCGGCCACCGTGCTGCGGGGCATGCCGCTCAGCAGCGACACCACCCGGTCGACCCGGGCGCCGGCCAGCGCGGCGGGAACGGTCAGGTCCAGCTTCGGTGGCGATCGAGGCGGCTCCGACGACGCGGGAGGTGGGGTTCGCCTCATGTCTTGGTGGCCGGGCGTTCTGCCCGCCACAGCAGCGCGGCGGCGAGGATCCCACCCACGACGACGCACGAGTCGGCGACGTTGAACGTCGGCCAGAAATGCAGCGCGATGAAGTCGATCACCGAGCCGTGGTTGGAGCGGAACACCCGATCGGCCAGGTTGCCGAGCGCACCTCCCACGACGAGGCCGAGAGCCACGGCGAGCGGTGTGGACTGCACACGGCGGACCGCCCCGAGCAACACGAGGACGATGACGATGGCCAGGCCTCCCAACACCGGGGCCCAGCCCCGGAGGAAGCTGAAGGCGGCGCCCGAGTTGTACGTCAGTTGCAGGTCGAGCTTCCACACGACGTGGATGGAGCCCCGTGACAACCGGTGCACGGCCCACGACTTCGTCACCTGGTCGACGGTCACCACCACGACGGCGACGGACACGGCGATGAGCAGGCGCCGGAGGGCGTCACGCCGCGGACGCTCCCCGTCGTTCAGCGCCGGTGCAGCCCTCCGCTTTTGCACGACACGCACAGGCGGGCGTAGGGAAGCGCTCGGAGCCTCGCCTTGGGGATCGGTTGCCCACAGCTTTCGCACGCGCCGTACATCTTGGTCTCGATGGTCTTGAGGGCCACGTCGATCTCGTCAATGGTGGCCATGGCCTGGGCTGACAGCGTCAGGTCACGCTCGCGGTCGACGGCCACGGTCCCGCCCTCGCCGGACTCCTCATCGAACTGCACGTCCCCGGGCTCGCGCTCGAGCGCCAGTGACTCGGCCTCGGCTCGGAGGTCGGCAGCCTGGTTCTTGTAGACCTCGCGTTCATCGAGCAGGAACTTGCGCTGCTCCTCGAGGAACTTCGGCTCCGAGGCGTAGGGCCCACGGGTGGGCTTGGGGGGCGGCTTGGGAGCCGCCTTCACCGGCGGCGCTTTGGCCGGAGCGGGGGCGGGCGCGGTGGCGACGGCGGGTCGCGGCGCCGCCTTCTTGGCCGGGGCGGCCTTCTTCGCAGCCACGACCTTCTTGGCCGGCACGGCCTTCTTGGCGGGGGCGACCTTCTTGGCCGGTGCGGCCTTCTTGGCGGGGGCGGCCTTCTTCTTCTGAGGCACGGCCTTCTTCTTGCCCGCGACGGGTTTCTTCACCGGGGCCGGCTTGCGGGCGGGGACGGCTTTCTTCTTCTTCGCCGCCGCGGCTTTCTTCTTGGCCGGGGCGGGTTTCCTCGCCGCCGTGGATTTCTTCTTCGGCGGTGGAGACTTCTTGACCGCGGCCATCAGCAAAATCCCTTCGGCCGCCGAGCGGTGATCGCGATGTCGGTCATCTCCCCTGGCTCTCGTCTGTCCGACGAAGGTGGGCGACCCTAGCGTCGCCACGTCAGGCCGGCAACACCGCGTCGGCCAGGAGTATTCCACGTCGTTGGGGCCACAGGGTGACGCCGCTGCTCCAATACTCTGGGGGCATGCTCAACCCGCCTGACGGCCAGGCGCCGTACCCCGAAATCGAGCAACAGGCCGACTACCCCCGTCTCGAGGAGCAGATCCTCGAGTACTGGGCCAAGGACGGCACCTTCGGGGCCTCCGTCGAGGCCCGGGCCGGTGGGCCCAACGAGTTCGTGTTCTACGACGGCCCCCCGTTCGCCAACGGGCTCCCCCACTACGGCCACATCCTGACGGGATTCGTGAAGGACGCCGTGCCCCGCTACCAGACCATGCGCGGCAGGCGCGTCGAACGCCGCTTCGGATGGGACTGTCACGGCCTCCCCGCCGAGATGGCCGCCGAGAAGGAGCTCGAGGTGTCGGGTCGTGCCGGCATCATCGAGTACGGGATCGACAACTTCAACCAGTACTGCCGGGCCCTCGTCCTGCGCACCACCGACGGCTGGGAGCGCTATGTCACCCGCCAGGCCCGGTGGGTGGACTTCACCAACGACTACAAGACCATGGACCTCTCCTACATGGAGAGTGTGATCTGGGCGTTCAAGGCGTTGTGGGACAAGGGGCTCCTCTACGAGGGCGAGCGGGTCCTCCCCTACTGCTGGGAGTGCGAGACCCCCCTGTCGAACTTCGAGACGCGCCAGGACGACGCCTACCGTCCCCGCCAGGACCAGGCCGTCACCGTCTTGTTCTCGCTCGACGCCGACGCCAGCGGCACCGCCCCGGCGGAGATCTCCGGGCCCCTGCGCGTGATGGCGTGGACCACCACGCCGTGGACCTTGCCGTCGAACCTGGCCCTGGCCGTGGGCCCCGACATCGACTACGCCCTCTACGAGCTCCTCGGAACGCCCACGGCGATCGCGGCGGAGCGGGCCGCCGCCTACCCCGAACTCCTCGGCGATGCCGAGCCGCTGGCGCGTTTCAAGGGTTCTGCCCTCGTCGGGCGCACCTATCGCCCCCTCTTCCCGTTCTTCGCCGACGAGCCGGGCGCCTTCCGGGTCCTGGCGGCGGACTTCGTCGCCACCGACGAGGGCACCGGCGTCGTGCACCTGGCGCCGGGGTTCGGCGAGGAGGACTTCGACGTGTGTCGCAAGGCCGGCATCGCCGTGGTGTGCCCGGTGGACGACCGGGCGCGGTTCACCAACGAGGTGCCGCCTTATGCCGGTCAGCAGGTGTTCGACGCCAACCGCGCCATCACCGCCGATCTCAAGGCGGCCGGTGCCCTGGTGGAAGTGAAGTCGTACACCCACAGCTACCCCCACTGCTGGCGCACCGACACGCCGCTCATCTACAAGGCGGTGGGCTCATGGTTCGTGAAGGTCACCGCCGTCAAGGACCGCATGCTCGAGCTCAACCAGGAGATCGACTGGGTCCCTGCCCACATCAAAGACGGAGCCTTCGGGAAATGGCTCGAAGGAGCGCGGGACTGGTCGATCAGCCGGAACCGGTTCTGGGGCTCACCCATCCCGGTGTGGAAGAGCGACGACCCGAGCCATCCCCGCATCGACGTCTACGGCAGCCTCGAGGAGCTGGAACGCGACTTCGGTGTCCGGTTGACCGACCTGCACCGTCCCGCCATCGACGAACTGGTCCGGCCCAACCCCGACGACCCCACCGGGCGTTCCACGATGCGTCGCGTCACCGACGTCCTCGACTGTTGGTTCGAGTCGGGCTCGATGCCCTTCGCCCAGGTGCACTACCCCTTCGAGCGGTCCGAGTGGTTCGAGTCGCATTTCCCCGCCGATTTCATCGTCGAGTACGTGACCCAGACCAGGGGCTGGTTCTACACGCTGCACGTGCTCGGCACCGCCCTCTTCGACCGTCCGCCCTTCCGGCACTGCGTGGCGCACGGCATCGTGCTCGGCGACGACGGTCGCAAGATGTCGAAGCGTCTCGGCAACTACCCCGAGCCCGACATGGTGTTCGACGTGTGGGGAGCCGACGCCATGCGCTGGTTCCTGCTGGCTGCGCCGATCCTGCGCGGCCAGGACCTCGTGGTCCACGCCAAGGGGATCGAGGAGGTTCGGCGCCAGGTCCTGAACCCGATCTGGAGCGCCTGGTACTTCCTCTCGCTCTACGCCAACGTGGACGGCATCAGGGGCCAGGCCCGCACCGACGCCACCGGCCTCCTCGACCGGTACATCCTGGCGAAGACGGCTTCGCTGGTCGACAACGTGACGGCATCGATGGACGCCTACGACATCTTCGCGGCGTGCACGGCCATCACGCGCTTTCTCGACGCTCTCAACAATTGGTACATCCGCCGGAGCCGCAACCGGTTCTGGCGGGCCCGCGACGGCTCGGCGGAGGTCGAGTCGGACAAGACTGACGCCTACGACACGTTGTCGACGGTGCTCGTCACGCTGTGCAAGATCTCGGCCCCCTTGCTGCCGTTGCTCACCGAGTCCGTGTACCGCGGCCTCACCGGAGAACGAAGCGTCCATCTGGCTGACTGGCCTGCCCCGAGCGGGCTTCCCGCCGACCCCGACCTGGTCGAGACCATGGACACCGTGCGTGACGTGTGCTCCGCCGCGCACGCCGTGCGCAAGGCCAACAACCGGCGGGCCCGCCTGCCGTTGCGCCGGCTCATCATCGCCACCACGCGCCCCGATCGACTGCGGCCCTTCGTCGAGCTCATCGAGGACGAGGTCAACGTCAAGGAAGTGGTCCTCACCGACGAGGTCGGGGGGATCGCCGACGAGATCCTGACCCTGGTACACCCCGTCCTCGGCCCCCGGCTGGGCCCAGAGACCCAACGGGTCACCATTGCGGTACGCGACGGCGACTGGCAGCGCACCGACGACGCGGTGGTGGCGGGAGGGGTCCGCCTCGAACCCGGTGAATACGAGCTGGTGCTACGGCCTCGCAATACGGTCGAGGGCCGCACCCTCCCCGATGAGGGCGGGGTCATCATCCTCGACACCACGGTCGACGACGACCTCGAGTCCGAAGGTCGGGCTCGCGACGTGGTCCGTCTCGTGCAGGCGGCGCGACGCGACGCCGGTCTGCACGTGTCGGATTGCATCGAGCTCGACATTGTGGCCCCGGCCGAGATCGCGGCGGCCGTCGAGGCGCACCGGGCCTATGTGGCCGACCAGACCCTGGCCGTCGCCATCACGGTGACCGAGGGAACCGAGGTGGCTGTCGGGGTGACGAAGACGCCGTGCCCTGACGCCTGACCCCTCACCGTGGCGCCACCGGGGTGGCGTGGAATCGGGACGCCGCCCGACAAACACGCGGGGCGGGGCTTGGAACGTCGGGTACGGCTCAGCGAGGTGCGGTGGGCTGAGGCTGGCTCGGGTCGTCCATGGCCATGACGCCCTGGTGATCGCTGTCAGTCGTCGGGTTGTCAGCGTCCATCGCGCGCGCTCCCCCGGTGGCCGCATTGCCCTGCACCGCTACGGCGGTTCGTCCCCCACCTTCGAGCGTCATGGCCGAAGGCTCGTGCCCGGGAATGCCACCGACCGAATCGGGGGCGGCAACCGTGGGGATGTCTTCGCCCGGCCGGGGCGCAGTCATGGTGGGTATGTCGTCACTGGGACGGGCCGTAGGTCGGGGGGCGGTCCGTTGGGCAAGAATCGAACCAGCGGGCTGGACGTGTTCGTCCACCCAGGTGAGCATGTCGCTGAGCGCACCGCGCAGGCGGTTGCGCTCGTTCTCCATGTGACGTCCGATGGTCTCGACCTCACCCGTCAGTTGGGCGCGGATCGACTCGAGCCGGGTGATCTCTTCGCGCAGGTGCCGCTCGGTGTCTTCGGTGACCGACTTCGCCCGCACTTCGGCGTCGCTGAGCACCCGGCGGGCGCGGTCTTCCGCGTCCGACACGAGCACGCGTGCCTGGGCCTCGGCTTCGGCTTGGGTCTGATCGACGAACTTCTGGGCCAGCAGCAGCGTCCGTTGCAAGGTGTCGTCACTCACGGGCGCGCTCGCCTGCGGCTGCATCTGCACTTCCTGCAACATGCCCTCGAGTTGGGCGATGCGCTCAGCCGCCTGCCTGAGTCGCTCTCCTGCTTGGCGCACCTGTTCCTGCAGCGCCTCGGCATCTACTGCCACGCGTTCGAGGTACTCGTCTACGTCGTCGATGTGATACCCGCGAAGAGTCTGGCGGAATTCGACGGTACGCAGGCTGTCGAGGCTCGAGCCCTGGCCGGTCGGCTTTCCACTGTCCATGTGTCGAATCCTAGCCACGGCCCACAGGGCCATGCTCGCGATGGTGCACAGGCCCCGGAGCCCGACCGGCCCGCACGCCTGGCGGGCCCGGGGCGGGCCCGGTGTCGATCCGCTCAGAAGGGCCCGGTGTCGATCCGCTCAGAGCAGCCGGTACACGATCGGGATGACGATCAACTGGATCCCGAGGAACACGATGATGAACGAGAGGTCGATGCCGAATCCGCCGGCCCGCACAGGCGGAAGCAACCGGCGCACGGGCCCGAGCACGGGCTCGGTCAGCCGGAACAGCACGGAGTTGATGCTCGCCAGCGTGGAGCCCGGCGCGGCGGGGAACCAGCTCAGCAGGGCACGGGGGAACAGCACTCCCCACAGATAGATCTCGAGCAGATAGACGACAATGGTGCGGAGCACGATGACGAGGCTACGGCGTCAGTCGTGGGGCAAGGTGGCGGGCTCGGGGTGCGGCACTCAGGGCCGCAGGAGCCCGTTCTCCTGAAGGCGCTGACGCTCCTCCGCCGAGACCTTGACGTTCGACGGCGTCACCAGGAACACCTTGTCCGCCACGCGCTCCATCTTGCCGCTCAAGGCGTAGGCGACACCGCTGCAGAAGTCGATCATGCGACGCATGAGCTCTCGGTCCGCGACCTGAAGATTCACGATGACCGGTTGATTGGCCATGAGCCGATCGGCGATCTGTCTGGCATCGCCGAACTGCAAGGGCGCCACCACGTGCACGCGTGCACCCGGTTCGGCGACGACGGGCCGCACGACACTCCCCATGCTGCGGGGGGTGATGGTCGGTGACGGTGGGTAATCCTCGCGCGGGAGGGGCCTGATGGTGCTGGTGGCCACGGTGGAGGTGGGCTCGTCCTCCTCCTCGGTCGCCAGGGACACCCGCTGGCTCAGGCGTTGACCGACGGGCGCGCGTGGCTCGTACTCGTCGTACTCGTCATACTCGTCGTCAACCAGGCCCAGATACACCATGGACCTCTTGAAGAATCCAGACGCCATCGCCAGCCTCCCGTTCGACAGCGTAGTGCCTCCAACCAGGCACATGGGGATGGACGAACACCACCGTAGACCACTCGCTCAGGCAGGCCGGAGCGGCCGATTCCCGAACAACGCGCGCCCCACACGCACCATGGTGCTGCCCTCGGACAGCGCCACATCGAGGTCGTCGGACATGCCCATCGAGACCTCGGGAAGGCCGAGGTCTCGGGCCAGATGCGCCGTCAGGTGGAACCCCGGCCGGGACTCCTCGGGGGGCCCGGCCGGACCCACCGTCATGAGCCCGCGCACGTCGAGGCCCTGTTCCCGCAACGACGCCACCAGCGCCGGGACCTCTGACGGGGGGCAGCCGTTGCGCCCTGGAGCCCCGGTGGTGTCCACCTCGACGAGGACGGTGGCTCCCGGCGCGTGCGACGCGATGGACACGCCCTCGACGACGCGGCTGACCGTCTGCCACCACGACACCACGGGAGCGAGCACGCGCACGCGCCGACGTTGCACCGCACCGAGGTAGTGCCAGCGCGTCTCGGGCTCGCCGCTACCGACACCGACACCCGCCCCGTCGCCGACGAGGCCGCCGGCGCCGACCTTCGTCAAGAGCTCGTCGGCGTAGTTCTCGCCGATGTCGTAGAGCCCTGACGCACGCGCCGCGTCGACCGCGCTCGACGTGAAGCCCTTCGTCACGGCCACGATGCGCACCCCTGCCGGGTCGCGTCCCGCTTCTTCGATGCGGTGGCGCAATGCCGCCACGCGCCCCATCACGACGTCGGGAGACGGCGCACTGGCCAGGACGCGCGGCACGGAACTCGGCATGGCCTGGCCCGTTTACCGGGGACGCCAGACGAGCAGCGCCTGACGCGCCTCGTCACGCCGGCCCCGGTGCGAGAAGTACCCCGGGGTGCACATCGTGCATGCGCCGGACTCGACCACCATCGAGGCTCCGGAGCGTGAGAGCTGACCACGCACCGCGGCCGGGAGGTCGAGCGAAGGCCGTCCCCAGGTCGTGGTAGCGGCAACGTCGGCCCCACAGGTCGGTGCCAGCGCGTCGAGATCGGCCCGGGAGAACTCGTAGCAACAGGGCCCGATGCAAGGCCCGAGCCCGCCGACCACGGTGCGGGCTCCGAGCGCCCGCATGGTGGCGACGGCCCGCACGAGCACCTCGGCCCCGAGTCCCCGCCATCCCACGTGGACGGCACCGTGGACGCCTTCGGGCGACCCCAGCGCCACCGACGCGCAGTCGGCGGTGAGCACGGCCAGCGCGAAGCCCGGCCCCGCCGCCACCACGGCGTCGCCCTCGGGGAGAGCCTGTCCGGGTCCCGGTGCCCACGGCATGGCCCCGTCGGGCACGGGCCCGTCGGCCACGACCACCGCGGCGGCGTGGACCTGACGTACCCGTCGCAGCATCAGATCGCCGGGCACGCCGGCCGGGAGCGGGCCCTCGCCGATCGTCCGCTGGTCTCCGTCCGCCGCGCCCGTCCACATGGCGTGGACGTCGGTGCCCGCCAGCAGCGTGTCGGTGCTAGCGGAGGAAGGACGGGACGTCGAACTCGTCGTCACCGAGATCGAGGTCGTCGTCGTCGGGCGTGGCGAAGATGTCCTCATGCACGTTCTCGAAGCCGAGCACCTGGCTCCGGTCCTCGGGACGAGGTTCGCCGCGTCCCTCCTCCCAGCGCTCGAAGCCGGCTGCGATCACCGTGACGCGCACGGCGTCGGTCATGGACTCGTCGATCACGTTGCCGAAGATGATGTTGGCGTCGGGATGGGCGTGACCGTGGATGATCTCCATGGCTTCGTTGACCTCGAACAGACCGAGGTCGGGACCGCCCGCGATGTCCACCAGAATGCCCCGGGCCCCCTCGATCGACGCCTCGAGCAACGGGCTCGTGATCGCCCCACGCGCCGCGTTGACGGCTCGACCGTCACCCGAGGCCTGACCGATGCCCATGATGGCGGTGCCGGCGTTGGCGAGCACCATGCGCACGTCGGCGAAGTCGGTGTTGATCTGCCCCGGCACCGTGATGAGGTCGGTGATGCCCTGGACCCCCTGGAGCAGGACCTCGTCGGCCATCTTGAAGGCGCTCATCATCGACGTCTTCTCCGTCGACACCGTGAGCAGCCGGTCGTTGGGGATGATGATGATGGCGTCGACCTTGTCCTTCAGGTTCTGGATCCCCGTTTCGGCCTGTACCGAGCGACGGCGCCCCTCGAACGAGAAGGGGCGGGTGACGACGCCGATCGTGAGTGCTCCCCCGGCCCGGGCGATCTCGGCCACGACGGGCGCGGCCCCGGTGCCGGTGCCTCCGCCCTTCCCGGCGGTGATGAAGACCATGTCTGCGCCTTTGAGAGCTTCTTCGATCTCGACCCGGTGCTCCTCGGCCGCTTGCCGGCCGATCTCGGGATCACTGCCCGCGCCCAGCCCCCGAGTGAGCTGGCGTCCGATGTCGAGCTTCAGATCCGCATCGCTCATGAGCAGCGCCTGGGAGTCGGTGTTCATGGCGATGAACTCGACACCTTTGAGGCCGGCCTCGATCATGCGGTTCACGGCGTTGACGCCGCCGCCGCCAACACCCACCACCTTGATGAGAGCGAAGTAGCTGCTCTGCGCTGGACCGGTCATCAACCCTCCTCGCCACGACCCGAACTTCGAGCCTCATCGTGGAACCCCGCCCGGTGAACGAGCCGTATCCGCTCCGAGCACCAGGTGACCTCACCCTCGACCACAGCTTCATTTGGGATGGTTCCGGGGCCTGCCGAGGTCTTCTCACGATACGGCGGCACCGCGAACCGGTCAAGAAGACCCACGGCCGCGAAGGGTGCCCAAACCCAGGTCACCGGCGTCTTGGTTACCGTCGCGCCCCTGGCGGTGGCGGTCCCACCGTCGGCTCGTCCGGCACCGTCACGTCGATCACGGCCGGGCCCTTCAACGGCGCTCCGGCCAACACGCTGGCCACGGCGGTGAGCTTGGCCGGGAGCTCGGCCGTCGTACCCAGCGCGGCACTGACCCCTCCCCCCAGATCCAACGTGACCATGCCCCGGGCGTCGACGGTCACGTCCAGCACGCGACCGGCCAACGAGGCCGGGAGGGCGGCCCCGACCTGCAGCGCCGGCCGAGCCGCCGGGGCGAGCACCGCGCCGGGGGGCCCCGGCGACACGGGTGCCTCGAGGACGAGCCCGGGCGGGGCGGCCGCCTGCCACGCCAGGACCCGGCCCGACGCATCGACCACGGCCACGCCCCCGCCGGGCCGGGCGATCGAGCCCAGCGGGACTCGCTCGGTGACCGTGATCGTCACGCTGTCGGGCCAGTGCCGAACCACCACGGCGTGGGCTACCCACGGGAGCCGTTCGACGCGGGCGGCGACGGTACCGGGGTCCACGTCGATGAGGGGGGGATCGTCGAGGAGCCCCGCCGCCGCCAGTACCGCCTGGGTGCCCGTGTGCTGGGCGCCGCGCACCGTGGCGTTGCGCAGGGCGAGAAGGGGGGTGTGGAGCACGAGCAGGACCACACACAACACTACGAGCACGGCGACGCCGGCCACGACCCAGCGGAGCCGCCGGACGCCCTGATCCCGAAGGACCGCCACGCGTCGCTGCCACACCCGGGGATGCACCACCGTCGCCGGGTCGGCGGTCCCCGGGGCGGGCACCGCATCCGCCTCGCCCCGCGAAGTCCGGCCCGCCCCGTCGTGGGCCGGGACGGTGACCACCTTCGGCTCGCGAGGAGGGCCGGGTTGCTCGACCTGCTGCTCCGGGACGATCTCGTGCGCGTCCGGAACCACGTCGTCACGAGCCTCGGGAGTCGTCTCCGGGGCGGCGTGCCTGGCGACGGCCTCGTTGGCGACGGCCTCCTCGGAGAAAGTCTCCTCCCCGACGGCCTGCTCCGAGACGGTCTCCTCCGCGAGGGCGGACCCGGGGTTCCCCCCGTCGGAAGCCCTCGTCTCGGGCGGGCGGGCGGCGGTGGGTACCTCGGTCACGACTCTCTACCTCGAGTAGAGGTCGAGGGAGATGGCGGTCCCTCCGGCGAGAACCCGACCATCCGCACCTCGGTGACGAGCCCGACCCCGGTGCGCTCGAGTACCTCGGCCCGGACGAGGTCGACCAGGCTCCGCACGTCGTCGGCCGACCCGCCCTCGTCTGCCTGGATGAAGTTGGCGTGCTTCGTCGACACCTGGGCGGACCCCACCCGCATCCCCTTGAGTCCGGCCGCATCGACCAACCGACCCGCCGAGTCACCGGGGGGGTTCACGAACACCGACCCGGCATTGGACCCGCCCGGCTGGTGCTCGCGTCGCCACCGCACGATCTCGTTCACCGTCTGTTCGGCACGGTGGCGGTCTCCCGCCAACAGCGAGAAATCGGCCCGCACGACCACGTCCCCGGAACCGAGGCACGACGTGCGGTAGCCGAGGGCGAGCGACGAGGGGATGGCGTCGACCCCCTCGCCCGTGGTGAGATCGAAGCGGCGCCAGCCGGCCAGGACCGCGGCCACGTCGGACCCGTGGCCACCGGCGTTCATCCGGAGCGCGCCGCCCACCGATCCCGGCACCCCCACTGCCCATTCCAGGCCGTGTAGACCGGCCGCTGCCGACCTCCGCGCCACAACAGGAAGTTTGGCACCACCCCCGGCGCGCACGGTCGATCCCCTGATCTCGATCTCGGCGAAACCGCGGCCCAGGCGGACGACGAGACCAGGGAAGCCGGCGTCGGCGACGAGGAGGTTCGAGCCTTCCCCCAGGACGAGCAGCGGGATCGTCACGTCCACGGTCACGAGGGCACGGTGCACGGCGACGAGATCGTCCTCGCTGTGCGCCTCGACGAGCACTCCGGCGTCCCCGCCCACGCGGTAGGTGGTGCGCGCCCCCAGGGGGGCATGGCGCCGGGCCCGCTGGCCGAGAAGACCGGCCACGGTGTCGAGCGACCGATCCCGCTCCGACGGCCCGGGGAGGCCGGCGCTCACCACGGCGTCGTGGCCTGGAGCTCGTCGGGGAGCGACGTCAGGTCCCCGGCCCCGAGGGTCAGGCAGAGATCTCCCGGGGTCAGGAGCCCGGCCACATGGGCCTGCAGCTCGGCGCGTCCGGGGAGGTAGGTGACGTCGAGTGCGGGATGGGCCCGCCGCACGGCGTCGGCTACGACGCGCCCCGTCACCCCCGGTAGCGGTGTCTCGCCGGCGGCGAACACGTCGGTGATGACCACGACGTCGGCACCCGAGAAGGCGTCGGCGAATCGCTCTCCCAGCGCGGCGATGCGGCTGTAGCGATGGGGTTGGAACACGACCACGAGACGGCCCGGGGCGGTGGCCCGGGCGGCCGCGATGACCGCCTCCACCTCGCTCGGCAGGTGCGCGTAGTCGTCGACGAAGCGCACCCCGTTCGTCTCGCCGCGCGATTCGAAGCGCCGTGCCACGCCGGCGAAGCGCGCCAGTGCACGCTGGGCGGCGTCGAAGGGAACGCCCACGCGCAGTGATGCCGCCACGGCCACAGCCGCGTTGCGGGCGCTGTTGGCCCCGGTCACCGGCAGCGCCACCCGACCGAGTAGTTCGCCGTTCAACCGCAACGCGAACGACACGCCGTTGCCGGTCTTTACGTCTTCGATGTGATGGGTGGCCTGCGGGGCGGTGCCGACGAGATCCGCCCCATGTCTCGCCCCCAGACGCGCCGCCACCACGTCGTCGGCACCTACCACGGCGCCGCTCGTGCCCGAGGCCAGGAAACGGTCGAACGCCTCGACGAGGTGGTCGAAATCTCCGTAGTGGTCGAGGTGGTCGGCCTCGACGTTGGTGACCACGGCGATCTCAGGGGCGAGGTGCAAGAACGTGCCGTCGCTCTCGTCGGCCTCGATTACCATCCACTCGCCGGTGTCCCACACCGCGTTGGTGCCGATCTCGTTGACGTCCCCCCCGATGAGAAAGCTCGGCCGCAACCCCGCCTCGATGAGGATCAACGCCAACATCGACGTGGTGGTGGTCTTGCCGTGGGTTCCCGAGACGGCGATGCAACGGCGACATGCCGCGATGGCGGCCAGCGCATCGGCGCGGCTCAGCACCGTCAGCCCCCGACGACGAGCCTCTTTGACCTCGGGATTCGTGTCGGGGATAGCCGTCGACAGCGCGACGATCTCGGCATCCGCGACGTGGCCGGCATCGTGGCCCACGAAGACCCTCACCCCGCTGGCGGCCAGGCGTTCGAGCGCGGGTGACGTCTTGAGGTCGCTTCCGGTGACGACGTGGCCCATAGCGGCCAGCACCGACGCGATGGCGCTCATGCCCGCCCCACCGGCTCCCACCACGTGCACGCGTCGGGACGTCGTCAGGTCGAGTGCCGCCACCGACTGCGCCGCATCGGCGGCCGGGCCGGGGTCAGAGGGCATGGGCAGCTCGGGCTCCACGATGGGGGGTGCGGGCATGCGACCGGGCCAGCGCCGCCACCGCCGCCACCGCGTCCGGGCGCCCCAAGCCGCCTGCCGCCGCCCCCATGGCACGCAGTCGACCCGGGTCTGCGGCCAGGCCGTCGATCTCGGTCGCCAGGTGCGGACCGGTGCACCGCGGGTCCGAAACGACCAGCGCGCCACCGGCGCGCTCGAGAACGGCCGCGTTGGCGCGCTGGTGGTCGCCGGGGGCGCCGGGCAGGGGCACCAGGATGGACGGCACGCCGACCACGGCCAGCTCGGCCACGGTGTTGGCGCCAGCCCGGGCGACGACGATGTCGGCGGCCTGGTAGAAGAGCGCCATCCGTCCCTCGTAGGCGACCTGGATGTAGCACAGGCCGTCCTCGTCAGCGCCGAGCGAAGTGCGCGCCTTCGCCTCGGATGCCCAGGACCAGTCACGTCGCCCCACGACGTGGTACAGCGCCACGTCGCGCCGTCGCGCCCAGAGCCCGGCGAGCTCGATGACCGCTTCGTTGAGTCGCTTCGAACCGAGCGAACCGCCCACCACCGCCACCACGAGTCGATGGGCGGGGAGCCCGAGCGCGCCGCGTGCCGCGGCGCGCCTGGCCTCGTCGGGGTGGGCGCCGTCGACGATGACGCCCCGCACCGGGGCACCGGTCACCACCGACCTGGGCAGCGCCGTACCTTCGAACGCGACGGCGGCGGCACGGGCGAATCGTCCCACCAGGCGATTGGCGGCACCGGGCACGGCGTCGACGTTCACGAGCACCACCGGGATCCCCATCACGGCGGCGGCCAGGGCGGTGGGCACGCACGCATACCCTCCCATGGCCACCACCACCGCGGGGCGGCGACGCGCCACGACCACCAGGGCGACCGCGCAGGCCGCCATCAGCCCGACGGCGGCGCCCACGTTGTCGAGCATGGAGCGGACGTCGAGATGACGGGCGATGCCCCGCCCGGGAAGCAGCGTCACCGGGACACCCTCGTCCGCCAGGAGTTGGGCGTCGAGCCCTCGCCGTGCCCCCACCAGCTCGACGGCGTCGGGACCCTGTCCTTCCGCGAGGGCGCGGGCCACCGCCAGCGCGGGGACGAGATGGCCACCGGTCCCTCCCCCCGCCACCAGCGCGTAGCGCCGGGTGCTCACCCGCGGTCGCGGCGACGCAGTAGGTCAATGCCCTTGGGGGCGGCCCGGTTCGAGCCCGCCGGCACCGACGACGGCGCCGGGGTGGCGAGACCCGGAGGTCTCTCGTGTGACGCCACGTTGACGAGGATGCCCGCCGCCATCAGCGTGATGACGAGCGAGGAGCCCCCGAAGGAGACGAACGGCAACGGGATGCCCGTCACCGGGAGCACACCGATGACCGCACCGATGTTGATGACGGCCTGACTCGTGATCCAACTCGTCGCGGCGACGGCCAACAGCGCGCCGAAGCGGTCGGGGGCCCGCACGGCGGCGCGCAGTCCGTACCACGCCAGCGCGCCGAACAGGCCGAGGACGATGAGCGCTCCCAGAAGTCCCCCCTCCTCCCCGATCACCGAAAAGATGAAGTCGGTGTGGGCGTTGGGGAGCAGTCCCCACTTCTCCCGTCCCCCGCCGAGGCCCAGGCCATAGAGATGGCCCGAGCCCAGCCCCACGAGCGACTGGACAACCTGGTAGCCCGATCCCTTGGCGTGGGCGAAGGGGTCGAGGAACGACAGCAATCGGGCCCGGCGGTAGGGCTCGGCCAGTCCAACGATCAGGCCGATGAGGGCGGTGACTCCGAGCGCCTTCACCACCGGGCGAAGCGGCACCCCGCCGGCATAGAGCAGTGCGAAGGTGAGGAAGGCAAGCACCAAGGCCGTTCCCATGTCGGGCTGCTTCAGCACGAGCAGGCCCGACACGGCCAGAAGGCCGAGCAGCGGGACCACCGCCGCGATCGGCTTCTCGAGCCGGTCGGCACGCCGGGCCAGCAGATCGGCGGCGAAGACCGTCATGGCCAGCTTCATGAGCTCCGACGGTTGGACGCGCAGGGGACCCACCCCGATCCAGCGGCTGGAGCCGCCCGCGAAGATCCCGATGCCGGGCACGAGCACCGCCACGAGAAGGCCCAACGTCAGCAACGGCAGCACGATCCGGAGGCGGCGCCACTTGTCGTAGCGGATCCGGATGGTGCCTACGAAGGCGATGGCGCCGAGGCCCATCCACAGGACCTGGCGCTCGAAGATGTACCACACCGACCCGTAGTACTGCAGCGACGTGTACGCCGAAGCGGACAGGACCATCACGAGCCCGATGGCGCACAGCGCCACCACTAGACCGAGCACGGCGGTGCGCGTCGACACCAGGTCTCGTCGCCCGACGCCGGGAACCGGGCCCCGGGTTCGACGACCTTCGGCCTCGACGAGCCGGAGATAGGCCGGGGGCGGCCCGTCACGTCGGGGGCGCGGCGACGGCGCAGGCGTGGCGGCGGGGCTCATCGGGACGCTCCTTCGACAGCGGGGGTGAAGCCGGGCCGGGCGCGCACGCACCGGGAGAAGTCGTCGCCCCGTTCCGCATAGGACCGGTACCAGTCGAACGACGCGCAGGCCGGCGACAGCACCACCGCGTCGCCGGGGCCGGCCATCGCCGCGGCGGCCTCGACAGCACCGGCCATCGACGTCGCCCGCGTCAGGGGCACCGACCCCGTGAAGGCGGCAGCGACCTCCTCGGCCGCTTCCCCGATGGCGACCACCCCGCGCAGGTGCGGCGCCGCTCGGCGGAGCACGGACAGGTCCAGACCCTTGTTGCGTCCCCCGGCGATCAGCACCGCCGGAGCGCAACCTTCGACGGCGGCCAGCACGGCGCCGGGCGTGGTCGCCTTGGAGTCGTCGTAGAAGCGCACCCCGCTAGCCTCGCCTACCAGCTCGACCCGGTGGGGGAGCCCACGGAACCCGAGCAGGGCGCGCCGGCACCCGTCGGGCGTCGCCCCCGCCGCCGTGGCGGTCGCCAGGGCGCACAACGCGTCGACCACGTCGTGGGGCATGGTCCGGGCGAGCTCGCCGACCTCGACCACCGCGACCCCGTCCGGCCCCGTGAGCGCGCCGTGGCGCCGGGTGTACTCCCCCGCCGAGAGCCCGAAGGTCCGCAGCGTGGCCCCCCGGGTGCGGGCCACCTCCGAGGCGCCGTACACCACGGGGTCCTCGATGTTCACGACGGCGACGTCGCCGGGCCCGCTGTTGGCCCACAGCCTCGCCTTGGCGTTGCGGTAGTCATCGACCGTGGCATGCCAGTCCAGGTGGTCGGCGGAGAAGTTCAGCCAGGCGCCCACGGCGGGACGGAACGAGGTCGTGAGCGCCAGCTGGAACGACGACACCTCCGCCACCACCACCTCGGCGTCTCCACCCACGGCGTCGAGCAGGGGCAGTCCGATGTTGCCCGCCGCCACCGCGCGGCGCCCCGACGACGCCAGCATGGCCTGGACCAGCGTGGTCACCGTGGTCTTGCCGTTGGTGCCTGTGATCGCCACGATCGGGCACCGGGCCCGCCGCCACGCCAGCTCGACCTCGCCGATGACCGGTACTGCCACAGCCAACGAGAACACGACGTGGCAGGCGGGCACGCCGGGGCTCACGACGATCTCTTCGACGGTGCGCGCCAGCTCGGTGAGGGCGGCCTCGTCCGGCGCCGACACGAGCTCGATGCCCAATCCGGCGGCTTGGCGCCGTGGCCGTTCACCGGCGTCGTCGTCCACGGCGATCACCTCCGCTCCTTCGGACAGCAGTCGGGCCGCGGTGGCGAGACCGCTGACACCGAGGCCGTAGACGAGGACGCGATCCGACACCGTGGCGCGTCTCAGTGCAGCCCGGTCGCCGACAAGAAGTCGGCGTAGAACACGCCCAACCCGAGCGCGGCGAAGAGCCCGCCGATGATCCAGAAGCGCACGATGACCGTGGTCTCGGGCCAGCCCACCAGCTCGAAATGGTGATGGATGGGCGCCATCCTGAACACGCGCCGGCCGAAGACCCGGAAGCTCACCACCTGGATCACCACCGACAGGGTCTCGAACACGAAGAGGCCGCCGATGACGGGCAGGAGCAGCTGGAGGTTCAACTGCAGGCAGAGCGCGGCCAGGCCCGACCCGATGGCGAGTGAGCCCGTGTCGCCCATGAAGATCCGGGCCGGCGCCGCGTTCCACCACAGAAAGCCCAGACAGGCGCCGGCGAGCGCCACCGAGGCGAGCGCCATGTCCAGGGCCGAGGACACGTGGTAGAGCGAATAGTGGCGGAATTGCCAGTATCCGATCACGGCCAGGCAGGCGAAGCAGAACGTGGCCGACCCCGAGGCCAACCCGTCGAGCCCGTCGGTGAGGTTCACGGCGTTGGCGCTGCCCACGAGGATCACCACCGCCCACACGATCCACCCCAGTTGTCCGAGGTCGACCCCCAGGGAGTCCCAGCGCGTGAACGACAGATGCGTGTTCACCCCCGCCCAGTGCTCGGCCAGGAGCGCGAACGCGATGGCGATGACGATCTGGGCGGCGAGCTTGGCCCGCTTATTGAGGCCGAGGCTCCGGCGATGGCGGATCTTGATCCAGTCGTCGAGGAATCCCACCACGCCCGCGCACAGCGTGACCCCGATCACGAGCAGACCGGGGCGGCTGAAGGCCACGTGGGTACCGGCGTGGCCCATCAAGTAGCCGATGGCCGCCGCCGCGATGAGGGCCAGGCCGCCCATGGTGGGGGTCCCGGCCTTGGCCAGATGCATGAAGGGGCCGTCCTCGCGGATCTGCTGCCCGAAGCGCCGGCTCGCCAGCCACCGGATGAGCAGCGGCGTCCCCAGCGCGGCCGCCCACAGGGCGATGCCGCCCGAGGTCATGAGACTGATCACGGCGTGCCGGCTCCCGGGCCGGCCGGGGCGAATCGTCGTGCCACCGCCGCGGCTGCCACCTGGCGGTCGTCGAAGGGCAGTCGCGAATTCGCCAGCTCGATGTCGCGCTCGTGGCCCTTGCCCGCCACCACCACGACGTCGCCCTCAGCGGCCAGTTCGACGGCGAGTTCGATGGCCTCGGCGCGCTCGGGCCTGACCGTGACCTGGGCCCCGGCGGGAACGCCCGCCATCACGTCGGCGATGATCAGGTCGGGATCCTCGTTCCTCGGATTGTCCGACGTGACGACGGCGACATCGGCGTGGGCGGCGGCCACGGCGCCCATGGCAGGGCGCTTGTCGCGATCGCGGTCGCCACCGCACCCGAACACGCACAGGACACGATGACCGACCGCCAACACACGGGCGCTGTCGAGCACGACCCGGAGCCCTTCCGGGGTATGGGCGTAGTCGACCGCCACCGTGAACGGCGCGGCAGTGTCGATGACCTCGAAGCGTCCGGGGATCACCGCGGCGCGACCGAGACCGGTGACGATGGCGTCATCGGGCACCCCGAGGGCGGCGGCGGTGGTGGCGGCGGCCAGGGCGTTGACGACGTGGAACGACCCGGTGAGGGCGAGCTCGACACGACCCTCCCGCCAGGTGAACGAGGTGTGGCGGGCCGTGCTGTGCACGTCGCTCACCTGCGCCATGGAGAACCCCACGGCCGGTACATCGGCCCGGTCGAGTATCCGCCGGCCCCAGGCGTCGTCTGCGTTGACCACGGCCAGGGCGGCTCGCTCCGGGGTGAACAGCGATGCCTTGGCGGCGAAATAGGCCTCGATGGTCCCGTGATAGTCGAGATGGTCGTGGGACAGATTGGTGAACACCGCGGCGTCGAATCGGATCCCGTCGACACGGGCCTGGGTGAGCGCGTGGGACGACACCTCCATGGCCACCGCCCGTCGGCCGTTGTCACGCGCCTCGGCCAACAGCCGTTGGAGGTCGGGGGACTCCGGTGTCGTCCGGGCACCGTCGAGTGTCCCGATGACCGTGGTGGGCCATCGATTGGCCTCGAAAATCGACGCCAGCAGGTGCGTCACCGTCGTCTTGCCGTTGGTACCGGTGACCCCCACGCTCAGCAACGACCGGGCCGGTTGCCCGAAGAACGCCCTGGCGACCTGCGCCATGGCGGGACGGACCGTCCCCGGCGCCACGACGGCCTGAGTCACGTCGAGGGCCAGCCGACGCTCGACGAGGAGGGAGCGGGCGCCGCGCGCCACCGCTTCGGCCGCGTGGTCGTGACCGTCACCGCTACGACCGGGAAGACAACAGAACAGCGCCCCGGGTTCGACGCGTCGGCTGTCGAAGGCGATGGAGGTGACCTCGGTGCTGGCGGGATCCCCGTATGCCTCGATGACCTCGACCTCGCGGAGCAAGCGGTCCATGTGCACGATGGGGGACCCGCGGGGGCGGTCACGCTCTTTCTGGGAGCTTCCCATGGGAAGCGACGATCGTAGTCGTCGTGGTGGTGGTGCTCGGGGTGTTGGTGGACGTGGCCTTCGGGGGCGAGACCTGGGGAAACGGCACGGACATGGGGGTCCCGCCCGTGGTTCCGCCCCCCGGTGACGTCGGGATGCCATAGCGGTGCAGCGCGTACCGCATGATCTGGGAGAACACCGGCGCGGCCACGATGCCGCCGTAGATCGGGTTCGGCCGCTCGAGCACGACGATGGCCGACAGGGTCGGATTCTCGGCCGGGGCGAACCCCGCGAACGTGGCCTCGTAGGCGCCGGGGATGTACCCGCCGTGGACGGGGTCGGGAATCTGTGCCGTCCCCGTCTTGCCCGCCACGGTGTACCCGGGCACGCCGGCGGTCACGGCGGTGCCGTCCTGGACCACCTGCTCCATCATCGTGGTCAGCTGCGACGCCACTTCTTGGGACAGGGCCCGGTGCGTCGTGGCCGTCGGGGTCTTGGTGACCGACCCATCGGGGGCCACGGTGGCCTGCACCAACCGGGGCGGGACGAACACTCCCCCGGTCCCCACCGTGTTCACCATGTCGAGGACCTGCTGCGCCGTAACGGCGTCGTCCTGGCCGATGGGCGTCGAGCCGATGTCGGAGACGTGCCACGTGGCGGGGTTGCTCTTGACGAGGCCGGCCGACTCGGCCGGGAAGCCGAGGCCGGTGGTGCGCCCGAAGCCGAGCGTGGAGATCTGGGCCGCCAACCGGCCTTCACCGAGCTGCTGGGCGATCTCGATGGTCCCGATGTTCGAGGACTGGGCCAGGATCTCGGTGGCCGTGAGCTTCTCGGTCGGGTGGCTCTCGGCGTCGTGGAACACCCACTTGTCGATGGTGAGGGTGTTGGGGACGGTGAAGACCTCGTCGGGCGAGATGATCCCGTCTTGCAGCGCCGCCGAGAACGTCACCAACTTGAACACCGATCCCGGTTCGTACACCTGGGTGAGGGCGAGGTTCTGCGGCGCCTGGACGACGGTGGTGATCGGGGGCGGGGGTGGGGGCGCCGTGGTGGTGGTCGTGGGTGCCGCCGGTGTGCCCGCCGGCGAGGCCGTCACGGTCGGCGAAGGCGCCGGCTTGGGTGTCGGGGGCTGCACGGTCTTCGACACCAGGTTCGCCATCGACAGAATCTCGCCGGTCCGGGTGTTCATCACGATGGCGATCCCGCTCTTGGCGTGCGACGCCAGGATCTCGGCGCCGAGGGACTGCTCGGTCACATACTGGAGGGGCTCGTCGATGGTGAGCTCGACACCGGTGCCGGGAACGGTCGCCGAGCTCTGGGTCGTCTTTCCCGGCAAGGGGACGCCATCGGGCGACACCTGTTCGTTGGCGATGCCGTCTTGGCCCGCCAGGAGCTTGTTGTACCGGTACTCGAGGCCCGACTGCCCGGCGTCGGCGGCGCTCACCGCGCCGATCAGCGGAGCCGCCAGCGACCCGGCCGGGTCCACGCGCTCGTTGGTGGGGAGCACGTTGATCCCCGGCAGGGTGAGTGCCGTGATCTTGTTGGCCACCGCAGCGCCGACTTCGTGCGCGAGGAGCACGTACCCCGAGTGCTCGGACAACTCGGTCGTCAACGTCGCGGCGGAGACGTTGAGCACCGACGACAGGGCGCGCGCCACGGAACCCGGATGGGAGATGAGCATCGGGTCGCCAACGATGTTCGAACGCGGCACCGACAGGGCCAGCGGCGCTCCGTCGCGGTCGTAGATGCCACCGCGCACCGCCGACACGGTCACGGTCCGGTCCACCTCGGCTGCTCCCATGGCCGAATAGCGCCCGCTCGAGAAAACCTGGACACCGATGAGACGCAGGGCCAGGGCGGCGAACACGAGGACGACAACCACGCGCATCCAACCGATCCTCCGGCGAGGGGCTCCCCCCGTGACGGGGCGCGCCTTGCGGTCCGGTTGGGGTGGTGACGATGCGACCCGGCGCTCGTACCCGCGAGGACGCGCCACGGTCGGGCGCGCCGCGACGGGGCCAGCTGTCGTGCGGACCGTCGACCGCGCGGAGGAGGCGGCGCGCGTGGAGGACGCGGCGCGCGCCCGTGCCGTCAGTCTGGCCTTGGCCCGGCTGGTCTTGGCTTGGGTCTTGGCCACCGATCGTCCTTTGGCGGCCTTCGCCACCGATCGCGCCTTGCCCGTCGCCGCCACGGGCCGGCGCGTCGAGACGGCGGGGGCCGAACCTGACCGTTTGCCCGCGGGCGGTCGTGGCCGACGGGGGCGGGGCGCGCCAGGGCCCTGGCCCTTCGGCGTTCGAATCACGGGCCGCTGGGCGCCGTGACCGACGCGTGCCCGGCCGCCGGGGTCGTCGTCGACGGCTCCGACGGATTCACCTGATTGAGGTCGGTCACGTTGGTGGGCGCCACCAGGCCCTGGTCCTGGGACCGCGACACCACCTTGGACGGGTTCGACAGCGCCGCCACCTGATCCTCGAGGAGGTGGTGCTGATCGAGCACCGCATTGAGCTGCCCTTGCATCCGGGTCAGGGTGACCTGACCCTGGGTCAGATAGGCGCTGGCGGCCACCACCATCAGGAGACTGACCAGGATGATGACCCCGGCCAGGGTCGCCGTCTTGGGGAGCGACCACCGGGGCCCACGTGCGCCGGGAGCTTCGGAGGCACCCCGCGGCTGGCGTTCGAATTCGGGAGCACGAGCCGGATCCGACACCATCGGGGGCTGCGCCGGAGACGACGCCGGCGCCATGGTGGCGCGCTCGGGAGAGGTGGCTACCGCCATCAGGCCTCACCTCGCTCGAAGGCACGCAGCAGCGCGCTCTCCGAACGCCGGTTACGAGCCATCTCGGCGGGAGTGGGCCGACGCGTCCCTCGGAACACGAGCTTGCCCGACGACACGGCGCCACAGGTACAAGGAAGTCCGGGCGGGCACGTACAACCACCGGTCTCTGCTTGTCGGAACGCCGCTTTGACGATGCGGTCCTCGCCGGAGTGGTACGAGATGACCACGCAACGGCCGCCGGGGGCAAGGGCGTCGATAGCGACCGGGAGTGCGTCAGCGAGGACCTCGAGCTCCTCGTTGACCGCGACCCGAAGCGCCTGGAAGACGCGGCGGGCCGGGTGGCCGCCCTGGCGGCGCACCGCCGCGGGGAGTGCCGACCGAACGACATCGGCAAGGCCGGTGGTAGTGGTGACCGGTCGGGCCGCCACGACGGCAAGCGCGATCCTCCGGGCGAAACGTCCCTCACCGTTGGCGGCGAACAGTCGAGCCAGCTCGGCCTCGGGCCATGTGTTCACGAGGTCCGACGCGGTCGGGCCCTCCTCGGGGTCCATGCGCATGTCGAGAGGGGCGTCGGCCCGGTACGAAAAGCCCCGCTCCGGACGGTCGAGCTGCGGGGAGCTCACCCCCAGGTCGAACAGCACTCCACTCGCCGATCCGGGGGCGATGCCCATTTCATCGGCGATCTCGCCGAGGCGGTCGAACCGGGCCCGGCGCACGACGGCCCGGTCCCCGTATTGCTCCAAGCGATGGGTCGTCGCGTCGACGGCGTCCGGATCGCGGTCGAGACAGAGCAGGCGCAGGTGTGGATGGGCGGCGAGTAACGCGGCGGCATGCCCACCTCCTCCCGAGGTGGCGTCGATCACCACTCCGGCGGGAACAGGGGCAAACAGCGACACCACTTCTTCGACCATGACCGGCTCATGGGTGAACACCTGGCGCATCCGCAGCCCCTCGACTGGCGGGATGCCGTCGGGAGGGTTGCTCCTGCGACTCGGTTGGAAGCGGGCGGAGGAGGAGTCTTCCACCGAACCAGCCGAGGGGCTGCGCATGTTCCGGGTGCTCGTGTCTGGTCGAGGCCAGCTCGACCGTCGATCCTGCGCGATGCTCCTTTCCTTGTCATGGCGACACCGCGTGGTGTCGTGTCTCGTGTCGCGGGCGGTGGCGCTCAGTCGTCCGCACCCTCGGTGAAACGCAGTTCCTCGGGTCCGATGTTCGACTGCCAGCGCGTCGGGTCCCACAGCTCCACCCTGTCGATCACCCCGACGACGGTGACGTCGCTCTCCAACGCCGCGTACTGCCGCATCCGGGCCGGGACCACGATCCGCCCCTGACGGTCCACCTCGAGATCGTGGGTGTGCGACGCCCACATACGGGCCAGATTCCTGTCGCTCTTGCCGCTCGCCGCCCGCGCTTGCATCTCTTCCATCTGCCGCTCGAACTCGTCCGGCGTCCAGAGCGCGAGGCAGCCGTCCCGGTACTCCGTCAGATATCCCCCGTGCTCGAACGAGGTACGAAACCTCGACGGCAGGATCACCCGACCCTTGCTGTCGAGCGAATGCTCGTACGTCCCGAAAAACCGTGCCACCGAATCGAGCTCCCACGACGCTCCCCCCGCAAGTTCGGCGGGCTCCTCCCCTTTACTCCACTTTGCGCCACTTTAGCCCCCACTCCCCCACAGGTCAATGCCAATTCCCTCCACTGGTCCCCACCACGCCGCCCCATCTCCCCCCACCGCATCCCCATCGCCGCGCCCGGGACCCCCTCGGCTCGAGCCCGACCCAGCCGACGAGGCTCTGTCGCCGGGCCCCTTCACCCGGCGGGCCACGAGGCCGGCCCGAGGCCTGCGGTGCCGACCACGCGTCCGATGAACGCGTCAAAGGCGATGCGGCGCACGGCGAGGCGGCGGCGATCAGATTAGGGCGACACGCGGCGCGGCGTACCACGATGGAGCGCGCATCACGATGTAACGCGCATCACGATGTAACTCGCATCACGATGTAACGCTCATCCGGTGCAGCGCGCATCACGATGCGGCGTTCATCACGATGCGGCGCGCGCGCGGCGATGGAGCGCGTGCCGCGACGTGGAGGGCGACGCACCCGGGACAACGTGGGGCGGACTGCGGGTGAATCGAGTCAGGGCAACGTCGACAGCAGCGCGTCCTCGACGGTGGCGATGATCATCGCTCCGTCGCGACGGAGCCATCGGGTCGGGAGGATGTCGCCGATGCCGGTAGCGACACTCGACAGCACGTCGTCGGCGCCCCACCCCCGTCGGCTGTCGTCCGCACCGAGCGCGAGCAACGACAGCAGCGCGGTCGGATGCCACGACAGCATGGCCATCGAGTGCAACCGAGCTCCGTCCCGGGTGCGACGCTGGGCGATACCCACGACTTTCGCCGGCCCCTTCGTCACCTCACCGGGACCAACCCCGGCGAAGCACACGATGTCGGACCACTCGGTGCGCATGGCGCGCCCACGATGCACGAGCAACGGGGCGGCGCCGAGCTCGTCGAGCGCCTTCACCCAGGTCTCGCCCAACCACCACGAGGACGCGATGACGTCGTCGTGCCACAATGGATCGCCGCGGGGGATCCACGCGTCGAGCCACACCTGGGCGCCAGGACCCACCCACACCGCACCACCGCCTGAGCTCCGGCGCACGACGTCGACCCCGTCGTATGCGGCGCGTCCACGGTCGACGACATCGATGTTCTGCGTGCTCCCGAGGACAAGGGCATCGGGCCCCTCCACCGTGCACAGGGAGACCACCCGGCTCCGCCGGTGCGTCGGCGCCGGCCACGGCGCGAGCAGGGCACGAGCGGTGTCGACTCGGCGCTCGAGCGACCAACCGCCACCGGCGGCGCCGGTCACGCCGTCAGGGACTGCTCACCCAGGTACGGCGCCCATTCGTCACGTGCGATGCCGCCCATAGCCAGCAGCCACACCCGCTGGCGCGGAGCGCAGGGCTGGGTGCGCAGGACAAGACCCACCTCGTGGGGCAGCCGATCCTCCTTGCGGGTGTTGCACCGGCGGCAGGCGGCCACGACGTTGTCCCACGCGTGCATGCCACCACGGCTGCGCGGCATGACGTGATCGATGCTCTCGGCCGCCAAGCCGCAGTACTGGCAACGGTGGCCGTCACGGGCGAAGACCGTGCGCCGGTTGACCGCCACCGTCCGATCGTGTGGCACCCGGACATAGCGCGCCAGGCGCACCACGGACGGTTCGGGGAAGGCCCGGCGCTCAGAGCGGAACGTCCGGTCGGTGGCGTGGACGAGCTCAGCCTTGGTCGCGAGGACCAGCAGCAGGGCGCGCCGGGTGGAGACGAGCCCCAGTGGCTCGAACGTCGCGTTGAGCACGAGCGCTCGGCTCGCCCCATTGGCGCCGGCTTCCCTGGCCAACATCACTGAGGAGGTTACTCCCGTCGGCGACGTTCGCTCCGGCACGGATCGTCGTCACTGTCGGCGCCATCGACCCATCGTGCTGCACCACCCGATAAACGACACGACATCGACGCCGTCGGGCACCGCATCACCGGACCCGCCGTAGGCCGTCTCCATGCGGAACCGCCACAGCGCCTGGTCGGGCAGTGGGACCGGCGGCCACCGGCGCCACCAGCCGGACGGGGCCAGGCGAGCGGCCTCGGCGATCGCGGCGGGCCACAACCAAGGGCGCCGGGCCAGCGCCGACACCACCACCCTGATCGCCGGCCCCGCTGTCGGACTGCGCTTGCCACCGTGTGGTGCGGTCGCGTTCACGGCGCCTGCACCAGACCCCGGTCGGCGGCCCGCCAACCGAGTGCGCCGGCTCCGACGAGGGGGCCCCCCGAGGCGAGGCCGCTCGCCACGATGCGCGCCTCGGCAGTGAACGACAGGCGGGCGCGGGCATGCAGCTCGGCATTGGCGGCGACGAAGAACGGGGTGCCGAACCCGAGCGCGACCGAACCTCCCACCACGATGAGTTCGATGTCGAGAAGGCTCACCACCGAGGCCACAGCCCTTCCGACCAGACGACCCGTGCGCGCCACGACGTCAGGCGGGGCATCGGCCGGTGGCTTTCCCGTCATCGCCGCGATGGCGGTGCCAGACGCTTCGGCTTCGAGACATCCCCGCGCCCCGCACGCGCACTGACGACCGTCAGGCTCGACGATCACGTGACCGATGTGACCGGCGTTCCCCGACGCACCGTCGAGCAACCGGTTGTCGACGACGAGACCGCCGCCCACGCCCGTCGACACCACCATGGCCAGAAAGTCACGCCGCCCACGCGCCGCCCCCGTCCAACCCTCGGCCAGTGCCAACGCCTTGGCATCGTTGTCCAACGCCACGACCAGGCCGGTGGCCTCTTCGAGGCGGGCACGCAGAGGGAAGTCGCGCCACGCCGGGATGTTCAACGGCGACACGGTGCCGCGCCGCAGGTCCATGGGTCCACCGCAGCCGACCCCGCACACCGCCAGGTTGGCGCCCGAAACACCGTGCCGTGCTCGTCACCCAGGACGCCGTCGATGAGGGTGACCAGCGCCGCGAACAGGGCGTCGGCATCGTCACCGTGCGGCGTCGGGGCCCGCCTGGCTCCGAGGAGGTCCCCGGCGCCCGACACGAGCCCGACCGCCAGCTTCGTGCCCCCGATGTCGATGGCGAGACACAGGTCCACTGCTACTCCCCCGGCACGGGCGGCCACCCGACGAACAACGAGCCGAGTCGGCGCGTACGTCAGCGGTTGCGGCGGAAGCGGTCGCGCAACCAGCCGCGGGTGTCGTGCAGGGCGTTGCCGATGCCGTCGGTCCGCAGCGAGTGACCGATTTCCTCCCAGCCCGCCTTGCCCATCCGCCGGATGTTGGTCCAGAAGATGACGAGGGAGGCGAACATGATGAGGACACCGAGAAATCCGAGGAACACGTTCGTCGTGAAGAAGAGGAGCATGACGGCCAGGCCCGCCACGAAGCCGGCCACCGACCATTTCAGGTATCGGCCCGCGTACTTGTAGACGCTCTCGGAGCGGACCCGATCGGCGAACGCCGGGTCCTGCTGGTACAGCGCTTGCTCCAGTTCGTGCAACACACGCTGCTCATGCTCGGAGAGCGGCACGCTCACCCCCTTCCAGACCCCGTCGCGACGTGGCGCGCATCATTAATCTTAGGCACCCGACAAGGGCAAGACAACGTCGCCGGGGATTCTCCGTCACCTTGTTCTCTCCCCCACGTCCACAGTCTCCTCCCTGGTCCGAGCCTGAATCCGGGGTCCTGACCGGTCCTCGGAACATCGCCGGGGCCATGACACGATCTCCTGGCCGTTCACCGGTCACCACCGGGGGTCGGCGCCGGCGCGCTCGGGCCCCACTGGGTGTCACCCCGCTCCTTCACCACCAGTCCGTGTCTACCCACGAGTGCGGCGGGGCCCACCGAGGCGTTGCCGTAGCGGGCCCGGATGGCGGTGACCGCCGCCTCGACCTCGTGCCAGGCCAACTGGCGCGCCGCGGCGGCACCGCCCTCCTCGGACACGGCGCCGAGCCCTCCTGTATTGGGGTCCGGGCGGCGCGGGTCGGGTCCGGACCCAGGCACCTCGTCGTCATCGAACGACAGCTGACGGGCCGTGGCGGCGGTTTCGACAAGCCCTGAGACCGACACCCCGAGGAGCCGCACACCGAGGGCTACGTCCACGGCGTCGAGCAGCGCCCCTGCCACCGCGCCCAGCGCACGGGGGGAGTCGAGCGGCGCCCCCACCGTGTGGGATCGCGTGATGGTGACGCGGTCGCCGTAGCGGACCTTGACGGTGACGGTTCTTCCCGCCAACCGCGCTTCGCGCAGGCGCGTCCCCACCGCGTCGGCCATGCGAACGATGTGGCCATGGAGGCCGACGTGGCTGTCGATGTCGAGCGCGAAGGTCTCCTCGTGCCCCACCGACTTCACCGCCCGGGCCGCTTCCACCCGTCGGGGGTCCTCACCCCGGGCCAGCTGGGCGAGCTGACGGCCATTGGCGTCACCGACCGACCGGCACAACGTGTCTTCGGGGATGCGGGCGAGCTCCCCGATGGTCGTCACCCCCAGTGCCTCGAGTCGCCGTGCGGTGGCGGGCCCCACACCCCACAGAGCCCGGACCGCCAGGGGGTGGAGGAAGGACAACTCCTGATCGGGCAGGACCACCACGACACCGGGCCCCGGCCGGGGTCCCTCGGGGGTGAGCACCGGCTTGGCGGCGCGCGACGCCAATTTGGCGAGCAGCTTCGTCCGCGCCACCCCCACTCCACACTCCATCTGCATGTCCTCGCGCACCGCCGTGCGGATCTCGGCCGCCACAGTGGGAGGTGCCCCCAGAAGACGGCGCACCCCGGCGACGTCGACGAAGGCCTCGTCGAGGGCGATGCCCTCGACGACAGGCGAGAACCGCTGGAGCACGGCATGGAGCATCTCACTCATCTCGACGTACCGGGCGAACCGGCCCGGGAGGAACACCGCGTGCGGGCACCGTCGCCGGGCCTCGATCGACGGCATGGCGGAGTGGATCCCGAAGGCGCGCGCCTCGTAGGTGCACGACGCCACCACCCCGCGCGCCCCGGCGCCCCCCACGATCACGGGGCGACCGGCGAGCGAGGGGTCGTCGAGAACCTCGACCGACGCGAAGAACGAGTCCATATCGACGTGCAGCACGGTGCACGCATCAACCCCGGCGCCCATGGCGCCAGGGTCAACCACTGAGCCGCAGCCGCCGGAAGCCTTCGGCATGGCCCACACCGGCGCGGCGTCCGTCCTCTTGGGAGCGCTCTCTCACCGCTCGTCTGGCCCATTCGCCACCGTCGGCGAACTGGCTGCGATGACACGACACCGCCGCCACCTTGTCATCGATCGTGGCCGTGACATCCACCCACACCGTCGGCTCCAGGGTGCCCGACAGAAGAGCCGTCTGCACCTGGTAGGCGGGGCCCGCCTCCGGGAAGTAGTGCGGGAGCGCGGCGGCCGGGGACAGGGCGTCGAGAAGTGCGAATCCGGTGGTCCGGTGGTCGCGGTGGTTGAAGTAGTCCTCGCCGAAGAACACCGCCGTGGGGTCGGGCCCGAGGACGGTGAGGGGGCGGAGCCTGCGGACCCACCCCACGAGCGTGGCGCGCAGGGCCGAGTCGTCCTCGAGCTCACCGTCGCGGTAGCCGAGGAAGTGTTGGCCGGCGATCCCGAGGAGCTTCGCCGCCTCGGCTGCTTCGCCGGCGCGACGCCGAGCGAGATCATCGGGGTCCGTGGCGCGATCAGTCGTCCCCTTGTCGCCGTTGGTGCAGATGAGGACGTGGACCTCGGAACCGGCCCCGGACCACCGCGCCAGCGTCCCCCCGCACGAGACGTCGGGGTCGTCGGGGTGGGCGTAGACGGCGAGCACCCGGGCCGGGACGCCGTCGAGAAGCTCGGTCACCCGACGTCAGGCCCGGCGCTTGGGCTCGGTCGTCTTGGTGAGGAGTCCCACCTCCCGTTGGAAGTCACCGAGGTCCTCGAATCCCTTGTAGACAGAGGCGAAGCGCAGGTACGCGACGTCGTCGACCTCACGCAGGCGTTCCAACACGGCCACGCCGATCTGTTGGCTCGACACCTCCGCCCCCTCACCGCGCAGCGCCTCCTCCACCTGCTGGGCGATCTCTTCGAGCCGCTCCTCGCTCACAGGCCGGTTCTTCGTAGCCGCCCGCACCCCCGACACGACCTTGGCGCGGTCGAACGGCTCGCGTTGGCCGCCTCGCTTGACGACCCACAGGGGAGCCTCTTCGAGACGCTCGTACGTGGTGAAACGACGGTTGCAAGAAAGGCATTCGCGGCGCCGGCGGATAGCGACGCCGTCCTCGGCCAGGCGTGAGTCGACGACCTTGTCCTCGAGACTCTGACACCACGGGCACCGCACCGGTCTAACCGTAGTGCCACCGTCCGAGAGGTCAGGGAAGGGTCAGTTGCTCCCCGGGGACGACGTTGTCGCCGACCTCGGCCTCGAGCTTGGCCACCACGGGACGGGGATCGCCCGTGGGGTCGAGCCGTGCCGCGATGGACCACAAGGTGTCGCCCGGCCGCACGACATAGGTGTGGTGGGCGATGACCGCCTCCCCCGCCAGAGCGGGACCGGAGGTGGCGAGGGAGCCTCCGGTACCGCTCCACGGCAGGGCGAGGGCGACGAGCAAGCCCGCCGCCACCGTTCCGAGCACGACCCGCCGGCGCCGCACCGCGACACTCGGCCGGGTCGTCCGCCCGTCGGTGAGGCACCCGGCACGCGTGGGACGTGTCTGATGCCGACGACGGTCGGGCTCGGACTGGAAAGGGGGCCGTCCGGCCGGGACGCTGCGCCGGGCCGGACGGGACGGGGCCGCCGGAGCTCCCGGGGCCACCACCCGGAGCGACGCCCTCGGGCTGCGTCGGCCCGATGGCAGGGGCGAGAGGGCGACGGCCATCAGCGTCGTTCTCCGCCCGGTCGAGTCGAACAGATGTTCGTCACGCCGCCATCACACCACGAACAGGTGTTCGTGTCAAGGGGCCGGGGCTCTCTCCGGCGGGGGGTGGTGGCGACCATGTCGACAGGCTTGCACGAGGGTGTAACGCGGGCTCCGTCCCTGGTCACGGCACCCGTCACGAACAGGTGTTTGATCCGGAACCCCTCGGGGGGTACGGTGACACGAACTGGTGTTCGCCTTTCGGGATCGGGTGACGGGCATCGCACCGACGGCGGATCGGGACGAGGAGATCGACATGGCCGAGGCACTGACGGGGAAACGACTCGAGATCCTCGAGTTCATCGGTGACAGCCTGCGGGAACAGGGCTACCCACCCTCGGTCCGGGAGATCGGCGAAGCCGTCGGGTTGACGTCGTCGTCGACGGTGCACGCGCATCTGGCCGTGCTCCAGCGCGAGGGGTATCTGCGGCGCGACCCGACCAAGCCCCGCGCCATGGAGGTGCGCTTCGACCCGTCGTCACGGGCCGCCATGGCGGCGAGCCCGGTTCGCCACGTGCCCCTCCTCGGAGACGTGGCAGCCGGCACCGGGGTGCTCGCCAGCGAAAACGTCGAGGAGCTGCTCCCTCTCCCCGAAGACTTCACGGGCTCGGGTTCGGTGTTCATGCTCCGAGTGCGCGGCGAGTCCATGATCGAAGCCGGCATCTTCGACGGCGACTTCGTCGTCGTGCGCCAGCAACCCGACGCCGAAAACGGCGACATCGTGGTGGCGGGGATCCCCGGGGAGGAGGGCACCGTCAAGACCTTCGCCCGGCGCCGGGGCAAGGTCGTGCTCTCGCCAGCCAACGCCGCCCTGTCGCCCATGGAGTTCGGCCCCGACGACGTGACGATCTACGGGCGCGTGGTCACCGTCGTGCGCAAGCTGTGACGAGACCCCACCGCTGACAGCTGACATCCTTCCGCCGCACCTCGGCTCACGAGCGTGGCGGAATCTGCTGCACCGCCCAGCCGTTGCCGTCGGGGTCGCTGAAGAAGAGGAACGAGCCCCACGCGAAGTCCTGGACCTGGCTCACCTCCACGCCCCGCCCGACCAGCTCGGAACGCGCCGCGGCGACGTCGGGAACGACCAGCTGCAGACCCTGCACCGATCCGGGCACCGAGGCCACGATCCCTTGCCCGATGGCAATCGAACAGGCCGAGCCGGGCGGGGTCAGCTGCACGAAGCGCATGTCGTCGCTGACCCGGTGATCGTGGTCGGCGACGAAGCCCACCTGGTCGACGTAAAAGGCCTTGGCGCGGTCTACGTCGGAGACGGGCACTGCCACGAGCTCGAGCTTCCAGTCCACGGGCACTTCCTCCGGTCGGTGAGGTGCCGGCGACGATCGTCACCGTTTCCGGCACCGTACCGTCGTGAAGTGGCCATCCTCTGACCATGTTTGGACACCCTTTTGAGAGGGTGACCATCGCCGTGTCCGGAGGGGATGCCGACCTGAGGTGTCAGTCCGAGAGCACGAAGGTGCCGAGCACGGCGCGGGCCCGCTCGAGCTCATGGCGCGACACGTGCTCGTCGGGGGTGTGGGCGAGCAACGGGTCCCCTGGGCCGAAGTTGGTGGCCGGCACTCCGAGCTCGGCAAAGGTGGCCACGTCGGTCCACCCCAGCTTGGCCCACGGCGGCGCGCCCGTGGCGGCGACGAGCGCGGCCAGCACGGGATGGCCGAGGTCGGGCGGTGCCCCCGAGGCGGCGTCGACGATCTCGATGCCGTCACCCGCCGAGGGGTCGAGCCCAGCACCCACGAGGTTGCGCAGCGTCGCCTCGGCCCCGCCCGCATCCACCTGGGGGGCGAAGCGGTAATTAATTGTGATGGTGGCCCGGTCGGGCACCACGTTGTCGGCGATCCCACCTTCGATGCCCACCGCCTGGAGCTGCTCGGTGTACTCGCACCCGTCGAGGACGACGCGGCGCGGGGTGTAGTGCTCGAGCGCGTCGAGCACCGGCGCCAACCGGTGCACGGCGTTGACGCCCGTCCACGGCCGTGCCGTATGGGCCCGGCGCCCGCCCCGCGACACCACCGCCCGCATGGTCCCCTGGCAGCCCGCCTCCACGACGCCGCCGGTGGGCTCGCCGAGCACAGCCGCGTCGGCGGCGAGGAGATCGGGGCGCGTAGCGGCCAGACGCCCCAATGCGTTGTGGCGGCGCTCCACCTCCTCACACGCGTACAGGACGTAGGTGACGTCGAGGGCGGGGGCCGGGATCGTGGTGGCCAGGTCGAGCAGCACGGCGACGCCGCCCTTCATGTCCACCGAGCCAAGGCCCCACAGCGTGTCGTCCTCCACACGCCCCGACCCGCCGTCGAAGGGGGGCACGGTATCGAGGTGCCCGGCGAGCACCACCCGACGGGCCCGACCGAGGTCGGTGCGCGCCACGATCGTGTCCTCGAAGCGCATCACCTCGAGATGCCCGGCGCCCCGCAGGTCGGCCTCCACCCGGTCGGCGAGGGCGGTCTCGTGGTGGCTGACCGAGGGGATGGCGACGAGCTCGGCGGCGAGCGCCAGGAGATCGGTCATAGCTGACGCACGCACAACCGATCAGGGGCCGACTTGGTGCTCACGCAGGGCCGCCTCGAGCTGGGCCTTGTCGTGGCGCTCCCCCGGCTCGAGCCGATCGATGACGAGCACACAGGGGAGGAAGAACTCACCCCCGGGGAACTGCCGTCGCCGCGAGGCGCCGACGGCCACGCTCCAGGACGGCACCACCCCCCGGCCGAGCTCGTCGCCGGTGGCGGCGTCGATCACGGGAATGCTCGGGTTGAGGATCACACCTTCGGCAAGCACGGCCCCATCCCCCACCCGGGCGCCCTGGGTCACCATGCATCGGCTGCCGATGTTGGCGTCGTCACCCACCATGACAGGCGCGGCGTTGGGGGGCTCGAGCACGCCGCCGATGCCGACACCTCCCGCCAGGTGGACACGCGCCCCGATCTGCGCGCACGAGCCCACCGTGGCCCAGGTGTCGACCATGGTGTCGGCGCCCACATGGGCCCCGATGTTGACGTAGCTCGGCATGAGGATGACGCCGCGGTCGAGGAACGACCCCCAGCGCGCCGACGCACCGGGGACCACCCGCACGCCGGCGGCCTCGTATCCGGTCTTGAGCGGGAGCTTGTCGTGGTACTCGAAGGGGTCGAGCTCGACGGTCTCCATTCCCCGCAGTCGGAACAGCAACAGGATGGAGGTCTTGAGCCAGCTGTGGACGATGACGTCATCGGTGGCGGGGTCGATCTCGGCCACGCGGGCCTCGCCCCGGTCGAGCAGGTCGATGGCCTGCGTGACGACGGCGAGGGCATCGCCGTCGGCCGGGCTCAGCTCGCCCACCCGGGACCACAACTCTTCGATCTGGGACGGCAGGTCGGCCATCGGCCCGAGGTTACCGGGCCGCGCCGTTGCCCCCCGGACCCCCCGGCCCCGTCAGCGGCGGCCGACGCCCGAGGTGCGGGTGGTCCGACCCGGCCAGGCGCGTCGCCACCAGTTCGATCCGTTGGTCGGGTTGGACGACCGCGACGCGGACGAATCCCGTCGCCTGCGCGCCGTAGAACTCGCCGGGGCTGACGAGCATCCCCGCCGCCTCCGCCAGCGCGGTGGTGAGCACCCAGGCCCCGGGCCGTCCCTCGACCTCGCCCTGTGCATCGGCCCACGCCGGCACGGGCACCCACAAGTAGAAGCCTCCCGCCGGCAGCTCGACCTCGAGCCCGGCTCCCCGCAGGATCTCGGCCAGGCGATCCAGGCGCCGACGGTAGCGCCGGCGCTGCTCGGCGACGTGGGTGTCGTCCTCCAGGGCCACGACGGCAGCCGCCTGGACCGGGCCCGGCACCATGAACCCGGCGTGCTTGCGGATCTCGCCCAGGTACTCGACGAGAGCGGCGTCGCCGGCGTAGAAGCCGACGCGCACGCCCGCCAGGTTGGAGCGCTTCGACAGCGAATGCAGCGCCAGCACACCCTCGGTGCCGTCCTGAACGACACTCGTCGGCTCGCCCTGCCAGGTGAACTCCGCGTAGCACTCGTCGGAGAGCACCGGGATCGATCGGGCCCGTCCCCACGCGCCCGCCCCGCCCAGGTCGGTCAGGGCGCCCGACGGGTTGGAGGGACTGTTCACCCACAGGCACAGCGCCCGCGCCGCGTCGTCGTCGGTGACAAGAGACAGGTCGAGTCCGCCGTCATCGGCGACGGGCACCTCGACCAGTCGACATCCCGCCAGACGCGCCCCCATGGCGTAGGTCGGATACGCCAACGCCGGGGCCAGCACGGTGTCGCGGCCCGGGGTGCGCAGCTCCAGGAACCAGGCCGCGGTGGCGACGAACTCCTTGGTGCCCATGCACGCGGCGACCTGGGCCGCATCGAGCGACACCCCGAAGCGGCGTCGCATCCAATCCGCCGCTGCGCCGCGCAAGGCCGCGCTGCCGATCGACGCCGGATAGCCGCGCTCGGCGCCCGAGGTGCCGAGCGCCTCGACCACGGCATCGAGGGGTGGGTCGCACGGAGTTCCGACCGACAGGTCCACGGCCCCGCCGGGATGCGCCGCCGCCGTCTGCGCCGCCGCGGCCAGGCGGTCATAGGGATAGGGCGGGGGCGAGAAGCCCTCCCGCGTCGTCGGAGCGCTCACGACGCCACGAATTCCCGGAACCGGGCGCGCCCCGCGTCGTCGAGCACGACGTGGACCACGGTGGCGCCCTCGCTGTGGGACTCGTCGACGACCTCGCCCTCGCGGTGCACCGCGGCCAGGATGTCACCGCGGTCGAAGGGGACCACGAGCTCGACGACGCGGTCGGCGACACGCAGACGGTCACCCAGCGCCCGCAGCAATTGCTCGATCCCGTCACCGGTCAGTGCGGAAATCACCACGGCCTCGGGGTAGGCGTTGGCCATGCGCGCCGCGCCTTTCGGGGCGCGGTCGGCCTTGTTGAACACGAGGAGTTCGGGCACGCCCCCGGCGTCGATCTCGTCGAGCACCGATCGCACCGCGTCGATCTGCATCTCGGGCTCGGGCGCCGACGCGTCGACGACGTGGACGAGCAGGTCGGCGTCCTTCACGACTTCGAGGGTTGAGCGGAAGGCTTCGACCAACTGGTGCGGGAGCTTGCGCACGAATCCGACCGTGTCGGATAGCAGGACCGTCTCCCCGCCGGGAAGGGCCAGGCGTCGAGTCCGGGAGTCGAGGGTCGAGAACAGACGGTCCTCGACGAGTACGCCGGCGTCGGTCAGCCGGTTGAGCAGGGTCGACTTGCCGGCGTTGGTGTAGCCCACGAGGCTGACGACGCGCTGGCGCGAGCGGAGGCGAGATCGGCTCTGGGTCCGGCGCGTGGCGGAGACCTGCTTCAGGTCCGCCTCGAGGCGAGTCATCCGTCGCAGCAGGCGCCGCCGGTCCACCTCGAGCTGGGTCTCACCAGGCCCCCGGGTGCCGATGCCACCCGCCTGCTGGGACAAGCCGAGCCCCTTGCCGCGCAACCGCGGCAGCCGGTACCGCAACAGGGCCAGCTCCACCTGAGCCTTGCCCTCCTGGGAGCGAGCGTTCTGAGCGAAGATGTCGAGGATCACCGCCGTGCGGTCGATGGCGGTACGACCGAGGATCTTCTCCAGGTTGCGCTGTTGCGCGGGTGACAACTCGTCGTCGAAGACGATGGTGTCGGTGTCGAGGGTCTGCGACAGCTCGTGGAGCTCCTGCGCCTTGCCCCGCCCGACGAAGGTGGCGGGGTCGGGCCGGTCGCGGCGCTGCACCACCCGATCCACCACGGTGGCACCCGCCGTGTCGACGAGGAGGGCCAGCTCGTCGAGATCGGCGTCGACCGATTCGGACGAGGTCCACGGGAACACCACACCCACGAGCACGATGCGCTCGCGGAAGCTGCGCTCGATCAGCGTCACTGTCGAGTCGCCACCTCGGTGGCAACGACGCCCGGCGTGTTCCCGGGCCCGGCCCCAGACGCGTCGCCGACGTCGGGCCCGGTGGTGTCGATCATGTTGGCCAGCACCGCCTCGTCGACGGTGACATCGCCCACCTTCTGGGTGGGGCCCGCCAGGAAGACGCCGGCCTCGCCGAGCTCGACGTCGAGGGGGCCGCCGGGATTGTGCACCCGGACGCGGGTGCCGGCCTCGCCATGGGCGTGGGCCGCCGCCACCACCGCACAGGCTCCCGTTCCGCACGCCAGGGTCTCGCCCACGCCGCGCTCCCACACCCGCACCGACAGCTCCCCCGCCCCCGGCCCCGGCCACACGAACTCCACGTTGGCCCCCCCGACGACCGATCGTGCCCAGCGCGGACCGACGCTGCGCACGGTGTCGTCAGCGCTCCGGGGGCCGAACAGCACGACGTGGGGATTCCCCATGTCCACGTGTTGCCCCCAGCGGGCGTCGCCGAGCTCGTCGGCACCGATGTCGGAGCCGAGCACGGCTCGGCCCATGTCGACGCGCCCGTAGCCCTGCCCCGCTTCGGGGCCGGCCCGGTACTCCACCGAGCGCAACCCGCCCAGGGTCTGCACGAGCACGGACCCGGCCCGCACCATGCCGCCGTCCACCGCCGCCTGGACGAGGCATCGGATCCCGTTGCCGCTCATCTCGGCCACGCCCCCATCGGCGTTGCGCAGGTCCATCGCCAGCGCGGCGGGCCCGTGGCCCGAGGTGGCACGCAGCACGCCGTCGGCACCGACGCCCCGGTGCCTCTCGCACAGGGCGCGCACCTCGAGCGCCGACAGGGGCCGGCGGTCGTCGGGATCGAGCATCACGAGGAAGTCGTTGCCCGCTCCGTGGTGCTTGGTCAGGCGCAGCGTGCCCCGGGCGTCCATCGCGGTCAGTCTCGCACCTCGCCGCCGGACCCGACGCCAGGCGGGGGCGGCGCCGTTCCCGACGCGTCCCACACCTCGAGGAGCTGCGCCAGGAGATCACCGTGGGGGTCGAGCCACACGATGCGCGGGTCCCGTCGGAACCATGCCCACTGCCTGCGGGCGAAGGCCCGCGTCCGGCGCTTGGCCTCTTCCACACTTTGTTCGAGGGGAGCCCCCTCCTCCACGTGCGCCAGCAGTTCCCGGTACCCGAGCGCCTGGCGGGCGGTGCGCGACAGCCCGCCCGGCCTCCGGGCCAGGGCGCGCACCTCCTCGACGAACCCCGACTCGAGCAGATCCCGGAAGCGCCCGTCGATACGCGCATCGTGGACGGCGGGGTCGAATCGGATGCCCACCAGCGTGAACGGTGTGGGCGGATAGGCGTCGAGCCCGGGACCGAACGACGAGAAGGGTCGGCCCGCTCCCATCGTCACCTCGAGAGCACGCACGATCCGACGGCGGTTGTTGGGCTCCATGCGGGCGGCGGCGGTGGGGTCGAGGGCCGTCAACCGGGCGTGCAGGCGCGCCGTGCCACCCGGGGTGTCCGCCTCCTGCTCGAGGGCGGCGGCGACGTCGGGGAACCGTCCTGGCACCGACAGCGGGTCGACCACCGCCCGGAGGTAGAGCCCGGTCCCCCCCACGAGCAGGGCGCGCCCCCTGCGCCCTTCGATGGCCGCCAGCGCGTCGCGCGCCAGGGCCTGGAACCGGCTCAGGGTGAATTCCTCGTCGGGATCGACGAGGTCGACGAGGTGATACGGCACGGCCGCCCGCTCGGCCTCGCTCGGCTTGGCCGTCCCGATGTCCATGGTCCGATACACGCACATCGAGTCGACCGACACCAATTCGGCGACCGGTCGCCGCCGCGCCAGCTCCAAGGCCAGTGCTGACTTCCCCGACGCCGTGGGGCCCACCAGCGCGACGTGGCCGGGCGCGCCTTTCGGCGCGACGTGGCCGGGCGCGCCTTTCGGCGCGACAGGGCCGGGCGCGGTGTGCGCTTGGGCCGTAGCCACCGGCGCTAGCGCACCGAGACGGCGATGGGGATGCGCTGTCGGGCCGCGGCGGTGAGGCGCTCCAACGCGCCGCGCAGGTGGTGGGGGGCGGCGTCGGTGACGGTGACCTCGGCATAGGTGCCGGGGGTGGGCATCCCCGCCTGGGTCGGCGCGAAGTGCACGAGCTTGTTCTGGCGCGTCCGACCGGTTACCACCTCTGGGTCTCGTGCGCTCGGTCCTTCCACGATGACCTCCTCGACGCGACCAATACGGGCACGGTGCTTGGCGAGCGCCGAGCGTTCCACCACCACGCGGAGTCGCTCGAAGCGCTCGGCCACCACGTCGTCAGGCACGAAGGACGCCGTCATCGACGCCGCCCTCGTCCCGGGTCGGGGCGAGAAGATGAAGGTGTACGCGCTGTCGTACTCGGCCTCGGCGGCCACTTCGAGCGTGCGTTCGAAGTCGTCCTCGGTCTCGCCCGGGAAGCCGACGATGATGTCGGTGGTCACCGCCAGGTCGGTGATAGCGGCCCGGGCCGCGGCCAGCCGGGCCAGGTACCGATCGGCTCGGTAGCCGCGCCGCATGGCGCTGAGCACCCGGTCACTCCCGGACTGCAGGGGCAGGTGGAGGTGCTCGCACACCGCCGGCGTCTCGGCCATCGCGGCGATGGTCTCAGGACGGAGGTCTTTCGGGTGAGGGCTCGTGAAGCGGACGCGGCGCACACCCTCGACCGCTCCCACGGCGCGCAGGAGCGGCGCGAACAACGGCCGGCGGCGGGTCAGGTCGCGTCCGTAGGAGTTCACGTTCTGCCCGAGCAGCGTCACCTCGGTGACACCCCGGGCGCTCAGGCTCTTCACCTCGGCCACGATGTCGTCGACGGGCCTGCTCACCTCGGGGCCGCGCACCTGGGGCACGATGCAGAAGGCGCACGAATTGTCGCAACCCATCTGGATGGTTACCCACGCCGAATACGGGAGCTCGCGCGCCGCCGACAGCGCCATGGGGAGATCCGAGACCCCTTGCGGTGCCGGTGCGTCGAGGATCTCGACGATGGGGCCCGTGGTGGCGGCCTGACGCAGCAGGGCCGGGGCCCGGGCCAGGTTGTGTGTCCCGAACACCACGTCGACGTGGCCGGCGCGGGTGCGGATGGCGTCGCGGTCCTTCTGGGCGAGGCAGCCCCCCACGGCGATCTGCATGGCAGGGCGGCTCTCACGCAATGCCTTGAACTGGCCCAGATGTCCGTAGAATTTCTGGTCGGCGTTCTCCCGGATGCAGCACGTGTTGAAGACCACGAGATCGGCGTGCTCGATGTCGTCGGTCGGCTCGAGCCCGTCCCCGATGAGGAGCCCGGCCAAGCGCTCGGAGTCGTGCTCGTTCATCTGGCAGCCGTAGGTGCGGATGTGGAACGTGCGCGTCACAGGCGAATTCCCTCGACGACGAGCCCCTCGAGGTCGGGGCGGAGCAACATGGCGCGCCCGGGGACCCCGATGCTCTCCATGGCCTCCTCGGCGCCGGCCCGCACCCGCTCGCCGTGCTCGCCGTCGCAGATCCCGAGCAACGTGGGTCCCGCTCCGGACCAGCACGATGCCAACGCCCCCGCCGCCACCAGACGAGCCAGCAGCTGCGGGGCCTCGGGGAACATCGGGCTGCGGTAGTCCTGGTGCAGCCGGTCCTCGGTGGCTTCCCGGATCAACAAGGAACGGTCCGCCAGGCCGGCGAGGAGCAATGCCAGTCGACCCAGATTGAACGTGGCATCGGTCCGACTCACCTCTTGGGGCAGCGCCTGGCGTGCCTTGGTGGTGGGCAGGGGCCGTTCGGGCACCATGGCCACGAGGACGAGGCCACCGTCGAGGGGCATGCGGACCGCCCGCACCGCCCCCCGCACCAGCGTGGCCGCCACCAGGCCCCCCACCACCGAGGCCGCCGCGTTTTCGGGGTGCCCGTCGATACGGGCCGCCACCCCCAACGGGTCCTTGGACCCCGCCGCCGCGGCCGCCGCCACCGCCAGCGCGGCCGAGGAACCGAGGCCCCGCGCCACCGGGATAGCCGATCGGACCGTGACGGCGAGACGGTCGTGACCTACGACGTCGATCGCCACCCGGGCGGCGAGGTGCATGTCGTCTTCTTCGAGGTCGGCGCCCTCGCCCTCGGAGCGGACCACGAGGCGAGAGGCGGGCTCCACGTCGACCTCGACGTAGAGGTCGAGCGCCACCGCCAGGACGTCGAAGCCGGGGCCGAGGTTGGCCGCCGAAGCAGGGGCTCGGGCGCGCATGGAGGTCCAGGGTAGTGCCGTCCTCGCGCCGCGCCGACGGTCCGCTCAGGATCGCTTGAGGCGCCAGCTCACCGACGGGCCCATCAGGCTGTCGGCCACACGCACAGGCACGACCACCCGTTCGTCGCCGATCGACGCTGCCAACGAGCCCACCCGAGCCCCTTGCTTGGCGCCGGAGTGCACCGGGCTCATGGCGAGTGCCAGGCGCGGCTCCTGACCGGGCCACGCCAACAGCGTGATGGCCTTGGAGGCCACCATCGGCACGATCTTCGGGGACCACGATCGGGTGACGTCGGCGACGCGGATGCCCGAGGCGGTGACGGGGACCTCACGCAGTGCCGAGGCCACCGCATCGAGCAGGTGCTCGTCGACCCCGTTGGCGACGTCGAGGGGATTCACGCCAGGTTGTCCGGTCACCGCGGCGAGCACCAGCACCTGCTGCCCTGCCACCGTCCGCTCGCCGGCCAGGATGAGGCATCCCATGGCCGCCTGGGTGAACCCGGACTTCACGCCCACGATCCCGTCGGTGCCGACCGACGACACATAGTTGCTGAGCACCCCCACGGTCGGGAGGGTCACCGTGGGCTGCGACACCACGGCGGCGAAGGTGGGGATCGCTCATGGCGGCCTGGGTCACGAGCAACTCGTCACCGGCCGTACCCGCCGTCCCGGGATCGAGACCACTGGCGTCGGCATAGTGGGTGTGCGTCATGCCGAGCGCGGCTGCCGTGGCGTTCATCTTGGCCACGAAGGCCGGTACCGTCCCCGCGTCCCACCTCGCCAGGATGTCGGCGATGTTGTTGGCCGAGTGCACGAGCAAGCCGTTGAGCAATTGCCGTTCGCTCAATTCCTCTCCCGGCTGCACAGGGACGTCGGTGGCGCCGTCTTCTTCGTCTTCGAAGGCTTCGACCTGGTCCGCGGCGGTCATGACGAGCAGAGGGCCCTGTGCGGTCGGGGCCAGCGGGTGGTCCCGGAGGGTCAGGTAGGCGGTCATGATCTTCGTGAGACTGGCGATGGGCACCGCCGCCTCGGGCCCGGACTGGAGGGTGACACCGAGCTGCGGGACCGCCACCGCCGCCTCCCCCGCCGCCGGCCACGGCAGCGCCGGTGTGGCGCCGGTGACGGGCGTCATGACCGGGAGCGTCCGGTGCACGGCGACCGCCGGGAAGGGACGGCCGAGTTGCACCCCGGTGACCACGACCACGGCGACGACCAGCACCACGGCCACCCAGGGCCAGCGTCGATGGCGACGGCGTCGGTCGGGCTCGCCCACGATCGGCGTCGCCGGGGGCCGCGACAGCGACACCGGCGGCGACAGGATCACGGGGACGTCACGCGACACCGGGGGCAAGACCGTGTCCGGTGACGACACCGACACCGATTCCGGTGCGACGTCGAGGACCGCCGCCAGGGTGCCACCACCCACGCTCCCGGGCACCGCGGCGGTGCCGTTGAGACCGAACTCGGGAACGCCGGGGCCGGCACCATCACCGGTGGCGGTCGGCGAATCGGTGGGAAGAGAAGTGCTCATGACGTCGCCCTCTTCGGCGTCCGCACGCGCCCCACGGCTGTGCCGGCCTCGGTGTCGGACCATCCGGTCTACCGGTCGGCTAGCTGCTCGAGCTCTTCGGGCGCCATGAGCACCGCGCGGGCCTTGGATCCCTCCGACGGCCCCACCACCCCCCGGCGCTCGAGAAGGTCCATCAGGCGTCCCGCCCTGGAGAAACCCACCCGGAGCTTGCGCTGCAACATCGACGTGGACCCTAGCTGAGATCGAACGACGAGCTCCATGGCCGCAGACAGCAGCTCGTCGTCGTCGTCGAGGCCGTCGCCGCCGCGCGCCGAGTTCTCCTCCCCGGCGATTCCCACCACGTATTCGGCACTGCGTTGTCGTTGCCAGTGGGCGACAACCGTCCGCACCTCGCTCTCGGACACCCACGGGCCCTGGATCCGTCGCGCCACCGACGACGAGGCCGTGAGGAGGAGCATGTCCCCCTTGCCGATGAGGCGCTCGGCGCCGGGCTGGTCGAGGATCACCCTGCTGTCGGCGAGCGACGACACCGAGAATGCCAGGCGGGACGGGACATTCGCCTTGATCACGCCCGTGATCACGTCGACCGACGGACGCTGGGTGGCGAGGACGAGGTGGATCCCGACGGCACGGGCCATCTGCGCGATCCGGCACACCGACTCCTCCACGTCGCGCGCCGCCACCATCATGAGGTCGTTGAGCTCGTCCACCACGATGAGGATGAACGGCAGACGCTCACGATGCAGCGTGGGGGTCACCGCGGCACGGGACTCGGCCAGGTGCGCCGCCACGCGCTCGGCGACGTCGTCATCGAGCTCGCCGTCGGCGTCGGCCGCCTCGGCCTCCTCGGTGTCGCCGGCGAGGGGCCCGACGTCGTCGAGCTCACCACGCTCGACCGCGGCGTTGTACCCGGTGATGTCGCGCATGCCCGCCTCGGCCAGGACGTCGTAGCGGCGCTCCATCTCGGTGACGGCCCACGACAGCGCGTTGGCCGCCTTTTTCGGATCCACGACGACCTGGGTGAGCAGGTGCGGGAGCCCGTTGTACTGGCCGAGCTCGACCCGCTTGGGGTCGACGAGGATGAGTCGGAGCTCCTCGGGCGTGGTCCGCATCATGATCGAGGTGATCAACGAGTTGATGCACGACGACTTGCCCGCGCCGGTGGCCCCCGAGATCAGGATGTGGGGCATGTCGGCCAGGTTCTCGATGACCGGGCGCCCCGCGATGTCGCGGCCCAGGGCCACCTCCAGGGGATGGGTGGCCTGGCGCGCTTCTTCGGAGGCGAGCACGTCGCCCAACGTCACCAGCTGGCGCATGCGGTTGGGGACCTCGATGCCGATGGCCGACTTGCCGGGGATGGGTGCCAGGATCCGGACGTCGGCCGAGGCCATGGCGTAGGCGATGTCCTTGGCCAGGCTCGTGACCCTCGCCACCTTGACGCCGGGGCCGAGCTCGAGCTCGAACCGGGTGACGGTGGGCCCGACGGTGTGGCCCAGCAAGCGGGTCTCCACGCCGTGTGCCGCCAGGGCGCTCACGAGCGCTCGACCGGCCGCGCTGATCTCTGAGCGGTCGAGCTCTTGGAGCTTCGAGCGCGACAGGAGCTTCACGGGGGGGAGACGCCAGTCCCCCGTCGCGGCGCGCGTGTCCAACGAGAGCCCCGCCTCGGGGCGCGCCCCGGTGGCGGCCGCGATCGTTGCTTCGTCGGGTCGGGCCTCGACGAGCGGCACGTCGGCCACCGGGTCGGGCTCGGGCGTCGACTCGATCTCGACCTCGACGGGCGGCTCGGCGCCGAGCATCTCGTCGAGGTCGAACAGCACGGGACGGCCCCCATGGCGCCGACGGCCGCGACCGATGGCGGGCGCCTCGAGGGCGGGGCCGTCGTCGAAGCCGGTGTCGTCGGAGAAGGGTTCGTCGACGGCGTCGGCGTCTCCGTGGGGAACCGCCGTGTCCCACAGCACCCGACCGAGGCGGGCTGCTCCGGCCAGCGCGACCCGCAGGGTCACCCCCGTGAAGAGCACAAGGGCGAGGGTCACGAGGGCGAGCAGGACGACCGAGGCCCCCCAGTCCCCGAGCCCCGACCGCAGGGGGTTGCCCGAGAGCGGATCCGATGAAACCTCCGGCCCCGGCCAGCCGGGTCGACGAGGCGGAGAAGGGCGGTGCCCCGCCGGCCAGATCGGCGAGCCCGGCCACCGAGGCCAGGGTCAGTGCGAGCCCGACCCCGGCGCGGGCCGGCTCGTGGCGTGGCCTCCCGGCGATGAGCATCGCCCCGGCGGCGGCGAAGGCCGGCGGGACCAGGAAGCGGCCCACCCCGAGGACCATCCCGAAGCCGTGGCGGACCCCGTGGCCCACCGGGCCGAGGGCGTTGCCGTACAGGGCGAGCGCGCCGAGGATCCCCACCGTGACGAGCCCGATGCCCCAGGCGTCCTCGACGTGACCCTCGAGTACCGACAACGCCGAGAGCACCCAGGCCGGGCGCCGGGCCCGGGTCGTGGCCCGGCGACGCCGACGGGCGGCGGCGCGCTTGGGAGGCCGCGTCACGCGGGAGCGACCTTTGGATTTGCTCCGGCGCTTCCCGGGTGCCGACCGGGAGGAGGGGCGTGAGCCCACCGGGCGGCGCTTCGTCGTCACCACAATGGCCCCAACGCTAACAGCCGCCCCATGACCATCCGAGGATCGGGTCCGGGGCCTACGACCAGGGAGAACGCGGGCCGGACCGGGTCGAGCCTCAGACGGTGACGACGACCGGCACGATCATGGGCCGACGCCGGGTCCGCTCCCCCACCAGCCGGCCGAGGGCCTTCCGGGCATGGCGGCGAAGTGTCTCCTGGTCGGTGGCCCCTTCGGCCAGAGCCTTCTCGAGCGCCACGCGCACGACGTCGCTCGCCTCGCCGAGCAGGGCCTCGGCCTCGGGCGCGTGGATCCAGCCCCTCGTCACGATCTCGGGCGGGCTCACCACCTCACCGGCGTGGGGGTCGACGGTGGCGACCACCACGACCACGCCCTCCTCGGCCAGCACGCGACGGTCGCGCAGCACGCCGTGACCCACGTCCCCGACGGTGCCGTCGACGTAGAGGAACCCGGCTGGCACCGACTCCCCCCGGTGGATCCCAGCGTCGTCGATCACCACCGAGTCCCCGTCCTCGCACAGCAGGGCCTTGTCGTCGTCGACCCCCATGCGCGTGGCCAGCTGGGCGTGGTTCACGAGGTGCCGGTACTCGCCGTGGACGGGGATGAACCATTCGGGCCGCGCCACCGACAGCAGCACCTCGAGCTCACCCTGACGGGCGTGCCCACTCACGTGCACGGGCTCGACGCCGGTGTGGATGACCTCGGCGCCGCGGCGGTACAAGCCGTCGATGACCCGTCCGACCGCCCACTCGTTGCCCGGTATGGGGTGGGCGCTGATCACCACCACGTCGTTGGGGCGGAGGTGTAGCCACTTGCTTTCGCCGCCGGCCATCAGCGACAGGGCGGACATGGGCTCACCCTGGGAGCCCGTGGAGATGACGCATACCTTGCCGGGGTCCATGTCGTCGACGTGCTCGACATCGACCACCTGGTCCGGTGGCAGCTCCAGAAGGCCCAGCCGTCGAGCCAGCTCGACGTTCTTCGCCATGGAGCGGCCGAGCGTGGCCACCTTCCTCCCCGTTCCCAGCGCGGCGTCGACAACCTGCTGCACGCGATGGATGTGGCTGGCGAAACAGGTGACGATGATCCGTCGTCCGACGCGGGCCTCGAAGAGGCGGCGCAACGTGGCACCGACCTGGGTCTCGGACTCGGTGAACCCCGGTTCCTCGGCATTGGTCGAGTCCGACAGCAGCAGGCGCACACCCGGGCCCGTCGCCAGGGTCCCGATACGCGCCAGGTCGGTGAGGCGGCCGTCGACGGGCGTGAGGTCGATCTTGAAATCGCCCGAGTGCAGGATCACACCCTGGGGGGTGTGGAAGGCGGTGGCGAAGCCGTGCGGCACCGAGTGCGTGACGGGAATGAATTCCACGTCGAAGGGGCCGATCTGGCGGCGCTCGCCGTCGACGACCTCGACGAAGCGCGCCCGGTTGGCGACGCCGGCCTCCTCCACGCGGTTGCGGGCGAGCCCGAGGGTCAGTGCCGACCCGTACACGGGAACCGACAGCTCACGGAGCAAGAAGGCGAGGCCGCCGGTGTGGTCCTCGTGGCCGTGGGTCAGGACCACGGCTTCGACGGCGTCGGCACGCTCGCGCAGGTACGAGAGGTCCGGGAGCACCAGATCGATGCCGGGCATGTCGGGCTCGGGGAACATGATCCCGCAGTCGAGGACGACGATGCGACCGTTCAGCTCGAAGCACGCGCAGTTGCGGCCGATCTCTCCCAACCCACCCAGGAAGATGACGCGAACAGGATCAGGCAAGCGACCCGCCCGGGCGTGCACCGGCGACGGCGTGCACGTCGCGCCCGAGGTTGGCGATCACCAGGCGGGCCCGCTCGTCGAGTTCGGGTGGGGCGGCCCCGAGCGGGAGCCGGCACTGGCCGGCGGGTAGGCCCAGGACGCGGCACGCCGCTTTGGCCGGGAGCGGGTTCGGAAACGTCTCGCTCGTCTGAAAGTCGTAGGACTCGAAGAGCCGGACGTTCGACGTCCGCGCCCCGTCGGTGTCGCCCTTGAACCAGGCGGAAACCATGGAGGCGATCTCCTCGCCGGCCCAGTGCGACGCCACGCTCACCGCACCCACCGCGCCCAGTGCCAACAGCGGAAGCGTGAGGGCGTCGTCACCGCTGTAGAGCTCGAATCCCTCGGGAGTTTCGGCCACGAGCCGGGCCGAACCGGCGGGGTCGCCGGTGGCGTCTTTCACGCCGACGATGTTGGTGACGTCATGTGCCAGGTGCACCATGGTGTCGCGGCCGATGCGCCGGCCGGCACGTACCGGAATGTCGTAGAGCACCACCGGCAGCGCCGTGGCCGCCGCCACGGCGCGGAAGTGGGCGGACAACCCGGCCTGCGAGGGCCGCGAGTAGTACGGGGTGACCACCAGTGCCCCGTGGGCGCCGGCCGCTTCGGCCAGCTTCGTGCACTCGATGGTGTGGGCAGTGTCGTTGGAACCGGTGCCCGCCAGGACGGGGACGGTGACGGCTTCGACCACGGCCTGCCACAGTTGACCGAGCTCGGCGTCGGAGAGGACCGGACCCTCCCCCGTCGTGCCCGCCACCACGAGCCCGTCGCTGCCGTGACTCGTGAGCCAGCGGGCCAGGGTCACGGCCCCGTCGACATCGAGACGCCCCTCGTCGTCGAAGGGCGTGACCATGGCGGTGATGACCGTGCCGAAACGCGCAGTCCCGGGTGACGACTTCACGGGGTCAGGCTAGCTCCCCGACGGCCGCGGTTCGCCGCCCGGGCGGCGCTAGGCGACGGCGCTGCCGGCGGCGGGAGTCGCCTGCAGGCTGTCGTACTCCTCGCCGGTGTCGGCCCAGTCCTCGAACCCGATCACGCCGAGCTCGGTGAACTTCACCCGCAGCCAGCCGTCGGCGGCATCGAGGAGGCCGAGCTTCTTGCAGTTGGGCACGATCTTGGAGAACAGAAGGGACTGGAAGACCTGGCGGTCCGGCACCTGCATGAGCAGCGGCACGATCTCCTTGGGATTGACCCCCATGCGGTCCCACACCTCTTGCTGGAGGAACCGGTCACGCATGCGCACGGCCGCCTCGAAGGCGAACTCCTGGCGCTCTCGGATCTCGGCCGCCGTGAGCTGCTGGTAGTACTCCTGGAGGCTGAGCACACCGAAGGCCACATGGCGCGCCTCGTCCGCCATCACATAGCGCAGCAGTTGCTTGAGCAGCGGCTCGGTCGTCATCTGGTGCATGAACCCGAAGGCGGCCAGCGCCAGTCCCTCCACCATGATCTGCATGCCCAGGTAGGTCATGTCCCACCGTTGGTCGGCGATGATGTCGTCGAGCAGCAACCGGAGATGGGCATTGATCGGGTAGTGGCCCGACAGCTTGTCGTCGAGGTACTTGGCGAAGACCTCGACGTGGCGGGCCTCGTCCATGACCTGGGTCGCCGCGTAGTACTTGGCGTCGATCCACGGGACCGACTCCACGATCTTGGCCGTGCAGACGAGGGCGCCCTGCTCGCCGTGCATGAACTGCGAGAGCGTCCAGTTCTGGCTCTCCACCCCGAACTGGATCCATTCCTTGTCGCCCCAGCGCGCCAACGAGGTCCCGCTCACGTCGAGACCCTCACCGAGGCCACCGTTGGCAGCGGCATTGGCCACCACCAGCGCCTCCTGGTCGACGTCTGTCTCCCACGGAAGGTCGGTCTGGCCGTTCCACTGCGCCTTCTTGGCCTTTTCGTAGAGCTTCTCGAGCTTGGGCCGCTGACCCTTTTCGTAGTCCCAGGTGAAAATGGTGTCGTAGACCGAATGGACGGCGTGGCGCTCCTCGTCCACGTCGGTGTTCACGACCGAGAGGATTGCCTCGAGATCGTTGATGTCGTCGCGGCCGATGATGTCGACCGTGTCGCGCATCTGCTCCGTCATGATGCTTCCCCCTTGGTGGTGGGTAGTGACCGATTGGACTGCGGAGATCGTCGGGCCCCGGCGGCGATGCCCTGCGAGGGGGGCGGGCCGTCGATTCCCGGGGGCACGCGCAACACCCGGATCCCGGGTAACACGAACTGTCGCACGAGGCGTCGGACCTCGGCGGCGTCGGTGAGATCGATGCCGTCGGCAGGGCACACCAGATACGACACGACGATGCGCGCCGCCCACTCGGCGACACGCCTGGACTCAGCCTGGTCGAGCCAGCGCCCGAGGAACGGCGTCGTGAACGCACAGGTCAGCGCGAGCATCTCGTCCATGCGAGCGAAGGCCAACTGCGACAGGACGAGCTCGGGCTCGTACACCAACAGGTTCCTGAGGGCACCGTGCTCGCTCACCCTGGTGACGGCCTCGGTCATGCCGGCCACGAGCACATCCTCGAGATCGGTGGCGGCCCCCATGCGCACCGCCAGTGCGCTGAAGAACCTCGATACCTCGGTGTCGACGACGGCGCCGAGCACGGCGTCCTTGCCACCCGGGAAGACCCGGTACACCGTGGCCCGGCTGCAGCGCGCCGCCCGGGCGACGTCGTCCAGGGTGGTCTTGGCCACCCCTTGGCGGGCGATGCAGGACAGGGCGCCGTCGATGACCCGTACCCGAGCGGGGGTGGCGGCGAACTCGGGCTCGTCAAGGGGCTCGCCCGAAAGCGTCTCCCGCACCAGCTCCAGTCGCACCGCACCCACGATGAGACAGTATGGCTCGAGATGTCTCATTGTCAATGGTCGCCCTGGGCAGGGCGGGCCGTGTCGTGATCAGGGGAGGGCGGACCCCAGTTCGCCGACGACACCGGCCAGGAGTTCGGTCCGGACCAGGGTGGCGACCTGCTCGGGGTCACCGAGGTCCCAATGTCCGGGAGACGAGATGTAGGAGAGGATCATGCGGGCGAGGAAATCCGCCGCCTCGTGGATCTCCACGCCCTCGGCCATCCCGTGCTCGTGCAGGTAGGGCACGAGGAAGCCGGCGATGAGCCCTACGGTCCGGTTCGACTCGACGGTGAGCTTGGGCATGAGCACCTCGGGCTCGGTCTCGAGCATCTTCTGGAGCACCTCGTGCTCGACGAGCGAACGCCGGGCGAAGACGAGTCCTCGCTCGAGCACCTCCTCGAGCGAGGTCGCACCGTGGACCTCCTCGTAGAGGCTGACGAAGAAGAGGAGGAATTGCCACGACACCACGGCGTCGATGAGCTCGTCGCGACCGCCCGGGAAATAGCGGTAGACGGTGGCCCGCGACAGTCCCGCCTCGCGCGCGGCATCCTCGATGGTCGTCTTCGACAGTCCCCAGCGCGCCACGCATGCATAGGTCGCCTCGAGGATGCGCTGGCGGGGCCCGTCCACCGGTCCAGGCTAGCGCCGCGCCGTCAGAATCCGAGGAGCGTGTCGAGCCCGACAGTGAGACCGGGCCGGCTCCCCACCGACTTCACGGCCAGGATCATCCCGGGCATGAACGAGGTGCGGTCGTAGGCGTCGTGGCGGATGCTGAGGCTCTGCCCGACGGCACCGAAGAGCACCTCCTGGTGGGCCACGAGGCCGGGGAGGCGGACTGAATGGATCCGGACCCCGCCCGGGCCCTCTCCCCCGCGTACCCCGGGGAGCAGCTCCGAAGCGGTACGGTCGCCGGGCCAGGCGTCGCCGCCAGCGGCCCGGCGGGCCCTGCCGAGGCGATCGGCGGTGTGCATGGCGGTCCCCGACGGCGCGTCGAGCTTGCCGTCGTGGTGCAGCTCGAAGATCTCCACCCCGTCCATGAACGGTGCCGCCAACTCGGCGAAGCGCATCATGAGCACCGCCCCGATGGCGAAGTTCGCCGCGATCACGCAATTCGCCTCGGAGCTCTCGAACAAGGCGCCCAGCTCGGTGAGCACGTCCTCACCGATACCGGTCGTGCCCACCACGGCGTGAACCCCGTGCCCGGCACACCACCGCATGTGCTCGGCGGCGGCGGCGGCCACCGTGAAGTCGACGGCGACCTCCGCGCCCGACCGCTCCAGGTCTTCGACGTCGCTCGCCATCTGCAGACCCGCCCCGTCCACCCCGGTCACCTGGCGCAGGTCGATGCCCGCCAGGGCGGGATCGATGGCGGCGACGAGCTCGAGATCGGGGTCCTGCGCGATCGCCCGGCACACCACCTGGCCCATACGGCCGCCGGCGCCGAGCACCCCCACGCGCGTCATGGCCAAACCCTATCGACAGGCCCGCGCGCCGACGACGCCGCTCCCGCCCGCGCCGCCAAGGCCGGTCACGGGGCGTCGGGGTCGAAGGGGCCAACGACCGACAAGGTACGGGTCTGGCTCGCCACCGACGCGGCCACCGCGGCGACGTCGTCGACCGTGACCCCGTCCACCTTGGCCAGGACCTCGTCGATCTCGAGCACCTGGTCGTGGAGCAACATGCTGGACCCGATCCTGCTCATGCGGGCGCCGGAGTCCTCGAGCGACAACAGCGTCTCGGCCCGGAGGTGCCCTTTGGCCACCGCCAGCTCCCGCGCCGTGATCCCCTTGTCGCCCATGCAGTCGAGCTCCCCGTGCACGAGGGCGAGCACCTCGCGGGCGTGCTCGGGCGCGGTCCCGACGCTCACCGTCATGGTCCCGACCTCGCCGTAGTGGATCCGTTCGGACCAGATCGAGTAGGCGAGACCCCGGCGTTCGCGTATCTCTTGGAACAACCGGCTCGAGATCCCTCCCCCCAGAACGTGGTTGAGCACGGCCAGGGGCCAACGCTCGGGTGAATGCCGGCCCGCGCAGCGCATGCCCATGACGAGGTGCACCTGCTCGGTGGGACGGTCGTGCACCGTGAGCGCCTGTCCGGGTCGGGCAGGCGGGAACCGCGGTGGCGACTCCCCGCCGGACCGACCCGCAAAGCGGGCATCGACCTGGGTCGCCAAGCGCTCATGGTCGACGTCGCCCGCGGCGGCGACCACGAGATTGCAGGCACGGTAGTGGTGGTCGAAGAAACGGCGGATCTCGACTTGGTCCAACGACTCCACGCTCGTGGGGGTGCCGAGAACCTCGCGGCCCAGGGGGTGCTCGGGGAACATCGCCGCCGTGCACTGCTCGGCCGCGAAGTCAGACGGCTCGTCGGCGTGCATCAGGATCTCGTCCAGGATCACCTGGCGTTCGGCGTCGATGTCGTCCACCCGCAGCGCGGGCTCGGTCATGATGGCGCCCAACACGTCGAGGCCGAGCGGGAGGTCGTCGGCGAGGAGGCGGATGTAGAAGGCCGTGTACTCCTTGGTCGTGAAGGCGTTCATGTCACCGCCGATCTCGTCGACCGACTCGGCGATGTCCGCCGCACTCCACTTCGGAGTGCCCTTGAACAGCAGATGCTCGAGGAAGTGCGACGCGCCGGAGTGGGCGTCGTCCTCGTCACGCGACCCGGTTCCCACCCAGACCCCGACCGTCACCGAACGCGCCTCGGCCATCGACTCGGTCACGAGGCGCGCGCCGCACCCGAGCATCTCGGTACGGATCACAGGCACGCTCGGGAGACCGGGGCCGGCAACACCGCGGTGCCACCGACCGCCGGGCTCGAGGGCGGCCGTTCAGGACTGGGAGCCGAGCGATGCTCGGCGCTCACCGCCGACGAGGACGTCGAGGACCACGATCGCCGCCGCGGTCGCCGCCACGATGGCTGCCGCGCTCTCCCCGCTCGCCCCCGCCACCCGACGTCGCCGGCCCCGGGCCGAGATCGCCCAGCTCACTGACGAGCTCGGCTTCGAAGGCGGCCTCGAACGACGCCACCGGCGCGGTGGCGGTGTCCCGGGCCCCCTCAGGTTCACGGGAAGGACCCACGCCACGCGATGGCCCGCTCGAGCCCGTTGCGGCACCCGAGCCCGTCGACACGCCCGACCCGTTTCCGGCCGGCACCGGCGGTTCCCCGGCCAGCGACAGCGACACCTTGCCCTGAGGATCGATGTCGTCCACCTTCACCTCGAGGTCCTGGCCCAGTGACAGCACGTCCTCGACCCGGTCGACGCGCTTGCCGCCGCCCACCTTCGAGATGTGGAGGAGCCCATCGCGTCCGGGGAGGATGTTGACAAACGCCCCGAACTTGGTGATGTTGACGACCTTCCCGGGATAGACGGCGCCCACCTCGGCGTCAGGGGGATCCACGATGAGGAAGATCCGGCGCTTGGCCTCGGACACCGCGCCCCCGTCTTTGGCGCCGATGGTGACGATGCCGAACAACCCGTCGTCGTCGACGGCGATGTCGGCGCCGGTCTCGGCCTGCAGGGCGTTGATGACCTTGCCCTTGGGGCCGATCACCTCGCCAATGCGGTCGACCGGGATCTGGAAGGACACGATCTTGGGGGCGTTCTCCGAGACCTCGGGCCGCGGCTCTGCGATGGCGTCGGCCATGACGTCGAGGATGATCAGGCGCGCGTCGCGCGCCTGGAGCAGTGCCCGGCCCAGGACGTCGGCAGGGAGCCCGTCGATCTTGGTGTCGAGCTGCAGCGCCGTCACGGCGTCGCGTGTGCCCGCCACCTTGAAATCCATGTCACCGAAGGCATCCTCGGCGCCGAGGATGTCGGTCAAGGTCACATAGTTGCCCTCGTCGTAGACGAGTCCCATGGCGATCCCCGCTACGGGTGCCTTGATGGGCACACCGGCGTCCATGAGCGACAGCGAGGAACCGCACACCGACGCCATGGAGGTCGACCCGTTCGACGACAGCACGTCGGAGACGAGCCGTAGGGTGTAGGGGAATTCCTCCTGGGACGGCACCACGGGGAGCAGCGCCCGCTCGGCCAGGAGCCCGTGCCCGATCTCGCGGCGCTTGGGTCCGCGCATGAACCCCGTCTCGCCTGTGGAGAAGGGCGGGAAGTTGTAATGGTGCATGTAGCGCTTGTGCTCGTGGATGCCGATGGTGTCGAGCAGCTGGTTCATGCGGGGCATGCCCAGCGTCGTCACGTTGAGCACCTGCGTCTCGCCCCGCTGGAACAGCGCCGAGCCGTGCGTGGTCGGAAGGAGCCCGACTTCTGCCGACAAGGGCCTGATGTCGGCGGTGCCACGGCCGTCGATCCGGACACCCTCGTCGACGATCCGCTTGCGCACGATCTTCTTGGTGAGGGCGCGCGCGGCCGCTTTGATCTCGCGCTCGCGCTCAGGGAACTCGGGGCTCAGCTGGGCGATGATCGACGTCGTCGTTTCGTCGAGCGCAGCATTGCGCTCGGCCTTCTCGGTGATCGTGTTGGCCTTGGCGATGGCGTCGCTCCCCACCGCCACGACCCGCTCGAAGACGTCGTCTTTGTAGTCGGTGAACAGCTCGTAGGCGATGGTGGGCTTCTTGCCGACCTTGGCCACCAGGTCGCGCTGGAGCTCGATCGACTCCCGGATCCAGGTCTTGGCCGCTTCGAGCCCCTCGGTCAGGACTTCCTCGGTGACCTTGGGGGCACCCGCCTCGTAGTACTTCCACGAGTCCTCGGTCCCACCGGCCTCGACCATCATGATGGCGATCTCACCCCCGGGCTCCTCGGACAGGGCCCGCCCCGCCACGACGAGCTCGAAGCACGAGGCGTCACCCTCTTGATAGCTGGGGTGGGGAATCCACGTGCCCTCGATGGACCACGCGATGCGCACGGCGCCGATCGGACCGTCGAAGGGGATCCCCGACAGCATGAGCGCCGCCGACGACGTGTTGATGGCAAGCACGTCGTGGGGGTTGACCTGGTCGGCGGCGAGGACGGTCCCCACCACGTGCACCTCGTTGCGGAACCCCTCAGGGAACGACGGACGCAGGGGACGGTCGATCAGGCGGTCCGTGAGGATGGCCTGATCGGTGGCCCGGCCCTCCCGGCGGAAGAACGAGCCGGGGATCTTGCCGGCCGCGTACATCCGCTCTTCGATGTCCACGGTCAGAGGGAAGAAGTCGGCCCCCTCGCGCACGCCCCGCGAGGCAGTGGCGGCCACGAGCAGCATGGTGTCGCCGACGCGCCCGACGACGGCGCCGTCAGCCTGGGGGGCGAGCTTGCCCGCTTCGAATGTCAGTGTGCGGTCGGTCCCGCTGATCGGGGCCGACACGGTGATGGCTTGCGCCATTTGTCTCCTCATTTCTCGAGGACACCGCGCCAGGCCAGTTCCCAGTGGTCGACCACCTCCCGCACGTCGCTGCTCGCCCACCGGCCCGATCACACGATCGGCGGTGGCGCAACGCGGCGCAGGTGACCGGCGACTGGCAGCTGACCGCTGGCCAAGTGCCTTTCGGTCTGTCGGGCGGATTGTCCACCCTCTGCCCGGGCGGGATGTTCCAACCCGAGGTTGGCTCCCGTTCCGGCCGGTCGGGCCGTCCCGGGGGCCGGCTGCTAGCGGCGGATGCCGAGCCGGCCGATGATCGACCGGTAACGCTCGACGTCGTTGTCCCGCACATAGTCGAGAAGCCTGCGGCGACGACCGATGATCTTCATCAGACCCCGTCGGGTGTGATGGTCGCCTTTGTGGACCTTGAGGTGCTCGGTGAGAAGCGTGATGCGCTCGGTGAGGAGGGCGATCTGCACCTCGGGCGAGCCCGTATCGGTCTCGTGCAGGCGATGTTCGGCGATCGTCGCGGACTTTTCGGCCATATGGGGGGAACGACCTCGGAATTGCTCAGGGACGGTGGGGCGAAGCCATGTCCGCCCCGGCCCGGATCCGGCCGGGACGGCGTCCCGGCTGGGATTTCACTTTAGCAGGGCCACTGCGCGCCCGCCCCCACGCCTCCCACCGCCACGACCCCGGCGAACACGCCTGGTCGGGGCTAGTCAGGACGGCGACCGTTCGGCGGTGAGCCCGAGAGCGGCACGCGTCGCGGCCACGTCGGCGTTCATCTGGGTGACCAGTGCCTCGGTGGAGTCGAAACGGCGCTCCTCGCGCAGGTGCACCACGAACGAGACCCGGGCCGGCTCACCGTAGAGGTCGCCGCTGAAGTCCAGGAGGAACACCTCGAGCACGGGCGCGGCGGCGACGTGGAACGTTGGGTTGCGACCGAGGGACGCGGCGGCGGGATGGACCGATCCGTCGGGCCGCTCGTACCAGCAGGCGTAGATCCCCTCGCCGGGCATGGCGACGCCGTCAGGGACGGCGATGTTGGCGGTCGGGAAATCGAGCTCGGAGCCTCCCCGACCGTCCCCGTGCACCACCACTCCTCGGACCTGGTGAGGTCGACCGAGAAGCTCGGCGGCCCCGGCCACGTCGCAGCCGGCCAGCAGCTCGCGGATGCGGGTCGACGACACCGCTTGCTGGGAACCGTCCTCCTCGAGGGCCATCCCCACCACGTCGAATCCGTGCCGGGACCCCATCTCGGTCAGAAGCGCCACGTTACCGGCGCGCCGGTGACCGAAGTGGAAGTCCTCCCCCACCACGACGAGGCGAGCGCCGAGCGCCCCCACAAGCACCTCGAGCACGAATTCCTCGGCGGTCTCCTTGGCCCGGGCCTCGTCGAAAGGCACCACCAGCGTGCGGTCGATGCCGGCAGACGCCAGCAGCTCGAGCTTCTGCTCGCGATCGGTGAGGATCGGCGGTGCCGATTGCGGTCGGACCACCGTCGCCGGATGTCGATCGAAAGTCACGACGACGCTCGTCAGGTGTCGGGCCGCGGCCTGGCGACGGAGCTCGGCGAGGAGGTGACGATGCCCCAGATGGACGCCGTCGTACGCACCGATGGTGACGGCCGAGCCTCCGGCGGGCGCGGTGCAGTGTTCGGGACCGTCGACAACCTCCACGGGGACGAGGTTACCCGTGGAGGTCTGTCGCCCCCGGTGGCGGCGGACCCGGCGCGCCGGATCCCCGGCGTCGCGCCGACGTGCACGATCATCCGTTCCCGGCGAGCACGCACACCGCCACCAAGCGATCGGTGCCGGTGGACTCGTAGACGGCCAGGAGCTGCCCGCGTTGATCCAGCAGTGCCCACGGCCCGTCGCCCGACGCCCCGACCGAGACCCTGTCGAGAGCGAGACCGTGCGAGACCGAGCGGGCCATCTCGGCGTCGAGCTCGACCTGCGCCATGTCCCGCAACGCCTGGGCCGGGCTCAGCACGTGGGCGGCGCTGATCTCCCCCAAGGTTCTGGCCTCGTCGACACCGAACGAGCCGATGCGGGTCCGTCGGAGATTGCGCAGATGGGCGCCGCCGCCGAGCAGCTCTCCCAGGTCCGCGGCCAGCACACGCACGTAGGTCCCGGTCGAGCAATCGACCTCGACGCGAAACACCCCGGTCTCGTTGTCGGGCGCGGGGTGGACGTCGAACCGTGCCACGGTGACGGGGCGGGCGGCCCGCTCGACCTCGATCCCGGCCCGGGCCAGCTCGTGGAGCCGTCGACCGCCCACCTTGCGCGCCGAGACCATGGGCGGGACCTGTTCCACGACACCGGTGAGCGATGCCGCCGCCTTGCGCACTTCTTCGAGGGTGACGGCGGCCATGTCCCAGGTCCCGGTGACCTCGCCCGAGGCATCGAGGGTATTGGTGGCGCGCCCGAGCACGACCTCGGCTTCGTAGGACTTCGGGAGACCAGTGAGGAAGCGCAACATCCGCGTGAACCGGCCCAGCCCGACGAGCAGGACACCGGTGGCGTCGGGATCGAGTGTCCCGGCGTGGCCCACCCGTCGCTGCGAGAAGATGCGACGGCACCGCGCCACGGTGTCGTGCGACGTCCAGCCGGCCTCTTTGTCGACCACCACCATGCCGATCGTCTCACGGGCACCCGAGCCGCTACCGGCCTCCGGCATCGTCACCCCCGACCACGTCAGGTCCGCTCGGAGCCTCCCGCAGGTTGCGAAGGATCTCCTCGACGCGCAACCCGTGCGCCACGGCGGGGTCGGACTCGAACACCAGCAGGGGGGTGCGCTTCATCCGCACCTGCCGGGCGATGGTCCTCTGCAGCTGGGTGCGCTGCTCGGCGAGGGCTTCGATCGCCGACGGAGGCAGCGAGCTGAGGTAGACGGTGGCTCGCGACAGGTCGGGCGTGATGTCGACCGAGGTCACGGTGAGCATGCGGAGCCGGTCGTCGGTGTCGGCCATCCGCTCGAGCTCCTCGGCCACGACTTCGCGCAGGACCTCGTTGACGCGTGCGGTCCGGGGGAAGGACGCGGGAGCCCTCTTCTCGCGCCGGCGTCCGGGCATGGCAACCTCCTCTGCGAGCGCGACTTCTGCGTCAGGGCGGAGCGAACCGGGTCACCGTGGACGGGCACCCCGACTCTGGCGTGTCGGTGCCGACCACCCCGACCGAGGGCGACATCGGGCCACCCTCAGGTCCGGGGGATCTCGCGCTCCTCGTAGGTCTCGATGATGTCGCCGTTGTGCAGGTCCTGGAAGTCCGACAGCCCGATCCCGCACTCGAAGCCAGCCTGCACCTCGCGCACGTCGTCTTTGAAGCGGCGCAACGAGTTGATCGCACCCTTCCAGATGACGACTCCCTCGCGCAGGAAGCGGACCTTCGACCCTCGGGTGATCACACCGTCGCGCACATAGCAGCCCGCCACCGCACCGATGCGCGGGACTCGGAACACCTCGCGCACCTCGGCCTCGCCGGTGACGATCTCTTCGAACTCGGGGGCGAGCATGCCGACCATGGCGGCTTCGATGTCCTCGAGCAGCTTGTAGATCACCTCGTAGGTCCGGATGCCCACGCCGCGCTCGACGGCCATCTCGCGTGCTCGCCGGTCGGGCCGGACGTTGAACCCGATGATCGTCGCGTTGGAGGCCACCGCCAGCTGCACGTCGTACTCGGTGATGCCACCCACGCCGCGGTGCACGAAGCTCAGCTTGACGTCGGGACGTTCGAGCTTGCGCAGGCTGTCAGTGATGGCCTCCAACGTGCCCTGGACGTCACTCTTGAGGATCAGGTTCAGCGTGGCTGCCTCACCCCGCTGGATCTGCTCGAAGAGGTCCTCGAGCTTGGCTCCCGGCGCGGTGGGCGACGGTGCGTGACCCGCCACCCGATACCGGTGCTCGCGGGTCTCGCCGATGGTGCGGGCCGTGGTCTGATCGAAGGTGACGCGGAATTCGTCGCCCGCAGCCGGCGGCTCGGAGAAGCCGAGCACCTGGACCGGCGTCGAGGGAGGTGCTTCTTTCACCTGTTCACCGTGATCGTCGATGAGGGCCTTCACCTTGCCCCATGCCGCTCCGGCCACGACCGAGTCGCCGACTCTGAGTGTCCCGCTCTGGACGATGACCGTGGCCACGGGTCCACGACCCGATTCCAGGTTCGCCTCGAGGACGACGCCGCGGGCCCGTGCCTCGGGACTGGCCTGGAGCTCGGCGAGCTCGGCGACGACATCGAGCTGCGCAAGGAGATCGTCGATCCCGTCCCCGGTCAGGGCGGACACCTCGACCACGATGGTGTCCCCGCCCCACGCCTCGGGCGTGAGACCCTGCTGCGACAGCTGTTGGAGGACCCTGTTCACGTCGGCGTCGGGACGGTCGATCTTGTTGAGCGCCACCACGATGGGCACGTCGGCGGCCCGGGCGTGGTCGATGGCCTCGACGGTCTGGGGCATGACCCCGTCGTCGGCCGCCACCACGAGGACCACGATGTCGGTGACCTCGGCGCCGCGGGCCCGCATGGCCGTGAAGGCCTGGTGGCCCGGCGTGTCGATGAACGTGATCCGGTGGCCCCCGGCATCGGTCTGGTACGCGCCGATGTGCTGGGTGATGCCCCCCGCTTCGCCGGAGACGACGTTGGCGTGACGGATGCGGTCGAGCAGAAGGGTCTTGCCGTGGTCGACGTGACCCATCACGGTCACGACCGGCGGGCGGGGACGCAGGTCCTCCTCGCGCTCTTCCTCTTCCTCTTCGAAGTACTTGGCCTGGAGTTCGGCCTCCTGCTCCTCGCCGCGGTCGACGAGACGGATCTGCGCGCCGATCTCGGCCGCGAACAGCTCGATCATGTCGTCGCTCAGCGACTGGGCGGCGGTGACGACCTCGCCCTGGAGGAACAAGAACCGGATGACGTCCCCGGCCGAGCGGTTGAGCTTGGGCCCGAGTTCGCGCGGCGTCGAGCCCCGCTCCACGATGACCTCGAAGTCCGGCACGGGTGCGTTCGAGGGCGTGTAGGTGGTGAGCTGCGTGGGCTCGAGTTCCTCAAGGTTCCGCCGACGCCGGCGTGGGCGCCGCTGGGGCGGTCGGCCCCGTCCTCCAGGCCCGCCCCGAAGACCGGGCGGAGGCGGACCGCCCCCACCGGGACGACCGCCGAAACCACCGCCCCCACCGGGACGGCCGCCGAAACCACCGCCCCCACCGGGACCGCTACGACCGGGAGGTCCCCCGCCCGGGCGTGAGCCACCCATCCCGGGACGGGCACCGCCTCCGGGTCCTCCGCCCGGGCGCGGGGCGCCCGGCGCCGGCCGCCGGCCGGGCGGTGGCGGGATCGGTCGTCCGTTGGCGCGAGGAGGTCCGGGGGGCGGCGGGATCGGGCGACCCGACGAGCTCATGGGGGGCCGGACCCGCGGAGCCGGCGGTGAGCCGGGGGCAGGTCGCGACGGTGGGGCCCCCAGATCCGGGGCGGCGGCCGGAGCCGAGGCGGCCACCGCGGGCGGGGCGGCACGAGGCGGCGCCGAAGGCGGGCGCGCCGCGGGAGGAGGAGTGGGGCGGGCCGCGCCAGGTGGTGCCGGGCGCGCCGGCGCGGGCGACGGCATCGAGACCTCGCTGGCGGGCCGGCTCGTGACGAGCCTCTGGCGGTCAGGGGTGGACACCACCGGCGCCGGCGCAGCCGGGGTCGGCGCAGGCGACGTCGGCCCGGGGGGCGCGGGGCTCGAGGTGGGGGGCGCGGTCGAAGGGGACTCGGGCCGGTCGGCCGGCGTCGAGGCCGCCACCTTATCGTCGGTGGCTCGTCCCGGCCGAGTCGTGCTCCGAGCCGGCTTCTGCTCAGCGGGCTCCTCGGGGGAGACGGCGCGACGAAGCCCCTCGGCGTCGGCCTTACGCCGAACGCGGTCGGCTTGGGCATCTTCGATCGACGACGAGTGGCTCTTGACCCCGATGCCCAACGCCAAGCAGAGGTCGAGGGCCTCCTTGTTCGTTAGGCCGAGCTCACGGGCCAGCTCGTAGACGCGTATCTTCTTCGGCAAGGGCTCCTACGGTCCTTCTTGTTCGTTCGGGGGGGAACCGGGTAACCGGCCCGACCCACCATCCTCGCACACATGGGCACCGGCTTCGCCGGACGCCACGCTGCTTCTCACCAGCTTACGGAGGCGTTCGACCGCCTCGGGCCCCACCTCGACACGCAGGGCCCGTCCCAACGCCCGGCGGCGCACCGCTTGGTCGAGGCATCGGGACGAGTCCCGGCACAGCCACGCACCCCGCCCCGGGCCCGGGCCGGTCACGACCGCCCCATCCGGTCGAACTGACAGCCGGATCAAATCGGCCCCGGCCGCGGTCCGTCGGCACCCGACGCACGTGCGGCGGGGGGCTACGGCGTGCTCTCCGGGTCGCCCGGCTCCACGACATCACCCGACACGACATCACCCGACACGGCATCGCCCGACACCGCATCGATCGTCTCGTCGGGCTTCTCCTCCTCCACCTCGGCCGCCGCGGCTTCGCCGGGCCGGCTCGCGCCGGCACCGGGCACGTCGGGTGCGCCCGCCGCCTTTTCCGTCGCGACGTCACCGGGCTTGCCCCCCGACTCCTCGCCCGAGGCCACCCGCGACCACTCGGCGGCCGACACCGCCTCGCCACCCTCGGCCGGTTGCCACACCATCTCGCCGGCCTCGTTCTCGACCCACTCTCCCTCGGCCCACTCTTCGCCGTAGCCGGCCTCTTCCTCGGCGAGCTGGGTCTCGCTCTTGATGTCGATGCGCCATCCCGTGAGCCGCGCCGCCAGCCGGGCGTTCTGGCCTTCTTTGCCGATGGCGAGCGAGAGCTGGTAGTCGCTCACCACAACGGTGGCGATCCCCGTGTCGTCGTCGAGCCGGACCTCGCGGACCCGTGCCGGCTGGAGAGCAGCCTGGATGAACTCGACGGGGTCGTCGGCGAAGGGGACCACGTCGATGCGCTCGCCACGAAGCTCGTTCGTGACCATCCGGACCCGCGATCCCCGGGCGCCGACACACGCACCGACCGGGTCGACGTTGGGGTCGTTGGACCACACGGCGATCTTGGTGCGGTGCCCCGGCTCGCGCGCCGCGGCCCTGATCTCCACCACACCCGAGGAGATCTCGGGGACCTCCAATTCGAAGAGGCGCTTGACCAGCCCAGGGTGGCTGCGGCTGACCACGATCTGCGGGCCCTTGGTGGTCTTGCGCACCTCGACGATGTACGCCTTGAGCCGCGCCCCGTGCTCGTAGCGCTCGTACGGCACCTGCTCCGCCTGGGGCAGCAGCGCCTCGACCTTGCCCAGGTCGAGCAGGGTGTAGCGATTGTCGGTCTGCTGCACGATGCCCGTGACGATGTCACCCTCGCGCCCGGCGTACTCCTCGTACTTGAGGTCGCGCTCGGCCTCGCGGATGCGCTGCAGGATGACCTGCTTGGCGGTCTGGGCGGCGATCCGGCCAAAGTCGTCGGGAGTGTCGTCCCACTCCCTGATCACGTTGCCGTCCTCGTCGAGCTCCTGGCCGTAGACGCGGATCTCGCCCGACTCGGGGTCGACGGTCACCACGGCTTCTTCAGCGGCCCCGGGCATGCGCTTGTACGCGGCGACCAGGGCATTGGCCAGCGCGTCGAGAAGGGTCTCCACGGAGATTCCCTTGTCGCGCGCGATCTGACCTAGAGCGTCGAGGAATTCGAAGTTGGCCTTGCTCACGGCGTCGCCACCTTCTTCCCTCCTGCAGATTTTCCCGCCACCGCTCGAGGAGAGCGGGCGGCGGGGCGGGGCGCCCCACCCTGGCGCGCCGCGGCGGGGGACTTCGATCCCCATTCGAAGATGGTCCTCGCTCGCTCGACCTCGTCGTAGGCGAGGCGGCGCTCACCGTCGGGCAGCTCCTCGCCCTCGACGACGAAGCTGTCGTCGTCGGCGGACTTCAGCCGACCCGTCACGCGACGCTCCCCTTTGCCACCGGCGAGGGTCCGGACACTCACCATCTCGCCGACGGCACGCTGGAAGTGGAGCGGGGTCCGCAACCGACGCTCCACCCCGGGGCTCGAGACCTCGAGGGTGTAGCGCTGGCCCGGCAGCGGGTCGTGCGCGTCGAGCACCGCCGACACGGCCCGTGTCGCCGACGCGATGGCGTCGAGGTCTACGCCTCCCACCCGGTCCACGACGACGCGCACCGAGGTGGAACGCCGCTCGAGGTCCACGAGCTCAAGGCCCAAGGGGGCGACGGCGGACGCGAGCAGGTCAGAGAGCTCGTCGTCCACCTGATCGTCCACCTCCCTCGTCCCTCCGCGGCTTGGCGCCTCGACAATGGTCCGGCCGGTGAAAGCAGAAGCGTGGGCTGCTGCCCACGCTTCTCACGCAACCTTCACCCCCCGGACCAACAGCGCAGCAAGTATATCAGCCACCCTTCTCGGCACTTCGGGCGCGACGACCCCGCGCCGGGACGACGAAGAGGCGCTCGGTCCGCCCCGGACCAGTTCGCGGACCAATTCTCGGACCCGTTCCGGCGTCTCGGTATCGACCGACGACCCGGACCCCGGACCCCGCCCCGGGCCCGCTTCACCCGGCCCGGCGACGGTCGACGTCGGCCGCCCGCGTGCCTGGGCCCTCGCCGACGGTGGGATGGGCCGGGGGGAAGCGTCTCGACGCCGCGCTGACAGTCGCCGTGGTGGTCTTCGAGGTCGACGACGTCGGCTCGCGGCACCACGGGGGTGGAGTGTGCTCATCGTCGGAAGGGCCGACGAGATCACCGATAACGGCACCCGGCCCCGTGATGGCGATCCGTCTCGAGCTCGTCTCCGGCCGGCGCATCATCGTCTCACAGGCCCTGAGTCGAGCGCACCGGAGCACCGCGCCCAGGCCGTAGCATCCTGGTCGCCATGGCACGCAAGAGCGTTCTCGCCCCCCAGGCGACCGATTTTCCCCAGTGGTATCAAGACGTCCTGGCCAAGGCGGAACTGGCCGACAACGGGCCCGTGCGCGGCACCATGGTCATCCGTCCCTACGGCTATTCGATCTGGGAGCGGATGCAGGCCGAGATCGACGCCCGGATCAAAGCGGCCGGCGTTCCCAACGCGTACTTCCCCTTGTTCATCCCCGAGAGCTATCTGCGGCGCGAGGCCGCCCACGTCGAGGGCTTCAGTCCCGAGCTCGCCGTCGTCACCCACGGCGGCGGTAAGGAGCTCGACGAGCCCGTGGTCGTACGCCCCACGAGTGAGACGATCATCAACGCCTACTTCTCCAAGTGGATCCAGAGCTACCGGGACCTACCCTTCCTCATCAACCAGTGGGCGAACGTCGTTCGCTGGGAGCTCCGTCCCCGGCTCTTCCTCCGCACCACGGAGTTCCTGTGGCAAGAGGGACACACCGCCCACGCCACGGAGTCCGAGGCTCGCTTGTTCGCGCTGCGCATCCTGCGCGACGTGTACGAGGACTTCATGGTCAACGTCCTCGCCATCCCCATCATGACGGGGCGCAAGACCGAGCGGGAGCGCTTCTCCGGTGCCACCACCACCTGGACGTGCGAGGCGATGATGCGCGACGGCAAGGCACTGCAGATGGGCACCAGTCACGAGCTCGGGCAGAACTTCGCCCGGGTGTTCAACACCACGTTCCTCGACGAGTCCGGGCGGGAAGCCTTCGTGTGGCAGACGTCGTGGGGAGCGTCCTCCCGGCTCATGGGGGCGCTGGTCATGGCCCACGGCGACGACGCCGGGCTCCGTATCCCGCCCCTCCTCGCCCCGGTGCAGGTCGTGGTGCTCGTCGTGCGCGACGAGGAGGGGGCCGGGGACAAGGCCGCCGCCATCGCCTCGCAACTGTCGGACGCCGGGGTGCGAACGCAGCTCGACGGCCGCACCGACACGTCGTTCGGCCGGCGGGTCGTGGACTGGGAGCTCAAAGGCGTGCCCGTGCGCGTCGAGGTCGGACCACGCGAGCTGGACGCCGGCGAGGCCATCCTCGTGCGGCGTGACTCGGGAACCAAAACGACCGTGCCGCTCGTTGGGCTCGAGGACGCCGTGCGCGGCGCGCTGGCCGACGCCCAGGCGGCGCTGCTCGCCGAGGCACTCGAGCGCCGCCGGGCCGCCACCGTCGAGGTGGCCACCGTCGAAGAGGCAGAAGAGGCCTCCCGGACGGGCTTCGCCGTACTCGCCCTGCGAGCCCTCGGGGAGGACGGCGAGACCCGGCTCAACCGCGCCGGCGTGACCGTACGCCTCGTGACGCGGCCCGACGGCACGCTTCCGGAGGCGGACGAGGACGGGCCCGATGCCGATCTGGTCGCCGTCGTCGCCCGCGCCTACTGACGGAGCTGACCGGTCCTCTGCCCGGGGGCCCACCGCTCTCACCGGCCGGTTTGGTCGGGACCGGCTCGGCGGTAGTCAGGTCGTCGGGCCCTCGTCGATCGTCTTGCGGATCAGCTCGACCTTCTGCGCGCTGTGATTGGCATCCTCACCCTTGGCTTCGATGAGCAGCCGGCGGTCGGCCTCGGCCTCGGCTTCGGCACCGGCGTCGGCGGCGGCGAGACGGGCCTCGATGCCTTCGGCCACGAGCTTCTCCGCTTCCTCCACGAGCGCCGCCACCATCTCGTCCTCGGGCACGACCCTGACGATCTTCCCCTTGATGAAGAGGTGGCCGCGCCGACGCCCGGCCGCGATGCCCAGGTCGGCCTCGCGTGCCTCGCCCGGGCCGTTCACCACACACCCCATGACCGCCACCTGGATGGGAAGGTGGCGCGACTCGAGGGCAACTTGTGCCGCCTTGGCCACCCCGATCACGTCGATCTCGGCTCGACCGCACGACGGGCACGCGATGAGGTCGACCGACTTCCGCTCCCGAAGGCCCATGGCCTCGAGAAGCTGGCGCCCCGCCCTGACCTCTTCGACGGGGTCAGCGGTGAGCGAGTACCGGATGGTGTCGCCGATGCCCTCGGCCAGCAGGGTCCCGATGCCGGCCGTGCCCTTCACGAGCCCGGCGGGCGGGGGGCCGGCTTCGGTCACGCCGAGGTGCAGCGGATGGTCGAAGGTCTCTGACGCCAGCCGGTACGCCTCGATCATGAGCGGGACCGACGAAGCCTTGACCGAGATCTTGACGTCGTGGAAGTCGACCTCGGCGAAGTAGGCCAACTCCATCCGAGCCGACTCGACGAGCGCCTCGGGCGTCGCCCCGCCGAAGCGCTTGTAGAGCTCGGGGTGCAACGACCCGGCGTTGACCCCTATGCGGATGGGGACGCCACGGTCCTTGGCCTCCTGCGCGACCTGCTTGATCTCGGCTTCCTTGCGCAGGTTCCCCGGGTTGAGCCGCAGACCGTGGACTCCGGCCTCCAGGGCGGCGAGCGCCATCTCGTGGTGGAAGTGGATGTCGGCGATGATGGGGACCGGCGAACGCGGCACGATGTGCGCCAACCCCTCGGCCGCTTCCTTCTCGTTGCAGGTGCAACGCACGATGTCGGCGCCGGCCGACGCCAGCGCATAGATCTGGGCCAGCGTGCCTTCGACATCGGCGGTCTTCGTGATCGTCATCGACTGCACCGAGATCGGTGCGCCGCCGCCGACGGCGACGGGCCCGACGTGGATCTGGCGGGTCGGTCGGCGCGCCGCGGCGATCAGGGTGGGACGGGCCATCAGGGCGCCTCCACTGTTCTCGGAGCGGTGCCTCTCTCACGGGGGCGGTGCGGAACCGGGTTCACTGGAACGGGTTCTTCACCGGGTGGGTGATGTCGAGGTACAACGACGTGACGACGACGAATCCCAGCAGCAACACGAAGGCCCACACCACCGGGGTGAGCTTGTTGACGTCGGCGTGGTACATGCGGCCGCGACGGCTGCGGATGCGCTCGTACACGGCGATGACCACGTGGCCCCCGTCGAGAGGAAGCATCGGGAACAGGTTGATGATCCCGACGAAGATGATGATCGTGACGAGAACCAGGATGAGCTGCGTCGCTCCCGCCTGCGCCCCCTGCACGGCGATGCGGGCCGCGCCGTAGATCGACTGGGGGCGATCGCCGGTCTTCGCCGCCTGCGACGCGGCCTTGGCACTCGTGAGATCGTGGACGTAGTTCTTGATCCCGCTGGCCGAGAAGACCTGGCCGATCCCCGCGAAGGAACCCGTCACGACCCGCCCGAAGAGCTGTCCCGCCTTGCCGACGGACTCGACCGGCCCGCTGCGCACGACCGGTGCGCCGATGAGCACCCCGATGAGGCCCTTGGCGCCCGCCGCGGCCTGTGGGGTCACCACGATGCTCCGGTCGTGGCCGTGGCGCGAAACGACCAGGGTGATCGGGGTTCCGGCGTGGTGCTCGATCACCTTCTGGAGGTCCGAGGCGGAACGGACCGACGCACCGTCGACGCGCACCACCACGTCGCCCGGCTGCAACCCTGCCGCGCGTGCCGGGTCGGCTCCGTGAGCCAGCGGGGCGAACCCACTGATGGCCACGGCATTGCCCTGGGGGGCGCCGATGAAGACGAACAATCCCCATAGCAAGACGAACGCCATCACGCCGTGCATGGCGGACCCGGCCACGGCGACAAGGAGCCGGTTGCGGAAGGGGCGCTGCCGGTAGGTGCGCGGCTCGTCGGCGGGATCGACCTCCTCGGCGTTGGTCATGCCGAGGATCTTCACGTAGCCGCCGGCGGGAATGGCCTTGATCCCGTACTCGGTCTCCCCCCTTCGGACCGACCACAGGCGGGGCCCGAACCCGAGGAAGTACTCGGTCACCTTCATGCCGCCCCACTTGGCGGTGAGGAGGTGGCCGAGCTCGTGCAGCATGATCATGATGACGAGCGCCACGACGACGATGAGCACCGAGGTCGTGTGTGTCACCACCGCGGCCAGCACGACGGCGACCACGATGGCGAGGAGCCGGGCCACCGCCTCGCGCTGCTCGGGGCCGTGCTCGGTGCGACGGTTCAAAGGCGGTTCGGGCGCCGCGTGGTCCCGACCGGTGACGAGCTGACTCACGCGGCGCGCTCCCGTTGGTGCACGGCGCGCTCGGCCCGCTCACGGGCGCGCCGATCGGCTTCGATCACGTCTTCGACGTCGGTGGCCTCGGCCCCGTCGAAGGCGGCCAGGGTGTCCGCCACCACCTCGGCGATGGAACCCCAGCCGATCCGGCCCGCCAGGAAGGCACCCACGCCGACCTCGTTGCCGGCGTTGAGCCACGCCGGGGCGAGGCCGCCGGCCCGGCCCGCCTCTTCGGCGAGGTCGAGACAGACGAAGACCTTGCGGTCGGGCGGCTCGAAATCGAGTCGGCCCAACGACGACCAGTCGATGGCGCCGTACGGGTGCTCGAGGCGACGGGGGTAACCGAGCGCGTACCCGATGGGCAGGCGCATGTCTGGCTGGGAAAGTTGGGCCACGGTCGATCCGTCAATGAACTCCACCATCGAGTGTACGACCGACTGGGGGTGGATAATGACCGCGATCCGGTCATAATCCACCCCGAACAGCTCGTGGGCCTCGATGACCTCGAGTCCCTTGTTCATGAGGGTGGAAGAGTCCACCGTGATCTTCGGACCCATCTTCCATGTCGGATGGGCGAGCGCCTCCTGCACCGCCACGCCGGCCAGGTCTTCGGACGTGCGCCCCCGGAAGGGCCCCCCGCTGGCGGTGAGCACGAGCCGGGCGACCTCGTCGGGGCCGTTGCCGGCCCGCAGGCACTGGTGCAGCGCACAGTGCTCGGAGTCGACGGGGACGATCTCGGCTCCGGGGGTCGCCTTGGCGCGGGCGACCACCGGAGCACCTGCGATCAACGATTCCTTGTTGGCCAGGGCCAGACGGCGCCCCGCCTCGAGCGCGGCCAGGGTGATGGGCAGTCCCGCGAACCCCACCACGGCGTTGAGCACGACGTCGCCGAGCCGAGCCACGGCGGCGAGCCCCTCGGGCCCGGTGAGCACCTCGGTTCCCTTCGGGACCACCGCCGACAGTTCCCGGGCCAGGGCAGGGTCCCCGATGGCGACGACCTCGGGTCGCAGGGCGCAGGCCTGGGCGCCGAGTACCTCGACCGAACGCCACGTGGCCAGCCCGGCGGCGGTGAAACGGTCGGGCTCGGTCGTCATGACCTCCACGGCCTGGGTGCCGATCGACCCCGTCGACCCTACGAGGCTGACCCTCACCGGCCGTTCCCCGGGTAGGAGGCTCGCGGTGCGGTGCCCAGCAGGGACGGGGCTGTCAGATGCCGGCCCCGGGGGTGTCGGGATCGGCGCCCCCGGTCTCACTGACCGCCTCCGCCCCTCACCCGAGGTTGAGCGCTCGGACGAGGTAGAACGTCGCCGGGAGGACGAAGAGCAGGGCGTCCACGCGGTCGAGCACCCCCCCGTGCCCGGGCAGGATCGACCCCATGTCCTTGACGCCGAGGTCGCGCTTCACGAGCGATTCGCACAAGTCGCCGATCGGCGCTACTACCGCCACCACCAAACCCAGGAGAGCAGCCTTGGGGACCGTCCAGGGATGGACCTGTCCCGTGATGGCGGCGGAAAGGGCAATGGCCACCACGGCGCCGCCGATCAATCCCTCCCACGTCTTGTTGGGGCTGACCGTCGGCGCCAGGTAATGGCGACCCAGCCAACTCCCGATGGCGAGCGCGCCCACGTCGGCACCGATGGTCGCCACCACCGCTCCCAAGAAGAAGGCGATGCCGTGGCGGTGCGGGAACAGACCGGGCGCCAGCAGCAGGGCCGAGAACGACCCCAAGAAGCCCACCCACACGAAACCCAACAACGTGCTGGCTACACCCTCGATCGTCGATCCCCGGTCGACTCCCACCAGATGCCAGACCAATGACGTCATGACCACGAGGACGAGGACGAGGGGCAGCGCCGGAAGGCCCTTGGTGTAGGCCGCCACCATGACCCCCACCGTGGCGACCAGGCCGAGAAGGGTGGCCGGGCGTCGGCCGCCGCGCCGCAGGGCGGCGTAGCACTCGGCTGCCGACAGGACGACCACGACGGTGGCGAGGGCCAGGGTGGCCACCGTGCCGAGCTCGAGGCACAGCAGGGCCACGAGCACGAACGCCACCCCGGTGGCGATGGCAACGGGAAGGTTGCGGCCCGAGCCCTCGCCGGTGGATGGGGATGGGATCACACTCCGGCGCGGGACCGGCCCCCGGGGGGGAGTCGTCGGGGACGCACCGGCCAGGTCGCGCCCGGCGCGCAACGGCGAGGAGCTGATCGAAGCCACGCCCCGTTCGGCGGGGTCCGGCGCGATGTCGGGTTCGGCCCCGGCCGCCGCGCTCGGTGCGAGGGGCTCGGACGCCGACACGTCGACGTCATCTTCTTCGCCCGACCAGGCGGCGGTGGCGCTTCCCGCGTCGTGCTCGGCCTCCCACTTGTCCTCGTCAGCGGAAGCCGCGGTGAGGTCGTCGAATTCCCAGGGTCGGCGCTCCTCGAGCGGCGTCTCCTCCAGCGCGCCCACCCGGGTCTCCTCGTCGGCCAGGAGTGAAGGGTCGAAACTGCTGTCGTCCCATTCGTGGCTGTGCTCGCGCCACGCCGGTCCGGTGTCGCCGGCGGCGGTCCATTGGGCCTCGGTGCCGTCCTCTTCGGTGCGGCGGTCGAGGACGGCGGGAACCTGGCCCGTGGGCGGATCGGTCCAGTGCGGCATGTCGGGCACGACGGCGGTGGGTTCGGCGGCGTGCAGCACGTCGGAGCCGGGCTCGAGAGGATCGCCCCCGTTGCGACCGGACGGCGCCGAACGGCCCGCCTCCTCGGGGTGGGTCACGGTCTCGGACTCCTCGACCAGCATGACGGCCTCGGCCTCATCGGAGAAGAGGTCGAAGGTGGGTGCGCTGGGGACGTCGCGAACCGGAGGAGCGATCTCGGGCTCGTCGGCCCCGGCATCGGGGGCGGGCTCGTGGTCGGGCCCGGCCTGGCCGGCGACCGCACCGGCGGGCTGTGCACCGATGATCCGCACGCGCTCGGTGATCGGCTCTATGGGAACCTCGGCCTCCGGCTCGTACTCGTCTCGATCGTCCACGTCGCCTCCCCAACCGGCCGAGGGATCCCCTGAGCCGGCACCCCTAGATCTCGAGAAGCTCCTGCTCTTTATGGGCCAGCAGCTTGTCGATTGCGGTGACCATCTCCTGGGTGAGCTTGTCGAGCTCCTTTTCGACGCGCTCGAGCGCATCCGAGGACATGTCGCCGTCGTGCTCGAGGGCCTCGAGCTCGTGCCGGGCCGCCCGGCGAAGATTGCGCACGGCCACCCGGCCCTCTTCGGCCTTGTGACGTACCACCTTGACGAGCTCCTTGCGCCGCTCTTCGGTCAGCGGCGGGAAGCCGAGCCGGATCACGTTGCCGTCGTTGGAGGGCGTGATGCCCAGATCCGAGGCCTGGATCGCCTTCTCGATGCTGGCCAGCGTCGACTTGTCGTAGGGGGAGATCACGAGCATGCGGGCCTCGGGGACACTCAGTCCGGCGATGGTCCGAAGCTCGGCCTCGGCTCCGTAGACGTCGACCCGGAGATGCTCCACGAGGCTCGACGTGGCCCGCCCGGTGCGGACGCCGCCGAAATCGGCCTGGGTGTGGCCCACCGCCTTCTCCATGCGCTCGCGGGTGTCGCTGAGCACCACCCCGGAGAGCTCGTCGTCCATCACCGGATCAGCGTACCGATCTCCTCGCCGGCCAGGGCACGATGCAGGTTCCCCGGGGCCATGAGGTCGAAAACCAGCACGGGGAGGCGGTTGTCCTTGCAGAAGGTGATAGCCGTGAGGTCCATGACCCGCAGGTCCTGGTTCACCACGTCCATGAAGGCGAGCTCGTCGTAGCGCCGGGCCGAGGGGTCGAGCTTCGGATCGGCGTCGTAGACACCGTCGACTCCGGAGTGGGTGCCCTTCAAGAGGATCTCGGCCTCGATCTCCGCGGCCCGCAGGGCGGCGGAGGTGTCGGTGGTGAAGTACGGGTTGCCCATCCCCGCTGCGAAGATCACCACGCGGCCCTTCTCGAGATGCCGGATCGCCCGGCGCCGGATGTAGGGCTCGGCCACCTCGGCCATGGAGACGGCCGAGAGCACCCGGGTGGGCTGGCCGTGATGCTCGATGGCGTCCTGGAGGGCGAGCGCGTTGATGACGGTGGCGAGCATCCCCATCGTGTCCGACGTCGTGCGATCCAGCCCCTGGGCCTCACCGGTCGTGCCGCGCCAGATGTTGCCGCCCCCCACGACGATGGCGAGCTCGAGGTCGAGCTCGGCGCGCGCCACGGTGATGTCCCGGGCGAAGTGTTCGACCACTCCCCCGTCGATGGTTTCGTCCGATGCCGACGACGCCAGCGCCTCGCCCGACATCTTGAGTACGACGCGGCGTCTACGCAGCGCGTGCTCCGGGGCCGGTGCCTCGGATGTCATCGACGCAACCGAGTCGGACCCGGCGACCTCAGCCGCCGACAACGACCTGGGCGAACCGCACGATCTCGGCGCTCCCGATGAGGTCGGCGATCGTGCGCTTCTCGTCCTTGGCATATGACTGCTCGAGAAGGCAGCGCTCTTTGAACCAGCCGTTCATCCGGCCCTCGACGATCTTCGGGAGAGCCGCCTCGGGCTTCCCTTCGTTCCGGGACAGATTCTCCACCGTGGCGCGCTCGGCGTCGATCTCTTCCTGGGGAACGTCCTCACGCCGGAGGTACAACGGCCGAGCGAACGCCACGTGGACGGCGACGTCATGGGCCAGCTCTTCCCCGCCTCCTCGCATCTCGACCAGGACGGCGTTGACCCCACGGCCCGACTGCATGTGGAGGTAGGTCCCCACGACGGAGTCCTCACCCATCTCGAAAAGGACCGTCTGGCCCACCGAGATGTTCTCCTTGAGCGTCGTCTTCAACTCGTCGATGTCGTCGGAGCGCTCGGCCGTTGCCTGCTCGCCCTTCTCGGCCACGAGCTGGGCGAGCTCGTCGGTGAGGTTGACGAAGGTCTCGGCCTTGGCGACGAAGTCGGTCTCGCAGCGCAGCTCGACGATCGCGGCGTTGCGACCCGACACCGCCAGCGCCACCGCCCCCTGGGTCGCCTCGCGATCAGAGCGCTTGGCCGCACCGGCCAGGCCCTGCTCGCGCAGCCACACCTTGGCCTTTTCGATGTCGCCACCGGTCTCCTCGAGGGCGCGCTTGCAGTCGAGCATGCCCGCGCCAGTGGCCCGGCGCAGGGCCTGGACGTCCTTTGCGGTGAAGTCGGCCATGGCTCAGTTCTCGTCGGTGGGTGGGACAGGGTCGGTGGTGGCCGAAGCCGGGGCCACGCCTTCGACATCAGCCGCCGCCGGGGCGGAAGCCGTCGGTGCCGGTTCGGTCTCGGCGGGCGCCGCTTCGGGTGCAGCCGAAGCAGGGGCGGTCGGTGCTGGGGCGGCCGGTGCAGGGGCGGCCGAAGCTGGGGCGGCCGAAGCTGGGGCGGCCGGTGCAGGGGCGGCCGAAGCTGGGGCGGTCGGTGCAGGGGCGGCCGGTGCAGGGGCGGCCGAAGCTGGGGCGGTCGGTGCAGGGGCGGCCGGTGCAGCTTCGGTGGTGGTGGCAGCTTCTGTGGCGGTGGCAGCCTCGGGTGGGGCGGGCGGCTCGGGGGTATCGGATCCCACCGGGGCCCTGGGCCCGCGCGGGGGGCGGCGCTGTCCTGCGGTGGCCGCCGTCGCCGGTGGCGGGGGGGGCTTCGGTCGATGGTCGGCGATCCACCGTCCCTCGATCACGGCCTCGGCCATGACGCGACACATCAGCGCGCCCGAGCGGATGGCGTCGTCGTTACCGGGGATCACGTAGGTGATCACGTCGGGGTCGCAGTTGGTGTCGACGACGGCCACGATCGGCATCACCAGCTTGTTGGCCTCGGTGACGGCGATGTGCTCCTTCTTCGTGTCGATCACGAAGACGGCGTCGGGGAGCCGGTCGAGCTCCCGGATCCCACCCAGGTTCCGGCGCAGCTTCTCGAGCTCACGGCGGAAGCGGAGACCTTCCTTCTTGGGCATGCCCTCGAAGTCACCGGCTCGCTCCATGGCCTCGTACTCGCGCATCTTCGCCACCCGGGACGAAATGGTGGAGAAGTTTGTCAGCATGCCGCCCAACCAACGTTCGTTGACGTACGGCATGCCGCACGCGGCGGCGTACGTGGCGATGGGGCCCTGGGTCTGCTTCTTGGTGCCGACGAACAGCAGGATGCCGCCGTTGGCGACCAGGTCGCGCACGTACCCATAAGCCTCTTCGAGACCGGCCAGGGTCTTCTTGAGATCGATGATGTAGATCCCGTTGCGCTCGCCCAGGATGAAGCGGCGCATCTTCGGGTTCCATCGGCGGGTCTGGTGGCCGAAATGCATGCCGGCTTCCAGCAACTGCCGAGTCGTGACAACTGCCACGGCTGTCCTCCTCCATCGGTTGTCCTTCCCCGGCGCTGCGCCCCAGCAGGGGCGACCGTTGGACGCGCCCGGGTGCTTCAAAGTGGTTTTTCCTGTCCCACCCGACGGGCGGGACCACGCCATCGTAACCGACGGCCCCAGCGGCCGTCACATGAGGGCACGCCCAGATAAGCCGACCGGTCGCGGCGGAGAGGTCGGTAAAGAACCCGGGGGCGACGGTCAGCCGGTGGCGGCGACGCTCGAGCGCGGGCCGCGCCGACCGCCGGGGGGACGGCCTCGGCGCTGGGTGTCGGTCCCGTCGGGGGAACGATCGTTCAGGCGCCCCCGCAGCTGCAGGACGGCCTTGGTGTGGATCTGGCACACGCGGCTCTCGGTGACGCCCAGGATCTCGCCGATCTCGGCCAGCGTGAGACCTTCGTAGTAATAGAGCGACAGCACGGTGCGCTCGCGCTCGCCGAGCTGCATGATGGCCTGGGCGAGGATCTCTTTGGACTCCTTGTCCTCGAACAACGCCACCGGACCGGCCGTGGCGTCGGGGATGGTGTCGCCGAGTGTGGTGCGGTCGGTGCGGTCACCGCCCACCATGAACACCTCGTCGAGCGCGGCCACCCCGACGAAGGAGATCTGTCGCAAGATGTCTTGAAGATCGGGCTCCGACATACCCAGCTCGGCGGCGACCTCGGCATCGGTGGGAGTGCGCAGCAACGTGGCCTCGAGCGACGCGTAGGCCTGCTCCACCGCACGTGCCTTGGCCCTCACCGAGCGCGGCACCCAGTCGATGGCCCGCAGCTCGTCGATGATGGCCCCCCGGATACGCGGGATGGCATAGGTCTCGAACTTCACCTGGCGATCGGGGCTGAACCGATCGATGGCGTCGATCAGGCCGATGATGCCGTAACTGACCAGGTCAGAACCATCGACGTGCTGAGGGAGGCCGACCGCCACACGGGCCGCGACGTACTTCACCAGAGGCGAGTACAAGACGATGAGCTGGTCGCGCAGACGACGCTCACCACTCTTCTTGTACTCGACCCATAGGCGTGCAGTGCCGCCGTCGTCGTCCGTCGCCACGCCTCCCCCTACGCTCGGGGATGGGTCGCCCCGTATACCGAGAGCAACCGGTCCTTGCTGACATGAGTGTAGACCTGCGTGGTCTGCAGACTGGCGTGACCCAGGAGTTCCTGGACGACTCGCAGGTCAGCACCCCCGTCGAGGAGGTGGGTGGCGAAACTGTGGCGCAGGGCGTGCGGATGCGTGGGAACCGGCGAGCGGCGATCGACTACTCGCCTCACGTCACGGGTTCCCAGGCGCGCCCCACGGCGGTTCAAGAAGGCGGCGTGCGGGGGCGACACTTCGGTAACGAGCACCTGGCGACTCGTCGACAGCCACGTCTCGAGGGCTTCGGCGCACCGATCGTGCATGGGGACCCGCCTCTGGCGACTGCCCTTTCCCATGACGGTGATCATGCTCGCCCGCATGTCGATGTCCCCGATGTCGAGGCCGCACAGCTCGGCGACACGCAGTCCGCACCCGTACAGGAGCTCGAGGACGGCGTCGTCGCGCGCCCTGAGCGCCTCGTCCATGGTCGGCACCGCCCCCGGGGCGGTGGGGACCGAGTCCGCCCCGTCGAGCATGTCTTCGAGCTCGCCCCGGTCGAGCACTCTGGGCAAGCGCGACCGCCCGCCGGGAGACGCCAGTCGCCGGGCGGGGTCGACGTCGAGGACGCCACGGCGGCGCTGCCAAGCGAAGTAGCAGCGCAGGGCGGCGGCCTTGCGCGCCACGGTGGCTCGGGCGTAGCGGCGCGTGGTGAGGTATGCCAGATACCGCCGGAGCAGGATGCGGTCCACGCCGGCGGGGCCTTCGACCTGCGCACGTTGGGCCCAGACGGCGAAGGCCTCGAGGTCGCCGACGTAGGCGCGCCGAGTCGCCGGGGACTGACCGGCCAGGGACCGGGAGAACGCCTCGGGGTCCCAGGCCATGGGGCAACGCTACCCGTCTACGGGGGCCGGCGACGCTATTGTCCTGGGCGATGCAGGGCGCAACCAGCCGAGACATGTCGAAAGCGCCCCGAAGGGGGTAGGGACCGTGCCCGACCAGATCGACCGGCGTTCTTTTCTCGCCCGCAGTGCGCTTGCGGCCGGCGGCGTCGCCGCAGCGGGTGGGGTGGGCGGCTTGCTGAGCGCATGCGGCTCGGGCTCGGGTGGCTCGGGATCGCTCTCGAGCGGCCCCCGCAACGGCATCTCCACGGCCACGCCCAAGCGAGGGGGGGCGCTCGTGTTCGGGGTCGAGGCCGAAGAACAGGGGTTCGACCCGGCGACGGCCCGCTTCGACGAGACCGGGGTGCTCTACGCCCGCACCGTCTTCGACCCGCTCACCATCATCGCCAGCGACGGCAGCGTCCAGCCTTATCTCGCCCAAGCGATCACCCCCAACTCGGACTACACGGTCTGGACGATCACGGCGCGCCCCAACGTCAGGTTCCACGACGGCACCCCATGTGACGCAGCGGCCATCGCGGGAAGTCTGAACCACTTCAAAGACGCCCTGCTCGGTGTGACATTCACCGCCGTGAGCAACATCGCGGCGACGAGCTCGGACACCGTCACCATCACGCTCAAGCAGCCCTGGGTGCCGTTTCCCGCCTATCTCGCCGGCGGCATCGGCGGCCAGCCGGGCTACATCGCCGCCCCCGCCATGATCGCCAACCCCAAGGGATCGGAACAGCCCATCGGTACCGGGCCGTTCAAGTTCAAGGAATGGGTGCCCAACGACCACTTCACGGCGGTGCGCAACGAAGACTACTGGCGCCCGGGCCTCCCCTATCTCGACTCGGTGACCTACCGGCCCATCACCGATGCCCAGCAGCGTGCCAACGCGTTGCTGGCGGGCAACATCGACATCATGCACACGGACCTGCCGGCGAGCATTCTGCAATTCCGGGTGGACGATAGCTACGGGTACCTCGACGACACCGAGCACATCGTGGGCGAGCCCGACATGAACTTCATCATGATCAACTGCGCGGACCCGGCCATGAAGGACATCCGAGTCCGCCAAGCCATGGCCATGGCCATCAATCCCAGGCAGTACTCGCAAGTGGTCGACAGCAGTGTCAACACGCCCACCAACCAACCCTTCGTCCCCGGCACCCCGTACTACTCGGCCGACGTCGGGTACCCGGCTTACAACCCGAGCAAGGCCAAGGCGCTCGTCAAGCAGCTGGAGACCGAGACGGGCAAGGCAGTGGCGTTCTCACTCCAGTCGACCAACTCGGCCTACTCGGTGAAAGTCGTGCAATACCTCCAGAACCAGCTCGCTGCTGTTGGGATGAAGATCACGCTCACCCAGGTCCAGCAGGCCGACCAGATCAACGACGCCCTCGACGGCCTGTTCCAGGCCACGTCGTGGCGCCAGTTCGCGGCGGTGGACCCGGACCTCAACTACCTGTGGTGGAGCCCGACCGAGATCTTCGGGAGCGGCGCATCGTCGATCGCGCCGAACTTCGCCCGCAACACCGACCCGTTGATCGAGACCTTCCTCCAGCAGGGCCGGACCTCCACCGACCCGGCGACGAGGGCGGCCGCCTACCAGGGCGTGGCCAAGCGCCTGAACGTGGACCTGCCCTACATCTGGCAGGACCGAGCCACCTGGGCCGTGGCGGCCAATTCGAAGGTGCAGAATTGGAACAACCCCACGACGCCTGAAGGTGCCAAGGCGTACGGCATGATCGTGGGGACGATCTGGACCCCCCAGATCTGGAAGTCGACCTGATCGCATCGGTGGGCCCGACAGGGACCCGACGCCTTCGGTCGGTGCACCTGTTGTGACCAGACCCCGATGAACCAGCACCCGTGAGCAACCGGATCCTCCTAGTGGAGGACGACGAGCGCATCCGCGCGTCGATGCGCCTCGCCCTCGAGGACGAGGGGTACGAGGTCGACGAGGCGGGGTCGGGCGAGGTGGGGCTCGAACGGTACGCGGAACAACCCGCCGACGTCGTGCTCATCGACCTCATGCTGCCGGGCATGGACGGCTTCGAGTGCTGCCGACAGCTGCGGCGCACCAGCGCGGTGCCCGTCATCATGGTGACGGCGCGCAACGACACCCACGACGTCGTGGCGGGGCTCGAAGCCGGGGCCGACGACTACGTCACCAAGCCCTTCGTCGCCAAGGAGCTCGCAGCACGTATCCGCGCCCTATTGCGTCGCTCCCGATCCGTCGACGCCTCCGATGTGCTGTCGTTCGGCGACGTCGAGGTCCTGCCCGACGAAGGCACGGTCCGGAGAGCCGGCGTCGAGGTGCACTGCACCCGCACGGAATTCCGTCTCCTGTGCGAGCTCGCCACCAACCCTGGCAAGGTGCTGAGCCGGGAGCAACTCCTGGACCGGGTGTGGGGCTACGACTACTTCGGTGACGGACGGCTCGTCGACGTCCACATCAGGCGACTGCGCACCAAGATCGAAGCCGACCCCGCCAATCCCCGACACATCCTCACCGTGCGTGGGATGGGCTACAAGCTGGCAACCTGAGGGCCCGGCATGCGCGCCCTGCGCACGCGCCGTGTGAACCTCATCGGCGACGCCCCACCCCGCCACACCCGCCCGCGCCGACGACCGTGGTCCAACCTCGGCCTGCGGGCTCGTGTCACGGTCACGTTCGGGCTGGGAGCGCTGGCCCTGTCGGCGACCATGGCCGGCATCACCTACTTCACGGCCCGGCAATTCATCCTCAGAGAGCGCGAGACGGCGATCCTGCGCCAGGCCTACGTCAACGCGTCGTTGGCACGCTCGTCGCTGCGGTCGGTGAACCCCAACATCTTCCAGCTGCTGGCCTCGCTCGACACCGTGCCCGGCTCGCGCTCGGTGCTCGAGCTCAAGGGCCAGTGGTACGCCACCTCGATCTCGGTGGGCGAGAACGCCATCCCTCTCGCCATGCGTGTCATGGTCCTGTCGGGGACGCCGGCCACGCAACACTTCGTGCTCGGCAACACGCCGCAGATGGCCGTCGGCCTGCCCATACCGAGCGTCAGCGCGTCGTACTTCGAGGTGTTCTCGCTCGACGACCTCAGCCGCACCCTGCGCATCCTCGCCCTCGCCCTCGCCGGGGCCGCCTTGTTGACCACGGTGGCGGGCGCCGTGATCGGCCGGTGGGCGAGCGGACGCGCCCTGCGGCCCCTGGCCCAGGTGTCGCGCGCTGCGGAGACGGTGGCCGGTGGGAGCCTCGACACCCGGCTGTTCGCCGAAGGCGACCCCGAGCTCTCCGCCTTGGCGTCGTCGTTCAACCGGATGACCGACGCACTGCAGGAACGCATCGACCACGAGGTGCGCTTCACCGCCGACGTGAGCCACGAGCTCCGTTCACCGCTCACGACTCTCTCCACGTCGCTGGGTGTGCTCGAGTCGCACCGCGACGAGCTGCCCCCCCGCAGCCGCCACGCCCTCGACCTGCTCAGCACCGAGCTCCACCGCTTCCAGCGGATGGTCGACGACCTGCTGGAGATCAGCCGCGTGGACACGGGGTCGGCCGAGCTGTCGCTCGACGAGGTCGAGGTGGGCGAGCTCGCCCGCCAGGCGGCCGCGGCCGGAGGCGCCGGCGACGTCCCGGTCGACGTGGACCCGTCGGTGTCGGGCTTGCGACTCTGGGTCGACAAGCGACGCATCGAGCGCGTCGTGACGAACCTGGTGGACAACGCGGAACAGTACGCCGGGGGTGTCACCCGCCTGGCGGTCGACCGCGGTCCGGGCCGCGGGGTGCGCTTCGTGGTGGCCGACCGCGGCCCGGGGGTGGCGCCTGGTGAGCGCGACCGGATCTTCGAGCGTTTCTACCGGGGCCAGGCGGCGGGCCAGCGCGGCGTGACCAACGGCACGGGCCTTGGGCTGTCGCTCGTCGCCGAGCACGTGCGACTGCACGGCGGACGGGTGTGGGTGGAGTCCGGCGCCGACGGGGAGAACCGTTTCGTCATCGAGCTGCCCACGAGGGACGGCGATGGGGACGTCGTGGCGCTGGTACCCGAACCGGAGCGAGAACCGGGGACCGACCGGTCGTGATCTTCTCGCAACATCGCATGCGCCGTTCGGCCACGGCCCTCCTGGCCACCGGAGCGGTCGTGGTCGGTCTCGCCGGCTGTGGCGTGCCGATCGACAACCAACCCGCGGCGCTATCGCGCCACGGCGTGCCCTTCGACCTCCTGGCGCCCACGCAGTCGACGACCACCATCACCTCCGTCCCGTCGCCGATCGCGATCCCCGTCCGCATCTACCTCATCGGTCCGACCGGTCACGTCGCGCCCGTGTCCCGTACCGTGACGGTCTCCCCGCCCGACCTCCTCACCGTGCTCAGGGCACTCGTGGCGGGCCCGACCGACGCCGAGTCGGCGGCAGGACTGCAGAGCGCGGTCACGTCCCAGACCACCGTGCTCGGCGCCAACATCGCCGGAGGCACGGCCACGGTCAACCTGGGCGGCACCTTCGGCCAGATCGTGGGCCCACCCGAGATCCAGGCGGTGGCCCAGGTCGTGTTCACCGCGTCGGCGCTCCCCGGCGTGACCGGGGTCACCTTCGAGCTGACGGGCCAGCCCGTGGAGGTGCCCGTGGGCAGCGGGGCCCTAGTCCCCGTGGCCACGACCGCCCAGTTCCCCGCCTTGGCCCCGTGAATCCCGGCGCGGGCGCTCAGTCTCCGGCACCCTGCTCGGTCAAGGCCCCGTCGGCAGAGTGACGAGGCGCGTGGCCCCACAACCGTTCGAGGTCGTAGTAGGCGCGTGCCTCGTCCTGAAAGACGTGGACGAGAAAATCGCCGTAGTCCATGAGGACCCACGTCAGGTCGCGCAAGCCCTCGGTGGCGCGCGGTCCGCTCCCCGCGGACTCTTTCACCTGCAGCTCCACCTCGTCGACGATGGCGCGGACCTGGCGGGCGTTGGCACCGCTCGTGATGACGAATGCGTCGGTGACCCCGAGGAAGTCCCCCATGGAGAGCACCACCGTGTTGCGGCCGAGCTTGGCGTCTGCGGCGCGTGCCGCCACCAGCGCAGCCTCCGGCACCTCGGGAGGTCCGTTGTCCGCCGACGCCCGCTCGGCGGAGGCCGTCATACGGCGGGAACCGCCACACCCACCTCGGTCAAACCCCTCGAGCGCCCATGATCGGGCCCGGCGACGGTTCGAACGGCATCTGCGCGACTCATCTGGTGCCAGCGTACAGATTTAGCCGGCGAATGCAACGTATGGCGGGCTCGGGAATGAGGAAATCCACGGACCTACCCTGGGCCAGCCGCTCGCGGAGCTGGCTGCTCGAGATGTCGAGGGCAGGGATGGCCAGCCGTTCCACCTGCCAACCCGGTGGGTTATCGCCAGATCCCACCCCACCGCGATCGACCACCACCAAGGTGACCACCTCGCGCAGCTCCGCCACCCGCTGCCAGGTTCCGAGCTCGCCGGCCACATCGGCGCCGACGATCACATAGGGCCGGGCGCCGGGCGTCGTCGTCAACAACTCACGCACGGTGTCGGCGGTATAGCTCGGACCGCCCCGGTCGATCTCGACACGGCTGACCTCGAGCCCGGGGATCCCGGCGACAGCGGCCTGCACCATGAGGAAGCGGTCCTCGGCCGCACTGACGGTACGGGTCCCGGCCTTCTGCCAGGGCACGTTGGCCACCACCAGGAGGACGCGGTCGAGCTCGAACGCCTCTCGGGCCCATGCGGCCGCCACCAGGTGTCCGACGTGGACGGGATCGAACGTGCCTCCGAAGATGCCGATGCGAGGTCCCGGCTCCCGCACCGCATCGCCCCCTGCGCCCGCCGATGTGTCCACGTCCCGAGCGTAGGCGCCAAGCATTTACGCTGTAGGCCCATGAGCCCAGTTGCATGGAGCCCGCAGCGTTGGCGGGATCTCCCCGCCGCGCAACAGCCGGAGTGGCCCGACGCGGACGAATTCGAGCGAGTCCTGAAGGAGCTCGCCGGCCTACCCCCGCTCGTCTTTGCAGGTGAGGCCCGGACGCTCGAGAGGTCGTTGGCGCAGGTGGCCGAGGGCAACGCCTTCCTCCTGCAGGCCGGAGACTGCGCCGAATCGTTCGCCGAGTTCTCGGCCGACGACATCCGGGACAAGCTCAAGGTCATCTTGCAGATGGCGGTGGTCCTCACCTACGGAGCGGGGGTTCCCGCCCTGAAGGTCGGTCGCATCGCGGGGCAGTTCGCCAAACCGCGTTCGTCGCCCACCGAACTCGTCGGCGACGTCGAGTTGCCGGCCTTCCGCGGCCACATGGTCAACGACGACGCCCCCGACGCCATCGCACGCGTGCCCGACCCGCGCCGGTTGGTGGCCGCGTACCACCAGGCGGCTTCCACGCTCAACCTCGTACGCGCCTTCACCAAAGGTGGTTTCGCCGACCTGTCCCAGGTCCACCTGTGGAACCAACAATTCGTGGCGTCGAGCGAAGAGGGTCGACGCTACGAGCAGATCGCCGGGGAGATCGACAGTGCCCTGCGGTTCATGGCCGCGTGCGGGATCGACCTTGACGCGGAGCAGTCGTTGCACCAGGTCGACTTCTACACGAGTCACGACGCGCTGATCCTCGGATACGAAGAGGCGCTCACGCGCATGGACTCGCTCACCGGCGACTGGTACGACTGCTCGGCGCACATGCTGTGGGTGGGCGAGCGCACCCGCCAGCTCGACGGCGCCCATATCGACTTCCTGTCCGGGATTCACAACCCCATCGGATGCAAGCTCGGTGCGTCGACAACGCCGGCCGAGGCGGTGGCGCTGTGCGATCGTCTGAACCCCGATCGGACCCCGGGCCGCCTGACGCTGATCACCCGCATGGGCGCCGACGCCGTCGCCGACGCCCTGCCTCCGCTGCTCGAGGCGGTACGCGCCGCCGGGCATCCGGTCGTGTGGGCGTGCGACCCCATGCACGGCAACACCTTCGTGAGCGAAGGGGGCCGCAAGACCCGGCGCTTCGACGACATCCTGGCCGAGCTGAAGGGCTTCTTCCTCGCGCACCGCCGGGTGGGCACATGGCCCGGTGGCGTGCACCTCGAGCTCACCGGGGACGACGTCACCGAATGCCTCGGGGGTTTCGGTGACATCGTCGAGGGACAGCTGCACGAGCGCTACACAACGACGTGCGATCCCCGTCTGAACGCCCGTCAGGCCATCGACCTCGCCTTCCGGGTGGCCGAGCTCCTCAGAGCCTGACCCCCTCGTCGGCGGCGATCGATCTCCGCGACGCGACATCGTCCCGCGTGCATCGGCGCAGGTGGGCGCCGGTGCCGGGGGTGTCGTTGCTTCGCGTCGTGCTCTCCGTGAGAATGGAACGCACACCCGCCCTTTTCGACACCGCATCTCCGACCCCGTTTGGAACCCGCGGACGCGCCCTCGCGCAGCAAGGATCGCAGCAACCCCTCCATGCATCGTCTCGCACAACATGTGACGCGTCCCGCCCGCGCGCTCGGTGCCTTCGCCGTCGCTCTCGCCGTTGTGTCTGGCCTCGTCGCCACCTCGGGCCCAACGCCGCGCCGACTGACCGACGCCGTTACGACCTCGACGGCGGCGGTGCCGTCGTACTGGCTGGTGGCGTCGGACGGCGGGGTGTTCAACTTCGGGGGCCTGCCCTTCGACGGGTCCATGGGAGGCGTGCGCCTGGCCCAGCCCATGGTCGGCATCGCCCCCACCACGGGCCTGTCCGGAGCTGACGGCCGGGGGTACTGGACAGTCGCGTCGGACGGCGGGGTGTTCACCTTCGGCACCGCCGGGTTCCACGGCTCGATGGGAGGCGTGAAGCTCAACAAACCCATGGTGGGCATCGCCGCGGACCCCGCCACCGGGGGCTACTGGACGGTGGCGTCGGACGGTGGCGTGTTCGCCTTCGACGCACCGTTCTTCGGGTCGATGGGTGCGGTCAAGCTCACCAAGCCGGTGGTCGCCATCGTGGCCACCCCCGACGGGGGCGGTTACTGGCTCTTCGCGTCCGACGGAGGGGTCTTCGCCTTCGGCGACGCCGGGTTCGCCGGCTCGCTGGGCAACCTCAAGCTCCAGGCGCCGATCGTGGGCGCCACCTCTCCCGACGCCGGTGGCTATCTGATGGTGGCCGCCGACGGGGGGGTCTTCGCCTTCGGCGACGCCCGGTTCTACGGATCCCTGGGCGGCCACGCCCTGGCCCGCCCCGTGGTGGGGATCGCATCCGCGGATCCCGGTGGCTACTGGCTGACCGACTCCAACGGCGCCGTCACCTCGTTCGGCGACGCCGGGTACTTCGGGTCGGCGCCCCAGCACATCACGGACCCGGTGGTCGGCATCGCCGACGGCCCAGGCACGGGTGTGGCCGCCAACGGCGCCTACCCGTCGGGGAGCTTCGGGTACGACATCTCGAAATTCCAGGACAACCCCCCGGCGTGCACCAACACGCTCCCGTCGGGACACACCGTCGGCATCGTCCAGGCAACCGGGCAGTCGAACGGATCCCCCAACCCGTGCCTGGCCCACGAAGCCCAGTGGGCCGGAGGCGGGCTCAACCTCTACATCTTCATGACGTACGGGACCGACCCCACCGACCAACCCGGCTGCAACGGTGACACGTCGTGCAACTGGGGATACGAAGCCGGTGTCTACGCCTACCAGTACGCGCAATCCCAGGCCGTGAACCCCCTGGTCACGTGGTGGCTCGACATCGAGGCGGCCAACTGGTCGTCGAACACCGCCGAGAACGACCAGGTCGTCATCGGCGCCATCAACGCGCTGCGGGGCGCGGGGGTGAACAACGTCGGCATCTATACGAGCCCCCTCTCCTGGAACGGCATCGCCGGTGCCTTCCAACCGGCGGTCCCGTTGTGGGTGGCGTGGTACACCGACGATCCTCAGGGCAACTGCGCCAACGCGGTGTCCTACGCGGCTCAGAACGGCAACCTCCTGCCCACAGGTGGGGTATGGGTCACCCAGTACACCAATCAGGCGAACGGGGTGAGCCTCGACGGGGACTACGCGTGCTAGTCGGGGACGACGCGTGCTGAGCGGAGTCCCGGAGCCGAGCCGATGGCGACCCAGGACGACGTCCGCCGTGTCGCCCTATCACTCGCCAAGGACGACGCTCACTTCGCGTTCTCCGTCCGCAACGGCACGAAACGAAAACGCTTCGCCTGGATCAGGAGCGAGCTGATCGGTGGCTGGCGCTGCGAGGCACAGCCTGCCCTCGACGACGAATTCGACGCCCGCCATCCCAAGGGGCGCGTCCGGGACTGACGGGGCGATCAGCCCACCAGGGCGCGCACGTGGGCAGCGTCGTTGTAGCGCACCAACCGCCATCGCCCCTCCCCTCGCTCCCATTCGGTGAGCGAGGTGTGCTCGGTGGGAAGACCCAGCCGTCCCCGCTCCGTCGCCACGGGCAGGAAGGCCAGGAGGGTCGACTCGATAACCCCGGCATGACACACGATGACCACGAGCTCGCCACGGTGCGCCTCGGCGATACGCGTCACCGCCTCTGACGCACGGGTCACGAACGAGCTCCAGCTCTCTCCCCCCGGCGCCACCTCGGTGTCGGGATCAGCGTCGAAGTCGGGCTCGCCGTAACGGAGGCGGAACTCGTCCCAGGTGAGGCCGTCGGCCTCACCGGGATGCAGTTCACACAGGTCGCAGTCCCCCACCGGCGCGGTTCCGTCCCCGATGCTCGCGGCCACGATGCCCCCCGTCTCGAGCGCGCGCGGGAGCACACTGGCATAGAGCGCGCCGGCCTGGGCGAGCTCACCCGTCTCGAGGAGTCGGGTGAGCAGCGCTTCGGCCTGGCGTCTCCCGGTGGCAGTCAACCCGGTGCATCCCTCACTGCCCCCGACGACACCCCGCACGTTGCAGGTCGCCTCGCCGTGGCGGATGAGGACGACGCGCGTCACCTCCGCGGTCGCTTGGGGCACGGTGCGGACGCCCGGCGGCGCGCCCCTCGCGCCGGCTCCCGCTGCGCTCACGCCAACTCGGTCACGAAATGCTCGAGCTGGCGCAGGTTCCGGCATTCGAACACGTCGTCGCAGTGCACGGCGTACTCGCCCAGGATGGAGTCACCGGTCCCCCAGTAGGCACGGGGCTCGGGATTGAGCCAGTACACATGGCGGGCGCGGTGCCGGATCTCCTGGATGACCCAGGCCTGCGAGGCGTGGTAGTTGTTGCGGGCGTCGCCGAGCAGCAGGACGCTCGAGCGCGGCGTGATCTCCTCGCCCCAGCGTTCCCAGAACACCGACAGGGCGTGGCCGTAGTCCGAGTGGCCGTCGACCCACACCACATCGGCCTCGGTGTTGATGCGGTGCACGGCGTCGGCGACATCGTCGACGTTCTCGAAGAACCTCGTGACCTCGTCGATGCCGTCGATGAACACGAAACTGCGCACCTTCGAGAATTGCGAGCTGATGGCGTGCACGAGATGGAGGGTGAACCGCGCGAACGACGCCACCGATCCCGAGATATCGGCGATGACGATGATCTCGGGCTTGGCCGGGCGCGGATAGCGGAACTTGGGATCGACGGGGACACCCCCGGTCGACAACGAGTGGCGCATGGTGGACCGGAAGTCGAGAGGCCCCTTGCGGCCGTGGCGGCGCTTGCGGGCCAGTCGCACCGCCAGCTTGCGGGTGAGGGGATGGATGGCACGGCGCAACGACGCCAGCTCGTCCCGGGTGGCGTGCATGAAGTCGATCTCCTCGGGCAAGGGCTTACGCAAGGAGCGGGCCAGCGCCTCGGTTCCCCGGTCGGCCACGAGCCGCCGCCGGATCTCGTCCTCGAGCTCGCGACGAAGGTGGTCGAGACGGCTCTTGAACTCGTCGCGGGCCAGGCGCTCTTCGAGCGGGGTCAGCTGCCCCTCGGGCGTCGCGGCGCGTGCCGTCTCCATCAACCGCTCGAGGACACGGTCGAGGTCGAGGTTCCGCAGGGTCCGGTACAGGTAGTAGGTGCCGCCCACGGGACGGCCCGGCTCCATGCCCGCGAATCGGCTCACGGCCTGGCGGGCCAGCGCGGCGACCTGGGCGTCGTTGGCCGACAGCAGGGCCCGGAACAGCATCTCGGCGAGCTCCTCCGACGACAGCGATTCGCCGCCACCCCCGCCCTGGCCCCGGCCCTGGCCGCGGTGTTCGCTGTCGGTGTCGCTGTCGGCGTCGGGCGACGAGGACTCGTCACCGAACTCGTACTGTGGGCCCCGCATCGAGAAGTACACCTCGAAGGCGGTCTCGAACGCCTTCCAGTGCGACGAGGACTTGACCAAGGTGGCCGCCAACGCGTACTTGAGGGCGTCACGGTCCTCGAGAGGGATGTGGTGGACCGCTTCGGCCGCGTCGATCGACTCGGTCAGCGACACCGGCAGGCCGGCGGAGCGCAGCTCTCCGATGAAGCCGGTGAGGACGTCGAGCACGATCTCGGCCTCAGGCCCGGTCCTCCCCGGCCACGGCCAGTTCCTTGGCCGCGCGCTCGAGGTCGCTGCGGTATTTGAGCAGGACGTGCAACGTGGCCTTGGCCTGCTCGGCATCGATCGACTCGACCCCGAGCACCACGAGGGTGCGCGCCCAATCGAGGGTCTCGGAGACAGACGGGTACTTCTTGAGCTCGAGGGTCCGCAGCGACCGGACGATCCGCGCGATCTGATCGGCGAGCTCCTCGGTCACCCCGGGAACGCGGGTGAGGACGATGTCGCGCTCTCGCTCGAGCGAGGGGTAGTCGAGATGGAGATACAGGCACCGGCGCTTGAGCGCCTCGGACAGTTCGCGCGTGTTGTTGGACGTGAGGAAGACGAGCGGGATCTGTTGCGCCCGGATCGTGCCGAGCTCGGGGATCGACACCTGGTACTCCGACAGCACCTCGAGCAGCAGAGCCTCGGTCTCGAGCTCGACGCGGTCCACCTCGTCGACGAGGAGGACCACGGGGTCCGGCGACCGGATGGCCTCGAGCAGCGGGCGGGTGAGGAGGAACTCCTCGGAGAAGATGTCCTCTTCGAGGTCGCGCCATGAGCTCGTCGACCCGTCGCCCGCCCCATCACGCGCCGACAGCGACGCGGCCTCGGACCCGTCGTCGTCGACGACCCGCTGCGCCTGGATTCGGAGCAGCTGCTTCTTGTAATTCCATTCGTACAGCGCCTTGGACTCGTCGAGGCCCTCGTAGCACTGCAGCCGGATGAGCCGGCTGCCGGTGACACGGGCCACCGACTTGGCCAGCTCGGTCTTGCCCGTGCCGGCCGGCCCCTCCACGAGCACCGGCTTGGCCAGACGGTCGGCGAGATGGACCACCCCGGCGATGCCATCATCGGCGAGGTACCCGACCGCGGCCAGGCGCTCGCGCACCTCGGTCACCGACGAGAACAAGGGCGGGCCCGGGTCGGGGAACCCGAGCATCCCGGTGGTGTCAGGCGGTCGGGGTTCGTCACCGTCCTTGTCGCCCGCGGGGCTCACCGTCGCACCTGCCCGTTCCCGTGCACGACGTACTTCACGCACGTGAGCTCGCGCAGCCCCATCGGACCACGGGCGTGGAGCTTCTGCGTGGAGATCCCGATCTCGGATCCGAGGCCGAGCTCTCCCCCGTCGATGAACCGCGTCGACGCGTTGACGACGACGGCGGCGGCGTCGACCTCGCGACAGAATCGCTCCGAAGCGCCCAGGTCGTTGGTGACGATGGCTTCGGAATGCCCCGATCCGTACCGGGTGATGTGATCGATGGCCCCGTCGAGATCGGCCACGACCGCCACCGACATGATCGGGCCCAGGAACTCCGCCCCGAAGTCGTCCTCGGTGGCCTGCGCCATGGTGGGGAGGAGGGCGCGGCTCGCCCCGTCGCCACGCAGCTCGACACCCGACAGGGCCTCGCCCAGGCGGGGCAGGAACTCCCCCGCCACCGCCTCGTGGACGACGAGGGACTCCGCCGCGTTGCACACCCCGGGGCGTTGGGTCTTGGCGTTCACCACGATGGACAGGGCCATGTCGAGATCGGCGCCGGCGTCGACGTACACGTGGCAGTTGCCGTCCCCGTCGATCACATAGGGCACCGTGGCGTGCTCGCGTACCGAGGCGATGAGGGAGTGGCCCCCGCGGGGGACGAGGCAATCGATCATGCCGTTGAGCTGCATGAACGCCACCGCAGCCTCGTGGCTCGTGTCGGCCACGTTCACCACACCGTCCTCGGGGAGGCCGACTTTGGCCAGCGCCTCCCGCAGACAGCCCACGATGGCGGCGTTGGAGGCGGCGGCGCTCGACGATCCCCGCAACATCGTGGCGTTGCCCGCTTTCAGACAGAGCCCCGCCGCGTCGCTCGTGACATTGGGTCGGTTCTCGTAGATGACACCGACCACCCCGAGCGGGACCCGGACACGCTGGACGCGCAAGCCGTTGGGGCGCACCCAGCCCTCGACCACCTCGCCGACGGGGTCACCCAGCGCGGCGACCTGGCGCAGGCTGTCGGCCATGGCCGCGACCCGCTCGGCGGTGAGGCGCAGCCGGTCGAGGGCCACGTCGGCGGCGTCACCGGCCCGGGCCCGCTCGAGGTCGGCGGCGTTGTGCTCGAGCAAATCGACGCCCCGCTCCTCGAGCAGGTCGGCGGCCACCAGCAACGCACCGTTCTTGGCGGCGCCGTCCGCCCCGGCCAGGACCCGGGAGGCCGCCTTGGCGCGCCGGCCGAGATCGACGATGTGCTCCCGGCCCATGCTCCAGGGTACCTCCGCCACGCGGACCGCCCGGGCGGAGGTCCCACGTCCAACGGCTCGACCCGGGGCCCGACCCCGTCGACGAGCGGGTGGGCTCAGACCAGCACCACCAGGTCGTCCCGGTGCACGACCTCGGGAGCGGCGCCATCGGGCAACGCGCTCGTACGTCGACCCGCCCACGACGCCACGAGCTCGGCCCCATGACGAGCGAGCCCTTTGGCGAAGACCACGCCGTCGGGCCCCGCGATCTCGACGGCGTCGTCGGCGTCGAAGCGGCCCGACACCGACACCACCCCGGCCGGGAGCAGCGAGGCCTCACGTTCCACGAGGGCAAGACGGGCGCCTTCGTCCACGATGAGGGTCCCCGAGGCGGCGACGGCGAAGGCGATCCACAGCTTTCTGGCCGGCAGGCGCCGTCCCCGGGCCCGGAAGACGGTCCCCACCCCGGGCTCACCGTCGATGGCGCCGCGCAGCACCCCCGCCCGACCGGCGTCGGCGATGACGGTCTCGACGCCGGACCACGCCGCGATCTTCGCCGCGGCCAGCTTCGACGCCATTCCGCCGCTGCCCACCACGCTGCCCGCCCCGCCCGCCAGCGTCTCGAGCTCGTGGTCGACCTCGACCACCTCTTCGATGAGCGACGCCTCGGCCGTGGTACGGGGATCGGCGGTCAGGAGGCCGGCCGTGTCGGTGAGCAGGACGAGCAGATCGGCGGCGACGAGGTGGGCGACGAGAGCGGCGAGCCGGTCGTTGTCGCCGAAGCGGATCTCGTCGTCGGAGGTGGCGTCGTTCTCGTTCACCACCGGGACCACACCCAGCTCGAGCAGACGGGACAGCGTCTGGCGGGCGTGGAGGTACTGCTGGCGGTGGATGAAGTCGAGCGGAGCCAGGAGCACCTGCCCCACGGCCAGCCCCCGAGCCCCGAAGGCCTCGTCGTACACGCGCATCAGCTTCGACTGCCCCACGGCGGAGACCGCCTGCAATGTGGCGAGGTCGGTGGGCCGGGGCCCGCCCCCCATGGCGGACCACCCCGCCGCGATGGCGCCTGAGCTGACGAGGACCACACTGTGACCGAGCGCGTGGAGCTCGCTCACCTGGGCACACAACCTGTCCACAGCGGCGGGGTCCACACCGCCGCCGGCGCTCGTGATCGACGAAGACCCGATCTTCGCCACCACCGTGCGGGCGCTGTCGTGGACCGTCACGTCCCGGTTCCCCTGCCTCGTCTCCCCCCGCGCCGGGGCTCGGGAGGCGGCGGTTCGGCCACCGCCGCTTCGACCCCGTCCTCGCGCCGGTAGGTGAAGCTCAACTCGCCGAGGTGCACGACATCGCCGTCATGGATCCCGGCCCGCACGAGGGCGCGCTCGACGCCGAGCCTGCGCAGACGGGTCTGGACGTAGTCCACGGCATCGTGATCGTTGAGGTCGGACAACGCCACCGCCCGCAGCGCCGGACGACCGAGCACCACGAAGGAGCCGTCCTCGCCCCGGACCACTTCGATCTCCTCCGACAACGGGCGGTGGATTACCACGGATCGGTTGGGCACGGCTTCGGCGGCGCGCGCCTCGACCACCATGCCAGCCAGCCGGACCAGCAACTCCGGGATCCCCGCCCCGGTGACGGCCGAGATGGTGAGCTCGAGCCCGTCTGGGACAGGCCCGGGGGCGACGTCGGACTTCGAGCCCACGACGATGCGGGGGCGCTGGAGGAGCTCGGGTCGGTACCGGCCGAGCTCGGCGAGGAGGATGCGCTGCTGCTCGGACACGGCCATCTCGTCGGCGGGGGCGAGGTCGAGCACCACCACCAGGGCGCGGGCGCGCTCGACGTGGCGGAGGAACCGGTGGCCCAGGCCACGACCCTCGGCCGCGCCCTCGACGAGGCCCGGGACGTCAGCCACCACGAATTCGGATTCGTCACCGGGCCGACCGACCCGGACCACACCGAGATGCGGTTCGAGGGTGGTGAACGGATAGGCGGCCACCTTGGGACGCGCCGCCGAGATACGCGAGATCAAGGTGCTCTTGCCGGAGTTGGGGAGACCCACCAGCGCCACGTCGGCCAGCAGTTTGAGCTCGAGGTCGAGCCAGCGCTCCTCGCCTTTTTCGCCCTGCTCGGCAAAGGCGGGAGCCCGGCGGCGGTTGCTCAGGAACCGGGCATTGCCCCGCCCCCCCCGCCCACCCCCGGCCGCGAGCCAGCGGTCCCCGTTCGTGGCCAGATCGGCGAGCACCGCACCGTCGGGACCACGCACCGTCGTGCCCACCGGGACGGGGACCTCGAGGGCCTGACCGCGCGGGCCATGGCGCTTCTTGCCTTGGCCGTGCTTGCCGTCGGTGGCCCGGCGATGGGGGTGGTCGCGAAACCCGAGCAGCGACGCCTGGTTGGTGGTGGCCACGAGCCACACGTCGCCGCCGTCGCCGCCGTCGCCGCCGTCAGGGCCGCCGCGCGAAACGTGGGCCTCGCGACGAAAGGACACCGAACCGGCACCGCCGTCGCCCGCCTTCACATGAACCTGGGCCTCGTCGGCGAACCCGGACACGGCTCCGATTCTACGGGGCACCGTCACACCCTCCTCGGGGGAGCGTGCGGCGGGGCGCCCCGGCTCAGGATTCGGCGCGGACGCTCACTTGACGGCGACCCTTGCGGGTGCCGAAGCTCACCACGCCCCCGGCGGTGGCGAACAGCGTGTCGTCGCCACCGCGCCCGACGTTCTCGCCGGGATGGAACTTGGTCCCGCGCTGGCGCAGGATGATCGCCCCGGCGGGGACCGTCGTCCCGTCGTACACCTTCACGCCGAGTCGCTTCGACTTCGAATCCCGGCCGTTGCGGGTCGATCCCCCGCCCTTTGTCTTCGACATGAGAATCGCCTCCCGTGTGGCGGTGTCAGCGGCCCGCGGGGACCGTGATCGACAAGATCTCGACGGTGTCGTATTGCTGACGGTGCCCCCACCGACGCCGGCGTCGCGCCTTGGCCTGGTACGTGAAGCCTCGGATCTTGGGACCCAGCTCCCGCCCCACGACCCGGGCGGCCACTACCGTCCCGGCGAGCTCGGCCGGGGTGGCGAGCACCCGGTCGTCGTCGACGACCAGCACGGGGGCGAGCTCGACCTCGCTGCCCTCGGGCACGCCCAGCAGCTCCACGCGCAGATGCTGGCCCTCGGCCACACGCTCCTGCTTGCCTCCGCTCTGGATGACTGCGTACATAGCCCGGCAATCTTACAGCAGGGAGTCGTCGAGCACGATCCCGCGCCCACCGCACACCGTGCAGACGGTCGAGAGCGACTCCACCAGGCCCTCCGAGACCCGCTTCCGGGTCATCTCGACCAGGCCCAGCTCGGAGATGTCGAACACCTGGGTCCTCGTCTTGTCCCGTGCCAGCGCCGAGCGCAGGGCGGCGGATACCCGGTCCCGGTTGTCGCGGATCTCCATGTCGATGAAGTCGATGACGATGATGCCCCCGATGTCGCGCAGGCGGAGCTGTCTGGCGATCTCCTCGGCGGCCTCCAGGTTGTTGCGGTAGACGGTCTCCTCGAGGTTCGACTTGCCCACGTTCTTGCCGGTGTTCACGTCGATCACGGTGAGGGCCTCGGTGCGTTCGATGATGATCGATCCCCCCGAAGGCAGCCACACCTTGCGATCGAGGGCCTTGTGAAGCTGCTCGTGCACGTGGAAGCGCTCGAAGATGGGAAGGTTCTCGACGACCGGGTCGTAGTACTCGACTCTGTCGACGAGCTCGGGGTTCACCTGCTCGATGTAATCACGGACTTGCGCGTACAGGGTCTCGTCGTCGATGACCACGTTGCGGTACTCGCGGTTGAACTCCTCGCGCACGATGCGCACGGCGAGGTCGGGTTCGCGGTAGAGCAACCCCGGGGCGTTGGACCGGTTGGCTTCCGCCTCGATGGCGGCCCACAGCGCCACCAGACGTTCGACATCGTGACGCAGCTCGTCCTGGCTGGCCCCTTCGGCCGCGGTCCGCACGATCAGACCGTGCCCGGCGGGCCGCACCTCGTCGACGATCCGACGCAACCGCTTGCGCTCGTTGTCGTCGAGGCGCTTGGAGATGCCGAAGGCGCTGGAGTTGGGGACCATGACGACGAAACGCCCCGGCAGCGAGACCTCCTGGGTCAGGCGCGCACCTTTGGCCCCGATCGGGTTCTTCGTGACCTGGCACAAGATGACCTGGCCGGGGTGCAACATCTCCTCGATACGCGCCGAGGAGCTCTTGGCAGTTTCGACGTCCTCGACGTCGTAGCGGACGTCACCCCGGTACAGCACGGCGTTCTTGGGGGTGCCGATGTCGATGAACGCCGCCTCCATGCCCGGCAGGACGTTCTGGACACGGCCGCGATAGATGTTGCCGTCGATCTGGGTGGCGTCGTCAGACGCCCTCGACACGTAGTGCTCTACCAGGGTACGGCCCTCGAGCACGGCGATCTGGGTGGCATGGGGGCGGACGTGGACGCACATGAGGTACCGGCCCACGGGGCGCCCCCGCCGCTCGCGGCCGCTGCGACGTCGAGACCGACCCCCCGACGCCTTGGACTCGGCGCTCTCGGGGCTGTCACCGTCTCCGTCGGACACGGCCGCCGCCACCGGCGCCACCACGACCGGGGCGGGTGCGGACCTCACCGCCTTGGCTGCCAGCGGGGTCACCGGCACGGGGGCCACGGGGGGCACCGGTGGCCGGGCGGGGCGGGTGTCGCCGATCCGGGGTCGCTCCACGGGGGCTTTCCTGTCACCCACCCTGGGCGTCGCCGGCGCCTCCCCCGGCTCCTCCCCTTCGCCATCCTCGGCCGCGGCGCCTGGTGCGGGCGCTTCGACGTCTCCGGGCTCGGCCCGGGCTCCGCTGTCCCCGTTGGGTTCCGGGACGGCCTCCGCGCTCGCGGCCCCGGGCGCACGGGTGCCGGCGGGGCGCTTGCGACGGCGACGCGGGTTCGACGGTACACGGGGGGCACCGCCGGACGGCGCGTCATCCGACGTCGCGTCTCCCGACCCGGTCTCTCCCGACCCGGTCTCTGTCGACGCGCTCACCGGTGACGCGCTGTCGCCCGACGGGGTCTCGTCGGACGGCGTCTCCCGAGGGGCGGGGTCGCGAGGTGGTGTCTGACGAGGGGCCGCGGTCGGTTCACCCCCGTCGAGCCCTTCGGTTTGCTCGGCGTGCGGGCTGTTACGGTCCGGGGGAGAACCTCGCGATCCGGTGTTGAGCCCGGCAAGGGCGTTCGTCGCCCCGGGGTCGGTTGGTGCGGGGACAGACGGGGAGCCGGTCGGCTCCGCCGTCGGCTGCCCGGCGCTCGTATCGGACATGGGAACGATCCCTTCTGGTACTCCTCACGAGGCGCGTTCCCAGATGAGGGCGGTACCCGAGGGGTCCACCCGGAGAGGCTCCCAGCGGGAGCCGTCGCGCTCGATCCATTGACAGGTTCTACGGGCAAGCCCGAGCTCGACACCCAAGGCCTGGGCGAGCTCGGATGGTCGTACTCCGCGGGGCCGGGTGCCGAGCTCGGCCACGAGTTGGGCACCGTCCGCGTCACATCCGGCACAAGACAACACCAGCACCGAGGGACGCAGGTCGTCGACCACGTCTCGTCCCTTGCGCTCGCGCGTGATGGGAAGGGAGTCGGCGACGAGCGCGTGGCTGATCGCCGCCTCGAGGTCGCCGGAGCCGACCCCGGGCACGCGGATCTCCCACGTGCACGAGGACACGTCTTCCTGGAGGGAGTTCGTCCCCGGCTCGAGGACAGCCGCCGCCACCACGTCGACGCCCTCGGGCAACATCGGGCTGACCCGAGGCGCCAACTCGGACGGTGCGACAGGCTCGTCGAGCGCGATGTCGAGGTACTCGGCGACCGACTCGCACCCGGTGGGCAAGGCCAACCCGAAGCTCAGCTGCGGGCGCGGCGTGAATCCCGCCGTATAAGAGACGGGCATCCGAGCGCGGCGCAGGGCCCGCTCCCACATCCGGGCCACGTCGCGGTGGCTCGTCCACCGAACCCGGCCGACCTTGGTGAAGCGGACACGGACCTTCATCGGGCCGGGTCCCGTGTCGAGCCCGACGACATCGACGCCCCGACCGTCTCGAGGAACCGGACCGGCACGGTACCGCCCGAGACCAGGTCCTGCCCCGTGCCCTGGCTCCCGCCGGCGGGCGGCACGGCCGAGGCCACCATGTGCTCGACCCCGAGCCCGGTACAGGCCCCGCAGTCGTAGCACGGGGTCCAACGGCAGTCCTCGAGGCCGTGTTCGGCCAGGGCCTCTTGGAAGTCCTGCCACAGGAAGTCGCGGTGCAGTCCGGCCGAGACGTGGTCCCAGGGGAGGACCTCGTGCTCGTCGCGGTGGCGGTACACGCTGTCGGCGAAATCGAGCCCCGCCGCCTCGAGCGCGTTCGTCCACAACCCCAGGTCGAAGTATTCGGACCACTCCTGAAACGTGCCTCCGTGGCGCCAGACGTGCTCGATGACCGCACCCATGCGACGGTCGCCGCGACTGACGAGCCCCTCCACCGCCGTAGCTTCGGGATCGTGCCAGCGCAGGGTCAGGCCACGCGTGCCGCGTGCCGCGTCCTTGAGCAATCCCACCTTGCGCCGAAGCTCCTCCATCGTGTTCTGCCCGAACCACTGGAAGGGCGTGTGGGCCTTGGGGACGAACCCACCCACCGAGGCGGTGACCGTCACGTTGTGGTGGTAGCGCCGACCGATCTCGGCGCACGCGCCGGCGAGGCGGGTGATTCCCAGGACGTCCTCATCGGTCTCGGTGGGCAGGCCGATGAGGAAGTACAGCTTCACCCGCCTCCAGCCTTGGGAGAAGGCGGCATCGACCGCCGCGTAGAGATCCTCCTCGCGGATGAGCTTGTTGATGATCTGACGCATGCGCCATGTGCCGCCCTCGGGGGCGAAGGTGAGCCCGGTGCGGCGAACCTTTTGGATCTCGGCCGCCAACCCTACGGTGAACGCGTCGACCCGCAGGCTGGGGAGGCTCACCGACACCTGACCCGAGCACTCGGGGTCGTTGATGACCGTGGACACCACGTCACCGATGCCCGAGAAGTCCGCGCTCGAGAGCGATGTCAATGTGACCTCGTCGTATCCCGTCCGGTCGAGGCCGTCGCGAACCATCTCGTTGACCTGAGCGGCGGGGCGTTCGCGAACAGGTCGGGTGATCATCCCGGCCTGGCAGAAGCGACACCCCCGCGTGCAACCCCGGAACACCTCGACGTTGAGACGGTCGTGGACGACCTCGATCAAGGGCACGAGCTGCTGCTTGGGGTAGGGCCACTCCCCCAGATCGGCGATCGTCCGCTTCTCCACGCGCTCGGGCACACCGGGCGCACGTGGCGTCACCCCGGTGAGGCGGCCGCCTTGGTAGCCCGGGTCGTAGCAGGAGGGCACGTACACCCCTGGCACCGTCGCCAGGATGCGCAACAGGTCGCCGCGGCTCTCGCCACCGGTGGCCCCCCACGCCCCGATCACCTCGGTCAGATCCCCCACCGCCTCCTCGCCGTCACCCAGCACGAAGGCGTCGACGAAGTCGGCCAGAGGCTCGGGGTTGAAAGCGCAGTGGCCGCCCGCCACCACCAGGGGGTGCGACGCGTCGCGGTCCGCTCCCCGCACCGGCACTCCGGCCAGGTCGACCAGGTTGAGCACGTTGGTGTAGGTGAGCTCGGCCGAGAGGTTGAACGCCAGGACGTCGAACTCCCCCGCCGGCAGGCTGCTCTCCAGCGAGAAGAGCGGGACCGACGCCTCCCGCATGGCGGCTTCCATGTCGGTCCAGGGCGCGTAGGCGCGCTCCGCCACGGCATCGCCACGCTCGTTCAGTATTTCGTACAGGATCTGGAGCCCCTGGTTCGGCAGCCCGATCTCGTAGGTATCGGGGTAGATGAGCAACCAGGCCACCCGCCCGGGTGCGTGCATGGGGCGGCGCGCCCCGAGCTCACCACCGATGTAGCGGGCGGGCTTCGTGACCTGGGCCAGGAGAGGCTCGATCCGTGGCCACAGAGAAGTCATGTGCCCGCCGAGTCTAGAGCCCTCCCCGACGCCCCCGGAGCCGAGTAGCGGCGAGCGCCCGGGTTGTGGTGTTGCTGTGCGGGGCCGTCGTCGTCGGGGAGGTCGAGGTGATCGCCGTGGTGGCCCCGGGGGTGGTGGTTGTGGTGGTCGGGGGGACGAGGACGGGGGCGGGAGTCGTGGCCGGAGCGATGTGGGCGGGGGACTCGGGGTGGACCACGAGGTAGTCGAAGCCCTGGCGCGCCACGGGGGCGGCAGCCTGGGAGCCGAAGCCACCGCCCTGGACCACCACGGCGATCAGGTACTTGGGATCGGGGACGGGCCCCCAGCCCACGAACCACGAGTTGGGCTGCTGCTCGTTGGTGGTAGCCGTACCCGTCTTGCCCGCCAGGGGGAAGGTGGAGAGGGGAAAGCCGGCGAAGGCGGGGGCGGCCGTGCCCTTGGAATTCTGCACGGCCCCTTCGAACCCCGACAGCAGGGCCTGGTAGTTGCCGGGCGAGTACGCGACGTGCCCGGCGACCTTGGGGGCGATGGTGCGCACCACCTTGCCGTGGGCGTCGACCATGCCGGCGGCCACCTCGGGGACGTAGCGGGTGCCCCCGTTGGCGAAGGTGGCATAGGCGACGGCTTGCTCGAGCGGGGTGATCACCGTGCCACCTTGGCCGAAGGCGAGCTCCAGGTTGTTCCCCGTGAACCACGCGCCGTTGGGGTAGTCCTTGGGGTCCTGGGAGTGCTCGCGCGCCACGACCGTCGGCGAGTCCACCCGGGCCAGGTGGGTCTCGTTGGGGAGGTCGATCCCGGTGACGTCCCCGTAGCCGAGTTGCGCGGCGGCGTCCTGGATCGGCGTCTTGCCGTAGCGGTTGCGCTGATCCCAGAATTCGACACCCAGGTTGTAGAAGAAGATGTCGCTCGACACCGTGAGCGCCTGGGACACATTGATCCGGCCTCCCACCTCACCTTCGTTGTCGTGGTAGGTCACGCACCCCGACCCGCCCGTCGCACAACCGGGGACCGTGTACGCGCCCGTGTCATTGAAGGTGTAGCCCGGGCTGATGAGCCCGGTCTGCAACGCGGCGGTGGCGGTGGCCAACTTGAAGGTCGACCCCGGGGTGTAGAGACCCTGGATGGCGTTGTTGTTCTGGGCACCGGTGGCCTGGATCTGGCGGAAGTGGGCGGTGGAGATGCCGTTGGTCCACCACGTCGGGTCGTAGGTCGGCGACGACACGAGCGCCAAGACCGCGCCCGTCTGGGGGTCGAGAGCGACGGCGGCGCCTTCGGTGGACTTCCCCTTGAGCGACGCGATCTCGGCGTCGAGCGCCTGCTGCAAGGTCTGCTCGAGGCCGGAGTCGATGTTGGTCACGAGATCGTCGCCCGCCGTGGGGGGGGTCTCCCCGAGGCTGCCCACCACCTGTCCGTGCGCGTCGACCTCGACCTTGTCCACGCCGGGCCGTCCCCGCAGCGCGCCCTGGTACTCGTTCTCGAGCCCGCTCTGACCGTAGAGATCGCCGAGCTGGTACCCCTGCGCCGAGTGGGCCTGGAGCTGCTCACTCGAGATCTGTCCCACGTACCCCAGCATCTGCACGCCCGTCTGCCCGAGGGGAAAGGTGCGGTTGGTGTCGGCCACCGCCGAGACGCCCGGGAACATCGACGCGTGCTCGCCGATGTAGAGCACGTCCGACAGTGGGGCACTCTCGAGGATCGGGACCGGCTTGTACAAGCTGTACTGGACGTTGGCGAGGTCGGCCTCGATCTGTGCGGACGAGATCCCGAGGAGGGCGGCCAGCTGCCCCACCACCGCCGGGTGCTCTTGGGCCGACACGCGCGAGAGCGTGATGTCCTGGGTCACCTGGTCGCCCACGATGATGTTGTCGCTGCGATCGGTGATGAGCCCGCGGGGCGCGGGGACCTCCACGGTGCGGACCTGGTTGGCGGTCACCGTCTTGGAGTACGCCGAGGTGTCGAGAACCTGGAGGTACCACAGCCGGATGAACATGAGGGAGAAGAGCGCGGCGACGACGACCCCGAGCACCCGTAGGCGGATCACCGTACGGGGCGCCGAGGGCTCGCTGACCGTCATCACCCGGTCGACCACCGAGCGACGGGGACGCATGCGGGGACCGCTCGGCCCGTGCGGACGCTCCGGGCGCGGCGTCTTGGGTTTGGGATAGAAGCGGGTACCACGCAGGGGATGGCGCAGACGCCCCGTTCTCGAGCGCGCCGGGCGGGGCGGTCGCTTCGGGGTGTCGGCGCTACGCAGTGCCAGCGCGAAACGACGGCGACGGAATCTCACCGCAGGCCCCCGCCGCCGGCGACGCCGCGGCTCGGGCCCGGCTCGGGCACGGCCCAGGTAACGAAGCGCAGGATCGGGACGGCGAGCAGCGCCGCCGAGGGCGTTCCCACCACGAGGGCGGGAACGAGATAGGTCCTGAGCATCGCAGGGTCGCCGAGCACGGCCCCCAGGATCGCGTACGCGCCCATGCCGGCGGCCGTCGCCGCCGCGGCGACGACCGAGGGCAACCACCACGAGCTGCGCACGAGCCCCCGGGTGGCCAAGCCGGTGGAATATCCGAGCAGACATCCCACCAATGCGGAAAGGCCGTAGGGGGTGGGCAGGAACAGATCGGCCACGAGCCCGGTGATGAACCCGAAGACCGCACCCCGGTCGGGGCCGGCCGCGTAACCCGCCGCGACGGGCAGGAGAAGCATGAGGTCGGGGTGGGCGCCCCCCACCCGCACCGAGTCGAGAATGGTGTGCTGGATCACGAGCACGACGGCGATCACGATCGTGGAACGAGCCACGTCGGTGGTGGTAAGGGTCCTCCCGACGCGGGGGGTGGGGGCAACGCGTGTCATGGCGTGGACTGCCACTGGAGCACGTCGACGTACTGCAGGATCGCGAGGTCGGCGAGGGGCCGGGCCGACACGGTCTCCTGGGTAGCCGAAGGCGTCGACGAGAACGACGTGATGGTGGCAACAGGGATGTCGGCGGGGTATTGCGCGTACTGCAAACCGCTCGTCGTGAGCACCTCTCCCTTGTGCAGCGGGGTGCCCGGGGCGATCAGGTTCACAGCCAGACTCCTTCCCAGGCCCGAGCCCTGGACGAGCGCGAGGTTCCCCGCCGTACCGAAGCGGACGCCGACCGACGAGTCGACGTCGGTGACGAGGCGAACCGTGCACCCCGAGGACCACACCTCGATGACCTGGCCGACCAACCCCGCCCCGCCGACGACGGGCATGCCGACGGCCACGCCGCTCTTGCTGCCCTTGTCGAGTTGGATGCTGGCCGCGAAGTCCGACGGGCTAAGGGCCGTCACCTGCGCGGTCACGGTGGGAATGGAGCCGACCCACGGCAACTGGTCGAGACGCTCGAGGGCGCGCAACGAGTTGCGCGCCGCCTGAGACATCAATGCTTGTCGCTGCAACGTGCCGATCTCGCGTCGGAGTTTCGCGTTCTGGGTTTCGAGGTCGCCGCCGTGGACAGCACCAGACAGAAAGCTGCCCACGGGACGTGCAACGTCATCGACACCGCGTTGGATGGGTGCGAACGCGTCGTGAGCGCCGCGCTTGGCGCCCGAGATCACTCCGTGAGCCTCACCCCGGTAGTCGACGGTGATGATGGCGATCGATGCCAAGACGAGCAGCCCGATCGTGGTCCCCCGCCGAGCCCGTCGTGCGCGCCGTGTCCTTCGCGGCATGCAGGAGCCCGCTCAGAGGGGAGAGCCGGCTCCGCCGGCGCGCGGCCGCCGGGACAAAAGGTCCCGAACTGCGATGGCGAAGCGGGGGCCGCGCCTGGCGCGGACGCCTCTCACCCCGCCGAGGACGTGATGAGGACCTGCTTGAGCGCTTCGAACTCCTCGAGGCACTGGCCACTGCCGATCGCCACGCAGTTGAGGGGATCACGGGCGACCACGATGGGCATCCCTGTCTCCTCCTGCAGCCGGGCGTCGAGACCGTGGAGCAGGGCGCCGCCACCGGTGAGCACGATCCCCTGTTCCATGATGTCGGCGGCGAGCTCGGGCGGGGTCTTGTCGAGTGTCACCTTCACGGCGTCGATGATGGCCGATACCGGCTCGTCGATCGCCTTGCGGATCTCTTCGGTGGACACGACGACCGTCTTCGGAAGTCCCGTGACCAAGTCCCGGCCACGGATCTCGGCGTGCAACTCCTCCTCGAGCGCAAAGGCGGAGCCCAACGCGATCTTGATCTCTTCCGCGGTGCGCTCGCCCAGTGCGAGGCTGTACTCCTTCTTGATGTAGGAGATGATCGCTTCGTCGAGCTCGTCACCACCGATGCGCACCGACTGACTGGTCACGATGCCGCCCAGTGAGATGACAGCGACCTCAGTGGTGCCGCCACCGATGTCGACGACCATGTTGCCCGTCGGCTCGTGCACGGGGAGCCCGGCACCGATAGCGGCGGCCATGGGCTCCTCGATGATGTAGGCCTTGCGGGCGCCGGCGTATTCGGCCGCTTCCATGACCGCCCGCTGCTCAACGCCGGTGATGCCGGAGGGAACGCAGATCACCATGCGCGGCTTGGCGAAGCGACGCTGGTGGACCCGCTGGATGAAATAGCGGAGCATCTTCTCGCAGATCTCGAAGTCTGCGATGACACCGTCCTTCAGCGGGCGGATGGCCTGGATGTGGCTGGGCGTCCGACCGATCATTCGCTTGGCCTCTGCACCCACGGCCAGGGGACGGCCGTCCTTGACGTTGACCGCCACGACCGACGGCTCGTTCAGGATGATGCCGCGACCGCGCACGTACACAAGCGTGTTCGCGGTGCCGAGGTCTACGGCCATATCGCGGCCGAGCAAGAAGAACCGGTTGTCCCGCATGGCGTCGATCTACCTCTTGATGGAGCGGGGACCGTCGCCGAATCCGGGCGGCCTCCCGCCTCTGTACTTGGGGGTCGCGCCCCAGGCTACGGGACCGCACCCGACCACACAAGGCGACATCGAGGCCGTGCGCGGTTTGCAAACCGAGGGAACAGGACCTACGACGTCAGGTCAGCCCCGGAAAGAAGATGGCGATCTCGCGCGCCGCCGATTCGGCGGAGTCCGAACCGTGGACGAGGTTCTCGGTCAGAAGCATCCCCAGATCGCCGCGCATGGTCCCGGGGGGCGCCTCGGCCGGGTTCGTCGGCCCCATCATCGTGCGCACGATGCTCCAGGTGTCCTCGGGGCCCTCCACCACGAGCACCATGGCCGGCGATCGGGTGATGAATTTGACGAGATCCCCGTAGAAAGGCTTGCCCAGGTGCTCCTGGTAGTGCTCCGCGGCGGTCTCCTCGTCGATCTGGCGCAGCTGAGCAGCCCCGAGTCGAAGCCCCTTGCGCTCGAGGCGACCGACCAGTTCCCCGACGAGACCACGCTCGACGGCGTCGGGCTTACAAATCACAAGGGTGCGGTTCATGGCTCGGAGAGGCTATCGGGATCGGCCCATTCGGTCGATCCGAGGAGAACCTCCCTGGCATCGGCCACCACGTACAGCGAACCCGTCACGATGAGCGTCCCACTCGGCGACAAGCGGGCCCGCGCCAGGGTGAGGCCGTCGGTCACGGTGTCAGCGGCGGGTGCCTGGAAGCCCAGGGCCCGAGCCGCCTCGGCGATCGAGGCGGCCGGCAATGCCCGCGGTGACGGTGCGGTGCACGCCAACACCGTCCGCACTCCCGCCGGACGCAGCGCCTCGAGCATCGCGCTCGGGTCTCGGCCCTGGAGCATGCCGATCAGCGCCACGGTGTCGTCAGCGGGGGCGAACTCGGCAACGAGCGCCTGGGCCAGCGCCTGGGCTCCCGCCACGTTGTGAGCCCCGTCGAGCACGATGACGGGCGACCTCCCGACGATCTCCATCCGCCCCGGCACCTTCACCGAGCCCAGGGCGTGCTCGACCACCTCCGGCGCGAGAGGGGCGCCAAAGAAGGCCTCGGCGGCGGCCACCGCGCAGGCGGCATTGTCACCTTGGTGCGCACCGTGGAGCGCCAGGAAGACCTCGGGATAGTGCGCGGCCAGGGTGCGCAGGTCGAGGACCCGGCCGCCCACCGCGACCCGGCTCTCCACGCAGTCGAACTCCACCCCCCGCACCCAGGTCTCGACCGCCCCCCCGGCCTCGGCGGCGTCACGAAAGACTTGGAGCAGCTCGGGATCGGTCTCACCCACGACGACACGGCTTCCCGGCTTGATGATGCCCGCTTTTTCCGTGGCGATGTCGACCAGGGTCGGGCCCAGGATCTCCACGTGGTCGTAGCTCACGTTCGTGATGACCGCCACCTCGGGCTCGACCACGTTGGTGGCATCCCACCGCCCCCCGAGCCCGACCTCGATCACCGCCACGTCCACGGGGCTGTCAGCGAACCACCGGAAGGCGGCTGCGGTCAGGAGCTCGAACCGGGTCGTCCTGTCGCTGAGCAAGGGCTCGAGCTCCCGGAGTGAGGCCAGCACCTCGGCCAGCTCGCTGTCGTCGATGGGCTCACCGTTGCGGGCCAGGCGTTCGTTGACCCGGGCCAGGTTGGGGCTCGTGTACGTCCCGACGGTGAGACCGTTGGCCATCAAGAGCTCGGTCAGGATCTTGGCGGTCGAGCCCTTGCCGTTGGTGCCGGTGATGTGCACCACGGGACACGATCGTTCGGGATCGCCGAGGAGGCGGCACCACGCCTGTATGCGATCCAGCGTGGGTGCACCCACCCGGGTGGGCATCGACAGCTCGTAGTCGGTGTGGCTGTCGAGCCAGGCCACCATCTCGTCGCGTCCGGGGCGCGCCGCGTCGCTGTCGGTGCGGACTGACACCGCCGGATGGAGACCTGTCAGGAAGCGGCCCGGCGCGTGCGCACCTTGTTGGCCAGCTCACTTTGGGGTACGAGCGTCGGATGGACGCGGTCGAGCACCACGGCCCGGTCGATAACGCACTTGCCGACATCGGTCCGACTCGGGAGGTCGTACATGACCTCGAGAAGGACCTCTTCGAGAATGGCGCGCAGGCCGCGTGCGCCCGTGCCCCGCAACAGGGCCTGTTCGGCGACAGCCTCGAGGGCGTCGTCACCGAACTCGAGCTCGACACCATCGAGCTCGAACACGCGCCGATACTGCTTGACCAGCGCGTTCTTGGGCTCGACCAGGATCCGGATCAGCGCTTCCTTGTCGAGGCTCGACACCGCGCCCACCACCGGCAGACGACCGATGAATTCAGGGATCAGACCGAACTTGATCAGGTCCTCGGGCAGGACGTGGCGGAGCACCTCGCTGTCACGGGCTTCGGTGCTGCGACGTACCTCGGCCCGGAAGCCGATGCCCTTGCGGCCGATCCGGCTCTCGATGATCTTGTCCAGGCCGGCGAAGGCTCCACCGCAGATGAACAAGATGTTGGTCGTGTCGATCTGGATGAATTCCTGATGGGGATGCTTCCGTCCACCCTGGGGCGGCACCGAGGCGGTTGTCCCCTCGAGGATCTTGAGCAGTGCCTGCTGGACGCCCTCCCCTGACACGTCACGGGTGATGGAGGGGTTCTCGCTCTTGCGGGCGATCTTGTCGATCTCGTCGATGTAGATGATCCCGGTCTCGGCCCGCTTGACGTCGTAGTCGGCCGCCTGGATCAGCTTGAGGAGGATGTTCTCGACGTCCTCACCGACGTAGCCGGCCTCGGTCAGCGCGGTGGCATCGGCGATGGCGAACGGCACGTTGAGCATGCGAGCCAGGGTCTGGGCCAGCAGGGTCTTGCCACAGCCGGTGGGACCGAGCAGGAGGATGTTCGACTTCGCCAACTCCACCTCGGACGCCTGTGCCGTCCCGGCCTGGACGCGCTTGTAGTGGTTGTAGACAGCAACCGACAAAATCTTCTTGGCGTACTCCTGGCCGATCACGTAGTCGTTCAAGAAGTCGAAGATCTCCCGGGGCTTGGGCAGCTCCTCGAAAGAGAACTCGGGGGTCTCGGCAAGCTCCTCGGCGATGATGTCGTTGCAGAGGTCGATGCACTCATCGCAGATGTAGACACCAGGGCCGGCGATCAGCTTCTTGACCTGCTTCTGGGACTTGCCACAGAAGCTGCACTTCACGAGGTCCCCGCCGTCCCCGAACTTCGCCACGTCTCCCCCTTCGTCTCTGTACGAGCCTACGCCGCGCCGACGGCTTCGGCGGCACCCACGGCATCACGAGTCGTGATCACCTCGTCGATCAGCCCGTAGGTCACGGCTTCGTCAGCCGTGATCACGAAGTCACGATCGGTGTCTCGGGCGATCTTGTCCGGGGCCTGCCCCGTGTCCTCGGAGATCATCGAATTGAGCAGATCGCGCATCCGGATGATCTCCTTGGCCTGCAGTTCGATATCGCTCGCCTGGCCGGCGGCACCGCCCCAGGGTTGGTGCAGGAGAATGCGAGCGTGAGGCAGCGCGAATCGCTTGCCCTTGGCACCGGCCGCCAGCAGCACCGCCGCCGCCGACGCCGCCTGGCCGAAGCAGAAGGTGGACACGTCGGGCTTCACGAACTTCATGGTGTCGTAGATGGCGAAGAGGGCGGTGATATCCCCGCCGGGCGAATTGACGTACAGGTGGATGTCTTTGTCCGGCTCTTCGTACTCGAGGAAGAGCATCTGCGCGCAGATGAGGTTGGCCACCGTGTCGTCGATGGGCGTTCCCAGGATGATGATGCGCTCCTTGAGCAAACGGGAGTAGAGGTCGTACCCACGCTCTCCACGGCTCGTCTGCTCGATGACGGTGGGGACGAGATACCCCTGCGCATCGCCGGCAGCCCTCACGACTGCGCCTCCTCGGTGGATCGTCCTTCAGCCGCCACGTCCTCGCTCCCTCGTTCACCGGGCTCGGCCCCATCGGCGCCGCCCTCTTGGTCGCCCTCTTCGGCGTCACCCGTTCCCTGTGCTGCGACGTCCACGTGCAAGTCGTCCCTGGACAAGGGTTTTCCGTCCTCGTCGACCAGATCCACGCGGTCGAAGAGCCAGGTCAGTGCCTTCGCCTTCCTCCTGTCGGAGCGTACCGCGGGCAGCCTGCCTGCGCGGTCGAGTCGACGCCGCAGGTCGGCGGCACTCGTGCCCGCCTGCTGTGCCATCTCCGCCAGGGTCTCGTCGAGCTCCTCGTCTGTGACCTGGATGTCCTCGGCGTCGGCCAGTGCCCGCAGGGCAAGGTCCAATCGGACGGCACGGGCGGCGTCGGCCCGGATCTCACCGAGGAGCTCGCCCTCGTCTCGACCCGACGCCTGGAGGAATTGCTCGACGGTCAGATGGCGCGCCTCGAGGCGGTGACCGAGATCGTGGAGGCGCTCGCGGACCTCCTCCTCGACGAGTGACTCGGGTGGGTCCTCCACTACCAGGCCGACTAGTGCATCGACCGTACGCTCGCGCAGGGCGAGCTGGGCCTGGACCAGCTTGAGCTGTCGGAGCCGGTTCCGCAGATCGGCTTCGAGGGCCTCCAACGTGTCGAATTCAGAGGCCTCGGCCGCCCACTCGTCGGTGGGCTCGGGAAGGATCTTCTCCTTGACGTCCTTCACGAGCACCCGGATCTGCGCTTCCTCCTCGGCGTCGCCCGTCCGCACCGGTGCCGAAAATTGCAGGATGTCGCCCGTCTTGGCGCCTCGGAGTTGTTCATCGAGACCCTCGATCTCCGCACCGCTGCCCACTTCGTAGAGGTAGTCCTCGACGTGGAGGTCCTCGCCGCGCTGACGGGTCCCGTGGAGATCGATCGAGACATGGTCTCCATCACGAGCAGCGCGGCTGACCGAGGACAGTTCGCCGGACTGGTCGCGCAGACGATCGACCTGAGAGGTGATCTCCTCGTCGTCGACCTCGATGCCCGGAAGCGTCACCTGTAGTCCGCCGTAGCCGGCGATGGACACCGTGGGTCTGATCTCGACCACGGCGTCGAACGTCACCGGCCCTCCGTCCTCGCCCGACTTGATGTCGATCTCGGGAGCCGCGATCGGGTCCACCTCGGTGTCCACCACGGCGCGGGCGTACAGATCGGGCAGGGCGTCGTTCAGAGCCTGTTGGCGCAACGCCGTCGCTCCTCCGAGCCTGGCCTCCAGAACCTGGCGCGGAACCTTGCCGGGACGGAAACCCGGGACGCGCACCTGCGTGGACAGTCGGCGAACGGTGGCGTCGAGTGCTTGGTCCACCTCGGACTCGTCAACTTCGACGGAGAGACGGACCCGGTTGCCCTCAACCGGCTCTGCGGTGGCGCGCATAAGGAAGGCAGAGTCTACAAGCCCCTGTCGTGGGCCCGTCGCACCGGGGATGCCGCCACGGACGGTGGGCGGGAGCTCCGTCAGATCATGAACGCCATGGCGTCGAGCACGCGGGACGCGAGCTCCCCGTCGCCCTCGACCTCGACGAGCCCGGCGAGTCGGGCGGCTTTGCCTTCGACCCGACCACACGTCAGGCGCCAGAACACCTCTGCCGGCATGTCGAGGACCACCGTCGGCTCCCTATCGAGCGTGGCGACCGCCTTGGCGCGACCGTCACGTACCACCACGTCGATGCCTCGCGACAACGGTCCGCGTAGCTCGAAACGCACAGACGTTCCCTCCGGTGCTCGGGCCTGCTTGCCCACGACGAACGGGATGGCCGAGCACAACCGGTCCATGGCGAGCTGTGCGGCGGGACCCGAGTCGTGACCCGGCCGCCCCGTGGCGACGCGGATGTCCTGTTCGTGGACCCAGCAGTCCATGACCCGGACGTGCATGAACTCACGGTACGGGACCTCACCGATGGGGCTCGGACCGATCTCCTCGAAACGGGACTCGGGCTGGGCGCGCAGGTCCGCAAGGCGACGCGCCGTGACTTCACGAAATTCCTCGAGCACGGCGCGCCCGGGACGCGAGCGCCGGGGTGCGACCCACGCTTCGTTGCGAGCACCGATCTCGTTCTCTACATACGACGGCAACTCGGTGAGGGGCGGGGGCACCTGGTCGCCGAGCAAGGTCCGCTCGATGCCGATCAGATGCGACAGCATGTCGCGCACCGTCCATCCCGGACACTCCGAAGGAAGGTCCCACTCGGCGTCGCCCAGGTCCCGCCCCAAGGCGTCGATGGCGTCCCACTCCTCCGCCAGGATCGTGATGACCGGCTCTTCAGTTCCTGTCGTCACGACGACCTCCTCGTCGAAGCGGGGCGCCCGGCGGCGTTCGGATGCAGGTCCAGTGTGACAATCCACCGTCAACCGGGCCAGCGGCTCGGACCCCTGACACAGCCGCCGAGAGCCCCTGTCCCCCCTCGCCGTGGGGACGACGAGTCGTTCTTCCAGGGCGACTCTGACCGTGGCCGCACCGGGACCGTGCCTACCATCCGCGTCTGGAGCGGGGTGCAGGGATAGCTTCGACTCGATATCTGGCGGGGCGCACACTGGAGGAGGACGAGCGTGGCTTCGTACGAGGGTTACTGTGTGAAATGCCGTGAAAAGCGGCAGTTTGAGGGTCAGGAAGTCGAGCTCGCAAACGGTAGGCGGGCCGCGCAGGGGACCTGTCCCACGTGCGGCACCAAGATGAACAGGATCTTGGGAAAGAAGACGACGTAGGCGCGCCTCCGGCTCCGTCTCCGGAGCTCGGGCCCCTGGGGAAGCCCAGGTCAGGATTCTCCTTGTTCATGTCGCTCGCTCGCCCGCGTGGACGTGCCGGTTGTTTCGCTCTGCATCGCCTCGGTGGCGAGGACCACGAGCGTCAGCGGTGCCTGAGCGCGTCGAGGATCGCGCCTTCGCGAAGCCCCCACTCGCTGACCACGAAACGCCCCACGCCGAGCTCTGACGCCACCGTGGCCAAGACGGCCGCGCCCACGGGGAGAAGGGGGGCCCGACGGGCCTGCATTCCCGGAAGAGCGAGGCGCCCTCGAAGGTCGAGTCTCGCCAACTGGTCGGCAAGGTCGAAGACCTGACCGGCCGGCAGCTCGACCTGGTTGACCTCGCCCGGCCCCGCCGAAGGCCTGCGTCGGGCGCGTGCCGTGGCCAGGCGAGCCAGAGCGCGCACCGTCCCCCCACTCACCATGGTCCGTTCGGACACCCCCGGGTAGCCGCCGATGGCATTGGCGATCGGTGCCATCGCCTCCGACGTCCGTGCCCGCAACGCGACCTGGTCCGCCACCGACAGTGGATCACCCGTCCCCAGCTCCCCGCGCAGACGGGCAGGGCCGATCGCCGCGCTCGTGGCCATGGCAACGTCATGGGCGTCGCCGACGGCCGCTTCGAGACTCCCACCGCCCAGGTCCATCCCGAGCGTCGGACCCGGGCCCGTCCATATCCCGGCGCACTGTCCGATGAAGCACAGCCGCGCCTCCTCCTCGCCTCCGAGCACCATCACCTTGGTACCGACGACCCGCTCCAGGCGTTCGACGACCTCAGCGCTGTTGGCCGCGTCCCGCAGTGCAGCCGTTGCCAGGGCCACCACGATGTCGGCTCCCGATTCGGCGAGCCCCGCCCGCAGACGCTTGGCGGCGGCCACGGACGCTGCCACCCGGTCCCGAGGAATGGTCCCGCGCTCCCCCACGTTCAGGCCGAGGTTCAGTAGCGCCCGTCGATGGAGCACCGGGGTGAGCGTTGCGCCGGGGCCAGCCTCACAGACGAGAAGATGGAACGAGCTGCTCCCGAGGTCCCACACCGCCGCTCGAACCCCCACGGCGAGAACGTAGCCTGCGAGGCGCCCTGTGGCGGGCGTCGCTCGGCAGCGGTGGCATGCCGTGTCCCGACAAGGGGCCACATCGGTGACGCCCGAGTGCTCGGTGGGCGGATCAAGGCACGAGCAGGACCCGGCCGAATGCCTTTCGGCTCTCGATGTACGCGTGAGCTTGCGCCGCCTCTGACAACGGGAAGCGGCGGTCGATGACCACGCGCAGCCTGCCGGCGGCGATCTCCTCGAGATGACGGGCGATCATGGCGTGAGGGCGGGGGGTCAGGAACAACTCGGCCCCGAGGAAGTACCCGATCAGGCTCTGGTTGTTGGGGCGCAACGTCGAAACATCGAGGGGTTCGCCCCCACCGCGGCCTGCGTCTCCAACTGTCACGCAGCGTCCACGGTAGGCCAGACACCGCAGGCTTCCCTGCAGTGTGGGCCCACCCACCGAGTCCACGATCACATCCACACCGCGCCCCTCGGTGACCTTGCGGACCTCGTCGACGAAATCCGTCGTTGCGTAGTTGATCCCGTGGTCCAGTCCCAGCGGGGAGAGCCGGGACAGCTTGTCGTCACTCGACGCTGTCGCCAGCACGCGGGCACCGGCACGACTGGCCAGTTGAATGGCGGCGATCCCCACCCCGCTCCCCCCGGCGTGGATCAGCACGGCCTCACCCGCCTGGAGCCGTCCAAATTCGAACAGACAATCGTCAGCCGTCCCGAACGGCACCGGCACGCACGCCGCCTCGTCGAGAGACAGTCCCGGAGGTATCAGCCACGCGAACGGCGTTGGAACTGCCCGGAGCTCGGCGTGGGACCCGTCGAGACCCACGGTCACGACCCGGTCGCCCACGGAAAACCCCTCGACGTCGTCGCCGACGGCGACCACGGTCCCGGCACATTGGTAACCCACGATGTGGGGCACGGGGCCGAGCTCGCCCATGGCTCGTCCGAGCGTGTCTCCACCCTCGATACTCACCGCTTCCACTCGCACCAGGAGCTCTTGGGCGCCGGCTACGGGATCCGGGACGTCTTCGTAGCGAAAGACCTCGGGCCCGCCCGTCTCGTAGTACACGGCTGCCTTCATGATCGTCCTCTCCCGCAGTCGTTCAGGCGGCGTGCTGTGCCGCATCGATACACGAGCGCATGAGGCGGAAGCTCCGGGTGTCGCCCGTGGTGCCGATGTCCATCCGGTTCATGACGTATCCCATGCCGAGTCGAAGGTCGGGGTCCGCCCATCCGGCCGATCCACCCATGCCGAAGTGCCCGAACGCGCGCTGGCCCCCGAGGCCAGCCGCGCCGATGATGCCGCTGTTGACGTTGAACCCGAGACCCCATTGAATGTCCAATCCCAAGAGCACGACGTCGGGGCCGTTGGTCTGTTGCTGCACGGCACGATCGACCTGTCCGGCAGCCATGATGCGGAACGTCTCGCCCGACGGCGTCTTGACTTCGTCCACACAGGCCCCGTAGAGAAGGGCGAGCGATCTCGCATCGCAGATGCCGTTGGCGGCGGGGATCTCGGCGGCGTGGAGCTTGAGGCTGTGCCACACTTCTTCGTCGCTCAAGGCACCGCCCGGAGCCGACATGGCCTTGAACAATGGACCTTGCGGGGCGAAGTAGGTCTTGGCCAGCTCGGCCAGCTCCTCGAGGCTCGGACCCGCCTGAGGACCATCACCGCCAGCACTGAGCGTCGCCGTACCCGACGCGAGTCCCTCGACGAACGACACGAGCCGTGCCACGCGTGGCTCCTCCGAGGCCGGAAGTCCGATGAAGAAATCAGCCCCGAGAGGCTCGGCGATCTCGGTGCGCAGATAGGTGCCGACGCTCATCCCGGTGACGCGGTGCACCACCTCCCCCACCAACCAGCCATAGGTGGTGGCGTGGTAGCCGTGGGCGGTGCCGGGCGGCCACGAGGGTGCTTGGCGCTCGAGAGCTTCGACGACGGGGTCCCACCGGATCATGTCCTCGAAGGACATCGTGCCGTCGACCCAGGCCAGACCGGCTCGGTGCGAGAGGAGGTCGGCCACGGTGACCTTCTCCTTTCCGGCTTGGGCGAATTCCGGCCAGTACGTCACCACCGGTGCTTCGACGTCGAGCGCACCCTGCTCGACCAGCCGATTCGCACACATGGCGACGACACCCTTCGTCGTCGAGTACACGAGCACCAGGGTGTCTTCGTTCCATGGCTCTTGCGTCCGCTTGTCCGCGATGCCACCCCACAGGTCGACCACCTTCTCGCCCCGGTGATAGGCGCCGAAGGCCGCCCCAACTTCGATGCCGGCGTCGAAGTTGGCCTGGAACACGTCCCGAACCCCCTCGAAGCCCGGGGCCACCCAGCCGCTGATTGTCGTCACCCCGTGATCTCCCCATGATTGGGCGCGAGTGCCCGCGCGCGGTGGGTCGAGGTTACGACCTCCACCTCGGCCTCTGCATCCTGGCGCCCGGGGCTGCCCGCTCTTCGAGGCGGCGGGCCGCGGTGATCCTTACCTTGGGATCGGGTTGGGTGGGTCAGCTCCCGGGCGCTCGGTATGTCGCCTTCTTGGCCACGGCGGCGTCGATCTCGGCGTCCGTGATGAGCACAACCGTGCGCACTGTGGCCCCACCTCCAGCACTCACCGCCAGGGCCGCCGCAGCGGCGGACACATGATCGGGGAAATCGGCGATGGCATAGACATCGGTACCCCCAAATGCGAAGTAGAAGGACTCGAGCTTCCCTCCGAGGCCCTCAATCAACTCTGTGGCGGCGGCGACTCGAGCTGAACCACCTTTGGCCTTGACTCCCTTGATTCCGTCGAGGGTGTAGTTCACTTCAAGCAGGTACTTAGACATGAGGCCTCCCTAGTCGGTCGTGGCGGTTCCACCGTATTCGGCTTGCTCCCGCCATGCCCGGGAAGAGTGGCGACTGCTTCGCCGTGAAGACCGCGTTCCGCGTCGACCCTCATCGGCCGAGGTGATGCCCCCCTCGCGTGGAACTGCTTGAGCTGGGGCCGACTCGTCATGCATCGTTACCGTCTTGGGGGACTCGCTCTCCGACCGCTGGGTGCCGCTCGGACGAAAGTCCGCACCCGTCCAGATCGCCTACGCTGTTCCCGTCGGTGCCTCCGTCTCATCGTCTCGGATCATCCGTGCTCCGAGCGCTGTGCTGGAGGAACGTTCGGGCCTGAGCGACGAAGACCGGGGTCAGGCCTCGACACATCCGGGGAGTAGCGCAGCCTGGCAGCGCACCTGCTTTGGGACTAGCAAACGCTCAACGCTGTGCCGACCTGGGGATTCCCTGCTCAGTTCCGAGCGATTCCCCCAGGGTTATGTGTTCAATCGTGTCTATTTTACTCGATGGGCATGGGCGTTCATCCTCGCAGAGCGCGGATGAAACAAGTGCGAACGGTCCCGAGTGACCTCAGGCCGGTAAGGATTGCACCTTACATATAACCCTTCAGCCGCTCGGGGAGCCGTTCCCGACGCCTTACCGTCCAACGGGGCGGGCTCACTTGCTGCCGCAGCTCTACTCCCGCCGTCCTGAGCGCGCCCCTGACGGCCCCGAGGTCCACCCCCAGCAGAAAAAGGGTCATAGGGGAAGAGGGGAAGAGGGGAAGAGGGGAAGAGGGGAAGAGGGGAAGAGGGGAAGAGGGGAAGAGGGGAAGAGGGGAGCCCCATGTCCTCGTACATCGCTCGCACGAGCCGATCATCGAGTGGGGAGCGGGGCCAACGCCTCGAACGGCCCGCTGGGGGCCCCGGTCTCGGGGACGGCGACTCGGTAACGGGCCAGCACCTTGCGACTGGTCGGGATCGGCGTAGAGGCCATCGAGGGTTCCGGCCCCCACCAACGTCGCCACGTCGTCCGCGTCATCCGTCCCGACGTCACTACCACGACCGTCCCCGCCCTTTGCTGTTGTCGGGCTCACAGGGATGTGACCCAGACTTCAGGCGAGAAGGATGAGAGTGGCGGGGTGGCGAACGTGATCACGGTGTGGTTGTCCCCCTAATACCCAGTGAGCATCCGGGAGCGCTAAGGCCCCAGGGTCGGCCAAGGAGCACAGTGGCGGAATGCACTCAACCGGACCGACCCTTGGGGGCATCTCCGAGAGTACCGGGAGCGTGGCGCTGGCCAGTTTCGCCGGACTCCCCTCCGGGTGCGGAGTTACTGCGGGGATTGCGCGGTCATGGCCCCCACCGGTGTCTCTGGACCCAGCGACGAGTGTCGTCGGGCGTCGGCACGGGGTCGAGTCCGGCGTCCTCGGCGAGCATGGCCGTGATCTCCTCAGATGCGATCATGTGATCGGGCTCGCCGTGGAGGTAGTTCAGGTCGATCCGATGGCCCTGTTGGTGCCACACGATGCTGACGAGTTCATACCCGGCCATAAGGCCCTCCGGGGAAAGGCTATGCCGTCGTTGCGGCGGGAGGAGCGCCGTACCGCATCGCCGCCGTCATATCTAACAGCAACGGTGCGCCGATTCCCCTATGCCTCGGGAGCGTCTATGGACTCTCTCGCTCCGGACCCGCCCGTACTCCGGATCGCCGGGGATCTTGCCGGTGCCCCGGCCAGTTCCAGAGTGATTTTCATGTTCCGGTCATGATCCAGCCCGTCGATGTCGAGAAGGTGAAGGTCGCTTGTAACGCTGTTCATATGCGGGTCCAAGACTTGAAGTGCCGCGCGGCACCTCGTTCCACCTTCCCGTACCGGAGGCCGATGCGGCAGTCTCCGCCTTGCTGGTAGGTCCCGACCTTGGCCGCATCGCGGTCAGCGCGCGGGACGACCGCACAACACGGCGGGCTCTGCGCCGCTCAATCAGATGCGGCTAACGGAGACGGTGAGAACGGGTGGCGGTCCGCAGACCATGGCTTCCACCCGGGAAACCTCCACCTCCACCTCCACCTCCAGAGTTCCACCCTTCATTTCCCAGCCGAGTCAATCCGACGCGCTTACGGATTCATTGATGCATCGGTAGGACAACACGCCATGGAGGAAGTCGGAGCGCATCAGAGCACTTGAAGTGATGCTTCACCAACTCAGAGTGACGTCCACCTGTGCTACGCCGTGGCTCCTTGTTGACAGGTCGATGGGATGGGTGCATCCTGTGTGACCACCACCGTGGGTGAGTGTTGAGTACACCGAGTGGCGCTGGGTGGGTCACGTCGGGGCGTGAGGAGACTCCCATGGCACGACAGGTCTGGGTCATACCACCCCCTTGGCCATCGGATCCCCCCGAGGGCGAAGCGATGGGCTCAGCAGCGAAGCCGACGAGGGGCGAGGAGACCACTGGGCGCCGATTCGGTCGCTTGAGGCCGAAGAGCAAGAAGCACCGACCTCCAAACTCATCGTCAACGGCGCACCCGACTCCTCCCGAGGGGGGTGGTATCAGTGCGGCGCCGGACGATCCGCATCGACCCAGGCACATCGGGCCTCGATGATCGGGTTGTCTGAACAATGGCGGAGTCAGGTCGCAGCAGGTGAGTCAACACCGTCACGCCGAGACCGATCCTCCTAAGGGGAATCTGTGGCAGTCGAGATCGAAAGTGTCGTCTGGCACCGGCTGGGGAACCGGATCGAAGTGATCTACACCGACTCGCGGTCCGAGCACCGTAGAGGAGACCAGTTCGTTGCCACCGCGCTGGCCCAGATTGCAGGACTCCAGACTGCGCCCGCTCCCGACGGGGAGGCGCGATGGGTCCGCTACGCAGACGCTTGGCAGGTTGTCCCGCGGGG
>CAWISP010000033.1:0-120928 GCA_963838775.1 uncultured Acidimicrobiales bacterium
GGCAGGTCCTGTCGGTCGACGGCGGGGTGGGGGTGAAGTTCCCTACCCGGTGCCCGATCACCTGTGACCGGCACGTGACCGGCAACGCCGAAGTCGGCAACGCCGAAGTCGGCAACGCCGAAGCCGGCAGCGCCGAAGCCGGCAGCGCGGCGGAGAGGGTAACGCCCGGCCTGTCAAGACCCGCGGCCGGTCGGCGGAGGTGGAGCCGTTCCTCCGGGGTTGCGCATGGCGGGCGGTGCCGGGTGCGCCCTACCCGCGGTTCGATCCCCGCGAACGCGGCGCGGTATCGCCGACACGTGGCAGTGCGCGGACATTCCGGCCGGGGTGCACCTCGAGCTCGTGGGCGACGCCACCGTCGTCACCCTCGACTACGTCACGCTCACCGACGACCTCGGCTACCGGGGCGCGGGCGGGGACGACCTTCGCATTGTGGCGGGCGGCCCAGCAGGTCGACGAGCAAGCGGCCGTGCTCGGCGCCGGCACCGTGTCGCTCTCCATGGGCGGGGCCGCCGACGACCCCGCCGTGGTGTACCTGCCCAGGGAGCGCGCCCGAGGGCGCCCGACTGCGCCCCGACGGTCGATCCAGCCCGCCCCGCGCGGGGGCGCCCGCCTGGGTCGCGTACGGCGAGCTGCTCGAAGGCTGGGTGGCGAGCGCACCCGCCTGCTGGCATGGGGGGTGACAGCCGCCCGGCGACACCATCTCGATCTGGTCAACCTGGGCTATGCGGTCGGCACGCGGCGAGATCCCCTGCGCGGAGGCGATCGCCGGATTGGAGGTGGATGTCATCTCGATCTCGCACGGGACCAATTGCCGGACGCGGACACCCCACAGTGCCGGCATGATGCTCGAGACGACGCGGGCGTTCCTTGACATCGTGCGCCAGGGCCACCCCGACAGGCCCATGGTCGTGGCGAGCCCGGTGCTCCGCCCCGACGCCGAGACCACGCCCAACCGACTGGGTGCGACGCTTGTGGACCTGCGTGCCGCCATGGAAGAGGCGGTGCGGGCCCGCATCGAGGCCGGTGACGCCACCATCGTGCTGATCCCCGGCGTCGAGGTCATCACGGCCGCACAACTGCCCGACGGCATCCATCCCGGCGACGAGGGCCAGGCGCGCCTGGCCGACGTCATCGGCGCTGCGGTCGTGGCGCGGCGGCCGGTGCCCTGACCACGGGTCCGGCGGGCCACGCCGGGCCGGGGGCTGACGGGTGGCCGGGTCCCCGTCGGTCGAGCGGGCGGGGCGACGGGCTGATCGACTTCCTAGCATCATGCCCCGGCGAGTCCTTCGGACTGTCGGAGCTGGCCCGGACCCTCGGCATGTCCAAGGCCACCACGCACGGGGTGTGCACCACCTTGACCGGGGCGGGGTGGCTGCTGCGCCATCCCGTCCACAAGACCTACACGTTGGGGCCCGCCCTCATCGCCGCCGGCCACGCCGCCGGCGCGCTCAGCTCGACCTCGTCGACCACGCCCGGCCCGAGATGGAGGAGCTCGCCGCCCACCTGGGCGCCCAGGTCGCGGCCTCGAGCACCGTCGGCGACGAGATGGTGCTCCTGGCCACCGCCGGCCGCCCGGGACTGATGCGGCCTCACCTTCACCGTGGGCCAGCGCGTCCCCGGCCCCGCCCCTCGGGACCGTGTTCCTGGCGTGGGCCGGGCCCAGCGCCGTCGAGCATTGGCTGGACCGGCTGGGCTGGGGGCCACGCTCGAGGACAAGGAGCGGTTGCGGTCGGCCCTGGCCGTGGTGCGGGAGCGGGGGTACGCGTCAATCTCGAGGCCGTGGCGAGCAACCTGAAACTGAGTCGGGCCCTGTCGGGGCGCGACAGCCGGCGCCGGGCCCTGGCCGTGGCCGTGGAGGACCTCGCCCACGAGGAGTACCTCCTCCAGGAGCTCGAGGAGGCAGCCACCTACCGGCTCAGCCAGATCTCGGCCCCCGTGTTCGGGTCCGACGGCGCGGTGGCGTTGGCGCTCACTGTCGTGGGGCTCCCCGAGAAGCTGACGGGCGAGGAGATCCCGCTGTTCGCGACGCCCTGCTCGGTTCGGCGCGGCGATGGCGTCGATCCAGGGGAGGATCCCGGCATGAACCCCGAGGCGTGGGCGGCTTTCGATCTCAGCGGGCGGGTGGCTGTTGTCACCGGGGCGGCGTCGGGGATCGGACGGGCCTCGGCGGTGCTGCTCGGCGCGGCGGGGGCGGCGGTCCTGTGCGCGGCGCGGACCTCGACGGCGCCGGCGCCCAAGCCACCGCAGGGCAACTCGAGGAGGCCGGATCCCGGGCCCTGGCCCGCCGCGTCGACGTGACGGTGCCCGGTGAGGTGGACGCCGTCGTCGCCGAGGCCGTCGCGCAGAGCTCGGGCGTCTCGACGTGATGGCCAATGTGGCCGGCATCATCGTCCAGGCGCCGGTGGTGGACTTCGACGACGATGCCTTCGACCGCATCATGGCCGTCAACCTGGGCGGCGTCTTCCGGGTCGTCGGGCGGCGGCACGCGTCATGAGCGCACAGGGATCGGGTCGATCGTGAACATGGCGTCGGCCGCCATCGACACCCCGTCGCCGGGGTCGCCGGCTACGGCATGGCCAAGGCGGCCGTGGTCCAGCTCACCCGGCTGCGCTACGAGATGGGGCCCCTCTGGGTCCGGGTCAACGCCGTGGCTCCGGGCTTCGTCGAAACCGCCATGACGAGCCGACGCTTCACGTCGGCCGACGGCAATGTCGACGAACCGCACCGCCAGGCCGTTCTCGATGCCGTGGCCCGGACGACCCCGCTGCGCATCGTGGGTCGACCCGAGGACATCGCCCACGCCGTGCTGGAGCATCCGGCCTCGGACGTGTCCGGTTCGTCACGGGACAGATCGTGCGCCCCAACGGGGGCGTGGCCATGCCGTGGTGAGGGAGGAGCGCACATGCAGGTGGTAGTGGACATGACGGGCGAGCCGGCCACGGTTGCACTCAGGAGCCCGCCGACTGCGCGCTTCCCACGTCGCCGTCCGGGGCGGCGGGGACGCGGGCGCTCGACGCGGCGCTGCGGAGCAACGCCGTCGGCTCCCTCGACGGTGACGGTGAGGCCCTGGTCGAGGTGGACGTGGTGCGAAGGCTGGCAGCGGGCTCGGTCGACGAGACCTGGGAGACCGACTTCGCGGCCATGCTCGGCTACGCCCGGTCCAAAAAGGGTGGCTGAGCGATGACGGGGCCGCGATCCGGGCCCACGTGGAGCGGGGAGGGAACGTACGCCGTCGTAGCGTCGGTCACTGTGATGGCGCTGTCCCGGCCTCCGGGGATCCTCCCGGTAGAATGTCAACAATGGTTGTCATTTACAGGGAGCGACGATCGTGACCGTCGGTGCGGACCACCCGGGACCGCCACGAGGCACGCGCGTGGCGGTCGACGGGGAGACCACCCGGGCCTCGGCGCCGTGCTGCGCCTGCGTTGGATCGGTACCAGCGTCGGATGGACACGGCCATGGCGGGCGCCGGGTTCGGCGACAGGGGACTGCCCGACGGGCGGGTCCTGCGCATGTGCGCCGGTCCGGCCGGGACGACGACCTCGCACATCGGTCGGGAGTTGGGGATCACGCGCCAGGGTGCGGGCAAGATCGTGAGCAGTCTTCGTGATCGCGGCTACGTGGAGGTGACGGGTTCGCCGACAAGTGGCCAGAGAAGACCGTGAGGCTCACGGCGAGGGCCCACGACTACCTCGCCGTGCACCGCAAGGCAGCCCGGTCCATCGAGCGACAGTTGCGAACCGAGCTCGGGCAAGAGGCGTTCGACAGCCTCCACCGTCTGCTCGACATCCTGGTCGGCGACGAGGAAGCCCGCCTGAGCGACTATTTCTTGACGATGAGGCATTCCCGTTCTCGACAATGAGGCATTCCTGGCGCCAAGGGTCCCGAGATCCATGATCCGACCCTCGGGGCGGCGTCGAGCCGATGCTCGTTCCGGATCACTGCCGGGAGCGGTAGTTTCGCAGCCGGAGGTGATCTCGTGAGCGCCACAAGGACAGAGACCGATTCGATGGGCCCCATCGAGGTGCCCGCCGACCGGTACTGGGTGCCCAGACGGCTCTCCTCGTGCATTTCGACCTCCGGCGACGCGCTCGACGTCCGTCTGATGATCCGCGCCTTCGGGATCCTCAAGGACGCCTCGGCACGCACCAACGTCGATCTCGGGATGCTCGATCCCAAGCTGGCCGAGCTGATCGAGGTGGGAGCGTCCACAAGGTCACCGAGGGCTTGGCTGACGGCCCACTTCCCGCTGCGGGTGTGGCAGACCGGCAGCCGCACCCAGACCAACATGAACGCCAACGAGGTCATCTCCAACCGGGCCATCGAGCTCGCCGGTGGGGTCATGGGGTCGAAGACCCCGGTGCATCCCAACGACCACGTCAACATGTCGCAGTCGTCGAACGACACGTTCCCCACCGCCATGCACATCGCCGCGGGGTCGAGCAGATCATCCATGTCCTGCTGCCTGCGGGTGGGTGCGTTGCGACGCCCTGGCCGTCAAGGCCGACGCCTTTGCGCCGATCGTCAAGATCGGCCGCACCCACCTGATGGACGCCGTGCCGCTCACCTTGGGCCAGGAGTTCTCGGGGTACGTGGCCCAACTCGACGCCGATGTCAAGAGGATCGAGGGGTGTCTGCCCGACCTCTACGAGTTGGCGCTCGGGGGCACCGCCGTGGGAACCGGCCTCGACACCCACCCCGAGTTCGGCGCCCGGGCCGCCGCTCACATCGCCGAGATCACCGCGGTTCCCTTCGTCACCGCCCCCAACAAGTTCGCCGCCCTCGCCGCCCATGACGCCCTGGTGCAGGCGAGTGCGACGCTGCGGACGCTGGCGGTGTGCTCACCAAGATCGCCGACGACTTCCGGTGGCTCGGGTCCGGGCCGCGCAGTGGGCTCGCCGAGCTCGTGCTGCCTCCGAATGAGCCGGGGTCGTCGATCATGCCGGGCAAGGTCAATCCAACCCAGTGCGAAGCGATGATCATGGTCTGCATCCAGGTCATGGGGAACGACACGGCGGTGGCGGTGGCGGGGAGCCGGGGCAATCTCGAGCTCAATGTGTGCAAGCCCGTCATCATCCGCAACATCCTGCATTCGGTGACCCTGCTGTCGGACGCGTGCCAGGCGTTCCGGGAATTCGCCGTCGAGGGCCTCGAGCCCGACCGCGCCCAGATCCACCGCCACCTCGAGAACTCGCTCATGCTGGTCACGGCGCTCAACCCGCTCATCGGGTATGACAAGGCCGCCGAGGTCGCCAAGAAGGCGCACACCGAGGGCATCACGCTGCGGGAGGCGGCGGTGGCACTCGGGTACCTCACCGCCGAGGAGTTCGACCGGGCGGTGCGACCTGAGGACATGACGCACCCCTGAGGTGGGAGGCCCCGCACCGATGCCGACGAGTTGCCCTGCACGCCGTTCCCCGTGTCGTCATGCCTGAGCTCCTCGAGCACGCCGTCGTCGACGCGGCGGTGGCCGGCGGCCTGGCGTGGGAGCGTCACGGAGACGAAATCGTGAAGACGCGGTCCGAGGCAAGGACTTCGCCGCCGCATTGGCGTACGTGAACGCCGTGGGTGCCCTGGCCGAGGAGATGGACCACCATCCCGACATCGACATCCGCTGGAACACCGTCACCCTTCGCCTGACCACGCACTCCGAGGGCGGCCTCACCCACCTGGACCTCGATCTCGCCCGGTTGATCGACGCCCTGCCCGTCGCGGGTGGCTAAGGCTCGGGCCCGACCGACGTCGTTTCGATACGTCCCGGCCGGGGACCTCGACGGCCGGCCCCACGTCATCGTGGACGGGGCGCCGCGCCCGGGGACGGTCGCCACGCTGTCGCACTGGCCGGGAACGCCCACACCGGTGGCGTTGTGGCACGACGTCTCGGCCGGGATCGTCATGCGGGCGCGGGCCCGCCCCGGTGGTCTTCCCGACGGGGTGGCGGTGGCCTCGATCGACCACTACGACGCCGACGGCGTGATCGCCCTCGGACTCCTGTGCGTCGAGGGCCTGGCCGACGAGCACGGGACGCTTCTGGTCGAGGCGGCCCGTGTGGGCGATTTCGACGTGGTCACCGACCGCCCCGCCGCGCTGGTGGCGTTCGCCCTCGGTGCACTGGGTGACGTCGAGCAGGCCGCGGCTGCCCTCGCTGTGCCGGTCCCACGCGGCGAAGGCACGGACCGCACCGCCTGGGCCGCCACCGAAGCGGTGCGCATCCTTCCCGCGCTCGCCGCCGACCCCGAGTCCTACCGAGCCCTGTGGGGAGACGAGGCCGATGCTCTCGATGCCTCGAGGCGCGCCCTGTCCGAAGGATGGGCGAGCATCGAGGAGCGTCGCCCACTCGACCTGGCGATCGTCCGGGTCGACGTCACGCATCCCGACGCCGCCCGGGCCGCGTGGGGAGGGGCGCCGCTGCACCCCGCCGCGGTGCACTCGACCACCGACCTCCTGCGGGTGGCCACCATCGCCGGCGGTCGAGTGGAGGTCCGCTACCGCTACGAGTCGTGGGTCAGGCTCAAGGCGCGCCGTCCGGTGCGGCGGGTCGACCTCGCCGCCGTGGCCACCGAGCTCACCACGATGGAGGGGGCACGCACCCGTTGGGTGTTCGACGGGGCGGGCGCCCTCACCGGCGCGCTGCGCCTGGCCGACGCGGGAGCGAGCACGCTCGATCCCGAGGAGGTGGTGGAGCTCGTGTGTCTGCGCCTCGAGATCCTCGACGCCGGGCCCCCGGCGTGGGACCCCTACGGGATGCCCGTCGCACCGGCATGACCCCGACGGATGGTCGCGACGGCGCTGCGCCCCTCTTCCGAACCGTGCCGCTCGGTGTCGCCGGGTCGACCTCGTCGACGTTGCGCCGCTGAGACGCTCAGGCGGCTGAGACGCTCACGCGATGGGGAGGTCCCACATCGGGAACCACCGTGACAGGTCGGGCTCGATGGGTAGGTCCTCGCTGAGCATGCCCTTGATCCGGAGCTCGAGTTCGTTGTCCCGTTGCTCGGGGCCGGTGGGGGCGAAGGGATAGAAGGTCCCTGCTTGGCCAGGTACACGAGATAGAGAGGCCGGGTGATGGCGTCGGCGCTTGCGCCGCTGGCCTCGGGGGCACCCATATCGCCGGAGTCGCCCGATCCCTGGGCCGGGCCGGGGGCGAAGCCGAAGACCGAGCACAGCAGCTGCGTGCTCCAGCCCGCTGTCCTGGAGCGAGGAATGCACCATATGGACGTGGGTGACGAGGTCGTCGACGGCACTCGCCTCGACGATGATCCACCGGTACCCGAACTTGTCGCCCACGTGGCGCACGACGGTGTTCGCCGCGCCTCCCGCACCTCCCGCGGTTGCGGCAGCTGCCGCGCCTCCCGCGGTTCCCGGTGTGGCCGGTGCGGCGGGGGCGGCCGGGGCGGGCGACCCGAGAGCGGGCTCGTCCGGTGTCGCCAGGAGCTGTTCGAGCTCGGCCTGCATCTCGGCGAAGGGTTGTCCGGCCGGAGGCTTGAAACACACACCGGCGCGACCGGTAGGGACCAGCCCCGCTGTCACCTGCAGCGTGATGGCGGCCGAGGGCAGTGAGAACAGGGCATCGAGGTTGGCTCGCACGGGCTTGGTGCGGCCCAGCAATGTGTCGAACAGTCCCATCAGGGTCCCGTCCGCGGCAAGCGCCGGGCCCCGTCGCGCACAAGCATGCTCATCCGGGCTGGTTCATCTCGGCTTCGAGCTTGGCCAACTGGTCGAGTCGCTTCTGCAGCGGCGGGTGCGTGGAGAAGAGCGTCGACAAGCTCGTGCCCTGAGACAGGGCGGGTGTGAAGAAGAAGGCGTTGAAGTGCTCGGCGGCGCGGAGGTCCCGGGTGGGAATGCGCGACATCTCCCCGGTCACTTTCACGAGGGCCGAGGCGAGGAGCGACGGCCGGCCGATCAGGATTGCTCCCGAGCGGTCGGCGGCCAGCTCGCGATAGCGCGACAGCGCCATGGTGAGGAGGAAGCTGATGGCGTAGATGATCGCCGAGACCACGATCACGGCGAGCTCGACCATGGCGGCCTGTCCGCCGCTGTTGCTGTTGCTGCTCCTGCCACCGAAACCGCCGAAGAGCCCGGCGTAGATGGTGAACCGCGTGATGAGCCCGGCCACCATCCCGAGGAAGCTGGCGATGGTCATGACGGCCACGTCGCGGTGGGCGACGTGCGACAGCTCGTGGGCCAGCACGGCTTCGAGCTCGGGCTCGTCGAGCCGCCGCATGATGCCCCGGGTCGCGGACACCACGGCGTTCGAAGGGTTGCGCCCCGTGGCGAAGGCGTTGGGCATGTCGACATCGGCGACCGCCACGCGTGGCTTCTTCATGTCGGCGAGGGCACACAGCCGGTCGACGATGCCGTGAAGCTCGGGCTCCTGCTCGGGGGTCACGATGTGCCCGTGCATGCCGAAGAGGGCGATCTTGTCCGAGAACCAGTACTGGCAGAACAAGAAGGCGGCCGCCAGGACGAGGATCACGCCGAGGTTGAGGCCGACGGCGAAGAGGATGCCGATGACGAGGCCGTAGAGAAGGACCATCAGCAGTCCGGTGATGAACATGCGCACTGTGAGTCCGTGGTCGGGGGGGATGCGGCGGTTGATCGCCATCAGGAATTCACCTCGGGTTGGGCATCAGGTTGTGGATTGGGTTGGGTGGTCGGAGACGGAGCCGGGTGTCCCGGAGCCGCCGGAGCGGCTCCGGTCCCCGCCGGGGCCGCCGGGGGCAGCACGGCAGTGGGGGCAGGGGTCGCGGCCAGTTCGGTCTTGAGCGCGGCGAGCTCCCGATCAACCTGGGACGTGGCGCTCACCTTATTGAGCTTGGCCTGGATGTCGTCGGTGCTCGAGCTCAGGTCGGTCAGCGCGCCCGACGCCAGGAGCTCGTCGATGGCCCCGGCCCGCGCCTGCATCTGCGCGATCTTGTCCTCGGCGTGCTGCATCGTCTGGCCTGCGTCGCTCATGGACCCCGAGATGCCGGCCACGGCCTCACCGATCCGGGTCTGGGCCTGCGCGGCGGTGTAGGTCGCCTTCAAGGTCTCCTTCCGCGTCCGGAAGGCGGCAACCTGGGCCTGGAGACGGTCGGAGGTCTCGACGAGCTTGTCCTGTTGCGCAGCGATCTGGGTGTGCTGGCTCTCGAGATCGGTGAGCTCCGCGCCGATGGTCGCCCGCCGGCTCAGCGCCTCGCGGGCCAGGTCCTCACGGTTCTGGCCGAGCGCCTGACGGGCCTGTTCTTGGAGCTTCGTCGCCTGCTGCTGGAGCTGGTTGGCCTGGATCTCGATCCGCTTCTTGGCCGTCGCCACCTCGGCGATGCTCCGGCGCATCCTCTGGATGTTCTCGAGCTGCTTCTCGTAGGACAGGTCGAGGGTGTCGCGGGGGTCTTCGACCTTGTCGAGCAACTTGTTGGTCTTGGCCCGGAAGATGTTCAGAAATCGCTGGAAGACGCCCATGGCACCTAAGAGCATAGGGGAGGGTCATCGTCTGTTCGCCGCGCCGAACCCCAGCTGAGGACGGGTGTGAACGACCTCCGCCCGGATCGCCCGACGCCTCGGGCCACCGGGGTGGAGCGGGGGGCGTGGTGTCTGCGTGGGGTCGGCGGGCCCCGCTCCGGGAAGGCCCGAGGCTGGTCCGGACCCTGTTCCGCCCGGCACAGCGGCCAGGTACCGTGAGTGAAATGAGCACGCGTTTGTGTCTGCTGACCGTCCACGCCCACCCCGACGACGAGGCGTCGAAGGGGCCGGCGACCGTGGCCCGCTACCACGCCGAGGGCGTCCACACCGTGCTCGTGTGCTGCACCGGGGGCGAGGAGGGCGACATCCTCAACCCCGCCATGGACACGCCCGAGGTGCGCGCCGACATCGCCGGCGTCCGCCAGCGCGAGCTCGAGGCCGCGGCCGCGCTCATCGGCTACGACGATCTGGTCATGCTCGGCTACCGCGACTCGGGCATGAAGGACACGCCCCCCAACGCCCATCCCGGCTCCTTCGCCCAGGCGCCGCTCGAGGAGGCGGTGGGCCGGCTCGTGGCCGTGATCCGCCGGGAACGCCCCCAGGTGATCGTGACCTACGAAGACGACCAGCAGGGCTATCCCCATCCCGACCACCTGCGCGATCACGAGATCTCCGTGCTGGCCTTCGACGCCGCCGGCGATCCCTCCGCCTACCCGGAGGCGGGGGAGGCCTTCCAGCCCCTGAAGCTCTACTACGTGGGCTGGTCGGCGGCCCGCGTGATGGCGATGCACGAGAAGTTCGTCGAGCTCGGCCTCGAATCACCTTTCGACGAGACCTGGCGGGCGCGGGCCAGCAAGATGACCCGCACCTACACCACGGCCGTGGACATCTCGGACTACGCCGACGTCCGCCGCCAGGCGCTGCTGGCCCATGCCACCCAGGTCGACCCGACGTCACCGTTCTGGTTCGGGTTGCCCCCCGAGGTGGCCCGGACCATCCATCCCGTCGACGAGTACATCCTCGCCCGCAGCCTGGTGGGCCCCACCGGGGACGGCGTGACCGAGGACGACCTCTTCGCCGGTGTGCGGGACCTCGCATCTCGGTAACATGCCCCGACGATGCGGCGTGCCCTGTCCTCGGGCGGCCCACCCCGTATCTGACGCCGACGATCCAGGGAGGACGACATGTCGAAGTGGCTCAGCCAGGAGTGGCTCGACGAGACGAGGAAGATGGCCGAAGGCCAGCCCGAGCGGGCCGGCGCCTCGGCCCGCATGCAGTACGTCGTCACCGGCGCTCCTGACGGGGACATCGAGTACTACTGGATCCTCGAGAACGGCAAGATCAGCGAGAGCCAGCTCGGCCGCCTCGACGACGCCGAGGTGACACTGACCACCGGCTACCCCGACGCCCTCAAGATCCAGAAGGGCGAGCTCGACGCCAACGCGGCGTTCATGCAGGGGAAGGTGAAGGTGACCGGGAACATGGCCAAGGTCATGTCGCTGCTGCCCATCACAAACTCACCGGAGTACAAGCAGCTCCAGACCGAGATCGCCGCCATCACCGAGTTCTGATCGCGGGCCCTGCTCGTCGGGACGTCCCGACGGGGTGTTTCAGGAGGACCGCATGAGGTCGCGCAGCGGCCGGTAGCCGACCACCGTGACCCCCGCCTCGTCGAGGGCGACGCGCAGGTCGCGGTCGTGCACCAGGAGCCGATGGTCGTCGACGCGGGCCTCCCAGTCCGTCGCCATGGCTTCGAGCTCGGGGCTGTCCACGGCAGGGTGCAGGTAAGCTTCGGTGATGCCCGGCTTGAGCCCGGCGATGGCGTCGAGGAGGATCTGGCGGCTGCCGACTCCGGGCACGTAGATGAACTCGTCGGGGAAGACCACCCCCTCTTCGGCGGCCAGGGAGCGGAAGGGGAACCCGATGAGCCCCTCGGTGTCCGCGCCCGAGAGTCGCAACGGTAGCTTGAACTCCACGGCGAGGTCGAGATACACGTCGAAGAATTCCGACTTGATCTGCATGGTGCCCATGTGGGCGTCGAGGTGGCTCACGTCGAAGCCCCACAGGATGGCGCGTTCGATCTGAGCCCGGCACTCGCGACGCACCTCGTCGAGATCGGCGTGGTCCCACACGTCCTCGACGGTGCGGGGGAACCCGCCGTCACCGTCGAGCAGTGACGGGGCGTGGGTGATGGGGCCCCACCGGTAGAGGTCGAACTCGGCGTTGACGGTGAGGTGCACCCCGACGTCGTCGCCTCGGTAGCCGGCCGCCGCGCCGCGGGCCCACGGACAGGGGACCATCAGGCTCGCACTCGACGCCAGGCCTTCCCGCAGGGCCTGGTACACACCGACATTGGCGGCGTGGCAGAAGCCGAGGTCGTCACAGTTGAGGATCAGGAGCTTGGCGTCGTCGGAGTAGCCGAGTCGTTCGGCGAGTGATGGCACACCGTCGACGGTAGCGCCCTCGCCGACCGGGCCGGGCCCGGCGACCCCGTCCCTCCGCCGTTCAGGCGGCGTTGGCCCGGGTGTCCTCGAGTACAGACGCCCGAGCCAGGGCGGCCCGGGCTGCGGCCAGGCCGCGGCGGCCGACACGGCGAGTGGGCTCGTCGATCCGCCAGTCGCTGTCACCAACGGGACGTGGGGGTCGTCCGGCCGTGTCGCCAACCAGGGGCAGTTGCAGTTGGTTCTCCACAACGCCCAGGATCGCACCCGGTTGTAACAGTCGGTAGTGGGTCACTTTGAATCGCTCAGCTACTCGACTGACGAAGCACCGACCGCCTCGGTCAGGTAGGCCCGCTCCGGGTGAAGATCGTCCAGATCTTCTCTTGAACTCGGGATTGCTCCTCGTCATCGGCGCGCTGCAGATCGTCGGCGTCGGATGCCTCCGGCACCGGCTTCGGTTGCTCGGCGTATGAACCGCCCGGGGCCGGGTCCTTGGAGGTTTTCCCTTGATCCCGGACTAGCTCGGTGGGGGTTCCGTCGGAGAACCAGCGCGCCTCATGCCGACGATATGGATCGGTATACCAGCCCTCTTCCCGCATTCGGGCCTCCCGGAGTCACGCAAAGGCTACCCCGTCAAACTGACCCACAACCTAACAGTCCGGGGTGTTTGCCGCGAATTTCCAGCTCGGAGGCTGTCGCCCGATACCGCTCGCCGGGAACGGTTCGCCGTAACCGTCCGTCCAATAGACGAGGACGACGGGAGGGGACAGCGGTGTCTGGTGCACGGGTGCGGATGTGGGGGTCGGTCGCGGTGCTCGGTGCGGTCCTGGCGGCGGCGTGCGGGGCCCCGGCCCGGCTCTCGACGGAACCAGCGCCGGTGGCAACGGGTGCGCCGCCGCCGAGCACCGTTCCGCGCCCCACCGGGTCCCGGTTCGGGATCTGTACGACGCCGGAGGCGCTGACCGAGTTGTCGGTCATAAGGACCGGGCCGAGTCCCGTCGACCAGATCACCTTCGTCTTCCCCGACCGTGTCGTGTCCACCGACGCCACCGCGGTGGCGGCCGTGGTCCGGGCCGCGTGCGCACTGCCTGTCGTCCCGCCCGGGGCGTACAACTGCCCGTTGGACCTCGGTGTCGGCTACGCCCTGACCTTCCTGGCCGGCGCCGCCGATGTCGGCACCGTCACCGCCGATCCGGAAGGTTGCAGGTTCCTCACGGGTCTGGGCCCGTCACGCAACGCAGGCCAGAGCTTCTGGGACCAGCTCGCCGTGGCCCTGGCGCTGCCGGCCCCCCGGGAGTACTGCGACCCGTTCCGGGGCCGTCTCCCCACCGCTCCCGCCCAGTGCGGGCCGCTGCTGTGAGGATCGGTCGGCGTCGGCGCCACGACGTCGGGTCTTGACGCACTAGCTTGCGCTGCGTGGACCGATACGGCATCACCGTCCCCTTCGACGACGTCCCCCTGGCCGAGCACGGCGGCTGGTACGGACGGCTGGCCGAGCTGGGCTACACCGACGTCTGGACGGGCGAGGCGAACAGTGCCGACGGCTTCACACCACTGGCGCTGGCGGCGGTGGCCGACGACCGGCTGCAGCTCGGGACGGCCGTGGTCCCCGTGTACACGCGCGGACCGGGGTTGCTCGCCATGCAGGCCGCCACCATGGCCGAGCTGGCCCCGGGCCGGTTCGCTCTCGGGGTGGGCTCGTCGTCAGACGTGATCGTGGAGCGGTGGAACGCCGTCCCCTTCGTGGAGCCCTACAAGCGCGTCCGTGACACCGTCCGGTTCCTCCGGGCCGCGCTCACCGGAGAGAAGGTCGACGCCGAGTACGAGACGTTCGCGGTGCACGGCTTTCGCCTGGGCCGCCGTCTCGAGCAACCGCCCCCGATCTATGTCGCTGCTCTTCGGCCCGGCATGCTTGGGTTGGCGGGGCGCGAAGCCGACGGCGCCATCCTCAATTGGCTGTCGGCGCAGGACGTGTCGAAGGTCGTCCCCGAGGTCGGGCCGGGCAAGGCCATCGTGGCCCGCATCTTCGTATGCCCGACCGATGACGCCGATCGGGCCCGGGCCGTGGGTCGCATCGCCGTCGCCGCCTATCTGAACGTCGCCGTGTACGCCGCCTTCCACCAGTGGTTGGGCCGAGGGCCGCTGCTCGAGGCGATGTGGACGGCGTGGCGTTCCGGGGACCGCAAGGCGGCACTGGCCGCCATCCCCGACGAGGTGGTGGACGCCCTGATCGTGCACGGCTCGCCCGACGAGTGCCGCGCCCATGTCCAGCGATACGTCGACAACGGTGTCACCATTCCCGTCCTGGCCGTGCTGCCCGGCGGTGACGATCTCGGCAAAGTGATCGAGAACCTCGCCCCCGCCCCGTCCTGAACAGCGTCGCCGCGGGCGGGGCCGGTGACCCTCAGGAAGCGGCGCAGACCAATTCGACCAGGGCGGCCTCGATGGCGGCATGGTCGAAGGTGAAGCCGGTTGCGGTCAGCTTGGTCGGCAGCACCCGTTGCCCGGCGAGCACCATTTCCGATGCGAGATCGGGCCCGAGCGCGACGCGCAGGGCGAAGGCCGGGACGGCGCACACCGACGGGCGGTGCAGCGCCCGGCCGAGGGCGTGGGTGAACACACGATTGGTCACCGGTTCCGGTGCGGTGGCGTTGACGGGACCCTCCAGGGCGGACTCGTCGAGCGCGTGGAGAATGGCCCGGACCTCGTCGGAGAGCGAGATCCAGCTCAACCACTGCCGACCGGTGCCGAGTCTGCCCCCGACGCCGAGTCGGAACAGCGGCAACTGCCGCGCCAAGGCACCCCCGTGGGCCGAGAGCACGACCCCTGAGCGCAGCCGAACGACCCGCACCCCTGCTCGGGCGGCGGGCTCGGTGGCGTCCTCCCAGGCTGCACACACCTCGGCCAGAAAGCCCCGCCCGCCGCTGCTCGCCTCGGTGAGCTCTTCGTCACCGCGATCGCCGTAGAAGCCCACCGCGGACGCGTTGACCAGAACCGTCGGGGGGTGGGCGATCTCCGCCACGGTCCGGGCCAGCAACGTCGTCCCCTGGACGCGACTCGACAGGATCTCGTGGCGGCGTGCCGCCGACCAGCGTTTGTCACCGATGCCGGCCCCGGCGAGGTTCACGACGGCTCCGGCTCCTTCGAGCGCACCGGCGTCGATCGACCCTGTGGCGGGGTCCCACCGTGCCTCACCGGCCGCTGGGGGCCGACGCACGAGGGCGGTCACTTCGTCGCCCCGGGCCCGCAATCCGGCGAGCAGCGATCGACCGATGAGCCCGCTCGAGCCCGAGACCACTACCCGCATAACCTGCATACCCGCTCTCCGTTCCGGACGTCGGTGACCGGGTCGGTGTGCTCCGCTTACCTCGGCGATGTCGTGGCCACCCTCGCCGCGTCAGGCTACGTCGTGTCCGGCGAGGGCCTGTCGTGGCCCGTCCCGGATGGCCGTGGCCGGCGAGCGGGCCGCGCGACGAGGCGCGAGACTTCGGGCATGGAGTCACTCGTCGGCTCGGTCCTGGCGACGTCGGGAGCGCTCGTCGGCGTCATCGTGGCGGTTGTGGCCGTTGTTTTCGTCGCCATCGTCTTCCTGTCGTCTGCCATCAAGGTGGTGACCGAGTACGAGCGGTCGGTGTTCTTCCGGCTCGGCCACGTCCGGCCCGAGGCCAAGGGCCCCGGGGTGATCTTTCGGTTCCCGATCGTGGACCGCCTCGTCAAGGTGACGTTGCGGGTCGAGGTGGTCGACATCCCGCCCCAGGCGGTGATCACCAAGGACAATGTGACGATCCAGGTCGACGCGGTGGTCTACTTCCAAGTCGTCGACCCGGTCCAGGCCGTCCTCGGCGTGGACAACTTCCGTTTCGCCAGCCAACGCATCGCCATGACGAGCCTGCGGTCCATCATCGGCCGACACGAGCTCGACAACCTGCTCGCCCACCGGGAGGACGTCAACAACGAGTTGCGCACCGTCATTGCCGCCTCCACCGGGCACTGGGGTGTCGAGGTGCGGCAGGTCGAGCTGCGCGACATCACGTTGCCGCCCGAATTGCTCCGGGCCATGGCTCGTCAGGCCGAGGCCGAGCGCGAGCGCCGCGCCAAGGTCATCGCCGCTACCGGTGAGCTCGAAGCGAGCAAGGAGCTGTCCGAAGCCGCCGCCAAGCTCTACGAGTCGCCCGGCGCCCTCCAGCTGCGCGCCCTGCAGACCCTGGCCGAGGTGGCGAGCGAGCACAACTCGACACTGGTGTTCCCGATCCCGATCGAACTGCTGGCGGGATTCGTCACCCACGGCAGCGCCGCGGGGGACGCCGTGCCACCCGTAGCCGTCATCCCTCCCGCCCCACCTCGACCCCCTGCACCCGCCGGCCAGTCGATCGGGGCCGGTGAAGCGGGCACCGCCGCCGTGGCGCCCGGCGCACCGGGGGGTGCAGCAGGTTCGCTCGGATCTACCGCCGAGGACCTGTGGGGTCAGGAGCCACCGGCATCGCCGTAGCGCGCCTTGATCTCTTCGTCGGCGGTGCGCACCTTCGCCGCCATGGCATCTTGGAACCTGGCATAGGCATCGGATAGCCGCTCGTCGGAGAGTGCGAGCATCCGGACGGCGAGAAGGCCGGCATTGCGAGCACCGTCGACGGCCACGGTGGCGACGGGCACACCGGGGGGCATCTGCGCCATCGCCAGCAGGGCGTCGAGCCCCCCCAGGCCTCCTGACTCGATCGGCACCCCGATCACCGGAAGCGAGGTGACCGCAGCCAGCACGCCGGCGAGATGCGCGGCCCTGCCGGCCCCGGCGATCAGGACCCCGAAGCCCTGACCCGCCGCCTCCCGGGCGAACTGCAGCGCGTCGTCGGGGGTGCGGTGGGCCGAGAGCACCCGGACTTCGAAGGGAACGCCGAACTCGCGCAGCGCCTCAATGGCGCCCTCCATCACGGGCGCGTCGGACGCGCTTCCCATCACCACGCCAACCGTTTTCATCGGACTCCCGTCTTCCTCGGTCGTACTGTCGTACTCGGCCTGACGACCGCGACATTCTGCTCTGTCGGCGACCCCGACCTCACATCCGGCCTTGCACAGGCCCGGGTGGCCCCGTCGAGATTCGAGCGCGCCCAGGGAGACCCCGGCCGGCCCCTACGGAGCCGAGACGCGATGGAGCGTGGCGCGCAGGTGGCCCGTCAGGACGACCCCGACGGCCGCCATGTCGAGCTCATAGTCGAGGCGCTCGTCCGCGACGTTGATGCGCCGCATCACGGCGATGACCTCCTTGGCGGTCGCGGTCCCGGCGATGATCGTCGACGACAGCACGACGGACGTGGCCACGAGAGGGCCCTCGCTCACCTCCACCACACCTGTCGGATGGGCCACGACGATTTCTACATGGGTGGGCGAGGAGCATCGCAGATAGCCGGTCTCGGCGTGGAGGGGACGACCATCGTCGAGGCTCCAGGTGCGCTGGGCATAGGCGAGGAACGGCTTTCCCACATGTGACAACGTGATCTCTTCGCCGTAGCGGAAGGGACCGATGGTCGGGTACGAGCCCTCGCCTTCACCCGCCCACCGTCCGAGGAGGAACCCAAGGGGGACGACGGCGTCGTGCAGGGACGCCGTGACGGGGGGACCGTGGCCGCTCATGTCTCGGCCCGGCGGCGGTGGACCGAGACGGCATAGTCGCCCCCCCCGTACGGTGCGCGCTCCCACGTAGCGAAGCGGTCCGCCAGCTCGAGCCCGGCTGACACGCTGAGCGCGTCGTAGCGTTCGAGGGTGAGTTGGCGCCCGATCTGGAACCCGGCGACGACGAGGCCCCCGGGCACGACGGTCCGGGCCAGGTTCGACACCACGGCGGCTTCGGTGCCGAGCTCGAGGAAGATCATCACGTTCCCCGCCGCCACGACGAGGTCGAAGTGGCCTTCGGGGAGCGCCGCGTTCGAGAGGTCGCCCAGGATCCACTCGAGGTCCGGTGCCTTGGCGCGCGCCGCGTCGAGCATGGACGGCTCGGCATCGATGCCCACCGTGTCGTAGCCGCTCCGGGCGAGCTCGATAGCGACACGGCCGGTACCGCAACCGGCGTCGAGGACACGAGCCGGAGGGTCCCCGAGGAGACCGGCCACAAGATCGGCCTCGCCGTGGAGATAGCGCCCCTCGGCCTCGAGCCGGGAGAACCGGGCATCGTACTCGTCGCCGCGAAGAGGCACCTTGAGAACGGTACTGGCACGATGGGAACCTCACGACGACACGTCGCGCCGAGCGACGTCGGGCCCCACGTCCGACCGGCGGCGCCACGAAGAGGGAGTGCCATGCGCATCGGCTTGGGTCTCGAGATGAACGGGACGATCGACGAGATCGTGGCGCGTGCCCGCCTGCTGGCGTCGTCCGGAGTGGTCTCACTGTGGTCGTCGCAGATCTTCGGATGGGACACCCTCACCGTCCTGGCCATCGTGGGTCGCGAGGTGCCCGGTGTCGACCTGGGAACAGCGGTGATCCCGGTGCACCCACGCCACCCCATGATGCTGGCCGAGCAGGCGCTCACAGCGCAGGCCGCCACCGGGGGACGCCTCGTGCTCGGGATCGGCCTTTCCCACCAGGTTGTGGTCGAAGGGGCATGGGGCTGCTCCTTCGCCAAGCCCGCCCGCTACATGCGTGAGTACCTGTCGGTGCTGGTGCCGCTGCTGCATGGCGAACAGGTGTCATTCAACGGCGAGGTGATCCGGACCAACACCTTCGGACCCCTCGACGTGGCCCCGACGACGCCCCCTCCGGTCCTGGTCGCCGCGCTGGGTCCCACCATGCTGCGCCAGGCCGGCGCCCAGGCCGACGGTACCGTCACGTGGATGGTGGGTCCCAACACCGTTGCCCAACACATCGTCCCCACCATCACCGCAGCTGCGTCCGAGGCCGGCCGTCGGTCTCCCCAGGTGGTGGTCACCCTTCCGGTGTGCGTCACCGATGATCCCGCCGCGGCCCGGAGCCGGGCCGACAAGATCTTCGCCATGTACGCCCAGCTTCCGTCGTATCGGGCCATGTTGGAGCGAGAAGGCGCGGCCGGACCGGCCCACGTGGCCGTGGTCGGCAACGAGGAGGAGGTCACCGCCCAGATCCGACGATTCGCCGAAGGTGGAGCGACGGAGTTCTCGGGAGCGGTGTACGGAACCCCGGACGAGGTGACACGCTCACAGGCGTTGCTCGGAGCACTCGCCGCCGCCGCCACGAGCTGAACCTGGCGCCATCGGTGAAGGAGGTCCTGGCAAGCTCACGCTGGATGTCGCGGCTCTCGGAGATGGCGTCCCTGACGACCTGGATCCGCAGCTAGGGACGCCGGCGAGGTGACGGGGCAGGAACTATCCGGCCTTTTGCCCTCGGACGAACGCGCTCATGACCGACCCAGCCAACTCAGCCGTGATCTCATCGGGGTTGATGTCATCGGGAAGATCGAGGTCCACTGAGAGTTCGGCTGCAAGGTCAGCGACTTCTTCTTCCTCGTAGACCTTTGTAGGTGTGATCGAAACGTCCTCGAATCCAGCTGCCTCAAGTGTTGCTTGGTAGTCCACGTCGACCAACGCGCCCGCCACGCAGCCCGTCCACAACCCGATCAGCCCTCGTGTCCGTTCAGACAGCGGTCGACGCAAGACGATGTCGGAGATCGCCAGCCGTCCACCCGGCTTGAGGACACGAAATGCCTCTCGAACCACCGCGTCCTTGTCTGGCGAGAGATTGACGACACAGTTGGAGATCACGACGTCGACGGTGGAATCGGGCAGGGGAATGTCCTCGATGGTGCCCCGAAGAAACTCGGCGTTGGTCACACCGGCTTCGATCTGGTTCTTCCGAGCGAGTTCGAGCATCTCGGGCGTCATGTCCAGCCCATAGGCCATACCGGTCGGGCCGACCCGGCGAGCCGATAACAAGACGTCGATGCCCCCGCCCGAGCCCAGGTCGAGGACAACGTCGCCGGGTTGAAGGTCGGCCAACATGGTCGGATTGCCACACCCCAGCGACGCCGCCAGGGCTTCGGTGGGCAGCACCTCGGTGTCGCTGTCGTCGTAGAGGGTGCGGCCGAAGAGGCCCGACGCGGTCCCGCTCGGCCCGCCGCTCGAGGCATCGGTCGCGGCTCGGGCCGCGTCGGCATAGCGGTCGCGCACCGCAGCATGGATCTGGTCGGACTCGCTTGTGGTCATGTTGCCTCCTGTGGTGCAGGATCGGGAGACTGCACCCGCTTGGGGATGCCGCCGCGCAGGACCTCGTCAACGCTGGTGAAGGCGTGGGCAGTCAGCCATAGCCGGAGCAGGTGGCGTCGACGATCGCGGTCGTCGTGGTCTTCGTAACCTTCTCGGGAGTGCAGAATCTTGGCGTTGGCGAGCAACTGGATGTCACCGGGCTTGAAGTCCATCTCGAGGTAGAAAGTGGGATCGTTGGCGATCGACTCGATCAGGTCCATAGCCTGTCGTTGGGGGCCGGTCAACTGAGGTACGTGAGGGTGACGCTGAGCGTCTTGGATGTACCAGCCGATGTAGAACATCCGGGGAGCGCCGTCCACGTCGTGGAACACGGGCAGCGCGAAGAATGGGTCCTCGCCCGGCGACTGCTCGTTGTTGCGATCCCAGTACATGGGCTCGTACAGCACCTCGAGGAGCTCCGGACGACGACGGAGGATCTCGTTGTAGACGGCGAGCGAGCTGGCGATTCGGCTTTCGCCTCCGGACTTGGCTCCCCGGAGACACAGCAAGCCAACGATGTCCGATCCGTCGGTGTGGAAGTCCTGGCGCTGTCTCGTCCGATACAGCCGTACGCTCGGATCGGTACGCGCAACGCCCTCGTCGCGCACATGACCAAGGAGACTGGCGTCAGCGTCCTGGCCAACCGGGGTGCCGAGCTGCATTCCGAGTCCGATGTAGGCCAGCTCCGTCGCCTCGGCGGAGAGCTCGTCGATCGGGAAGCCACGCAACAGGACGAAGCCTCGACCCTCGTGCAGTGCTTCCACCCACCGGGACAGCGCGGCCGTGAGCACGGGGAGCTGGAAGTCGTCGCGCTCAACCGTTGCCGGGGTGCGCCCCACATCCACCGCTCGGTTGGTGGCGTCGACGATGGCAGCGCGCTCGGGGGAGGTGAGGTGGGTGCACCATCGGGAGGTGTCCACGACATCGGCGGCGTGCCAGACCGCAGCCGACCGAACCGGTTGACGCGAGACCACGACGGCGCCTACCTGACGGGCTGGAGGGCCGTCTGAAGGTCGGCGAGGCGGCCGCGATCAAGGGAATACCACACCCACTTGCCGCGCCGGTCGCCGTGGACGAGGCCCGCGTCGCTCAGGATCTTGAGGTGATGAGAGACCGTGGGCTGGCTCTTGCCCAGAGGTTCTACAAAGTCACACACGCAGACCTCGCCTTCGGGTGCCGCGGCGAGGATGCTCAAGACACGGAGCCGTACCGGGTCGGCCAAGGCGCTGAACCCGCTGGCCAGCTCTCCGGCTTGGTCCGCATCAAGAGGCGAGGCCAACACCGATGGACAGCACTGTGCGGTCCCCCCCATAGCCATTGTTCCAAACCGCTTGGCCATCCGACCTCCTATTGACAGATGTCGATGCATTGATCATACTCGACGCATCGACACTTGTGAATACTACGGGAGGTCGTCATGTCCAGAGTCCAGCTCGCCCTGAACGTCACCGATCTCGACGCCGCGGTGGACTTCTACTCCAAGCTGTTCGGAGCGGAGCCGGCCAAGCGCCGCCCGGGCTACGCCAACTTCGCCATCGTCGAGCCGCCTCTCAAGCTGGTCCTCATCGAGGGTGAAACCGGACGCGAGGTCGGCGTGGCGGGTGCGCTGAATCACTTGGGTGTGGAGGTGGACTCGCCCGAAGAGGTCCAGGCGGCCACACGGAGGCTCTCGGCTGAGGGGCTCGAGCCCGACGTCCAGGAGTCGACGACGTGTTGCTACGCCCTCCAGGACAAGGCGTGGGTCAACGACCCCGACGGCGCGCCCTGGGAGGTCTACACCGTCCTTGCCGACGCGCCACAAGAGACCGATCTGGGATGCTCGACCGAGGGCTGCGCGCCTGAGGGGGAGCCGGCGATCCCCGTCGGCGCCACGTCCGTCCGGTCGGCCTCCAGCGCCTGCTGCTAGGCGTCGTTTTCCGGACTTTGTCGACCGGTGTTGTCATGAACGAAGCTGTGCTGTGGCGCCGATTAGTCGCCGAGTTGCTCGGCAGCGCCTTCCTGGCGGCCATCGTCATCGGCTCGGGCATCGCCGCGCAACAGCTCTCGCCGGGCAACATCGGACTGGAGTTGTTCGAGAACGCGGCGGTGACAGCAGCCGGGCTCTTCGCCATCATCTTGATGTTCGGGCCGGTTTCCGGGGCTCATTTCAACCCGGTGGTCTCGTTCGTCGACGCCGCCTTCGACGGGCTGAGCTGGCGCGACGCCTGTGCGTACTTACCTGTCCAGGTGACGGGCTGTGTCGGGGGAGCGGTCATCGCCAACCTGATGTTCTCCAGGGCCGCCGTGTCGATCTCGACCCACCACCGGGCCACCCCGGCCCATTTCCTCTCCGAGATCGTGGCCACGCTCGGGCTCATCCTGGTCATCTTCGCCCTGGCCCGCAGCGGCAGGAGTCGTAGCGCCCCGGCCGCCGTCGGCGCCTACATCGGGGCTGCGTATTTCTTCACCAGTTCGACCAGCTTCGCCAACCCCGCCATCACCGTGGGGCGCATGTTCTCCAACTCCTTCGCCGGCATCGCCCCTAGCTCGGCGCCGAGTTTTGTGGGTGCCCAGATCGTCGGGGGAGTGCTCGCCCTCGTCGTCATCAAGTCCCTCTACCCCGGCGTCACCCGGGCCGAAGCATCCGACATCATCTTTCCCCACCATCTCCAGAGCTCCTCAGACCCTGTTGCCGTCACCGCGGTTCCGGGCGGTCGCCTCGAATCGGCGAGCACCGATGGCGCCTCTGCGCATCTTTCGCACCAGGACCAACCTTCGCCACCCGTGGCGTGACGAGCCGATCGCGACAGGAGACCTCATGCACCTCATTGCCATCGGAGGAAGCGACGCCGGCATCAGTGCCGCGCTCCGGGCTCGAGAGCTCGACCCCGGCGCCGAGGTCACTGTTGTCGTCGCTGACGCCTATCCAAACTTCTCCATCTGCGGGATCCCCTACTACGTCTCGGGTGAGGTCACCCACTGGCGCAACCTGGCGCACCGAACGGTCGCGGATCTCGAGGCGACCGGCATGGGACTTCGTCTCGACAGCGTCGCTCGCCGTATCGACGTCGAGGGTCGCAAGCTCCTCGTCACCGACGCCAGCGGCAACGAGGAGCTTCTTCCCTACGATGAGCTTGTTGTCGGCACCGGGGCCGTGTCGGTTCGTCCGCCCATCGAAGGGCTCAATGAACCCGACGCTCTGGGGCTCGAAGACGGGGTCCATCTTTTGCACTCCATGGGGGACACCTTCGCCGTCATGCGCACCCTCGAGGACGCTTCGCCGGCTAGTGCCCTCATCGTGGGGGCCGGTTACATCGGGCTGGAGATGGCTGAGGCCCTGGTGGCGCGTGGGTTGTCGGTGACCCAGATGGAGCAGCTCCCCGAAGTGCTCCCCACCGTCGATCCCGAGATCGGCGCCCTCGTCCATGGACAGCTCGCCGACCATGGCGTGGACGTGCTCACCGGAACGACCGTCCGCTCCGTGACCCGAGCGAGGCCCGGAGAGCCCGCTCGACTGCGCGTCGCCGCGACGACGACCGACGGCCAGGACGTGGTCCGGAACGTGGACATGGTGCTCGTGGTCGTGGGGGTGCGACCCGACACCGAGCTAGCCGCCTCGGCCGGCGTCGCCCTCGGTCAACGGGGCGCTATCGCCGTCGACCGCCACATGCGGACGAACCTCCCGCACGTCTTCGCCGCCGGCGACTGCGTGGTGACCCATCACCGACTGCTCGGCGAGACCTACCTGCCGCTCGGCACCACCGCCCACAAGCAGGGACGGGTGGCCGGAGAGAATGCCCTCGGCGGCGACCGTGCCTTCGCCGGCAGCCTCGGCACCCAGGTGGTCAAGATCTTCGATCACGCCGTGGCCCGCACCGGCCTGCGCGACCACGAGGCCAGCGCGGGCGGGTTCGATCCGGTGACCGTTGGCGCCGAGGCCGACGACCACAAGGCGTACTACCCCGCGAGTCACCGCATCGCCATGCGCTTCACCGGCGACGCCACGACCGGCCGGCTCCTCGGCGTACAGCTCTTCGGACACAAGCACGCCGAGGTGGCCAAACGAGTCGACATCGGTGCTGCTGCCATCTTTCACGAGATGACGGTGGACGCAATGAGTGAGCTTGACCTTTCCTACACACCACCGCTCGGGAGCCCGTGGGACGCCGTTCAGATGGGAGCCCAAGCCTGGGTGCGTGCAGAAGCCGAGCGACGCGGGGACATCAGAGCTGGGTGATGCGATTCAGATAGCGAGGGGCACATGACAGGGGAGGAAATATGAGCGACCTGGTTCAGATGAACCCCGGGCAAAGAAAGGCTCTCACGCACGTAGTCCGAGATCTCCACACCAAGTTTCAGGGTGTGTTCGGACAGGAGACCATCGCTGCCCTCGTGTTCGACAGCTTCGAGACCCTGGCGATGAAGGCGACCATCACCGATTGGTTGGTCATCGGAGCTGAACGTTTCGCTCGACAGCGGCTCGAGGCTCTTGTCCAAGCCGAGGATCACTCCACCAAGAAGCTTCCAGCGGTCCTGTTCCTGTGTGTCCACAACTCCGGGCGATCTCAAATGGCGCTCGGCTGGTTCACCCACTTCGCCGGGGACCGGGCCATCGGCTGGTCCGGTGGATCTGAGCCTGGTTCCGAGATCAACACGAACGTGGTAGCCGCCATGGCCGAGATCGGCATTGACATCTCGAGGGAGTTCCCCAAGCCCTGGACCGACGAGTTCGTGGGGGCGGCCGACGTCGTGGTGACGATGGGGTGTGGCGACGCCTGTCCACTCGTGCCCGGCAAACACTACGAGGACTGGGAGTTCAACGACCCCATGGGCAAGTCGATCGCCGAGATCCGACCCATCCGAGACGAGATCGGCCGGCGGGTGAACGACCTGCTGGATCGCCTGGAGATCCAGCCGGCGTAGTGGATCGCGCCCAGGAGCGGCCGGTGGCGTCCATCCCCGAACTGGCGCCCGCCGGCATGTGCGACCAACGGTGAGGCTGGGCAAACGGCTCCAGCGCTCAGCGGTCGATACGGGTGTGCTTGAACTCGTTGAGCTCGGGATGCCCGTCGAAGAGGGCGAGCACGGCATCGATCGCCGATCGAGCCCCTGCCGCGTCGTCGCCGGGACGGGTCATGATGCGGACGAAGGCCGCCTTGTCGTCGACGATGAAGGTCGGGACCCCGAAGACCTGATAGTCGGTCACCGCAGTTTCGTGCGCTTTGCGGAACGCGTCGCGAGGGCCCCCGTCGGCGATGGTTTGCAGCACCTCGGTGGCGTCGACGCCGGCGGTCGACAGGACGTCGCTGATTACCGACTCGTCGCGAAGAGCGAGACTGCGGTCGTGTCGGGCTGTGAACAATCCCAGATGGACATCGAGGAAGCGGTCAGGGAAGTTGTCTCGCACCACCAGGCTGGCCTCCGTAGCGAGGAGGTCGGGGACCTTGGCGGGGTCGTCCCAGACGGGGATCCCTCCCTCTTCCACGTGGGCCTGTGAAAGTGAGAACGGCACGAATTCGACGTCCCATTGGGCGCCGGCCCGGAGCGCAACCACCAGGTGCTCGTGGGCGTTGCGGGCGAAAGGACAGCGGTAGTCGTACGTCACTGAAAACCGGGTTCTACTCACGCCTATCTCAACCCCGGCCGGGATCGGCGCATTCCATCTTCCCCGAGCGAGCTTCGAGGAAGAGGACGGGTCAGCCGGCTCGGGCCACCGGGGCCGCGGCGATCGCTCCGGTGAACTCCGACGCTCGGGCCGGGTCACCCCCGAAGGCCGGGCACAGGGACTGAAAGCTGCACCATTTGCACAGCGCCGATGGTCGGGGGCGGAAGTCCTCGTTCTCACAGGCCCGCTCGATGGCAGACCACACCGCCGCCGTTCGTTGACGGGTGCCGCGCACGGCCTGTTCGGAGGGCACGGCCTCGATCACGAGCGGCTCTCGCAGGTACATGAGCCTGATGCGGCTCGGCCTGCGGCCTAGGACCTGTTCGCATAGCAGGGCGTAGAACTGCACTCCGCCCAGTCGTTGCTGTTCCTGGTTGACCGACGGGACGCGGCCGGTCTTGTAGTCGACGACCTCGAGCTCTCCGTCGGGGGTGACGTCGAGGCGATCGATGACGCCCCGAAGTCGTAGTCCGGCCACGTCGGCCTCGAGCGTGAGCTCGACGCCCACGGCGTCGACGGTATCGGGGTCCTCGAGACGGAGATAGCGGTCGACGAGGGTGGCGGCATCGGCCACGAACGCCTCGACCTCGCTGGCGGTCAGCTCGAGGCCGAGGAGATCGGGATCGTCCTGGAGCGCGAGCCAGGCCAGGTCGAGACCATGGCGGGCCGCGTCGGCGGTGCGCTCGCCGCGAGGGTGGTCCCAGAAGAGGCGCTCGAGGGCGCTGTGGACGAGGGTGCCTTTGACCAAGTGGGGGGCCGTCGCCTCGGGGAGCCGGTCGATCGCCGCGAAGCGGAAGGCGAGCGGGCAGTCTTTGAAAGCACCCAGCTTGGAGGGGGAGAGGGAACGGGGAAGGGTGAGGGCCATCGGGGCGAAGGCTACGCCTCCGCTGTATCAGTCGTGGGGGACCAGGGCCTCCCGTACCGAGGTGGCCACTGCGGCGGGGTCCTGGAGCGGCCCGAAGTGCCCCAGGCCGGGGAACACCACCGTGGTCGGCGAGACCAGACGCAGGGCGAAGGTACCGAGGATGTCGCGGCCGAACCCCTCGCGGCCTGTGTCGGCACCGCACGCCAGGGTGACCGGGCACAGGACCTCGGCCAGATGGGCGTAGGCGTCGTGGGAGAACGCATGGGCGAACACCTGTGCTTCGTGCTCCCGCTTGCAACGCAACCCAATGCCGCCCGCGTCGAGCGGGGCGAAGCCGTTGTCGACGTAGAGAGCCAATGCGTCGGGGACCACCTGATCGAAGGGGCTCTTGCCGGCGAAGTTGGCGAGGGCTTCGCGCCGTGACGCGAAGACCTGGCGTCGACGCAGGGCTCCGGTGGCGAGGGGGTTCCCCTCGGTGAGCGGAGCCAGGGGCTCGTCTCCCGGATAGATGACCGGCTCGAAGCAGTACAGCCCGGCGAAGGTGCCGGGGCGGGCCTCTTCGGCGAGGAGCAAGGCGGCGCCCCCGCACGAGTGGCCGAACCCTGAAGGACGGTCGAGGCCGAGGTGATCGACCACGGTGAGTACGTCGGTGGCGAAACCGTGCCAGTCGAAGTCGTCGCCCGGGGGAGGGTCCGAGGCGCCATGCGCGCGCAGGTCGAGCGCGATGCAACGGAAACGGGAGCGCAGCCCCTCGGCCAGCGGGGCGAGGACGGGGCCACAGAGGCCGGTGGCGTGAACGAGAAGGAGCGGGGGCCCATCCCCGCCGAGGTCGTAGTAGGCGATGCCCACTCCGTCGGGTGTGGTGACCCGCCCGGCGGGCACCATCGGCTGCAGCGGCTCCTCAGGCACCTCGTCGTCGACCTTCTCGGGCATCGGATCGACGCTACCCAACGCCAAGCGCGGCACCGACCTCCTCTCGCAGACGATCGGGGAGAGCCTCGGTGCGAGGGCGACGACACCGTCAGGCCGACTAGACCGTGCTGTATGCACGTCATCGGTTGCGGCGGGACCTCCTGATGTCCGGCGGTGCGACGACCCAACGGCTCGTCTGGCGGGGGGGTCTGTTGTTCGAGGGGGAGGACTCCTGGGGCCACCGCGTCGCCATCAGTGGCGAGCAGGTGACCGACGGGGCGAAGCCCTCGGACCTCCTCCCGTTGTCGTTGGCAGCGTGTCTCTCCTATGACGTGGTGGAGGTCCTCCGCAAGAAGCGACATGACCCCGACTCCCTGGAGGTCACCGTGAGCTCGGAGCAGGAGGATGTGTCCCCGCGGCGATTCGTCCGTATCGCACTGCGTTTCGAGGTCGGTGGCGATGTCGACCCCGCTGCGGCGCGGCGTGCGCTCGAGCTCGCCGAGAAGAACTGCCCGGTGCTGGCCACCCTCGCCCCCACGGTCCGGGTGGAGACCGCCATCGAGGTCGATCCTGATGCATCGGCGGGCTTTCTCGGGCGGACGTAAATCAGGGTTGGAGAGCTGACCTGGGGTAGGCGAGTCGGTCCCGGTCGAGGAAGTACGATACGGGTTTGCCGCTTCGATTCGATAATGCAACCGTTGTTTGCTCAATGTTCACCTAAGGATCACTGACTGCTGGTTCGCCGTTCGCGCACAGTTCATTCTCACTACGTACTGTCTGTGTCAGTGGCCGCAGCACTACACCCCGACACCAAAAGACGCGATCCGTGTCATCTGAGTGCGACACCCTCGGTGACTTGAGCTCGGTTGCCGCGAATGTTTACCGACGAGATGACGTGGTAGCTCCGTCCACGTCGGAGTCATCGATGCAAGCGACTGATCGCCCGACGCGAATCCTTGTCGTAGAGGATGAGGAGTCCTATCGGGAAGCCCTGACGGCCGGTTTGGGGCGCGAGGGTTACGACCTTCAGCTGGCTGCCGATGGCACCGAGGGTCTTCAGCTCTTCACTGACAGCCCGCCCGACATTGTCTTACTCGACGTGATGCTTCCCGAGATCTCGGGCGTCGAAGTGTGCCGACGCATGCAGGAGCTCGAGCCCACGATCCCTATCATCATGTTGACTGCCCTGAATACGGAAGTCGATGTAGTCCTTGGCCTGGAACTCGGAGCGGCGGACTATATGACCAAGCCGTACCACCTGCGGGAGTTGGTCGCCCGAATCCAAGCGGTCTTGCGCAGGGTGACGCCGCCCACATTTCTCACGCACTCAGCCCAGGTGTCACAAGCCAAGGAAACAGTCACCGTCGGGCCGGTCACCATTGATTTCATACGTCGGGAGGTACGTGTGCATGGCCGGGTCGTGCACATGTCGCGCCGGGAGTTCGACATGTTGGCATTCATGGCGTCTCCTCCAGGCCAGGTTCGCACGAGAGATGAGCTTATCGACCGGTTGTGGTCGAACAAGGATCTCTCTGATACACGGACGCTCGATACTCACATTCGCCGACTGCGTACAAAGATCGAGCCCGATCCGGCGAATCCGCGGTTTCTGATCACCGTCCGCGGTGTCGGCTTCAGGCTTGATCCCGAATAACCACGGCGGAACTGCAAAGATAGCTTATGACCGACGGCCGTCAGCACTGAAGTAGTAGCCGATTCCCCGCACGGTTATGAGGTGCTCAGGATTTGCGGGATCGAGTTCCACTTTCATTCGGATGCGGCGGATGTGCGTGCTCAAGGTTCGGGGGTCCTCAAAGCTGCGCCCTGCCCAGATCTCGGCTAGGAGCTCATCGCCTGACCGGATCTCTCCCGGCCGAAGCACCAATGCCAGCAAGACGTCGTACTCCATCTTGGCGAAGTGCACCGCTGTGCCCCGTACTGACACGCGTCGACGAGACAACTCGATCGTTATTGGTCCGACCTCAATGATCTCATCCGTGAGGGGCAAGTGGTTCTGTGAGAAACGGGCCATCGTCGTTCGGACCCGAGTGAGGAGTGCTGGCCCGTCGAGTGGTCTGGTCGCGTAGTCGACCGCGCCGCACCTCAGTGCTTCAAGTAATTGGTTGTCCGCGACGACTGGTGCAAGTACCACGACGGGAGAGCGCACCAATTCTGCGACGTGCCGGCAGATGTCCAGGCCGGTTTCACGATGGACCATGAGGTCGATCAACAGGAGATCCGGCTGCCAGGACTGGATCTGATAAAGGGTCTCCTTTAGATTGGCCGTGGTTCGAGCGTCGTAGCCTTCTGCCCGAAGGGCACCCACTAGGGCATCACGAAGCGGACCCCGGTCCTCTACGAGCAAGACCCGGGGCTCGGTTGCGGCATCAGGCTGGTCCTCGCTGTCCAGATCACGTGATGCATTTACCATTGCCATCAAGCCCACCCCGGGGAATTCTCAGTGCGACACGGCGTCGCGCCGCCTTCACTGTGCCGGATGTCGAGGATCAGCCGAAGCGGCCGTTCACGTAGTCGTCTGTCCTTGAGTCCGAAGGATCGCTGAACATCTTGGTAGTTGGCGCCACTTCGATGAGCTCGCCCGCCTTGTCATCACCCATGAGGAGGAAGGCGCACGTATCGGACACCCGCATGGCTTGTTGCATGTTGTGGGTGACGATGACAATGGTCACCCTGTCCTTCAGCTCTCCGATCAACTCCTCGATGCGCTTCGTCGCGATCGGGTCGAGGGACGAGGTGGGTTCATCCATGAGAAGCACCTCGGGCTCCACCGCCAGGGCGCGGGCGATGCATAGGCGCTGCTGCTCGCCGCCCGACAACGTGCTGGCGTGGGCACGGAGCCGGTCGCGGACGCTGTCCCACAGGGCGGCGGCAATGAGGGCGGATTCGGCGGCTTCGTCAAGTAGGGCTTTCTTGCGCACCCCGTTGAATCGGAGCCCAGACACGGCATTGTCGTAGATGCTCATCGTCGGGAACGGGTTTGGACGCTGGAAGACCATCCCGACCCGCGAACGCAGAAGTGTCGGCCGCATGGCTGGACCGTAGACGTCTAGGTTTCCCAACTTGATCTCGCCCGAGACGACGGCACCGCGGACCATGTCGTGCATTCTGTTCAGGGAGCGCAGCAGAGTGGTCTTGCCGGACCCGGACGGCCCGATCAGGGCCGTGACCTGGCTGATGGGCACGTCGAACGAACAGCCTCGGACCGCCACCTTTCCTGAGAACGCCACGGATACGTCGCGCAGCGTCATCACCGAACCGATGGAGACCGGCGTCACAACCTGCGGAGTCGTCGCCAAGGTCTCGGGTGATGAGACAACTGTCGGGTCAGTCACGTCGTACTCTCCTCAATCGAGCGGCTACGAACCTGCTGCCCACACTCAGCAAGAGGATCACCACCACCAAGAACAAGGCGCTCCCCCAGGCGATCTTCACAAGGTCCGGGTACGCCTGTATGCCGTTTTGATAAATGACCAGCGGGATCGCCGCAATGGGTTTGGTGGGCGAGATCGAGAAGTACTGGCTGCCGATGGCGGTGAACAGAAGGGGCGCGGTCTCTCCTGCTCCTCGCGCCACCGCCAGGAGCACTCCCGTGATGAGGCCCGGCAACGCCGTGGGCAGGATGACTTTGCGGGCGATCGTCGCCTTGCGGGCGCCGAGGGCGAGTCCGGCCTCCGACAGCACCCCCGGCACGCCTCTGATGGCGGTCTCGCTCGCTCGCATGATGATCGGCAGCATGAGGATCCCGATCGCAAAGCTTGCGGCTATGGCGGAGAAGTGGCCGATGCCATGGGCGACCAGGATCGCATAGGCGAAGATCGCTACGACGATCGAGGGAACCCCCGCTAGTACGTCAGCAGCAAGGCGCACCGCCCCGGCGACGCGTCCGTTCGACTCGGCCAGGAAGAGCCCCGCCGCGATCCCGAAGGGGATCGCTCCCGCAGCGGCCATGGCATCGATGATGAGCGATCCCACGATGGCATTCCAGATGCCGCCACCGGGGATCCCTGCCGGTGTCGGCAGGTGCGAGAAGAACGCCCAACTCCACGCTGAGGCCCCTCGGATCACGACGTACGCCAGCAGGGCCCCGAGAGGGATCAGGGTGACGACCAGGCACGCCCGGCACACCAGGAGCGCGAGCTTCGACAGCAGCTGGCGCCGGTGATCGGTCGCCTGGGCGATCCGCTGGATCTCGGCCCGACGGGCGAGCACGGGGTCGACGGCCATGATGGTCATAGCACCCCGATCCCGAAGGCACGTTGGCGACCGACCGACCGTACGAGCAATCGAGCGGCGAGATTGACGACGACCGCCACCACGAGCAACAACACGCCCACCGCGATCAGAGCAGACAGGTGGAAGGGTTCGGTCGCTTCGGTGAACTCGTTGGCGATGAGCGACGCCATGGTTTGAGTCGTGCCGAAAAGGGAGTGGGCGAGATGATCAGTGTTCCCGATGACCATCGTCACCGCGATGGTCTCGCCCAGGGCACGACCGGTGGCCAGCGTGGTCGCCCCTAATATCCCGGTGCGGGCAGTCGGCACCACCACGCGTCGCATGACTTGCCATCGGGTCGCTCCCAGCGCAAAGGCACCCTCGATCTCGACCTCGGGTACAGCCATGAGGACGTCACGGGAGATGGCCACCATGGTGGGCAGGACCATGATTGCCAGGATCAATCCGGCAAGGAGTAGGCCGACCCCGAGCTGCGAGCCGCTGAATGGTCCGTGGCCACCGGTGATCTTGGCCAGGGCGGGCTCAATGATGGTCCGCACCCACGGAGCGACGACCAACAGGCCCCACAGGCCATAGACGACGCTCGGAACAGCAGCGAGAAGTTCGACCGCGGTCCCCAATGTCACCCGGAGGCGCTGGGGAACCCCAAAGGCAAGCGCCAAGGCGCAGCCGAGTCCGATGGGGACGGCGATCACCATGGCGATCGCCGTCGTCTCGAGGGTCCCGACGAGGAAGACGATCATCCCGTAGTGGACGTGGACTGGGTCCCACTTCGTGCTCGTCAGGAAGGAGAGGCCGAAGTGTGCGAAGGCCGGCCTCGCTTGCATAACCAGCGATACGACGAAAACCACCAGGAGAATGGCGAACAGTGCGGCCACCGCACCGAGTGCGCCTCGATACGCGCCGTCGGGCACTGCGAGGAGACGGCGCAGTCTCCCTGCAGTGCCCGGACGAGGCGGCAGTGTGGCCAGGTTGGTCACATCTACGATGTCGTGAGAAGTTGGGTCTTGCCGTCCGGCCCCGTCACTTGGAGCAGGGTCGTGCGGGCCAGCTGCTGGATGTTGGCCGGGAGTGGCACGTAGTCGAGTGTGGCAGCTTGTGATTGGCCGGCATGGGTAACCCAATCGAACAAGTCGACCAGGGTCGTACCGAGCGCTGTGTTCTTCTGAAGCTGGTAGATGAGCGCCCAGCTATATCCGGAGATTGGGTAACTGGTGGCTCCGGGTTGGTCCACGATCGAGAAGTTCACCGAGGTGATGTCTGGCTTTTGCGCGGCATCTGCCGCCACCGAGGACAGCGATGGCGAGACGAATTGGCCGGCGGCATTCTGGATCTTGGCGTAGGTGAAGTTGTTCTGGATGGCGTAGGCAAGCTCCACATAGCCGAGCGTGTAGGGCGTCGTGTGGATGAAGCCGGCCACGCCTTCGTTGCCCTTTTGTCCCACACCCACCGGCCAGCTCACTGATTTACCTGTGCCCGGACCCGACGACCACGCCGGTGACACCGTGCTCAGGTAGTTGGTGGTGATGTAGGTCGTTCCGCTGCCGTCCGAGCGGTACACCACGGTAATCGGGTTGCTGGGTAGTTTCACGCCTGGGTTCAGACTCTTGATCTCGGAGTCGTTCCAAGTCTTGACATTCCCGAGGAAGATGTCAGCCAATACCTTGGGGGTGAGCTTGAGCCCAGAGGCCACGCCGGGCACGTTGTAGGAGATGGAGACACCACCCAAGGCCACGGGTACCTGCAGGACCTGGCCGCCGGTGGCCTTCGAGATGTCGAGCGGAGACATCGGGACGTCACTGGCGCCGAAGTTGACCGTATTGGCTTGGAATTGCTGGATGCCACCACCAGAGCCGATGGACGCGTAGTTGACCGTGACACCATGGTCTTGCTGGTTGTAGGCATAGAACGCCTTCGTGAAGAAAGGCTGGTCAAAGGTGGAGCCGGCTCCCGTGAGGGTGCCCGCAGGCGCGTGGAGGTCCGTCTGCGCGTAGGGATCCGCAGGAGCGGTAGTGCCGGTCGAGGATTTGGCCTGAGTCGTCGTCGAGGCAGGCGTTGAGCTGCAGGCCGCGAGCCCGATCGAAAACGCTACGGCCGCAACGGGGAGCACGCGTCGTAGGAGACGAGCCGACGAAATGGGATGTGAGGGAACTAGACGCACGGGGAACTGACCTCCAGTTTGGGTTGGCGGGTCGGCTTCACAGCCGGGTCTTCTCGGGGCCGCTGCTCATGGTCGCCGGGAGGCTTGCGCTAGGGCGTCCACCGATGGAGCGGTCCATTTGGGGCGGAAACGCGTGCATTCAAGGACACCTTCGACCGACTTCTCCGAGCCGCGATCCTCCGGGCAGGCGGTCCTGGTCATCACTCAGGACGCTATGGGGCGTCGGTAAACGATGCGCGAACAAAAGGTGGCCGCAAAGTGAACTTTGCCTGAACGCACGGCAAATTAGCGGTGGCCCGAGGGGGCGATTCGTGGCCGTCGGAGTCTCAGGAGGGCTCAGGAGCGGACGTGGGTCGGTCCGGACCGGGATGGTCTCATCGGACTTGGGCTTTTCGGCATCGAGTTGTATAGGGTCTGCGCCGTGGGGCCGTGGCGGTATGGGGTGACACTGTTGCCGGGGGCGTCGAGACCCGACGACGAGGGCAAGGTCGACGAGGTGCTGCGAACGCGCTCCGAGAACGGTTGGGAGCTCGTGAACGCTGTCACCGAACGCGACGGGTCGGACCTTCTCGTCTTCAGACGGCCCGCCGACTGAGCAGTCGTCGACGGCGGCGACGCCTGTCGTCGACGGCGGGGCGTCGGGCTACGGAGCCTCGAGCAGGGTGGCGCGCAGCTGGGCGACGGCGTCGGTGACTCCGAGAGACCGAGCCAGGTCGTCGAAGCTGCCGTGGTCGGCCTCGAGTGAATCCAAGAACGCCGCCATCGTCTGGGGCGAAACCGAGATGACCGCCGGCGCGTAGCGCTCGACTTCTGCGACCGACTCCGCGTACTCCTGCTTCAGGCGCTCCAGGAGCGCGATCATCGCCCCCGCGCTCAAGGCGTAGTCCTCCACGATCACCTCCCGAGGCACGCCGAGGAAGCCGAGGACGAGAGCGGCCAGGACGCCGGTGCGGTCCTTGCCGGCGCTGCAGTGGAACACCGCCGGGAGTGCGTCGGGCTCGGCGAGCAGCTGGACAGCGCGGGTGAGCGAGCTCGATCCCTCGGAGAACAACTGTTGGTACCGCGTCGTCACGAAAGCCGGCTCGTCATATCGACTGAGGTCCTCGGTCGGTGGCAACACGTCGGTGAGGGGTAGATGGTGATACTCGACCTCGAATGCGTCCTCGGGGAACCGGCCGCGCTGCTCCACCTCGCCCTTGGTGCGGAGATCGATGACCGTGACCAAACCGAGATCAGCCAATTGGGCACAGTCTTCCTCGTCGAGCCGGGTGAGGCCGTCGGCACGAAAGAGTCGTCGCCAACGGATGCTGCGCCCGTCGGCGGCCGGGTACCCACCGAGGTCGCGGAAGTTCACACATCCTGCCAACGTGAGCTTTCGCTGCGGTTGAGCGGGGGCGTCGGTCACAGGTGAGAGGCTAGTGGCCGTCGCCGATCGCGGTGATCACGCGAGCCTGTCGGTGGGCTCGTCGTGTCGTTCGCTTCACACGAGTGCGGGCCGCTCTCGCCGGGCACGGCCCCGTCGCCGGACGAACAGAACCGTTCCCGCCACGCCTGCACCCACGATGGGGAGAATGATCGGGAGCGGGGCTTCGGGGGTCTGCGCGGGAGGAGTCGCCGCCGGTCCCCAGCTGGGTTGGACACCGGTGGTGCCGTAGCCCCGGATCCCGGTCGCATTGCCCGTCGCCGTACCAGCGGAGTCGATGGGGACGAACGAAAGGTTGCTCCAGCCGCCCCATTCATGGTCCTCGTATGCAAAGCCACGACCCTGATCATCACCGCGTGGAAAATCTCCCTGCCGATCGAACGCGAGCTGATCCCCCTGAGGTGAGTACACGGGATCATCTCCAGCGCTCGGGCACATCTCGGAGCCCGACGGCGTCTTGTGACTCGTCGCCGGGAACACGGGGCTCTGGTCGGTGCCTTGGGCCGTCATCGTGTAGAGCTGCATGTACCCGCAGGCTCGATCGGATTCGAACACGATCCGTCCCCCTGCGCCGGCCGGAGCGAAATCGGGTTTGGCGTCGTCGCCGGTGCCACCGCCGTTTCCTTGGGCCGACAGGTCGGTGAGCGCCTGGGTGGTCAGGTCGTAGCTGAAGATATGGGAGTGACCACCGACAGGCCGTACGAAGGCGATGACATTGGGGTCGGAGGGGTCGAACACGGGCTCTGTATCGCTGAACCCGGTCGGCGAGGCGAATACGGGGGCCGCCGAGGAGGGCTCAGCCACATTCTCGAAATAGAGCTGGGGCGGGCCGCCTGGCAACATCCGCTGGAAGACGATCGCGACATCGCTTTCGGGTGACCATGATGCGTAGTCATCACTCGCCTGAGGAGCATCCGAGACGAGAGCAGGTCGCGCCACTCCTCGGTGCCCGGGGGGCGGAAGCGAAAGCGTGAACAGCTGCGAGACGCCGTCATCGATGTTCGAGAACACGACTTCGGTGCCGTCCGGCGACACGAAGGGATGCTCGTCTCGTCCCGACGTGCACGTCAGTTGGAACGGGGACGATCCCTCGGCAGGCAGCTCCAAGAGCTGATCCTGTTGGTGCTCGCCACGGCAGAACCGCCCCCACGACGCCCCCGTGCCGGAGAAGACGACGAGCCCGTTCACTCCCGGGAAGGCGGCCTGGGCCGCCGTCGGCAAGATCGCGACGGTGCCCATCGTCGCTACACCAGTCACGAGACACAAGGCCATGACCAGCCGACGGACGCGCCCGAGTCCCCATGGAACCGGGCGACGGCGCCGAACATCGTTGGACTCCGTTTGCTCGAGGGACACCGCGTGCCCGAGGGACACCGCGTGCCCGAGGGGCGCGAACGGCAAACCCCCCTCCCCGAAGTCCATGCTTCGATGTTGTCCTGCTCCCGCGTCCAGGAGCCAGTGGATGGAGGCGCCGGAGATGAACAATTCGCGACGACCGTGCCAACAACCGGTGACATCCCACTCCTGATGGTCACGTGCTCACATGGAGCAGGATTCTCCAGGTCCTGTTACGCGTCCCCAGTGTGGCCCATACTCATTGGCAACGGGGCCGATATGCATTGGACCACGGAGTTGCGCCGAGTGATCTCATTGAAGGCGATCGGCCTCGGGCGCGCGACCAGACCCCTCCCGAAGACGTGGGGTCTGGTGCGCTCTCCCCTGCAGACACCTGCCCCGGCGCTCTATGCCCTGACGGTCCAGGGAGTTGGCAGTTACTGGGGGCCGATGCGCTGGAAGCGTCACTCATGGCGGCACTCCGATCAAGTGAATTGATGGCGACTATTCGGTGAACACGATCTGTAAAAGACGCGCATGCTCCGACGACGACGTTGGCCTCGGTGTCGCGCCCTTCTCCGCTGATGATTTCCAGTGCCAACGGCGGAGGTCGTGCACTACCATGTCGAGTGTGCGCCGGAGGCTTTCGCTGTTGCTTGGCGCCCTGGTGCTTTCGGGAGTCTCCGCTTGTGGCAGCTCGCAAGTGAATGCGCTCAGCGGCAAGGCTCCCGGTTCGGTGCTGAGCACGGCACTCAGGTGGGCCGTGAATTTCGGAGGCGTCCACTACGTCCTCCAGACGACGAGCGCCGGGCAGACACAGACCGTGACCGGCGACGCGGGAACGGACCACGGAGCTCAGTCCATTGTCGTCGGGCCTGACCAGACGGTCGTCTACTTGGTGGGTGGCACCGCGTTCTTGCGTGGCAATGCGGCCGGTCTCCAAGAAATCATCGGATTCACCTCCACCCAGGCGTCGCAAGCGGCGGGGAAATGGATCTCGTTCCGGAAGAGCGATTCGCTCTATGGCACCGTCGTCCAAGGTGTGACGCTGAGCAGCCTGTTGTCCGAGCTCAGACCCGTCCCGCCGTTGATCGAGTCAACGCCGGGGACGGTATCGGGACACCAAGTTGTCGGAGTCCGAGGTGGTCTGCAGAGCGCGCCCGGCGAGGGCGAGGCCACATTTTGGGTTGCCACGGCGTCGCCCAACGTGCCGGTCGGCATCGATGCCGACGCGAAGAATGTGAGTACGGGCAAGACGGTCACCCAGGTCGGCGTGTTCTCGAAATGGGGAGCGAGGTTCCGTGTCCCGACCCCGGTCGGCTCGGTACCCTTCTCCTCTCTGGCGGCCAAATAGAGCGTCGGCTATTCGGCCTTCAGAGGGGGATCGCGGTCGAGCAGGGTCTTTCCACGCGACGCCGACAGGCCGGCGGCAGCCAGCGCGACAAGCCCCAGGAACGCGGCTGACGTTTCGAAGCCTCGGGTCACGAGCGCCACCGAGGCGTGTTCGGACCCAGCCACCAATCCGAAGACGAGACTGGTGAATGCCAATCCCATGGCCGTTCCCAAGCCTCGGGTCATGTTGAGCACGCCGCTGGCCAACCCGGACTGTTCCCTGGGCACCGAGCCCATGATGGCGGCGTTGTTCGATGGAGTGAACAGGCCAAGGCCGATCCCGAGGATCGCCAATTCGAGCATGATGACAAGCAGCGAGCCGTGGACGAGGATGAGCGCGCCCATCATCGTTGCCGAGATCGCCATTCCGGCGACCGTGAGGGAGCGTGCCCCCAGTCGCTCGGCCCACCGGCCTGCGATCGGTGCCGTGACCCCCAGGGCGATCGGCATCACCCCAAGCATGAGGCCGCTGCGCCCTGGGCTCTGGTGAAGGGCACGTTCGAGGTAGAAGGGGACCACGAACAAGATGCCGAAGAGCACCAGGTAGGACAACAGGCCACTGGTGATCCCAGCAGAGAATGAGATCCTCTTGAACAGCGTGAGGTCGAGCATGGGCTCAGAGGCGTGGCGTTCGCGGTGGACGAAGGTGACTCCGAAGACGAGCGCTCCGAGCAACAGCACAATGGTGGTCGGAGAGGTCCAACCGGCCCGGTCGCCGAACGACAATGCAGAGAGCAGCATGGCCACGGCGGGAACGAACAAGGAGAGTCCGAGCCAGTCGAAGGGGACGCGGGGCTGGAGATGACGGCTGCGCGGGATGAGGAACCAAGCCATGACCGAACCGAGAATGCCGACGGGGACGTTCACGAAGAAGATCAGCCGCCATCCCCCCAGCGCGATCAGGAGGCCCCCGATGCTGGGGCCGAGGGCGAGGCCGAGGGCCTGGGCCGCTCCCTGAATGCCGATGCCGCGCCCCAACTTCTCTCTCGGCAGGGCGAGAACGACGATGGCCACACTGTTGGCTTGGATCATGGCTGCCCCCACCCCCTGAAGGACCCGAAAACCGTCGAGGGCGAGGAGGCTCGGAGCAACACCGCACAGGGCCGAGCCCACGATGAAGACGATGAATCCGTACATGTAGAGGAGCTTTCGTCCCACCATGTCGGCCATACGACCGATGCCCGTCACGAGCCCGACCAGCACCAACAGGTAGGACAGCCCCACCCAGGTGACCGCACCGAGACCGGCATGGAAGCTCCGTTGCAGCGTCGGGAAGGCCACAGTCACGATGCTGGCGTCGAGCTGGTTCATGAATGCCCCGATGCACACCGTCACCAGGACCAACCGGTACGCGTCGGGCCGGGCGGCAATGGATGGGGGCCGGCGATGCTCGACCAGGATCCGACGCCACCCCATGGTCGTGACGGCGTCCACCTCGTTGGGCGTCATCGGCGGCGCCCCGGGCAACGGCGCTCCCGCAGGCTCATCGGCCACCATGGGCGTACCATATACCAATGTAGGTACATTTCTGCCAGGTAGGTTGGTTCCTGCCGCCGGCGGCACCACGAGGAGGTGATGGTGGGAGCAGGTCAGGATCCGAACCCGCTCGACAGGACAAGCCCGGTGCCGTTGTGGGCGCAGCTCCAGGCGGACCTCCGCCGGCGCCTCGAGACGGGGGAGTTCGCCGAGACCTTCCCCGTCGAGATGGAGCTCGTCGCCCAGTACGAGGTCAGCCGCAACACCGTGCGGGAGGCGATGCGCCGACTCCGGGCCGACGGCGTGGTGGTGGCGGCGCGGGGAAGGCGCCCCCGGCTGGCGGCCGAGACCGAGATCGAGCAGCCCCTGGGTGCGCTCTACAGCCTCTTCGCATCCGTCGAGGCCTCTGGGTTAGAGCAGCGCAGCGTGGTCCGGGCTCTCGAAATTCGAACCGATCCGGGCGCGGCGGAGCATCTCCGTTGTCCGCCGTCGGCATCGTTGTTCTATTTGGAACGACTTCGACTCGCCGGAGGCGAACCTCTCGCCCTCGACCGGGTGTGGATGCCCTCTCAGGTCGGCGCCCCGTTGCTCGACGTCGACTTCTCCCACACCGGTTTCTACGACGAGTTGTTGAGCAGGGCGGGAGTGGCCTTGACCGGGGGACGCGAACAGATTCGTGCAGTTGTGCCGAGTGCCGAAGATCGATCGCTGCTCGAACTCGGACCGGAAATGGCAGCCCTAGCGATTGATCGCCTCGGTTGCACGCGAAGTGAGCCGATGGAGTGGCGACAGACGTTGGTGCGGGGAGACAGGTTCAGTGTGTTCGCCGAATTCTCGGCCCGCGACGGGTATCAACTCGATGCCTCCGACGCCCCCCATCAGCTCGCCGCCGGTGTCGCCCACGCGCAACGACGGGTTTCTGGGTGAAACCGGTCGACACCTTGGGGGCGGGCGACGATCGTGTTTGCCAGCCCAAGACATGGGATGAGGCCCCGTAGTCGTTTGATTCCGACCGTCATGGCGATCTCCATCGGCGGACGACAGGGGTTCGGACCAAGGTAAGGAACTCCAGGATTGGACTCAGGAGCTCGACGAGGTTGATGTCGGGTGACGTCGCCGGCTACGAGCGAAGAGAAGCACAGCAGCGACCACGACGATTACCACGATCACAATCCAGATCGTGCTCGACGAACCCGAGCTGATAGCCGTCGAGAGCGTCGCGCTTCCCCAATTTCGAAGGGCGTCGAGAATGCGTGTGTACCGAAGAAGTCCTGGTTGTAATCGATCCCGACCCACAGGACGCAGTAATGCGTCTTATCGCACGAGATATTGGAGGTGTGAGTGCTGTTGAGCGAGTAGACGTAGTATTTGGCAGTAAAGGCCCCGGTGGCGTCGGTGTTGATCTGGGTCGGATTGATCGTGGATCCGTCGCAGAACAAATTGCTCGAGGGAAGGTTCGCCGTTGAGCCGCCCGGATCTGAACACTCGAGGATTTGTATCCCGGTCGGGTCCTTGACGTGAACTGGGAAGCCCGTTCCTGTCACGGTGATCGTCTGATCATTGTGGGGATCACCCGCCGGGATGGTTACGCTGGCGCCCGCCCATGCATTACTGGCGAAAAGTCCGATGAGGGCGCACACCACGATTGCACCGACGGTTCGGCTCGCTATGGTCGATCTGGTAGGGGTCCGCATGGGGACGGGCATCCTTTCGAGCAGCGTTCTCGTGGGTTTCGCACGATATCGGCCGGGGGTGACCCGCAGGTGACATCTGCGCGAACGAAGCGTGAAATGAGCGCCTCCGAGAACGAACCAGGCGAGCTCGTAACGTCTCGTCCCGGCGCTACGCTTTTTACCATGAGGGCCAAGTGGTGAACGTCACCCGACGTGCAAGGGGCGTCCAGGCAGGTGCACCGTTCGGGCCCGTTCCGGCGCCGACCCGAAGCCCGAACGCGCTCGCTGCCCCTGACCCAGGAGAACGTCAACATGGCTGACCTCCACGGGTGGCAATCCGATCCGTTTGGCCTTCATGAGCAGCGATATTTCTCTCAGGGTCAGCCCACCAAGCTGGTCCGCGACGGTGGCGGCGAATCGTACGACCCTCCGCCGACTCACTCGGCGTCCGCAGAGCAGGCACCAAGGGTTGCTCACGCACCAGCCTCCGAGCCGACGCCGGTCACCGTCGGCGCGGTCGAGCCGGCACATGAGTCCTCCGAGACTCCCGCCCTTCTCCCCGTGCCTCCACGACCCGGGTGGTGGTTAGCCTCGGACGGGAACTGGTACCCACCCGAAACCCATCCCGACGCAACAGAGACAGCGCCCGGGTGGTGGTTAGCCTCGGACGGGAACTGGTACCCACCCGAAACCCATCCCGACGCAACATCGACTGAGTCGGTGAGCGGCCCTTAACGAGAATGTGGTGTCTCGCTTCGAGCTCGAGTCTCCGAGAATGCTCGGATTTCGAACGAACAACAGGTCGCCCAGAATAGACCTCCTGCGCCTGAAGCGACCTGTGTTGATCGGAGCGAATCCAGGACGTGGCGTGCCTCACCTCGTCGATGTGTTGACCGTGATCGTCTCGTGTGCCGCTACGGCGCGCCCGACCGGCATCCCTCGGTCTTGACGGATGGCCGGCGATCACCCACCCTTCATCAAGTGGTGGACGAACCCGTAACACCGGCCCAGCCGTTCGGAGACCACGTGTCGTCGTGGGGCCCGGCGCCAGAGGTACTCCCTCAGGAAGTCTCACCCGCGCCGGGCTCGCTCAGGATCAAGGAGCGCCGCTCGTGGCGTACGTGGCACGTGGCAGTCGTCGGAGTCGTCGCCGCTCTTGTCGGCATGGTGATCGGGAATTCGGGTGGCCCGGGAGGTGCTTCGACGACGCCTAACACGCCCAGTTACACCCTGCCCGTCCCGCGTGGCTCCACATCGAGCTCGACGAGCACCACCTCGAGGTCGATCGCCGCGTCGTCGACCACGACCTCGGCACCCGGCAACTCATCTTCCACCACGGCCCCCGCAACGTCGCCCCCATCGGGTTCTGTGGCGGTCCTGCTGGGACCGACACCGGTGTCCAAGGGCAATTGGACGAGCACGTCATTCACGATTGCGAGCGGGCAATGGAACCTGGGGTGGGCGTACCAGTGCACTTCGGCCCCCGCAACGGGTCCGGCTTTCCAGGTGTTCGTGTTCGCCACGGGGGCAAGCCCGGGGACCATGCCAGCCGTCGCCGGCACGGCCGCATCCGGCAATGGCGTGACGGCCTTGAGCACGCTGGGAAGCCAGCAGCTGGAAGTGCAGACGCCATCAAGTTGTGTCTGGAAGGTGAAGGTCACCGGAGTCGGCTGACATCGCGGGGGCACGTCTGGGCGCGGGTAATCGAACCGTGACCATTTCGCGAACATGAGGTAAACCACGCGCGTCGCATCGCGCTCGAGCTCCAACCCCGTTGAGCGAGGGTCCCTTGATCGTTCCTCACTATGCGTAAGCGAAGAGTCATCGCTCGTGGCGCGAACGACGCATCGGTGATCGCCACGCGATGGGTTCGCGAACCTGAAATGAAATCCTGGTGCCACCTGCGATTCGGCCTTGTGTGCCCTACACCGGTGTGTCCACAATGCGGCGTCCGGAGCTTGTGCCGGGCTGCCGCGTCACATGACTCCACGTTCGCGCTGAACAGGGAAAGGAACCAGTACCCGCATGGCCAGTCGATTCAAAACAATCAGGCCGGCGCTCAGGGGAGCGATCGCGGCAGCGCTGGTGTCGGTCGCGGTCGTGGTGTCTTTTGCGGGAACGGCCTTTGCGCAAACGGTTACTCTCCCCGCTGGCAACCCGACCGACGGTCAGACCATCACGGTATCGGGAACCGGTTTTCCGGTGCACTCAGCACTGCCGAGTGGACTGGAGATTATTGAGTGCTCGGACCCGGGAGGGCTTGTTGGCAACTTGCCGACCGATGCGTCGACCGGGTGTGACGGCACGACCGTCAACGGCAGTCAGATCAACACCGATGCCAGCGGTAACTTTAGTGCTTCGTACTCGATCTCGGCCTTGAGCTCGAGCGGCAACTCGGACATCAACTGCGATGCGACCGACTTCTGCGTGCTCTGGGTCGGCCAGGATTTCAACAACTCCTTCTTGAGTGGCCCACATGCCTTTTCACGTCCCTTCGAGGTGCAAGCTCCAACGGCAACGACCCCGGAGGCTCCGCTTGCCATCGCACTCCCGGTCTGTGCGGCCGGCGTGGTGGGGGCATACCTCTTCCTACGCCGCCGACGTAGCGGAAGCACGCTTACCCACTAGCCGGGCGTAGGTATCAACCGGCGCGCCATTGCGATCCACAAGGTCCCGAAGAGCAACTCCCCCCAAAAAGATCAACTAAGGAGAGAACCCAATATGAGAAACCGCAAACTGCGGAACCGCTTTGCGGCTGCGGCGTCGTTGACTCTCGCAGCCTTCACGGCCGCTACGACGTTGGGCGTTGGGACCGCTGCGGCGAATCCCCCTTCTCCGACTTACGGCATCGCCCCTCACTGGTTCGTCGGAAAGCCGGAGGTCATTCGGGACGCCGGATCCGACACGACGTTCTTCGCCATGCAGAAGCTTTCGGATCTGTTCGTAGACTCGGGATTGTACGGCTGTCAGCTGAACAGTGCTCTCACGCCGAACTACAGCGCCTGCATCGCAGCTCCGGGCGACGTGATTGGCACGACTGACGTTGCGGACAACTACGACCACATCGAAATTGACACCGGGTTGGGCAAGATCGGGTCCGGTGACGGGCAGAAGCAGTTGTGCGGAACCGAGTCAGCGCCGTTCGGCGGTGGGGAAGAGAACGGTGGCACACTGCCTGCAACACCGGACTTCTCCAGGTCGTCGAAGCCCATCGACACCACCCAGTCGTGTGCACCGCAAGAAGTGGAAATGGGCTTCGGCAAGGACGGCGTGCCAGCGGTTGACTTCTCGGGCGCCGAGGGGCCAGGCACAGCGACAGGGTCCTCGTCGCCGTGGACCGGTCAGGTCGTCGGCCCGGTTGCCGCCGGTTGGCTGCCCGGTAACGCCATAACCTGTGACACCGGTGCCCCGGGGTCGAGCTCCAACCCGAAGAACACCATCAACGGGTGCAGCGGGGTTCCCGTTACGGACATTTCGAACGTCGGCGGGACCAGCTCTGAGGTGTACGACATCTACTGCAACACCGGTGCCGGTCGGATCACGGACTGGGCGCAGCTGACCAACCTCACGGGGTCAGAGCTTCCCGGACAGGGTGCGACCATCGCTGGACACCCGCTTCCCATCGTCATCGCCGACATCAACACCGGTTCGGGTACCGAAGCGACGTATTCAGGCTTTGCCGGGTGCACGACGAACGTCAATGCCCAGTTCAGCATCCTGTGCGGTGGGGCGCAGCTCCTTGAGAACAACAGCGCACAGTTCGGTGCCTGCGCGGCGTCCGACTTCCCGTCGGGTACGGACACGACGTACGTGGCCGACCAGGCTGCCGAGATCTCGAGCACGCTGTCGTACATGGGCAATGGCGCATACAACAGCGACCCGCACGATCGTTTGGTGACGCTACCGACAGGTCCGACGACGACGACCCAGGTGGCAGCCATCAAGATGACTGCCAACGGCGTCGTTCCGACGACCGGCAACCCAACGACCTGCAATCCCGGTCAGCTCAATTGCACGCTTATCAACAACTTCTTCCCGATCGCGAGAACCCTTTACAACATCTACCGCACCGATACGGTACGGGCCTCGACCGCCGATTTCCTGAACTGGATCTGCGACTCGAACAATGCGTATGTAAAGGGCATCGACAACAACACCGGGGTGAACTACAACAACGAAATCACGGCTGCGTTGCAGACTACGTATGGCTTCATCCGTCTGAACACGCAGACGCCCTCGCCAAACAACTCGTGCCAGCTGATCACCGCCGTGCACGACCCGAACTCCTGACAGAACCACCAGAGGTCGGCCGCACAGAGTGCGCCTGCCTGACATGAAGTACCCAGGCCCGAGGGGACCCGGCGATGGACTGCCGGGCTCCTCGGGCATCTGGGTGTAAAGAAGCGAAAACGGGGGGGAGGACATGGGACGAGAAGACGCCATCAAGGGATTCGAACGGCGGAGAGCGTGGTCGTTGGTCCAAGTCGGCGGCCTTGGCATCCTGATTGCGTGTGCGGTCATGTGGTTCCTCCCCGGTCATGCGTATGCACAGGGCGAGTCGGTGACGATCCCCAGCGGGCCGTTGACCGATGGACAGACGATCACCGTGACTGGCACTGGTTTCCCCCCGACCTCTCAGCTGCCGACAGGGCTCCAGATCATCGAGTGCTCGGACCCGGGTGGCCTGTCTGTGAATTTGCCCACTGACGCGGCCAGCGGCTGCGACGGCACGACCATCAATGGGAGTCAGATCAACACCGATGCCACCGGTGCCTTTAGCGCCTCGTATTCGATCTCGGCCCTGAGTGCGACCGGCAACTCGAACATCAACTGCGATGCGACCGATTTCTGCGTGCTCTGGGTCGGTCAAGATTACAACGCGGCGTTCCTGAGCGGCCCGCACGCATTCTCGGTCCCGTTCGAGATCACGACCACGACCACGACGACCACGACGACGACCACGACCACGACGACCACGACGACGACCACGACGTTGCCGACCGGCACCACCACGACGTTGCCGACCGGCACCACCACGACGTTGCCGACCGGCACCACCACGACGTTGCCGACCGGCACCACCACGACGTTGCCGACCACCACCACGACGTCGCCGACCACCACTACGACGTCGCCGACCGGCACGACTACAACCAGCTCTCCGCTCGTCACCACCACCACGTCCACCACGTCGTCCACCACCACGACGTTGCCGACCGGCACCACCACGACGTCTGTGGCCGGGTCGGGCACCACCTCGACGTCGGCCGCGGCCACGACGGGAACAACGGAAAGCTCGGGCGGTGCCAGCCCGGTGGCGGCCTCGTCGAGCCAGCTCGCCTTCACGGGGGCGCCGCCGTTCCTGCCGTGGTTGGCGGGATTCGGGGGTCTCATGAGTTTGATTGGGTGGCTGGGAAGGCGACTGATCCCTGACGGACCCGTATGACCGTCATGGCGCCGCCATCGGTTGGGTCCGGTCGACCGGTGGAAGACGTCCCCGTACCGCTGAAACCGGCTCAGACGCGGGCCGACAAGGTGTTCCTCGTGACGCTGCTCGTCGCCAGCGCGATCGTGCTCCTGGCCATTGTCGCCATCCTGTACTTCTTGGCAGAGAGCAGCGTGCCCGCCATCCGCTACGCCGGACTGCGGCTGATCACGAGTGAGCACTGGGCCCAGACCGGAGCCCATCAACAGTTCGGGTTGCTCGGTGCACTCGTCGGTACCGTGATGATCGCGGCGATTGCGTTGATCGTGGGTGTCCCGGTGTCGCTTTCGGCGGCGTTGTTGATCAACGAGTACGCACCCCGGTCGATCAAGCGATGGATGACCTCTGCCGTGGACCTCTTGGCCGTGCTTCCGAGCCTCCTCTACGGCCTGTGGGGACTCAAGGTGCTCGGGAACCAGATCTACGGCTTCACGAAATGGCTGAGCGTCCATGCCAGCTTCATCCCGGTGTTCCGGGAGCCTGATGCCACCTTCGGCAACTCGATCTTCGTCTGCGGAGTGGTCGTCGGCATCATGATCATCCCTATCGTGACGTCGGTGAGCCGCGAGGTGATGTCACAGGCTCCTCGCGACGCCTGTGAGGCGGCGATGGCTCTGGGCGGCACCAAATGGGGGATGGTGACCGACGTCATCCTGCCCTTCGCCCGGAACGGGATCCTGGGAGGCGTCCTCCTCGGTTTGGGGCGGGCGCTCGGGGAGACGGTCGCCGTCCTGTTGATCCTCTCGCAGACGAACGTGATCCATCTGAACATTCTCGGCCCTGGTGGTGGCCAGATTCCGGCCCTCATCGCCAACAACTTCGAATCGGTCAACGCGCTCGCCAAAAGCGCGCTGACCGCCTCAGGGTTGTTGCTCTTCATCACCATCCTGGCCATCAACTTCACGGCTCGGCGCGTCGTCGGGCGACCCCAGATCGCAATGCAATGACCCTGCTCGACACAAGGACAGCCGAGTCCCCGGGGTATTCCGGCGTCGATGTCAGCTCGGCGCGGAATGCCGAACGGCCGCGCCGCCGCCGGCGCTGGTCACCGGGGGCGGGCTGGGAATTGCTCGGATCGCTGGTTGCCGCCGGTTGCGTGGTGCTCGTGGCCTTCCAGTTCGCCTCGGCGCGGCCGCTGGACGGGATGATCGCGTGCTGGTTCTTGGGTTTCCTCGTGCTCTACGGCGCGCTGAGCCGCCTTCTCCACGGAGTACGGATCGCCAAGGACCGCCTGGCCACCGTCTGTATCATCGCCGGGGCCGCCGTCGCACTGTTCCCCCTGATCGAGATCATCGTCAGCGTCATCGCCCAGGGCGCTCCGGTGGTGTTCTCGCACTTCCCCGCATTTCTCATCCATGACCTGTCGACCGCCGCTCCTTCGGACCCCGTCTGGAAGGGCGGCATGGGCCACGCCATCGTGGGAACGTTCGAGCAGGTCGGTCTGGCGACCCTGTTCACCGTTCCGGTCTCGATGCTCACAGCCATCTTCCTCAGCGAGACGTCGAGCGCGTTTTCCCGCCTGGTTCGAACGATCGTCGACAGCATGATGGGGACGCCGTCGATCATCGCCGGCATCTTCGTCTACCTGTTCTGGGTGGAGCCCAAAGGCTCCAGTGGCTTCTCCGGGTTCGCCGCCAGCATCGCTCTTGCCATCTTGATGCTGCCCGTCATGATCCGCACCGCGGAAGAGGTCATCAGGGTCGTACCGGGATCACTCCGTGAAGCCGCCCTGGCCCTGGGGGCGCCTCGTTGGCGGGTGAGCCTGCGGATCGTGCTCCCCACAGCGCGCTCGGGGTTGCTCACGGCGGTGATCCTCGGTGTGGCGCTGGCGGTGGGAGAGACGGCTCCGGCGCTGTTCACCGCACACGGTTCACCCCGTTACAACATCAATCCGTTTAGCGGACCACAGGCGAACCTGCCGCTCCAGTCGTTCCAGCTCATCCTGAGTCCGAACACCAATCAGGTGCGTGAGGGCTGGGGTGGAGCATTCATCCTGGTTTCGCTCGTGCTCGCCCTCTTCGTCGCCGCTCGCGTGGCCGGCTCATCGAGCCCCCGAAGCCGCCGTCGGTGGCGGCGGCACACCCCCAAGGAGGTCGTTCCGTCTTGACGTCGACTCGCCCCCATCCCTTCCGCCACGCCAAGAGACTTGTCGTCCTGGCCATGATCGGACTGCCTCTCGTGGCGTCGGCCCCGGCGTGGGCCGACGCCTCTCCGGGAAGTGCCACGTCAAGTCCGGCTCCCTCGACGACCGCGGTGCCGTCGACACCCGTTCCCCCCGTGCCGACCCCGGGCGCGGTCGAGGTGCCGTCGGCGACGCCCACCACCACTTCCCCGCCGCCGGTGGCGGGCTCGACTGCTTCGAACGACGGATCAGCGGTGCCGCTCCCACACACGGGCACGACGATCATCGGTTCGGGATCGTCCTTCGCCGGACCCGAGGTCCAGCAGTGGCAAGCCGACACTGCAAAGTCGCCGTACAACTTGAACGTCGATTACACCTCGACGAGCTCGGGGGATGGACGCTTCAACTTCGGGAACGACACGGTGGATTTCGCCGTAAGCGACATCCCCTACCAGTCGACGGCCTTTGACACCAAGCAGCCGACGTTCCCCTTCATCTATGTGCCGGTCACCGCCGGTGGGCTCTCCTTCATGTACCACATCGACGGATTGAGCAAGACCCTCCAGCTGTCGAGCTACTCGGCCTGCGCCATCATGACGGGGGGTGTAAAGATGTGGAATGACCCCGTGATCGAAGCGGATAACCCCGGCGTCAACATACCGGCAATTGCCATCCACCCCGTCATCCGCTCGGATCTGGCCGGGACGAACTTCGTGTTGCAGGAGTACTGCATCCACGAGCAGCCCGCCATGTGGAGAGCCTTCGTGACCTCGCCGGGAGTGGTAAACAACCCGGCACAAGTTGGCGACCTCAGCCCGACTGATCCGCGTTCGGATTGGCCGCTGTTCCAAGGGGGGATCGAGGCGTCGGGATCAGCGGCGGCTGCGAACGATGTCGCCGTGCCCAACGACGATGGGTACATCACGGCCGTCGAGACGGCGTACGCGCTGCAACGCGGGTTCCCGACAGCGTCGGTAAAGAACGCCAGCGGCCTCTACACGCAGCCTGGCCCTGTCAACGTCGCCTCGGCGTTGGCGTATGCGAGCCAGAACGCCGATGGTACGCACAACCTCAACTTTGACGGCACGGGCCCGCTGGTCTACAACCCGTCGACGTACAGCTATCTCCTCACCCCCACCGCGGGCTGGAACCCGGCCAAAGGTGCGGTCATGGACCAGTTCGCCAACTATGCGCTGACGATCGGGCAGCAGAAAGCCACCGAGATCGGCTATGCGTCACTGGGTCTGTCGCTCGAGCAGTACGGCGTCAACGTCATGAAGCAGCAGGTGCCGGGGGCGACGGCGCTCACCGCGCAAGAGCAGAACTCCTACGCCTGCGGTGACCTGACTGTGCCCGAGGTCCAAGCGGGACAGTCACAGCCTACCTGTGGAGTCCTGAACACGAACAACTCCACCACCCCCAATCAAGCTGCGAAGGGCGCTGGGTCGACTACGAAGACGACCACGGGAGCGGCTGCGAAGACCGCCACCGCCAGTGGGAGCCATGCCAGCGTGGGGACGGCGGCCGGCGGCGGCGGCGCGACAAGCGCCGGTGTCGACCCCGGCGTGTCGCTCGGCACCAGCCCGGCTCTGGCGACCACGGGAGGCAACCCGCTGCCGATCGTGTTGTCGGGTGCCGCCTTTGTCACCATCGGATGGCTAGCGCGCCGGCGGTTGCGCGCCCGGATGCGATGAGAGGGCGCAACCCCCAGTGGCGGCCTTCGACGGGTCGCCTTGTGGGAGTCCTTGCCGTCACCGTGGCGACGGTTTCGTTCACGGGTGTGCGCGTCAGCTGGGGAGACACGGGGACGCCTTTGGCAGCCGAGGGTGGATCCTTCGCTGACCCGATCATTAACCTTCTGCAAAACGACCCTGCCGCACTGACCGCGATTTCACCATTCACCCCGTCGTACTTCGACGCTGACGTCGACCAGGCCCGCCAGGACTTTGTAGCGGGAGCCACCGATTACGCGGTCACTGAACTCCCGTTGACCGCCGGTGAGGCGGCCACCGCGGCCCAGAACGGGCGTTCATTCGCCTACGTGCCGTTCGCCGCCAGTCCGCTCGCGATCGCGGCCGTCGTGGAATGCAGCCAGACAAGTACGCTGACGGCGACGACATTCTGCGGGACGATCAAAGTGACCGTTCCCATACTGGCGCAGATCTTCACCGATCTCCCGCCGACCGCTTCACCCCCGCCCGGCGGTCTTGGCATCGGCAGGTGGAACGACCCGGAATTGACGGCTTTGACCCCGAGTTTGGGAGGCGTGTCTACCGCGAGCGCCGACATCACGGCATTGGAAGACGTACAGCCGGCGGCATCTAATTACGCGCTCGAGACGCTCTTCGTCAACAACGCGACGGCCAAGCCTATTTGGGATGCCTACTTGAAGTTCTACGAAGGCGTAACCGACGACACGCCCACGGACGTTTGGCCTCATACGAACGGGACGAGCGGAGGGGACGTGACACTCGCTCAGTCGCTCATTCCCGTAAACGAGCAAGCCAATCCGCCGGCACCCCCGTCCAACCCGCAAACGTGGGGACAGGGCGTTGTCGCGCCCTTACCGATCGACTGGACCGGCGCCCCACGGAACATACCGACCATGGCTGTACAAAACGCCGCCGGCGCCTTTGTCCAGCCTTCCGTAGCGTCGATGAACGCCGCGCTCCGAAGATGCCACCATGGACCCGACGACGAACCTGGTCACGTTCACCGCCAATCCGAACGACGCCGCCGCGTACCCGATCCCTGTCATGAGCTACCTGGTCGTGCCCACCTCGGGCCTGGCGCCGGCAAAGGCGACGGCTCTGGCCGCGTTCATCAAATTCGTCCTCGGGTCTACGGGCCAGGCGGATGTCGAGTCCCTGGGAGCCGCCGGCGTGACGCCCGCCATGGTCAGCGCCGGACTCCAGGTGGCCGCCCAGGTCGCCGCCCAGGCGTCCACAACCACCACCACGACAACGACCAGTCCGACAACGTCGACGTCGACACCGGCGTCTACGACGGCGTCCACGTCGGCGTCTCTCAACACCGCCGGTCAGGGCGTCGCGGGTGGGTCTGGGGCTGCCGCAGCCACCACGTCGACTTCGTCACCCTCGCTGGCCCTCACCGGTGGTGTGCCCTGGCCGGTGCCCCTAGTGGGGGGTGCGCTGGTGCTGGTGGGATTCGTCGCCCGCCGGACTCTCCGATCCCGAATCACCCCCCGGGGCTCAAAGACGTGAGGGCGCCGGTGACGGTCCTCTCCATCGCCACTGAAGTGGCCGCCCGCGGGGAACGACGATGACCATCCTGGGCCGTTCTCGCCGGCCCGATCCAGCGAGTTGGAATGGCACCTCATCGTCGCACGAGCAACCTCCGCCTCCGTCCGACCGGTGGGGCTGGGGTCCGTCGTCGCCTGCTCCCCAGGAGCCTCCCGAAGCACCATCGGCTCCTTCACTCGGTGATCCCACGCTCGTGCCTGCACCGGGCGAGATCGGTCCCGGCCTGGCTCGTCCGGCTGGCCTCGTCGCTCGCGACGTGAGTGCATGGTTCTCGAAGAACAAGGTCCTCGAGCGAATCTCGCTGTCCATGGATCCCGGCAAGGTGACGGCGTTGATCGGCCCGTCGGGATGCGGCAAGTCGACGTTCTTGCGCATCCTCAACCGCATGCACGAGCTCATTCCGGGCGCCGCCATGTCGGGCTCGGTGACCCTCGACAACGTCGACGTCTACGGACCCTCGGTCCCGGTCACCCACACCCGGCTCCGCATCGGCATGGTCTTCCAGAGGCCCAACCCCTTTCCGTCGATGACCATCGCCCAGAACGTGCTCTCAGGTCTGCGTCTCTCGGGGCTCAAGACCCAGAACCCCGACGCGTTGGTCCAGGAGTGCCTCGAGCGTGCCGGTCTGTGGCGCGAAGCGCGCAACCGACTGAACGAACCGGGGGGCGCCATTTCAGGTGGTCAGCAACAACGGCTTTGCATCGCCCGGGCTCTGGCCGTGCGCCCCCAGGTGCTTCTCATGGACGAGCCGTGCTCGGCGCTGGACCCGATCTCCACCGGGGTCATCGAGGAGACGATTCGAGAGCTGTGCCACGAGGTCACGATCGTGATCGTGACGCACAACATGCAACAAGCACAGCGCGTCTCACACGATTGCGCCCTGTTCCTCGTGGGAGGGGAGTCCGAACCGGGTCGGATCGTCGAAGCCGGTCCCACCGAGCAGGTGTTCGGAGACCCCGTCGACCCCAGAACTGCCGACTATGTCCACGGTAGGTTTGGGTGACACAGGTCCTCGGCATCCCGGCCGCCCCTCCGGGCTTGGGGTCTCTGCACGAGCAGCGGGACCACTGGCGTTTGCGGTGGAGCGAGGCACAGCCGCGGACCCGAACGATGATCCAACTGAGCGTCATGTTCGCGGCGATCGTCATCGCCTACGGCTACTCGCTCCTCACGCTCCTCCAAAACGCCGAGATGCAGACACCGCTTGCATACATCAGTCTCGTCCCTGCAATCTCGATCGCGCTGGCCGTCGCATACGCCCGTCCCGAACGGACTGAGCCGGCCGTCCACGACCGGCAGCTCGATTACATCGTCGGCGTCCCACTCATTGCCACGGCGATGGCGATGAACATGCTTCTTCCGAACAAGCTTTCGGCGATGTTCTGGGTTTGGCGTATCGACCTCCTTTCGTTGCCAGTGTTCGTCGCCGGTCTCGTGGCTGTCCTGTTCGGTGTGCGCGCCCTCTGGCGCCAGAAGTTCGCCATCGGATACCTCTTCCTCGCCTGGCCGTGGCCGTACTCGACTGTCCTTCTTCGAGTGCTGGATGCATCGACAAACACCACCTTGGCCGGATTGCGTGTGGTGCTGCGTGTGGTGCCGGTTGCAAAGCCGGTGTTGTCCGGAGACGGCTCGCTCTTCGACGTCGTGCACAACGGACGGGCCTTCCCGATCAGCGTGGTCTCGGCGTGTTCGGGAATCAACGGGATCGTGGGTTTCCTTCTCATTGGAGTCGCGTTCGTCGGGGTGGTTCGGGGTGCGTGGATCCGAAAGGTGGCCTGGCTGGCAGTGGGGATGGTGTTCCTATGGCTGGTCAACTTGGGTCGTCTCCTGCTGATCTTTTGGGCCGGCAGGATGTGGGGCGAGAACATCGCGATCAACATCCTGCACCCATTTGTGGGCTTGGTGACATTCACAATTGGGGTTGTAATCATGTCCATGGCGATCCGACCCATGGGCATGATGATTGGCCGATCGGGATCCGAAAGTGTGCGCCATCCGGGCACCGAGATGACGATGCCGCCTCGATCGCGCACAGTGCACGCAGTGCCGAAGGTCTTCATGGCGGTCGTCGTCGTTGCCATCGCCACTCTTCTCTTGGGGGTCGCTGATTTCGGCCTGCGATCGTACAATCTGGTGGCCAACGCGGCCGGTGAGCCGAAGCTGCTGGCGTTTCGATCTGCACCCACTGCGCCGGAAGGCTGGCGCTACCGGATCACCAACCAGTACGACTGGGCACAGCCGTTATTCGGTGACGATTCGACGTGGGTCCGCTACATCTTCATCCCGTCAGGTGGAGGAGGGGACCTCCGCTCTTCATATGGGGTAACGGCCGACGTCATCGACACCTCGGATCTCCAGACGTTCTCGGCGTATGGGGTCGAAGACTGTTACCAGTTCCATGGGTATTCGCTCCGTGATGTGGCACAGGTGGACATCGGGGGCGGGATCACCGGCCAGACGTTGTCGTTCTCAGGCGCGGGACAGCAGAGTTGGTCGGTCGTATACTGGATTGCGCCCGTCAAGGCGGGTCAAGGAATTCGATACGAGCGGTTTGTGTTGTACTTGCTCAATGCGCCTGGGGGGGCTGGGATTCGCATGCCACCGGACGTTCGCATCACGAACCTCGCCGGTTCGCTGGACAGCACCGGACCCGATGCCGTCCTGGTCCAAAACCGGGCGTTCCTGGTGGCCTTCGCCCACGAGCTGGTGGTGAACCAGGCACTCAGGGCGTCGATAGACGCAGACCACCTCGCTGCGCCGCGCAGACCCTCGCTTCGGAGACCCGTCGGAGTAGGGAGTGGCCTCGGCCTCCGGACGCCGACGTCCGGACCATCGTCTTTTGCTGCTAAGGCGTAGCAGAGACATGGTGCGCCTGACGCCCCTTGCCTCGAAGGACCGCAAGACCAGGAACCCTCGAGTCGGCGCGTCTCGGAATCACCACGAGTCTCTGGACTGCGACTGCCCGGCAGGCCCCCCCACCTCAGATGGCGTCACGGACGGGTCTTCACCTACGGGGGTGTTTTCGCTCCCTATTCTGCGGCAATTCTGCGAGGAGTTGGTCGCCGAGGCGGTCGCCAGCGTTCGGGAGGTGTACCCCGGCACAGAGCCGCCCGAGATGGACTGGGGGCGCCTGTGGGTCTCGGAGTCCGCCACTTCTCCCGAGACGGCTGCAGGCCATGCCGCCGTCGTGGCGCAGCGGATGGCGTCTGACATCCTCAGCTGGAAGCAGTCGATCGTTGGTGTGGGAGCGCCTCCGAATGTGCCCCGGTTTGCGCCTGCCTCGAACGTCTCCATCGATGCTCGAGTGGCGCCTCCTGCCTTTTCACCCCCTTGGTCACCCCCCCTGAGAGAGCCGGCGGGTTCGTCTTCATCTCAGGGCGTAGAGACAGGATCTCTTCGGCAGGCATCCGCGCCGATCGACCCCACCCCGCCTCGCCAGGACAAGGGTGAGCCGCACGCCGCGCCGACGATTGGCTTCGACCAGAAGCTCCAGCGGAACAGGCGCCTGCGCCGAGCGTTCGTCGCCTTCGGCTGGATGCGGGACATCGGGCTGATCCTCATCGCGTTCGCAGCGTGGCAGCTGTGGGGTACCTCGATCGAGCAGAGCCAGGCCCAGCAGACGTTGCGACAGCAATTCGAGTCCCATCTGCCCACGGCCGCGCCCCAGACAGCCAGCAAGACCACGGGTCCGACGCTCATCTCGGCGGCCATCAACGTGCCGGCACCCCGCGAGGGATCCGCCGTCGGTCGTCTCCAGATTCCCGCCATCGGAGTGGACCAATATGTCGTCCAGGGCACTTCCGAGGCGGACCTGGCAGAGGGCCCCGGGCACTACATCGGCACGTCGATGCCGGGGCAGGCCGGAAACGTCGCCATTGCGGGGCACCGGACGACCTACGGTGCCCCGTTCAACAATCTGAACGATCTGAAGATTGGCGATCAGATCTCGCTAACGAGCAATGCCGGAGAACAGCTCACCTACGTCGTCAGCGCCAACCCCGTCGCCGTCTCTCCGAGCGATGTGTCGATCCTCAACCCCGCAGCCGACAACCGCCTCACGCTGACGACGTGTAATCCACGCTTCTCGTCCTCGCAGCGGCTCGTCGTCGTCGCCGAACTCAGTGAACCGCACACGGTGGCTGCCGCCGCACCGGGCACCAAACCCCGACGGGTCCGAATCGTGACGGAGCCGATCGGATGGAATGCCCGGTACATCCCGATCGTCCTTCTCCTCGTGGCGCTGTTGATCGGGCTGGGCCTGGCCAATAGGCGGGCACGCCACGTCTATGGGCGGATCGGCCGGTGGTTGGTGCTCACACCGATCTGGGTGGCGGGGCTTTTCTTCCTCTTCGAGTCGCTCACCCGGCTGTTGCCGGCCAACCTGTGATGAGCCGACGTCGCGCCCCGAGGGCGAAGGGGGCCAGGTCAGGGCGCGCCTTGCAGATCGTGCTCCTTGTTGTCGTGGGGACGGCGCCGGCCTTCGTCTTCGGTGACACGGCGTCTGCCGCCGTCCCCATGGTCAGTATCCCAAACGGGCCGTTCGTCGACGGTCAGAATATTGCTGTCTCGGGCTCGGGTTTTCCGACCCGCGCCCAGGACCCGACGGGGCTGCAGATCATTGAGTGCTCAGATCCGGACGGGAGTCCCGCCAACCTTCCGACCGATCCCAGCCTTGGATGTGAGGGAATCACGGTCAATCCGACCCAGATCAACACCGACAGCACCGGTCGTTTCCACGTCTCGTATGCCATTGCTGCGCTGAGCAGTAGTGCAGGGACATCGAGCATCGACTGCGACGACACCCACGAGTGTGTCCTGTGGGTCGGGACGGATTACAACAACGCGTTTCTGAGCGGCCCGCACGCTTTCACGACGCCCTTCAGGGTAAACGCGAACCCCGCGACGGGCACGTCCACGACACATGTGCCGACCCCTACCACCGCGGTGCCCACCTCGTCGGGGACCACACCGCCGGAGGCGAGTGGCGCTGCCGCCGGCGTCGGTTCCTTGGCCTCTACGGGCCCTCCTGGGCTCGTCCTTTGGCTGGGCGGCCTGGGAGTCCCGATGGTGCTCTTGGGGCTCCTCGGCCGGCGTCTCACGGTCGCCCGCGCCCGGACTCCCGACTGAAGGACCGCTGGTCGCCCACGGCGAGCAGCGGGGGTCAAACGATCAGGACGGAGAGGCCGCGGGTTGGCCCGGTGTCGGCGTGCTGACTGGGGGAGGGGGCGCGTTCGGCACCCGCACCGCATCCCGGTCCTGGCCACCCGCATGCCCGGGAGCGGGGGGAGGGGGAGGGGGAGCACCGACCGGAGGGGACGGAGGCCTCTGGACTTTTTCGGTCAACGTCTGGACGAGTGACGTGAGCTCCGACTGCAACTCACCGTTGACTCGGGCGAAACCCTCGATCGTCTTTTGGAGCTGCTCGGTCACCGCAGGAGGGATCGCCGGCTGGCGGGCCTCCTCGAGAAGGCGGTGCGCTTCCTGCTTGGCCGCCATCACGATGCGGGACGCCTCGAGCTCGGCGTCGGCCAGCAATTGCCTGGTCCGTTCCTCGGCGTCCGCGACAGCATGGTTCACATGATCCTGGGCCCGGACAAAGAGCTCCCCGATCTGCACCTCGGTGGCGTGTTCGTCGCGGGCCTGGACCAACAGCGATCGGAGGCGCTCGAAGACCTCGTGCAGCTCGGCCATCGCCCCCACTGCCTCACTGACGGTGCGGCCGATAGCCACCATCGGGTCCGAGCCCTCATCGGGTGGTGCGGGGTTCGAACGCTCTTGGGGAGGCGGGGGAGTGGCGCCCCCGCTCATGGCCTCACCGGGAAGAACAGACATTCAGCCTCCGGGAAGTGGCCAGGCTCCTGAACCTGCACCACACGTGCTCTGGGCATGTCTCACAACGACTGCGCAATCACAAGTTTAGCATTCGGCTCTTTGCTATTCCGCCGCCAATTGTGATGAGAGGTTTGAATTCTCGAGGCCGAAGGGGCAGGGCGTTGCTCGTCACCCCTGAGAGACGAATCCCCCAGGGGTGACCCGGCCCGCGTCTCGTGGCGCCTCGTCGAGCCGGGGCCGCCAACCTTGCCGACCCGGACGGTGACGCGCCTCGGCCGGATGCCTAGGGGGCGTCCGGCCGAGGTCGCATCAGGATGGTGGCTCCGTCCGAGACGGGCCGGCTGTGTCAGCTCATGAGCGTCAGATGCAGCGTGGCAGTTGCCGTCTCCTTACCATGACCGTTCGGGTTCGGGTGCTTGGTGCTGGTCTTGATCTTCGAGTCGGTCACGGTCACCGTCACCGTGAACGCACCTGCATGGACCTTCTTGGATGCAACCACCGTACCGGTGATCACGCCGGTGCTCTTGCTTGCCTTCAGCCCCTTGGGCAGGCCCTTCACCTTGTACTTGTAGGGCGCCGTGCCTCCGACGACATTGATCGGAGGACCGGTGTAGGCGGACCCGATCGTGGCCGGTGGCAGGGAGGTCGGGGTGACCCGGAAACCTGCGTAAAGCGTGAAGCTTTGCGTGAAATTAGGTGTCGTGCCATTGGACGCCGTTAGAGTCAGCGAGAAGGTGCCCGTAGTTGTGGGTTTCCCTGCCAACGTGGCGGTTCCGTTGCTGTTGGCCGTGAACGTCACACCACCTGGAAGCGCACCGCTCTCGCTAACAGTTGGCGTGTCGGTCCCGCTGCTCACGACTGTGAATGTTGAGTTGCTAAACGTTGGAAACGCGGCGCTGGTGGCGCTGGTGATACTGGGAGCCACTGCGGGCACCACAAGGAAGGGTGCCGAGAACCCTTCAGTCACGCCGTCCGAGAATTGGTTGTTGTAATCAACGCCAACCCAAAGGACGCAGAAATTCGTTGCGTTGCAGTCGATATCTGAATTACCGGACGATGACAGACTAGATATCGCGTATGTCGCGCTGAAGGTCCCGCTCGGGCTGGTATTGATCTGGTTCGCGCTCACAGTCGACCCGTCGCAGCCGAGGCTAGGGTCAGTCGGCAGGTTGGCCGGAGAGCCTCCCGGATCAGAGCACTCGATGATTTCAAGTCCTGATGGATCGGCCGAGTGCGACGGGAATCCCGAGCCGGTCACGACGGCCGCCCCACCATCGGCCAGAGACGACCCTGCCATGTTCACAACCGTGACACTGGGGCCTGAGCTGGCGCTCGCCGGGCCGGCGAATGGGATCGAGATCCCTGAGCCGACGACGGCGAAGGCGGCTCCGATGAGTGCAAGTCGCGTCTTTCGCATCGAGAGGTAGTCCTTTGGTTGGGGGTGGTCTGGTCGGGTCGAGACAGTCGGACCGCGCGATTGCTCCGACCCATCGGCATCTCATCAAGAACAAAGGTCCAGCACAAGGGGCAAATCCGGTCGTTGCGAAGAGTTCATCTCGAGTTCGCGGCGAGGTCACCCCACGGTCACGCGCTAGTCGCGAACAAGGAGTCGACAGTCCGCGTGGCCCCGTTCGGCCGAGTTGCGTGACCGCGGGCGGTAGCGGTGTTACGACGCGCCGAGCAAAGACATCATCGGTGGCACACGCGCCACGACGAAGGGGGCGGTCCGATCGGAAACGATCGTGCACGAAACGAGTTCCTAGGATGGCCGGCGGTGTGAGTTCACTGCGCGTGGTTCCTCAAAACCTTTGGTTCACCGACCCGTCACGCTTCATTCGCGTAGCGATTACCTCGGCTCGCTACCGTCCTGGTTAACACCCACGGGGGGGTTCGACATTGATTGTGCGACCACAAGCTGATGACCGCGATCCGTGACGTCGTATGCGCGCTGGCAAGAAGGGCCGCGGCTACGAGCGAGCCGCCAATCACCTTCATTTTGGGGTCTTTCGGTCCGGTGCGATGTGGAGCGCACCTCCTTCGAGCACGCTGACTGAGATGATCGGACCGCCTCGATAACCATGAGTGCTGACACGTCGAGGAGCACGCAGTCGGGGCCCGGTTCCGGGTCCGAACCCCTGGTGGGCGCGGCCAGGATTCTCGTCGTCGAGGACGAGGGGTCGTATCAGGATGCGCTGCTGGTGGGGCTCTCGCGCGAGGGCTACCAGGTCGAGGTCGCCGCCGACGGCGTCACCGCCATGCAACGGTTCATCGACCGTCCCCCCGATCTCGTCCTCTTGGACCTGCTTCTTCCCGGCATGTCGGGATTGGAGGTGTGCCGAAGGATGCGAGCCTTGGCGCCCACCCCGATCATCATCGTCTCGGCGCTGAATACCGAGACCGACGTCGTGCTCGCCTTTGAGTTGGGCGCCGAGGACTACATCTCCAAGCCGTACCGTCTACGCGAATTAGTGGCCCGAATCCGTTCGGTCCTCCGTCGAATGGCGTTGTCGTCGCAGGAGCCGCCCCCTGGCGTCGTCGCGCCGACCCCGGGTCCCGATGCGATTGCGGCAGGCCCATTCCAAGTCAACTTCGCCCGACGAGTTGTGACCGCCCAGGGCGACCCGATTCATCTGTCTCGTCGGGAGTTCGACCTCCTGGCTCTCCTGCTGTCACCACCGGGACGGGTACGGACGCGCGACGAGCTCATCGACAAGCTCTGGGCTGGTCGAGATCTCGCCGACACCCGGACCCTCGACACGCACGTGCGGAGGCTTCGACTGAAGTTGGAGGTGGATCCCGCCCATCCCCAATTCCTGCTCACGGTTCGGGGGGTGGGTTTCCGGTTCGAGCTCGGCGTGGACGAGCACCGTCAGGGCACCGCCCCAACCCCCGAGGAGCGATGATCGGCGCCGCCGATCCTCTTCAGGGAGAGAGGGCGTCGGCCTCGCTGGAAAACGCCGTTTGGAGGGCGCCACCCAGAGGACTGGTCGAGAGGGGGAGACAGTCCTCGGCGTAGTACCACCAGAAGTACCCGCCGACGTAGTACGGAAGATTGATGTCGAGCCCGTAGTAGTAGTGCATGATCGACTCGGCTGTGGTGACGGTGGCGACGGTGGCGGGCCTGTCCATGCCGATCTCACCGAAGCCGACCAACGCATGCGGGTAGAGGGCGTGGAGTCGGGTGAAGTACGCCGTCCAGGTGGCGGCGGTCGGTCGAATGCCCTTGCAGTCCCCCTCGTAGTAGGAGAGGAGGATGTAGTCGAGCCCCTGGCGCACCGTGGTCGGCACATACCGCTGCGAGAATGCGATCGGATCGAGCTCCTTCGGTCCGTCGCCGCAGCCGACGTTGTAGTAGAGCGTAAGCGCGGAGCGCTCTCCGACCGACGCGACGTCGTCATAGGCATCAGTGAGCTTGGCTTCGACCGCGGAGTACCGCCCCGTCCAGTTGCCGTTCACCTCGTTACCGATCTCCCATATATCGACCGAGGAGGCGAGCGTTGCGACGTATGACTTCACGCGCTTGTTGTACGAAGCGGTGGAGATACGACGCGAGTTCGAGGAATCGAGCAGCTCTCCCATGATGTAGCTCACCGGGCGCAGCGCCCTGGCGGCGGCGGCGTAGTAGGACGCGGGCTGTTTCACGTTGAAATACACGCGGGTGATCGGCACGTCCCTGAGTGTCCCGGAGCCCGCCACGATGGCACTCAGGTTGGCGACGCTGTCCACCGTGACGCCGTAGAGCGGGCTGGGCAGGGTGCGCATCGGGGCGCTGGGTGTCTCCGCCGTCGGCATCGGGGCTACCCGGGGATGGGCACGTTTCGCCACCGCGCCCACCGGACCACTCAGGGCGAACACAACGGTTAGCGATGATGCCAGGCCGATGAGGGCGCCCAGGCGCGTTGTGACTCGCATCGGTGCCCGACATTACGGCCTCGCGCCCCGAGGTGGCGCGAAGAGGACGGAGTCGGGGCAGCGCGGTGACAGAATCGGGCGGTGCGGTCTGGCCCCGCAGTGCCACTGGGCACGATCGTCCGCGAGTGGGGTCGGATCGGTTGCATCGGGTTCGGTGGCCCTCCCACCCACGTGGCCCTGCTGCGGCGCCTCTGCGTTGACGAACGAAAGTGGATGTCGGAGGGGGAGTTCGAGGACGGCATCGCCGCCGCGAACGTCCTGCCAGGACCGATGTCCACCCAGCTCGCCATCCTGTGTGCCTGGCGCCTCAGAGGAGCTCTGGGGGGTCTCGTCGGCGGGATCTGTTTCATCGTCCCCGGGCTCGTCGTCATCCTGGCGCTCGCGGCAGTCTTCCTCAGCTCCCATCCGGCGTCCTGGATCATCGGCGCCGCCGCGGGCGCGGGTGCCGCCGTGCCGGCCGTGGCGTTGAAGGCGGCCGCAGACCTGATCCCCGCCAGTTGGCGGCGCGCCGGACCGAAGCGAGCCCCGACCATGCGGTGGTTGGCGTACGTGACCCTGGGAGCAGTCGCCACGGTCACCGTCGGTCCGTACCTCGTGATCGTGTTGGTGCTGTGCGGATTGACAGAAGTCGCCGTTCGATCGCGCCGCGGGACGCCCAGCGGTGGGTCGGCGGTGTCCCTCTCATTGATCGCTGGGCACGGGATCGTGCTCGGGGGACTCGGGGCCTTGGCCTGGGTGGCGCTCAAGGTGGGGGCTCTCTCCTTTGGGGGAGGATTCGTCATCATCCCGCTCATGCAACACGATGCCGTCACCACCTATCACTGGATGACCGGGGGACAATTCCTCAACGCCGTTGCGCTTGGGCAGGTGACTCCCGGGCCCGTGGTCCAGACCGTCGCTGTCGTCGGTTATGCGGCGGCCGGCGTCGGCGGCGGCCTCTTCGCTGCCCTGGTGGCGTTCACGCCGTCATTTCTCTTCGTCCTCGTGGGTGCCCCGCGCTTCGGTCGGATCCGCATGAACGCTTCGGTCCAGGGCTTCTTCAACGGTGCCGGCCCCGCTGCTATCGGCGCCATCGCCGGGTCCGCCGTCTCCCTGGGCGTCACGTTGCAGCACCTGTGGCAGATCCCCGTTCTGGTCGCGGCGGTGCTCTGGCTTCTGGTCGCACGGCGCGGCATCGTCAGCACCCTGGTCATGGCCGGTGTCGTCGGGGTGGTGGTGTCGTTGGCCGGCGTTCCCACCTGACCTTCCCGGCGAGGGCGTCCTCAGTGGTCGAGGGGTCGATCCGTCTCTTCGGCAGTGGGTGAGGCGGGCAGCCGCGCCAGGAGATCGTCGAGCTCGGCAAAGTAGTCGTAGTGACGCTTCGTGAGCGGGCGGGGAGAGCCTGACAGGTCTCCTGCTCGTACAGGCCGGGTATCGGCGACCGGTGCAGCGCTGACGGTCGAGGGTGATGTGACACCGGAAACCGGTGATGCCATCGCAACGCCACCGACACCGGCCCCGGGTGTCGCCGCACCGCGGGGCGGAGGTGGCTGGACGAGGCGGGGCAAGGGTGGGTCGTAGACGCCCAGGGTCACGGGGGCGCCGTGAAGATCCTCCCGAAGGCTCCTCAAGCAGACGAGAAGCTCGCTGTGGCGCCGCGTCAGCTCGCCAACGACATCAGCAAGCTCGAGAACGATGGTGCCATCGGATTCGTCTGTCATCGCCGTTCGCATCCAGTTTACCCTTGTCAGACTGGGTTTATCCACAGGCTGGCCTGTATCCTCGTGGGGTGCGCCGACTGGTCATGAGTGACGCAGAAGCGGACCTCCGGCTGAAGGCGAGTATCTCCGGACTGGCCGTGACGGCGCCGAGCGTCTCGGTTCGACGGCTCCTCACCCCGGGCCAGCGTTGGGCGATGCTCGGGCTCGCCACCCTTGTCGTCCTCGGGCTCGTTTTCTCGGTGATCGACACCGTGAGGGTGATCGTCGGGATCGTGACGATCATGTACGTCGTCTGCATCGCCTACCGGGGCTACCTCTTTGTGAGGTCCTCGCGGTCAGATGTCCTGGAGATCGTGACCGACGAAGAGGCCCGGGCCGTTCCCGATGAAGCACTTCCCACGTACACGGTGCTGATCCCTGCCTACCGAGAGCCCGAGGTCATCAACCATCTCTTGGCGAGCATCGGGCGGCTGGAGTACCCGATCAATCGTCTCGAGGTCCTGATCCTCGCCGAGGCCGATGACGCCGAAACCCTCGACGCGGTACAAGACCAGGACCCGGGACGCCAGTTCACGCTGGTCTTGGTCCCGCCGGCCGAGCCCCGGACGAAGCCGAAGGCGCTCAACTTCGGGCTCACGTTGGCCCGGGGTGAGTTGGTCGCCGTCTTTGACGTGGAAGACGAGCCTGACCCGCTTCAACTGCGACGGGCTGCAGTCGCCCTCAGCCGACTCGGGCCCGACGTGGGTTGCGTCCAGGCCAAGCTGTCGTACAACAATCCGGACCAGAACCTCATCACGAGATGGTTCACCATCGAGTACGCCATGTGGTTCTCGTTCTTTCTTCCTGGCCTCGCCTCCATGCGGGCGCCGATTCCGTTGGGTGGCACGTCGAACCACTTCCGTCGAATGGCTCTGCGGTCGTTGGGTGGGTGGGACCCGTACAACGTGACCGAGGACGCCGATCTCGGCATCCGGATGTTCCGCGAAGGGTTCACCGTGAAGGTGTTGGAATCGGTGACCCTCGAGGAAGCCAACAGTGACTTCGTCAACTGGGTGAAGCAGCGCTCGCGGTGGTACAAGGGCTACCTCCAGACGTTTTTCGTCCATATGCGCTCACCTCTTGAACTTGTCCGTGAGATGGGATGGCGAGGCACAGCACACTTCACGATCTTTGTGGGCGGTACGCCCCTGTTGGCCGTCCTGAACCCGGTCTTCTGGGTGATGACGGCGCTGTGGTTTATCGGCCATCCGGCGTTCATCCAGGAGATCTTTCCCGGGCCCGTGTACTACCTCAGCCTCGCGTGCTGGGCTTTTGGCAACTTCATGCTCGCCTATCTGACGTTGCTCAGCTGTCGGATCACGCGGCGGGGCGAGCTTCTCTGGGCGGCACTTGCCGTTCCCCTGTACTGGGTCATGATGTCGCTCGCCGCCGTCAAGGCGTTCTGGCAACTGGCCGGACGACGACCCGCGTTCTGGGAAAAGACCGTCCATGGCTTGGACCGTGTCAGTCCCGAGGCCTCCAGCAGCACTGCGGCCTGACCGGAAGTCGGCTCCTTGCCCAATCGGTCGCCAGCAGGCGAGGCCGGTGCTCACCGGGGACGAGGACGAGCACCCATCGATCCGCAGCTCGGCACGGCCCTTCCCCGGACACGGCCATTCCGGGGGCCTCCAGATGAACTGTTTGTCACAAAGCTGAATACGCCGAGCAGCCTGTTTAGACTTTTGTGGTGCTCTCGGGTCCTTCCCGAGGCCACCTGCTGGCTGTCAGGGGGGGGTTGGGGTGGGCATCTGGCCGTGGCTGCGGTCGATCGATGCGCTCGTTCTGCATCGCGGTGAGGTAGCTAGATGGCCGTGATCACTGGTGCGCGGCCCGTCCTGCCCCACGACGGCGGACAGACAGCGATACTCGGGGCTCATCCTCATCGCCACTCGCTTCGCCGACGCCTCCTGAGCGAGGGGGGCATTGCCTTTGTCTCCGTCGCGGTGCTGTACCTCACGTGCGGATCGGTCTTGGCATTTCACTATCACGCGTTCTTTGGAGACGCCGTGGCCAGGATGGCCAACGGGTTCTACGTTCTCTACTCGCGCGACCCCCACCTTGCCGCCATCGGGTTCGTCTGGAATCCCCTGCAATCGGTGGCAGACATCGTCCCCCTGCTCTTTTACCATGTGTGGCCTGCGCTGGCGACGCGGGACATGGCGGGCACCATCGTGTCAAGCCTGTGTATGGCGGGAGCGACCTACCAGCTCCTGGCCGCGTTCCGGGAGTGGGGCGTGGCGAGGGCCCCGCGTCTGGTCCTGGTTGTCCTTTTCGCTCTGAATCCTATGGTCGTTTTCTACGGGGCCAATGGAATGAGTGAAGCCCTCTATCTCTTCACCCTGGTCGCCGTGTGCCGGTACGTCGCTCGTTGGCTACGCAATGACGACGCGAGCTCGCTGGCGTTCGCTGCCCTCGCCCTTGGTCTTTGCTACCTGGCTCGCAATGAAGCAGTGGCTCCGGCGATAACCGCTGGAGTCCTTATTGTCGCAGTGAGTTTTCACCGAGCGTCGGGATCGCGGCGGTTCCGGGTCCTGCGTGGACTTACCGACCTGTCGGTATTCCTGTTCCCGTTCGTCGTCTGCTTCGTAGGATGGGCAGTCGTCAGTTACGTGATCACCGGGTCGGCGTTCGATCAGTTCACATCGGTGTACGGGACTTCGGCCCAGATCCAAGCGGGCGCGGGCGGCCCGCACATGGGTTTCCTCTCGTCGATCAATCTCGAGGGAAAGGCCCTTCTCTACCTGGCCCCACTTCTCGTGGTGTCAACCCTTCTGGCTGTTGTCACTGCGATACGCCGGCGCGATGTGCTGATATTTGTACCGCTCTGCGTGATCGCCAGTGGTTTGGGATTTGATCTCGTGTCATATGTGAGCGGCGGTATCATTTGGTCGCTGCGCTACTGCATTGCGGCCGTAGCCCTCGACGTCGCTCTCGTAGGCGTGGTCGTCGCCGCCAAACCTGTCCGGACCCTCAGGGGGGGCGTTCGAGCCCAACCATCAGCTCACGCCGAATCCACGGGCATTCGAGCCGGAGAACCCTCGAGTCGAGGAGTTCGAATCGCGGCTCTGGCAGCGCTCGCATTCGTCTTGATCGCTCCTTCGCTGATCACCACGGCAGCGGGCATGTTCAATCCGCGCGTCGGGGTCGAAGAAACCCGGGTTCTCGGCTACGTGGTGCACAGCCACCGCTCGGCTCTGGATCGTGGTTACGCGCAGGGCTTTCAGAAAGCCCAAGATGTCGCTTCGTACATCGCTGACCTGAGATTGCCCAACGGTGACGTGGTGGTGGACAACTCCTCGCCGTGCATCCCACTCGCGATTGTCGTGTCCCCCGATCCAAAAGTCTTCGTAATTCCGAACGATCGGGACTTTCAGAGGATTCTGGCCGATCCACTGACCTTCCATGCCAGGTACATCCTTCTGCCCCCGCCGGGGGGCCAGAGCTCCCTCACGGCGACGAACCGTCTTTACCCAGCCCTGTACAGCAGGGGGGACGATCCCAACGGACGTACGTTCGCAATGCTCGTGCATACGTTCGGAGGAGCGGGAGCGTGCCCGCCCTTCCGCCTCTATCGCGTCACCCAACACCCTGACAGCGCCTGAGGGAACGAGGTGTCCCTTCGACTCAGCTTCTATCGTCCGTCGACGAACGCTGATGACTCTTCTGAAGTGCTGAAAGTACGCGGCGCGTTCGGGGCCGGTCGAGCATGGCGGCTATAAGCATAAGTCCCAGAAGTGCGAACAGTCCGACGACAAATCCGGTACCCGACTGCTTCGCGTTTGTCGGATCGTCGATCACCGATGCGGCGATTGGCGGAAGGGTTGAGGCTTCTGCCTGAGTGCGTGAGGCCGGAGACTGCCACGACCTCGTTGGCGACGATGGGTCCCCAGAGCTAGGCCAGGAATCAGAACCAGCCGGCTGTCTCCACGTCGGCTCGGAATGCCCGTCTCGACCCCTCCAATGGTTGCCTCCGAACATCGGAGAGTGTTCTGAAGCTGGGAGGTGGGTGGCGTCCCCCTCGAAGGTGGCTGTATAGCCGGTTGCCGCAAGTGACAGACCGTCGGCCGGATCGGTGTCGACAGAGCACGTCGCCGTTCCATCCGTATTGGTCTGTGTTTGGCACAAGGGACTGCCGAGCGCTGTGAACGAGATCCAGGCGCCCGCGATGGGCGATCCAGTGCTCGTCAAACTGACAGTCAACACATACTGCGTTCCAGTTTCGGACAGGGACGGAGTCGACACCGTCAATGTGGTCGGAGCCAGTCCTACCGAGAGGACCGTATCGACCGTGCTGGACTCGAAGTCGGATGTCCCTGAATAGGTTGCGGTCACGGTGTGAGGTCCATTCGCGAGATCCACACTCGTTACGGCCGTTCCGTCAGGACCAACAGGCTCCGCGTCGCCCAGGGTTTGGCCGTCGACGGAAAAGGCCACGGTTCCGCCGCCCGGGGCCGGAGACACGGTGGCTGTCAGTACCTGGCCTCCAGCATCTGGGTCGGTGGAGATCGTCACGGTTGTCACGGTCGGTTGCGGCGATGGCGCCGTCGTGGGTGGAGTGACGGTGGTCGTCGTAGGCGTGGGGATCACCGTCGTAGGTGGAGTGACGGTGGTCGTCGTAGGCGTGGGAGACACTGTCTTGGGCGGCGTAGGGGGCACCGTCGTGGGTGGCGTGATGATCGACGTCTGGAGCAGGGAGTCGATGGTGCCGTCCGCCGCGGATCCCCCGAGGTGCGCCAAGCCGTAGGTGTCCTCGATCGAGTGCAGGACCCCCACCGTGTCTACCGGGGCCGAGTCCTGGACGCCCTTCAGGGCGGCAGAAACCACGATGGTCGGCACCTGGCCCCCTGAGCCGCCGTTGAGGCCGCTGGTGTCGGAGTCCAAGGCCTCGTCCCACTCGATCACGATCTGGCCACCCTCCGCGTACCAGGGGGTCGTCTGGACGCTGGGGATGAAGTTGGACAGGAAGCTCTCTCCACCGGCGAGTTCGCTGGCCTCGGTGTCGGTCGGCTGGCCGGTGTGCATGTCATCGGTCAGGTTGGGCATGTACGACACGAAGTCAGGCGCGCTCGTGCCGTCGAGGTCGCCCAGGAGCGTCGAGCTGTCGGCGACGGGCATGGTGTCGGCGGAGGCGAAATACTCCCAGGGGTTGTGGCGCACGGCGTAGAGGCCCGAGTCGTTGGTGGGGTCGCTCGGCAGGTTCTCGGCATAAGCCCTGGCGCTGTACCCCGCCGCAGTTAGCTGGCTGGCCAGAGTGGGCACGCGGAAGACACCCGAGGACGACGGTGGTTCATCCACTGTCACACCCTGATTGGACCCGCTGACGATGGCAAGATAGTTGGGCAGGCTCGGGTGTGCGTAGCTGTAGCTCCTCGTGGCGGAGCCGTAGGTAGACGCCAGGCTGTCGATGTAGGGAAGAGCGGGGTTGCCGATGATCTGGCTATAGCCCTGGTTCTCCATCATCACGACCATGACGTGCGGAGGTCTGCCTGGTGTGGTGGGAGCCGTGGTGGTGGTGGTGCTGGTGGTCGGCGGCAGACCACCAAAGTCGGCCGTGAATGCCGCCTCAGACTTTGGGAATTCAGTGATGTCCGAGTTGATACCGCTAGATCCGCCGTCGTAGCTGAAATACGCTTGCATGGCGATGTCGTTGGAGGGGTTGCCGACCAGGCTCGCTACGCCGTTTATGTAGGACGGGTCATCCGATCCATCCAATCCCCACTCAGGGATAGCAGCCGGCAATCCCTGCGACTGAGCAAATGCGACCACGGCTTGGATGTTCGCGGCATAACCCGAATAATCGTATTGGTCGACGCCAACGTAGTTGACATAACTACTTCCGGGCCAGGTGTCTTCCCACGTACGCCCCGATGCTTCATTGCCGGTCCCACCGTTCGGGTTCCACATGAACCGGAATTTCTCTCCGGGAACGGCGCGCATGGTCGTAACGATGTCTTGGAACGTCGCGATGTATTGGGACGGCGACATGGCGAGCTGGTTCCAGTTCGAGAACCAGCCACCGACGTCTTGGTTCTGCTCCCACATGATGCGAATGATCGCGTTGCTCTGCCCAGCCGCGACGAGAGACACTCCGATGCTGGTTGCTTCCCCTGGCGTCAGTGCCCCGACGCCGAGCATCAGCGTCATCGACGTTGATGGCGGATCGGAGTAGGTGCAAAAACAGGATCCGTCTGCGTAGACAGTCATGATCGCCGGCGTCACACCCAGCTGGTTTCCCAGGGCCATGACGTCTGCAGGAGATTGCGAATCCACGAACAGACCAGCAGGAACTGACGAAGCACTGTCGTCCCCAGTGGAGGAGGGCAGGGATGTCCCAACCATCGTGCCAATGCCGGCCAAAGCAATCACGAGCAGAACGGTGGCTGTTCTGGCCCGCTGGCGCCACCATGCCGGAGTGAACCTGGGGGCACCGAAGCGGTTGGCGTTCACTGCGTCACGCTGCGCGAGGAATCGGTGTCCGCTTGGACGTCCCCACAGAACCATCCACACCTAGTCGGATAGAAAACGGATCCGGCTTTCGGCCGACGAAGAGATATGCCTACAAGACGCACTTGCTTGTTTCCGTCAACTCGGTGCATGGACGGATCAAGAAAGGAAGAGAGATGCAGATACTGTTAGGTCCCAATTGTGACTGGGGAGCGTGAGTCTCAGCCGTACCTGAATGGGGTCATCACTCACGCTCAGTGTCGCGCCGCGAATGGCCGACGACGCATCGCCCACCCGAGATGACTTTGAACGATCCACGGGCTGGAGCGTACGGGCGACCAGTAAAATCTTTGTGACGTGTAGGGAAAGTCTGGGCAATTTGTGGATGAATAACGTTTTCCTCTGTCAGACGATCGAATAGCCAAACCGTGGACCGGACGAGCGGGAGTGGTAGATTTGATACCCACCAAGAGACCGGCAAAGGACGCTGGGCGCGACGATCGGAGCTTCCCGTTGGAATCCCGTGACCAGGTTTTCGGAGGCGTACGGTCACCGATGCAGCATGGGCCCGAGTCAGTCGAACGGCTGATTGAGATCGTGAGGCGGCTTCGTTCGTCTGTCACAGGCGCGACGGGACAGAGACTTAGCGACGTGGAAATCGATCAATTGTTGGCCAAGGCTGAGGACTTTGTCAGCGGTGCATTGCGAGAAGGGCACGAGGTCGGCCAACAGATTGTGACTGAAGCCGAGATCGAGGGAATGCGGATCGTGACGTCCGCTACGACTGAAGCGCAAAAACTGATTGACGAGGGACGAAGGTTTGCTTCTGGACCATTTCAGACCGTTGAGGCCCTCCGCTCTACCGTCAGCGAATTTGCCCAAATGAACCTCGCCCTTGTCCAAGAACTGGCAACACTGAGCGATGCGTTGTTGAGACGCGATGCGTCTCGATCCGAGATTCTATCGGAGGATGGAAGTGTCACGCCTATCTCGGCTGCAGGGCGCGAATCAACGTCGACCCGCACCCTCGAATCGGATCCGAGCCCTGTGAGCCCACCTTTGACAAGTTAAGCTCTAACCCTCGGGCTAGGGATGACGATCGTCTCCTCGTAAACGTCGCCACAAGTTCGACGCCGCGCCGAGCAGAGTCTTGGGAACATCGCGCTGCTGCGGGTCCGATGCGTCGCTCCCGGGTCCGATCTTGGAGCTCGCCCCCTTCGACTCGGAAGCGAAATTTTCCGACGCCTCTGGGCGCGATGGAGCCGGCACCGTTGACGCGCCCTGAGCCTGGGTCGGCGGGGATGGCGTTGTTGGCGCGACCCGGGGGGCAGGGGATGTCGGGCCAGTAGGCGGCGCGACCGTTGACGCCACGCGATGGTCAGGCGGAGGTGGCGGTGCCGACGCGACCGCCGGATTGGGCGGCGGCGGAGGTGGCGGTGCCGACGCGACGGGAGGCTTGGGGGGAGGTGGCGGTGCCGACGCGACCGCCGGATTGGGCGGCGGCGGGGGAGGTGGTGCCGACGCGACCGCCGGCTTGGGCGGCGGCAGGGGAGGTGGTGCCGACGCGACGGGAGGCTTGGGGGGAGGTGGTGCCGACGCGACCGCCGGCTTGGGCGGCGGCGGGGGAGGTGGCGGTGCCGACGCGACCGCCGGATTGGGCGGCGGCGGGGGAGGTGGTGCCGACGCGACCGCCGGCTTGGGCGGCGGCGGAGGTGGTGGCGGTGCCGACGCGACCGCCGGATTGGGCGGCGGCGGGGGAGGTGGCGGTGCCGACGCGACCGCCGGATTGGGCGGCGGCGGGGGAGGTGGTGCCGACGCGACCGCCGGCTTGGGCGGCGGCGGGGGTGGTGGCGCTGACGCGACGGGAGGCTTGGGGGGCGCTGGAGCTGTTAAGGGCAACGGCGAAGACGGCGTCTCGGGGGCTTGGCCAGGCACAGGAGACGAATCGCGATCGGGGGCGTATTCGTCCAACGCCGTCGCGACCGCAAGAAGCTCGTCTATCTCCTCTGCAATTGTCTCGGCGACACGAGCCGCCACCATCTCGAGAGCCTGTTGTACCTCGGCCGATTGCCCAGTGTCTGGAAGAGTGTCGACCGCCTCGATACCCGGGGATGGCGAGTCCGCGTCTGGGTCAGAGGAAGGCTGACCAATAGATACGTGAACCTGCTCGAACGTCGGCGAAATGGGATCGTAATGCTCCGTGGTCCCATCTCTCACCAGAGACGTGGGACTGCCAAGAAAGAAACGCCTGAGTTCTGCCCGCCCGTAAGGGTCGGGCCGCCAGTCGGCGTACGTCGATGTCTCGGTCGTAGACGCCTGACCTGTTGCTTCTGGGTCGGTGGAAGCCGCGGGGACATCAGAGGACTCCTCGTGACGGGACGAGACAGCGGCGGTCTGTTGATCGATCCCACTCGAGGGGGCCTGCGGCACTGGGGCCTGCGGCACTGGGGCCTGCGGCACTGGGGCCTGCGGCACTGGGGCCTGCGGCACTGGGGCCTGCGGCACTGGGGCCTGCGGCACTGGGGCCTGCGGCACTGGGGCCTGCGGCACTGGGGCCTGCGGCACTGGGGCCTGCGGCACTGGGGCCTGCGGCACTGGGGCCTGCGGCACTGGGGTTCCCTCCTGTGCTTTCGCTGCCGTTCTCGTCTCGATCTCAGGTCCAGCTCGAGCGGACTTTCTTCGACGTACCAAGATCTCCACGATCACTCCCGTCGACAGGGCGAGGAGGAGACCCAGGACCAGGATAATGAGGGGAGCGACCGCGGCGAAACTGCCAATGAGCGAGCCACGCGCATTGGCGACGAGCGTCCAGGTGGCGTTGCCGACGGTGAAGGGCACGCTCACCACGGGTCCGGGCCACGGGAGCGCATCGCTACTCGTTGAGACGACGAGGTTGTCGCGGGCCGGGTTCGATGATCCGTAGAGCGCCACACGAAGATCTGAAAGGGCGGCGCCGGTTGGAAGAACCGAGGCCACGTATGGATTGACAGTGAACTGGAGAAAGATGGCATCTCCGCTTGGAACGAGGGGAGGTCCCACGGCGAAGGTGGCGGTCGTCTCATCTCCAGCACTCACGACAGGACCGGTAACCACTGAAACGCCTGTGGGATGAAGTGTCGCAAAAACGCCTTTGTTGAGAGCTTGTCCGACCCCGAACGCACTACCGACCCCGGAGAAGACGACGTACTCGCTGAGGTAGACCTTGGCCAGCGCTACCGAAAGAGGACTGTGGACGAGGTTTTGCGCTTCGGTCTGGAACGCTTGAGGTGAGCCATCGGAGATCGTTGTGGTCGTTGCAAGCGTATCGAGAACCGAAACCACGTTCGAAAGTGTTGACTGCTCGATCGTGGCCGCCTGGAAAGCGTCATTCTGGAGAAGCGTGTGCTCGCGCTGATTGTTCGCGCTCGACGTTACGAAGAACACGACGAGAATCACGACCGCGATGACGATCGCAACTCTGAACGAAAGAGGTACTCGTCGAATTGCGGTCATGTGATATCACCGATGCCTCTGTCTTCGGGCTCCGATGTCATGTCACGGTATCGGCGTCCGTGCCCACCGGCTTGATCGGCCACCACGGAGCGTGATTGTCACAAGACCAAGGTTCACCGTTGGTCACAGGTGGGTTGCTGTCGGAGGGGGGTGACCAGTCGGCGCAGTCAGCAGCATATGGATGCCTGCGTTCTGCCGACAGCCGTCGAGCCGTGGGGTCACTGCCGAATCGGATTCTCCATCGCTGGGCGACAACCGACCTCGCCTGACCAAGGCGGAGAGGATGAGCCCCATTGAGTATCGATTCCGCGGTGGACCGGACGTTGTTGTCACCTTTCGTTCACATGGCGGCTCCTCGAGACGGTTGAGGGGCAACCAACGGTTTCGGGCAGGCTTGCGCCACGCTGGCACGGTCGAGTGGAATAATCGTGTGTACACGGCAAATATGCGTCACCGACACCATCGGACGATCACCACGCTCGTTGTCGTCGTTGTCGTGATCACCGGCGTTATCAACCTGAGAATCGCCGAGAACGCGGGTGCTGCCACGTCGATGGTACGGAGCTCACGGCTCGCATCCCCGGGGCCACCGCATGGCGCATCGCCCATAGGTCCTCTTTCGAAGACCCGATCGATGAGCCTCGATGTGGTGCTCGCCCCTTCCCTCCCCACTCAGATGGCATCGCTGATGCGCTCGCTCTACGAGGAAGGTTCCCCCGAGTACCACCGGTGGCTGACGCAGCCGGAGTTCGCACAACGGTTCGACCCCTCGCCCGCGGTGATCTCCGAGGTCGAGTCGTGGCTTGCCGGCAAGGGACTTCATTCCACTTACAAGTCGGGTTTCGCCGTTCAGGTTTCGGGACCCGCTGCCGCGGTCGAGGCGGGACTTGGCATCTCCCTGACCAACTACAGACTTGCGGGCGGACAGGAGATCTACGACGCAACAGGTGTCCCGCTTCTTCCGTCCGAGGTTGCTGGCACCATTCTCGGTGTACTGGGTTTAGACAACGCCCCGCGCCTGACTTCGCACATCGTCCAGGACCATGCGGAAGGGGGCGCGGGGCTCATCCCTCACGACGAGGGCCTCTCTCCATGCGTGGCCGCGCTTCCTGGTAGCGACATTGACACCGCCGATCAGGTTGGAGCTGCATACGGCATCGGAAGTCTGACGAACGCGGGCCAGACGGGAGCCGGTCAACAGGTGGCCGTGTACGAACTGGCTCCTCATGTCGCCGCGGACATCTCGACCTATGAGGCCTGCTTCGGTTTGGACAACCCTGTGACCACCGTCGCGGTCGATGAGGGAGGCACTCCCGGCGGCGGGACGACAGAGGCCGACGCGGACATCGAACAGATCGCCACCCAGGCCCCCGGGGCCGCAATCCTGTCGTACGAGGGCCCCAACACCGCCCAGGGTTCGTACGACACGTGGAGCGACATCGTCAACCAGGACAGGGCGAGCGTCGTGTCGACGAGCTTCGGCCTCTGTGAGCCCGACAGCGCCGCGGATGGAATCGTGACGCTGGAAGACATGTTGTTCACTCAGGCCGCGCTGCAGGGTCAAACGATTCTGGCGGCATCCGGCGACTCGGGTTCCGAGGATTGTTACCCGCCGTCTGGGAATCTCGACACGAGCATGCAGGTCGACTTTCCTGCCTCGGACCCGTCGGTGACAGCTGTCGGCGGCACCACGCTCTCCAGCGACGGGACACAAGCGGCTTGGAACGACTGTGAGGGGCAGGCAGACGCCAGCTGTGCGAACCTCGGCGGCCTCGCCGGCGGTGGGGGCATATCTCGGCTTGAGGACCGACCGAATTGGCAGCCCGCCGAGTGGGAGTGGGGCGGCCCCGGCAATGCATGCGGCACGAACTGTCGTGACGTGCCGGACATCTCGGCAAACTCCGGCACCCCTGAGGTCTTTTACGTTGAAGGGAGCTGGGGCGTTTACGTGGGAACGAGCATTGCCGCCCCGTTGGTCGCTGGTCTAGTGACCGACACCGCGCAGGCTTGTCGGTCCGGCCGCAGGGGCGTCATCGCGCAGGCTCTCTACGGGCTGGCTGCTGACGGCGTGTACGGAAGCGCGCTCACGGACGTGACGACCGGCGACAACGATTTGACCCGCACCTACGGCGGTCAATATTTCCCCGCCACCCCTGGGTACGATCCGGTAACTGGTCTCGGCACCCCGATAGCGGGTGGTTGGTCATGTCCCGAAGTTTCCTCGGTCTCACCTCCGGAAGCCCTCCCCGGATCCCAGGTCACCATCAGCGGGTTGGGCCTGGAGACCGCTGCCGTCTCCTTCGGAGGAAGGATCGCGCACGTTGTGAGTGAGACTTCCACGTCGGCGACCGTCCTCGTGCCCAGCGGAAGTGGCACGGTGCCGGTGAGTGCCACCAGCGTTACGGGGGCCGGCACGACAACAGGGTTGTTCACCTACACGCCGGCTCCGTCACCACCCCCGGCCACGACGTCGAGCTCGTCTTCCGGATATGACCTGGTGGGCGAGGATGGCGGGGTCTTCGTGTTTCCGACGAACCAGGCGGGTGGATTCTTCGGGTCACTACCTGGGCTCGGCGTCGAAGTTCACGACATCGCCGGCATGGTTCCGTCCCCGGACGACCAAGGCTATTTCCTCGTCGGGCAGGACGGGGGAGTGTTCTCCTTCGGCGACGCGCCGTTCCTGGGATCCCTACCGGGCGACGGGATCGTGGTGGGTGATGTCAGAGGAATCGTCCCGACCCGTGACAACCGGGGCTATTTCCTCGTCGGGCAGGACGGGGGAGTGTTCTCCTTCGGCGACGCGCCGTTCCTGGGATCCCTACCCGGCGAAGGTATTCACGTCAACGACGTTGTGGGGATCGCATCCACTCCTTCCGACGGGGGCTACTGGGTCGTGGCCGCCAGTGGAACGGTCTATGCATTCGGCAATGCACAGAATTTCGGGTCGGTCACCGATACTGCGTCGCCGGTGTCGGGGATCACGCCCACCCCTGACGGTCGTGGGTACTGGATCGTCACTCAGGACGGGAGTGTCTACGATTTCGGTGACGCTGGTTCCTTCGGCTCTTTGAGCTCGATCGGAGTGAGTCCGACCAGCCCCGTGACAGGCCTGGTCCCCACCGCCGACGACCTGGGCTATTGGTTGATTGGATCGGATGGCGGGATCTTCGCCTTCGGCGATGCCCCCTTTGTGGGTTCGCTCCCCAGTCTCGGGATCCAGATCACCGACATCGTCGGAGCGGTGCCGACCACTCTCTAATGGCGCTGGCATTAGACACCAGGCCACCTCCTTCGACTTCAGCGTGACAGGTCGAGATCAGCTGTACACAGTGATGGCGATCGCCGGGCCCGCCACACGCCGTTCTCGTTCTCGACTTGCCGGCCGCCGGTCTGAGCCTGCGAGGCGCCGTAGTCCACATCGAGATCATAGGGACGCTGCCTGCACCTGGCTCGGGACTCAGGTGGTGTGCTTGGGCGATCTGGACGCAGGAGTCGCCTCACCGGTCGATCCGTCGCCCCGAGGCCGCCCAGTTCACAGTCTGTCGATCGCAGATTCGCAGCGTCTACAACGTACCCCCGGGTTCGGTTCCCATGGCACGAAGGGTCCGTCGGTCTCGTACAACGTGCACATCGATCGCGCTGATGGTTCGCCGTCAACTACCCGGTGAGCGTGATAAAGAGGCGACGGTGTCGAGTCGGGAGTCGGCAGAAAGAGGACTTTGCTCCACCGAGTGTCTGGTGAAGCCAGGAACTCCATGGCAGGAAGATACAGACGCCGCCTTAGCCGAGCATTGGTGAAATCACTTGGAGCATTGGTGAAACCACCTAGAGGTGGGCGCACCGGGCTGCTAGGCGCCGTTGATTGTTCTCAACGACCCGGGCTCGAGGCGACGCTACCTCGAACGTCTAAACGAGCCTGTCCAGGACGACCATGGCAAGCACTTTCGCTGAGCGCATAGTGAGGACACGCTCGTCTTCAGTAACGGCCCTGCCGCCCTGACGAAGCAAGTCCTCAACCTGACTCTTGACGGCAACGCCCTCAGCGAGTTGCTCACGTTCCGAACCGCTTGCGTCGCGCCAGTCATGAAGCGTCGTGGGTCCTAGCTCTACTACTGAGACCAGGACGGCCCGGGCGAAGGCTGTTCTCGCCGGAAACGTCTTCCCAAGGTCCGGCCCGTCCCACTCGATCGCAAGGGGCTCACGGGCGATTGCCGTCCATGCGTGGTCATCGCTCAAAGGGAGGTGTAGGCGGAACGACTCTCGCACATGCTGACGCCACTGCCGGTCTGCGTCCTCTGGCGATGCTGTTTCTTTCGTCATGCCGCTCCATTCCAATGGACACCGTCTTTGTCAGTGGCACGGAAGTGGCATACCCGCCAATCCGAAGACCTCGGTGTCGGCGTAGAACCTGCCTCAACCTGCGGAGCGGGCGACGGGAATCGAACCCGCATGACCAGCTTGGAAGGCTGGGACTCTGCCATTGAGCTACGCCCGCGGAAGACCAAGACAGTACCCCGGGCCGGTCGGCGGTCTTGCCGGCGAGTCGGGGAGGGGGGATTTGAACCCCCGACCTCCTGCTCCCAAATCGGGTCTGGATGGTCGCTACCCGTCGTTGTCAGTAGTCAGATGGCGAGAAATACCTGGCGAGAAGGACTGGAGTTCCCGGCGTCGTCGACACTTTCCGCAGTCATCGACGGTTGTCGACAGGTTTGTAGGGACAGGAGTAGGGACAGATTTCTTGGGAGAGGCGTCAGTCGCGTTCCGCCGAGGTGTGCGTGCTCGAGTCCACCACCGGCGCCGGAGGGCCCGCCGTGCGCGCCTGGTGCGGCCATCGACCATGACACCCTCCGACCCGCTCGGTATCGACGCCCTCGCGTGTTTACGGTCAGGTGACTTCCCAACGGGCATCTCACAACCTCAGCCGGGTGCATGCACTATCACCCGGTAAGAGGTCGCTGTCGTGCGCCCCGGTAACGGGTGTTCTGCGCTCTCTCAGGACGTGCCATGTGCCCCTGTCGGGGCGCCCAGGTCCAGGCATCTCGGATTCGGGTCGATTCCTGCGGGCGGCAGGGTTCCCTGAGGAGGGAACCTTTCTGGACAGTGAGGCGTCAAAACGGTGGACTGTCTGCGCAGGAGGATAAGGCCATGGTTGACGAGGAGCGCCGAGCGTGCGCGTGGACGGCTGTGGTCGCTGCCCTCCTTTTGGCTCTGGCGCTCGCAGGCTGCGCTCATCCCAACGCAGGCATCTTCGGAGGAAGCATGCTAGGACTCGTCTCCTCGACGGATGGAACATGCGTCAACGCTGGCCCTACGTTCTTCAACGATTTCAAAGACGAGCCAACCTGCTTCGTAAAGCGAGTCGGTCATTTCGGGCAATGCGTCAAGGTCTCCAGTCACACACCGGCGGTCAACTACCGTCCGCCGTATCGATTCCCAGTTGACTCCAGTGTGACGCTTCCCCAGGATCGATGCACTTCCCACACCCCGACGACCGGGTGAGTGATTCGTGACCGAGCATTCTCGGGTGCCTGAAACAGCCCTCGTAGGAGCATGAGGACCGTGCCTTTGCGAACGGGAGTCATTCTCGTGGTCGTGGCGTTGCTATTGGCGGCGTGTACGAGTGCCCCGAGTACCGGAACGCTCCGGGGAGTCCTCATGCAGGAGGTCGGTGGCCCCATCGCTCATCCGCCCGTCCCGCTTGGCGACACGAAGGTGGTTGTGAAGTCCTCGACAGGCAAGTCTTGGAGGATGACGACGGGAGCGAACGGACGGTTCAGCCGGGTGCTTCCTCCCGGCACCTACGCCATCACGCCGGCCTGTCAGTTTCCGCAATCGGTCACAGTGCGGCTTACTGCTGGCTCGACGGCCTCTGCGACGATGCTCTGCGGTTCCGCTGTTGGGTAGGCGCCATTATCAGTGGCTCCTACTAGGCGAACTACGCAAAGTGCCGCTGTTGGGCGAAGCCCGGAGGAGCCGGACAGTCTTCGGTATTCGGGGGGTTATGCGCCGCCTGGGCCTACGTGGGCTCGGCCCCCAGGGCTATTCCGGCGCCAGTCAGTCCGAGGCAAGAGCGTGGAAAGTCGAGGCGCGTGGTGTGACCGCTTGAGACGGTCACAAAGTAAGCGTCCTGTCCGACTGCTGCCACGTAGCGTCCTGGATCGAGGTTGAAACGGTAACTGGCGCCACTGGGGATCGTGGTCCTTGCCACCACGGGCTCACCCGAGTTTTCACCCAAGGACTCGACACGCTGCAAGGCTGCTCGCAACTCACCCGGATAGAGGCTCGAATATACGTCGAGAGTCACAAGAGCGGTTGGGCTGCACCCCGATGCAAATCCAGTGAGTGCTCCCTTCGGTGCTTGCCCGGACCCACAACCGGCAAGTGTCGCGACGAGCGCAGCCGCAAGGAAGACCTTCTTCACAAGTTCATCCTCCCATGACCATGCCAAGCGGTCCAGAGGAACTACCACTTTCCAGAGGTGTGGCTCTGGGAGCGCATATTCGGGGCTATGTGCGGGTCGTGTATCCCTCTGCGTCCGCCGGGTTGCACCGGGCTCGGGTGGCCCAGTCGGAAGGTGCCTCGCCCGGTATTCGCGTCGCTGCGCGATTGCGGTCGGCTCCCGTGGGTTCCGCCCGTCTGCAACCAGGGCTATGTGACGGCGCATCCAGGCCTCGGAGGCCATCCGAGTCCGAAGCCTCTTTCTGTCAAGAGGGGCGATTTGGACGCGCTGAAGCGCCGGCCGACGGCCGGACGTATCGTTGTGGTGGATCCGGGAAGTGGCCGAACCGAAGAGCCGGTATCAGGGTGTGAGCCGGTCGCGCTGGCCATAGGAGTCGCCCCTACCTGCCCTCCCGGGTCCGCTATGTCACCTGCTCGAGTCGATGACGAGCTGGCGATACACGGCGTTCGAGATCTGACGCTTGAGGGCGCGCAGAGCTTCTTTGGTGGTCTTGCCCTCGGCCACCTTGCGATCGAAGTACTTCCGTCCTTCGCTCGGGTGGCGGATCTGGCATATGGCGATCACGTGGATGGCGTGGTTGAGGCGTCGGTTGCCCCGGGGGTTGAGTCGGTGTCGCACTCTCGGACCGCTCGAGGCTTCGATGGGAGCCGTGGCGTTATACGAGGCGTAGCGGTCCCTGTTGGCGAAGCGGGCCATGTCGCCGCTGTGTCCGATCAGAAAGGCGGCCACCACCGGGCCCACGCCATAGAGCTCGGTCACGGTCGTGCCCGAGGCCGCCACCGCGGTGACGATGCGGGCCTTGGAGGCGGCGATCTCGGCGTCGAGGCGTCTGATGTCAGCCACAAGACCAAGGGCCATGCGCTTGCGCTCGGCCTCGACCGCAGTGGTGGGCCGCACGCTGCGCAGCACCGCCGCGGCACGGGCCCCGGAGAGCCGAAGTCCTGTCCCACCTGGGATTAAGCACCGCACCAGGGCATGGAGCCGACAGACGGCCTGGGTGCGCAGCGACCCCAGGTCGTGATGGTGATCCACCAGCAGGCGCAAGACGCCTCCGTGGTTCTCGGCCACGACGCTGCGCAGTCTCTTGGCCCTCATCGCCGCGATGGCGGTGGACAAGGCGTCGTTGGGATCGTTCTTCTGAGTCTTGCCCGAACCGAGCACCCGGACCCGGGCCGCCAACGTGGGCGGGACATCGACGACGTCTTCACCCGCGGCCACGAGCTGCTGGGCCAACAAGAACCCGAGTCCGTTGGCCGACTCGACGGCCCAGCGTCTCTCCGGAAAGTCGATCGCCCACTTGAGGAGTCGCTCGACCTGATGTCGGTCCGCTCGCACCGTCAACTCGCCGAGCGCTGTTTCTTCTGTGTCGACCGCCACGGCGGTGTGGGTTGCCTTGTGCGGGTCGATGCCGATGAGCACCATCATCTTCCTCCCTGTCTCTGGTGGGAGCCACGTCGGGCAATCCTGATGAGACCGGTTTTGCTCGCCTCTTTCGAGCCACGCCGTGGCCAAGGAGCTCGGCGGCTGACACTTCGAACTAATCGCCAACCCTCGGGCGGCAGGGTGTTCCAGGGCCAGGCCGCCAAGCTCCCGAGACGCTAGAACCGAAGCTCGGCGTCACCACAATCATGAATCAGGGTGATCTCGATCGGCCTAAGGATGGTCTGGTTTACCTTGCCAGGGCGACCTGGACGGACTCAGACGATTGCGGTGTCATGCCGGTAGGCGAAGACGGCGAGTGGGATGAGCGCGGCAGTCCAGCAGGCGAGCACGATCCATCCCTCTGCCGGCCAGTCCCCGTGGAGGAGCGCGGCCGCGCCGGCATGCACGAGCCAGTAGGAGGGCAGCCCCTTGACGACGGTCAGCATCGCTCCGCTGTTGAACAAGCTCCCAAACGCGCCGCCGAAGAGGGCGAAGAAGACGGTAAGCCAGCCCATGGCTGGCACGAGGGCGTCCGTCGCGATCAGGTGACCCAAGATGAGGCCCATCAAGACGAACGGCACCAAGCCAACAAGAAGCAGACCGCTCATCTCTAACCACTGCGCCGCGTCGAGACGCACCCCAAGTGTTGTGCCGGCCAGGAAGACCAAGACGAGCGCGGGCACCGCCACGAGGTAGGCGGCGAGCGTCTTCGCGAGGTAGTCGGTGCGGACCCGCAGTGGCGTGATCCGCAACTGACGGGTCCAGCCGCGAGCGCGGTCGCGCGCGAGACGGGCACCGGGTCCGATGGCGGCGAACATTGCGCCATAGGCCGCCATCCCGGTCATGAAGTAGAGAGGAAAGGAGACGCCCGCGGCGTGGACGAATGCGTGACGCTGGCCCGAAGCGACCGCGTAGTAGACGACGAGTGGAAGCGCCAAAGAGAGCGCCCATGTCAGGCGATTGCGGACGGAGCGGAGGAGTTCGTAGCGCACGTGCGTGGCCACATTCATTCCGCCACCTCCTCAGGGCGAGGGTCGACCGGCTTGGCAGTCAGCTCGAGGAATGCTTCTTCGAGGCTTCCGCCGCGTGCTTCGACGTCGCGCACCTCAGGGAACGCTGCATACATTGCCGGGAGCGCCAAGTCGGCGTCCGAGCACGAAAGGACCACCGTCTCGCCGTGACGCTCGACGTTCATCACGCCGGGCAAGACGCGAAGCGACGAGAGGTCGGCCACCGGCAGCGTCGCCCGGACCGTTCGAGACCCCGCCTTCGCCTTTATCTCGGTGGCCGGCCCGTCGGCGACGATGGACCCACGGGCGATGAGTACGATCCGGTCCGCGAACTCATCGGCCTCTTCGAGATAGTGAGTCGCAAAGACGATGGTCTTTCCTTCGGCAGCGACGCCGCGCATCACCTCCCAGAACTCGTGTCGGCCCTCGACGTCGATGCCAGCGGTCGGCTCATCGAGCACCAAGAGATCGGCATTGGCGACAAGGGCCGTGGCAAAACGCACACGCTGGGCTTGCCCGCCGGAGAGCTTCGTCGTCCAACGCTCCGCAAGGTCGCTTAGCTCCGTGCGTCGAAGCACATCCTCAACGTCAAGAGGCTGTGGGTAGTACGAGGCGACGAGCGAGATCAGCTCGCAAACACGTAAGCAGTCGGGAAGCGACCCGGTCTGAAGCATCCCTCCTACAAGGCCCGACCTCACTGCGGTCGCCGGAGGAACCCCGAAGACGGAAACCGATCCCGTATCCGGGCGGGTCAAACCGAGTACCATGTCGATTGTTGTCGTCTTGCCCGCGCCGTTGGGGCCGAGCAGTGCGACGGTCTCACCGGGCGCAACCGCCAGGTCGATGCTACGGACCGCCTGGACCGAGCCGTAGGACTTGGCCACCTTGGACAACTCGATCCCCATCCGAACTGGTTCAGGTGTGCTCATAGGACCATCCTGTCAAACGGCGCCTGCCAGCGCGCCTCACTTTGATTCAGACGGCTATGTACGGACAAATTCATCGGCCAAGAGGTTCACATAATTGAAATTGAAGACGTTGGCGCAGGTAGCGCATACTCGGGGTATCGGTCGCGCCAAACCAGGCGTGACACCGGGGCCGTTGGCGCATCCGTCGGCCCTAGTGCCACGCCCGATATCGCTCCGGTCAGCTCCCGCCCGCCACGAAAGCGGTGACGATGTAGCTGGCATGGCGGTCCAGATTGTTGCGGGCCCGGTCATATCGAGTGGTGGTCCTCGGATCGGCGTGGCGTGCGGCAATCTGCACGTCCCGCAGCGGCACCCCGGCATCGAGGGCGGCGGTGATGAAGCTGTGGCGCAATGAGTGCGGCGAGATGTGCTTGGTGATCCCGGCCCGCTTGGCCAGTCGGTGCACGATCCGGGTGGCGGCGTGGCGGTTCATACGGTTGCCGGCTTGGGTGAGAAGAAGTGGGCCTGACGCGCGCTCGCCCGCAGCCAGGTCGACGGCCCGGCCGATGCGGGGCGGGAGGGGGATCACCGCCAGCTTGGACCCCTTGCCGAGGACGGTGACGGTCCGATGTCCGCGTTCGAGGGAGAGATCCTCGATGTCGATGGAGCAGGCCTCTGACACCCGCAGCCCGAGCAGCCCGAGCAGACACGCCAGAGCATGCTCCATGGCTCCGGCCGCGGCCGCCTGCGCCACGAAGGCGCTCAACTCCATACGATCGAGGCCGAGCGTCGGCGACTCGGTGTCGATCTCCGGTCGCCGGACGTACTCGGCCGGAGAGTGCGCGATGAGGCCGTCGAGAACACAGATCCGGTAGAAGCCGCCCACCGTGGACAGTCGCCGCCCGATGGTGGCCCGGGCCAAGCCCCGGTCCTCCATGGAGCGGGCCCACAGCTCGATGTGGCCCCGCTTCAACTCGAAGATCTCGAGGTCGACCGAGGCGCACCAGGAGAAGAACTGACGCAGGTCGGTGCCGTAGCTGCGGCGGGTGGGCCCGGAGTACCGGGCCAGGAACCCGGCGACGGCCAGGCGGGCCTCGTCGAACAGCGGCGGGGTAGGGACGACAATGGTGGTTCCACGCATGAGACGACCTCCTTGTGTTGGAGTCCTCTCATCGGCGCCAGCTCTTTCCGGTTCAAAAGCAGAGGCCTCGATGGCCGGCATATACCGGAGATCCCGGGCGCGATGGCCGACATATCCCGGTGTTTCCGGACGCGATGTCCGGCTTCGCGTCGATCGATAGAGACCCCGGTTTGCCTGGGCTCAGATCGGGGTCGATCCCTTACCCGGCGTCACCATGATCCCCGCTTCGATCAGCCATGCCCGGGCCCGGCCCCGGCACCGCTCTCCGGAGAAAATGAAGAATCGCTCGAGCTCCTCTGGCCAGCGGGCGAGCACGTCCTTGAACCGTCGGAAGGCTCCACGTCCGGACAGGGCGATCGAGAGGCGTTCGACCCGATGAGCATCGGTGACGGTCGAAATGAAGTCCTGCATGTCGCGGTACCCGTCGTGCGAACCCAGACTCTCGATGTACAACCAGCGCTCGGGGTCATCCCGGTCAGGGATGTCCTCTCCCATCTCCTCGGCGTATTCGAGGGCAGGGCCCGGCCAGACCTCACCCGTGACCACGTCGAGACCCCCGGGCCCAGACATCCCGTCGCCCTCCAAGACGTCAGAGAGTTCATCAAGATCGACGGACAGGCAACGAAGGCTTGGCGCAGGCGCTTGACCGAGAGTCACAGCGAGCTGGTCGGCCAGGTCGGTATCACCCTCCCAGCCTCGGGCCTGCAATGCCGTCGTGCACGTCTCGGCCATCCCGGGCGCGCCAGCGACCTGTTGAGCTAACGCCAGGAGGATGCCGTCTCCGGCCAATTGGAGTACGTCATCCCAGACACCAGCAGAAAGGGCGGCAACCACGCCGTGACCATCGCCGCGATAGACAGCGCCACGCAGCTCCTGTTGGACATCTCGGCGCTCGCTCATGGTCATCAGGATGCCAGAGCACTTGTAATCCTTCATGGGCTTGGGTGATACCGGGCGCCTAATGCGCTTCCCTCTTCGACAACCAGGGGCAGAATCAGGCGCGTTGCGTTCGGATCGGATGGATAGAGCGCCGGGATAAACCGGCATGGAGGAGGGGATGAAAGAGCCCTACACCGAAGGAGTAGCGACCCACGGTGACCCCGAGTCATGCGTTGTCATCCGCAAGGGTGTCGGCGAAGCGTTGACAGGGGCACGTGCAGGCCGGGCTATTGAGCCGCGAAATCAGGGCGATCGGGGTGCCCAGGCGGTTATTCACGTCGAAGGCAACATCGGTTGCGGCGCTATGCGCGAGCCGCAGTCGGACCCCGCGCGGTCGGAGAACCTGTGCATGACGGAACCTCCATGCGCGAGAACCGGGAGATCCCGCCCTCGCCCGTTCGGCTGATCACCGGACGGGCCGCTCAGGGAAGGCCAAGGCCGCAAGCCTGAGATGCACGAGGACGGGAAGTCTGACAGCCCCGTAGTACCTGCGAAGCCGCCGAACAACGCCGGGAAGCCGGCTGCGGAGGTGGTGGAGGAAAGGGGGCTGGCCAAGGGGAACACGACCAGCACGACACGCCCCGGACACAGAGCCGCAGATACTGGTGTGCCAAACGGACTGGATCGTGTGCGTGAGGTAGCACGAAGGGACAAACAAGCACGGTTCACGGCACTGCTGCACCACGTCGACCTCGACCGCCTGCAGGCGGCCTACCGGGCGATTCGGCCCCAGGCCGCACCGGGGGTGGACGGGGTGACGTGGGAGGACTACGGAGAAGACCTGGAGGCCAACCTCCGGGACCTTCACCGGAGGGTCCACAGCGGTGCTTACCGGGCAAGGCCATCTCGAAGGGTGTACATCCCGAAGGCGGACGGGCGGCAGAGGCCGCTCGGCATCGCTGCGCTGGAGGACAAGATCGTCCAGCGGGCCGTCGTCGAGGTACTGAATGCCATTTACGAGGAGGACTTCTGCGGCTTCTCCTACGGGTTCCGGCCGGGGCGCAGCCCGCATCATGCGCTCGATGCGCTGGCGGTCGGAATCACGAGGAAGAAAGTGAACTGGGTGCTCGATTGCGATATTGCAGACTTCTTCTCCCGACTGGATCACGTCTGGATCGAGAAGTTCCTCGAGCACCGCATTGCGGACAAGCGAGTCCTGCGGCTCATCCGGAAGTGGCTGAACGCAGGGGTCGTCGAAGCTGGGAACTGGTCGGAGACGCCAGAGGGATCACCGCAGGGGGCATCGGTCTCGCCGTTGCTCGCCAACGTGTATCTCCACTACGTCTTTGACCGGTGGGTCCGGCGGTGGAGGAGTCAGCAGGCCCACGGCGACGTGATCGTTGTCAGGTTTGCCGATGATCTTGTTGCCGGGTTCGAGCATGAGGCTGATGCGCAGCGATTCCTCTCCGACCTTCGAGAGCGGTTTGCGAAGTTCGGGTTGGAGCTGCATCCCGAGAAGACCAGGCTGATCGAGTTCGGGCGCTACGCCGCCCGCAACCGGGCCGCCCGGGGTCTTGGCAAGCCGGAGACGTTTGACTTCCTCGGCTTCACGCACATCTGTGGGAAGACGAGGAACGGGCGTTTCTGGCTCAGGCGCATCACCATCTCGAAGCGGATGCGGGCGAAGCTACGAGCGGTCAACATCGAGCTCAAGCGACGCCGGCACCAGCCCATCCCGATGCAGGGCCAGTGGCTCGCCAGCGTGGTGAGGGGCCATGTCGCCTACTACGCCGTGCCTGGCAACATCGATGCTGTGGACCAGTTCCGCACCCTGGTGACGAAGCAATGGTTCAAGGCGCTCCGGCGCCGCAGCCAACGCACCCGACTCAACTGGGTTCGGATGGACCGCCTAGCAACACGGTGGCTACCCCCTGCCCGTGTGCAGCATCCATTCCCTGATGTGCGCTTCGCTGCCAGAACCTGAGGCAGGAGCCCAGTGCGGGAATTCTGCTCGCTGGGATCTGTCCGGGGGGCCGCCCGCAAGGGCGGTCCCTACCGGGATCACGATTCGACCGGGATCCATAGATATGCCGGTGATCCTTGATGCTTCTCAGAGTCCGTCACGCCGACGGGCGCTGAGAGGAAAGGAACACCGCATTGACTGGTCACAGGTCCACTGAGAAAAGAGTCTCGCTCGGCCATCCTCAACTCGATCGGCACATGGAGTTCGTCGCTGCTCGGAGCCGACCCAACACCCTCCTGGCGACGGCTTCTGATCTGAAGCTGTTCTTCGAGTTCGTTGGCAAGGATCCCGCCGACGTCACGACGGCGGACGTCATCGAGTTCATCGCCCGACAGCGAGCGCCTCGTTCCGAGGGGAAGGTCGTTCGTCTGTCGGACGGAGAGTCGGGGTTGAGTGCGCATATGATCAAGCGCCGGCTGTCGAGCGTGTCGGGACTGTACGCCTATCTCATGATGATGGGCGAGCACGACCGCAACCCTGTGCCGAACGGGCTGTCCACCCGGCGGAGAGTACACAGACGACGAGGAACGTTCGCACCGCTCGTGCGAACGCCTCGCTTGTTGCCGAAGGTCCTCGAGCCCGCCGAGGTCGACAAGCTCATGGCCGCCCTGCGCCATCACCGTGATCGAGCGATGGTCCAGGCCATGGTGTTCGGGGGCCTGCGGCGCTGTGAGGTCCTCGGACTCCGTCTCTGCGACCTGCACCCTGGGGAGGAGAAGGTGTTCGTGGCCAACGGCAAGGGTGGGCATCAGCGTCTGGTGCCCATGTCGGGACGGTTCTTCCGCTCACTTGCTGCCTACCTCGAGCAGGAGCGTCCGAGCGAGGGCGTCACGGACATGGTCTTCGTGGCCATGAAGGGCCCGCGGCGGGGACAGCCGCTGTCGGCAGACGGTCTCGACGAGATCGTGCGCGCCGCGCGACTACGGGCTGGACTGGTCCACTGCACGTGCCACGAGCTGCGTCACACCTGTCTGACCCGGCTACGGGAGGCAGGCATGGCTCTCGAGGCCGTCCAGGCCCAGGCCGGGCACCGTTCGATTGAGTCCACCCGTCTGTATGTGCACCTGGCCAACGAATGGCTGGCCGACGAGTACACGCGCGCCCTTCAGGTCTTCGACGGGCTCTTCGTCGAGGCGGTGCAGAAGTGAGCGCCCTCGCCGAGGCCATGGCGCCGCGGGAACCCGATGCACTTGTCGGTCCCTGGGGCCCAGTTGTCCTCGCCCGTCCCCAGATGGCCGCCACGGCCGATCGTTACCTGAAGCAGCTGTCGGTGTCGCTGCGCCCCGCCAGCGTGAAGGCAGCCAGCACCGCCCTGCGTCAGTTCTGCATCCACGTGATCGACGAACATCCCGAGGTGGAGTGCTTCTCCCAGGTGCACCGGTGCCACGTCGAGTCGTTCAAGACCGAGCTGGCCCACCGGCTGACGTCGGGAAACGTGGGACTCAAATCCAACACCGTCCGCCTCCGGCTGCTGTGCCTGCGCAGCTTCTTCGACCGGGTCATCGAGTGGGGGTGGCTCGAGGCCCCGGCCCGTCCTCCTGTGTTCCTGACCGATGTGCCCCCCAAGGACGAGCCACTACCGAAGGCCCTCGACGACGCAGCGTCGGCGAGGTTCCTGCAGGCGGCGGCCGCCGAGGAGGACCCAAGGCGCCAGCTTGTGGTGGAGCTGCTGGCCCGCACGGGTATGCGCGTGGGCGAACTCTGTGAGCTGCAGGGCGACGCCATGGAGCACCGTGGTGGCCAGTGGTGGCTTCGGATCCCGCTCGGCAAGCTCCACACCGACCGCTACGTGCCACTGCACCCCCGTCTGGTGGAGCTGCTCACGGCGTGGCAGAAACACCACGACGACGGCGGGACGGGGCTCCTTGTCACCAACGCCGGGCGGCCGCTCAACCGTCACATGGCGACGAGGATGGTGCGGCGGGTGGCCAAGTCGGCCGGCATCGGCCATGTCTTCCCGCATCAATTGCGCCACACGCTCGCCACCCAGGCGATCAACAGCGGCATGCGCCTGGAGGCCATCAGCCAGTTGCTCGGACACAAGACCCTCGAGATGACGGCCGTCTACGCCCGCATCGCCGATCGCACCGTGGCAGAAGAGTACCGAGCCGTGTCTCAAAGGATCGACGCCCTCTACGCGTCGGAAGCCCCTGTCGAGACCCCGCAGATGCGCCGTCTGCGTCGGGAGCACAGCCGGCTCCTCGGCAACGGGTGGTGCACTCGCCCCAAGGAGATGGACTGCAACTTCGAGTCCATCTGCGAGGGTTGCGGCTTCTTCGCCACCACGGTGGAGTTCAAACCGACCTTGCAGCGTCAACGTGACCACGCCGCCGATCACGACCACCCAGAGCGTGTTCGGACGTTCGACCGGTTGCTCAGCGACCTCGAAGAAGGTGCATCGTGATGGACCACTACGAGGAAGATATCGACGAGACAGGCTTCGTGGTCGACGATGCGTTGAGTGTCATCGTCTTGGTGCAGAGACTCCCGTCAGACAACACCGCCGCCCGAGAACTCCAGGCGGTGGTGACCCTCAAGCGAGAAGCTCGGTCCCGGTTGGCGCGTTTGGTCGCCGACGCCCGGGACGAAGAGACATCATGGGCTGAGATCGGCCACATCCTCGGCACCGGACGTCTCTTCGCTGCTTGTCGCTACGGGCCCTTCGTTCGACGAAGGAGGACGCCCCTCGCACTCGACTGACACGCACCGGACCCGGCGGCCCCGCCTCCTCAACGGGGTGGTGGGGCTCGCCGATCACCGGCATATCCCGGAAATACTTGACACGATCACCGGCATAACCCCGATTATGGGGTGTGTCCTGAAAGGGGAGTGATGGCGATGTAGAAGGTCGTTGTCATGAACCGTGCTGTGCCGGTGATGGAGGAAGGCCCTCCGGGATCACCGATCAGGCGGAGATCCCAAACCACCGCAAGCTGCTGCGGTCAAGAGCCGTGGTGGTGAGCGTTGCGGAAAAGGCCGCCGTGAGCGGTCAGGTTGCGACGAGAAGACGAACGTGAGTGAACCACTGCTGACGCATCGAAACGGGGAACGATGACATCGAAACCGGGGAATCGCATAGTTCCCGGGATGAAGGCTTGCCCGTCCTTCGGGCGGCCCTGGGTCAGGAGGCAGCCTGGTAGCTGTCCTGGCGGTGTCCGGTGTAGAGGTGGCGTGAGCTCGTCGCAGGCGCTGGCATGGAACAGGAGAACCTGTCGCCCCGATAGTGACGGCCAGTCGAAATGGGTGGTGTCGGCCCCCTGGCCGTCGAGAGGGAGGACGCCAAGGGAGGGACACCCCGAGGCGCAGAGTACCGATGCGGGGCACAGGGGCGGACCGACTCGTAGTAGCGATGAAGGCTCTGTAATGGAGCTGGAGTGAAGGGGTCGGACAGGTCAGGTCGACCGGAGGCCAACCCGGATGGGGAGGAGCCGAAGGAGAGACCGAAGCCGAAGAACGTGAAGTCGTTTGACATCGACAAGCGCCTCCTGGTGGGGGCGTGGGAGAAGGTCCGGGCCAACAACGGGGCGCCGGGCGTGGACGCCGTCGGCATCGACGTGTTCCAAGAGCGGTGGAGGGACAACCTCTACAAGCTGTGGAACCGGATGAGCTCGGGAAGCTACTTCCCGGGCCCGGTGCGGGCGGTGGAGATACCGAAGGATCATGGGCCAGAAGTCCGTGTGCTTGGCGTGCCGAACACGGTCGACCGAGTGGCGCAGACTGCAGCAGCGATGCTGTTGGAGGAGAAGCTGGAGCCGATCTTCCATCCCGACAGCTACGGCTACCGTCCCGGGCGCTCTGCCCAGCAAGCGGTGGCTGCATGTCGGCGGCGGTGCTGGGAGAAGGACTGGGTGGTCGACTGCGACATCCGGGCCTTTTTCGACTCCGTCCCCCACGATCTGTTGTTGAAGGCGGTTGCTCACCACACCGACGAGCGATGGATCCTGCTCTACGTCGAACGGTGGCTGAAAGCCCCCGTGCAGATGGCGAACGGGACCATCGTGGCGCGGGAGAAGGGAACCCCACAGGGCTCTCCGATCTCGCCCCTCTTGGCCAACCTGTTCATGCACTATGCGTTCGACCAGTGGATGGACCGGGAACACCCGGTCTGTCCCTTCGAGCGCTACGCGGATGACATCGTGATCCACTGTGACAGCGAGGACCAGGCCCGAACCCTTCGGGCTGCGATCGCCGACCGGCTCGAGCCCCTGGGGCTCGAGCTGCACCCCGAGAAGTCCAGGATCGTGTTCTGCAAGGACTCGAACCGACCCGGTGAGGCCGAGCATGTGAGCTTCGACTTCCTCGGGTTTCGCTTCCGGGGACGCCTGGTCAAGGGCAAGTACGGCCACTTCATCGGGTTCGTGCCGGCCATCAGCACCAAGGCGAGGAAGGCGATCGGCCAGAAGATCAGGGCATGGCACCTCAACCGCCGCAGCTGGGCGGACCTGTCCAGCCTCGCCGAGGACATCAACCCCAAGGTGAGAGGCTGGATCAACTACTACGGAGTCTTCTACCGCTCCGAGTTGCGCTTCCTTGCATGGCGCATCAACGACCACCTCGTGCGGTGGGCCATGCAGAAGTTCAAGCGACTCCGAGGGCGCTACGCCAGAGCGTTCGACTGGCTGGTCCGTGTACACCACTACCAGGCAGACCTATTCGCTCACTGGCGACTCGCCCCACCGCTTCGAGGTCGACCTGTGGGAGCCGGATGACGGGAGACTGTCACGTCCGGTTCTGAGAGAGCCGGGGGGTGCAATTCCCCCCGGCCACTCGCCCGCCCGTAACGACCGGGCCTCCTCACCAAGGGCTCGACCGAATCAGGGAACTTCCCGTCCGACCCTGATAGATAACAGCGCGTTTGCTAGTTTGGCGAACCGGTGTCGCCCGGTTACCAGACTGTGAATGCATGGAACTCAGTCAACGCTGGAATGAAGTGCCCGCCGATCGTCACATTCTCGGTGGCATTCACGTAACTCGGTAGGGAGAGCGGATCCACCGTGCCGGCCCCCAGCTTGTAGGCCGAGATTCCAAAGCCAACTCCGGGTCCCTGAGTTTGGAAGAAGAGCCATCTTGACCCTGGCGCCCACACGGGGTCACCGGGGTCATCCGCGTCGGTGACGTCGGGGACGAACTTCATCGCACCCGTGTTCAGGTCGACGATACCCAGGCTCGCGGCGTCTCCGGTTGGTGCGCCCCAGCCCACGGCTACCTTTGTGTCATCGGGTGAGATGACAAAGGACGAGGGTATGAAGCCCATGGGAGCGGGAACCACCGTGTCGGCGCCGGTGCGAAGGTCAGTTATGTGGAGCGCGTCTGGGAGGGGGCTTGGCACATCTTCCTTCGACGGCTGAGTGCTACCGATCCACACCAGGTGGTCGCCGCCCAATATGGCATCCCCGCCGTAACCCAACGAACGCACGATCGAACCGTTCGCCTCGTCCACGAGCTCGATCGGTGACCCTCCGAGCCCTCCAGATCCCGGCACAACGATGTCTCCGTTGGCGGCTTGGCTGATGGGCGCGTATGACAGCTGCCGGCTCATGGTCGGCGGAAGATGGAGTGTCCGTGTAAACAGGACCGTGCCTTGGGTTGTCACCTCCCGTTCGGTCGTGAAGTCCGGGTAGGCCTCTCCCTCGGAGTTAGTCCTTTCGATCTCCGTGAAGGCGATGAGAGTCTTCGGCGTCGAGCCAAGAGCCCACCGAGACGTACTTCCCTCCGGCAGCGGCCTGCTCGTAATCGAGAGGCTGTGTACCGTTTGGAGGTCGTCGGAAACTACGAATCCCCCTCTCGCCGACTCCGGCAGAAACACTCCTCCTGCCGTGGCGATGTATTCCAAGCCGGCGGGCCCGAACTCGTACCCATTCGGGGAGGCGGGGAGGCCGTCGTACGGAAGGGGAACAGCCGAGCGCACTTCACCATTGTTCAGGTTGAGCTCATAAGCAGTGCGTCCGACGAATATGTCGATGTGGAGGCCCGTGTTGCCGGCCAACATTGGCCCACCCCGATGTATCTTTGAAACGGAAACGGCGTGGGTACTGAACGACGACACTGTGAAGAACAGCCCGCAACCAAGCGCGACGGCCAGCGTGAGGACACTCCCAATCCAGATGTGTCGTCTCTTTTGCCGCTGCCGAGCTTCTTCAATCAGGACCTGGGTCTCGACGACAGAGCTCACTGGGGAGTTGATGACAGTGGCTGCCTGGCCCCGGCCTTCGCTCACGGCAGACTCTCGATGATGCGGATCAGCTCGTCTCGACGTATTCCATTGTGACGGGCGATGCGAAGCAGGTCACGGGCCAGGGAGATGACGGGGCTCCGCTTGGGAGCCGATCCCGTCACGGTGATCCCGCGTCCTCGGCGGAACTCCAAGAGGCCTTCATCGCGAAGGAGACGAAGGGCGCGCAGGACGGTGTTCGTGTTCACTTCGAGCACGGCCGCCAGATCCCTGGCCGGAGGTAGACGCTCTCCTGGCTTGGCCTCACCCTCGCTGATCGCTCGCCGAATCTCGGCGGCGACCTGGTCGTGCAGCGCCACCGGTTCGCTCCGGTCAGGAGTCACGAACGCCATGGTGCCAGTGATGGTAGCACTATAAAGGGGCAGCTACAACCAACCTTTTAGAACGGAGTCGACTCTTGAAGCGAGAGGGGGCAAGCAGCAAGCAGCGGTCGGGAACACCCGGAGTCGGTCGGGTGACGCGCCGTCTAATCAGCGCGGAGTCAGTCCGAAACTGACGGACTCGCCTCCGACCTGACCCATCTGCTATCGCTCAGCGACGCGAATACTGCGCGGGTCGCCAATCGGCCCGGTTACTCGATTCCGACGCAATCCTGTTGCCACAGATGGATACGCGGGAGCGCATAGCCCGAATACCGTGTGCCATTGCCGGAATCCTATTCGGACCCTCCTGGCATTCGGCACGTTGCGCCCGGGCGACGACCTCGTCTACGGGTGCCTCACCAGCCCCGTCTGTGTCTGATGCGGGCGGCCCACCTCGTCTGTATCCTCAACATGGACGATGCCCTGGCTTGATCTGCGGTGCCAGCATGTCAGAGTCCAATGTGCCCGCCCAGTTGGGCGGGTAACGACCTAGGAGGAACACTCCATGCGGGCAACGACGAGGGCAGCCAAGCGGATGCGGACGGGAGCGAGGCTCGGGACAGCGGGCCTCGTCGTGGCCCTGACCACCGTCTCGGTCGTCGGTTTCGGCGTCCTCGGAGCCAGCCCGGCGGGGGCGATCGTCTCCATGTGTCCGCTGATCAGTTTCAGCGCGGTAACCACGCCCGCCAGTTCGCCGACCGCGACTGACGGCTCGATCACGGTGACCAACGTGACAGGCGGGACGGCGCCGTACCAATACACTGTGAATGGCGGCTCAACGTTTTCCGCTTCGCCCGTATTCACTGGCCTCGCCCCGAGTACCTACTCGGTGGAGGTCGTTGACAGCGCGGGCTGTCTCGGCGGGTTTTCCGTTCAGGTACCCGTCCAGACCACCACGCTTCACCTCACCAAGACCGACAACGATGGTGGCTCGTCGATAACCGACACCACGGGGATCACGATCCCCGGTGACGCGATCACTTACACCGTGACGGTCGCAAACGTCGGGGTTTTTGACGCCACCGGCGTGAAAGTCAACGACTCGCTTCCGAGCGCAGTGAGCTTCGTGAGTGACACACCCAGTCAGGGTACCTATAGCCCGACCACCGGCGTTTGGACCGCGGGAACACTCGCGATAGGGACGTCGGTGACGCTGCTATTGACAGGCGATGTCTCTGCGGGGGCAACGGGCACTATCACCAACACCGCCACCGCCAGCGCGTCAGATGCCCCAACGGTCACCGCCACCGACACCGACACGGTGTCGCCGTGTGCCGCGGGACTGACGGCTCATATGCTCAGCGCCACTTACCACACCGGGACCTTCACCGGTCTGTTCTGCGTGAACGCCAAGGGAGTCGGGACTTACACTCAAGGCACCGTGTCCGGCACGGGGACGGTCACTGTCTTTAGAGGCGTCACCTTCATCACCGCATGGGGCAAGAACCTGGTGCTGCTCGGTTCGACCAACGGCACGAAGAGCGGGTTCATCGAGTTGGCTCCGTCGCCATTCAAGTTCGGTACCTTTACGTTGACATAGGACGTAGGGTCCACCGGAGGACCGTACGGGATCACCCGGACTCGGGCGGGTGCCGCGCCGTCTGCCAGAGCCGAATCAGTCCGAAGGTGACGGACTCGCCTCCGACCTGACGCGCTCGGTATCGCGCAGCCACGCGAATACTGGGCGGGTCACCCGTCCGGCCGGTTACCCGACTCCGGTGGAACTTGTCGGCGCAGATGGGGATACGGGCAGCGCATACCCATAGATATGCCGGTGATCCTTGATGCTTCTCAGAGTCCGTCACGCCGACGGGCGCTGAGAGGAAAGGAACACCGCATTGACTGGTCACAGGTCCACTGAGAAAAGAGTCTCGCTCGGCCATCCTCAACTCGATCGGCACATGGAGTTCGTCGCTGCTCGGAGCCGACCCAACACCCTCCTGGCGACGGCTTCTGATCTGAAGCTGTTCTTCGAGTTCGTTGGCAAGGATCCCGCCGACGTCACGACGGCGGACGTCATCGAGTTCATCGCCCGACAGCGAGCGCCTCGTTCCGAGGGGAAGGTCGTTCGTCTGTCGGACGGAGAGTCGGGGTTGAGTGCGCATATGATCAAGCGCCGGCTGTCGAGCGTGTCGGGACTGTACGCCTATCTCATGATGATGGGCGAGCACGACCGCAACCCTGTGCCGAACGGGCTGTCCACCCGGCGGAGAGTACACAGACGACGAGGAACGTTCGCACCGCTCGTGCGAACGCCTCGCTTGTTGCCGAAGGTCCTCGAGCCCGCCGAGGTCGACAAGCTCATGGCCGCCCTGCGCCATCACCGTGATCGAGCGATGGTCCAGGCCATGGTGTTCGGGGGCCTGCGGCGCTGTGAGGTCCTCGGACTCCGTCTCTGCGACCTGCACCCTGGGGAGGAGAAGGTGTTCGTGGCCAACGGCAAGGGTGGGCATCAGCGTCTGGTGCCCATGTCGGGACGGTTCTTCCGCTCACTTGCTGCCTACCTCGAGCAGGAGCGTCCGAGCGAGGGCGTCACGGACATGGTCTTCGTGGCCATGAAGGGCCCGCGGCGGGGACAGCCGCTGTCGGCAGACGGTCTCGACGAGATCGTGCGCGCCGCGCGACTACGGGCTGGACTGGTCCACTGCACGTGCCACGAGCTGCGTCACACCTGTCTGACCCGGCTACGGGAGGCAGGCATGGCTCTCGAGGCCGTCCAGGCCCAGGCCGGGCACCGTTCGATTGAGTCCACCCGTCTGTATGTGCACCTGGCCAACGAATGGCTGGCCGACGAGTACACGCGCGCCCTTCAGGTCTTCGACGGGCTCTTCGTCGAGGCGGTGCAGAAGTGAGCGCCCTCGCCGAGGCCATGGCGCCGCGGGAACCCGATGCACTTGTCGGTCCCTGGGGCCCAGTTGTCCTCGCCCGTCCCCAGATGGCCGCCACGGCCGATCGTTACCTGAAGCAGCTGTCGGTGTCGCTGCGCCCCGCCAGCGTGAAGGCAGCCAGCACCGCCCTGCGTCAGTTCTGCATCCACGTGATCGACGAACATCCCGAGGTGGAGTGCTTCTCCCAGGTGCACCGGTGCCACGTCGAGTCGTTCAAGACCGAGCTGGCCCACCGGCTGACGTCGGGAAACGTGGGACTCAAATCCAACACCGTCCGCCTCCGGCTGCTGTGCCTGCGCAGCTTCTTCGACCGGGTCATCGAGTGGGGGTGGCTCGAGGCCCCGGCCCGTCCTCCTGTGTTCCTGACCGATGTGCCCCCCAAGGACGAGCCACTACCGAAGGCCCTCGACGACGCAGCGTCGGCGAGGTTCCTGCAGGCGGCGGCCGCCGAGGAGGACCCAAGGCGCCAGCTTGTGGTGGAGCTGCTGGCCCGCACGGGTATGCGCGTGGGCGAACTCTGTGAGCTGCAGGGCGACGCCATGGAGCACCGTGGTGGCCAGTGGTGGCTTCGGATCCCGCTCGGCAAGCTCCACACCGACCGCTACGTGCCACTGCACCCCCGTCTGGTGGAGCTGCTCACGGCGTGGCAGAAACACCACGACGACGGCGGGACGGGGCTCCTTGTCACCAACGCCGGGCGGCCGCTCAACCGTCACATGGCGACGAGGATGGTGCGGCGGGTGGCCAAGTCGGCCGGCATCGGCCATGTCTTCCCGCATCAATTGCGCCACACGCTCGCCACCCAGGCGATCAACAGCGGCATGCGCCTGGAGGCCATCAGCCAGTTGCTCGGACACAAGACCCTCGAGATGACGGCCGTCTACGCCCGCATCGCCGATCGCACCGTGGCAGAAGAGTACCGAGCCGTGTCTCAAAGGATCGACGCCCTCTACGCGTCGGAAGCCCCTGTCGAGACCCCGCAGATGCGCCGTCTGCGTCGGGAGCACAGCCGGCTCCTCGGCAACGGGTGGTGCACTCGCCCCAAGGAGATGGACTGCAACTTCGAGTCCATCTGCGAGGGTTGCGGCTTCTTCGCCACCACGGTGGAGTTCAAACCGACCTTGCAGCGTCAACGTGACCACGCCGCCGATCACGACCACCCAGAGCGTGTTCGGACGTTCGACCGGTTGCTCAGCGACCTCGAAGAAGGTGCATCGTGATGGACCACTACGAGGAAGATATCGACGAGACAGGCTTCGTGGTCGACGATGCGTTGAGTGTCATCGTCTTGGTGCAGAGACTCCCGTCAGACAACACCGCCGCCCGAGAACTCCAGGCGGTGGTGACCCTCAAGCGAGAAGCTCGGTCCCGGTTGGCGCGTTTGGTCGCCGACGCCCGGGACGAAGAGACATCATGGGCTGAGATCGGCCACATCCTCGGCACCGGACGTCTCTTCGCTGCTTGTCGCTACGGGCCCTTCGTTCGACGAAGGAGGACGCCCCTCGCACTCGACTGACACGCACCGGACCCGGCGGCCCCGCCTCCTCAACGGGGTGGTGGGGCTCGCCGATCACCGGCATATCCCGGAAATACTTGACACGATCACCGGCATAACCCCGAATATGGGCGGACTGGCCGGTGACCCCTCAACCCTGGCCGGTTGTGCCAAGGACTACCGGATGGACCTGGAAGTCTGAACATCCGGGTACCCCGACGTCGATCCGAACCGACTGCGTGGCGTTCGGCGGCGTCACGAGTATTGCCCCAAACGGGCCACAAGGAGCGACACCACCGGGAGCGACGTCGTCTCCCTCGACGAGAGCCGAGGCTGTTTCCCCTGACGCGAGTCCAATCGCTGGGAGCGGCCCACTGGAGTAGCTGGGCAGTCCTCCGATGAACCCGCTCGGCTCTCGCTGCGCCTGCATGACTTGGCGGCCATCGGCATCGAGAAGAGTCACGCCTGGGTAGCCCGAGAGGCGACATTCTTGTGAACTCTTGTTACTGAAGAGCAACGGAAAGCCGGAATGCCCCGTTGCCGCTCCTACTTTGCCTGCGCTGACGTGGAGTTGCGCCGTAGTGCAGTTGGGAGGAGCCGAGCCCACGAAGTGCAAGTTGGCAAATGCGAAGCCATACCCGCCGCCCTCGGTCGCTACGAGAACACAGTTGTTCACACAGGGGTTGAGGTCGGTGAGGTTGTTTGGTTGAGCAGCTGCTGACGACTGGACCTGAAAGGCGATCGACCCACTGCCGTTGTCACCGGTGACAAGAAGCGTTTGTTCAGGCAGTCCTAGTCCACACCCTTCATCGCTGCGGCTAGAGACGGTGGCACATTGAGACAACCAGACCTTGCCGCCGACTCCGAAGCCCGTGATGGTTACGAGTACCTCCTGGTCATCGAAGAGTCCCGTTGCAGGCGCTACTGCGACGGTTGGATTGTGGGTCTGAAGAGCAGGAACAGGTTGTGTCACTGACGTAACGGCACTGGCGGATGTCGAGCTTGTGCTCGGGACAGAAGTCGTGGTTGGGGGAATACGAGACGTCTTTGCGGCCCCGTCGCAGGCCGCCAGCATGACTAGGGGCAGGCCCACCGCGACAACAATGACGAGTCGGCGCATGTCCACGATGCTCTCACGCCCGAGAAGGCGACTCCGTTGACGCACTCCGGTCCCGACGATGCCTCCGACAGCGCAGTCCGTCAGCTGTGTCACCCTTCCAGCGACCCCCAAACCGCTCCCGGTGGCGCATGGGAGCACACCGAGTACCGGGTGCCCCAGGCCCATCAGCCGATGAACACCGACCCGGTCGGGTCTGCACGTTGCGGATGCGTGCCCACTGACATGGGGCGTGACACACGGCCCCTACGGCGCGAGGATGGCATCGTGCCCAAGTGGGTAGTTCGGGGCCTTCAAGCGGTGTTTGTCATCGTGTCCGGAGCGGCATTCTGTCTGGTGGGGATGACCGCCGTTTTCCTGACTACCGGATTCGTGAGCGTTACCCCAGACTGTGTGATGGGTCATATGGCCCCACCCCCCGGCCCGTTCGACTTCAACCTCAGCGACAACTGTGTCAAGCCTCCTGGATATGGTCCGTGGATCATTGTGTTTGGCGTTGTTGGAGCAGTTGTCGGGCTGCTGATCGCGCTCGGCCTTCTCAACTTGTTTGGTCGGCTTCGATCTCGGCCCTGGCGAACCAAGCTCGCGGTCTGAGGAGCGAGGGACTCTAGGACTCTTAGCATCCGCTATTGCAGGAACTGATGCCCTGGCGGACTTGATCGGTATCCCCGAATTTCGGATGCTCAAGGCCCGGTCGAACCCTGGCCAAGACCCCACCCGCAAGTGGCAATTCCCGACTGCCCCAGAAGTGACTCGCCCCACCGACCGAAGCCGGCGGGGCTGTCACAACTCCATGTTGTCTAATCTGGCCGTGATGAGCAAGCACCAGCCTTCATGGAAGTCGCCGGAGGGAAACGTTGTTGTCGGACGCCGCTGGAAGTATGCCCCTCCGCCGTGGGTTATGTATGAAGCGTTGGTCGATGACTATCATCGCTGGCTGACGCTCTTGACGAACGAGTTGGAGCCCGACGTCGTTACATCACATCCGCCGATCGGAGTGGTGTACCAGCCCTGGGTTGACCCTCACGTCTCATGTGTCGAGGTGCGTATCGAGCCGTTACAGCTTCCAGACAACGGCGCGGCCCTCATAGTGCTTGCGTACGCGGACCAAGAGGCGTTACCCCCTGACGAGCGACGCTGGGTTCGTTACCGGCTCGGAACACTCTTTGGAGCCGCGCTCCGGGAATGGGTGGATGACCCCCACTGGTAGCGCAAAGTGCCGGGTGCGGGGTGGCCTCGCCGCTCGTCCCTTGGGCTGCCACCCCAGGCGAGATCACCCGCTATCGGGGCGCACTACTGCCATCCTCTGACCGCGCGCTACCGGTTACCGAGGGGCTCCGGTGATGTGCCGGCCGTGTGCGCGCCATCCGGTAACGCGCCAGCGGGGAGTGGCAGCCAGGAGCCGGCAGCGCCGGCTCCGACGCCCAGTGTCCCGGTGACCGTGACCGGACCCGCCAAGGCGACCCTCCGGGCGGCCTGTCGGCCGGCCATTGACGGGCCCTCCCGTCGCGGTCTTGGGGCCGGTGGCCTTTCGGAGGCTTCCCGGGATCGAATCCGTGGCCCGTAGGGCCGAAAGAAGGTTCCTCCTCCGTAGCCGCCTAGAACTAAAGGAGCGGAGGATTCGAGCACCGGTCGTCAAAACACGATGGGCGGTAGCACTTTGTCAGTTTGATCTCGGGCATGGCCTCCGGGCACCTGGTGAACGTGCCCTTCAACGTCACCCTGCAACGTCACCCTCCCTGGTCGTGGGACTGTTGCGCACCGGCGGAGAATTGTCATAGACGGGCAGCGTGCTCGCTTCGAGTCTGGGCCGGCATGCGAGGACGCTCAACCATCTCAAATTTCCGGGCGCTCATGATCTATCGCCGGCCGTCTCTGTCTTCCGCTGCGCCCAGCAGAACCTGACTCCCCGTCTCATGTACCTTCGAGCGGTCCCGCTGACTGTGTCACACCCATCCACCACGCTGAACACGATTGCAAGGGGTGGTCCTTGCCCAAAGGAGCGGGCCGTGGCGTGGATGCGCATGATGGGGGCGCAGTCGGTCGCGTATCACCGCGAGACGATCATCGAGCGCGCCGACGACTTTCCCGGGGCGGCGCTCGAGTACTACGCCTCTCGGGGCGAGACGCCGCTTGTGTGGGGTGGGTCGGGAGCGCCGTCGCTCGGTCTCACCGGTGCCGTCGGCAACGCCTCGTACGATGCGATCTACGGACCGGGCGGGGCGACCGACCCCAGCACCGGTCGACGGCTCGTGCACGCCAAGCGCCCCGGTATGGAGCTCGTGATCGCGGCGCACAAGTCGGTGGCCGAGCTGGGCGTGCTCGGTCGAGCTGAGGACATGCACGTCATCATGGACGCCGAGCGCGACGCCACTCTCATGTACTTGGACGAGCTGACCCGATCCCGCGGTGGCCGCCGGGGGGTGGCGGGGGTGGCGACTGCGACCTCCGGCCTCGTGTACTCCCATGCACGGCACGCCACCACCCGGGCCGGGGATCCTGGCCCCCATGACCACGTGCTTCTGGCCAACGTGATCGAGATGCGCGACGACAAGGGCGGGACGAAGGCGCCCGACACCGCGTTGTGGCGTGAGCACCTGCACGCCGCGACCATGGCGGGGCGCCTGGCCTCGGCCCGGGTGGCGGTCACCCTCGGCTACGGCATCGAGGCCGATGCGGGCCCCACCGGCAAGCTCGGCCACTGGAAGATCGCCGGCATCCCCGAAGCGGTCACCGCTCTCCATGCCACCCGCTCGGCGGAGATCGAGACCGAAGTGGCACGGCGCGGCTTCTCCTCGTATCAGGCCCGCCAGGTGGCGGCCCGAGAGACAAGGGCCCACAAGCGACATGACCCGGTCGAGGCGTTGGTGCCGCGCTGGCAGGCCGAGCTCAGCGCGGCGGGCTATCCGCCCCCCGCCCTTCTCGACGCGGTCGAATCCGCCGGGCGCGACTACCGGCGCGATCACGGTGGGGAGCGCCCTTTGTCGAAGCAGGAGCGTTCGAGGCTGGCGGTCGCCCTCCTGTCGAGCGAGGGTGCGCTGTCGGCCAAGAAGGTGTTCTCCCGACGTGACGTGATCGTGGCGATCACCCCCGCCCTCTACGGCCGTGACCCTGCCGAGCTCGCCCCGGTGGCCGACCGGGTGCTGCGCGACCCCGAGGCCATCGCCCTGCTCGGTGTGCCCCGCGCCTCGGAACCGGCGTATGCGACTGCCACGGTGCTCGGCACCGAGAGGGCCATCGCCGACGCCGTGGCGAGGGGGGTGGCGAGTACCGACGCCGCCACGGTGCCCTGGGAGGTGCTCGCCGCCGCGCTCGAGCACACGAGCCAGGCCCTCGGGGCGCCGCTGACTGCCGGGCAGATGGCCGCGGTGACCTCGATCGCCACCTCGGGGCGCCAGGTGGAGCTCGTGCAAGGCGTGGCCGGGTCGGGGAAGACCACCGTCATGGCCGTGCTGCGTCAGGGCTTCGAGGCGAGCGGGTGCACCGTCGTGGGCACGTCCACCTCGGGCCAGGCGGCGCGCACCTTGGGCCGGGCGGCCGCCATGGCCGAGTCTCGGACCCTGGCATCGTTGCGCTGGCGCCTGGAGCACGACCGGCTCCGGCTGACGGCGCGTCACGTACTCGTGCTCGACGAGGCGGGCATGGCGACTGACCGAGACGTGGCCTTCCTCTTGGACCAGGCGCGCCTGGCCGGCGCCAAGGTGGTGATGGTGGGCGACGATCGCCAGCTCGGGGCGGTCGGCCTGGGTGGAGCCCTGGGGGCGTTGGTCGAGCGCCACGGCGGGGTGCTGCACGTCCTCCCCGACAATCTCCGCACCCGGGATGAGGCTGAACGCCAGGCGCTGCTCGAGCTGCGGGCCGGCGATCTGTCCCAGGCGGTGGCGTTCTATGTCTGCGCCGACCGGGTAGTGCTGGCTCCGGGCCGCGACGAGGCGCTGTGTGAGATGGCCGGGCGCTGGGCGCACGACATCGGAGCGGGGAGGGAGGCGGCGATGTTCGCCTGGCGTCGGGCGAATGTGGCGGAGCTCAACCGCTTGGGTCGCGAGATCATGGCGGCCGAGGGCAGGCTGTCGGGCCCCGAGCTTCTCGCTCCGGGAGGGGCCGCCTACGCGGCCGGGGACCGAATCGTCACACTGGCGCCGGGCGCGGACGGAAAAGCAGTCACCTCCGAACGCGCCGTGGTGCGCGTCGTCGACCTCGAGCACCAGTGCCTCACCGCTCAGATGGAGGACGGCCGCATCGAGCACTTCGCCACGCAGGAGATCGGAGCGGCGCGCCTGGCCCATGGCTATGCCACCACCGTGCACCGCAGCCAGGGATCGACCTGTGACACCGCCCACGTCTACGAGGACGGGGGAGGGCGCGAGCTGGCCTATGTGGCCATGAGCCGGGCCCGAGAGGAGACGCATGTCTACCTGGCGGCCGACGACCTCGAGCAGGCCACCGACGACCTGCTGCGCAACTGGGCCACCGAGCGCCGGTGGCGCTGGGCCATCGACACCGGCACCCCGCAGATAGAACAGCGCGACTCGGCTGCGCTGCGACGCGAGGCCCTGGTGGCCGAGCGCGCCGCCCTGGTGGCCGCCATCCCCGAGGACGTGACCGCGGCGCTGCGCCAAGTCCGCTCGCACCACGATGGGGCGCGGCGCGAGCTGGACCGGCTGCGCGCGGATCAGGGCCGAACCTCGGAGGGAGAGCTGGGCGGGGTGGCAGCACAGCTGCTCGCCGCTCGCCGGGAGCGGTTCGAGCACGAGCGGGCGGCGGAGAACAGAGGTCTGCCGAGGAGGATCCGCCGCGATGCCCGGCACCGCCTCGAGCGTGACGTCCCGAGGGTCCGGGCGATCGAGGAGAGACTGTCGGGACTGTTCGCGGCGGAGGAGGGTCGGCTCACCGAAGCGCTTAGCAGAGCCGATGAGCACATGGGTGTGTTGTCGCAAAAGGACACCGAACGCAGCCGGTGGTTCGCCGAACATCCTGAGGTGCCCGGTCGACTGGCGCAGATCGACGCGGAGGCATGGCGAGTCGGGGGGGAGATCGACGGTGCGCGTTGGGCGGATGACCGGGACCGGAGCCCGGCGCCGGGGCGATCCGAGCTCCACGAGCACTCGAGGTCTTACGACCGCCACCACGACTACGACTACGGCAGCGACATCGAGCTACCCGACTACGACTTCGGCTTGTGACGGCAACCAAGAGCGCCCTCCGCCGCCGGGTGGGCCCGCTAGCTCAAGGGTGACTGTCTTGCTGCTTCGGGTCGTGGTGAAGAGGAGTCGCCAGTCCGAAGTGGAGATGTCAGGGGTTGGGTTGGCCAGCAACGTGCCTAGCTACTCGAGCCGCCCAACCTGAACGTCACCCTCCCTGCTCAACCAGACAGTTGCGATCTGCCGTCGGTCGTCGGAATCCCATCGGGGAGGACCGGACGGAGAGGCCCGGATCCGGCCGGGGTGACGTTCGAGACGCGGGGTGACGTTGCAGTCGGACCGCGAATTCCGGGGTTGATGTGCCAGGGTGACGTTTGGGGTGATGTCGCTTCGGAGGATGAGAGGTGACAGAGACACATCGTCCTGCATGATTCGGGGAGGAGTCCAATGCTCGTCCAGTACGAAAGGACTTGGACCCGGGCGCTCCTTCGTGTCAAGGAGGCAGCCACGTTGTTGAGCGAGCCGCGGGCCCACGACGTTGCCGCGAACTCAGCATGACGGAGATCGCAAAGTACGTCCTCGCATGCGACCGGGTCATTCGATGAGAAGGTCGGGCACCTTCGGCCTCGTCGGTGAGACGCGTCACCCCACCTCGTCAGGGGGCGCGTCAGGCTCAGTGCGTGGAAAACCCCTCCTTACCGTGAGCGAGGCAGCCATTCTGCTTGGGAGCGACCGCTCGACTCTCTACAAAGCGATTGGCGCCGACAGGTTCCCGCTGCCCGTGGTGCGGTTGAATCGACAAATCCTCATCCCCCGAGCCGCGTTGGAGCGCCTGGTCAAGGGCGCGATCGACTATGACGTCAAAGGCGATGCTTGCTGCTCGACTTGCGGGACACCGTTGGGCTCTGCTCCCTCTCCGCCCCCCAGGAGTCGCGCGACATGCTCGGCGGCTCGCCGGTCCTCTTCGACGATCCCGTCGGTGTAATGACGGGCCATGTGGACGGTGGACCAACCCATGCGTGCCTGCTTCTGGCGTTCGGGGACTACCGGATCGAGAACGGTCGCTTGAAAGTGCCTTAGCGAGTGAAGGTGGACGTCCGAGTTGACGCCGGCGAGTCTTCGAACCTTGATGAACGTGTGGGACGCCGCATCAGGGTGTGGTGGTGTCGCGCCACCAGGATCAAGGGAGAATACGAATCCTTCATCGGAAAGATTCGTTTCGCACATCCGGGCCAACTCGATCTGACCGCAGCGGAGAGCCTCCAGAACGGCGATCGTTCCAGCACCAACTGCGATGGTGCGGATGCTGGCCTTCGTCTTCGGCGCTTTCACCACCGCTCCACCCTTTGCCGACACGATGGCCTCGTCGATCCGGAGTGTCCTGGTGCCCCAATCGATGTCGATCCACCGCAGCGCGCACGCCTCCCCGCGTCGCATACCGGTGGCCGCCACGACATGCAGGAAGGCCCCGAAGCGATCGTCGTACTGCTTCGCCGCCCGGAGGAGTGCTTGGATTTCAGCAACCTCGGGTGATCGGACGGGGTCGGGCCGTTCGGCGAGCGGCCAGGTGGGAAGCTCCGTATCGGCGACCGGATTGGCGAGCACGCCTCCACTCCACTTCGCCGCCAGCCTGCACGCCCTACCGATCACGCTGCGAACCCGCCTGACCGTGTCCCTGCCGGCGCCGTCGGACTTCAACTGACGAAAGAAACGCTCGACTTCGAATGCGTTGAGGGCGGCGATTCGCTTCGTCCCGATGGTGTCTCGGATGTACCGATCCCAGATCTCCTCGTAGCCCCTCACCGTCTTGGGGGAGAGATCGGACCATCCGTTTTGTCTCCAGCCCTCGATCGCGTCGTTGATCGTCGTCGAAGACCCCCACGCTCGGGTCTCCGCGTGAGGGATTGGAGTTGGAGCGCTGTCTTGAACGGTTATCAGACGAGCAAGCTCGCGTTCTGCGGCCCGCTTACCACCACGAAAAAGAACGCTGCGCTGTTTGGGTCGACCGTGATTGTCGCGGCCGATGTACACGCGCAGTTCCCAGCTATCGGCGCCTCGGTCTTCCCGCCGCCGAATCGACCCGGCCATATCCGTCCCTGCCCTAGTTCTGCCGCCCTGGATTTGTAGGGACAGCTGTAGGGACAGAGGCTAGTTCAATCGACCTTCAAAGGCTCTCAGGCCATCTACGAGGGTGTTCTTGGTCGGGGAGGGGGGATTTGAACCCCCGACCTCCTGCTCCCAAAGCAGGTGCGCTGCCAGGCTGCGCTACTCCCCGAATCTTTCCGGGCCTGACCTGGATTTCTCCGCTCCGGCCCGAACTTTTTCCTCCAGCACAGCGCTCGGAGCCCACATAATCCGAGACGTCCGAGTGAAGGAGTGAACATGGACAGCGTAGGCGACCTGGAACGGCTGGCGAGATCCTTCGAGCGACACCTCCGGGCGGAGAACAAGTCTCCCAAGACGGTCACGACCTACGGGGATTCCGTGGCCCAGCTCACGCAGTACCTGGCGGGGGAGGGCGTTACCTCAGGCGCTGAGATTCGTCGCGAGCACATCGCGGCTTTCATGGAACACCTCTTGGGCAAGCGCTCAGCCGCCACGGCGTCGCTGCGGTTCCGGGCGCTCCAACAGTTCTTCCGGATCACCGCTAAGGGTTCACATCAAGCGGCCTTCGGGTATCCACGTACCACGTACTGCTTTGCGTCGGGTCTCAAAAGGTCACCTATACCCACGGTAATGAAAAGTCTCTCATAGTCGACGCCGTCCTTGTAGTAATACCCCGCATCCACCACGAGTTGCGCTTCGGTCGCATCAGCAGTCTGAAACAGAAACCGGGACGAGTCCTCCATGACAGCAGCATCGGCACGCGATCAGTCAACCTTGAGTTCGTCAAAGGTCGTGGCGTAGAGCTGCGAGAATAGTGACAGCATCCCGACCAGGCCCGACCGCGCGCGTACCCGAACCAAGGGGTTGGGAGGTTCGGATACGCACTTGACGGGAACCCGGCTTGCCTGGCGGGATTCCCAGCCAGGTGGTGACGAGCTTGTGCCAAGAAGCCTCATTTCACAAGCAAACTGCCGGTGAAATGTTGGCAAGCGCGGCGTGAATGGACGAGGCTCGGACAACACCCATGATCTTGGTGACGTGACGAGGATGTGAGCGGAGGTTCGTTTTCAAGATGCCGCGAGCCGCCGAACCCACTCGATCACCTTGAGGATGACGGCTGTAGGACCTAAAGACGCGCTTGCGGGTTCCTTAGGGACGGAGCGCACGTCGGCGAGGACAGCCGCCGCCAGGGAGGCACATCGGGTGGTGTTCTGGGAGTGGATGCCCATCGCCCGCTTCTATCCTTCGTACCGCAGCCCAAGATTGCTGGGTCGCCATCTGACGAAGGGCGTCGGCGAGGATTGCCGTCCTAGACACCGGTCACCCGGGTACCAATGCAGTGCCACCTGCACTCGCCGATTCAGTTGATTCGCACGTTGGCGACGGCATCTCGAAGCAACTTTCCCCACTCAGGACCAGCTTCGATCACGTTGTGGCGTATCCACCTTGTCAACAGCCTGTGACGCTTGCGGAACGAATGACGTTGCTCCACTCGGCCTCCCCGTCTTGTCCACTCCCTCGCCGACGCGACCTTGCGGTGCGAGTAATGACGCACACCGCAGCCTCGCAACGGGGTGCATCACCCCGCTGCGAAGAAAATCATCTACCACATGTACAACAGCAGCCACATACTTCCCTCAAGGCGATGCGCTGTCAAGAGGGTCTTCAAGGATTTCACGGGCCGCAACAACCAAGAAGAAACCGACCTTGCGGGCGACTTCCCTTCGCTCGCGTGAAGCCGTTGCCGACAACCTTTCGCGCTCAGAGACCAGACACGCTGACTTCAACCCTCGCCGCCACCTGAATCGGCATCCGACCCGCTCGCCTTGCGCTTGGATTGCACCGGAGGAGTTCCTTCAAGACATCGGCGGTGAGCACCCCGATCTGGGCAGGGGTCTGGTCGAAGTCCACCATGAGCGCCTGAGTCGTGAACGCCGAGAAGAGGAGAGCGAACGCCAGCATCAGATCCTTCGGAGGATCACCGATGCCACCGGCTCTCTGCCAGGCCAGGGTAACCAGGTAGCACACCCTTCGGATTCGGGACTCGCGTCGGAGAGCGTCCACCTTGGAGAGCGCCTCAGATGCGTTGCGATTCGGGGCGTGAATATCCCAGAACGCCTCCCCGAGGATCTCGGCGTTGCGGGTGTGGATCATGAGCGCCAAGCCCCCGATCCAGCCGTCGAGGTCGTCGGTGGGTGTAGGCACTCCCTCTGTCGGTTGGCCGCAGGCCTTGAACATGTCCTTGACGGTGGCAGCGATCAACTCGTCATGGCTTCGGTAGTGGCGGAAGATGGTGCGGGGACTCACGCCGGATACGTCGGCGATCTCGTCGACAGTGGCGCCGAACCCACGTCGAGCCACAACCGCCAAGGCGGCTTGCCTACACTTGGCCCCGGATCTCTCTTGATTGGAGTGACTGGTCACGGAGTCACGGTGAGACTTGTATCACTATTGGTTGGGTGAGGGGTGATGTACAGCGGGGTTATCACCTTGACCCAACTAGGTGATTCTACGCTTGCCTCCAACGGTAAGGCCGCAGCCCAAGCCTCGGTGGAGCTACCCTGAATGCCTATCTATTGGAGAAGTTCAGGGAGAGTCAGGTTCTTCGTCGTCGAGGCGTCCAACGGCCTCCCCGTTGCCCGCTTCTGCATCCAGGATGCGCCGTGACGCGTCCTCAAGCCCCGGATCGAGAGACGAGCGCAACTCTGGATCGAGTCCCTCGGCTATCTCCACGTGCTGTCGAGCATTCGCCACCGCGACATGGCCGCAGTGCAAACATTTCGATCCTTCGGCGAACTGGAGGCTGCCGGGGCCATCGGTGGCGCCGAGGCGTGGCGCCCCGCAAGCCGGACAGATGCCTACATGGCTTCGGCCAAGCCCGTCGGTGATACGACGCCCAGCGGCGCGCAACTCAGAGGCACTGAACCACTTGCCACCAACATAAGCGCCCCCCTGCATGCCGGTCCTACGTTCGCTCTCGCTCATGGTTTGGCCTATCACTGCCTTTCTGTGTGACCACCGATAAGCAAGCCCGCGCCGCCCAGCGCCCAAGGTATGGATGTCAAGGTGAGAGCACTAGCGTGATTTCACGCTTGACAGGCTGACCGACAAGGCGGGCCGATGACGTACCTGTGGGTCGGCATTCCCACTGACGTTTCTTGAAAAACCCATTCCGCCGGAACGTCTTCTCGACACGGTGGCCTCTACGTTGGCGCTCTCGGGTTGATAGCAGCTGAACGATCCCACTCCGACCTTCACCGCCGAGGACGGCCACACCGAATGACCGTTCACGAACAGGTCGGGCGTACGGAAAACGACCTTCGGTCGCGAGTCCGTGGCGCTTAGCGTCTGCTCACCGGCTGATCGCGGATCAACGAGTCGGATTCACCTTCCTTGACCTTTCCGGCGCGAATCTGGGCGTACTCCATCGCTACGCGCGTGAAGTCGAGATTCGTAAAGGGAGCGAAACCCACACCAGCCTCCCGCGCCGAGCAACTCAGTTCGCATTCGATGTCATCAAACTCGGCGTCACTGAGCTGGCCGGATTCTTCTTCAGCGCGACTCATTGTCTTCTGCATCGCGGCCCCCTTCCTGTCGAAACTCCCCTTGCTACTGTGCTACTCCGCTCATCGGATGGTCGATAGAGCCAAAGGTCCTTGGGGGCTGGAACCTCCCTCTCATCGCAACCATCGAGCGACCTCGGTCAGGTGCTCGTGGGGTCAGGGGTCGGCACACTGTCGGGTGGCCACCGATTCTCACCACTCGGTGGAAGAATCCTCACCATTGATCCCCATCCGTAGGACTGCGGGGGAGCGATACCGTGCGGGTTGGTTACGAGCCGTCGACTCGGACGCCGACATGGATCGGCACATCCCGCGTCGCTAACCTCAACAATCCGTACGCCCTAACCCCGTCGCCAGTCCGACCCTCTGGCCAGTCGGTATCGGCACGTATAGACCGGGCCATGCAGATACGCGTTGCCGTCGGGATTCGCGGTTATGGGCGCCTTGCGCAAGAAGGAATGAGTCCCGCATCCCTCGATCGGGCATGTGCGAGGCCTTCGGGCCCGCGTGAAGCTCCCCGCCCAACGTTGCTAGCATCGTCGGGACGACGGCTGGGAGGGACGATGGCGACACGTGCGGCAGTAACGAAGCTGCAGACCTCGGCCGACAACGGGCAACCCCCCAGCGATTATGTCGTGCCCGTGATCCATATCCACCTGCCCGAGTCCGTCGTGAGGGTCGGCTTCTACGGCGGACTAGCAGCGGCGGTGGCGGCGGGCGCGGTGGACCTGCCCCTGGCCCTGCTCGTCGGTGTGGGTGTGGCGATCGCCCGTCACCGGCGCGCTTGAGGACCACCCTTCCCAAACAAACACCGGCCGTCACTTTGTGCACACGCTGACGTACGCCAAGCGTTCATCCAGAATTTGCCTGCGTGTCGCCTAGAAGTCACCCGGCGTTCACGCCACTTCCGTACCGTCAACCTCACCAGTCACGCTGTATCCAGACAGGAGGGGTCCGATGGAGGTGTTTCTGGAGAGGCTGCTCGTCGAGCTGCTGGCCATCGCCGTCCAGGTCGCGTTCTGGCGCCTGTTGGAATGGTTCCGGACCCGGTCGGCCGCTGGCGGCCAGCTCGTGGCGCTTCCGGCCGCCTGACCCACCATCCGACCGGGACACCGGCCCGATGAACCGGGGCCGGTGAACCCGCTCGAGTGGTTGCGCGCTGGCGCGGCGGCCCCCGGCGCGGCCCTGAGCAGCGCGCTCGACCACTTGAGCCCGGGGCGACGGCGGCGCCGGCTGTGGGTCGGCCGGGGCAAGGCGCACATCGAGGTGCGCGGGGTTCATAACCCCGGGCGCGAGGTCTTGGCGCGCGACGTGGAGCGGGCACTGCACGTCGTCGAGGGCGTGAAGTGGGCACAAGTGAACGCCGTCGCCGGCCGAGTGGTCGTGGCGTTCGACCCCGAGGGCCCTTCGGTCGAGGACCTGCTCGACGTCATCGACGGCGTGGAGGAGGCGCACGACGTCCACAAAGAGCGTTTCTCCCACGAGCGCCCCGAGCACCCCGGCGACATCGAGCCGTTGCGCCGACAGGCCATCGCCATCGGAGCAGACGTCGTCGCCCTCAGCGGAGGCGTGTTCGGCCAACTGCTCCGGTTGACGCCCATCCCCGCTGAGCTCGGCTCGCTCGTGGCGCTCATGGAGAACGAGCCTCGGGTCCGGCGCTTCCTCGAGCAGCACGTGGGGGTGGCTCTCACCGATCTCGGGCTCGGCGTTACCAGTGCCTTCGTGCAGTCGCTGTCGCAGGGCCCGCTCACCTTGGTGACTGACATTACGCACCGCGCCAACCACTTCGGCGAGCTACGAGCGAATCGTCGGGCGTGGGAACGGCGCGAGCCGGATCTTTGTGACGGGCCAGCCGAGGAGCCCCTCACGGCGCTGGCGTCGGTGCCGCGCGAGCGGTCGCTAGGCGCCGGACCCGTCGAGGGGTACGCGGACGTCTCGGCGGCGCTCAGCGTGGCCGGGGCGGCGGCCGCGCTGGTTGTGACCCGTAGCCCCCGCCGCGCCGGTGGGATATTCACTGCCGCGGTGCCGAAAGCGGCGCGCCAAGGGCGTGAGGCATTCGCTGCTCGACTCGGACGCGAGCTGGCGGCACGCGACGTCGTGGTGCTCGACCACGGTGCTCTGCGCCGGCTGGACCGGGTCGACCAGGTCGTGCTCGATGCGGCCGTGCTCACCACAGGTCGGCTCGTTCTGGGCTCACTAGATGTGGTGGCTGAGCACGACGCGGGCTCGGTCGCGGCGAAGTCACTCGAACTCTTTGACCCGGCGCACCCTGGGCACACGGCGCGGCGCGGCGCGTGGACGATGGCACCGTTGACCTCGATCGATGCGGAGTTACCCGCCGGCGCCGTGGCGCGAGCTCGAGCACTGGGAAGAGGCCGGGCCGGCGTTCTCGGCGTGACCCGGTCGGGTCACCTCGTCGGCATGATCGCCCTCGAGACGGAACTCGACCCTCTGGCCGACCCCCTCGCCCACGCGGTGCGTCGAGGGGGCCGTCGGCTCGTGGTCGCCGGGGTGCGCAGCGGACTGGGCGAGCGGCTCGGAGCCGACGCCGTGATCGCCGGAGGCGCCCGCCTGGCGGCGTCGGTGCGCTCACTCCAAGCACAGGGCCACGGTGTGCTGCTCGTGTCGGGGGGCGCCGCGCACGTCGCCCTGCCGCGCCGCGGACGTGGGGGTCGGTGTCGACGGTCACGGCGCCCACCCGCCGTGGGGCGCCGCACTGCTGACGCGCCCCGGGCTGGCGGACGTCCACCTGGTGGTGGAATCCCTGCCGGTGGCGCGCGCCGTCAGCAAGCGAAGCGTGACCCTCTCCGCGACTGGGTCCGCCTCCGGCGCGGCGTGGTCGCTGTTCGGGCCAGCCTTCAGCGCGGCCCGACGCGCGGCCGTGCCGGTGAACCTTGCCGCGCTGGTGGCACAGGGGGCGGGGACGGCGGCGGCGGCGGCACTCGGCCGGCACCCTGCGCCGACGCCGGTTGCCGAGGTCGCTTGGCACGCCATGGTGCCCGACGCCGTGCTCCGTGGGCTCGGCTCGTCGCGTCGAGGGCTCTCGGCCGCCGAGGCGGCACGCCGGCACGCCGCGCTGCCGTCGGAAGGATCGCCGCGAGCGTCGTTCCCCCGCGCCGTGGCCGCCGAGTTGGCGAACCCGCTCACCCCGGTGCTGGCCGTGGGCGCGGGGCTCGCCGCCGCGGTCGGGTCGGTGGCCGACGCCGGGCTGGTCGCCGGCGTCACCACCACCAACGCCCTCATCGGTGGGGTGCAACGCATCCGGGCCGACACGTCGATTGACAAGTTGCTACGTGCCATGACAACGCGCGTCGACGTGCGCCGAGGTGGGCGCGTGGTACCCCTGGAACGGGCCCAGCTCGTGCGCGGCGACGTCCTCGAACTGAAGGCGGGCGACATGGTCCCTGCCGATTGCCGCCTCCTCGACGCCGTCGGATGTGAGGTCGACGAATCAGCGCTCACCGGTGAGTCGTTTCCAGTGGCGAAACACGCTGCGCCTGTCGCTGGCGCGACGCTCGCCGAAAGGACCTGCATGGTCTACGAGGGCTCGGTCGTGGCCACGGGTACAGCCCTCGCCGTCGTGGTCGCTGTCCGAGACCAGACCGAGGTAGGCCGGAGCCTCGCCGATGCGCCCGAACCTCCCGCCAGTGGAGTCGAAGCCCGGCTGTCAACGCTCACGAAGTTGACCGTACCCGCCACCGTGGCGAGTGGGGTCGCCGTGACGGGACTTGGCGTGCTGCGTGGCAGGTCGCTGCGTGCCGCAGTGGGCTCCGGGGTCAGCCTTATGGTCGCCGCGGTGCCCGAGGGTCTGCCTTTGTTGGCAACAGTCGCACAGCTCGCCGCCGCGCACCGACTGGCCGAACGCGGGGCGATCGTTCGCAACCCACGCACCATCGAGGCACTGGGGCGAGTCGACGTTTTGTGCTTCGACAAGACGGGCACGCTCACGGCCGGGCACATCGCGTTGCAGCAGGTGTCCGATGGCGCCACCCTCGAGCCAGTGGGGAAACTCGCACCCCGGTCCGTGGCGGTCTTGGCGGCGGCGCTCCGGGCTAGTCCGGCCGGGGACGCCGACGACCTGCCGCACGCCACCGATCGGGCTGTGCTCGAAGGCGGCGAGACGGCTGGGGTGGGGGCGAGCGACGGGCTCGGCGGCTGGACGCTCCTCGGCGAGCTGGCGTTCGAACCGGCGCGCGGGTATCACGCCGTCGTCGGAGATAGCCCGAGTGGCCCGCGGGTAGCAGTCAAGGGTGCGCCCGAGGTCGTGCTGCCGCGCTGTGTCACCTGGCGGGCGCCCGAGGGAGTGACAATCATCGATCGCGAGGCCCGACAACGGCTCGATGACGAGGTGGAGCGACTGGCGAGCGGGGGACTGCGGGTGCTCGCCGTGGCTGAGCGGCCGGCATCCGCCCGCGTCGACCTCGCCGACGAGCGGGTGAGCGATATGGAGCTGCTTGGGTTCCTCGGCCTGGCGGACGGGGTGCGCCCGACGGCCGCCGCCGCAGTGGCCGATCTGCGCACCGCCGGTGTGTCGGTTGTGATGGTTACCGGCGACCACCCGTCGACGGCGGCCGCGATCGCCAAGGAGCTGCAGATCTTGAACGGTGCGCCCGTAGTGACCGGGGCGGACCTGGAGGCGTGGGCCGATGACGAGCTCGATGCCGCGCTCGCCACGGCGACGGTGTTTGCCCGGGTCACCCCGGCGCACAAGGTGCGCATCGTGCGCGCCTACCAGCGCATCGGCCGCACCGTGGCGATGACCGGAGACGGCGCCAACGACGCGCCCGCCATCCGCCTCGCCCACACCGGGATCGCCCTCGGCGGTCGCGGCTCGCCCTCGGCGCGCGAGGCCGCGGACCTGGTTGTGCTGGACGACCGTATCGAAACGATCATCGACGCCATCGTAGAGGGGCGCGCCATGTGGGCATCGGTGCGCGACGCGCTGGCCATCCTCATCGGAGGAAACCTTGGGGAGGTCGGCTTCATCCTCGTCTCCACCACGATTGCCGGGGCATCGCCGCTGGGGGCGCGCCAACTGCTGCTCGTGAACCTCTTGACCGACATGCTGCCGGCGATGACCATTGCCTTGCGCCCTCCACCGCGACGCTCGCCCGAGGAGCTGCTGCATGAAGGGCCCGAGGCGTCGCTCGGAGGCGCGCTCGCCCGCCAGATCGGCTTGCGCGCCGCGACCACCACCGCAGGGGCCACCGGCGCCTGGCTACTAGCGCGGTCCACGGGGACCTCGAGGCGGGCCAGCACGGTGGCGCTGGCCGCGTTGGTGGGCACCCAGCTCGGGCAGACGGCGGTCGTCGGGGGCGCGAGCCCCGTCGTGCTGGCATCCATGCTTGCGTCCGCCGGAGTGCTCGTCGGGATCGTGCAGACACCCGGGATCAGCAACTTCTTCGGGTGCACCCCGATGGGGCCGGTCGGCTGGGGGATCGCCATCGGCAGTGCGGCCGCCGCGACCGGGGTCTCAGTGGTGGCGCCGTGGGCGATTAGGCGTCTACCCGAGCTGCCGTCACTACTAGACGGGTCCGCGCGACCTGCCGTTTGAGGTGCCAATGGACATAGCGACGATAGAGTTCATAGCCCCATGACTTTCGCCCAGCCAGGCATATTCGCCCAAGGAACCCGCTCGCACCACTATCTCGAGTTCGACCTCCGGCCCGGTGCCGCCCTTCCCGAAATCGGTGCCGCTCTGGGCGCGTTGCACGAGCCGCAGGTGACCGCCGGCGGGCTGAACCTGGTCATCGGCTTCGGGGCCGCCGCGTTCAGCCGCCTTGTCCCGAACACCGTGCTAACGCAGCTATCGCCGTTCCAGCCCGTGGAGGGCGTGGGCGGGCGGGGCGTGCCGAGCGCGCAGCGAGACGTGTGGCTGTGACCACATGGCACCGGGCCCGACGTCGTCCTGGACGGCGCCCGCCTGGCGACAGCCACCTTGGCACCCGTTGCGCATCTGGTGCGCGAGCAGCCAGCTTTCGTCTACCGCGACGGCCGTGACATGACCGGCTTCGTCGACGGCACCGAGAACCCGCCCGTGGAGGAGGCGCCGGAGGTGGCCCTCGTGCCCGATGGCGAGGTGGGCACAGCGGGCAGCTACGTGATCGTTATGCGTTGGGTTCATGACCTGGACACCTTCTCGGCGCTGCCGGTAGCCGAACAGGAGGCAGTCATCGGACGGACGAAGGACCTGAGCATCGATTTAGGCGAGGCCAAACCCCCGACCGCCCACATCGCCCGGGTGGTGATCGAGGAGGACAGTGAGGAGCTCGAGATCTACCGCCGGAGCACCCCCTTCGGCGATGTAGCGTCCCAAGGGCTGTACTTCGCAGCCTTCAGTGCCGATCCCTCCCGGTTGACCAAGATGCTAGCCGCCATGTTCGGCACTACCGGCGACGGCTTGCACGACCGGCTCACTGAGTTCAGCCGGCCCGACGGGGCGGGGCTGTATTTCGCCCCCTCGCTCGAGGTGTTGGTCGGCATCTGAGGCGAGGGCTGATAAGCATCGCCCACCTGCCGCCGCGGCAAGAGAAAGCTGACATGAACACCAGCTCGGGGTCGCTATAAACAACGAACGCGTCGGGGCGTAAATAGACTCAGAGCCCGGCGCGCGTAATCGGCGCCTCGGAGCGTCCGAGTCTCGGCGAATCCGCCTCCGGCTGCCGCCCGATAACGCCGTTGTTTTGTGCGTGTCTCAGTCTGAGTGAACCGATCGCTATTTCCGGTTCTGTGCGCCCCGACGGGACTGAGCCCGACCAACCTCAGGCCGATCGAGATCACCCTTTCTAGGGCGACGGAGACAAGGGTTTAGACCCATCCTCTACTGCTTGTCCTGCTCGGGGCTACCAGGAACCTCACCCGAATCGCCCGCCCGCTATCACGCGGGGTTGTCGTTATCGGGCGGGTCGCCGCCCTCAGGGCGCACTACTCCGACAGATTGACGCCGTGATGAACTACTGCGGGTTGTTGAAGGCGTAGACGAAGGGCCGAGCGCAGTCGCCGTCGTCCGTTCCAATGGTGACTCCGAGATTCTCCGGCTTGTCGGCGATGACGATACCCAGCGACCCGATCGCGCCAAACTTGTGGGGAACGTTGTCGATGCGGAACTCGCGATGTGCGCGCCGTAGGACTGCCGTCCATGTACGCTCCACGACCTGGCATGACAGTTCACTGACGTATTGTCGGCTCACTTCTTTGAACGTCGAGGTCGTGAATCCAGGTCCGTCCTCGACACTGCGGACTTGGCGTTCAAATGTCACCCCTTTGGGCACAGGTACAGCTGAGGCGTCGGCGGACAACTCAGCGAACGTCCGAGACTGAGCGAAGATGCCGCAGCTAGCAACGACGGTCAGTGCGAGTCCACATACCAGCAGCAGGACGATCTTCTGTAACCTGCGGGCCACTGCGCCAGATTCCTTCCCAGGATGCCTCCAGACGAGGCGTGCTGACCGTCGCCGTGAGAGCTTCAGTGCCGCGTAATCCGTACGACGGCATAAATCGCAACGACCCAGAGGGTGGCGGCTATGAGGACGATCTCCGTGGTGTGAGAAACATGGATTGTCATCATCTTCTGCCCTGCTCACTGACGATTCGTCTCTTGACATCAAGGAGCCTCCATAGCCCCCGTTTTCCATCGGCACATATCCCACGGGACTTGACTCTGCGCCCAAGTCCGGCTGGCCGAACATGCTCCCAACGGGGCCAACCATCTGGTAGCGCTCCGGTGATCCATGTGGAAGAGGGAAGCGCGCCGTTGACTGTGGTGTTGACGTTGACTTTGGTGTTGACGTCCCTTTGCTTCCTTGGGGCTCCACGTTGGGCTCCCGATGGGCTGACGCGGCAGAGCCCCGAGACGCGCCCGGGACCCCTGCCACCTTTGCTTCCTTCGGGTCCACTTGGGTCCGTCAGGTGCATTGTCATCGTAAGACGAGCGCCGGTCCCGTGTGATCGCGGGTCAGCGAGAAAAGTGTCACGTGACCGACCCATTCCATTCCTGGCTCCAGCTATATCGCGGCGTCTTGGGATTACTCGACGCGCCGCGAGAAATGGTCTTCAGTGTGTCACCGAATCGCGTCATGAAGTTGTAATCCACGCGACCGGCTCCACGTGCCCAGAACCCTCCAGCCGTCTGGCGCACCTTACGTAGGAATCAGGGGTCGCCGATGTCCACTTTCACCGAAGTACGCCAACTTCAGGTGATCTTGAATCGACTGCCCATTCACTGCGTTGCCTTGGAACGCGTGTGGATCGCCGTCCTTATCCCGCACAAGCAGCTCGAAGGGTTCAGGCGAACTCCTGGCGTAGTCGGACGTGGCGATCAAGCTCACCAGACGCCCAAATCCATGTTTCGGTGTCTCGACCAGGAGGACGTTGACCCCAGGAGGGTTACCCAGTTCTACGTCAGGTTCTTCGACAGCGTCAGGGAGCACCGGATCAACCTCAACGAGGTCAGTCTCCTCTGCAAGCCTTCGAGCCACGTCGTCGGGCACCCTGATGATCGGTCCCATGTGCGGTCGCCTCCAGGTAGCTGCTGGCCGACACCGTAACGGACCTTGAAGTAACCCTGGTACATGTTCAGCCTGCAATCAGCCCCGTCAACGCATATGTCGGGTGGCTCGTGGAGATTGTGGCGCGCCAATATGACCCCTGGGTCAGCCTAGTGAACCCGTCGGCGATTTGGCGCGGCGGATAGCAGCAGTGAAACCCCGCAGATATCGCACTCGGGATCGGCTGCAACGCCCCAGATCAAATCCGCAACGGGTCACTGGTGATGTCCCTATTTCTCAGGGAGCGCCTATCTGTTCGGATGATTGATGTCCACAGGTGGCAGGTCCTCGACCTCTTGCTTCGTGATGCTGAGCTGGATGCCGTCGTCGACCCGAGTCACGGTGTTGATTGGGATGGCCACTTCCTTGCGGCCCCAGAGGTGACCCTCTTGGAGGAGCACATGGGTCACGTGATGATCGCCTGGGTCGATGATGAGTCCCTGGACTTGTCCGATGGCGCCGTCGGTGGCATGGACTTGATCGCCGCGATGAACGGCCACCTCGCCCAAGGGGACTTTGTCGTTGATGATGGGGTGGGAGACGTTTCCGATAGGCCCGGCCAAGCCGTAGTAGGGCCAAGAGAGCATCTGCCCCAGCCCGTAGCCAGCGTAATCTTCACTTCCCACCGGCAAGAACTTTGTCTCCTGCGCGAAGTCAAGTTTCTCGAACTCCGCCTGGGAGCACCGGAGCACCACGGTGTCCGTCGTGGCATCAACGAGGGCAAGGGGAACGAGTCGGCCCAGCCCTTGCCGATGCTTCGGTTCGACCACGATATGGGTGACCGCCCGAGCAACGGGGTCAACGACCACGTAAATCACCTCGCCACAGACTCCATCAGTGCAACTGGCGTGGGCTCCGATCATGAACTGCGTGGTCTCGTCCATAGCCATCTACCTCTCTTCTTCGGACCCTACGGTGCCAAACTGTTGCAGCAGTCCTCGACCTGGGGTGTCAGGACCATTGTGGGATGTTCTCCAGGGAACCTCGCCCGACTGCTTGGCAGCCACCCAAGCCCCTCGAAGCCGTCGGCGTTGTCTACGGCCCCAGCACGCTCGGCGAACCGACGGGCAAGTTCCTCGCCGCCGCTCTCGGGGACGGAAATGGCGTTGATGCGGATGGCGGTCATGACCCCATCATCGCCCGATTTGGGCGACAATGGTCGAGGTTGACGGCTTATGACAACGAAGACAGAGTGGCCATATTGTGCGCGAATGTCGGGCTCAGGACACTAGGAGAACGTCACCGTTCCGGTGGCGATGGGCAGTGTCGGCACACCCGCCGCTGTCCCGCAATCAACGAAGAGCTGGGTGCTCGTGAGGTCCGAGTACGTAGAGGCGGTCGACTTGGCGCCATTGTCGGTCCCCGCGAACGATCCGGCGACAGTAGCCGAGCCTTTGGCATTCGGCAGTCCGAACCCGATGTGCTGGGCGGCGTCGCTCACGATGGCGTAGCCCGAGAACGACGCCACGGTGGCGTGGATCGAGCTCGGGCTCCACGCCACCGCCACGGCAACGGGCTTGGAAGTGAGCAGGCTAACGCAGCCGTTGGTCGGGCTCTGGATCGTGGCTGTCGTCGTGCCGCCAGTGACCTGAGTGCTGATCGACCCAGCCGTGGTGCATCGGGTCGCGTTGAGCGAGATGTGAGTCGTCTCGGGACTCGTGGGGGTGTTGGACAACGGCGGGGTGAAGGTGATCGTTCCGGTCACGCTGGCGCAGGTGATGCTGCCCGTGGCCACGGCACCACCAACCACTGTGCTTGGCGTCACCCCGGTGGACGCCGTGGTGGTCGAGGTGGTTGTGGTGGACGCCCGCGTTGTGCTGGTGCTGCTGGTTGAGGTCTTCGTGGAGCAACCCGAGAGCACTGCCACCAGCACCAGGGGGAGGGCGAAGGTGAGGGTCTTCCAGGTACAACCACGCTTCGTGAGCATACCTCCACTGTGTGCAGGCGGACCAGGGTCTCGCCAGGGGCGAAAGTCCCTCATACAGCCGGAGACGGCCCTAGCGACCGCGTCGTTGGCCTAAGCCGAGACACAAGAGTCGAGGCCGATTACCCACCAAGGAGGCTCGCCAACGCGTACGTCGGGTGTCGGTCCAAGTGACCATGACGATCTCACTCATGTACACCGCTG
>CAWISP010000034.1:0-158703 GCA_963838775.1 uncultured Acidimicrobiales bacterium
CGGCAATCGAGGACGAGGTCGGCGTCGAGGGGCAAGCCGTGTTTGTACCCGAACGACACCACCGACATGCGCATGCCCGAGTCCTGGTCGTCGCCGAACAGGTCGGTGACGCGCTGGCGCAGCTGGTTGACGTTGAGCTCGGCCGTGTCCACGATGACATCGGCCCGGGCCCGCACGGGCTCGAGGAGACGGCGCTCGTCGGTGATGGCCTCGGCCACCTGGCGCTCCAGGATCGGGTGGCGACGGCGGGTGCCCTCGAAGCGCCGGACGAGGACGTCCTGGGGGGCGTCGAGGTAGACGAGCTGGACCCGGTGGCCCTTGGCGCGCAGCGCGTCGATGGCGGGGAGGGCCTCCTCCACCCGGGCACCGCCGCCCCGGCCGAGCACGAGCGCGACGCGGTCCTGGGTGGATCCGGGGCGGCTCACGACCTCGGCCACCTCGCCCAGGAGGGACGGGGGCATGTTGTCGATCACGTACCAACCCGAGTCCTCGAGGGCGGCCGCGGTCGTCGACCGCCCCGCACCCGACATGCCGGTGATCACCAGGTAGTCACTCACGTGTCGCCCATCCTCACGGCCCGGGCCCGGCGGCGCTCTCCCCGGCACCGGGGTGCGACGCGTTCCCACTCCCATCCTGGCCCAGGGCGGGGACCAACACCGGGACCGAACCGGGTATCGGGGCCCGCGGCGCCACCGCGTGGAGGTGGGCGTAGACCGCCCCGGCCACGGCGGCGGGGAGCCAGGGCAGCGCCCGGAGGTCATCGGGCGAGGCGGCCCGCAGAGCCTTGAGGCTGCCGAAATGGCGCAGGAGCCGGGTCCGGCGGGTGGGACCGAGACCGGGCACGCCGTCGAGGGCGCTGCGAGTCATGCGACGGCCCCGGAGGTTGCGGTGGTACGAGATGGCGAAGCGGTGCGCCTCGTCGCGCACACGCTGCAGGAGGAACAGGGCGTCCGAGCCCCGGGGGACGGGAACCGGGTCGGGGCGGCCCGGGACGAAGACCTCCTCGAAGGATTTGGCCAGGGCGGCCACGGGGATCTCCTCCGACAGCCCCAGGCGCTCGAGGACCCGCACCCCCACCCCCAGCTGGCCCTTGCCGCCGTCGAGGAGTAGCAGCTGGGGCGGGTAGGCGAAGCGGCGGGCCCGGGCGCTCCTGGCCGTGGCGTCCTCGCCCCTGGTCCCGGCGCGGGCCTCGAGCAGCGCCGTCAGGCGCCGGGTCAGGACCTCCTCCATCGCCGCGTAGTCGTCGTTGCCGGGCACGTCCCGGATGCGGAAGCGGCGGTACTCGGACTTCCGAGGGAGCCCGTCCTCGAGCACCACCATCGACCCCACGTAGTCGGTCCCCTGGAGGTGGCTCATGTCGTAACACTCGATGCGCAACGGGGCCTGCTCGAGGCCGAGCACTTCCCGCAGGGACTCGAGGGCGCGGGCCCGGCTGTCGTGGTCCGACGCCCGGCGCAGGCGATGGCGGGCGAGCTCCTCCCCGGCGTTGCGTGTCACGGTCTGCAAGAGGGTGCGCTTGCCGCCCCGCTGGGGCACGCGCAGCGCCACCGGGGCACCACGCCGGTCGACCAGGAATTGCTCGTACACCTCGGGGGTCTCGGGCAGGTCGGGGACGAGCACCTGGCGGGGCACGCCGGGCGCAGCGGTGCCTTCGGTCCCCCACCGGCCCGGGTCCCCCGCCCCCGACGTCCACCCCGAGCTGTCGCCACCCCGCACCCGGGCGACCCGGCGTGGCGCCGGCGCCTCGGGTTCGGCGTCCCCGTAGAGCTCCTCGAGGACGCGCCCCACGAGCTGGGGTCGCGTGAGGTCCTCCACCTTGTCCACGACGAACGAGCGCCGACCCACGATCCGGCCCCGGCGCACGTGGAAGACGCACACCGCCGCCTCGAGCGGGTCCTCGTCGATGCCCACCACGTCGAGGTCCTCGGGGCGCTCGGTCACCACCTGCTGGCGTTCGCACGCCATGCGCAGCGTGTGCAGGCGGTCGCGCAACCGGGCGGCGCGCTCGAAGTCGAGCTCGCCGGCCGCCTCTTCCATCTCGGCCGTGAGACGGTGCTCGACCTCGTCGGTGTCGCCGGCCAGAAAGGCCATGAGGTCGGCCACCATGGCGTCGTAGCGCTCGTGATCGACGGCCTCGATGCACGGGCCCGAGCACCGCTCGATGTGGAACAGCAGGCACGGTTTGCCCAACTTGGTGTGGCGGTCGAGCTTGCGGTCAGAGCACGTCCGCACCTGGAAGGTGCGCAGCAGCAGGTCGAGGGTGTCACGGATGGCCCCCACATGGGCGTAGGGGCCGAAGTACCGAACGTCGGGACGGCGCCGTCCCCGTACCACCGCCACCCGGGGCCACTCGTCGGCGAGGGTCACCGCCAGCGACGGATAGGACTTGTCGTCGGTGAGCCGGATGTTGAAGCGGGGTCGGTGTCGCTTGATGAGCGCGTACTCGAGGAGGATCGCCTCCACCTCGTTGTCGACCTGGATCCACTCCACGTGGTCGGCCAGGGCCACCATCTGGGCGGTTCGGGGAGCCAGGGTGGCCGGATCGGCGAAGTAATTGCTCAGGCGGCTGCGCAGCGACTTGGCCTTGCCCACGTACAGGACCCGTCCCTCGGCGTCGACGAACTGGTACGAGCCAGGCGTGTCGGGGATGGTTCCCGGGGCGGGACGCGTGCGCACCTTCTTACTGTGCCGTACGGACGGGCCCCGTCGTGCACCCGTGCGGGCCGCACGCCGGAAGCTCCGGGGGCCTAGACTGCCACCAAGCGCCGGCCTGGTATCCCGGCGTACATATCGCTCCGAGGCCGACAACCCCGCGGATGGGCGACCAGGCTGTCCCCGCCGGCCACCATCGGAGTGCTCCCCGAAGGGGGTTGACCATGTTCCGGTTGCAGCGGGCGCTCCCCGAGCGCTACGTGGACGCGACACCCGACCAGCTGGCGGCTTGGATCGCCGACGCCAAGGAGGTGCTCGGTCCCCGGGTATTGATCCTCGGGCATCACTACCAACGGGACGAGGTGATGCGCTGGGCCGATGCCCGGGGCGACTCCTTCGGCCTGTCTCGCACCGCCGCCGATCGGCGCGACGCCGACTACATCGTGTTCTGTGGGGTGCACTTCATGGCCGAGTCGGCCGACATCCTCACCGCCGCCAACCAGCAGGTGATCCTCCCCGACCTCAACGCGGGGTGTTCCATGGCCGACATGGCCGACATCGACTCCGTCGAAGAGGCGTGGGAGTCCCTGGCGACGGTGACCGACACCGAGCGCGTCGTGCCGGTGACCTACATGAACTCCTCGGCCGCGCTGAAGGCGTTCGTGGGGCGCCACGGGGGCGCGGTGTGCACGTCCTCGAACGCCCGGGCCGTGCTCACCTGGGCGCTCGACCCGGCCGACACCGGTGTGGCCCAGGGGGACAAGGTCCTGTTCTTCCCCGACCAGCACCTCGGACGCAACACGGGATTCGAGCTCGGCTGGGGCGCCGACGACATGCGGGTGTGGAACCCCCTGCTCGAGATGGGCGGCCTCGACGACGCCGATGTCAAAGACGCCGCCTTGTTGCTGTGGAAGGGTCACTGTTCGGTGCACCAGCGCTTCCGGCCCGAGCACGTCGACGCCTTTCGGGCCGAGCACCCCGGGGGGCTCGTGTTCATCCACCCCGAGTGTGCACACGAGGTGGTGGCGATGGCCGACAAGGTCGGGTCCACCGACTTCATCATCCGCGCCGTGGACGAGGCGCCGTCGGGATCGGTCATCGGGGTCGGCACCGAGATCCATCTCGTGAAGCGACTCGACGACGAGCACCCCGACAAGACCGTGGTGTCACTCGACCCCCTGGTGTGCCCGTGCTCGACCATGTTCCGCATCGACGCGGCCCACCTGTGCTGGGTACTCGAGCGCCTTGTCGAAGGGGACGTGGTGAACCGCATCGCCGTCGACGACGACACCGCCCACTGGGCCCGTCTCGCCCTCGAGCGCATGCTCGAGATCACCTGATCGCCGAGATCACCTCATCGCGCCGGCCGGCACCGACGGGCCGGCTCAGTCGGCGTCGGGGCCGTCCTCCTGCTCGGGGGCGAAGGGCCACTCCTCGAAGGCCGCGCACCGACCCCCGGGTGCGAAGCGCAGTACCCAGAGATCCCGCCACGGGGTGTCCGGGTCGTTGTCGTATTCCACCCACACCCGCACGACGGCGGTGTCGGCATCGACGGCGACGATCTCACTCGACATCGAGAACACCTCGTCGGGCCCGTCTCGCTCGGCATCCCAGAACACCGCCAACTCGTCGAGCCCCTGCACGGGGTCGGCCCACGGGGACGGTGCGTAGGTCACATCGGGGGTGAACAGCTCGGCCAGGCGGGCCGTGCCCGGCGTGCGCCACGCCTCTTCGTATCCCTCGAGCCAGCGGGCGACGTGGTCGCGACGGACGACAGCCATCAGCCCGCCTTCCTGCGCTTCGCCGCAGCGGCGCGGGCCGGGGTCTTGGCCCTCTTGACCGCCCCGTTCCCCTTCACGGCCCGGGCGGCGCGCGGCGCCGTGTCCACCCTCGCCCGCTTGGCGGGGACACGTCGCCGGGCGGGGGGCCCGAGGCGCTCGGGGTCCCGGCCGGCGCGGGCCAGCACGGGGGCGAGCACCTGGCCCGTGTAGCTCAGCGGCGTCTCCGCCACGTCCTCGGGCGTGCCCTCGGCGATCACCTTGCCGCCGCGCTCGCCCCCATCGGGACCGAGGTCGATGATCCAGTCCGAGGTCTTGATCACATCGAGGTTGTGCTCGATGACGATGACGGTGTTGCCCTGGTCTACGAGGCGGCTCAACACCTCGAGGAGCTTGCGCACGTCGTCGAAGTGCAGTCCCGTGGTGGGCTCGTCGAGCACGTACAGGGTGTGGCCGGTCGACCGTCTCGACAACTCCGACGACAGCTTCACCCGCTGCGCCTCGCCGCCCGACAACGTGGGGGCGGGTTGTCCGAGACGGATGTAGCCGAGACCGACGTCGACGAGCGTCTGGAGATGGCGGGCGATGGTGGGCTGGTTGGCGAAGAACGACAGCGCCTCTTCGCACGACATGTCGAGGACATCACCGATGTTCTTGCCCTTGAACGTCACCTCGAGGGTCTCGCGGTTGTAGCGCGCTCCCCCGCACACCTCGCAGGGCACGTACACGTCGGGGAGGAAGTGCATCTCGATCTTGATGGTCCCGTCACCGGCGCACGCTTCGCACCGCCCACCCCGCACGTTGAACGAGAACCGTCCGGGCAGATAGCCGCGTACTTTGGCCTCATTGGTCTGGCTGAAGAGCTTGCGGACGTGATCGAACAACCCGGTGTAGGTGGCTGGGTTCGAGCGCGGCGTCCGACCGATGGGTGACTGGTCGATGGCCACCACCTTGTCGACGTACTTCACGCCCTCGATGGCCTTGTGCTGCCCGGGCGTGGTGCGGGCCCGGTGCACCTGCGCCAGCATGGACTGCAGGAGGATGTCGTTGACGAGGGTCGACTTGCCCGATCCCGACACACCGGTCACCGCCACCAGGCACCCGAGCGGGAACGGGACGTCGATGGCCTGCAGGTTGTGTTCGCGCGCCCCCCGGACCGTCAGGTAGTCACCCGATCCCGGGCGCCGCTTGCCGGGGACGGGGATGGACCGCTCCCCCGTGAGGTAGCTCCCGGTCACCGACGCCTTCGTCTTGAGCAGTCCCAGCACCCCGCCGCTGTAGACGATCTCGCCGCCGTGCTCACCCGCACCAGGCCCGATGTCGACGACGTGGTCGGCTTCGCGGATGGTCTCTTCGTCGTGTTCGACCACGATCACGGTGTTGCCCAGGTCCCGCAGCCGCACCAGGGTGTCGAGCAGCCGGCGGTTGTCGCGCTGATGGAGCCCGATCGAGGGCTCGTCGAGCACGTACAGCACGCCCACGAGGCCCGATCCGATCTGGCTCGCCAACCGGATGCGCTGCGCCTCGCCCCCCGACAGTGTGGACGTCCCGCGCGCCAATGACAGGTAGTCGAGGCCCACGTCGAGCAGGAACCGCAAGCGGGCCCGCACCTCGCGCAGCACCCGGTCGGCGATGAGATGCTCGCGCTCGGTCAGTTCGAGGGCGTCGACCTCGTCGGAGGCACGGGTGATCGACAGGCTGCACAGCTCGAAGATGTTGCGGCCCCCCACCGTGACCGCCAGCGACTCGGGTTTGAGGCGCGCCCCGTGGCACGTCGGGCACGGCACCTCGCGCATGAAGGTCTCGGTCCACTGCCGCACCGAGTCGGATTCCGAGTCACGGTGCCGGCGCTTGAGCCACGGCACGATCCCCTCGAACTGTGACGTGAACGAGCGCTGGCGGCCGTAGCGGTTGCGGTACCGCACGTGCACCTGTCGGCTTCCCGACCCGTACAGGAGGACCTTTTTGTCCTTGGCCCGCAACTTCTCCCAGCGCGTGTCGGTCGAAAAGCCGAATTCGGCCGCCACGGCCTCCACGATGCGGTCGAACCAACGGCTGTGTCCCCCCGTCCATGGCGAGATGGCCCCCTCCTCGAGCGAGCGCGTCGGATCAGGCACGACCAGGTCGGGGTCCACCTCGAACTGGGTGCCGAGCCCGTCGCACGCCGGGCACGCGCCGTAGGGGGAGTTGAAGGAGAAATTGCGAGGCGCGGGCTCCTCGAAGGACAGGCCGCAGAACGTGCACGCCAGGTGCTCGGAGAACGTGATCAGCTCCTCGGTGCCGTCCTCGGCGATGATGCCGATTTCGGCGACGCCGTCGGTGAGCCGCAGCGCCGTTTCCATCGACTCGGTGAGGCGTTGGCGGATGTCGTCGCGCCGCACCAACCGGTCGACCACCACTTCGATGGTGTGTTGCTCGTAGCGCGCCAGGTTCACCGCGGCCCGGTCGGAGAGCTCGACCACCTCGCCGTCGACGCGGGCCCGGGCGAACCCCTGCTTGGCCAGGTCGTCGAGGAACGCCTCGTACTCACCCTTGCGACCTCGCACCACCGGAGCGAGCACCTGGAAGCGGGTTCCCTCGGGCAGGTCGAGGATGCGGTCCACGATCTGCTGGGGCGTCTGGCGGGCGACGGGTCGCCCGCAGTTCGGGCAGTGGGGATGTCCCACCCGGGCGTACAGCAGCCGCAGGTAGTCATAGATCTCGGTGACCGTCCCCACCGTGGACCGGGGGTTGCGGCTGGCGGACTTCTGGTCGATCGAGATGGCCGGCGACAACCCCTCGATGAAGTCGACGTCGGGCTTGTCCATCTGGCCCAGGAACTGGCGCGCGTACGACGACAGGGACTCGACGTAGCGGCGCTGACCCTCGGCATAGATGGTGTCGAACGCGAGCGACGACTTGCCTGACCCCGACAGGCCGGTGAACACGATGAGCTGGTCACGGGGCAACTCGAGCGAGACGTCGCGCAGGTTGTGTTCTCGTGCCCCGCGGATCACCAACCGGTCGGCCATCGGTGGGAGGCTACCGGGGTGGCGGGGGTCCGATTTCGGGGTCGCCGCGCCGGGCCGCGTCACGCCGTGGGCACGGGGACGCCGACCCCGGGAGAGTCCGGCGCGCCCGGTGTGGCGGCCGAGTCCCCCGCCTCGACCAGGGCCAGCCGAAGCTCGGCGATGTCGTCGCGCAACAGCGCCGCCTCCTCGTAACGCAGCTCCGTGGCGGCGAGGCGCATCTCCTGTTCGAGGCGAACCACCAGGCGTTGCAACTCGTCGATGGGGAGGGCGCTGAGCTCGGCCATTTCGTCGACGGCCGTGGTGTCGTCGCCGGTGCCGGCCCCGCGGGCTCCGGCCAGGCGCCTTCCCCCCACGCCGTCGCGGCGGGGCACCCGTGGTGCTCGCACCGGGAGGTGCCCGGGCCGGGCCCGACCTCCCCGGCTCCCCCGTCCCGGTCCGGTGCCGGCGACGGTGCCGGCGGGGCGGATGCTGGCGAGGATGTCGGTCACGGCCTTGCGGATGGTGGTGGGGTCGATGCCGTGCTCGGCGTTGTAGGCCTGCTGCAGGGCGCGCCGGCGCTGGGTCTCGGAGATGGCCGAGCGCATGGCGTCGGTGATGGTGTCGGCGTACAGCACGACCAGGCCGTCGACGTTGCGGGCGGCCCGTCCCATGGTCTGGATCAGCGACGACGCCGAGCGCAGGAACCCGGTCTTGTCGGCGTCGAGGATGGCGACGAGCTGCACCTCGGGGAGGTCGAGCCCCTCGCGCAGGAGGTTGATGCCCACGAGGACGTCGTACTCACCCAGACGCAGGTCGCGCAGCAGCTCGATGCGGGTGATGGTGTCGATGTCGGAGTGCAGGTAGCGCACCCGCACGCCCAGCTCGACGAGGTAGTCGGTGAGGTCCTCGGCCATCTTCTTCGTGAGGGTGGTGACGAGGGATCGCCCCCCCGCCTCCGACGCCTTGTGGATGCGCTCCATGAGGTCGTCGATCTGACCAGTGGTGGGCTGGATCACGACCTCGGGATCGACGAGACCCGTGGGCCGGATGACCTGGTCCACGACCTGGCTCGACACGTCGAGCTCGTAGGCCCCCGGTGTCGCCGACAGGAACACCACCTGGCCCACCCGCTCGGTGAACTCGTCGAAGGTGAGTGGGCGGTTGTCCAGGGCCGACGGCAGACGGAAGCCGTGTTCGACGAGGGTCTCTTTACGGGACCGGTCTCCTTCGTACTGGCCGTGGATCTGGGGCACCGTGACGTGGCTCTCGTCGATCACGGTGAGGAAGTCCGCCGGGAAGAAGTCGAGCAGCGTGTGCGAGGGCTCACCGGCACTGCGGCCGTCGAGGTGCCGGCTGTAATTCTCGATGCCGTTGCACACCCCGACCTCGGCCAGCATCTCGAGGTCGTGCTCGGTCCGGAGCCGGAGGCGCTGGGCCTCGAGGAGCTTGCCCGCCGATTGCAGCTCGGTGAGACGCTCGCCGAGCTCGGTCTCGATCGACGCCACGGCCCGTCGCATGGTGTCGTCGCCGGCCCCGTAGTGCGTCGCGGAAAAGACGACGAGCTCGTCGATGTCGTCACCCGTGTCGCCGGTCAACGCGTCGAACCGCCTGATCCGCTCCACCTGGTCCCCGAAGAGCTCGATGCGCACCGCTTGCTGTTCGTACACGGGATGCAGCTCGACGGTGTCGCCCCGGACCCGGAAGTGACCGCGGGTGAGCACGGCGTCGTTACGGTCGTAGTGGAGGTCGACCAGCTTGCGCAGAAGGTCGCGTTGATTGACGGTGTCGCCGGGACGCACGGCCATGATCCGTTGGCGATACTCGTCGGGCGACCCCAGGCCGTAGATGCACGACACCGATGCCACCACGACGACGTCCCGGCGGAGAAGCAGACTCGACGTGGTGGAGTGACGCAACCGGTCGATCTCGTCGTTGATCGACGAGTCCTTTTCGATGTAGGTGTCCGACGTGGGCAGGTACGCCTCGGGTTGGTAGTAGTCGTAATACGACACGAAGTACTCGACGCGGTTGTTGGGGAACAGTTCGTGGAGCTCGGCGGCCAGCTGGGCGGCCAGAGACTTGTTGGGCTCGATGATGAGGGTGGGCCGCTGCGCCTGCTCGACGGTCCACGCGATGGTGGCGGTCTTCCCGCTGCCGGTGATGCCGAGCAGGGTCTGGTAGCGGTCGCCGCGCCCGATCCCCTCGGTCAGGCGCTCGATGGCCCGCGGCTGGTCACCCGCGGGGCGCAGCGGGGTCACAACCTCGAAACGGGGCACCTTCCGATGGTACCGGGGAGGTGTATCAGCCCGATCGGGGACGGGGCGGGTCCCGCCCGGACAGCGCAGCCCGGACAGCGCCCCGGCGAGCGGTCAGGGGGAGGGGTCCGCAGATCCCTGGGGCCAGGCCCCGAGCGCGGCCCAGACCCGGTCCACCTCGGTGACGAGGTGGGCCCGGTCACCGGCATTGTCGATGACGAAATCCGCGCCGTCCCGGCGCTCCTCGCGGGTGATCTGCGCCGCCACCCGGGCCTCGGCGTCGCGGCGGGAGAACCCGCGCAGGCTCACGAGTCGGTCGACGGCGATGTCGACGGGGCAGTCCACGACGACGACGACCTGCAGCGACAGGACGTCGCGGTGGGCGGGCTGCAACAGGGGTATGTCGAGCACCACCACGCGGTCGCCCCCCTCCTCGGCGGCGCGGCGCTGCGCCATGACAGCGCTGATGACGGGGTGGGTGATGGCGTTGAGGGCAGCCACCGAATCGGTGTCGACAAAGGCGAGTGCGGCCAGTGCGGGGCGGTCGATGGTTCGGTCGGGTGCCAGGATGCCGGTGCCGAAGCGGTCCACGAGCGGCTGGTAGGCGGGACCACCGGGCACCACCACTTCCCGGGCGATCCGATCGGCGTCGATGAGCACGGCACCGCGCTCGAGCAGGAGCTCGGCCACCGTCGACTTCCCCGACCCAATCCCTCCGGTCAACCCGACCGCCAGCACCGGCGCTACCGGCCGCGACGCTTCCCGGCCACCGCCTCGTCCACGAGGGCGTCGAGGGTCCCTGCCGCGGTGGCGTCCCAGGTGAGGGCGGCGGTGCGGCTCAACGCGGCGTGCCCCAGGCGCGCCCGCAGCGCCGGGTCGACGAGCACGGTGCGAAGCGCCTCCGCGAACGGCCCCGTCGGCGCAGGGGCCCCCGGCCGTCGATCGCCGGGCCGGAGGCTCACCACCAGCCCGCTCACGCCGTCCTCTACCGCGTCGACGTGGCCGGCGATGCGTGACACCACCGACGGCGTGCCACAGGCGGCGGCCTCGCTCACGGTCATCCCCCACCCCTCGCGCTGGGACGTGCTGGACAGCACCCAGGCCCGCCGGTACAACGTGAGAAGGTCGTCTTCGTCCATGTGCCCGGGGAGCTCGATCCACTCTTCGGCACCGAGGGCGTGACGGTGCGCTTCGAGGCGGTCGCGCTCGTACCCTTCGCCGACGATCACAGCACGCAGGTTGGGAACGGCGCGACGCACGTCGACGAGCGCGTCCATCAGCACGTCGAAGCGCTTGACCGGGACCAGACGACCGACCGCCATCACCAGGGGCTGGGGCGACAGCTTGCCCGCCGGGGAGAATCGGGGGTCGACGCCGGGTGGGACCACGCTCACCCGCGACGCCCGGAGCCCGAGCATGGACACGATCTCGCGGCGCGACGACTCCGACAGCGTCACGACCCGCGTGCCCCGGTACAGCGGGGGCGCCAACCTCCGTTCCAGCAGCTCCCCCGTCCGGGCGCGCCACGGACGCAGCACCATCTGCCACATCTCGGCGTGCACGTGGTGCAGGAAGACGACGCGTGGCCGCCGGGCCCACAACGGCGAGAAGAACGGCATGCCGTTCCAGATCTCCACCAGGCCGTCGGGACGGCCGCGGTCGAGGAGGCCGCTAAAGGCGCTCCGGGGGAAGACGCTGTAGCGCCGGCCCTTGCGCAACACGTGGTACCCGTCGCGTTCGACGCGCGATGGATGCCCCCTCGCCGCCGAGGTCCGCAGCGTGACGTCGAGGCCGGCACGGGCCCACCGCGCCGCCACGTGATCGGCGTGGCGCTCCGACCCTCCGGCCTCGGGGTCGTCGAGATCCCTCCACGCGAGCATCTGGATCCGGCGCAGCCCCACGTCGAGGGCGCGGGCGGCGACATCGTCGAGCGTCGCCACGGACGCGCCGGGGAGGAGGACCAGACCTTGATGGGGGGCACGCGGCGGTGCGTCCCCCGCCGCCGTCACGGCGTTTCCCCGTCGATCGTGGAGCTCGGTCACGACTCGTCCCTTTCCTCCCGGTCACGAACGTACCGGCGCATCGGGCTCGGCCGCGACGTCGATCGCCAGCTCATGACGGGCACGGCGGTCACGCTAGTGACTGGTCGGCCTCCAACGAAGCATTGGCAACGAGGGCCCGGCGGCGGGCCGTGCGCCGGTGGACGGCGACGAAGCACACCGTCGTGACCGCGCACAACCCCACCTGCACCGCCAGGTCGGCACGGGCCGTGGCGAGGTACTCGCCGTTGGCGGCGGCTGCGGCGGCCGCCAGGGCACCGGCGCCGACGGCCAGGACGAGGACCACCCACCTCCACCCGACGCCCAACAGGTAGATGGCCAGGACCACGGTGACCGACATGAAGATCATGGCGAGCACGATGCTGGAGAAGGCGGGTGCGGCCCCGGTGAGATGTTTTCCGAAGACGAGACCCAGGACGCCGTGCGCGGCCACCACCGCCATGCCCAGCAGCACGAGGCAGGGGATGGCCAACACGGCGAAGGTCTGGCCCAGTTGTTTCAAGGCGTGAGAGCCGGCCTGATGGCGAATGGTCGCCTCGGGGAGCAGGTAGTTCACGAGCACCAGGGCCACGAATACGAGCGCCTTGGACGGGACCGAGATCGCGGCGTAGGCCCCGGAGTGGTGCCCGTGCGACTTACTGCCCAGGATGATCACGTCCAGGTTCTGCAGCAGAGCCAGGAGCAGGAGACTTCCGAGCGCAGTCAGCACGTCGGCGACCAGGTCCTTGCCGCCGTGCACGGCGGTGGCGGCGACGACGGATTCCGTTGCCTCCGCCACCACCTCCAGTTCGAACTCCGTCGGCTCCACGGCGATTTCCGAGGACGCGTCTGTCTCGGACGGCACGGCCCCGACAGGCACGGTCGCGGGCGACTCCGTCCGGGACGGCACGGTCGCAGGCGACAGGGACCCGGACGACACACTCTCCGACGGTCTCGGGGGGGACGATGGGTGCGTCTGGTCGGTCGGGGTCGCGTTGCGCACCATGGCCCGGGTGGCGGTGAAGCGGGCGTGGCCGGCGGTGACCACCTCGGCGATCAAGAGGCCGATGGCGGCACCCTCGACCCCGAGCTCGGCCGCCATGCCGACCGTCAGCGCACAGCGCATCACGGACTCGATCACGAGGTTGATCGAGAGATCGGTGTAATCCCGGCTCACCTGGAGCAAGCCGCGGTCGATCGACAGGAGGACCCAGATGCCGCCGGCCGTCAGGATCTCGGTGACGCCGCTCGGACTGGGAAGCGACAGGGCGTGCGCGACCGGCACCCGGATGAGGAACATGACCACGGCGAGCAAGACCAAACAGACCTCGCCGATGCGGTGGACGCGCGCCACCCAAGGGCGCACCTGATCGCCGAGACCGGCGGACCGCCACGACGACACGCGTCGGACGACGCTGACGAGCAGCGCCGTGCCCGGCTGCGACACCACCAGGAAGAGCCCGAGCAGAATGATGAGGGTGCCGTAGCCGCGGGTGCTGAGCACGTGGGCGACGAAGACGGTGGTGAGGAGGCTGACGACGCCGACGAGCGCGGCGGCGATCGCCAGGGGGATGGCGTGGCGGATCTCCGCCGCCTCCTCTTGCACGCGTCGGACGCGGGAGGTCCTCCCCTGGCTCTGGGCCGGACCGTGTTCGGCGACAGGGTCCACTACGGCGCGCCGCTACCCGTGATGGCGGCCACCGGTCGAGAGATGACCGGCGCGTCGCGGCCCGTCCCCGCGCCGCTCCCGCCCGCCTTCTCCTCGTGGTACTCCTCGTCGACGTTCACCGACCAGATGTCGTGGCCCGCATCCGCCACGATGTTCTCGACGGTCAGCATGGCCGTGTACATCGAGTGGTCCTGGTTGTTGTACTTGTGCATGCCGTTCCGGCCCACGGGGTGCACGTTGGGGACCTCGGCGGCGAGCCAATGGCGCATGGTGTCCACGGCTGCCCGATACGTGTCGTCGTAGACGGGATACGCCTTGGGCATGCGCACGACATAGCCCCGTTGCACCTGGGTGGGCTCGACCAGCCCGATGGCGGCCAGTTCCGTCGTCGCCAGGGCCACCAGGGCATCGTCGTCGGTGTCCCACAGCTCGTCACCCTCGAAGACGAAGTACTCCATGCCCAGACACGTGGTGCCGTCGCGCACCATGAACGGGGACCAGGCACCGAAGTTCTGGATGCGGCCCACCCGCACCTTCGGGGAGTGGATGTAGATCCAATTGTCGGGAAACCCCCCCGCTTCGGGCACGACCAGCGCCACGGTCAGGAAGTCCCGATAGTGCAGGGCGTCAGCAGCGGCGAGCACAGGGGCCGGCGGCGGCGGGTCCAGGGCCCGCACGAGCGCCGAGAACGGCATGGAGCTGATGACATGGTCCGTCTCGACGCGATGGTGCTGGCCGCCGGACTCGAAGACCACGGCAGTGGCACCCGCCGCCCCCCGCTCGACCCCCACCACCGGGCTCTGCAGGAGGATCTCGACGCCCGCCTTTTCGACCAGTTCCCGACACGTCTCCCACATCATCCCGGGCCCGAGCTTCGGGTACTGGAACTCCTCGATGAGGCTCGTCACCTGTTGGGACCGGTTGGGGCGGCTGCCGGCGAGGCGCGAGCGCAAGGGCTCCCAGACCGCCTTGAACAACGACATGCCCTTGATGCGCTGGGCACCCCAGTCGGCGGAGACCTCCGAGGGGGGGACACCCCACACCTTCTCGCTGTAGGTCTTGAAGAAGTGCTCGTAGAGCCGCCGCCCGTAATTGGCGACCACGTAGCCCTCGAGGGAGCTCTGGTCCTTGGGCGGCGACACCCGCACCTTCAGATAGGAGATCCCGCACCGGGTCGCCTCGACCAGCCCCAGGTTGTGGAGCGCGTTGAGCACGTTGATGGGGTAGTCGTAGAACTTGCCCTCGTAGTAGATCCGGCTCATGCGGGGACGCAGGAGGAAGTCGTCCGGGGCGAGGATCTCGTGCCACAGGTCCTCCACGGGCTGGACCTTGGTGAAGAATCGGTGGCCGCCGATGTCGAAGCGCCACCCGTCTCGCGCCACGGTCCGGCTGATGCCTCCGACCACGTCGTCGGCCTCCAACACCAGGGCGTCGCGCCCCGCCTTGGCGAGCTGGTAGGCAGCCGTGAGCCCGGCGGGCCCGGCCCCGATCACCACCACAGGGCGATCGCCTCGCCATGCCGCCGCCGTCTGCGTCACCTCGCCTCGCATCCCCCGTTCGGCCTCCGGCCCCCTGCAAGGCTACCGGTTGGCCATACCCCGACCCCAGCCAACGATCCCCTTCCGATCACCCCACGACCAGGTCAGGGGACATAGAGGTTGGTGAAGGCAAGCAACGCGTAGACGCCGAGCCCGGCCGCGGCCAGGGTCAGGACGATCCGCTCGACGCGGGGGCCCGATGTGAGGGACGCGCCCGCCAGCACCAGTGGGAAGGCCGACAGCGCGTAGCGCTCGAAGCCGTCCAGGTTGGCCGCCGTGAGCGCCACCACCAGCACGGCGGCGGCGAAGGCACCGTAGGAGAGCGGCCATCGGCGCAGGGTCACGATGACGAGGGCGATGGCGAGAAGGGCCCACGGCAGATGCAGTGCCGATCCGAGATGTCGACCGTGGACCAACAGCGAGGCGTCGTGCGCCAGCGTGCGCAACGGATCAGTGACACCACCGCGCAACGATCCCTGTTGCTGGACCCTGAGGGGGGCGAGGGCGTCGCCGTAGCGCCACCCGACCCATCCGAGGAAGGCACCGAACCCCAGGGCGGGACCCACCACCGCGGCGATGCGCCCGACGCGCCCGGGCGCGGACGAGAGGCGCCATCCCCGCAGCACCTCGATGACGGCGGGAACGACCAGCAACACGCCCAAGGGACGGGTGGCGGCCGCGGCCAGACCCAGCGCGCCGGCCCACCACCACGCCCGGGCCCGCAGGGCGAGCATGGTCCCGATGCTCAGCGCCAACAGCGTCCCTTCGGCATACCCCATCACCTGGGTGAAGGCGGCGGGAGCCAGGCACAACAACCAGGCGGCACGCCCCGCCAACGCGTCGTCACCGGTCTCTCGTCTCACCAGGACAGCCAGGAGCACCACAGCCACGAACGACGACGCGTTCGCCACCGATACCAGTGCCACTCCGAACCCGATGCCAGGGACCGACGCCACGGCGCGCGTGAGGAGGGGGACGAGAGGGAAGAACCGCAACGACAGATGGCCGGCTCCCGCATACCCGTGGCGCGCGATCGTCTCGTACCACCCTGCGTCCCATCCCAGCAGCCCCTCGTGCACACGCGTCGTCACCGCGTCCGAAGGCTTGGCCTGATTGACGAATTCGTGGGCGACGACGAGGGCGGCCGCGACGACGACGCGCGCGACCACCCACGGCACCACCGCGGTGCGGACACCCCATGCCAGGTCCCCCTGACCGGACACGGCGCGCCGGGCCCGTGCGATCGTTGCGCGGCGACGGTCAGACGGCTCCGTGCTGCTTGGTCCCGGAGGGGCGGGATCCGTCGACAACGACGCCGCTGCAGCGTCCTCCACGGGAATCACACTCGGAGCCGGTGCCGAGAACGCGTCCCCTTGGGGTGGCGGTCTGTCGGGGGGCGTGGTCACCACCGGGGCGGCGGTCGCCTGGCGCCGCATCGGGGTCCGCATGACCGCATGCTAACGACGGGCCTGTGGTCGACCCCGCACTCCTGACCCGCTGGTGGTCCCGCGCCCATGACGGCCGAACGCGGCCGTTCGGGGCTACCTTGGCGCCGATTCTGAGGGCTGTGCCCGGCTGTTCGGCGGCACGACGTCTACCATGGCGCGCCAACGGCGCCAGGGGGCTGCGTGTCCAACCAGGGGCGAGGGGGACCGATGGCTGACTCCGCGGATCGATACGACCGGCGGGCGTTTCTCACCCGTGGCGCCACGACCGCGGCGGCAGTGGGACTGGCGGGCGTCGGCCTGCCCTCGTTCCTGGCGGCGTGCGGGAGCGGCACCACGGCGCCGCCCCACGCCTCCTCCACCCCGGGGATCGGCATCGGGACGCCCAAGCGCGGCGGGACGGTCACGATCGGCCTGAACTCGGAGATCGACGGCTTCTTGCCCTCGGCGAGCCACTTCGACAACTCCGGCCTGACCTATGCCAACACGATCTTCGACACCTTGACGGTGGTGGGTGCCGACGGCTCGGCCAAGCCGTACCTCGCCCAGTCGGTGGTCCCGAACACCGATATGACCGTGTGGACGATCACCTTGCGACCCGGGATCACGTTCCACGACGGCTCGCCGTTGAACGCCGACGTCCTGATGGCCAACATCCAGGCGCTACAGACCTCGGCGCTCACGGGCCAGGCCCTCAGAGGAGTCGTCGACACCGTCGCCAAGACCGGCGATCTCTCCGTGGCCGTGACCTGCGCGGAGCCCATCGTGGCCTTCCCGCACTATCTCGCCACCCAGGTGGGCTACGTCATCGCCCTGGCGCAGCTCGAGAGCCAGAACTCCACCAAGCCCATCGGCACCGGGCCTTTCTCCTTGGTGGAGTGGGTGCCCAACGACCACCTCACGGTGACGCGCAACCACAATTACTGGCGCTCGGGGCTCCCCTACCTCGACGGCCTCACCTACCGGCCCATCAGCGAAGACCAGTCCCGGGAGAACTCGCTGCGGTCGGGGACCATCGATCTCATGGTCACGCGCGACCCCGACGCCATCCGCGACCTCCGTGACAATGCCGCCTACCAGCTCGTCCTGAACCCGAACGTCGGGCAGGGCGACATGGACTTCGTCATCCTCAACACGAGCGTTGCGCCGACCAGCGACATCCTGGTGCGCCAGGCCCTCGCCCATGCCATCAACGTCGACGAGCTTGTCAAGCTGTTCGGGGCCGGCATCGCCAAACCCAACCTCAGCCTGTTCCCGCCCGGGTCCCCGTACCGCCCGGCCGACAACGGCTACCCCACCTACGACCTCGCCAAGGCCAAGCAGCTCGTGGCCCAGGCCGCCCCCAACCACGGCGGCAGCATCAAGATCTCCCTGGCGACGATCACCGACCCCCGTCTGCTCAACGAGGTCCAGGCCATCGCCAGCATGTGGGGGCTGGCCGGCATCCAGACCACGGTGAGTGAGATCGAGCAGGTCACATTCATCGACAACCTGGTGACGGGACAATTCCAGGCCTATACCGACGAGATGTTCGGCGCCACGGACCCCGACCTCAACTACGTGTGGCTGAGCCCCACCACCGCCAACGGGCCCATCGCGCTCAACTTCGCCCGCAACAAGGACGATGCGCTAGAGACAGCGCTGCAAACAGGCCGCACCATGTCCGACCAGGCAATCCGCGCCAAGGCCTACCAGCAAGTGGACGAACGTCTGGCCCAGGACCTGCCCTATCTGTGGGCGTCTCTGGCGACGTGGTGCTCGATAGGAAGCAACGTGGTGCAGAACTTCAACAACCTCACGCTGCCCGACGGGTCCAAGGCCCTCGGGTTCAGCAACGGAGTCCTCGACCCGACGCCCGTGTGGCGCAAGGACTGAGCGTCGCCTTTCCCATGCTCCGGTTCACCGCAACCCGCCTCGTCCAGCTGGTCGTCATCTGCTTCCTCATCTCCGTCTTCGCCTTCCTGCTCGTCCACCTCCTCCCCGGGGACCCCACCCTCGCCATCCTCGGGCCCAACGACACCCCCGCGGCCCGAGCCGTGCTGCTGCACCAGCTCGGGCTCAACAAGGGCCTCCTCGCCCAGTACGGCACGTGGATCGCCAACATCTTCCACGGCAACCTGGGCGCGTCGTTCCTGACCAAGCAGACCGTGACGAACGCCCTGAGCGTGGCCGTGCCGATCGACCTCGAGCTCATCGTGGTCTCACAGGTGCTCGCCCTCATCGTGGCCATCCCCATGGCACTCGTCGCCGCCCTGCGCCCCAACCGCGCCTTCGACCGTGTCGCCACCACGTCGACCTTCGCCATGCTGTCGCTCCCCACCTTCGTGGCGGGCCCGCTGCTGGTGCTCGTGTTCGCGGTCACGCTCAAGTGGGTCCCGGCAACGGGGTTCAACCGGCTCTCTCAGGGGCTCGGGCCCAACCTCAAATCCGTCATCCTGCCGTCGGTGGCGCTCGCCATCGGGTCCATCACCGTCTACTACCGGCTCCTGCGCGCCGACCTCATCGCCACCTTGCAAGAGGACTTCGTGACCATGGCCCGCTCCAAGGGCCTGTCGACCCGGTACATCCTGTTGCGTCATGTGATGCGGCCGTCGTCGTTCTCGTTGCTGGCCGGCGCGGGGATCAGCATCGGGACGCTGTTCACCGGAGCGTTCGTGGTCGAAGTGCTCTTCCAGCTGCCGGGGATCGGGTTCCAGCTCGTCCAGGCCATCTACGGACGCGACTATCTGGTGGTCCAGGGCATGGCTCTGGTGGCCGCCGTGGCGTTCGTGGTGGTGAACTTCGGGGTCGACTACCTCCTGACCGTCTTGGACCCGAGGGTGCGCCGTGCCTGAGCTCCCGTCGTACGTCGCACTGGAGTCCGAGTCGACCCTGGCGCTCGACAGCACTCCCGGGATGGGGGTCCAGGCCCTACAGTCCCGACTTCCCGCCTCCGGGCTCTTCTCCAGGAAGGGCGGTCTGGGCCTCACCTTCTGGATCTGCCTGGGCTGGGTGGTCTTCATGATCCTCTTGGCCGTGTTGGCCTCGGTGCTCCCGATCAAGGCCCCCAACTTCCAGGACTACTCGGCCGTGAACGTCGGCCCGACGGCGCGCCATCTCCTCGGCACCGACGACCTCGGTCGAGATCTCCTGTCGCGGGTGATCTTCGGGTCGCGCGTGTCGCTCGTCATCGGGTTCGCGCCCATCCTGGCCGGCCTCGTCATCGGGGGCGCCGCCGGGCTCCTGGCCGGCTACCGCAGCGGCCCCGCCGACACCGTCCTCAACGCGGTGTCGTTCGTGCTCCTGGCCTTCCCCGCGTTGTTGGCCATCATGGTGATCGAGACGTTCTGGAAGCCCGTGTCGTTGTTCAAGCTCACCGTGATGTTCACCTTTGTCGCCGCGCCCTCTTGTTCCGCGTCATACGGGCCACGACGTTGTCGTTCTCCAGTCGGGAATTCGTGGTGGCGGCACGTGCCACCGGTGCCAAGACGTCGCGTCTGCTCCTGCGCGAGCTCCTTCCCAACATCGTGCCGGCGGCGGTCTCGTTCGCGCTGATCGGGGTTGCCATCGCCATCGTGCTCGAAGGATCGCTCGCCTTCCTGGGGCTGTCGATCATGCTCCCCACGTCGTCGCTCGGGAACATCATCAACGACGGGGTGAACAGCAACAACCTGACCATCAACCCCTTCATCGCGCTGTGGCCGTCGCTCTACATCTTCTTGCTGCTCACCGCCCTCAACCTCATGGCCGACCGCCTGCGCTCGTACTTCGACCTGCGGGAGGTGACCCTGTGAGCCGCTGGAGCCGGCGACCCCAGCTCAGCTTCCCCGACGTAGGGTCGATCGAGGGCCCGCTCCTCGAGGTGATCGACCTCCACACGTCCTTCCGCACCGGCCGCGGGCTCGTACGCGCCGTCGACGGCGTGTCGTTGACCCTGGGACGCGGCCGCACCCTGGGCGTGGTCGGCGAGTCGGGGTCGGGCAAGACCGTCCTGAGCCGATCGATCATGGGACTGGTCCCGGGGTCCAACGTCGAACGGTCCGGCGTCGTCCGCTTCTCGGGCCACGACCTCACCGCCATGTCCCTGGCCGAGCTGCGCGAGGTGTGGGGCATGCAGGTGGCCCTCGTCTTCCAAGACCCCATGACGGCGCTCAACCCCGTGGTGCGCGTGGGGCGCCAGATCACCGAGTCCCTTCGCCTGCGGGCCGGCCTCGACCGCAAGGCCGCTCACGAGACCGCGGTGGCACTGCTCAAATCGGTGGGCATCCCCGCGCCCGAACAGCGCCTGCGCAACTACCCCCACGAATTGTCGGGGGGGATGCGCCAAAGGGTCATGATCGCCATCGCCGTGGCGTGCGGCCCCAAGCTCCTGCTCGCCGACGAACCCACGACGGGCCTCGACGTCACCGTGCAGGCCCAGATCCTCGACCTCCTCGCCGCCCAGCAGAGCGAGCGCCACATGGGCATGATCCTCGTCACGCACGACCTCGGCGTGGTGGCCAACCGCACCGACGACATCATGGTGATGTACGCCGGTCGTGTCGTCGAGCAGGCGCCCACCGCCGAGCTCTTCGCCCATACCCGCATGCCCTACAGCGAAGCGCTGATGCGCTCGATCCCCCGTCTGGCCGAGGCCTCGCACACGCGCCTGCGGGCCATCCCGGGCCGACCCCCCGACCTCGCCGCCGATCTGCAGGGCTGTCGCTTCGCACCCCGCTGCCCCTATGTCCAAGAGCACTGCCGCAAGGAGGAGCCCCCGCTGCGCGCGGCCGGACAGGGACACCTTTTCCGGTGCTGGTACCCGGTCGGCTCGGCCGAAGGCGACGCCGCCTTGGCCTACAACGTGGCCTCCCGGGTCCCGGCCGCCCTGGCATTCACCGGTACTCCGGTGCGCGACGCGGCGATGGTGGCGCCCAACGGCATGGGGACCACCTGATGGCCGGGAGCGGTACCGCCCACATGCGAGGCGACGACGTCCTGCTGCGCGTCGAGCACCTCGTCGTCGAGTTCGGATCGGGGCGCCACCGGGTGCGCGCCGTGTCGGATGTGAGCTTCGACGTGGCCGCAGGTGAGACCCTGGGACTCGTCGGGGAGTCCGGCTGCGGGAAGTCGACCACAGGACGCTCCGTCGCCCTCGTCAACCACCCGAACTCGGGATCGGTCAAGTACAACGGGACCGAGCTCACCTCGCTGTCGCGTGCCGAAGCCCGAAAGGCGCGCACCAAGATCCAGATGGTGTTCCAGGACCCCATCTCGTCACTCAACCCGCGTCGTCGGGTCCTCGATGCCGTCGTCGAGCCCCTGTCGGTGTGGGGCATCGGCACCAGGGACGAGCGCAAGACCAAGGCCCGGGCCACGCTGGAGTCCGTCGGGATCGACCCCGACGACGCCGGGGGCCGCCGGCCCACCGAGATGTCGGGCGGTCAGTGCCAGCGGGTCAGCATCGCCCGGGCCCTCATGCTCGAGCCCACCGTGCTCGTCTGCGACGAACCCGTGTCCTCTCTCGACGTATCGGTCCAAGCCCAGATCCTGAACCTCCTCGACGACCTCAAGCGCGACCGGGGACTCACGATGTTGTTCATCGCCCATGACCTCGCCGTGGTGAAGAACGTCAGCGACCGCGTGGCGGTCATGTACCTCGGGAAGCTGTGCGAGGTGGCCCGGCCCGACGCCCTGTACCACCGACCCGAGCATCCCTACACCGAAGCGCTGCTCACTTCCATCCCCGAGCCCGACCCGGGCGCGGCCCGCAATGGCAAGGCGACGCTGTCGGGTGATCTCCCGTCACCCATCAACCCGCCCTCGGGATGCCGGTTCCGGACCCGCTGTCCCTTCGCGCAGCAGAAGTGCGCCGAGGAGGAGCCGCAGATGCGCGCCATCGGGCCCGACCATTTCGTAGCCTGCCACTTCCCGCTCGGCTCGCAGCCCTCCACTGCTTTTGCACCCTCGGTGTCGAGCCAACCCCCGGTCGCGCCGCCGGCCCCGGACTCCCAACAGGCACCGGCGTGGAGCGTGCAGGCACCAGACCCGGTGCCGGGATCATCGATGCCTGTTTCGTCGCCACCGTCCCAACCGGCACCGAGCCCCACGCCTCTGGCACCACCGGAGAACGCCCCCGAGCGTTCGCCCCTGTGGATCGATCCCCGCTGAAGAACTCCCGCTGACGCAAGCCGTCGCGGTCGGAGTCAGCCCTCGGCCGGTGCCGCCGCGTCGGGAGCTTCGGTCTCGCTCGCCACAACCTCGGTCGGCGCGGTGGGGACCGGTGCTTCGGCGGACGGTGCGGTGGGGGCCGGTGCTTCATGCGCCGATGCCTCGGGGGTGCTGCCGTTGCCGTCTCCCGCCGGAGCGGGGGGAGGTCCACCTTCGGCACCTTCGGGTGGCGTACCGTGCTCGGCCACGTACTCGGCCCACGCCGCCTGCGCCTCGGTCTCGGGCGTGAACTCGGTGCCGCCGTAGTCGTAGCCGATGTAGTTGCCCTGCTCGTCGTAGGCGTGCTCGCCGAAGGCCTCGCGGTACTCCTCGGACACCTCGCCGCCCTCGGCCGCCTGCTTGATCGAAAGGCTGATGCGGCGACGCTGGAGGTCGATGTCGATGATCTTGACCCACAGCTCCTCGCCCGGGGTGACGACCTGCTCGGGGAGGTCCACATGGTGACCGGCCATCTCCGAGATGTGCACCAGGCCCTCGATGCCGTCGCCCACCTGGACGAAGGAACCGAAGGGCACGAGCTTGGTGATCCGCCCGTAGACGAGCTCGCCCACCTGGTGGGTGTTGGCGAATTCCTGCCACGGGTCGGTCTGGGTGGCCTTGAGGGAAAGACTGATGCGCTCTTTGTCGAGGTCGACGTCGAGCACCTCGACTTCGACCTCGTCGCCGACCGACACCACCGACGAGGGGTGGTCCACGTGCTTCCACGACAGCTCCGACACGTGGATGAGCCCGTCCATGCCACCGAGGTCGACGAAGGCGCCGAAGTTGACCACCGAGGACACCACACCGCGGCGACGCTCGCCGGGCTTCAGGTTGACGAGGAACTCCCCGCGCTGCTCCTTCTGGGTCTCTTCGAGCCAGGCCCGGCGGGACAGGACCACGTTGTTGCGGTTGCGGTCGAGCTCGATGATCTTGGCCTCGATACTGCGACCCACATAGGGCTGCAGTTCGCGCACCCGGCGCAGCTCCACCAGTGAGGCGGGGAGGAACCCGCGAAGCCCGATGTCGACGATGAGCCCACCCTTGACCACCTCGATGACCGGCCCCTTGACGATGCCGTCGGAGTCCTTGATCTTTTCGATGGTGCCCCAGGCGCGCTCGTACTGAGCCCGCTTCTTCGACAGGACGAGTCGGCCCTCTTTGTCTTCCTTTTGGAGCACCAAGGCTTCGATCTGGTCACCGAGGCTGACGATCTCCGACGGGTCGATGTCGTTGCGGATCGAGAGCTCGCGCGAGGGGATGACCCCTTCGGACTTGAAGCCGATGTCGAGCAGGACTTCGTCCTTGTCGATCTTGACGACCTTCCCCTCGACGATGTCACCGTCGTCGAACTCGACGATGGTGGCGTCGATGGCTTCTTCGAGTGAGGCACCACCCAGGTCGTCCTCGACGATGGCACGGGGGACGTACTTCCCCGTTTCGTCGAAGGTGCCCATGGGGGCGTCCGAGAGAAGGGCGATGGCGCCGGGAACTTCACCGGCCGCCGCGGCGGGACTGGCCGCCGGGTCAGCTACGCCGGATGAACCGGCAGCTTCGTCAGGCATGAACTTCGGAACTCGCTTTCGGGATTGGGACACCCCACGCGTCGAGAGCGCGTCAGGCCGGCCGCCGGTGACGGCCAACCTCCAATGCTAGCAAAGGGCGGTAGTCGGTCACTTTTGACCACTACACCCACACGGTACCCTTCAGAAGTCGGTTCCCCGGTAGGGGGAGGCGTGAAACTGGCCTTGGGGCCTGCCGACGTAAAGCTGAAATGTACGCGGAGAGTCGAAACCGACCCACTACCCAAAGGGCCGCCTCGAGCCGCCCTGGTCGAGGGTTCTTCAACCCTTGGCGTCGGCCCAGGTGTCGCCCCACGCGGCCGAGACTTCCAGGGGCACGGCGAGGTGGACGGCGTCGGCCACGCCCGCCATCACGCTCGAGACGAGGTCTCCGGTGATCGCCTCCTCGTCGCTCGGCACCTCGACCAGGACCTCGTCGTGGACCTGGAGGACCACCTGCGATGCGAGCTGCTTCTCCTCGAGCGCGGCGTCGAGGCGCACCAGAGCCACCTTGAACAGATCGGCGGCGAGGCCTTGGATGCCGGCGTTCATGGCCTGGCGCTCGGCCGCCATGCGCAGGTTGCGGTTGGGAGAGTGGAGGTCGGGCAGGGGCCGTCGCCGGCCGAAGAGCGTCTCGGTGTAGCCCCGGGACCGGGCTTCGACGACGGTGCGGTCCATGTACGCCCGCACGGCCGGGAACGCCACGAAGTAGGCGTCGAGGATCTGGGCGGCTTCGGACGGCTCGATCGAGAGCCGCTGGGCCAGGCCGTAGGCCTCCATGCCGTAGGCCAGGCCGTAGGAGACCATCTTGGCCCGGCTGCGCTGAGCGGAGGTGACGTCGTCCGGCTCAACGCCGAACACACTGGCCGCCGTGGTCCGGTGGATGTCGCGCCCCTCGGCGAAGGCGGCCACGAGCCCCGGGTCGTGCGACAGGTGGGCGATGACGCGCAGCTCGATCTGGTCGTAGTCCGCCACCAGGAGGCGACACCCTTCGGCGGGGATGAACGCCTTACGCAGGCGCCTCCCCTCCTCGCTGCGCACGGGGATGTTGTGGAGGTTGGGCCGGTCCGACGACAGGCGGCCGGTGCGCGCCACGGTCTGGCCGAAGGTGGCATGGATGCGACCGTCGGGGGCGACCTCGGCGAGCAGCGTCTCGCCGTAGGTGGAGCGCAGCTTCTCCAGCTCGCGGTAGCGCAGCAACGTGTCGACGACGGGGTGCTGGCCCCGCAGCTTCTCGAGGGTCTGGGCGTCGGTGGAGAACCCCGTCTTGGTCTTGCGCCCCGGTGTCAGCCCGAGACGGTCGTAGAGCACGGCCCGCAACTGCGGGGTGGAGTTGACGTTGAAGGTCTCGCCGGCGAGCTCGTGGATCTCGGCCTCGAGCCGGGCACACTCGGCCACAAGGCCGGCGGCGATGCGGCGCAGCTCCTGAGTGTCGACGCGGATCCCCGCCACCTCCATGCGGGCCAGGACGCGCACGAGGGGCCGCTCCACTTCGTCGTGGAGTCGTTCGAGGCCGGCGCGCATGAGGGCTTCGCGCATGGGCGCGAACAACAGCCCGAGCGCCACGGCGTTGCGCGCCGCCAGGGTGGACACTTCGAGCTCGCCGGGGCCGTCGAGTGCGAGCCGGCCGGCCGCCTCGGCTTCGACCTCGGCGTCGAGCGCCAGCCCGAGCTGTACCTCGACCACGTCCTCGAGGCGGTACCGACCCGACGACGGGTCGAGCAGGTAAGCGACCACGGCGGTGTCGAGCGCCAACGAGGTGATGTCGATGCCGATCGGCAGCAGACTCCGCATGAGCTCTTTCGACCCGTGGGAAACCAGGGGTGCACCGCCCGGCCCCACCAGAGCGGCGAGGGCACTACGCACGTCACTGTCGGCCAGTAACACCTCGTCGAGCCACATCGGCGCCGGCACGGCGGCGTCGACCACCTCCCTCGCAGCATCGCCGTGCGGCGTTGCTGCGTCGCGGGATGCGGTGTCGCCGGCTGCGGTGTCGCCGGGATCAAGATCTGAGGGGGCGGCGGCGATCGCGATGCCCACGAGCGGACTCCGACCGGCGTCTCCCGACCACACCGGTGCCAGGGCCACGGGGTCCTTGGCTTCGGCGGCGGCGCGCAGCGCCTGGGCCGCCGCCTTGGCGTCGGCCGGCACGGCGGCGGTGACCGACCCCAGGTCGATGGCCGGCGGCGCCCGCGTCCCCGCCGCGCGGCAGGGCCTCCTCGGCATCGCCGCCGAGCAGCGGGGCCAGGCGCTGCCACGCCGAGCGCAGCTCGAGCTCACCGAAGACCCGCTTGACCTCGGCGGCGTCCCACTTGCCGAGGGCGAGGTCGTCCAGGGACAGGTCGAGCTCGACGTCGCGCACCAGGGGGATCACCTCCGCATTGCGGCGCACCTGCTCCTCGTGCTCGGCCAGGTTCTGGCGGAGCTTCGGGGTCTGATCCTGGATGTGGCTGAAGATGGTGTCGAGGTCGCCGTAGGTGCTCACGAGCTTGGCGGCCGTTTTCTCACCCACCCCGGGCACCCCCGGCAGGTTGTCGGACGTGTCGCCGCGCAGCGCGGCCAGCGTGGGGTACGAGCGGGGCGACACGCCGTGACGCTCCATGATGCCGGCCTCGTCGTAGACGACGGTGTCGGAGATGCCCCGTCGCGTGTACATCACCTTGACGAGCGGGTCCTCCACGAGTTGGAAGGTGTCCCGGTCGCCGCTCACCACCACCACGTTGCGCCCCGCGTCGCGCGCCTGGGTGGCGAGCGTGGCGAGGATGTCGTCGGCCTCGTACCCGGGCTTCTCGACCATCACGATGCCGAGCGACGAGAGGACCTGGCGCACCAGCGAGAACTGCGGGACGAGCAGGTCGGGCGTGTCGGGGCGGTTGCCTTTGTACTCCACGACGATGTCGTCGCGGAAAGTCCGCTCGGGCCGGTCGAAGGCGACGGCCATGCCGGCCGGCTCGTTGTCGCGCAGGAGCATGACCAACATCGAAGTGAAGCCGTGCACGGCGTTGGTCACCTGGCCGGCCTTGGTGGCCAGGTCGATGGGGAGGGCGAAGAAGGCCCGGAAGACGAGGGAATTGCCGTCGAGGAGGTACAGGGTGCCGGTGTCGGGCTTGGAGGTTGCCACCGCCTCGGATCCTATGTGGCCCCGGCCCGATGTCACCCGGCCCCGGGGCCGGCACCCGGCGGCCACCGGATCGAGTCAGGTGGGAGGCTCAGGGGATGAGGTCCCCGTCGATGATCTCCTGGGCCACCCGCTCCATCCGGACCCGCCGGTCCATGGCTGTGCGCTGGATGAAGGCGAAGGCCACTTCCTCGCTCATTTGATGGCCGTCCATCAGGACCGCCTTGGCGCGGTCCACCATCTGGCGGGTCCTGAGCTTGTCCTCGTGGGTGGGTACGTCCTCCGACAGGCGGGTGTGCTCGTCCTCGATGGCCCGGTACTCCTCGAAGCGCGCCGTGGCGACGGCGATGGCCGGGACCAGCTCGCCGCGCTGGAAGGGCTTCACCAGATAGGCCGCCACGCCCGCGTCCCGCGCCTCTTCGATCAGGTTGCGCTGGCTGAAGGCCGTCAGGATGAGGACGGCCACGCGGTGGTTCGCCGAGATGCGGCGGGCGGCCTCGATCCCGTCGATCCCCGGCATCTTGATGTCGAGGATGGCGATGTCGGGCTGGAGGGTGGCGACCAGCTCCACGGCCTCGTCGCCGCGACCGGTCTCTCCCACGACGGAGTAACCCTCGGCCTCGAGGATCTCCTTGAGATCGAGACGGATGATGGCCTCGTCTTCGGCGATGACGACGCGTTTGCCCATGCGGCGTGTCTCTCTCCTTCTGGTGTTGTGGCGCTGCGGTCCGGGGCCCGGCTACCTGGGCTCGACGACCAGCTTGCCGAGTAGCTCGTCCTGGCGGCGCTCCAACTCGGTGATCATGGTCAACAGTGCCGCCCGGCCCCGGTTGGCGGCGTCGGCGGAGCGTTGCGCGTCGGCGTAGTCATGTCCGGCCAGCGGCGTCTCCGACACGAGCGAACGGATGCGGGCGTCGTCCGCGGCGTCGTTGAGCACCGCCAGTTGTTCGTCGAGCACCGCCAACTCCTCGCGGACCCGCACGAGACGTCCGTGGACATCCCGGAGGGATCGTTCGACCAGGGAGCGGCGCATGCTGTGGGGAATTGTAGGTGACCTGGTGCCCCGTCGAGCGCGGAGGCCCCCAAACACCTGTTCGCTACCGTTGGGATCAGCCCGCCGATCGTGCCCGAGGCGGGATTCGAACCCGCACGTCCTTTCGAACAAAGGCTTTTGAGGCCTTCGGGTCTGCCTATTCCCCCACTCGGGCGGGTCTCAGAATGGTAGTGGCGGGAGGACAACGGACAAGACTGCGTCGCCAGGCAACGCCGCCTCGCTGTGGTCTCTCGTGCGCCCGGTCCGCCGCCGCGCTGTCGTGTCATCGCGAACCACGCCAATGGGCGATCGTCGATGAGTCGATGAACAGCTGAGCACGAGCGGTGGGCTCATGACCTACCGGTAACGTGACCCGACGCTCCGATCGTGTCACCCTGGGACGACCCCGATCGATCGGGACGCGAAGAAGAGGAGTCCCAGTGCTGGCGTTCACCTTCCCGGGTCAGGGATCCCAGCGACCCGGAATGGGCCGTGCCTGGCGGGAACACCCCTCCTGGGAGGTGGTCGAAGAAGCGTCGACCGTGGCCGGTCGCGACGTCGCCCGACTGTTGTTGGAGGTCGATCAGGAGGAGCTCACCCTCAGCGCCAACGCCCAGCTCGCCACGTTCGTCCTCAGCCTCGTGGTCCTCGACGCCATCGAGCGGGTCGGCATCGAACCTCGCCTGTGCGCCGGTCACAGCTTGGGTGAGTACACCGCCCTCGCCGCCAGCGGCGCCCTCGGGTTCGAGGAGGGGGTGCGCCTCGTCGTGGAGCGGGGCGAAGCCATGCACAACGCGGCGGAAGAGCACCCCGGCACCATGGCGGCGGTGATGGGCGCGGACGACGACGCCGTCGACGCCGCCTGCCAGCGGGCCGAGGGCGAGGTGTGGGTCGCCAATTACAACGCCCCCGGTCAGGTGGTGATCGCCGGCATCGCCGAGGCGGTGACGCGCGCCGGCGCCATCGCCAAGGAGCTCGGCGCCCGCAAGGTGCTCCCCATTCCCGTCGCCGGTGCCTTCCACACGATGCTCATGGCCCCGGCGCGCTCGTGGCTCCGGAAGTCGCTGGCGAGCACGGGCTTCACGGTGCCCGAGATCCCCGTCGTCGCCAATGTCGACGCGCGCCCCCACGTCGAGGCGGAGGAGTGGCCGGGCTTGCTCTCCGCCCAGCTGTGCAGCCCGGTGCGCTGGCGCCAGAGCCTCGAGACCCTGGCGGGCCTGGGCGCGACACGCTTCGTCGAAGTCGGGACCGGTGGCGTGCTCACCGGGCTCGCCCGGCGCACCCTGCCCGACGCGCCGGCCAGCGCCGTGGCGACCCCCGACGACCTCGACATCCTCGTCAACGCCATCGCCGGCAGCGACACCTGGAATGCCTACGCCGCCGCCCACCAAGGGGAGCACCTCTACACCTCCGAGCGGGTCGTCATCTCCCCCTCGGCGGGTGTCTTCGAGCCCGTCGTCGGGCTGGCCGCGCCCGGGCCCGGCGGCCTCTCCCCCGCCGGCGTTTCGCCTGACGTCACCGACGGCGCCCCCGTGGCTGTGGGCGACCTCCTCGGCACGGTGGGAGCCGCCGAGGTCCGCACCCCCTTTGCCGGGATGGTGGTGGGGTTCCTGGCCCATCCCGGCGAACGCGTGGCGGCGGGCGAGCCCATCGCCTGGCTACGCGTCCAGGCCGACGGCGCGTGAGCCCCACCGGAGCGGTGATCACCGGGTGGGGCGCGGCTCTGCCCGACACCGTCGTCACCAACGCAGACCTCGAGGCCCGTCTCGACACCACCGACGAATGGATCGTGACCCGCTCGGGCATCCGCGAGCGCCGCATCGGGGGCACGGTGTCGTCACTGGCCATCGACGCCGGGCGCCGGGCCCTCGAGCGCGCCGGGCTGGCGCCGGCGCAGGTGGACCTCCTGGTCCTGGCCACGTGCACTCCTGACCTGGCCGTGCCGGCCACATCGGCGGCGGTCCACTACGCCCTCGGACTGTCCGGTGGTGCCTTCGACGTGAACGCGGCGTGCTCGGGGTTCGTCTACGCGCTGGTGGCGACCCACGGCGTCGTGAGCACCGGCGCCTCGCGCCGGGCCCTGCTCATCGGCGCCGACTGTGTGTCGTTGCTCACCGATCCCGACGACCGGGCCACGGCCGTGCTCTTCGCCGACGGTGCGGGCGCGGTCGTGATCGAGGCGAGCGACACCGACGGCTTGCTGGCGGTCGACCTCGGGGTCGACGGCAGCGGGCACGATCTGCTCACCTGTCCCCACGGCGGCTACATGGCGATGGAGGGCAAAGAGGTCTTCCGCCGCGCCGTGCGCGTCACCGTCGAATCCGCCGTCACCGCCCTCGAACGGGCCAAGCTCACCCCCGATGACATCGCCCTGTTCGTCCCCCACCAGGCCAACCTGCGCATCATCGAGGCGGCCGCCACGCGTCTGGGCATCCCCATGGAACGCGTCGCCGTGGTCGTCGACCGAACCGGGAACACCTCGAGCGCCTCGGTGCCCCTCGCCCTCGCCGACGCCGCCGACGCCGGACGCCTGCACGCCGGTGACCTCGTCCTCATGTCCGGATTCGGAGCCGGGATGGCATGGGCCAGCACCGTCATCCGCTGGACGGTCGACACCGCCGGGAGCCCGGCGTGAGTGAAACCTCGGACGACACCGTGGCATCAAAGGGGCGCGTGGTGCTCGTCACGGGCGGCTCACGGGGGATCGGGCTCGGCTGCGCTCGTCATTTCCAGGGGCTCGGGGACAAGGTGGCGATCACGTATCGCACGGCACCGCCCGCCGAGCCGCAAGGGACCGGCGCCGGCAGCACGGACCTCTTCGCGGTGCGCTGTGACGTCCGCGACCCGGCTCAGGTCGAGTCGGCGTTTTCCACCGTGGAAAAAGCGCTGGGCCCCGTCGAGGTACTGGTCGCCAACGCCGGGGTGACCAAGGACACCTTGCTGCTGCGCATGAACGAAGAGGCCTGGCAGGAGGTGCTCGACACCAACCTGTCGGGCGTCTACCGGGTGGTGCGCCGGTGCATCGGCCCCATGGTGCGGGCCCACCGGGGCCGAATCGTGCTCGTGTCGTCGGTGGTCGCCTTCTTCGGGTCTCCCGGCCAGGTCAATTACGGCGCCGCCAAGGCCGGCCTCGTGGGCCTGGCTCGGTCGCTGGCCCGCGAGGTGGGCAGCCGCGGCATCACCGTCAACGTTGTGGCGCCCGGTGTGGTGGACACGGATATGATCGCCAGCCTGGGAGAACAGCGTGTGGAGCAGCTCCTGGCGTTGGTGCCGTTGGGTCGCAGAGCAAGCCCCGCCGATGTCGCGGGGGCGGTGGCCTTCCTCGCCTCTGACGACGCCGCCTACATCACCGGAGCCGTTCTCCCGGTGGACGGAGGCCTGGCCATGGGACTGTGAGATGCCATGGCCACACGGACAGGGCTCGGTCGTGACGCCGGCCACAACCAGTAGGGGAAACAACCGACAGGACCCGGGCCACCGGGAGACGATGCGACTGAGGAGGAAGCAGTGCCCGACGACGCCAGCTTCGACAAGTTCAAGGCGTGCGCGATCGACGTCTTGCAGGTACCAGCGGACAAGGTCGTGCCCGAGGCCCGATTCGGCGACGACCTCGATGCCGACAGCCTCGACCTGGTCGAGCTCGTGATGGCGCTGGAAGAGGCCTTCGACGTCACCGTCGACGAGTCCGAGCTCGAGGGCATCGAGACCGTCGGCCAGGCCTACGATCTGATCTCCGCCAAGCTCTGATGCTCCTGGGCGTCAGGCCCGACGGGCCCGTCCAGGGTCGACGCGTCGTCGTCACCGGCATGGGCGTCGTCTCGTGTTGCGGGATCGGCCTCGACGCCTTTTGGGACGGCCTGTTGCAACCCGCGCCCGAGGGGGAGCGGCGCGTGGTGGGCTTCGACCCGACCACCTGGTTCGGCCCCAAAGAAGTCCGGCGCGTCGACCGTTTCGCGCAGTTCTCGGTGGCGGCCGCCGACATGGCACTCGTCGACGCGGGCGAGATCGGGGCGGATCCGGATCGTTCCGGCGTCGTGTTCGCCACCGGTGTCGGTGGTCTCGAGACGCTCCAGGATCAGATCGGGGTGTTCCACGAGAAGGGGCCGCGGCGCGTGTCCCCGTTCCTCATCCCCATGATGATGGTGAACGCCGGGGCCGCACACGTGTCCATGCACTCCGGTTTCCACGGCCCGTGCGAGACGATTGCCACGGCGTGCGCGGCCGGGACCCACGCCATCGCGGCTGCGGCCCGACTGGTGTCGACCGGTCGGTGTGACGTCACCATCGGAGGCGGCGCCGAAGCGGCCATGGTCGGGATCGGCTTGGCCGCGTTCGGCAACATGACGGCCCTGTCGAGCGAGGGCAAGTCCCGCCCCTTCGACGTTCGGCGCGACGGCTTCGTCTGCGCCGAGGGCGGAGCGGCTCTGGTGCTCGAGGACCTCGACCATGCCCGTCGTCGGGGGGCGCGCATCTACGCCGAGCTCCTCGGGGCGGGATCGACCGCCGACGCCCATCACATCACCGCGCCCGCGCCGGGAGGAAACGGCGCCGCGGCGTGCATGGAGCTGGCCCTGGCCGACGCCGGGGTGCCGCCCTCGGGCATCGGGCACATCAACGCCCACGGGACCTCGACCCCCCTCAACGACCTGGCCGAGGCGCAAGCCATCGAGAAGGTGTTCGGCTCCCCCGCTCCGCCGGTCACCTCCATCAAGGGCGTCACGGGGCATGCCCTCGGTGGGGCGGGGGCCCTCGAGGCCGTCGCCACCACGCTCACCATCGACCGTCGCCTCATCCCGCCCACCGCCGGCTACGAGGAACCCGACCCCGAGATCCACCTCGACGTGGTCCACGGCCAGGGCCGGCCCTGGGATCCCGCCCCCGCCCTGTCGAACTCCTTCGGTTTCGGTGGGCACAACGGGTGCCTGGTGATCGGGCCGCCTCCGGCCTGACCCAGCGTCTCGCACCCGCCCGGGGCCCGCACCGCAAACCCGGTGGGGCACGGTACGGTCGACATGATGACCATTCCCGACGGCGGGGCAGCCGCGGGGCCTGACCCTGCGGACCTCGCCTTCGGCGCCTTCTCCTCGCACCCGCCCTGGGTCCTCGACCTGGATCGACTGTCGTGGAGCGCGGGCATCGACGGGCTCCGCCGGCGGACGCGGGCCGAGGCCCCCCGTCTCACCCGCAAGCGCCGGCTGCCCCCGGGGTCGCGCGTGGTCCGGGTGGCCGCCGTCCTGGGCCCGGCGGTGGCGGGCTGGTATGTAAGCGACCGCCGCCGGGGGCAGCACCAGTCGCGGGCCGGATTGTCTCGCCGTCTGCGTCGGGCCTTCGAGCGGCTCGGGCCCACCTACATCAAGTTGGGCCAGATCCTGTCCTCGGGGGAGGGACTCTTCCCCGAGGAGCTCGTCGCCGAGTTTCGCCTCCTTCGTGATCGTGTCCCGGCCGAGCCCTTCGCCGTGGTGCGCCGCATCGTCGAAGCGGACCTGGGTATGACACTCGAACAGCAGTTCAGCGAGTTCGATCGGACGCCCATCGCGGCGGCTTCGGTGGCGCAGGTCCACGCGGCGCGCCTCAAGAGCGGAGAAGCCGTCGTGGTGAAGGTGCAACGGCCCGACGTAGCGACACTGGTACGCCGTGACCTCGCCGCGATGAGCTGGCTAGCACCCCTCCTCGTCGGCCGCATCCCCGTCGCCGCCCTCGCCAACCCCCCTGCCCTGGTAGAGCTGTTCGGCGAGACCATCGTGGAGGAGCTCGACTTCCGTCTCGAGGCCCAGAACATGCTCGACGTGGCGCGTGTGCTGGCCGACACCGACCAGCACGCCATCGTCGTTCCCCGACCCCACCCCTCCCTCGTCACCCGCCGGGTCCTCGTCATGGAGAGACTCGACGGCTTCGCGTGGGGCGATGCCGACGCCATGCGCGCCGCGGGGATCGATACCGAGGAGGTCCTGCACGCCGCGCTGATTGCGTTCTTGGAAGGCGCCCTTCTCTACGGTGTCTTCCACGGCGACCTGCACGGCGGCAATTTGTTCGTGCAGCCGGACGGCCGCGTGGCCCTCCTCGACTTCGGCATCACGGGCCGTTTCGACGAGCCCCGACGCCTGGCTTTTCTCCGTCTGGTCATGGCGGCGTCCGCCAACGACGTCCCCGGACAGATCGCAGCCATGCGTGACCTCGGCGCCCTGCCGGTCGACGTGGACATCGACGCCGTGATCCACGACCTCGGGCTGGACCGCCCCCCCTTCGACCCGACCACACTCACCGCCGAGGAGCTCACCGCCGAGATCCGCAACCTCACCAAGGGCCTCCTCGGCTACGGGGCGCGTATGCCCAAGGAGCTCATGCTCTACGTGAAGGACATGCTCTTTCTCGACGGCGCCCTGGCGGTCATGGCTCCCAACGTGGACGTCATCGGCGAGATCGTCAGGGTGGTGATGTACTTCCACGAGCGTCACGGCGATCGGATCGCCAAGGAGATGGGGGTCGATCCGGGCGCGATCCCCGCCCTCGACGTGGCCGGGATCCGGGCCTCACTCGGCGTCGGCGACGCCGTGGACGCCATCACCTACAAAGAGCTCCAAGAGCGCCGTGAACTCATCCGGCGCCGCCTCGAGCACCACCAACGGGGTCGAAGGCGCAGGCGGCAGGCCTAGACCGGAGGTGTCACCAACGAAGAGGGCATCCCCGACCCGGTGTTCGAGCCAGACGCCGGGCCCATCGGCCGCCACGTCCCGCCGTTGGCCTTCGACACCGTCTGGTCGTTGACCACCTTGGCCGTCGCCGTCCCGCCCGAGACCACCGCGACGACCTGCACCGTGTCGCCGGTCTTGACGCTGCCGATACCCATCTCCCCGCCGTTGACACTCGTGCCGGAGTCGACGGTGAAGGTGCCCGAGCTGCCGTCCGCGCTCTTCACCGTCAGCGACCACGTGCTGCCCGACGTGTCGGTGACGCTGGAGACGGTCCCGGTGCGCTCCGACACCGTCTCGTAGCCGTTCGGGCCCTTGATCGTGAACTGGCCGTCGATGATCGGTCCACCGAGACCGAGCCCACCGACAGCGGCCCCACCGAACCCACCTCCGCCGAACCCGAACCGAGCACGGCCCGGCCCTCCGAACCCGTGCTTCGGGCCCGGGACCGTGGTGGTGGTCGACGTCGAGGCCGTCGCCGCGGCGTCGGGGGTGGTCCCACCTGACGCCGTGGCGGCCTGCGCCAGCGCGGTGGCGCCGACGGCCACGCCGGCCGCGGCGCCGATGCCCACCGCCACCTTCAACCAGCGCCGACGAGAGCCACTGCGGTGGTCAGGGCTGGGTTCCCAAGGAGCCTGGGCCCCGGGTGGTGTTCCCGGCGTGTCTTGCATCGTTCAGCCTCTCCGTCCCGCGTCGGCAGGGGGGCCGTTTCTCTTCGTGATGGTACGGCTCGATCCTGTGGCGACACTGTGGATCTCGCCCTTTCTCCCGGTCAGGGGCAGAAATCCTCGAGTTGGGCCGGGCGGGCCGGGCATTGCTCCCGGGATCTTCCTTCCGACATCGGGGTCGTGAAGGAAACGGCGTGCCGGGCCGTACCACCGTTGCCGGTCCATGACGCCGACCGACGAGAGGATGACTCCCGCCATGCGCCCCAAAGCCCCAGACACCTTGATCCCACGCGCCCCGGGACCGGCGGCTCCGGGCAGACATCTTCGCCGTCGCATGGTCCGGGCCGGGCTCGCCACGCTGGTGATCGCCGTCGTCACCACGCTGTCGCCAGCGGGATACGCGGCGGGTGCCACCGTCGAGGTCACGACCAGTGCCAACTTCGGCCCGGTGCTCACCGACGCCCAGGGCTTCGCGTTGTACACCTTCCCGAGCGACCACAACGGCATGAGCGCGTGCACGGGCGCGTGCGTGTCGGTCTGGCCGGCGCTCACCGTCCCCGCCGGGACCACGCCCACCGCCGGGACCGGGGTCCCGGGCACGGTGGCGTCGGTGCTGCAAGCCAACGGCACGTACCAGGTCACCTACGACGGCGCGCCGCTGTACACCTTCGTGGGCGACACGAATCCGGGTGAGGTGACGGGGAACAACGTGGGCGGGTTCACCGTCGTCCAGGTCGCGGCCGCGCCCTCCACACCCACCACGTCGGCTCCCGCCCCCACCGCGGGATCGACCTCGCCCTCGACACCGACGACGACGGCGCCGGCGTCGACCACGCCGACGACACCGGCCCCGGCACAAGCGGCCCCTCCTGCCCGGGCGGCGGCCCCCGCCACCGCCGCCGGCTCGGGCACCTCGCCCTCACCGGTACCAGCTGCCGCGGCCGGGACCAACGCCCCCACCTCCCTGGCCTTCACCGGCCCCGGGCCCGCGCTGCGGTGGATGGTGCTGGCCGGCGCCATCCTGGTGGTCACCAGCCTCGCGATGTTGTCGGTGCTCGGGGACCGCAACCGACTTCCCCATGTCATGCTCCGCCGAGCGCGGCGCGCCGGCGGCTGGCTCCTCGGCCGCTGACCTCGACGAGCCGGGTCACAACGCACACCGGAACCGATGCACACCGGAACCGGTGCGCACCCAAACCGGTGCAGCAGGGCGCGTCGGGACTGCGGCTACGAGGCGGCTCCGTCGATGCCGGCGCGCAGTGACGCCACGAACTCGCCCGCTCCCTCGGGGCCGTCCCCGTCGAGGAGGCGACGCACGATCGCCGACCCCACCACGACGCCGTCGGCGTCGACACAGGCCTGGGCGGCCTGGTGCGGGGTGGACACCCCGATGCCGATGCACACGGGGCGGTCCGTGACGGCGCGCACCAACCTGGCCACGTCACCGGCCGTCGCGGCCAGGGTGGGCCGCTCCCCGGTCACCCCCATCACCCCCACCGTGTAGACGAAACCGCGGGCGCGTTCGCAGATGGCGACGGCCCGTGCCCGGGGCGTCGACGGAGCGACCAGCAACACGGTGGCGACGCCGGCGTCGTCGGCCTCGGCACACCATTCCTCGCCCTCCTCGAGGGGCAGGTCGGGGATGATGGCCCCCGCCACGCCGGCGTCGGCCAAGGAGCGGGCGAACCGGCGGAGACCGGCACGGAACACGATGTTGTAATACGTCATCACACACAGCGGCACGGCCAGGTCGGCCCGGGCCAGCGCATCGAGCACCATCGTCGGCGTGGTCCCTCGCTGGAGTGCCCGCAGGGAGGCCTCCTGGACGGTGGGACCGTCGATCATCGGGTCCGAGAACGGGATGCCGATCTCCACGGCGTCGGCACCGGCGTCGGCGACGGCGTGGATCGACTCGATCCAATCGGGGCCCATGCCGCCGGTGACGTAAGGCACGAGCAGCTTTCGGCCCGCGTCGCGCCGAGCCCGAAGGTGGGCCTCGAGCGGTCCCGTGCGCGCCTGGCGAGCCGCCGCCGCCCCGTCCGGGGAGCGCACCGTCATCGCAACATCTCGCGCACCTGGGCGACGTCCTTGTCGCCCCGCCCCGACAGCGTGACGAGGACGGTGGACCCGGCCGGCACCGCGTGCCCCGCCTCGCGCGCCAGCCAGGCCAGCGCATGGGCGGGCTCGAGGGCGGGGATGATGCCCTCGGTCTCCGACAGCAACTTGAACGCCTCGAGCACCTCGTCGTCGGCCGCCTGTTCGTAGCGCGTACGCCCGATCGACGACAGGTACGCGTGTTCGGGGCCGATCCCCGGGTAGTCGAGCCCGGCCGAGATCGAATGCGCCTCGGAGATCTGCCCCACCTCGTCCTGCAGCACATAGGACTTCATCCCGTGGACGACGCCCGGCACCCCCCGGCCCACGGCCGCGCCGCCGGCGGCTTCCACCCCCACCAACACGGCATCGGTGTCGACGAAGCCGGCGAAGGTCCCCGCCGCGTTCGAACCGCCACCGATGCAGGCCACCACCCAGTCCGGGTCGTCACCGCCCAGCAGCACGCGGCACTGCTCCCTGGCCTCGTCGCCCACCACCCGTTGGAGTTCGCGCACCATCCACGGGTAGGGATGCGGCCCCATGACCGACCCCACGCAGTAGTGGGTGTCGGCCACGTTCGCCACCCAGTCCCGCAACGCCTCGTTGACGGCGTCTTTGAGGGTGCGACTCCCCGCTCGCACGGGACGGACCTCGGCGCCGAGCAGCTCCATCCGAAAGACGTTGAGCTCCTGGCGGGCGGTGTCGACCTCGCCCATGTACACGACGCAGTCCATGCCGAACAACGCCGCCGCCGTAGCCGACGCCACGCCGTGCTGGCCGGCGCCTGTCTCGGCGATGAGGCGGCTCTTGCCCATGCGCCGGGCCAACAGCGTCTGGCCGATCACGTTGTTGAGCTTGTGCGACCCGGTGTGGGCGAGGTCCTCGCGCTTGAGCAGGATCCGCACCCCCAGGCGCTGCGACAGGCGGAGGCACTCGGTGACCGGGGTGGGCCGACCGCCGTAGTCGCGGAGGATGGTCTCGAACTCCTCGTGAAAACCAGGATCGGACCACGCCGACCGGAACGCCGCTTCGAGCTCGAGGCACGCCGGCATGAGCGACTCGGGGACGAACCGTCCCCCGAACTCGCCGAAGCGCCCGCTGGCCGACGGCTCGCCCATGACGCTGGTCGGCGCCGGTGGTGGTCCCGCGTGCTGCGCTCCGTCGCCGCCGACGACGCGCCGATCGGGGCTCACGCGTCCTCCTGCCAGTCGAAGGGGCCTCCGAGCTCTTCGTCGTCAGGGGCATCGACCTCGGTGTCGTCGTCCACCTTCTCTCCTGCGGCGGTGCGCGCCGCCACTACGAAGGCGCGCACCTTTCGAGGGTCCTTGCGGCCGGGCTCGGACTCCACCCCCGAAGACACGTCCACCCCGAAGGGGTGGAGATGGGCGATGGCGTCGGCCACGTTGCCGGCGTTGAGCCCGCCCGACACGATGAGCCGAGCCGGGTCGGCGACCCCCTCGGCCAACCGCCAGTCGAAGACCTCGCCCGACCCGGGCGACTCGGCATCCACCAAGACGGTCTCCACGCCGTAGTCGTCGAGACGGGCGATGTTGCGGTGTCCGGCCGGAAAGGCCTTGATCGTGAACGCGATGCGTTCGGCCACCCAGCGTGTGTCCTCGGCGGTCTCGTCACCGTGGAGCTGCGCGGCGCGCAGGCCGATGCCGTTGACGATGTCCACCACCCGCGTCGGTGCCTCGTTGCGGAACACTCCCACGGTCAGGATCTCGGGGGGACGCGCTCGATGATGCGTCGCACCGCCTGGGGCGCGACCTGGCGCGGCGAGGGGGCGAACACGAACCCGATGGCGTCGGCCCCCAACCCGACGGCCAGGAGCGCGTCGGCCTCGGAGGTGATCCCGCAGATCTTCACGAGCACGGGGTCACCTCTCTGTCGCCCCGCCGGGGCGCATCCCGACCCGGGAGGCGTGCGGGCGCGAGCCCACCCGGTGCCCGGTGAGGGCCCGAACCGCGGCGGCTCGGTCGGGGGCCCGGATGAGCGACTCCCCCACCAGCACGGCCTGGTAGCCGATATCGGCCAGGCGAGCGACGTCGTCTTCGCCCCCGATGCCCGACTCGGCCACCGCCACCACCTCCGACGGGATGTGCTCCACGAGCCGGGCCGCTCGACCGGCATCGACCGAAAAGGTCGTGAGGTCGCGCTGGTTGACCCCGACGAGCTCCGCCCCGGCGTCGAGGGCCCGCTCCAGCTCGGCTTCGTCGTGCACCTCGACCACGGCGTCGAGTGTGATCTCGTGGGCCACGCTGAGGAAGCTCGACAGTTCGGTGTCCGAAAGGGCGGCCACGATCAACAGGACGGCATCGGCGCCCATGAGCCGGGCGTCACAGATGTCGGCGGGACTCACGGTGAAGTCCTTGCGCAAGACCGGGAGCCGACACGCCGACCGGGCCGCCACCAGATCGGCGGGGGAACCCGAGAAGAACTCCACGTCGGTGAGCACCGAGACACCCGCGGCCCCCCCGGCCTCGTAGTCGACGGCCACGGCGGCGGCATCGAGCCCGACGTCGAGGTCCCCCTTCGACGGCGAGCGCCGCTTCACCTCGGCGATCACGGCGAGCTCGCCCCCGGCCGGGACCGACAGGCTCAGGGCGAAGGGCCGCGTCGGGCCACAGGCCTGGGCCCGGTCGAGGAGGTCGTCGAGGTCACGCTCATCAGCGGCAGCCCGGGCGCGGTGCGCGGCGAGAATCCCCGTCAGGTAGGTGTCGGGCGGCACCGGACCAAGACTAATGGGCGGCGCCTGGCTGCCAGCGGTCCCCGGCGCCACCGTCCGTCGGGCCATGACCGGGCCCTCGGAGCTGCGACATCACACTCTCCTCATCAACTCTTCATGGTCCGCTGACCCCGACGTTGTGGGATGGACCGATGCCAGAGCGCCCCGAGGGTCCCCGTCGGTCGTACTCCCCCGGTGCCAAGCTGGGGCCGGTGGCAACAGACGGGGAAACCATCGTCGTCATCGAGGATGACCCGAACATTTCCGACCTGGTGGCGCTGTACCTGCGTCGAGAGGGCTTCCGGGTCTTGCAGGCCGATGACGGCGAGCAAGGCCTCGCCTACGTCGACCGGGACCGGCCCAAGCTCGTGGTGGTGGACGTGGGCCTGCCCGGCGAGCTCGACGGATTCGACGTGTGCCGGCGGCTGCGCGCCGCGGGGGACGTCCCCATCGTGATGCTCACGGCCCGCGACGACGAGATCGATCGCGTCGTGGGGCTCGAGTTCGGCGCCGACGACTACGTCACCAAACCGTTCTCGCCGCGCGAGCTCGTGGCCCGGGTCCGGACCATCCTGCGCCGGGCCGGGACACCGACACGGGTGGAGCCTTCGGTCCTCGAGGTGGGAGACGCCGTCATCGACACCGGTCGGCGCGAGGTCCGGCGCGCCGGGTCGGTGGTGGCCCTCACCACCCGCGAGTTCGATCTGCTCACGTACCTGGCCCTCAATACCGGCCTGGCTCTGTCACGGCGCCAACTGCTCGACGGCGTATGGGGGGAAGGCTGGTACGGCGACGAGCGGACGGTCGACGTCCACGTCCGACAACTGCGCAAGAAACTCGGCGACGACCTACCTCTCACCACGGTGTGGGGGGTCGGGTACCGGCTGGGCTGACCTCGCCACGTGCGCCGCCGCATCACCGTCGCCATCCTCGGGGTGGTCATCGGGACACTCGTGCTGACCGTGGTGGGCAGCGTCTTCCTCGTCCGCCGGGCCGCCATCTCGACCGCCGAGAACGAGCTCACCACCGAGGCCCAGGCCATCGGCGGGCTCATGTCCCTCGACCCGACGTTCACGCGCCACAAGGTCGAGGACGTGCTGCGACGGGCCGGCGCCTTCGACCGCCTGACCCTGGTCGGCCTGGGGCCGACGGGCACCCTCGCCACAGTCCCCGCCCCCCTCGACGTACTGGTGCTCGACATCGCCGCCCTGCGCGCCGGAGACACCGTGGCCGGCAATGTGGGCCATGTCGTGTTCGTGGCGCAGCCTCTCGATCTGACGCCGGCCCAACGGGCCGCCCTCGACGACGGCCTGCCGGCGTCGGACGTGCGCATCCTCGTGGTCACCCGTCACGTCGCCGACCCCGTCAACGGCGTCGGCTATTTTTTCCTGGTGGCGGGGGTGGTGCTCCTCGCCGGCATCGCCGTGGCGGCCGCGCTCGCCCGCCGCATCAGCGCGCCCATCGTCCGTGCCGTGGGGGCCACCCGCCAGATCGCCGATGGCAACCTGGCCGCCACGGTCCCCGTCGAGGACCGTGACTACCCGGAGTTGGCGGAGCTCGCCGAGGCCATCAACACCTTGGGCGAGAACCTCAGTCGGGCCCAGGGTCTCGAACGCGAGTTCCTGCTGTCGGTCTCCCACGAACTGCGCACGCCCCTGACGTCGATCCGTGGCTATGCCGATGCCATCACCGACGGCGCCACCGACGACGTTGCCGGTGCCGTGGGAATCATCGGGAGCGAGGCCCGGCGTCTCGAGCGACTGGTGCAGGACCTGCTCGACCTCGCCCGGTTGCAGGCGCGTCAGTTCTCGCTCCACACCCAACGCGTCGACTGCAACGCCGTGGCGAGGACCGTGGCCGAGGGATTCCAACCCGAAGCCACCGGCACCGGCGTCGACCTCGTGGCCGCGCCGGGCGGGGCACTGTGGGCCGACGCCGATCCCGACCGCGTGGGCCAGGTCATCGCCAACCTCATCGAGAACGCGCTGAAGTTCGCCACCAGCAGGGTCGAGATCGGCACGCATCGACAAGACGGATGGATCGCCGTATGGGTCTCCGACGACGGTCCGGGGATCAGCGCCGCCGACCTCCACCACATCTTCGAACGGCACTACCGCTCCGACCGCGTTCCGGGTCGCAAGCTCGGGGCCGGCCTGGGCCTCGCCATCGTGTCGGAGCTGGCCGCGGCCATGGGCGGCGTGGTCGACGCGCAGTCCCCGCTCGGTCACGGACGCGGCGCCCGCATGGTGCTGTGGCTGCGCAACGCGCCGCCGCCCGACGGCCGCGAGGATCCCCCCGATACCAGCTCAGCAGGGGCGACGCTGACACCGGCGCTCCCCCTCCACCCCCCTGTGTAGGGGGAGCGCCGCTGGCGTCAGCCCCGGTTGCGACCCTGAGGCTCCCAACCGTCGAACCACAGTCCTGGCGATCCTCCAGCCTTCGGATAGGCGGGCTTGGCACTGGGCGGCTCGGACCACACGCTCGGCGCCGGCGTCGCTTCCAGGGCTTCCGCCACCGATGCCGTGGCCGGCATCGGGGTCGGTGCCAACCGCAGCACCCGCCGCAGCAGGCTGCGTGGCCGCTCGACCAGGGCCAGCACCACCGAGCCCAGGTACAGGACGATGAACCCGATCACGGCCACGAGCCACAGGTGGGGCCCGGGGCCCGTCGAGGCCAGAGCCGAGGTGGCCGGGGCCGCCGTGGTCGCCGTCGGGGCGGCCGTGGTGGCCGTCGGGGCGGCCGTGGTGGCCGTCGGGGCGGCCGTGGTGGTCGGGGCGGCGCCCGATGTGGTGGAGGCGATCACCGGTGACGCCTTGGCGGCCGTCGGCGCATTGGCGACGATGCCCGTGGTGGCGCTGTTGTTCGGGTACGGCGTGCACGTCAGGGCGAGTGTGCTGCCCGACACGTTGAGGGACAGTCCCACGGCCGGGTCGACGGTCAGGCTGATGGCGCCGCCCGAAGCCGTGAACGGGCCCACCGTGCCGGGCGTCGACGGCAGGACCAGGGACAGGCCCGTGGCCGGGACCGGGCTCGGGATGGGCGCCGCGATCGTGATCGGGGCAGCGGCCACGCTCGCCGGCGTGGCGCCGGTAGCGTCGACCTTCAGGGTGGCCATACCCGCGATCGAGGAGTTCCCCAGGGCGGCGGCGGCACCCACGATGGAAGCCGGCAGCGCCACCGTCGACTGGTAGTTGGTGAGATTGAACTGCGCCCCCGACGCCGGCGCGGCGGGCGTGATCGTCCCCGTCGTCACGACGTTGTTGAGCACGATGTTGCCGACGGGCGTTCCCGGGCAGTAGAGCTCGTAGGCAGACGAGTCGGCGAACGCCGACGGCGCCGAGGCGGCGAACAACGCGAACACGCCGACGCTTCCCCCTACCAGTCCGACCATGACGGCCGCGACAGCGCGTCCTCTGCGGCTCGACCTTGCCATCATTCCCCCCCTATTCGGCGGCATCTTCGACTTCATCAGTGCCACGACCTCCCCGGTCACCCGAGCCGGCTGCGATGGCCCCGCTCGAATGGCCCCTGACGGGCACCATGACGCGCGAGGGCGTTCGCCTGCAACACCTCTTACGCACGTTACGGAACGCCGCCCGCCTCGGCATCATCACGATTGACGATTTCCTGTCGCCCAGTTTCGCCGCTCTGACCTGGGAGAACGTCTGCAGGGCGCGAAAAGAAGGGCTCACGGGGGTGAGCTCGTCCGAGTCTCGAGACCCAGAACAACTATGCCTCGGGCGCCGCCCAGACTTGCTCGCGCGGTCCCGGATGGCCGAGGTGGTATCCCTGGGCGAACTCGCAGCCGATCACCCGCAGCGCAGCGGCTTGCGCCGGGGTCTCGACACCTTCTGCCACGAGCGACAACCGAAGCTCGTGGCCGAGGGCGATCAGCGCCCGCACCATGACGGCCCCGTGAGGGTTGCTGGTCGAGTCCAGCGCAGCCACGAATTCGGGGGCGATCTTCAACGAGGAGATGGGGAGGTCCTGGAGCCACGACAGGTTGCACTCCCGGGCGCCGAAATCGTCGAGGTTGAAGCGCACGCCCATCTGGCTCAACGCCACGACGGCGGCCGGCGACGCGGCAGCCACCCGGGCGGCGTCGTCGGACAGGTCGATGCTGAGCATGGTGGGGGCGACGCCGTGCTTGCGGGTGAGCTCCTCGAAGGTCTGTGCGAAGCCCGGGTCGCTCAATTCCCGTCCCGAGACGTTGATGGTCAACCGGAAGTGGTCGGGCAGGTTCTCGGCCTGACGCCACAGGACCAGCTCGGTGAGGGCGCGGTCGAGGGTCCACCGGCCCAGCGCTTCGGCCATGCCGACCTCGCCCGCCACGTCGAGGAATTCGCCCGGCAAGAGCAATCCCTGATCGGGCCGCTGCCACCGCAGGAGCGCTTCGGCACCCACGACCTGACCGCTGTGGAGGTCCACCACGGGCTGGTAGAACAGCGCCAGCTCACCGTTGTCCATGGCGTTTTGGAGCCCGTGCTCGATCTCGAAGCGAGACACGACACGGTCGCGCATGGACGGGTCGAACATGCGCGACGCCCGGCCCTCGTCGCGGGCCCAGTACATGGCCAGCTCGGCGTTCTCGAGCACGTTGTCGGCGGTCTCGCCGGCCTGTGTCGGGTTGGTGAGCACGATACCGACGGTGGGCCGAACCCGGTGCTCCACCCCATGCACGATGACAGGACGGGCCGCGCCGTCGAGGATGAGGCTGGCGATGCGCATGGCGTCGGCGTCGGAGTGCACGTCCGCACATGCCACCACGAACTTGTCGTTGCCCACCCTCGACACGATGTCGGTCTTGCGACGGGCCACCGACAACCGGCTCGCCACCTCGCGCGCCACTTGCTCGGCCGCACCCGCTCCGAATTGCTGGTTCACGTCCTGCCAGCCATCGAGCTCGACAAAGAGCACGGCCAACGCGCTCCCGGCGCGCTGAGCGCCTGCCAGGGCGGCGTCGAGCTGCTCCTCGACGAGCGCACGGTTGGGCGGCTCTGCGAAGAGGTCGTCGGCGGCCTCGGGAGCCATGGTGGGCTCCGCCGCAGCCGCAGCCGGAGCCGGAGCCGGCGGCGGCGGCGCCTGCGCCTGCTCGGTCATCTCTTCGATGACCCGCGCCAAGCGGTGGTTCTCGACCGCCAGCGCCCGCTGCGTCAGCGCGTTGCGGACGGTCTGGACGAATGCCTGGGGCACGAGGGGCTTGACCAGCAGCCCGTCGAGATGTGCCGACGCGGCCAGCGCGCTGTCGAGCGAAGCGAGGCCCGTGAGCAACAAGACGGGCGTGTCGGGGTCCTCTTCCTTGAGCCTGCGGGCCAACTCGACCCCGGTGTGGTCGGCGAGCTGGTGGTCGACCACCACGGCGGCGGGACGCTGCAGGCCGTGCAACGTCAGGGCCTCAGTCGGGTCCGATGCCACGAACACCTCGATGCCCGCCCCCTTGAGCACCGACGCGAGGCTCTCCCTGGTGGCCTGATCGTCGTCGACGACAAGGACCGAGTCCTCTAGCACGCTGGGTTGGAACGCAGACAACGGAAGGCCCCCCTACAAGCTCCAGGTCGACTTGGACGACGAGGTTCCGCCGTCCGAGCACGCCTCTCAGTGATGATCCACCCGCGGCCTTCGTCTTCAGGAAACACCCGCCGCCAGGTCAGCCGCTACCCGGTGTCCGGTAACAACCAAGCATCTCACCACTCCTCGCGCGAAGTCAACGTCGGCACGTCGGTCGTTGCCGGAATGATGCGGTATGCCCAGGGAACTCACCACGCTCCGTGGTAGTCTACTCACAGCTCGTGCGGCGACGACACCTCGGCAGCGTCCAATGCCCCCAGAACCCGGTCCACGGCGTCGGACAGGGGGAGGTGGTGGCCCACCACCAGGTCCGGATCGGTGGGCGGCTCGTAGGGGTGATCGAACCCGGTAAAGGACGTGATGGCCCCGACCGAGGCCCGGGCGTAGAGCCCCTTCGGGTCGCGTTGGGCGCACACCGAGATCGGGGTGGCAACGTAGACCTCGACGAACTTCACCCCCGCATCCTCGTGCAGGGCCCGGGCCCGGGCCCGCCCCTTGGCGTAGGGGCTGATGAGCGCGGCCAGGGCGATGAGGCCGGCGTCCGCGAACAGCAGGGCCACCTCCGACACACGGCGCACGTTCTCCTCGCGGCCTTCGGGACTGAAGCCGAGGTCCACGTTGAGCCCGCTCCGGATGTTGTCGCCGTCGAGGCGGTAGGCGGGTCGCCCGCTCGCCACCAGACGCTCCTCGACCGCCGCGGCCAGGGTCGACTTCCCCGACCCGGACAATCCGGTGAACCAGACGGTGGCCCCCTTGGTCCCGAGCGTGTCCCAGCGATCGGCCCGGGTGAGACGACCCACCGACCACACGACGTCAGAGGCCGGGGTCATCGTCAGTCGGCTCCGAGGATCATGCCGGCGCCGACGGTGGCGTTGGTGTCTTCGGATGCCAAGACGAACGACCCGGTGAAGCGGTTGCGGCGGTAGCTGTCGTAGAAGAGGGGCTGGGTCACCCGCAGGCTCACCCTCCCCACCTCGTTGAGCTTCAGCGCGTTGATCGAGTCGTCGCGGTGCAGCGTGTTGACGTTCAGGCCGTAGTGCACGTGCCGCACCTGGGCCCGTACCCAGCGCGTCGTGTGCTTCAGGGCCACGACGTCGCCCTCGGTCAACGGCCGGTCGGCCATCCAGCACAGCATGGCGTCGATGTCCTGGCCCACGGTGGGCTGGTTGTGCGGACGGCAGATGAGGTCGCCGCGCGAGACGTCGAGGTCCTCGGCGAGCCGGACCATCACCGACATGGGGGCGAACGCCTCCTCCACGGGGCCGTCGAAGGTGTCGATCGCCGCGATCGTGGTGCTGAGGCCCGAAGGCAGCACCATGACCTCGTCGCCGGGCCGGAACACCCCGCCCGCCACCCGCCCGGCGTAACCCCGGAAATCGGGCACCGTCGACGCCGTGGGCCGCACCACCCACTGCACGGGCAGCCGGGGGTCGATCAGGTTCCGGTCCGAGGCGATGTAGACCTGCTCGAGATGGTGCAGAAGCGACGGGCCCTCGTACCACGACATGTTGAGGGACCGCTGCACGACGTTGTCGCCGTGGAGCGCCGAGATCGGGATGAAAGCTAGATCCGTGACCTCGAGGCGCGTGGCGAACGCCTTGAATTCCTCGCGGATCCTCGAGAAGACGGCCTCATCGTAGTCCACAAGGTCCATCTTGTTGACGCACACGAGCAGATGCGGGACCCGCAACAGCGACGCCAGGAAGGCATGGCGCCTGGTCTGCTCGACGATCCCTTTGCGTGCGTCGACGAGGACGAGCGTGAGATCGGCCGTCGAGTTCCCGGTCACCATGTTGCGCGTGTACTGGATGTGGCCCGGGGTGTCGGCGATGATGAATTTCCGCAGGGGCGTGGCGAAGTAGCGGTAGGCGACGTCGATCGTGATGCCCTGCTCGCGCTCGGCCCGCAACCCGTCGGTCAACAGGGCGAGGTCGGTGTACTCGTCGCCGCGCTGGCGACTCAGGCGCTCGACCGCCTCGAGCTGGTCCTCGAAGATGGCTTTGGAGTCGTAGAGGAGCCGACCGATGAGCGTGCTCTTACCGTCGTCGACCGAACCGGCGGTGGCGAATCGGAGGAGCTCCATGCCTAGAAGTACCCCTCCCGCTTGCGGTCCTCCATCGAGGCCTCGCTGAAGCGGTCGTCGGCACGGGTGGCGCCGCGCTCGGTGAGCCGCGACACCGCCGTCTCGGCGATGATCTCGTCCACGGTCACCGCCGTCGATTCGACGGCGCCGGTACACGTCATGTCACCCACGGTGCGGTAGCGGACGTTGGTATCGAAAGGCTCTTCGTCGTCGAGGACCGTCACGAACAGATTGAGGGCCAGCAGCATCCCGTCGCGCCGGAACACGGTGCGACGGTGCGAGAAGTAGATCGAAGGCACCTCGATGTGCTCCTGCGCGATGTACTGCCAGATGTCGAGCTCGGTCCAGTCCGACAACGGGAACACCCGGATGTGCTCTCCGCTGCGATGACGGCCGTTGAAGAGCCCCCACAACTCCGGGCGCTGATTCTTCGGGTCCCACTGTCCGAACTCGTCGCGAAACGAGTAGACGCGCTCCTTGGCCCGGGCCTTCTCCTCGTCACGGCGGGCGCCGCCGAAGACGGCGTCGAAACGATGCTCGGTGATGGCGTCGAGCAGCGTTCTCGTCTGCAGGCGGTTGCGCGACGGGTTCGGGCCCGGGTCTTCTACCACCCGTCCGCTGTCGATGGACTCCTGGACCGAGGCGATCTTGAGCTGGGCGTCGAGCTCTGCCACCCGACGGTCACGGAAGTCGAGGACCTCCGGAAAATTGTGACCGGTGTCCACATGCATGACCGGGAACGGCAGTCGTGCCGGCCAGAAGGCCTTTTCGGCCAGCCGGAGCATGACCACCGAGTCCTTACCGCCCGAGAACAGCAAGACGGGACGTTCGAACTCGGCCACGACCTCGCGCATGATGTGGACGGACTGGGCCTCGAGGGCCTCGAGATGAGAAAGTTGGTACTGCCCGGCCCCCGCACGTCCCCCCATAGAACAACGAGAATAGCTTGGCCTTGTCTCTTTCCGATACGTCCCGCGGCCTCGACCTCCCGGGCCCGACCCCAACCCAGGAGTGAATTTGGCGACGATCGACGACGACGAGCTGGCCGCCTCTATCGCCGAGCAGGCCGGGCATGTCCTGGTGGAGCTGAGGCACCACATCGGGCTCGACGACGCCAAGGCCCTCGGGGGGGAGGGTGACCGGCGCTCGAACGAGCTCATCATGGCCGCTCTCCACGACGCCCGTCCCCACGATGCCGTGCTCTCCGAGGAAGGAGGCGACGACACCGCAGGGCCCGATCGCGACGGCGCCCGCAGGGTGTGGGTCGTCGACCCTCTCGACGGGACCCGCGAATACTCCGAGGGGCGCGACGACTTCGCCGTCCACGTCGGACTCCTGCTCGACGGCCTGCCGATGGTGGGGGCTGTGGCGCTGCCCGGCGAGGGCATCGTTTTCGTCACCGGGGCGCGGCGCTCTCGGTCCCGGACGCTGGCGCCGCGCGCCGAGGGCCCGTTGCGCATCGCCGTGAGCCGCTCCCGGCCCCCCGTCGAGGCCAAGCGCGTGGCGGCGCGCCTCGACGCGCAGCTCGTCCCCATGGGGTCGGCGGGTGCCAAGACCGCGGCGGTGCTCCGGGGAACCGTCGACGCCTACGTGCACGCCGGAGGACAGTACGAGTGGGACTCGGCCGCGCCCGTGGCCGTCGCCCACGCCTACGGCGCCTACGCGGCACGCCTCGACGGCTCGGCACTGCTCTACAACCGGCCCGACCCGTGGCTTCCCGATCTCCTGGTGTGCCGTCCCGAGCTGTCGAAGGACATCCTCGACGCCGTGCCCGCCTAGCGCCCTCAGACCAGCGGCAGGGCGCGCACCTCGGCGGTGACCGCCCCCGCCAGCGCGTCGTCGTCTGCACCCCCACCGGCGGGGCGGAGCTCGATGATGCTCGGGGGTGTCACCGTCCTGTGCACGTAGCCCAGCGCCACCATCGCGCCGAGGCTCGGCGACCACGCCGAGGACGTCACCGTGCCGACGACCTTTCCTTCGGACACGATCTCGGACCCCGGCGCCACGCCCTGAGCCCCGGACCGATCCTCGCCCGGGCCCGGTGCCCCGGAGGCGGCGAGCCCCACCACGACGAGGCCCCGCAGATGACGCGCCACCCGGTTCCCCCGGGCGTCGAGCCTGGCCACGAGCTCCTGGCCGGTGTAACAACCCTTGGTGAAGCTCACGCACCGCTCGAGAAGGTCGGCTTCCGCCGCGATGGTGCGCTCGTCGAGCTCCGCCCCCATGACGGGGATGCCCGCCTCGACGCGCACCGACTCCCACGCCCCGAGCGAGCACACCCGAACGCCGTCGGGGACGTGCGGAGCCTCACCCAAGAGGTCGACACCCGAAACGCCGTTCCACGAGAACGCCGCGGTCAACGAGGCCCCTGCGGTGTCTCCCCCCGCGATGTCTCCCCCCGCGGTGCGCGGTCCCCGCAGTGCGACGCAGCGCCATGCCAGGGGCTCGATGACGACCTTGACCCGCAGCTTGAAGCGCGCCAGACGCGCCGCCACCACCTCGCCGAAACCTCCGTCGACGTCGAGGACGAATGCGTCGTCGCCGGTCCGCGTCACGCGCACCAGCGCGTCGAGCTTCCCCTGGGGCGTCAGGATCAGAGAATCCGCCGACTCCCCCACTCCCAGCGCGACGACGTCCTGGGACAGCTGGCCCTGGAGGTACTCCACCGCATCAGCGCCCGACACGTCGAGGACGTCTCGTCGCAGTGTCACCGCTCCCGTCGCGGTCCGCAAGGCCTGGTAGTCGGCGAGGAACCCCGTGTCGTGGAACCCCGTGTCGTCGGACGAGCGGGACGAGGCGTCACCGGCGATGGTCATCGATGCGTGGCGCGCCGCGCCGCGGGCACCGCCGCCAGCAGGGCGGCGGCCTTGTTGTGACATTCGACGTCCTCTTCCACCGGGTCGCTGTCGGCCACGATCCCGGCCCCGGCCTGCACCGAGGCACGCCCGTCGGGTGTCACCACCATCGTCCGGATGGCGATGGCCGTGTCGAGATTGCCCGAGAAGTCGAGATATCCCACCACTCCGCCGTAGACACCGCGCTTGGTGGGCTCGAGGTCGTCGATGATCTGCATGGCTCGCACCTTGGGAGCCCCGGACAGGGTTCCGGCCGGGATCGTGGCCCGCAGGACATCGATCGGCCCCTTGCCCGGGGCCAGGCGCCCCGACACCTGGGAGGTGAGATGCATGACGTGGCTGTAGCGCTCGACGGTCTTGAACTCGTCGACATGCTCGGTCCCGAAGGTGACCACCCGACCGAGGTCGTTGCGCGCCAGGTCCACGAGCATCACGTGCTCGGCGACCTCCTTGGGGTGTTCAGAGAGCTCACCGGCCAGACGGTCGTCCTCGGCTTCGCTCTGGCCCCGTCGACGCGTCCCGGCGATGGGACGTGACACCACCACGCCGTCGCGCAGTCGGACGAGCGGTTCGGGGGTAGCCCCCACCACGGTGCAGTGGTCGCTGCGGAGGAAATAGAGGTACGGGCTCGGGTTCACGAGGCGCAGCACCCGGTACAGGTCGAAGGGATCGGCACCGAGGTCGAGGTCGAAGCGTTGCGACAACACCACCTGGAAGATGTCACCGGCCCGAATGAGCTCCTTGGCGCTGCACACGGCGGCTTGGTACGCCTCCGACGACATGGTCCCCGTCACCTCCGGTGCCGGGTCGTCCGCTCGGGGCGCTTCCAACGGCGGGCCACCCAAGGGACGGAAGAGCGCTGCAGCCAGATCGTCGAGGCGCTTCCCCGCCGCGTCGAAGGCGGCCGACGCCTCGGCGTCGTCCCAGTCCTCACCCACGACGACGTTGTCCACGAGCACGACGCGCTGACGCCAGTGGTCGAAGGCGCACAGCTGCCCAATCACATGCAGGACGGCGTCGGGGAGCCCGGTGTCGTCACGGGGCATGTTGGGGAGATGTTCGACCTCCCGCACGACGTCGTAACCCAGATACCCCACCAGCCCGCCGTGGAGAGGAGGTAGATCGGCGACGACCGGGGAACGGTAGGCACTGAGCATGGCGTCGATGGTGGCGAGGATCCCCTCGTCGGCACGCGCCCGGACCTCAAGAGGTAGCTCGAGCGTGCCCTCGGCGCTGACCGACCGCCCTCGACCCACCAGGGTGGCCAAGGGATTGCGACCCACGAAGGAATAGCGCCCCCAGCGCTCCCCGCCCTCGACGGACTCGAGCAGGAACCCGGTGTCGTCGCCCACGGCGAGCAGGAAGGCGCTCACGGGCGTGAGCGTGTCGGCCACCACCTCGCGCCACACCGGGACGATGCGGTGCTCGCGACACAGAGCAGCGAAGACGGCGCGCCCCGGACGGTCGGGAAGCGACCCGGTGGCGCTCACGCCTGGGCCGGAGATCCCCCGGCCGCGCCGTTCGCGTCGCCGGCGCCGGAGCCGGCGCCGAACGACCGGTAGAAGCACGACCGGGCCCCGGTGTGACAGGCCCCGTTCCCGTCCTGGTCCACCACCACGAGCAGGGCATCGCCGTCACAGTCGTAGCGGACGGCCCGCACCCATTGGCGGTCGCCCGAGGTCTCCCCCTTGCACCAGTACTCGCTGCGGCTCCGGCTCCAGAACCAGGACCGACCGGTCCGAAGGGTCCGGCGCAGGGCCTCGCAGTCCATGTACCCGAGCATCAGGACCACACCGTCGCCGGCGTCCTGCACGATCGCCGGCACGAGGCCGTCAGCCCCGAAGCGCACGACGGCGAGATCCTCCTCGGTGAACTCCACAGGCGACGCGACCCGGTCCATGAGCTCTCACGATACCGGTCGCCTCACACGGTCCCGGCGCAAAGTGCCAGGCACGACGAGTCTTCTGGGAACCCGGCCCCGGTGGGCGACGGGCCCCGATCGAGACATCGGCGCCTATGAAGCCTACTATTCGGTAACTCCGCCGACATCCGGTGCGGAGGGTGGCCGGGGGGCGCAATGAGACGGACGTGGGAGTGGCTCGGCCTCAACCTGGGCAGGCGCGCCGGGACGGTGGCCATCTGCGGGTTGCTCATCACCCTCGCCCTCGGCTTCGGCATCACCACCCTGCGCTTCACGACCAGCAACTCCGACTATCTCAATACCAACGATCCCGCCTGGATCAACAACGTCAACTACGAGAACGTCTTCGGCGGCGATCCCATGGCCGTCCTCTTCACCATGAAGCCGGGGACGACCGTCGACAATCTCCTGACCCTCCAGAACCAGGCCGCCTTCAAGACCATCTCCTCCAAGTTGACGAAAGACCCCTGGGTGTTCAGTGCGGTCACCCCCATGGACGCCCTGCAGTTCGCGCAGAAGCTTCTGAGCAGTCCGACGGGCAGCCCTCTCGACAGCCCCGCCTTCCATCTGCTCCAGGCGGCCATCTCGAGTGACACCAACCCCACCGACAAGCAGATCCGGGCCCACTACCTGACCCAGGAGGGCATCGAGCTGGCCAAGACCCTGCCGGCGGATCAGGTGCTCCAGAATCCCAAGTGGATGGACTTCGTCATCCACGAGCAGAACGGGACGATTCGACAGTCGCTGCTGACCTTCGTGCACGACAACCATCACGCCCTGCTGGCGGTCTACCTGAAGGGCGACCTCAACATCAACCAGGAGACCACCGCAGCATCGTCGGTGACCAAGATCATCGATGCGGCGCATTTCCAGAACGTCACGACCATCACCACCGGCGTGCCGGCGCTGCTCAAGACCATCAACGACTACCTCAAGCACGGCATCATCATCCTGGCGTTGTTGGCCGGGGCGATCATGATGACGATCCTCCTCCTGTCCTTCACAGTGCGATGGCGACTGCTCGCCTTCGCCATCGTGGCCGTCGGCCTGGTCTGGGGGTTCGGCCTCGTCGGCTACTTCCATGTCCCACTCACCCTGGCCACCATCGCCGCACTCCCGGTCTTGCTCGGGGTGGGCATGGACTACGCCATCCAGATGCACTCGCGCATCGAGGAGGAAGTGATCCTCGCCCGCGCCGCGCATCCCATTCAGGCGGCGGCACGCGGCCTCGGCCCTGCGCTCCTCGTCGTCACCTTCGACGCCGTCTTCGCCTTCATGGCGCTGTGGTTCGCCAAGACCCCCGCCATCCGCGAATTCGGCTCCCTGCTCGTGATCGGCATCATCGCCGTGTGCGTGTGCAGCATCATCGCCACCCTGGCCGTCCTCGGCATCCGCGAGTACAAGTCGCCGACCAAAGGCAAGGACTTCAGCCAGGGCCGTCTCAGCCGGGTGGCGGTGTTCCTCGGGAGCCTCCCCCAGCGCTCCGCCGTCCCCTTGGCCATCGTCAGCGTGGTGATCCTGCTGTCGGGGATCGCGGTCGAGGGGAAGCTGGCGCTGCAGACCGACCCCATTTCCTGGGTGAACCCGCAGTCCCAGGCCATCAAGGACATCACGCAGCTGAAAACAGCGACGGGATCGAACAACGAGATCGCCATGCGGATCTCGACCGATCACCCGTGGAGCAACCAGACCGTCGACTACGTCATCAACTTCTCGCACCAGCTCGAGAAGAAGTACCCCAACACCCTGTTCCCCGGCGCCGGGCTCATCAACACCATCGACCAGTTCGTGACCGTCAAGGGCATGAAGGAAATTCCGCCCACGGGGGCCGAGATGCAGGGCATCTACCTCATCGCCCCTCCCGGCATCGTGAAGACGACGGTGGCCGACAACGGGGCCGCGCTCAACGTCATATTCCTGGGACGGACCGACACGCTCGATCAGCTCGCTCCCGTGGTGAAGGACCTCGAGGGTGGGATCAACGCCCCGCCGGGGATCTCGGTGGCACCCGGGGGCATCGCCACGGTGGGTGTGGGCCTCATCCAGAACCTCGAAGCGTCCCGGGTCAAGCTCACGTATCTGGCCATCCTCTTCGTCGGCCTCTTCCTCACTCTCAGGCTGCGCAGCCTCATTCGGGCCCTGCTGTCGCTCGTGCCCGTGCTCGTGGCCGTGGGGGCGGTGTCGCTGATCGGCGTGGCCTTCCACCTCAAGCTGAGCCCCGTGACGGCGGTGGCCGGGCCCCTGGTGGTGGCCGTCTGTACGGAATTCACCTCCCTCATCCTGTTGCGATTCGTCGAGGAGCGGGCCCGGGGCCTCACACCGCGCCAGGCGATGGACGCCACGGCGCGGCGCACCGGAAGGGCCTTCATGGTCTCGGGCATGACCGCCATCGCCGGCGTTGCGACCTTGGGCCTGTCGTCGATGCCACTGCTGAGCGACTTCGGCGTCATCGTCGCCATCAACATCACCGTCGCCCTGCTGAGCGCGCTGATCGTGCTGCCGCCCATCCTGGTGTGGGCTGATCAGCGCAACTGGGTATCGCGTGGATTGATCAAGCCGCCACCGCCCCAATACCAGACGATCGATGAGCGCTACCCGGCCCTCGTGGGAGCCAACGGCAGTGTCGACGCCAACGGCAGTGTCGACGCCAACGGCAACCTCGACGGGGCGTACCCTGCTCCGCCGCCCCCGCCGCGATCCCAGCCCCAGCCCGTGTTGCAGCCCCAGCCGGTGTCCCCGGGTGTGCACGTGCCACCGGTGCCGGCCCCGGTGGCGCTGTGGCACCCGCAGTTCCGCGACGTCGACCCCGGCTGACGTCACCCGAGGCGACGGGCGGACCGCCGATCAGATGTGTCAGAGGTAGAGGCCGGTGCCGCTGTCGATGCGCTCGGAGGCCACGGCGTGGATGTCTCGCTCGCGCAGGATCACGTATTCGTCGCCCTGGACCTCGACCTCGAAACGGTCCTCGGGGTTGAAGAGCACCTTGTCGCCCACCTTGATCGACCGAACGTGCGGGCCCACCGCCACGACCTCGGCCCACAACAGGCGGCGTGACACCTGCGCCGTGGCGGGAATGAGGATGCCGGCACGGGAGCGCCGCTCGCCCTCGGCCACGGGTTGCTGGGCCAACACCCGGTCGGCGAGCATGATGATGGGCTGCTTCGGGGACGGGGTTGGTGACGTAGAGCGAGTCGCCTTGCCCTCAGAAGCCACGGGCGCACCGTAGCCGATCTCGCTCGCGGCCCGACCTCGCTCGCCGTGTCGGTGGCACTGTCGCGCTACCCCGGCGGGGGACGGACGGTGACGCCGTGCGCGCCGAGGTACGCCTTCGCCTCGGCCACGGTGAACTCCCGGCGATGAAAGATCGACGCCGCCAACACGGCGTCGGCGCCTCCTGCGATCGCCCCCTCCACGAGGTGGTCGAGGTTCCCCACCCCACCAGACGCCACCACGGGGACACCGACGATGTCGACGATCGCCCTCGTGAGCTCGACGTCGAACCCGTCCCGGGTCCCGTCGCGGTCCATCGACGTGACGAGGATCTCACCCGCCCCGCGCCTGGCGCACTCTTCCGCCCACGCCAATGCATCTGTGCCGGTCGCCTGACGCCCTCCGTGGGTGAACACCTCCCAGCCCGGCTCAGTGGTGCGATGCCGCGCGTCGATGGCCACCACGACACATTGCGAGCCGAACTCGTCGGCCAGCGCGCCGATCAGCGCCGGGTCGAGGATCGCGGCGGTGTTCAACGCCACCTTGTCCGCCCCGGCGCGCAACAGTCGACGGGCGTCGTCGGGCGCTCGCACGCCGCCGCCCACGGTGAAGGGGATGAACACCTCGGCCGCGGTGCGCGACACCACGTCCACCATGGTGTCGCGCCCGTGCACAGAGGCGGTGATGTCGAGGAAGACGAGCTCGTCGGCACCCTCGGCGTCATAGCGTGCCGCCAGTTCCACTGGATCACCGGCGTCCACCAGATCGACGAACCGCACACCCTTCACGACTCGTCCGGCGTCGACGTCCAGACAGGGGATCACTCGAACGGCACGCACGCGGCGATCGCCTCCTCGACGGTCATGGCCCCTTCGGCCAGCGCGGTCCCGACGATGGCACCGACCAGCCGTCGGTGTCGGTGCTCCGTCCCCGCCGTCGCCTCGAGCCCGGACAAGGCGGCGAGGTCCGACGTCGACCGCACCCCTCCTGACGCCACCACAGGATGATCCGTCAGCTTGAGCACGGCGAGCAGTCCCACGAGATCGGGGCCGCCGAGCATGCCGTCTCGGTCGATGGCGGTGACCACCACCGCGCCCAGGTCCACCGGCGCCAGCCGGCTCAGGGCGGCATCGAGCGTGGTGCCGGTCGAGTGTTCCCAGCCCCGCACCGCCAACTCCGCTCCCGCCGCCCGGTGGTCGAGGCCCACCGCCACCCGCCCCGGGTAACGCGCCGCCAGCGACTCGACGAGCTCGGGCGTCTCGAGGGCGGCGGTGCCGAGCACCACCCGGTGCACGCCGTGGTCGAGCAGAGCGGCGGCATCCGCCGACCTGCGCACGCCCCCGCCTGCCTGCACCGCGACATCGACGGTCGTGGCGATCTCGAGCACCACGTCCCGGTTGACGGGCTCGCCCGTCCGGGCCGCGTCGAGGTCAACGACGTGGATCCACGACGCGCCGCCGGCCGCGTACGAGCGCGCCAGCGCCACCGGGTCCCCGTACTCGCGCACGCGACCGAAGTCGCCTTGGACGAGCCGCACCGCCCCGCCGTCGTGGAGGTCGATGGCCGGGTAGAGCTCCATGACACCCGTCACGGGCGGGCGAGCCCGTTTCCACACACGGCCACGAAATTGGCGAGGATGGAGAGCCCTACCGAGCCCGACTTCTCGGGGTGGAACTGCGCGCCCCACACCGACCCGCGCTCGGCGGCGGCGACGACCTCGCCGCCGTAGTCACACGTCGCCACGGTGTCGCCCGACATCTCCGGCGCATAGGAATGGACGAAGTACACCCACGCCATCGGGGCGATCCCCGCCAGGAGCCGACTGTCGGCGCCGGGTCGCGTCACCACCTGGTTCCACTGCATCTGGGGACGCTTGACGCCCTCGGGAAGGGATCGCACCGTGCCACCGAGGACGCCGAGACCGGGCACCGCCGGGGACTCCTCGGATCCTTCGTAGAGCAACTGGAACCCGATGCAGATGCCGAGGAACGGCACCCCCCGCTCGAGGGCGTCGTCGACAGCCGTGTCAAGGCCGGTGGCGCGCAACGCCTGCGCGCACCGTCCGAATGCCCCCACACCGGGAAGCACCACTCCCGAGGCGCCCGCGGCGTCGTCTGGATCGGTGACGAGCCGGGCGTCCGCCCCGAGATGCACGAACGCCTTCTGGGCCGAGGCGAGGTTGCCGATGCCGTAGTCGAGGACGGCGATTCCTCCGTCCATCGTCATGCCCCGTCGGTGCTTCCCAACGTGCCCTTGGTGGAGGGCACGCCCCCGCCTTCCACCCGCATGGCGTCGCGCAGGCATCGTGCCGTCGCCTTGAACGATGCCTCCACGATGTGGTGCGTGTTCTTGCCTGTCAACAGGCGCACGTGCATCGTCATGCCCGACGCCGTGACGAAGGCGCGCCAGAATTCCTCGGCCAGCTGCGGGTCGAACGGGGGTGAGCCCAGGGGCGTGACGTCGGGGCCGAACGCCACGTCATAGGCGAGGTAGGGGCGACCCGAGATGTCGAGGGCCACCTCCACCAACGCCTCGTCGAGCGGCAGCGCGATGGACGCGAAGCGGCGGATGCCCGCCTTGTCACCGAGGGCCTGGGCCAGGGTTTCGCCGAGCACGATGCCCACGTCCTCCACGGTGTGATGGGCGTCGACGTGGAGGTCACCGGTGGCTTTGACCGTCAGGTCCAACCCCCCATGACGACCGAGTTGGGAGATCATGTGGTCGAAGAAGGGAAGCCCGGTCTCGACCTGGACCGATCCCGCGCCGTCGAGGTCGAGCTCGACGTCGATGGCCGTCTCTTTCGTCCTGCGTTGGCGCGCCGCGGCGCGAGGACCCGGACTCATTTGTCGGGCTCGGCCGGGGCGGGCCCGGTGCGGTTGTCGGAGTTGTCGGCGTGCGTCATGGAATCGCCCAGGTTACGCGCTGGGCCGGCCGTGACTGACGCTCGGCGCCACGGGGCCGTGCCCGTCGGGTGCATCAGCCCGTCGACAGGCTCGAGCGCAGCGCGGCCAGGAACCGGTCGTTCTCCTCGGGCGTTCCCACCGTCACGCGCAGGCAGTTGTCGAGCCCCGGCCAGCTCGAACAGTCGCGCACCAGGACCGACGCGCCGAGGAGGTCCTGCCATACGGCGGTGGCGGCCCGGGTCGTGGGGCGGAACAGGATGAAGTTGGCATCCGATGGCCACGACTCGACGGCCAGGTCATTGAGGGCGGCGGCGACACGACCGCGCTCCTCGGTGATCAGCGCCACGCGCGCCTCCATGGCATCGACGTGCCGTAGGGCGAGGCGACCCGCTGCTTGGGTCATGGCATCGAGGTGGTACGGAAGGACGACGGCTTCGCACGCGGCCACCACCGTCGGATCGCCGACGAGGTACCCGAGTCGACAGGCGGCCATGGACCACGTCTTGGAGAAGGTGCGCACCACCACCAGCCGCTCCGCGCCGCTGGCACCGCTCTCCATGAGATCGAGCGCGCTCCACGGCGCGAACTGCCCATAGGCCTCGTCCACCACGACGAGGCCCGGGGCGCGCTCGAGGACGCGCGCCACGACCTCGGGTGGCTCGGCTCTCCCCGTGGGATTGTTGGGTGAGCACAGGAACGTGATCACGGGTTGGAACTCGTCGAGGACGTCGTCGAGCACGTCCAGGTCCATTTGGTGATCGGGACCACGCCAACCGCGCACCACCTCCGTGGCCGTGATCGAGGCGATGTGGCTGTGCAGCGCGTACGTGGGCTCGAACACCGCCACGACGCGACCGGGGCCCCCATAGGCCAGGAGCAGGCACTGCAGGACCTCGTTGGAGCCGTTGGCACAGAACACACGGACCGGGTCGACCCCGTGGAACCGGCCCAGGGCGTGGCGCAACTCGGTGGCGTCGCGGTCGGGATAGCGGTTGAAGTCGATCCGGCCGAGCTCGTCGCGCAGCTCGTCGAGCCACGCCGGCGGCGGTGGCAACGGGGACTCGTTCGTGTTGAGGCGCACCTCGACGTGGACCTGCGGGGAGTGGTAGCCCGACAACAGTGTCAGGTCCGGCCGCAGCGGTATCGGGCCCGTCATGGCGATTCGCCCCGCACGACGACGGATCGGGCGTGGGCGGGGAGCCCCTCGGCCGCGGCGATGGCGGCCACGTGCGGTGCCAGTCGGGCCAGGGCTGCGGCGTCCATCGACACGGCGTGGATGTGGGTGCGGAAGTCGTCGACGCGCAGCGCCGACGCGAAACGCGCCGTGCGAGCGGTGGGCAGGACGTGGTTCGGGCCGGCCACGTAGTCGCCCACACTGGCCGGGGCATACGGGCCCAGGAACACAGCCCCCGCGCACCGGACGAGGGGCAGGAGCGCCACCGCGTCCGCCACGAGCAGTTCCAGATGTTCGGGCGCCACCAGGTTGGCGACGGCCACGGCCTGGTCCGGGCCGTCCACGAGCACGACGTACCCGCCCGTCCCCAGTGTCGCTTCGAGATCCTGACGCCGGGGCGAGGCCGCCACCAACCGATCGACCTCGGCCTCGATGGCGTCGGCCGCTTCGGCCGACCACGTGACCAACCAGGCCAGGCCGTCGGGGCCGTGCTCGGCCTGGACCACGACGTCGATCGCGGCCCACGCCACCGGCGTGTCGCCGTCGGCGACCACGACCACCTCCGAAGGTCCCGCGAACGCGGACGGGACACCCACCATCCCCGACACCTGGCGCTTGGCCTCGGCCACGTAGCGGTTGCCGGGTCCGGCGATGACGTCGACGGGTCGGATCGACGGCGTGCCGAACGCCATCGCGGCGACGGCCTGAGCTCCTCCCACCCGATAGACCTCGTCGATCCCGGCGATGGCGGCGGCCGCCAAGGTCTCGGACGCGATGGCGCCGTCGGGCCCGGGCGGGACGCACAACGCGAGCTCGGACACGCCCGCCACCCGGGCCGGGGCCGCGCACATGAGCACGGTCGAGGGATAGCGCGCCCGGCCCCCCGGGGCGTACAGCCCGGCGCGCCCCACCGGTCGCAGCAGGTGCCGGACCACCACCCCGTCGTTCACGAAGTCGGAGATCGGCTCCGGCTCGTGGCCGTGATAGGCGAGGATGCGGTTGTACGCGACCTCCAGCGCAACGCGCAGCCGGGGGTCGATCCCGGCCAAGGCGGCGTCGAGGTCCTCGCCGGGCACCCGCAGGGCGCCGACCTCGACACCGTCGAACCGCCGCGTCAGGGCCCGCAGCGCCTCGTCGCCCCCGATCCGCACCTCGTCGAGGATGGCTCGCACCGACTCACTGGGAAACGTCTGCTCGGCGGGCGGGCGCGGCAGCGCCTCAGCCAGCTCGTCGGCGGGCACACCACGCAGGTCGAGGCGCTTCATGGGCACGGTCACGCGATCGTACTCGGGGCACCTGCGCCCTCCGGTCCTGGTGAGAGGCTTGGAATCCCTCGAAGCGGACCATCCGGCGCGGTGAGGCCGGCGTCCCGGCTTCGCATCGCCCTCGGGGATCGGTCATCATCAGGGCGTGTCCGCCCCCCTCGCCGAGCTGTCTTCGGTGGCAACCGCCCTGGAGGAGTTGCGCCAGCGTGTCGCCGCCATCGCGGACCAGGCTGCCTCGGAGAGCGATGACGACACCGCGTCCGAGCTCTACGCCGTGGAGCGGGCCCTCACCGGCGCGGGACGACGCCTCAGTCGACTCACCTCCGCCCCCGTGCGGCGCCGGTAACGGGCAGCCGAAACGCCAGGCGCCAGGCGAATAGCGCTGACGGCGCCCTTGCGGGCGCCGTCGCGCGAGCGGGCCGGACGGCGGATGCCGACCGCACTCATCGGAACCGAGTGGCGGGAACCGGTTCCGTCTTCACTACAACACCACGCGACGCCTCTGCCTTCCATGAACGGGCACAAAACTTCGTCCCAAATCGGTCGGCTCACCGGCCCGGCACCGCTCGACCTCACGCGGTGGTGACGGGCGGTACCAGCGGAGCGGTGTCAGCGGGTCGGTGTGACCGGAACGGGATCAGCGACGAGGGGCAGATGTCGGCGAGGACGCACTCGCCGCACAGCGGGGTACGGGCCCGACACGTCTTGCGGCCGTGGAGGATGAGACGCAGGCTCAGCGCCCCCCATTCCTCGGGAGGGACCAGCGCACCGACCTCGGCTTCGACTTTGACCGGATCGGTCTGCGCCGTGAGGCCCAAACGCCGGGTGAGACGCCCCACATGGGTGTCGACGGGCAGCCCCGGCAGGTCCATGGCCACACTGCGCACCACGTTGGCGGTCTTGCGGCCCACCCCGGGCAGGCTCGTGAGGTCCTCCATCGACGACGGCACCTCACCGCCGAAGCGCTCGGTCACGCCCCGGGCCATCCCCACGAGGTTCTTTGCCTTCGAGCGGAAGAACCCCGTTGACCGCACCCGCTCCTCGAGGTCCTCGATCGGCGCGGCGGCGAGAGCCTCGGCTGTCGGGTACGCCTCGAACAGACCGGGCGTCACCATGTTGACCCGCTCGTCGGTGCACTGGGCCGAGAGGATCGTCGCCACGAGAAGCTGGAAGGCGCCGTCGTGACGGAGCGCGCACAACTGGGCGGCGCTACCCGGGTACAGGTTTGCGAGACGCTTCACGACCTCGGCCGCCCGGGCGCGTAGGGAACGGGGACGGGCCACCACGTCACAGTACCGAGACCACTGACCGGGCCGGGCAGTCGGGGTCGGCAAGCGACGTTCGGTAGCCTTCGACGGTGCATCCCATCGAGGTGAAGCGCCGCATGGGCGAGTCCGACATCGCCGAGGTGTCTCAGCTTCTGCAGCAGGCACTGGTCGCCGACGGCCACTATCCGCTCGGTGAGCACAAGTGGTTGGACCTGGTGCACGGGGGTCGCACGGGTTTCGCCGGCTTCGTCGCCCGGGAACCGTCCAACGGCCCTCTGGTCGGCTATGCACAACTCAGCCGCGGTCACGGCACCTGGGGTGTCGAGGTGGTGGTCCGCCCCGACCATCGCAAGCCCGATGCCGAGGTCGGCATCAGTCTCCTGACCGCCGCGTTGCGCGAGGTGGCCAGAGAGGGCGGAGGGCACGTGCATCTGTGGGTTCCGAAACCCACCACCCTCACCGACGCCATGGCCGAGACCTGTGGCCTCCGACGCGGCCGGGACCTCTATCAGATGCGCCGACCGCTCCCGCTCGACGACGAGCATCCCCGCATCCCCGTCCGCCCCTTTCGACCCGGCGAGGACGAGGAGGCGTGGCTGGCGGTCAACAACCGCGCCTTCGCCTCTCATCCCGAACAGGGGGGTTGGAGTCTCGACACGATCCGCGAGCGCGAAGCCGAATCGTGGTTCGACCCCGAGGGGTTTCTCCTCCACGAGCGCGACGGACGTCTGGCTGCCTCGTGCTGGACGAAGGTGCACCATGACACCGAGCCCCCACTGGGAGAGATCTACGTGATCTCGGTGGACCCGGACTTCCAGGGCCTGGGGCTCGGACGCGACCTGGTCCTCGCCGGCCTCGACTACCTCTCGGCGCGGGGCATCACGGTGGGCATGCTCTACGTCGACGCCGACAACACCCCCGCCGTCGGCCTCTACCGCAAGCTCGGCTTCGAGGTCGACCACACCGATCGCGCCTACGTCACCGACGTGCCCGCATCGGCCTGAAAACCACTGGTCGACAGTGGTGACGTTGCCGTCCCCGCCCAGTCACTCTGCGCAGTTCATCAATCTTGGGGATGCATGTGGGAAACGCAACTGGTGCCATGAAGGGGCACACTCGCCCGTCGCCGACTGAGGGGCCGGATCTCCCAGCTGGCGGGCAGAGGGGGTCACCGTGGGACGCTTTCAGCACCTCGCCACCCGACTGAGCATCGTTGGCGCGCTCGCACTCGTCATCGGAACCTCATTGGTGGCTGGCGTCATAACGCAGGCCCTCACAAGCTCCGCCTTTGCCGACACCGCGCCCTACGAGACCTTCTGCGCCAATACGCCAGCGGGAAACATCGTGCTCAACGATGTCGTCGTCAGCGGTGCGCTGTCTCCCTCCAATCCCACGACGGGTCAGCAATTCAACGTGACCGGGCTCGAGGTCAAAGAACAACTGCCCGCCGCCGTCGTGCAGGATGCCGCCGCCACCGGTCTCACCTCCCTTACCGGCACGCTGACGACTTCCGTGGACGCCACCGGAGCGACGCCGCCGTCGATCTCGACCGGGGCAATGTCCTTCGACATCCCCATCCCGAATCCCGTGCCGGCGTCGGGCATCACCCTGCAAGTCCCGTCGACGCCGGCCACCGTCGGACCCTTCACGGCCACGAGCAGCAACATCACCGTGAGTGAAGCGGCTGTCGCGAACACCACCGACATCGACGGTGACGGCATCGGCCTCATTGCGCTCGACTGTTCTTCCTACCCGAACGACACCCTGCCGTCCGGATTCACCAGCAACTCCCCGCCGGGGCTCCCCATATCCCCTGTCATCGCTACCGCCGGCCAGGGGACCCCTCCCCCTGCTCCCCCGACGCTGACCGGGCCCTACGAGCTGTACTGCCCCCACACCCCGGTGGGCGACCTCGTGCTCAATGACGTCGTCACCTCCGCCTCGATCTCGCCGAGCAGCCTCTCGGCCGGCGAACAATTCGACGTGGCGGGATACCAGACCCACATCCCACTCCCCGCCGGCTTGGTCTCTGCCGCGGCCGGGTTGGGCAACAGCAGCTTCGACGGGTTGGCCGCCAGTGCCGTCGACGCCTACGGCGCCACGCCGTCACAGGCATCGACGGGGTCGATGAGCTTCGACGTGCCCATCCCGGCCACGGTGCCGAGCTCGGGCCTCGGCGTCGACTTCCCGACGTCCGCCACCACGGTCGGGCCCTTCACCGCCTCGGGCGGGCCCGTCACCATCGCCGAGGACCAGTCCACGATGGTGGTGGCGGCCTTGTCGAGCAAGGCGTTCACGATGTCGTGCACCGCGTACCCCAACGACGACGTCGCCACCTCGGGATCGACGGGCACCGCCCCCACCGGGGTTCCCATCCGGCCCATCATCGCCACCGCCTCGGCGTCGGGATCCACGCCTACGACGACCACGGCGCCACCGACGACGGTCCCCCCGACGTCGCCCACCGGCCCCTACGAGCTGTACTGCCCGAATACTCCCGTGGGCAACATCGTCCTCAACGACACGACGACCTCGGCCACGATCACACCTTCCACGCTGGCCCAGAACCAGCAATTCCAGCTGGCCGACCTCCAGACCCAGTTCTCGATCCCCCAGAGTGTCGTCGAACAGGCCGAAGGCCTCGGGCTCACCCAGATCTCCGGGCACATGTCGATGTTCGTCGACGCCACGGGCGTGTCCCAATTCGATGAACCCGGTCCCGTCGAAGTCGTCGGGTCGTCACCCAGTACGTCGTTGACGGACCTCCCCCCCACCCCCACGACCACGTCGGTCACCGTGGAGCCGACCTCCCCCGGGGTGCCGTTCCCCGAACCGTTCCAACCCTACCCGTCGTTCTTCGACCTCCCCTTCAACGTGACGCTGCCCAACCCCGTGCCCGCCACCGGGGTCCAGTTCGACGCGACCGTTCCCTCCGGCGAGCTGGTGGGATCCTTCACGGCGGCGGGGGGCCCCATCGCCTTCGGCATCAACGCCGTCAACCTCAACGTGACCGAGTTCGGCGACAACTTCGGGCTCTTCTGCACGCCGTTCGCCAATGACACCGAGCCCACTGGCCTCACGACCACGGTGCCGAGCGGATCGATCATCGAGCCGGTCATGGCCACCGGCACCGCCACCATCACCCCGCCACCTCCCATCGGCCCGGGGGGCGAGGGACCGTACGAGCTGTACTGTCCGAACACACCGGTCGGAAACGTCGTGCTCAACGAGGTCACGACCACGGCGACCCTGTCACCACCCGATCCGTCCCCCGGTGACCAGTTCAGCGTGACGAACTATCAGACCCAGGTTCCCCTGCCCGCCTCCATCGCCGCGGCCGCCGCCGCCCTCGGGAACCCGTCGCTCCCCGGCAACGTCACGGCCACGATCGACGCCGCGGGCGCCACCCCGGCGTCGATCCCGACGGGCCCGATGAGCTTCGACGTCGCCCTCCCGACCCCCATGCCGGCCTCTGGCGTCACGATCGTGGTGCCGTCGGCTCCCAGCACGATCGGCCCCTTCACCGCCACCAGCAACGCCATCACCATCGCCCAGAACGCGGCGGTCAACCTCATCCTCGAGGTGTCGGGCAGCGATCTGGCGCTGAACTGCACCGCCTATCCCGACGACAGTGCGCCGACCGGCATCACCGAATTCCCGCCCGACGCCTCGCCCGTCTCCCCCGTCATCGTCACCGCAGGCCCGGTGACCACGACGACCACGACGACCACGACACCCCCCCCGACGGTGCCACCCGGACAGACGACGGGCGCCTACGAGCTGTACTGCCCCGGCACGCCGGTCGGCAACATCGTCCTCAACAACGTGACCACCACGGCGTCGATCCCGAGCAGCCTGACGGTGGGACAACAGTTCGAGGCCACCAACTTCCAGACGAACCTCAACCTACCGTCGTCGATCGTCTCCGCGGCCGCCGCCCTCGGCAACTCAGCGATCGAGGGTGACGCGGTGGTCAAGGTCGATGCCACCGGTGCCGACCCGGCGACGGTGTCGTCGGGTGCGCTCGACATCAATGCTCCTATCCCGAGCCCGGTGCCTCGTTCGGGCCTGGCGCTGGCGGTGCCTTCGCCTCCGGGAAGCGTCGGCCCCTTCACCGCCACAGGCGGCGCGGTCACGCTTACCGTGGACCCGGACGTCTCGTTAACCCTGACGGTGTCGGGCAGCTCGCTGAACCTCACGTGCAAGCCCTACCCGAACAACACCGATTCCACCGGCATCGTGGCGAACCCGCCCAATGGCTCGGCGGTGGCGCCCGTCATCGCCACCGGCTCGACCGGGACCACGCCCCCGACGCCGACAACGGTCACGGCATCGCCGACGACGGCTCCGGCCGAGACCGGCCCCACCGAGACCACCGTGCCCGACACGGGCACAGCACCGACCACGACACAGGCGGTCACGGGTCCCGTCGCCGTCACCGACGCCCCGACGACGACCGCCCCGGCGCCGGGATCGACGACAACGGCGACACCGGCGTCGTCGATCACCGCCTCGACAGCCACCGCGGCCGGGTCTTCGCACGGGGACACCGCCGATCAGACCACGGCACCCGGCCCCGTCGTGGCGGCGAGCTCAGGGGCCCTCGCCTTCACCGGTGTGGGGGTGATCGCGCAGTGGCTGGCCGTGGTGGGCGGCGCCCTCATGGTGCTCGGCTTCGCCCTCCTCATCATGGTGGACACCCCGCGCCGGATCATGTTCCGGTTGGCCCGGCACAACGCGTCCTGGCGGCGTTGGCCACGTTGAAGCGGCAGGAGCTGGCGGCCTCGCCAGGACGATCCGGGTCGCCCGGCGAGACTGGCCTCGGGCTTCGGGGGCTAGTGCGCGGTGCTGATGCCGACGAGGGCGCCGACCCCGAAGGTCACGGCGGCAGGTAACGCCGTCATCAGGAGCTGGCGAGTCGACGACCGCCACCAGCTCCGGCGAGTGAACACCGCCAAGGCGGCTCCTACGCCGAGCGCGGCGAGCACGCTCAGCACGACCGATGCCACTACCGCAGCGGTCCCCCTGGCGATGAACCACGGGATGAGAGGGATCAGCGCGCCCACACCGAAGGTGACGAACGACGACACCGCGGCCTGCAGGGGACGACCGAGCGCGGCGGGATTGATGCCGAGCTCCTCACGGGCGTGAGTCTCGAGCGCCAACTCAGGCGTCCGCATCATCTCGTCGGCGAGGGTGCGAGCGACGGTCGGGTCCACGCCACGCTTCTCGTAGATGCCGACGAGCTCACGCCGCTCGCCTTCGGGTCGGTGGCTGATCTCGTGCTTCTCCATGGCCAGCTCGCGCTCGAGGAGCTCGCGCTGAGCCGACATGGAGGTCCACTCGCCCGACGCCATCGAGAACGCCCCCGCGATCGTTAGCGAGATCCCGGCCAGGCGCACCACACTCGGGCCGGCGTTGGCGCCGGCGAACCCCAGGATCAGCGAAACGTTGGTGACCAGGCCGTCCGCCACCCCGAACACGGCGGCGCGGGCCCCTCCGCCTTGGACGTTGCGGTGATGGTGGTCCCACAGGTGGGCCTCACCGGTGCCTCGCCGGCTGGGGTGGGCGTCTGACGCCCGGCGGCCGAACAATCGGGCCGCCCGGCTCCGGGTCTCGAGCCCACCGGTCGCCTTCACCACCGCGAGACTACCGACCGCCCCGGGGTCAAGCGGCCACCCGGACCTGCAAGAATGACTCACATGGCCGAGCCCCGACGCTGGTTCGACCCGTCGCAACCCCAGACCCTGCAGGGTGCGGTGATGCTCAGCTATCTGATCGCTGCCTTCAGCCTGCTGTGGCTCCTGTTCGGGGCGTACCCGTCGGTGATCTCTCTGGGCTTGGGTGCGGCCGGCTACGGCATCGCCAACGAGAAACGGTGGGGTTACCGCCTCGGTCTCGTGTTGGCCGGACTCAGCGTCCTCTTGTTCCTGTCGGTGTTTGCCGACGTCGGGCTCGCGTCCGGTTTCAGGCTCGTGGGCATCAACCTCGTCTTCACCCTCGTCCTCGTCGCCCTCTATCTCCATCCCCAGAGCCGCGAGTACCAGCGCGTCTGGTTCAAGTGACGCGAGCCGGGCGCAGCGCCCGGCGAGCCACAGGGCGGCGCGCATAGTCTCGGGCCATGACGACCACCGTTTCGAGCATCGACGAGCTCAGCAAGCTCACCGGCCAACACCTCGGGTACTCCGGCTGGCACGTGATCGACCAGGCGCAGATCAACCTCTTCGCCGACGCCACCGGCGACCACCAGTGGATCCACGTCGATCCCGAGCGGGCCGCGTCGGGGCCCTTCGGCACCACCATCGCCCACGGTTACCTCACCCTGTCGATCATCCCGTCGATCCTGCACGAGGTGATCCGGGTCGAGGGCTTCAAGTTCGGCGTGAACTACGGCGCCAACAAGGTCAGGTTCCCGTCCCCGGTCAAGGTGGGGTCGAAGCTCCGCCTGGGAGCGGCCGTGTCGTCGGTGGAGAACGTCGGCCCCGACGCCGCCCAGGCCGTGCTCGACATCACCATCGAGACCGAGGGCTCGGACAAGCCATCGTGTGTAGCCCAGGTGGTCTACCGCTACTCCTGGTGATCCCACGGCGTTCGGTCGCCGTCACCGGCGCCCACCGGTCGCCCTGGCGCCAGGATCGCCCGCCTCACAACCCCGCTTCTCAGAGCCCATTTCTCAGAGCCCATTTCACAGAGCCCATTTCACAGAGCCCATCACAGAGGGAGATCGCCCGTCGCGGCCCGCGTGGTGCCGTGTTCGTTGTAGGCGGCGATGACCGCTTCGGCCACGCGCCATTTGTGGATCTCGTCGGCGCCGTCGGCGAACCGGCTCCAGCGCGCCTGGAGGAGCATGTCCGACAGGGGCGAGTCCTTGGAGTAGCCGAGGGCGCCGTGGACCTGCACCGCCCGGTCCACCACGCGCCACAGCGTGTTCGCCACGTGGTGCTTGGCCATCGACACCTCGGTGGTGAAAGGCAGCCTGTGCTCGATCCGGTAGGCGGCGTGCAGGACCATCAACTTGGCCTGGTAGAGCTCGATCGCCGACTCGCTCACCAACCACTGGATGCCCTGCTTCTCCGACAGGAACGACCCGTGCGAATAGCGCTGGGTGGCCCTCGCCACCATGAGGTCGAGGGCGGTCTCGATCTGCCCGATCCAGCGCATGCAATGGGCGAGGCGCGCCGGTCCCAGGCGGTACTGCCCCAGTCGGTGGCCCTGGCCCCGGTCGCCCAGCCGGTTGGCGTCGGGCACCCGGAGGCCGTCGATCCTGATCTCACAGTGGTTGTGGCTCCCCGCCATCGTCTCCACGTCGCGCACGATCTCCCAACCCGCCGACGGCACATCCACGATGAAGGCCGTGGTTGCCGCCTGCGGAACCTCGGGGTCGTCCTCGGTGCGGGCGAGCAGGATGGCGAAGCGCGCCCCGTGCGCGCCGCTGATGAACCATTTGTGCCCGTTGATCACCCACTCGTCGCCATCGGGCACGGCCCGGGTGCGCATGAGGGTCGGGTCCGAGCCCGCCACCTCCGGCTCGGTCATGGCGAAGCACGACCGCACCGTCCCTTCGCACATGGGCGCGAGGTACCGCTCCTTCTGGTCGTCGGTGCCCCAGTGCAACAGGGTGTGCATGTTGCCCTCGTCGGGCGCGTAGCAGTTGACAACGTACGACGCCCAACGCGCCTTGGACGACTCGGCGGACACCGCCGCCAACGCCGTCGGGCCGAGGCCTGCCCCACCCCATTCCTTGGGCATGTGCGGCATCCACAGGTCGAGCTCACGGGCCCGGGCCCGGAGACGGTCGAGCTCGGCCCGCCAGTCGCCGCGACCCGAGCTCTCCTCGCTCAGGCGCTGCTCGGTGGGACGCACCTCTTCGTCGACGAAGGCCTGCATGCGCAGGCGGGCTTCTTCGACATCGGGCTCGAAGGTGAAGTCGATGGCCATCGGCGCAGTCTTCCACCCCGGGACAGCCTCATCTCGCAACGACCACGGCATCCGTGACGTTCAATCGGGCGTGTCGTACTCCGCCTGTTGCGCCCGCTGGTCCTGGGCCCGGGACTCCACGTTGCGTACGGCCGAGGCCACCACGTCGGGAGCGTCGCGGGGGACGAAATGCCCGGTACGGGCGACGCTCACGAGCTCGCTGCCGGGGATCGACGCCGCGATGCTCGCCGACACCGACGGTGGCACCACGAGGTCCCACGTCCCCGAGATCACGACGGCGGGCACCCGCACCGAGCCGAGCGCGGCCTCGACGGCACCGATCTCGCGTACGAGGAACCGTTGCTCGGCCACGAAGCTCCTCCACACCTGTCGGCCCCGTTGCAACGAGACGCTGTCGTAGCGTTCATCGGGGAGGCTGGCCCGCAACCACGCCAGTGCGGCGTGATGCTGAGCCCCCACCAGATGACGGACGCGGGGAAGGAGCCGCGTCAAGGTGAACAGGCCCGCCGCGCTCAGAGCCTCTCCCATCAGCGGCGTGGCCAGGACGCGGTCGAGCATGTTGAGGCTGTTGGCGCGGCCGATCGAGCCGACCAGCACGAGACCCGCCACGAGCTCGGGGCGGCGCGCCACGAGCTCGATGGCCACCCCGCCCCCGTAGCTGTGGCCGACCACGGTGACCGGCCCCGCGTCGCGCTCGGTGACCACATCGGCCAGGAGATCGGCGTTGCCGGCGATGCTGAAGGTCTCCTCGCCGCTGCGTCCGTAGCCGGGACGGTCGACGACGAGCACGCGGTGATCCTCCAAGCGCTCGACGACCGGGTCCCAGTCGCTGCCCAGTCCGGGTTGTCCGTGCACGAAGAGGACCGGGGCGCCCCGGCCGCGGTCAACGACGTACGGACGGCGCAAGGTGCTCGTCCCCGGCATCGGGGCTCGTGGACGACGTGTCGGCGGCGAGCTCGGTGTCGGGTGCCGGAGGCGGTGGTCCTCCGGTGCCGTCGGAGTCGGCGACAGGGATCTCGATGATGAACACCGAACCGACACCGGGCGTGGAGTCGACGCGGGCGCTTCCACCGTGGGCTCCGGCCAGGGCGGCCACGATCGACAGTCCCAGTCCCGTGCCGTCCCCGGTGCGGGCCTCGCTGCCGCGGTAGAAGCGGTCGAAGACGTGGGCGGCCTGCTCCGCGTCGAGGCCGGGACCCTCGTCGGCGACCCGCACCACGGCGGTCGGGCCGTGACGGGCCACGTCCACGTGGACCGGGGTGGCCGCGGGCGTGTGCACCACCGCGTTGTGGAGGAGGTTGTCGACGATCTGGCGCAGGCGGGCGCTGTCGCCGAGGACAAGGACGGGAGCGTCCATGGCGAGGGTGATGGGTCTCTCGGGGTCGTAGGTGCGCGTGGCATCCACGGCGTCGGCGACGATCCGGCCCAGATCCACGTTCTCGCGCGCCAGAGGACGGCCCTGATCGAGCCGGGCCAACAAGAGCAGGTCCTGGACCAACAGGGCCATGCGTGCCGCCTCACCCTCGATGCGCTCGGCGGCGCGCCGGCGATCCTCCTCGGACTCGAAGGCTCCTTTGCGCAGGAGCTCGGCGTAGCCCCGGATCGAGGTCAGGGGTGTGCGCAGCTCGTGCGAGGCGTCGGCCACGAAGCGCCGCAGGCGCACCTCGGAAGATGTGCGCTCGCGGAAGGCGGCCTCGATCTGACTCAACATGCCGTTCAGCGCCACTCCCAGGCGACCGACCTCGCTGCGATCGTCGGTGCGCCTGATCCGTTGGGTGAGGTCGCCCCTGGCGATGGCCCCGGCCGTTTCGGTCATGTCATCGAGCGGGCGCATCCCCATGCGCACGATCCACAGCGTGAGCAGCAGCAGGGCGATCATCACCGCGATCGACACCAAGAGCTCCACGTGCGTCAGCGAGGCGATCGTCTTGTCGGTCGGGTCGAGCGAGATGGCGGTGACGACGGTTCCCCCCGGGACCGCGACGGCCTCGAGCCGGTACTGCTGCCCGTGCGACCCGACGGCGGGGACGTCGATCGCCCGCTCTCGGGTGCGTACGGACCGTGGTTGGTCCCGAAGACGTGCGGTCTCGTGATGTGCTGGACGGGCAGGTCCCGCGGCAGCACGGGGGCGGGGTCGGGGTTGGCGGCCAGTCCCGAGGGCAGCCGGACCAGCACCGTGCCGGTCGTCGAGAGGACCTCGACGTAGGCGTCGGAGCTCAGCCGGTCGGCCAGCACGCTCCCGTTCAACCGCGGGTTCGGAGGTGGAGTGGCATTGAACTTCGGCGGCGCCTTCGTGCTCAGCTCGGCCAGCCATTTGCCGGGGTCGGTGACCGGCGTCCGGTCCCCCGCCTTCAGGTCGCGCTCGTAGACCTGGGAGATGTAGTTGTAGGCCTGGGTCTGCGAGGCGTCGATCTGTTCGTCGAGCCTTCCGATCAGAAACGACCGCAACGACGACGACGTCACGACGTCGGTCGTGATGAGCGCCGCCACGAGCAGCAACATCATGCCCACCACGAGCCGGCGCCGCAGCGACACCGTGACTACTCTCGGTCGCGCGGGAGCCTGAGGCTGTAGCCCACGCCGCGGATGGTGTGGATCAACGGCGGGTCCACACGGTCGATCTTCTTGCGCAGGTAGCTGATGTAGGTCTCGACGATGTTGGGGTCGCCGTCGAAGTCGTAGGTCCACACGTGATCCAGGATCTCACTCTTCGACAGCACCCGACGGGCATTCTCGAGCATGTACCGCAGAAGGTTGAATTCCGTGGCGGTCAACTCGACGAGCGAGTCCTGGCGCCAGACCTCGTGGGTCTGGTCGTCCATCTCGAGGTCGGCGAACTTGAGCCGGTCGCTGTCGAGCGAAGGCGTGGTCCGGCGCAAGACGGCGTGGATGCGAGCCACGAGCTCGTCGAGGCTGAACGGCTTGGTCACGTAGTCGTCACCGCCGGCGGTGAGACCCCCCACCTTGTCCTCGGTGGCGTCGCGGGCCGTCAGGAACAGCACTGGCGTCCTGTTGCCCTGCTCCCGCATCCGGCGGCACACCTCGGTGCCGTCGACGTCGGGAAGCATGACGTCCAAAAGAACCAGGTCATGGTGGCCACGCCCGGCCAGCGTGATGGCGTCCCCGCCCGTGGCCGCGGTCTCCACGGCGAATCCCTCGAAGCGCAGGGCGGCGCCGAGGAGATCAGTGATGTAGGGCTCGTCGTCGACGACCAGGATCTTCGTGGGTGTGTTCACCCCTCCATGTTCTCAGATGGGGCGCCCGACCCGGAGGGCACTGCGCCGCGGTTAGGCCGCCACCCCCGTCCGGGCACGGTGGCCGCCACCCTTGACCAGGACGAGCCCCGCCCGTTTGCATGCCCACCACGTCACGAGGAGCAGAGCCTCGACCACGATGTGCATCGACATCTTCGACTTGCCCTCCACCCGGTCCACGAACCGGATGGGCACTTCGGTCACCTGTCCCCCGTGCTGGAGGACCTGGTACACCATCTCGATCTGGAACCCGTACCCCTCGGCACGCACCGCGTTGAGGTCGATGCGGCGCAGCGCATCGGCCCGGTAGGCCCGGAACCCCGAGGTCGAGTCGGTCACGTGCAGCCCGTAGCAGCATGGCAGCGTAGACGTTGCCACCCTGGGACAGCAGGCGGCGGTGCCAGCGCCAGTTGGGGATCGACCCGCCCGGGACGTAGCGCGACCCGATCACGAGGTCGACACCCTCGCGCAGTGGCGCGATCAGCGTGGGGAGCGCCTCGGGCTCGTGCGAAAGGTCGGCGTCCATCTCCACGAACGCCTCCCAGCCCCGTTCGAGGCCCCAGGCGAACCCGGCGCGGTACGCGCTTCCCAGACCGGACTTGGCGTGGCGCCGCAGGACGTCGATGTTGCCGAGCTCGTCGCCGAGCTTCTCGGCCATGTCGGCGGTGCCGTCGGGACTGCCGTCGTCGACCACGAGCACCCCCGCGTCGGGCAGGGCGCCCCGGATGCGGTGCAGGACGTGGTCGATGTTCTCCGCTTCGTTGTACGTCGGCAGGACGACGAGGACGCGCACGACCGAAGCCTAGGGGACCGCGGTGGGTCCGCCAGTGGTTCCCACGATCTCCAATTGCGCCTCGGGAGCGCTCGAGTGCCACATCTCGCGCACGATCACCTGGATCGACCCGGCGATGGGGATGGCCAGCAGCGTGCCCACGAACCCCCCGAAGAACCCGCCCACCAGGTCGCCGACGTTGGCCCCCACCAGGATGGCGATGAGCACGAGGAGCGGGTTGATGCGCACGGTCCGGCTCATCACGATGGGATTGAGCACGTGGTTCTCGATCTGGGTGTAGGCGAGAAAGACCACGGCGAAGACGACGAAGGCGGTCACCGAGTGCGCCAGTGCGAACAAGGCGGTGGGCAGACCCGCCACCAGGCCGCCGATCATGGGCAGGAAGTCGAAGAGCGCCACCCACAGGGCCCACAACAGCGCGTAGGGCACCCCCAACGCCAACAAGGTCACGAAGACGACCACGCCGGCGATGACCGACGTGATGAAGTTCCCGAGCATGAACCCGGTCACCGACCGGTTGACCTCCCCGGCGACGCGTGTGAGCCGGGCGGCGCGTTGGGGGGCGATGAGCCGCAACAGCGCCGGCGCGTAGCTTGGGGCCCTCCAGCAACAGCAACAGCACCAGCATGAACACCACGAACAGATCGAAGCCGAGGGCGAAGGCCCCGGCCCCGAGCTTCAACGCCGGCTTGGACAGGTTCTTGGCGTAGCTCTGGAGCTTGGGCAGGTTCTGTTGGACCCAGTGCTGCACGTGGTACTTGCGGACCAGACTCCCGATGTACCCCTTACCGTGCTCGGCACTCTTCACATAGCTGGGGAGCTTGGAGATGAGGTGGGTCAACCCGTTCGCCAACGGTGCGCCGAACGCATAGGCGAGGCCGGTGAACACGAGCACGGCGAACAGCGTCACGATGGCGACGGCATAGCCCCGGCGCGAGAGCCCCACCCGCTGCAACAGAACGACCAAAGGGTTGAGCAGCAGCGCGATGAACCCGGCCACGGCCATGAGCAGGATCACGTCGCGCAGCTTGTAGGCGATCTTTCCCGCCGCCAGGGTGGCGACCACCACGCCCACGGTGACGAGGATCGCTTGCAGGGGGACGCGTCGCTCGTCGGCCCACTCCCAGAGCCGCGTTCGCCTGGTCACCGGCGGTGCGGGCATCTCCGACATCGTCCCCAGCATGGCAGCCCCCGTCCCGGCGACCGCGGCACAACTCCGAGTCCGCCGCGCCGATCCGGATTGGCCCGTCTCGGGCCCTCTGACGTGGAAGCATGGCTCGGATGCAGGCGGAGACGGAGGCCGCCCCCAGGCGGAGGCGGATGCGCAGACAGGTCAAGTGGGGTCTCTACGCGGTCGGGCTCTTTCTCGTCCTCGAGTACCTCGTCCTGCCCCAGCTGGCGGGCGCACGCAAGTCGGTCAACCTCCTGGGCCGGATCAACTTCGCCTACGTCATCGCCGGTGTGATCCTCGAAGCTGCATCGCTCGTGTCCTACAGCCAGCTCACCCACACCGTGCTGCACAACGGTGGACCGCCGCGATCGCGGCTGCTGCGGATCAACCTGTCGAGTCTGTCGGTGAGCCACATCGTACCGGGAGGCACGGCGCCGGGCACCGCCGTCGCCTTCCGCCTGCTCACGCAGTCGGGTGTGACGGGCGCCGACGCCGGCTTCGCCCTGGGCATGCAGGGCGTCGGCTCGGCGCTGGTCCTCAATTCGATCCTGTGGTTGGCCCTGCTCGTCTCGGTGTTCTTCCACGGGTACAACCCGCTCTACGCCGTGGCCGCCGGGGCGGGGGTCGTGCTCATGGGTCTGGTCGCCGGGCTCGTGCTGGCGCTCACGCGGGGGCGCCACCGCTCCATCGCGATCTGCCGTCGCTGGGCGGACCACATCCCCTTCCTGGACGGCGACAAGGTCGCCGTCCAGGCCCACCGGGTGGCCGAGCGTCTGGGCCAGTTCCTGGCCGAACCCCAGGTCCTGCTCCGGGCGGTCGCGTGGGCAGCGGCGTTCTGGTTGCTCGATGCGGCCTCGCTGTTCGTCTTCATCGCCGCGCTGGGGACGATCGTCTCCCCCATCGACCTACTGGTCGCCTACGGCCTGGCCCAGGTGCTCGCCGTGTTCCCGATCACGCCCTCGGGCCTCGGCGTGGTCGAAGGTGTCCTCATCTCCACCCTGAGCGGCTTCGGTGTCCCCCAGGAGACGGCCATCCTCGGCGTCCTGGGCTACCGCCTGGCCAACTTCTGGCTGCCCATCCCCGTCGGCGGCATCGCCTATCTGTCCCTGCGGTTCTCGGGGGAAGGGTGGTACCAACGCCTGCGTCGTGCCCGCGACGAGGTGGTGTCCCTCGACGACAACGGGGTGCTGCCGACCCCCGACGCCCTCTCCCCGGAGTGCTGACCCCTCGATCGAAATCGAATCGGCCCTCGGCGGGAAGGGGCCCTCGGCGTGATCAGCTGGTGGCGCCCAGGGTGTCGGCTTCGCGCCGGCGCCGGGCGCGATCCCGGGCCAGTTCCTGGAGCCGGCGCTGGGCGCTGATCCCCTCCACGGTGGGTACCCGCTCCCAGGTTCCGTTGACGCCGAGGACCCAGGAATTGGTGTCGTCGGCCAGGTTCAGGTCGAGCACCTCGAGCAGCCGGGCTTGGAGCTCGGGATCGAGGACCGGGACCAGGACCTCGATGCGGCGGTCGAGATTCCGCTCCATGAGGTCGGCCGACCCCATGAGCACGGTCAAGGGGCGGGTGCCCGTGCCCCCGAAGCGGTAGATCCGGGAGTGCTCGAGGAAGCGGCCCACGATTGACCTCACCCGGATGGTGTCGGACAGGCCCGGGACGCCGGGACGGAGGTTGCACACCCCGCGCACGACGAGGTCGATGGGAACGCCAGCCACCGAGGCGTGGTACAGCGAGTCGATCACGTCGGGGTCGGTGAGCCCGTTCACCTTGATGGCGATGCGACCCTCGGGCCCCGCCCTCGCCTCCTCCTCGATGAACTCGGTGATGCGCTGGCGCAACGCCATGGGCGCGACCACCAGCTTCCGGTAGCGGGCGTACCGGCTGTAGCCGGTGAGGAAGTTGAACAGGTCGCCGACATCGGCGCCGAGATCGGGATCGGCGGAGAGCAGACCGAGGTCCTCGTACTGACGCGCCGTACGAGGGTTGTAGTTGCCGGTACCGATGTGGCAGTAGCGACGGATCCCGTCCTCCTCGCGCCGCACCACCAGCGCCGCCTTGGAGTGCGTCTTCAGACCGACGAGGCCGTACACCACGTGCACGCCCGCCTCTTCGAGCGCGCGCGCCCATGAGATGTTGGCCTGTTCGTCGAAGCGCGCCTTGAGCTCGACGACGGCGGCGACCTGCTTGCCCGCCTCGGCCGCCTCGATCAGCGACGCCGCGATGGGGCTGTCACCCGAGGTGCGGTACAGCGTCTGCTTGATGGCCAGCACGTCGGGGTCGGCGGCCGCCTGGGCGATGAAGAGCTCGACCGAGGTCGCGAAGGAGTCGTAGGGGTGGTGCACGAGGACGTCGCGTTCGCGCAGCACCGCGAACAGGTCGGCGGGCTCGTTGCCGGCGTTGGCGAGCCCGGGCGGGGTCATGGGCGCCCACGCCTGCTCGTGCAGGTCGGGGCGGTCGAGCGCGTAGACGCCCCACAGGGTCCCGAGGTCCAGCGGCGCGGCGATGGCGTACCGGTCGTCGTGACCGAGGTCGAGCTCGTGCACCAACATGTCGCGCATGTCGTCGGAGATGTCGGCGGCCACCTCGAGGCGCACGGCCCGTCCGAAACGGCGACGGCGCAGCTCCATCTCCACCGCGGCCAGGAGGTCGTCCGCCTCGTCCTCGTCGAGCACGAGGTCGGCGTTGCGCGTCACTCGGAAGGCGTAGTGCTCGCCGATCACCATGTCGGGGAACAACGTCGCCAGCTGGGCGGCGATGATCTGCTCCAGCGCCACGAAGCGCTCGCCGTCGGGCATCACGACGAAGCGCGGCAACAGCGGGGGGACCTTGACCCGTGCCACCCGCTCCACGCCGGTGACGGGGTCACCGACGCGGACGATGAGATTGAGCGACAGGTTCGAGATGTAGGGGAAGGGGTGCCCGGGGTCCACCGACAACGGCGTGAGGACCGGGAAGATCTGACGGCTGAACACGTCGGTGAGGTGCTCACGGTCGGCGTCGTCGAGCGAGGACCAGTCCGCCACCCGGACCCCGGCCTCGGCCAGACCCGGAACCACGGAGTCGAGGAAGATGTGCGACTGCCGGTCGACGAGCTCGGTCACCCGCTGGTGAATGGCACGAAGCGCCTCACTGGGGCGCAGGCCGTCGGCCGACCGGGTGCGCAGCCCGGCGTCGACCTGGTCCTTGAGCCCCGCCACCCGCACCTGGAAGAACTCGTCGAGACCCTCGGAGAAGATGGCCAGGAACTTGACCCGCTCGAGCAGCGGCACCCGCTCGTCGTCGGCGAGTTCGAGCAGCCGGGCCCCGAACTCGAGCCACGACAGCTCCCGGTTGGAGAACCGCTCCGGGCCGCGGGCGGTGACCGCGTCCTCTACCCCGACCGGGGTGAGTGTCGGCGCCGCCTCGCCCCCAGGGGAGCCGGGGTGAGCGGCCATGGCGCCGCGCGCCGGATCGAAGGCCTCCATCAAAGATCCAGGGTACCGCCGGTGGGGTCCCGACAGGGTCCCGTGTTCCTGCCCCGGCGCCAGGGTCGGCGCCAGGGTCGGTGCCAGGGTCCGCCACGGGCCCGGCAGTAGGCTCGGTCCGGTGCCCCGACTCCTGAGTCGCCTCGCGCCCACCGAGGGGATGCGGGCCCGCCGTCCCAAGCCGAAGAGGCGGACCGAGCTCGGTCTGCTCGTCTTCGGCTCGCTCATCGTCGTCGCCACCTACGTGCTCGCTTCGGTGGGTACGACGTCGAAGATCCCCGCCAACCTGGGGCCGTTCCTGGGCGTCATGCTCGGGCTCGCCCTCGTCGCCCATGTCGCCAACCGCGTCTACGCCCCCGACGCCAATGCCGTGCTGCTCCCCATCGCCACGCTCTTGAACGGGCTCGGCTACGTGATGCTGGCCCGCATCGCCCAACACTGGGCCCAGGCCCAGGCAGGTTGGACGGCGGTGGGCGTGGGGGCCTACGTCGTGACCCTGGCGGTGGTACGCCGGTCGCGCGACCTCGACCGGTACCGGTACCTGCTCCTGCTGGTGGCGGTGGTCCTCATGCTGTCCCCGCTCATCCCGCACCTGGGCCAGAACCACAACGGGGCGCGCCTGTGGGTGGGGGTGGGGCCCATCAACGGGCAACCCATCGAGCTGGCCAAGTTGGCCCTGTGCATCTTCTTCGCGTCCTACTTCGTGGAGAAGCGCGAGCTGCTGTCGGTGCCCACCTTGCGTGTCGGCAACCGGCTGATGCTCGACCCCCGGCCCCTCGTCCCCATCCTCGTGGCATGGGGCTTCACCATGCTCGTGCTCGGCGGCGAGGACGACATCGGGTTCGCGCTGCTCATCTTCGTGTTGTTCATGGCCATGCTGTGGCTCACGTCGGGACGATGGAATTACCTCGCCCTGGGCCTCGTGCTCTTCGTGGCCGGGGCCTTCGCCGCCGACCGACTCTTCTCCCAGGTGAACGTGCGGGTCTCGGAGTGGCTCCACCCCCAGCCGACGGGCCAGATCATGGCGGGCCTGTACGGCATGGGGACGGGAGGGCTCATCGGCACGGGACTGGGCTTCGGTGATGTGCGCGTCATCCCCGAGGTGCACAGCGACTACATCTTCACCGCCTTCGGCACCGAGATGGGGTTGCTCGGCACGGCGTCGATCCTGTTCGCCTTCATGCTGCTCGTCGGGGCCGGCTTCCGCACCGCCCAGACGGCGCGCTCGGAGTTCGCCCAGATGGTGGCGGCCGGGCTCACCTTGATCCTCGGCTTCCAGGCGTTGTTCATCATGGCCGGCATCATCCGCCTGCTCCCGCTCACCGGCATCACCCTGCCGTTCATGGCTTACGGCGGGTCGTCACTGGTGGCCAACTACGTCCTCATCGCCCTGCTCATGCGGATCTCCGACGAAGGCGAGCGCGCCATCGTGGTCGACCAGGCGACGGCCCAACGAGTGGCACCGGCCACCGTCGCGGCGGTACCGGCCGCCGGACGCTGACCCCCTACTGAACCGGCGCCACCCGGCGCAACCGGCGCCACCCAGCACAACCTCAGGGTCGGCTGCCGGGCCCTTCCGGCCCCACCCCGGGAGGGGCGTCGGCACCGGTGAACACCCATTCGGCCACCAGGATCGGGGTGGGGAGCCGCTGGCGCAGGGCCAGGGCGATGGCATCGGAGGGCCGGCAGGGCAGGACACGGCGCCCCCGCGGCCCCGTGGTGTCGATCTCGGCGAAGAACACCTGCCCCCGCCGGACGGTGACGCGCACGGCCTCGATGCTCACGTCGTGGCGGTCGAGGATCTCGGTCACGAGCTCGTGGGTGAGGGGGCGGGGCGTGTCGATGCCGCGGAACGCGAAGGCGATCGCCGTGCCCTCGGCCATGCCCACGGGGATCCGAAGCTCGCGCCAGGGGTCCTGCGCTTCGTGCAGCACGACCTCGGGGTTGGCGCTCGGGAGCTCCATCTCGACGCCGGCCACGGCCACGATCCTCCACACCTCCGGAGAGAGGTCGAGCACCTCGAGCGGCGTGGGCGCCAAACCCGTGCCCATCTGGTCCGGCGCCGACGCGTCGTGCTCGTCAACGGCGCCGCCACCGGCGTCGACGTCGGTCATCGCTGGGCGCGCAATTGCACCGACAGCGCGATGCCGATGGCCGCGAAGAAGGCCACGGTCGCCGATCCTCCGTACGACAGGAACGGGAGAGGGATCCCGGCCACGGGCATGATGCCCATGGCCATCCCGGCGTTCTCGAACACACTGAACGCCACCAGCGTGAAGCAGCCCGCCGCCAGGAGCCGACCGAAGGCGTCGCGGGCCAGCTGGGCACTGCGCAACAGCCGCCACGACAGGACCCCGAGCAGAGCCAGGACGCCGGCCGCGCCGACGAAGCCGAGCTGCTCGCCCAACGCCGAGAAGATGAAGTCGGTCTGCTGCTCGGGCACATAGGCCAGGTTGGTCTGCGGTCCGTGGAACAACCCCGTCCCCCACGAGCCGCCCGACCCGATGGCCGCCACCGACTGGCCCACGTTGTAGCCGGTGCTCTGGAGGTTCTTCCCGATGTGGAAGACGGAGGTGATCCGGGTGAGCTGATAGCCCTTGAGGAGCTTGAAGTGCACCAATGCGAACGCGCCGGTGACGGCGAGCAACACCAGGAGCATCAGGTAGCGGTTGGGGATCCCCGCGATGATGAGCATCACGAGGAGCACGACCGACATCACGATCCCACTGCCGAGGTCGGGCTGCTTCACCACCAACAGGATCGGCACCGCCGCCAACGCCAGGACCTTGAGGATGTCGTTGCGGCCCAGGCCCTCCGGTCGCCGCGCGCAGAAGGTGGCGACGGTGACGATGAGCACGAGGGTGGCGAACGCCGAGGGTTGGATCTGCACCCCTCCGATCTGCACCCACCGCGTGGCGCCCAGCGCGCTCGACCCGATGCCGCTGAACATCGCCAGCAGGGCCAGGATCATGGCCACGTAGAGCACGGCACTGGCGTGTTCGAGCCAGCGGTAGTCGAGCGCGGCCAGCACCACCATAAAGACGAACCCCACCACGACATACGCCGCCTGGTGGGTGAGGAAATAGTGGGTGTTGAGATCGGCCGCGGCGAGCTTCGACCGGGTGGCCGAATAGACGAGCACGACACCGAAGCCGGCCGCCGCGAGCGTGCTCAGCACCAGAGCGAAATCGACCCGTAACGCCAGGGGCCGACCCGTTGCCGGGCGGTGTGCGAGAGAGGTGCTCAACCGGGGTGCTCCGGCCGACCAGAATACCGGTCGTGCCCATCCACGCCATTCCACCCCTGGTGGTCGACCAAGGGTGGCTCTACGACGTCCTGCGCTGGGCCGGCGTGAGCGAGCCGACAGCCGCCCACTGGCAGGAGGTGGTGATCAAGCCCGTCACCGTCCTCGTGGTGGTGTGGGTGGCCATCCTTATCGGATGGCTGGGCAGCCGGATCATCCGGCGCTGGGTGGGGGCGGCCGCCCACAAGGCCGTGGCCCACGCCGACTCGCCCCGTGCCGCCGCCCGGGCGCTGACCCTCACGAGCCTGCTCGCCAACGTATGGCGGGGGGTGGTGGCCGCCATCGCCTTCTTCGTGATCCTCGGCACCATCGGCCTGAACCTCACCCCCCTGCTGGCGGGCGCCACGGTCATCGGGGCCACACTCGGCTTCGGTGCCCAGAGCATGGTGCGTGACCTGTTGGCCGGGGTCCTGCTCACCGTCGAGGGGCAATTCGACATCGGTGACACGATCGCCGTGGGCGACACCACCGGCACCGTCCAAGACCTGACGTTGCGCGTCACGCGCCTGCGATCCGACGACGGCACCGTCTGGTACGTGCCCAACGGTGAGATCCGCAAGCTCGCCAACTCCTCTCGGGGCTGGGGCCAGGCCACCGTCGACGTGCCCGTGCCGGTCACCGCCGCGGTCGACACCGTGCTCGACACCATCAGGGCCGCGGCCGCCGCCGTGGCGAACGACCCCGCCTACGCACCGCTGTGCCTCGAACCCCCGCGGGTGTGGGGTGTGGTCGCCATGGCGGCGGACACCTTCACGTGCCGGGTTTCGGTCCGGACGGCCACCGACGATCGCGAACGCGTCGCCCGGGTCCTGCGCGAGGAGATCGCGCACCGACTGCAGGACCACGGGGTCTTCGCCCTGCCGGCCCCGGTGGTGGCGACCGCGGACACACCGGGGCCCGCCGGCTCGGCCGCCGATCACTGACGGCGGCCGAAGCTCGATCAACGGAGCATCTGGCCCCGCGCCGCCGCCCACATGGCCTCGACCGGCGCCACACGGCCGGTCCACTGCTCGAGCGCCAGGGCGGCCTGGTGCACGAGCATCCCCAGCCCGCCCACCGCCACCGCGCCACGCGCCGTCGCGGCGGCCAGCAGAGGCGTTTGCGCCGGGTGGTACACGAGGTCGGCGACCACCTGCCCCCCGTGCAACGCGCCGGGGTCGACGGGGAGCTCGCCCGAGGGATCCGCCCCCACGCCGACCATGCCGATCGGGGTCGCCTGAACGACGAGCTCGGCCCCGCTGACATCGGCGTCCGACCCCACCCGACCCACCGCGCCCGCCAGCGCGGCGGCGACCTCGGCGCGGGCCGCGGTCCGGTTCAGGACCACCACTTCGGCAGCGCCGGCTTCGGCCAGGGCCAGGATCACGGCGCGCGCCGCGCCGCCGGCACCGATCACGAGACAGCGCTTGGCACCGGGGTTGAACCCCGCCGCTCGTCGCAAGGCGGCCAAGAATCCCCCGCCGTCGGTCGAGTCACCGACCAGCGCTCCGTCGCGCCAGGTCACGCAGTTGACCGCTCCGAGCCGACGCGCCACCTCGGTGGTGTCGTCCACCGCCGCGAAGGCGCTGTCTTTGTGCGGCATGGTGACCGACAACCCGGCGATCCGAAGGGCGCGCATCCCGGTGAGCGCGTCGGCCGTGGACCCGGCACCGACCGGGAAGGCCACCGACACCCAGTCGAGGCCGAGGGCGTCGAAGGCGGCGTTGTGCAACAACGGCGACAACGAATGGGCGACGGGGTCCCCGATCACGCCCGACGACGGTCGAGGCCCCGGTGGGCCATGTCGGCGACGATCGCGTCGGTTCCCCCCCCGGCGGCACGGGGCCTACCCCAGGCCCCGGCTCTGGGCGAGGCGCTCGTTGGCCTGTTGTCCGGCGAAGGTGGAGGAGAAGGCCTCGGTACCGTCCTTGGACACCACCACGAAGTAGAGCCAGTCGCCGGGCGAGGGCGCCAGGGCCGCTTCCAACGAGGCCTTGTCGGGGAAGCAGATGGGCGTGGGGGTGAGCCCCGTGTGCAGGTAGGTGTTGTACGGCGTGTTGAGCGCCAGGTCTGCCGAGGTCACGCGCCCTCCGTCGCGATGCTCGGAGTACAGCACCGTCGAGTCCATCTGCAAGGGCGTGCCGCGCGCCAAGCGATTGTAGATCACCCGCGCCACCTTGCCCAGGTTCTTCTGGTACACGCCCTCTTTCTCCACGATCGACGCGATGGTGATCGCCTGGTATGGCGTCACACCCACCGCCGCCGCCGCGGTGGTGAGACCCACGTCGTCGGCCAGCGTGTCGAAACGGGCGATCATGTCCCGCAGCAGCGTCTGGTCGGACTCCCCCGGCACCACGAGATACGTCCCCGTTGCCACCAGGCCGTCGAGGTTGGTGGAGCCGGCCGGCTCGAACGGGGAACGCACCGTGCCGGAGTTGGCGAGGGCGAGGAAGTGCGAGGGGTCGTGACCGGCGACCTCTCCCACCTGGGTGGCCACCTCGTTGATGGTGAAGCCCGGCAGCACCGTCACGCTCGAGACGTTGGGCCCCGCCGCCAGCACGGCCCGGACGTCGGCGAACGAGTCGTGGCGGCGCAGGAGGTAGCTCCCCGGTTGGACCGTGGGGGTGCCGTGCAGGGTCAGGTAGACGCGAAAGGCCAGCGAGTCGTCCACGACGTGTTGGCGCACCAGCGTTCCGGTGATGGCGCCCATCGACGACCCCGGCGACACCGCTACCACCACCGGGGCCCCCCCGGGACCTCCCAGCTGGCTCTGGTACCACGCCACGGCCCCCACCACCAGGGCCAGGACCACGACCGCCACCACCGCCACCCGGACGCGCCGACGCCGGTACACCTCGGGCCCGGCCCGCCTGTGCCCGCCGTGGCGCGGCCCCGGCCTGGGCGCGTCCGACGGCGGGGAGGACCCGGCACCTGCGGGCCCCGGGCCGGCACCGGTGTCGGCTGGCACCGGTGTCTTAAGACGGCGCTCGACGTCACGCATCGTGCCCTCCGTCGCGTCGGTCGTGACCATCGAGCCACGCTTGGAGCAGGACCGCGGCCGCGCTCTGGTCGATCCGGGCGCGCTGGGCGCGACCTCGGCGACCGGCGTCGCGCAGCGATCGAGCCGCGCTCACCGTCGTGAGGCGCTCGTCGAAGGTCTCCACCGTGACGCCGCGCGGGGTCAAGAACGCGGCCAGTTCGTCGGCATCGGCCTGCGCCGCCTGCGCGGCCGGGCCGCGCCGACCGTTGAGGCTCAGGGGGAGTCCCACCACCACCCGGTGCGCACCGGCTTCTTCGACCACGGCCGCCAGCGCGTCCCAGTCGGCGGCACGGTCGCCACTGCGCTCGATCGTGGTGCGGGGCGAAGCCAGGGTGCCCGTACCGTCGGAGACAGCCACACCGATGCGCCGCGCGCCGAGGTCGACCCCCACCACCCGCACTGCGCTCAGGCCACCCGCACGGCGTCAGGCACCGAGCCGGCGCCGCGCCTCCGCCAGCAGGGTGTCGATCTTCGAAGGGTCCGAACCCCCCGCCACCGCCAGCTCGGCCGAGCCCCCGCCACCGCCGCCGACCAGCTGTGCCAGTTCCTTGACGGCGACCCCGGCGTCGACGGACCCGTCGCCCGATGCCACCGCCACGCTCACCTTCGAACCGCCCGGGGACCCGGCCACCACCGCCACCCGGGCACCGTGGCGCACGATGGCCTGGGCCAGATCACGCAGCTGGTCAGCGGTCGCCCCGTCCTGGCGGTGCACGACCACCCCGCCCTCGGCGAGACCGGCCAGGCGCCCCGCCTCCTCTTGGAGAAGGGCTCCCTGCAGTCGTTGCAATTCCTTTTCGGCCTGACGCTGACGGTCGAGCACCTTCTGGAGCGCGTCGAGCACGCCCCCGGGCTCCACCTTGAGCAGCTGCGCCGCCTGTTCGAGCGTGCGACGGTTGTCTTCGAGCAGCGCCAGGGACGCGGGCCCCGTCACGGCGAAGATGCGACGCACGTTCGACCCGATCGATCCCTCCGACACGACGGTGATAGGGCCGATCATGCCCAGGGCGTCGACGTGGGTTCCGCCGCAGAACTCCGTCGAATGGGCGCCGGCGCGTACCACCCGCACGCGATCGCCGTACTTGTCCTCGAAGAACGCCAGTGCGCCGAGCGCTTCGGCCTCAGCCTTCGACGTCTCGATGACCTCCACCGCGGCGTCGGTCAGCACGTCGGCGTTGGCTGCCTGCGCCACCTCGGCGAGCTCCTGGGGCCGTAGCCCCTTGGGGTGGGAGAAGTCGAAGCGGAGCCGGTCGGGTGTCACGAGCGATCCCTGCTGGCGCACGTGGTCGCCGAGGACCTGACGCAGCGCGCTGTGCAGCAGGTGCGTGCCCGTGTGGTGCCGGCGCGTGGCGTCACGCCGTCCGGCGTCGATCACCGCCAGGGCGTCCTGAAGAGGGAACAGTTCGCCTTCGACGACGGTGGCGCGGTGCACGATGAGCCCGGGCAGGACCATCTGAGTGTCGAGGACCCGGGCCCGCCCGCTCTCGGTCGTGATGGCCCCGGTGTCGCCCACCTGACCGCCGGACTCGGCGTAGAACGGGGTGCGGTCGAGGATGATCTCGGCGGTACCGGGCTCGGCCCCCGCCAGCACCGCCACCACCTGGGCGGGCTCCTCGTAGTGCTCGTAGCCGGTGAAACGGGTCGGGCCCGTTCGGGCGAGCATCTCCCGGTACACGTTCTCGTCGGCGACAGCCTGGCGTCGGCGACGGGCGTCGGCGCGGGCGAGCTCGCGCTGGGCCGCCATCTCATGCTCGAAGCCCTCGGTGTCGACCTCGACGCCGGCCTCGGCCGCCATCTCCATGGTGAGCTCGATGGGAAACCCGTGGGTGTCGTGCAACCGGAACGCCGTCTGGCCCGAAACCCGGCCCGTCCCGTCGCGCAGGGCCTCCTCCAGGATCACCGAGCCCGCGTCGAGGGTGCGCCGGAACGCCCCCTCCTCGCGCTCGACGGTCTCGGAGATGCGGTCGAGGTCGCTCACGAGGACGGGGTACGCATCACCGAGCACGTCCGCCACCGCGGCGACGAGGCGCGGGGTGATGGGCTCGAGCACGCCCAGCTGGAAGGCCCGACGCACCGCCCGGCGGATGACACGTCGCAGCACGTAGCCGCGCCCCTCGTTGGAGGGCAGCACGCCGTCGGCCACCACCATGGCCATGGCCCGGGCGTGGTCGGCCAGGATCCGCAGGGACACGTCGGAATGGACATCGGCGCCGTAGCGCACCTCGGTGATGTCCTCGGCCACGGCCAGGACGGGACGGAACATCTCGGTCTCGAAGAGTGACTGCACCCCCTCCAAGATGGGCAGATTTCGCTCGAGCCCCGCCCCCGTGTCGATGCCCTTGAAGGGAAGGTCGGCGAGCGATCCGTCGGCCCCCCGGTCGTACTGCATGAACACGAGGGTGTAGATCTCGACGAATCGATCGGCCCCGCCCTGGGCGGGCCCACCATCGGCCCCGAACTCCGGCCCGCGGTCGTAGAACAGCTCGGAGCACGGACCGCACGGGCCGGTGTCGCCCATCTGCCAGAAGTTGTCCTCCGACCCCAGACGCTGCACCCGCTCTTCGCGCACCCCGGGGACCGAGAGCCAGATGTCGTGCGCCTCGTCGTCGGTCTCGAAGATGGTGATCCAGAGACGCTCCGCATCCATGCCCAGGACCTCGGTGAGCAGCTCCCAGGCGAGGGGGATGGCGGTCTCTTTGAAGTAGTCCCCGAAGCTGAAGTTGCCGAGCATCTCGAAGAACGTGCAGTGCCGTTGGTCGGTGCCGATGACGTCGATGTCGACGGTGCGGAAACACTTCTGCACCGAGGTGGCGCGTCGGAAGGGCGGTTCCTCCTCTCCCACGAAGTAGGGCTTGAACGGCACCATGCCGGCGATGGTGAACAGCACGGTGGGATCGTGGGGCACGAGGCTGGCCGACGGGACCACGACATGTCCCCGCTGCGCGTAGAAGCCGGTGAACGTCGAGCGGAGCTGGGATGCGTCCATCATCGGACGATCCTACCGGTCGACTTCGCCCACCCGGGGCGCCGGGCGCGCCCCGATCAGGCCTCCATCCAGGGTGTTCAGCGGCCGCCCACCGTCACGCGCGGTCGCGGCCCGCCAGGTCGTTCCACAAGGCCTCCTGCCGTCGCTGAGCCTCGGTCCGGCCCGTGTCCACGGCGTCGCGCACCCGCTCGGCCGCACCCCGCCGGGTGCGCTCGACGATCGAGGCGACCTCGGTCGCCAGCGCGGTGGGCCGCACGCGCCGCGACAGGCGCTCGACCCGACGACGCGTCCACATGGTGCCGCCCACGCCGAGCGCGGCGCCGGCGGCGAGCCAGAGGGGCCGACGGATCACTGCGGCGCCCCCGCGTGGCGGCGACGAGGTCGTGCCCGGGCCGGTCCGCCGTGCCCGTTGTCGGGTCGGTCCTCGGGTCGGGGCGGATCGACGCCACGCGCCCGGCCGTTGGTGGGGACCACGGGCCTGGCGTCGAGCGCGGGTCGGCGCCCGAAGAACCGTCGCATGGCGCTGCCGAGCCCGGTGCTGTAGGCGAGGACCTTCACGACCGGGTTGGAGAAGGCGCGGTAGGCGAGGCGCGACGCGGAGTCCACCGTCGACGACACCGCCTCGGCCGAGTCCAAGACGTCGCCGACCCGCACCATCTCGGTGGCGGCCTGGTCGACGACCACGCGGGCGCCGTGCAACAACGGCACCGTCTCTCGTCGCAACTCGTCGACGGCTCGGCCGAGCTCGCGCACGCGCCTGCTCAGGACGACCACGACCCCGACGAGCACGAGTGATGCCGTACCGGCGGCGATGGCGGCGACCAGCGCAGCGACGTTGTCGGCGGACATGGCGACGCCATCCTACGGCGCCGGGTCAGGGGGCGCCGATTCCCACCATGGGCTTGGTGAGCCGGATGTCGCCGGTCGAACCGAAGAACCCGCCGTAGGTCCCACCGAAGGAGAAGATGCCGCCGTCCGACGCCACCAACCAGTAGCCGCCCCCGTCGGGGGTGGCCGCCATGCCCACTACCGGCTTGGTGAGCCTGATGTCGCCCGTCGACCCGTGGAAGGCGGCGTCGCCGAAGGAGAAGACGCCGCCATCGGACGCCACCAACCAGTAGCCGCCCCCGTCGGGGGTGGTGGCCATCCCGACCACGGGCTTGGCGAGCACCGTGCCCCCCATCGACCCGTGGAAGACGGCGTCCCCGAAGGCGAAGATGCCACCGTCGGACGCCACCAACCAGTAGCCGCCCCCGTCGGGGGTGGCCGCCATGCCGACGATGGGTTTGGTGAGCTTGAGGTTTCCCGTGGACCCGTCGAATCCCGCATCGCCGAACGCGAAGACGCCGCCGTCCGACGCCACCAACCAGTAGCCGCCCCCGTCGGGGGTGGCCGCCATACCCACTACCGGCTTGGAGAGCCTGATGTCGCCCGTCGACCCGTGGAAGGCGGCGTCGCCGAAGGAGAAGATGCCGCCGTCGGACGCCACCAACCAGTAGCCCTTGGACGAGGGGGTGTCGGCCATGCCCACGATCGGTTGATCGAGTGGTCTGCCCCCCATCGATCCGTAGTACCCCATCTGCCCGAACGAGAAGACGCCACCGTCCGAGGCCACCGTCCGGTACCCACGGGGCCCGAGATAGGTGAAGGGCATGCTGCCGTCGAACCCGAGCGCGTCGGCGCCCGCCTTCACGATCACGTCGGTCGCCGCCCATCCCCCCGTGGGGGACACCGGTGAGACGACGGTCACCGACGACGACGTGAGGGCCGTGATCACACCGGGGTTGCCGTTGCCGAAATCGACCTCGGTCACCCCCGACAGGTTCGACCCCGACACCGTCACCGTGGTGCCGCCGGCGGCCGGGCCCGACGACGCCGAAACCGCGCTCACCACGGGACACGTCGAGCCGGGAGGTGAACGCAGGCGACCCACGAGCGCGCTGGCGACGGGGGTGCCGAGCCCCGTGGCCAGGTCGTAGCCGGGCGTGGCCCGGTAGTACGGCCCGGCGGGGCTGTGCGGGGGGTTGCTCGGTGCCGAGCCGACGGGCTGGTTGTTCCCGACGGTGACGTCGTCGAACACCGTGCTTCCTCCACACTGCGCCTGGTAGAGCGTGGGGTTCATGAAGCCCACCGACGGCTGGCCCTGGTCGGCCAGGGCGACCAGGGCCGCCCACAGGGGCGACGACATGCTCGTCCCCCCGATCCTCACCCACCCCCCGCCGACACACGAGCAGAAGATGGCCAGGCCCGTGCGGGGGTCGGCGTCAGACGCCACGTCGGGGACCTCACGACACGACAGCGTGCCCGGGCCCGAGCTCAAGGGACAGGGCTGGGCCCCGGTGAAAGGGTCTTGCGCCTTGGTGTAGGGGCTCTGGACGCCCGGGCCCCGTTGCCACGCCGGCATGGTCCACGTCGTCGAGATCCCACCCCCGCCGGTCCCGGTGAACAGACCGGAGTTCCACACCGATTCAGTCGGGGGCGGCCCGAGGGCATCGATCGTGGTCCCCCCCACGCTGGTCACCCACGGCTGGCTGCCGGGGTCGTCGACCTGAAGCCGCGCGTCGGTGGAGCTCGGAAAGGCGTAGCAGTCCTCGGATCCTTCGTCTCCGGCCGCGGCGACCACCGTCTGGCCCTGGGACACCGCCTGTTGGAACATCGACGCCTCGGCCTCGACGTAAGCCGTCGGCAGCTGTGCTTCGCATTCGCCCCAACTGGTGGAGATCACGCCCACGCTGTCGCTGTCGATCATGCGCGCGTAGGTGTCGAGCGGCCCCGTCCCGTTGTTGGGGCCGACGTAGACCTTGACGCTCACGCTCGGTGCCATGCCGATGACCATCTCGATGTCGAGCGCCGCCTCACCCGCTCCGGGACCGGCGTTGGGGTTGGCGCCGTCGACGCTCACCGCGCTCACCGACGCGCCGATGGCCGGTGAGTAACAGTTCTTGAAGGCGTTGATGTCGGACTGCAGGAAGGGCTCCAACTCGTAGACGCCCACGGTCACCCCGGCGCCTTCGTCGCCCGAGTAGAGGCTCGAGAACGAGTACGCCGACGCCAGTTGGTCGACGGTCAACGCGCCCGTGCTCGAGCCGTCGGACTGGATCGTGTCCTCGCACCCCGCCGTGGGCATGGGCCCCGCCGCCCGGGCCCCGACACCGGCCCCCGCCGTATGACCGGTGGCGGGGCCCTGGGCCCCTGCGCCCGCCGTCGCCGGGGCGGCTGGCACCGGGCCCCGGTCGGCGCGACGGACCAGTTCGGGCACGGGTCGGTTCAGGTCGTCGAGGCCCGTCACCCCGTACAGGTCCCCCGCCAGGGCACCGGGCACCAGCGGCTCGGCATCGGGGGCGCGCACCACCCGGCCCGAGGGCAGGCGGTACTGCTCGAGGCCCACCGAGAAGGCCGCGTCCACCTGTGTGGCGGTGCCCGAAACGGGGACGATGAGCCCGTCACCCGACGTGGGGCCGACGCTGAGCCCCCGGCCCGCTAGCCACGCGCGCACCGACGAGATGGTGGACGGGCGTGGCCCGAACTCCCGGACGAATTCGCCGGGGGCGAGGTAGTGCCGGAACGACGAGGTGCCCGGCGTCGACACCGCCGTGTCGAACGCGTCCAGCGCGGCGGGGTCGCGGGGCTTGAGCACCACGTCGCCGCGCACCACGGTGGTAGGGGCCACGGCGCGCAGCGCCCGCGCCCCGTTCGGAAGGTCGGGGACGCTGCGCGTGCTGCGCACCCACGCCCGTGGCGTCGACGGCGACGCCCCCGCGGCACCCGCCCGCACCGCCGAGCCCGCCATGACGGAGCCCGCCCCCACCAGGCAGGCGATCACCGCCGCGATCCTGCGCCGATGTCCGGCACGAACGAGGATCACGCGCTCAGTCTTCTCCGTCCCCGGGGTCGTCCTCCCCGCCGCCACGGCGCCGGCGCAGGCGTTCCCCGAGCGCCGCTTCCGCGCCGTGCCCGCTCGGCTCGTAATACACGTGCCCCGCCACCTGGGGTGGACGGTAGTCCTGTTCCACCCAGCCCCGGGGGTCGTCGTGGGGATAGCGGTACCCCTCGCCGTGGCCGAGGTCGGTGGCACTGCGGTAGCTGGCGTCGCGCAGGTGGGTGGGGACATCGGCGCGCGGCCCCTCGCGGGCGTCGGCCTGCGCCCGTCCCAGCGCGGCGGTGACCCGGTTCGACTTGGGTGCGCACGCCAGGTAGACGACGGCCTGGGCCAGGTTGAGCTGGGCTTCGGGCAGGCCCACGAACTCCACGGCCCGGGCCGCGGCGTCGGCCACCACCAGGGCCAGGGGATCGGCCAGCCCGACGTCCTCGCTGGCGAGGATCACGAGGCGCCGGGCGATGAACCGGGCGTCCTCACCCCCCTCGAGCATGCGGGCGAACCAGTACAGCGCGGCGTCGGGGTCCGACCCCCGGACGGACTTGATCAGCGCGCTGACCTGGTCGTAGTGGGCATCGGCCCCCTGGTGCAGCAGCCGGCCCGCCCGGGCCCGGTCCACGACGGCGGTGGTGATGGGCTCGGCCCCCGCCAGCGCCACGGCCACCTCCAGGGTCCCGAGGGCGGCCCGGGCGTCGCCGTCGGCCACCGACACCAGGGCCGCCACGGCGTCGACGTCGGCGCGGGCCTGCTCGGCCTCGAGGCCGCGCCGGATCACCTCGGCGATGTCCTCGTCCCCGAGCGGCTCCAGGCGCCACAACGTGGCCCGGCTCAGCAAGGGCGAATTCACCGAGAAGAACGGGTTCTCGGTGGTGGCGCCGATCAGGACCACGAGCCCCTCTTCCACCGCCGGGAGGAGGGCGTCCTGCTGTGACTTGTTGAACCGGTGGACCTCGTCGACGAAGAGGATGGTGCCCCGGCCCTGTTCGCCCAGCAGGCGCCGGGCCTCGTCGATGGCGGCGCGCACGTCGGCGACGCCCGCGTTCACCGCCGACAGGGGCACGAAGGCCTTGGCGGTGGTGGCCGCCACGACCTGGGCGAGCGTGGTCTTGCCGGTGCCGGCCGGTCCCCACAGGACCGCCGAGGTCAGACGGTCCGCCTCGATGAGCACCCGCAGGGGCGCGTCGGGGGCCACCAGATGGCGTTGACCCACGATGTCGTCGAGGGTCCGGGGCCGCAGCCGAGCCGCCAGCGGGGCACGTTGCCGGAGCCGGTCGGCAGCCGCCTGGCCGAAGAGGTCGGGTGGTCCCGGCCCGCCTCGACGCGGTGCCCGGCTCGCCATCGGTGTCCGCTTCCCGGTCGCCGGGCGCCGGGCTCAGTCGCCCGCGGGGATGATGCGCAGGCCCAGGTCGCGCAGCGCCCGCTCCGGCAGCGCCTTGGGCGCACCGGTCATGGGGTCGGTCCCGGACTGGGTCTTCGGATAGGCGATGACCTCACGCAGGTTCTCCTCTCCCGACAGCACCGCCACGAAGCGGTCCACGCCGATCGCAAACCCCCCGTGCGGGGGGGCGCCGTGGCGGAACGCCCCGAGCAGGAACCCGAAGCGGGCCTCGGCCTCGTCGGGGCGGATGCCCAGCGCGTCGAAGACCCGGCGCTGGATGTCCTCGCGGTGGATACGAATCGACCCCGAGCCGAGCTCCCAGCCGTTGAGGACGAGGTCATAGGCCTGGGACCGCACCCGGGTGGGATCGGACTCGAGCAGGTCGAGGTCGTCGGGATGGGGCATCGTGAAGGGATGGTGGGCGGCCTGAGGGTTGCCGTCGTCGTCGGTGCCGTCGAAGAGGGGGAATTCGGTCACCCACAGGAAGCGGCGCTCGCCCTCGCCCACGGGGGGACGACCGAGGTCCAGGCGAATCTGCCCGAGGACCTCGCACGCCCTTCGCCATTCGTCGGCCACCACCAGCACGAGGTCTCCGGCGCCTGCACCGGTGGCCGACACGATGGCGCTGCGCTCGTCGTCGGAGAGGACCTTGTCGAGTGGCGACGTCAACGCCACCGGGGCGTCCGATGTGACCTTGAACCAGGCCAGACCCTTGGCACCGAGCTCCTTGGCCCGGTCCACGAGACCGTCGAGACGGTTGCGCCCCAGCGCGGCCCCGTCGGGCACACGGATCGCCTTGACACACGCAGCGGCAAAGGCGCGCACCTCGGTGCCTGAGAACGCCGGCCCCAGGTCGACGAGCTCCATCCCAAAGCGCAGGTCGGGCTTGTCGACGCCGAACCGGTCCAGGGCGTCGTGCCACGTCATGCGCTCGATGGCCGAAGGCGTCTCGCCCACCGCCGCTTCGGTGGCGTCGACGACGGCCACGGTGACGGCATCCTGCACATCGCGCTCGGTGACGAACGACGCCTCGAGGTCGAGCTGGCTGAACTCGAATTGGCGATCGGCGCGCAGGTCCTCGTCGCGCAGGCAACGGGCGATCTGGAAATAGCGGTCCATGCCCGCCACCATCAGCAGCTGCTTGGCGATCTGGGGGCTCTGGGGCAGGACGTAGAACTTGCCCCGGTTCAACCGCGACGGCACCGCGAACTCGCGAGCCCCTTCAGGGGTGGGGGTCCATAGCAGCGGCGTCTCCACCTCGCAGAAGCCCTGGCGTACCATCGCCGCCCGCATGGCGCCGAGCACCCTGCCCCGCAGCCGGAGGTTGCGCTGCATGTGGGGCCGTCGCAGGTCCACGAACCGGTACTTCAGGCGCACCGACTCGTCGACTTCGGCCCGGTCGTCGACGGGGAACGGCGGCGGTTCAGCCTGGGACAGGACCTCGACCTCGACCGCGGTCAATTCGATCTCACCGGTGGGCAGCTCGGGGTTGACGGTGCCCTCGGGACGCAGGCGCACCGTTCCCCCGACACGCACCACCCATTCGCTGCGGACGTCGATCGACCCGTCGACCACGCACTGGACGGTGCCGCTGTAGTCGCGCAGGTCGAGGAACGAAAGGTGCTCCCCGTGCTCGCGCCGTCTCGCCACCCAACCACACAGCGCCACGCGCGCGCCGACGTGCTCGGCCCGCAGCTCGCCGCACAGATGGGTCCGCATCCCGGTGGTGGATGTCACTGATCTTCTTTCGTCTCCGTCGCCGAACGCGTCGCCAGCCAGTCGACCACCGACGCCCGGGGCACGGCGACCTGAGGTCCCTCGTGGCGAAGGGGCCTCGCCGTCACGGTGTCCCCGGCCAGCTCTTCGGGACCCACGATGAGTGCGTAGCGGGCTCCCGAACGGTCCGCCTGTTTGAGCTGCGCCTTGAGCGAACGGCCATCGTAGGCGCGCACCGCCCCCAGCCCGGCCCGGCGAAACTGGGCGCACAGCCCCCGGGCCGCCCTTCCTCCGGTGACGTCCACGACGAAGGCGTCGGGAAGGGGTGGGTCCACGGCGAACACACCCTCGGCATCACAGGCGAGGAGCAGGCGCTCGATGCCGATGCCGAAGCCGATGCCGGGGCTCGGAGGACCGCCGATGGCCTCGGCCAGCCCGTCGTACCGTCCGCCGCCACCGATGGCGTTCTGCGCCGAGGTGAGCGACGTCGCCGCGAATTCGAAGGTGGTGCGCGTGTAGTAGTCGAGGCCGCGCACCAGTCGCGGCTCGAGGCGATAGGCCACGCCGAGCTCGTCGAGGCCCTCGCACACCCGGGCCAGATGGGCGTCGCACGCCTCGTGGAGGTAGTCGGTGATGCGCGGCGCCCCCTCGGTCACGGCTCGGCACTGCGGCCGCTTGCAGTCGAGGACCCGCAACGGATTGACCCGGTACCGCTCCCGATGCTCGTCGCACAGCTCGGGGGCGTGCTCCTCGAGATACGCCAGCAACGCCGCCACGTAGACGGTCCGGCACTCACCGCACCCCATGGAGTTGAGCGCCAGGTCGACGTGGCCGAGCCCCAGCCACGCGTAGAGGTCGGCGGCGAGCGTGATCACCTCGACGTCGACGTCGGGGTCGTCGGTGCCGAGGACCTCCACCCCGAGCTGGTGGTGCTGCTTGTACCGGCCCGCCTGGGGACGCTCGTAGCGGAAGGCCGGGGTGACATACCACGCCTTCCACGGGACCGGGGGGTGGTGTTGGACGAAGGCCCGCACCACCGAGGCGGTGCCCTCGGGCCGCAGGGCGACCTCGCGCCCGCCGCGGTCGGCGAACTCGTACATCTCCTTGCGCACGACGTCGCTCTCGTCCCCGATGCCTCGCCGGAAGAGCTGGGCGTCCTCGAACATGGGGTTGAGCACGAGGCCGAAGCCGGCCCGCTGGGCGCGCCGGGCGAACTCGGCCACGAGCCGTTCCCAGCGCGCCGACTCGGGCCACAACACGTCGTGGGTGCCTGCAGGGGCGCGCAGCGGCGCCACGTGATCGTCCACCCTCGGGCTCAGCCTTTCCGGCCGGGGAGGGTGCGGAAGGCGTCGAACACGCCGTCGAGATGCTTGAGCGAGCTGATGAGCGACTCCAGGTGTCCGGGGTCGGCCAGCTCCACGTCGAAGTTCATCCGGCTGACGCGATCGGGCGAGGTCTGTGACGACGACGACACGATGTTGAGGTGGTGCTCCGAGACCACCCGCGTCACGTCGGACAGAAGACGCGAGCGGTCGAAGGCGAGCACCTCGACCGAGGCCACGAACACCGTCGTGCCCTCGCGGTCCCACTCCACCTCGATCAGCCGCTCCTCGCCCCCCGCCGCCAGCGCGGTGGCGTTGGCACAGTCGGCCCGGTGCACGCTCACGCCGCGCCCACGCGTCACGAAGCCGACGATCTGGTCGCCGGGGACCGGCGTGCAGCAGCGCGACAGCCGGACCATGACGTCGTCGAGGCCCTCCACGTAGACACCGACGGGAGACCCTCGCCGCGTGCGGGTCCGCAGGCCGGGCCCCACCGACGTGGGGAGCTGCTCCTCGCCGCCGCCGCCGCGCAGGTCGCGCGCCAGGCGCTGGGCCACCGAGCGCGCCGAGACGTGCCCGTCGCCGATCGACGCGTGCAGGGAGTCGAGGTCGACGTAATTCATGGCGGCCGCCAGGCGCTCGAGAGCGTTGGAGGCGGCCAGCTTCTGCACGGGCAGGCCTTCACGGCGAAGCGCCTTGATGAGCTCCTCCCGGCCGGTCTCCATGGCGTCTTCCCGGCGCTCGCGCGAGAACCACTGCCGGATCTTGTTGCGGGCCCGGGGCGACGCCACGATCTGGAGCCAGTCACGAGACGGCCCCGCCGAGGGGACCTTGGACGTGATGATCTCGACGGTGTCGGCCGACTGCAGGGGCGTGTCCAACGGGACGAGGCGACCGTTCACCTTGGCGCCGATGCAGCGGTGGCCCACCTCGGTGTGGATGGAGTAGGCGAAGTCGATGGGCGTCGACCCCGCCGCCAGCGCGATCACCTTTCCCTTGGGCGTGAAGACGTAGACCTCGTCCTGCTCGAGGTCGAGCTTCAGGGTCTCGAGGAACTCGAGCGGATCGATGGTCTCCTGCTGCCAGTCCACGATGCGCTGGAGCCAGGCCATCTCCGCCGTGGTGGCCGCGGCGCCGTCTTTGGAGTGCTCCTTGTACCCCCAGTGGGCGGCGATGCCGTACTCGGCGCGACGGTGCATCTCGTTGGTCCGGATCTGGACCTCGATGGGCTTGCCGTCGAGCCCGATCACGGTGGTGTGCAGTGACTGGTAGAGGTTGAACTTCGGGCTGTTGATGTAGTCCTTGAAGCGACCCTGGACCGGGCTCCAGATGGCGTGGATCGATCCCAGCGCGGCCCAGCAGTCCTTTTCGGACTCGACGATGACGCGCAGGCCCACGAGGTCATGGATCTCGGCGAACTCCTTGCCGCGCACCACCATCTTCTCGTAGATGCTCCACAGGTGCTTGGGACGACCGGTCACGTCCGCCTTCACCCCCGACGCGCTCAGTCGCTCGCGCACCGCCACGAGCACGCGGGCCAGGTACTCGTCGCGCTCGGGGGCACGGGTGGCGACCATCTGCTCGATCTCGGCATAGCGCTTGGGATGAAGGGTGGCGAAGGCCAGGTCCTCGAGCTGCCACTTGAGCTCCTGGATCCCGAGACGGTGGGCCAGCGGCGCGTAGATGTCGAGGGTCTCCTGGGCCGTCCGGCGCTGCTTCCATTCCGGCATCACCGCCACGGTCCGCATGTTGTGGAGGCGGTCGGCCAGCTTGATGACGAGGACACGCCAGTCCGTCGCCATGGCCACGAGCATCTTGCGCACGGTGGCGGCCTGCTGAGCCTCTTTGGAGTCGAACTGCAGGCGGTCGAGCTTCGTGACCCCGTCGACGATGGCGCCCACCTCGGGACCGAACTCCTCGGTGACGAGCTCCAGGGTGAGCCCGGTGTCCTCGACGGCGTCGTGCAGCAGCGCCGATGCCACCGACCGGGCGTCGAGGCCGAGCTCGGCGACGATGGTGGCCACCGCCACCGGGTGGGTGATGTAGGGCTCCCCGGTCTGGCGCAGCTGACCCAGGTGGGACTGCTCGGCGACCTTGCCGGCCCGGACGATCAGCTTCCGGTCGGCGGCGCTGGACCGGGGCCGACGGGCGTCGTAGGCGGCCAGCACCCCCGCCACCAGGTCGTCGAGCATCGCCGGCCGGCGGAACGGCGCAGCCAGACGCTCGACGGTGACCACCTACTCACCGTACCTGGCCGACCGGCCCACGCGGCACCCTTGGGCGCCCGAGTCGCCCCGGTGCGCGCCGTCCTACCGGCGTTTGCCGCCCTTCTTGGCGCCACCCTTGCCCTTGCGGGGCCGGGGCGGAGGACGCCGGGGCGTCGTGGCCCCACCGCCACCGGCGCGCCCGGTACCGGTGGCGCGGCCGGCGCCGTGGGTGCGGCTCGTCGCGCCGGACCGGCTCGTCGAGCTCTTCGCGTTGGGGGCGGGCACGGAGGCGACCTCGTCGTCATCGAGGTCGAAGTCGGCGTCGCCCTCGTCGTCGGGCACGGGTCGGCGCGTGGCCGCTCCGGGGCGCAAGACGCCGGACTGGCGCCGGGCGGTGGGGCGTCCGGCGCTGCCCGACCCGGCCCGCGCCCCACCGGGCGAACCCGCTTGTGACAGCACCGCCGCCTGGCGCGGGGTGAGCAGCCCCGCGCCCTCGGACCGACTCTCGAGCTTGCGCCGGATGTTGATGTACCGGACCTCGCGCTCTTTGAGGCCGGCCAACACGGGGGAGGCGATGAAGATCGACGAGTACGCCCCCGATGTGAGCCCGATGACCAGGGCCAGACCGAAGTACTGCAGCGTCGTCGCCCCCAGCAGCTGCGCCCCGATGACCAGGACCGCCAACACCGGCATGATGGCCACGAGCGACGTGTTGATCGATCGGGCCAGGGTCTGGTTCATCGACAGGTTGACGATGTCGGTGTAGGTCATCCGGCCCGTGCCGAACTGGCCCCGGCTGTTCTCCTTCACGCGGTCGAAGACGACCACGGTGTCATAGAGCGAGTACCCCAGGATGGTGAGCAAGGCAATCACGGTGTCCGGGGTCACCTGGAAGCCGGCCAGGGAGTAGACCCCGGCAGTGATGAGCAAGTCGTGGATCACGGCGATCAACGCCGCCATGGCCATCTTCCATTCGAAGCGGAACGAGATGTAGACCACGACCACGACGAAGAAAACGAAGACGGCGATGATGGCCTTCTCCGAGATCTGGCTCCCCCAGGTGGGCCCCACGTCGGTGAGCGACACCCGGTTCGGTGAGATGTGGCCGAGACGGGCGAGCGCATTGCTCACCGACTGGATGTTGGCGGCTTTCTGGGAGGCGGTCTCCTTGGTCAGATCGGCCTCGACCTGCACGGTGGCGGCCGAGCCTTGTCCGAGGACCTCCACCGTGGCCCCGCTCACACCAGCGTTGGAGACGGCGGACTGGACCTCGTTCACCGTCGCGCCGTGGGCGGGAATCTCCCACGACGTCCCCCCTTTGAAGTCGATGCCCCAGTTGAAGCTCCTGGTTCCCATCGACACCACGCCCAGCACGATGATGAGCCCCGAGATGGCGAACCACCACCGCCGTCTGCCTACGAAGTCGAACTTGGTCTCACCCCGATAGACACGGACAAAGGGGTTGGGACGGCCCACCTCGGAGGGTGCTTCGGGGGATTCGGTGACCGTGCTCATGCGGCCGTCTCGCTTCCGACGGCCAGGCCTCGGGCCACTCCGATCACGCGGGCTTCGGTGATGCGCGCGCTGCGGCCCAGCAAGATGACCAGGGGTCGAGTGAAGAAGAAGGTGGTGAACACGTCCAGCAGGGTGGACAGGCCCAAGAAGAAGGCGAAGCCGCGCACGGTGCCCACCGCCAGCAGGTAGAGGACGACCGCCGCCGCCAACGACACCAGGTCAGCGGCCAGGACGGTGCGGAAGGCCCCCCGGAAACTCCGGTCGACACTGGTTCGCACCGACCTCCCGGACCGGGCTTCGTCCTTGAGGCGTTCGAAGTACACGATGTAGGAGTCGACCGTGATCCCCACCGACACGATGACTCCCGTCACCCCCGATAAGTCCAGGGTCAGGTTCAGCGACGAATGCCCGAGGGCCGAGACGATGGTCCACAGCAGCGCGGCGGTGAGCATGAGCCCCGTCACCACCACGATCCCGAGCACCCGGTAGTAGAGGATCGTGTAGAGCAGGACCAGGGCCAGCCCACCGATTCCGGCCAGCAGCCCGGCCTTGAGCGAGGACTTCCCCAGGGTCGGAGAGACGGTCTCTTGGGTGAGGACATTCAGTTTCGTGGGCAGCGAACCGTAGTTGAGCTCCAGGGCGAGGGTCTTGGCCGTGGCCTGGGTGAAGTTGCCGCTGATCTCACCCTTTCCGCCGAAGGACGAAAAAGAGGCGTTGTTGGGCTGGATCAGCGGAGCCGACTCCACGAGGCCGTCGAGGTCGATCGCCACGTACTGGTGGAAGTTCTCCTGCGCCACGGTGTCCCACGGCGTGACCGCCTTCAGGGTGTAGCTCACCGCCCATGCGCTGATCGACGTGTCGAACACGGCGGTGGCCGACGCCACCGCACTGCCCGGCAGCTGCGAGGGGCCGAGGACGAAACGCGGGTACTGCTGTGCACCGGCTAGCGGATCCGTGGGGAGCAACACGGTCGCTTTCGGATTGTCCTCGGAGGTCGACTTGTAGGGCCCGAAGGCCGGGTTGGGCGGGATGTTGTTGGCGGGTTGACCCGTGGACGTGTTCACCGCCAGGTTCGCTGCCGTCGTCGCGTACTGGCCGCACGAGGGCAGCGGCCCGGTCGGGGCGGCCGTCCCCTTGGCGGGGGCGCTGTAGGCCGGAGCCCCGCACAGCACGGGCCGGAAGTAGAGCTGCGCGGTCGTGCCGATCAGCTTGATCAGCGTCTGAGGGTCCTTCACGCCGGGGAACTGCACCACCACGTTGCCACCCTGGGAGTCGACCGTCGCGCCCGACACCCCGGCTCCGTCGACGCGGTTGCGGATGATGTTGACGGTGGTGTCCATCTCTCCACTGGAGATGGCGTGCGCTGGCTTGTAGACGACTTCGGATCCCCCGGCCAGGTCGAGGCCCAGCTTGGGAGCCCAGCCCGCCCCGAGCGTGGCGGCGAACACGATGATGGTGATCCCGACGGTCACCACCAGGCTGATGACCAGCGACCGCTTCATGTCTTGTTCTTGTCCTCGGCCTCGTCCGCGGCCGGCTCGTCCGCGTCGTCATGGTGCTCGGCGTCGGCGTGACCGCCAACAGCATTATCGGTGCCGTTGGCGTTATCGGTGTGCGCGTCGACGTCGGTGTCGTCGGTGTCGGTGTCGGTGTGCGCGTCGGCGTCGGTGTCGTCGGCGTGATCGTCGTGCCCGTCGTCATCGGCAGGGCCGGGATCGGCGTCGGGGTGGTCGTGCTCGTACTCGTGGTACGCCCCGTGCGCCTCGTCCTCGTCGTGCTCGTCCCAACTCGGGGTCTCGGTGGCCGGGTCGGTGATCCGCCGAGCGATGGTCGACCGCAGCACCGTGATACGGGTGCCGGGCGCCGTCTCGATGGTGACGCGGTCGGACTCGACGTCGAGCACGGTCCCGAAGATCCCGGCTCCGGTCAGGACCTCGTCACCGGGGGAGAGCTCCATGAGCGTGTCGCGCTGGCGGCGCGCCGCCTGGGACCGGGGTCGGATGAAGAACATGTAGCCGACCCCGAAGATGACGATCAGGAACAAGAACGAATACGCCGAGCTGCCGCTGGTGGTCTTCGAGCTCGACGACGCGGCCATGACGGTGAGGACGGCGTGGAGGCTGGGAGTGATCAGTGGAATGGTGGGCTCCGGCTTTGAGAACGGCCGATGTTACTCCAGGCCTCCCCGGCGGCCCGGGCGGGCCTGGGCCCGGCCTCACCACAGCGTCGGGGCGGCTCCCTCGAGCTCCGCACCGGGGGCGGTCTCACCGAGGTGGGCGAAGGCTCGGGGCGTGGCCATCCGACCCCGGGGCGTCCGCTGGAGGAGGCCCTGCTGGAGGAGGTAGGGCTCGTAGGCGTCTTCGACCGTGTCGGGCTCTTCTCCCACGCAGTGGGCGAGGGTGATGAGACCCACCGGGCGCCCGTCGAAACGACGGCACAGTGCGTCGAGGATGGCACGGTCGACCTTGTCGAGCCCGAGCTCGTCGACCCCGAAGAGCTCGAGCCCCTCGAGGGCGAGCGACGCCGTGATGGCGCCTTGGGCCCGCACCTCCACGAAGTCGCGCACCCGGCGAAGGAGCCGGTTGGCGATCCGGGGGGTGCCTCGGGCGCGGGACGCGATGTGGCGGGCACCTTCGAGCTCCACGGCCACGCCGAGAATCCCGGCCGAGCGCACCACGATGCCCTGGAGGTCCTCGGGTGCGTACAGGTCGAGGCGCCCCACGAAGCCGAAGCGGTCGCGCAGCGGGCTCGTCAGCAACCCCGTGCGCGTGGTCGCCCCCACGAGCGTGAACCGGGGAAGGTCGAGCCGGATGGAACGCGCCGTCGGCCCCTTGCCGATGAGGATGTCGAGTTGAAAGTCCTCCATAGCGGGATACAGGACCTCTTCGACGGGGCGGGGCAGACGGTGGATCTCGTCGATGAACAACACGTCTCCGTGCTGCAGGTCGGTGAGCAACGCGGCCAGGTCCCCGGCCCGGACCAGGGCCGGCCCCGAGGTGATGCGCAGCCCCACGCCCATCTCGGCCGCCACGATGCCCGCCAACGACGTCTTGCCGAGGCCGGGAGGCCCCGCGAACAACAGATGGTCGACGGGTTGCTCCCGCCGGCGGGCCGCCTCGAGCACGATCTCGAGGTGCTCGGTGAGCTGCGGCTGCCCGTTGAACTCGGCGAGGTGCCGGGGCCGGAGCCGGGCTTCGTCGGCGAGCTCGGACGGGTCGGGAAGGGGGTTCACGGGCCGCGCCAGGGTGTCGTCGGACGCCGACGCGGTCACGGGGACGTCCCCCGCCTGCGGAGCGGTGGGCGCCGACAGGACCTCGCGCCGGCCGTTCACCGGGCCCCCGCCAGCTCCCGCAACGCCTGACGCAAGAGCTCCTCGACCGTGCCCTCGTCCGAGCCACCCTCGAGGGCTCGCCGGATCTCGTCGGGCCCGTACCCGAGCTCGGCCAACGCGGCCCGCACCTCGCCGCGCGCCTCGGATGGACTCCCCCCGCCCCCCGGCACGCCGTCGCCGGCGAAGGCGGGGAGCTCGAGGCGCGAGCGCAGGTCGAGGACGAGCCGAGCCGCCGTCTTGCGTCCCACGCCAGGCACGGTGCACAGCGCCCCGAGGTCCTCGTCGAGCACGGCCCGGATCAGGTCGGCGGGACGAAGCGCCCCGAGGACGGCAAGGGCCAGGGCGGGCCCCACCCCGTGCGCGCCGAGCAGTGCCTCGAAGCACCGTCGCTCCTCGGTGGTGGCGAAGCCATAGAGGACGATGGCGTCCTCGCGGACGTGGGTGTGCACGTGCAGCTCGACGGGCGAGCCCCGATCGCCCACCGCGGCGAGCAACGTCGGCGCCACCGTGAGGCGATAGCCGACGCCGCCCACGTCGACGATGAGCTCACCTTCGGGGCTGCGATTGACGAGCTCCCCCCGCAGCCAGCCGATCACGGCCGCCTCCCCGACCCGGCGGCCTCGATGGCACGTCGCAGGGGCTGGGCGGTCAGGTGGCACACCGCCAAGGCCAGCGCGTCGGCCACGTCGGGGGGCTTGGGGGGCGCGGCCAGTCCCAGCAGTGCCGCCACCATGCGCTGGACCTGGTCCTTGGTGGCACCGCCGAAGCCGACGACGGCCTGCTTCACCTCGTTGGCGCTGTACTGGGCGACCTCGCACCCCGCCTCCGCCGCCACCAGCAGGGCGACGCCGCCCGCCTGGCCCGTCGCCATGGCGGTCCGGACGTTGGTCTGGAAGAACACGCGCTCCACGACGACGGCATCGGGCCGGGTCTCGGCCACGATGCTCCGAAGCTCGGTGAACAGCACCCGCAGCCGTTGCGGGAGCGGGAGCTCGGGCTCCGTGGTCACCACCCCCCCGGACATGGCGGTCAGGTCGCTGCCGTACTGCCGCACCACGCCGTACCCGCACCGGGACAGCCCGGGATCGATACCCAGGACGAACACGCGTTCGACACTAGCCAGGGCGAGTGGGGCGGAGGTGGATGTGCCTCAATCGGCGACGGCGGCCGCCAGCACCTCGTCGGGGGTGTCGAAGTTGGACCAGACGTTCTGCACGTCGTCGTCGTCATCGAGGGCCTCGAGCAGTCGCAGGACGCGCCGCACCTGGCCCTCTTCGGTCACCGGGACCGTGGTCGAGGGCACCATGGCCATCTCGGCGGACTCCGGCGTCATGCCCGCCGCCTCGAGCGCGTCGCGCACGGCGTGGAGGTCCTGGGGCGCACTGGTGACGACCCACTGGTCCCCGTCGCGGGCCAGGTCCTCGGCGCCGGCCTCGACGGCCACCTCCATGATGGTGTCCTCGTCGAACGACGACGGGAGCACGATCACGCCTTTGCGCGCGAACTGCCACCCCACCGCCCCGGGCTCGGCCATCGACCCACCGTTACGGGTGAAGACGTTGCGGATCTCGGCGCCGGTCCGGTTGCGGTTGTCGGTGAGGCAGTCGACGATGATGGCCACGCCGCTCGGTGCGTAGCCCTCGTAGGACACCTCTTCGTAGTGCACGCCCTCGAGCTCACCGGTCCCCCGCTTGATGGCGCGTTCGATCTTGTCCATGGGGAGCGACGCGGCACGCGCCTTCTCGAACATGGTGCGCAGGGTGGCATTGGTGGTGACGTCACCACCGCCCTCTCGCGCCGCCACCTCGAGCTGGCGGATGAGCTTGGCAAACACCTTGGCGCGCACCTTGTCGACAGCCGCTTTGCGGTGCTTGGTGGTCGCCCATTTCGAGTGCCCTGACATTCCTACCGTCCTTTGATTCCGATGGCTTCGATCATCGGTGGTCCCCGATCATCGACACGAACAACTCGTGGACCCGCCGGTCGGGCGTGAGCTCGGGGTGGAACGCAGCCACGAGCGCGCTTGCCTGGCGACACAGCACCGGCACGACCCTGGTATCGCCGACGAGGGGCTCGTCTCCCCGGTTGGCGTGGCCGGGCTGGACCAAGGTGGCGAGCACCTCGACGCCGGGCCCGCTCGCCTCGACCAGCGGCGCCCTGATGAACACGGCCCGCAGGGGGCCACCGGGGAGCACGGGGACGTCGAGATCGCACTCGAACGACTCGAGTTGGCGCCCGAACCCGTTGCGCCGCACCGTGATGTCGATGGTGCCGTAGTAACGCTGGTCGGCGCGCCCGTCGACGGCGCCGGCTCCGAGCAGGATCATTCCTGCGCAGGTACCGAGGACGGGCAGCCCGGCCCCGAGCTCCTTGCCGAGAGGGTCGGCCAACCCCGAGGACTCGAGCAACATCGACATCGTCGTGGACTCGCCCCCCGGGAGGATGATGCCGTCGAGCCCGGCGAGGTCCTCGGGCCGGCGCACGCGCCGGGGCGATGCCCCGATCTCGATCAGCGCCGCGCTGTGCTCAGCGACGTCGCCCTGCAGTGCGAGGATGCCGACATCCACCTGGAGGCACCTCGGCGGCGCGTGGGGACACCGACCTACCAGCCGCGGTCGGCCATGCGCTGGTCGAGCCCGGCCACCTCGAGGCCCGGCATCGACGCGCCGAGACCACGACTCACCTTGGCGACGATCTGCGCATCATCGAAATGCGTGGTGGCCTCCACGATGGCGCGCGCCCGGCGCGCCGGGTCCTCACTCTTGAAGATCCCCGATCCGACGAACACCGCCTGCGCCCCGAGCTGCATGACGAGTGCGGCGTCGGCCGGTGTGGCGATTCCTCCGGCACAGAACAGCGGTACGGGCAGGCGCCCGGTGTCGGCCACCTCCTCCACCAGATCGATCGGTGCACTGAGACGCTTGGCCCAGGCGTAGCGCTCGGCCCCGTCGGCCTGAGTGAGTGCGCCGATGTCGCCCAGGATGGACCGAAGGTGGCGCACGGCCTCGACGATGTTGCCCGTTCCCGCCTCACCCTTGGAGCGGATCAAGGCCGCCCCTTCAGAGATGCGGCGCAGCGCCTCACCGAGGTTGGTGGCGCCACAGACGAAGGGAACGCGAAACGCGCGCTTGTCGATGTGATGGGCCTCGTCGGCAGGCGTGAGCACCTCGCTCTCGTCGATGTAGTCGACGTCGAGCGCCTCGAGGATCTGGGCCTCGGCGAAGTGACCGATGCGGGCCTTCGCCATGACCGGAATGGTGACCGCGCGCTGGATCGCTTCGATCAGGGCGGGATCGCTCATACGTGCCACGCCGCCCTGGGCGCGGATGTCGGACGGCACGCGCTCGAGCGCCATAACCGAAACGGCGCCGGCGTCCTCGGCGATCCGGGCGTGCTCGGCGGTGACCACATCCATGATCACACCACCACGCAGCATGTCGGCCAGTCCGCGCTTGACCGTGAACGTCCCGGTCTGCCGGTTCCCACTCGGGGCCTCGGCCACGACGCGCTCGGACGTGCGTGCCGAAGTGGGCCGTGCCGTGGGAGCGTGCTCCATAGGTCCAGTCTACTCCCGGGCGTCGCCGGGCCCGCCGGGCGTCCCCGAACCTGAGACCTAAGGGTCCGTGCTCACCACTCGGCCAGCGAGGAGATGCGCAGGGCGGGGGCATCGAGCTCGTCCACCACGTCCCAACGCATCACGTCGCCACCCGGTGCCTCGGGGAGCGCGACCGTCCAGAGCCAACGCGTCGTGCGTGAGACGCCGCGTCGGGTGAGCGACGACGGGGGGCGTGGAGCGGGCCCTTCGGCCATGAGCACCAGGGCGTCGTGGAGTCCGGGCGGAAAGCGCGTCACCGCCACGGCGAGACGGTCGGTCCGGAATTCGCGACCTCGGCCCGCCAGCGTGTGCACGAGCCCCGACACGGGGAAGAACGACGCCAGCGGGAGCGCGATGGCGGCCGCCATCGTGGCCGGAGCGACGTCGGCGCGCTTCACGTGAACGAGCTCGTGCGCCAACACTCCCTCGAGACACACCGGGTCGAGCGATTGCAACAGGCCCGACGTCACCACCAGCACGGCGGCGCCGCTCTTGCGGCCCAGTGCCAGCGCTTGGCGGGTCCACTCGTCGATGACGAGGATGTCGGGGGGCTCGACACCCATGGTGGCGCACAGACCGTCCACCAGGTTCTCGGCCCGAGCCAACTCCACCTCCCCGCCGGGGCGCGCCCCCAAGGCGCGCAGCACGAAGCGCGTGGCGCCGCGCCACACCATCAACCACACCAGGAGCCCGATACCCACGCCGGCGACGAGACCGAGGATGTCGAGACCGATGGCGACGCCCACCACGGCAACTACCACGAACACCGCCACGCCCGGCGCCGCCGAGATGAGCAGCGCCCGCCGACGGTTGTGATGGAACTCACCGCTGTCGCCTCTCGTGCCGGGCGGCACGGGCACGACCACGGGCTCGGTGTCCACCGCGGCGACGAGGGCGGTCTCATGCGCGCGGTGGCGCGAACCGGGACCCGGGGGGCGCGCACCGGAGCGGTTCCCGCCCCGGTTCGGCGCTCCGGAGCGGGATGCTCCCCCGCCGCCGGCTCCGCCGCGGCCCTGCGGGGCACCACCTCCGCCCGAGCCTCTCCCCGACCCGCCGCGTCGGCGGCTACCCGAGCCGTCTCCACCCCCACCACCCGACCGGTTGCCCCCCGTGTTGGCCGACGCGTTGGCCCCGGGCCCCGTGCGGCCCCCACCGGAGCCTCGGCCCGTCCCCGGTGCACCACCGGCGCCGCGCCCGCCTCCCGTGCCTGTGCCTGTGCCTGGACCCGGGGCACCTTGGGACGGCCGGCGTGACCGTGAGCGTCGCCGGCCCGACGACGAGCCCGGCGATGGAGGGGTACCGGCCATCGTCCCCGAAGTGTACGGCCCGGGCTCAGCGCGACGGGCGGCTCGCGGCCACGACCCGCTCGTAGACACCGAGGTAGCGCTGTGCCACCCGCGCCATCGACCACTGCGAGGCGTGGGTGAAGGCGGCGTCGAGCGCGCCAGGAGCGCACCACCCCGTGCCCTCGGCGGCGTCGGCGGCCACGGTTTCGAGGGCGCGCGCCAGCGCGGCCACGTCGCCGGGCGCCACGAGCAGGCCATGGCCGGCCACCACCGCTTCGTACCCGGGCAGATCGCTCGCCACAACCGCGGCCCGGGCCGCCATGGCCTCGAGCAGGACCACGCCGAAGGACTCACCGCGCAGTGCGGGCGCGCACAGCGCGTGGGCCCCGGCGAGGCGCGACGCCAACTCTTCGTCGGAGATCCGGCCGAGCCACACGAGCCGGTCGCCACCGGGATGACGACGTCGCAGCTTCTCGGTGTCGGGTCCCTCCCCCGCCACCCACACGGTCACGGTGCCGACCTCGAGGCGCGACGCCGCCTCCAGCAGGACGCCCAGGCCCTTGCGCTCCTCGTGGCGCCCCACGAACAGCACCGTCGGCCCCGAGCTCGGGGACGGGCTCGCCGTGGAGAACCGCTCGAGGTCGATGCCGTTGCCGATGACTTCGTAGCTACCTCCGAGCGCGTCCCGGGCGGTGGCGCTCGCCTCGGCCGACACCGCACAGCGCGCCGCCAACCGGTCCGCCATGGCGCGCGCCACGGGACCCAGCACCCGGTACGCGACGCTGCTCCCGGCCCGGTGGAAGGTCCCTACCTTGGGCAGGCCGCACGCCACCAGGCAGGCGTAGGCGGGGCCGGGCGCCAAGGGCTCGTGCAGGTGCAAGACGTCGAAGCCGCCGGCGCGCACGGTACGCACGGCCCGCACCGCCGCCCCCGGGCCCAGCGCCACCGGGGCCACCGACCCGTTGGCCGGCAGCCCCGTGGAGCGACCGAGCCTGATGACCGCTCCCGGCGCCAGGCCGGGCACGGGGCGGTCATCGTCGGCGGGGGCGAGGACGGCGGCGTCGTGACCGGCCTCGGTGAGCGCGGCGGCGAGACCGATCACCTGGCCCTGCACACCACCGGGCCGGCTCAGGCTGTAGGGGCACAGCAGGGCAACGCGCACCGGGCGCCCTCGTCTCAGGCCGAGGATCCCGGCCCGGTGTCACTCGGCCAGTTGGGCTGGAAGAGGTGCCACTGCTGCGGGGCGCGGCGGATGAGCCGTTCGAGGTCGTCGGCGACGAGCTGTGTGACGCGGGCCACGTCCTGGCGCAGCCCGCCGGTGCGCGTGACGTCGACCGGGGGCATGATCACCGCGGTGTGCCCGATACCGGGACCGCTGTAGACCGCGGTGGGGAGGAGCATCGCGCCGGTGCGAAGGGCGAGCATGGCAGGACCGGCGGGCATGGTGGTGTGCTCGCCGAAGAACTCGACGTCGATGCCGTTGCCGGCGATGTCGCGGTCGCACAGGAGCCCGACGAGCTTCCCCGCCCGCAAGGTACGCAACAACACGCGACTCGCGTCGGCGCCGAGAGGCACGATCGTGAGGCCCATCGCCTCGCGCTGAGCCACGAACCAGTCGTACATCGCCGGCGGCTTGAGCGGCTCGGCCACGCTCGTCATGGGGTAGCCCTGCAGGGCCAGCCAGGCCCCGCCCCACTCCCAGCTCCCGATGTGGGGAAGCGCCATGATCACGCCGTTGCCGGCCTCCATGCCCGACACGAGGTGCTCCCATCCGCTCTCCACGACGAAGCGGTCGGTGATGACGCCGGGGCTGATGGCCGGCAGGCGCGCCCCTTCGAACCAGTAGCGCGCGTAGTTCAGAAAGGCGCGCCGCGTGGCGGCCCGGACCTCGCCGTCGCTCAACCCGGGGCCGAGGATGCGCCGGAGATGGCGCCCGTACATCGCCCCGGCTTTGCCGGAGAAGTTCGACAACACCATCGCCACCATCGCGGCCGCCGCCGCGGCGACGAGCTCGGGCAGCTTCTGCATGGCCGTCCCGAGGGACCGGTACGTCAGATAGGAAACCCAGGCACCGACACCGGCGTCGTCGGCGTCGTCGACCTCGTCATCGGTACCACCGGGCTCGCCGGTTGAGGTCCCGTCGGGAGCACCGACGGGACCGGCACCGGGGACTTCGGACGCGTCGGGCACCTTTCGGACCGCGTGGCGGGGTCAGACGGGGCGGCAGGGCTCAGAAGCCGCGCGACGACGACCGGCGGGTGCCGCGCGCCGTGGGCCGGGCCTCGCGACGAGCACGCCAGATACGACCCGAACGACTCGAGGGCACGCCGGCGCGTCGGGCCCGCCACCGACCCGACGGCTGGGCGGCACGGCGCGGGACGGCCGCGTGCGCCCCCAGGGCATCGCGATGAGCACGAGCCTCGCGCCAGGTCCGCCAGCGCGAGTCCACCCGTCCCTCGCGCCAACGGGCCAGGGCCCGTCGGGTGACGTCCAGGTCGGCCTCGGCCATCACCCCCCGCGTCGAGACCAGGGGAGGCGGCCCCTCGGCCTCCTTCCAGACGTTGACGAACCGCCCCAGGGCCGTGGCACACAGGAGCCCGAAGAACACCCACAACGCGGGGACGAAGGCGGCGACCGAAATGGCGCCGGCGACGAAGCACAGCCCGAGCAGGATGAACCGCTCGGCCCGTTCCATCAGCCCACCCTTGGCCGACAGCCCGAGCAGCTCGGCCTTGGCCCGCTGGTACGAGATGAGCGAGGTCACCGCCAGGATGGCGAAGGGCAACAGGACCATCTCGCCGTGATGGCGCCCGGCCAGGTACCAGGCCACGCCGCCGAAGAGAAAGGCGTCGGAGATACGGTCGGCCACCGAGTCGAAGAAGGCGCCCCGCACCGAGGCACGTCCCGAGGCCTTGGCCACAGGCCCGTCGAAGAGATCGGGCAGGCCCGTGGGGAAGAGGAGGAGGATCCCCGTGACCAGGTGGCCCGAACCGACAGCAACGGCCGTGACGATGGACATGGTCAGACCGAAGATGGTGAGCACGTCGGCGGTGATCCCCGCACGCACCAGGACCGTGCCGACGGGCTTGGTCGTTCGGTCCACCGCGTGGCGCCAACGACCATCGAACATAGGTGGGTTCCTCCGAGGGGTTTCGGCCTAATCCTACCATCGGGTCTTCGAGGCTCCTCCGATAGCGCCACCGCCGTCTTGGTGGTCCGACGTGCTCGCCGGGCACCCCCCGGGGCTGGCCACCCACCCCGCCGGCCTCGGCGCCGCCGACCGGGGACGGCCTCGGCCCGGTGTCGGGGAGGCGGAGGTTCGGGTAGTGGATCAGTTTCGACCCTCTGCGTGCATTCTGTCTTACGTCGGCAGCTCCGAGGAACAGTGTCACGCCTCCCCTGCCGGGGAACCGACAAGATGGAGGATATATGGGGGCTGTAAGGGTCGGGACGAACGCAGTGCGGAGGTTCGCCCGGGCTCAGTGCAGCTGTCACCGGTAGGCTCCCACCCACAGCGGTCGCACGCGGTCGCACGCCGGAAGGATCTCGAGGGAGGGAGGTGCGCGGGGTGCCGAGTTACCCGCCGTCCCGTATCCGCAACGTCGCCCTGGTCGGACACAACGGCTCGGGCAAGACCACGTTGGCCGAGTCGCTGCTCTTCGCCACCGGGGCGGTCAACCGCCAGGGGAAGGTCGACGACGGGTCGACGGTGTGTGACTTCGAGCCCGAGGAGATCAAGCGCCACATGTCGCTCTCGCTCGCCATGGCCCCGTGCATGCTCGACGACATCAAGCTCAACATCGTCGACACGCCGGGGTATGCCGACTTCTTCGGCGAGGTGCGCGACGCCATGTCGGTCGTCGACCTGGCCGTCATCGTCGTGAGCGCGGTGGAAGGCATCGAGGCGCAGACCGAAGCGGCCTGGAACCTCGCCGCCGAGTTGGGCGTGCCGCGCCTCGTCTTCATCAACAAACTCGACCGCGAGCGCGCCAGCTTCGACCGCACTCTCAGCGCGCTCCAGGAACGCTTCGGGGCGGGGATCGCCCCCTTGGAGCTCCCCGTGGGCGAGGAGGCGGGGTTCCGGGGCATCGCCGACCTCCTCACCGACACGGCCATCATCTATGACGGCCGCACGCCTCAGTCGGGCCCCATCCCCGACGACCTCGCGGCGGTCGAGCACGAGGTGCGTGAGCAACTGGTCGAAGGCATCGTGGTCGGCGACGACGCGCTCATGGAGCGGTACCTCGAGGGAGAGGCCTTGTCGGGAGCCGAGCTCGAGGCCACCCTGGCCAACGGCGTCGCCCAGGGCCTCGTGTTCCCGGTCGCATGCGGCTCGGCGGTGACCGGAGTCGGCATCGACCGGCTCGCCACTCTGCTGGCGGAGATCGCCCCCAGCCCCGACTCGCGCCCACCGGTGGAGGTCCGCGCCGGTGACTCGGTCACCGAGGTGGCGTGCGATCCCGCCGGCGCACCGCTGGCCCAGGTGTTCAAGACCATCTCCGATCCCTACGTCGGGAAGATCTCGCTCCTGCGCGTGTTGTCGGGCACGATCCGGCCCGACACGGTCCTCACCGATCCCCGCACGCACGCCGATCAGAGGCTCCACGTGCTGCAACTACTGCGCGGCAAGGATGCCCAGCCCGTGGCCGAAGCCCAGGCCGGCGACATCGTGGCCGTCCCCAAACTGTCCGACACCGCCACCGGTGACACGCTCGCCCCGAAGGGGACTCCGGTGGTCGTGCCCGCCGCGCCGCCCGAGCCCGTCGTCCTGTCGGTGGCGATCCGCCCCAAGTCCAAGGGCGACGAGGACAAGCTCATGACCGGACTGCACCGTCTCCAGGAAGAAGACCGCGCCCTTGTGGTCGAACGGGTCGACGAGACGCACCAGACGATCTTGCGGGGGACGGGCGAGACGCACCTCGCCGTGGCGGCGGAGCGCCTGGCCCGGAAGTTCGGCGTGGAGGTGGCCACCGAGGACGTGCTGGTGCCGTTCCGAGAGACCATCTCGCAGCAAGCCGAAGCGGAAGGCAAGTACAAGAAACAGACCGGGGGCCACGGCCAGTACGGCGTGGCCTCGATCCGCATCGAGCCCCTCGAGCGGGGCGAGGGATTCCATTTCGTCGACCAGGTCGTCGGCGGGGCCATCCCCAAGCAGTACATCCCGGCCGTGGAGAAGGGCGTCCTCGAGGCCATGAGCCAGGGCGGGGTGCACGGGTATCCGGTCGTCGACGTGCAGGTGTCGTGCTACGACGGCAAGTTCCACTCTGTCGACTCGTCGGAGATGAGCTTCAAGATGGCGGGGGCGCTCGCCTTCCGTGAGGCCATGGTGAAGGCGGGCCCGGTGGTGCTCGAGCCCATGTCGCTGCTCGAGGTCACCGTCCCGGCCACGATGCAGGGCGACGTCCTCGGCGACCTGAACTCGCGTCGGGGACGCGTCCAGGGCACCGACTCGCTCGAGGGTGGCCTGCAGAAGATCTCGGCCCTCGTGCCCACCGCCGAGATCCAGCGTTACGCCGTGGACCTTCGTTCCCTCACCGGGGGAAGGGGACGCTTCCAGGCCACCTTCGACCACTACGACACCATGCCACCGAACCTCGTGGAGCGCATGACCAAGGCGAAGACCAACGGCAGCTGATGCGTTGAGATCAGGCCGACGGCCAGGCTCCGTGCAGACGGTGCCATCCCACGGCGAGCGTCTCGGGCATGACGCGCACACCGGCCACCGCCGTCATGAAGTTGGTGTCCCCCGACCACCGGGGAAGCACGTGCATGTGGAGATGGAACGGGATGCCCGCCCCCGCCGCCCGGCCCAGGTTGGCGCCCATGTTGATGCCGTCGGGATCATAGGCGGCCGTGATGGCCGAGACCGCCAACCGGGTCCCGTCCCAGAGATCCTGTGATTCGTCGGGGGTGAGCTCGTCGAGCTCGCCCACGTGGCGCACCGGCATCACCAGAAGGTGGCCGCTCGCGTAGGGATAGGCGTTGAGCACTGCGAAGGTGAGATCGCTGCGCCATACCACGAGGTTGTCCACGCTGGGCGGTCCCAGGGCGGCGATGCGACAGAAGACGCACTCCCCGGACTTCTTGCGTCGCTCCGCTTCGGTCGTGGAGACGACATAGTCGTTGCGCCACCCGGCCCACAGTTGGTCGAGGCCCAATTCACCCATGGGTCTCAGTCCTGGGTCCGGTCATTGGGGCTCGGTCATTGGGGCTCGGTCACCGGGTCTCAGTCACCGGGTCTCAGTCATTGGGCTCGGTCACCGGGCTTCCTTCACGGACTTCGTCCGGCGACGACGCGCCTTGCTCCGGCGAGCCCTTCTCGGCGATCTCGGCGAACAGCGCCGTGACGAATTCGTCGAGCGGGACGTCGCGCACGGCACGCTCCGACGAGCGCGCGTTCACACCCACCGTTCCCGCGGCGACGTCGTCGTTGCCGACCACGAGTACGTACGGGACCTTCTCGACCTTCCAGCGACGGATGCGGGCATTGAGCGGCTCGTCGGCGATGTCGACCTCGACCCGCACCCCGGCGTCGCGCAACGGGGCGGCCACGTCGTGGGCGTAGTCGTTGTGGTCGTCGCGCACCGGAAGCACCACCGCCTGGACCGGCATGAGCCACGTCGGCAGCGCCCCCGCGTAGTGCTCGAGGAGGATGGCGAAGAAGCGCTCGACCGAGCCGAACAGGGCGCGGTGGATCATGACGGGTCGGTGCCGGGCGTTGTCGGCGCCCACGTACTCGAGTCCGAAACGCTGCGGGGTCTGGAAGTCGAGCTGGATGGTCGAAACCTGCCAGTAGCGGCCGATGGCGTCGCGGGCCTGCACCGAGATCTTGGGGCCGTAGAACGCCCCCCCGCCTTCGTCCATGAGCAGATCGAGCCCTCGTCCGGTCGCCACGTCGCGCAGGGCCTCGGTGGCCTCGGCCCACTCCTCGTCGCTTCCCACCGCCTTGCCGGGAGGCCGGGTGGAGAGCTCGAGGTAGAAATCGTCGAGACCGAAGTCTCCCAACAGGTCGAGCACGAAGGTGAGCAGGGCCCCGAGCTCGGTGCCCATCTCTTCGCGGCTGCAGAAGATGTGAGAGTCGTCCTGGGTCATGCCCCGAACCCGGGTGAGCCCGTGCACCACACCCGACTTCTCGTAGCGGTACACCGAGCCGAACTCGAACAGGCGCATGGGCAGTTCGCGGTAGGAGCGCTGGCGGCTGCGGTACACGAGCACGTGGAACGGGCAGTTCATGGGTTTCAAGTAGTACCGGTGACCCTCGTCGAGCTCCATGGGCGGGTACATGCTTTCCGCGAACCAGTCCAGATGGCCCGAGATCTCGAAGAGCTCGGCCTTCGAGATGTGCGGCGTGTAGACGAAGTCGTAGCCCCCGTCGATGTGGCGCTGACGGGAGTACTCCTCCATCAAGCGGCGGATGGTGGCGCCCTTGGGGTGGAACACCGCCAGCCCCGAGCCGATCTCAGTGGGGAACGAAAACAGATCGAGCTCCGCCCCGATGCGGCGGTGGTCGCGCCGTTCGGCTTCCACGAGGCGGTGGAGGTGCTCGGCGAGCGCCTTGTCGGACTCCCAGGCCGTTCCGTAGATGCGCTGCAGCTGGGGACGGTGCTCGTCGCCGCGCCAGTAAGCGCCGGCCACGCGCAAGAGCTTGAAGTGCCCGAGCCGCCCCGTCGAGGCCACATGCGGGCCCCGGCAAAGGTCGACGAACCCGTCGTTGCGGTACGCGCTCACCGCCGATCCGTCGGCTTCGATGTCCCCCGAGGCCTCGGCCGACAACGTCAAGTCGGGCGACGGCCCGGCGACACCCTCGATGATCTCGCGTTTGAAAGGCTGGTCCGCGAACAGCGCCAACCCCTCGTCGATCGAGTGCTCCTCGCGCACGAAGGCCTGGTCGGCGTCCATGATGGCGCGCATCTTCTCCTCGATGCGCTCGAGGTCGTCGTCGCTGAACGTGGCGCCACCGGGCAGCTCGAAGTCGTAATAGAAACCGTCTGCGATGGAAGGGCCGATGGCATAGTGCGCCCCCGGCCACAGCTCGAGCACGGCCTGGGCGAGTACGTGGGCGGTGGAGTGGCGCAGCACGGCGCGTCCCGCCTCGCTGTCCTCGGTGATCACGGCCACCTCGGCGCCGTCGTGCAGCGGTGTGCCGAGGTCGACCGGCACGCCGTCGACGATGGCCGCCACCGCCGCCTTGGCCAGGCGCCGGCCGATCGATGCGGCCAGCGCCAGCGCGTCGTCGCCGTCGTGGAGCTCTTTCGTCGAGCCGTCGGGCAGTCGGATCGTGATCACAGTTCCACTCCCAACAGCGCCGCCCCGGCGCCCACGGCGCGACCGGCGGCGACCTCGTCGTCGAGCACCAAGAGGGCGTCACACGCCCGGAGGTCCTCGTCGAGCGATGCTCTTACGGCGTCGAGCGCGTGCCCCGAGCCCGCTCCCTTGGAGGAGGTTTCGGCACCCCGCCAGCGCTCGAGCCGCTGCGCAGCTTCGTCGAGATCGGCTTGTCGCCAGTCCCAGTCCGTTCGGTAGTGGTGGGCGAGCAGGGTCAGACGCACGGCGGCCGGATCCCATTCCTTCAACAGGTCGTCCACGAACACGAGGTTGCCGAGGGACTTCGACATCTTGGTGCCGTCGAGCCCGACCATCCCCACGTGCAACCAGTGACGCGAGAAGGTCGTCCCGGTCGCCGACTCCGACTGCGCCGTCTCGCACTCGTGGTGGGGGAAGATCAGATCGGTGCCCCCGCCGTGGAGGTCCACGGTGTTCCCGAACTCGCGCATGGCGAGCGCCGAACACTCGATGTGCCAGCCCGGCCGGCCCGGGCCCCAGCGCGACTCCCACGACGGCTCATCGGGGGCAGAGGGCTGCCACAGCACGAAGTCGAGTGGGTCGCGTTTGTTGGGGTCGTCGGGGCGGCCGCCGCGTTCGGCCGCCAGGACGAGCATCTCGGGACGGGTGAGATGGCTCACCTGGCCGAAGGCGGGGAACGTCGAGATGTCGAAGTACACCGCCCCGCCAGCACAGTAGGCGTGGCCGGCGTCGAGCACGGCCCCGATGAGCGACAGGATGTCGGGGATGGCCGACGTGGCGCGCGGCTCGCGGTACACAGGGAGCAACGCCAGCGCCGCCATGTTGGCGTCGAAGCGCGCCATCTCCTCCGCGGCGAGGTCGAGGTAGTGCACACCGAGCTCGCGCGCCTTGCGGAGGATGTCGTCGTCGACGTCGGTGACGTTGCGCACCAGCCGTGGCTCGTGGCCGAGGTCGATCAGCCGCCGTTGCAGGATGTCGAAGGTCACGTACACCTGGGCGTGACCCACGTGCGCAGCGTCATAGGGCGTGATGCCGCACGAGTACATCGAGACGACCTGACCCGGTTCGAAGGGAACGGTGTCGCCCCGCACGGTGTCGTAGAGCCTCATACGTGGCCGAGCCCGGTCAGCCCCAATGTGCTGTGGGCCTTATAGCGGATGTTCAGGGTGACGAGCACGGCGGTGAAGGCCTCGATGGGCGCCGCCTGGGCCAGGCTTCCGGCGTCGAGGGGCCGGAGGCCATCGATCGAGGCGAACAGCGCCATCGTGGCGGCGGTGGCGTCGGCATGGTCCGAGCAAACGAGCACGTCGGCGAGAAGGGTCTTGTCGAGGTCCTCGAGTTCCGAGGCGGGCAGGTGGTGGCCGGCCGCGGCCACCGAGGCGCCGGGCAGGGCCGCCTGGACGGCGCCCGCCATCGATCCACGTGGCGGTACCAGGGCGTACATCTCGCGGCCCTGCTTCGCCAGCGCGTTGACGACCGATACCACCACCTTGCCCTCGAGCCTGGCGGCGAGGGGAGCCACCGTGGACAGCACGCCGTCCCAGGGGGTGGCCATCACCACGATGTCGCAGGCGGCGGTGTCCTCGTTGGCGGCGCCGGTGATGGCGAGCCGGCGCGGCCACGCGTCGTGCAGTGCGGCGACGACTTGGCCGGCACGCGCCTCGTCGCGTGACCCGATCGTCACCGACGCACCGGCGGCGGCGAGCCGCAGCCCGAGACCCCGGCCGAGCGGCCCCGTGCCACCGAGGATCCCGACGTTCATCGGAACACACTGGCACAACGGCCCCCGGCCCTGGTTCAGCCCCGCCCTGTCGAGGTCCCCGTGCTCGACTCGGCCCGGTACGGCGGGGCGGCTCGGGTAGGGTCGCCCGCAGTGTCGTCGAGCAACGGGCTCCTGTCGGGGAAGCGGATCCTCATCACCGGGGTGCTCACCGACGCGTCGCTAGCGTTCGGGGTGGCCCGCCGGGCCCAGGCCGAAGGGGCCGAGCTCGTGTTGTCGGGCGCGGGGCGGGGGTTGTCGTTGACGAGGCGCACGGCACGCAAGCTCGACACGCCCGTCGACGTCATCGAGATCGACGTCTCGGACCAGGCCCATCTCGAGGCCGCCGCCGCCGACCTCGCGGCGCGTTGGGGACGGCTCGACGGCATCCTGCACGCCATCGGGTTCGCACCCCAGGAATGCCTGGGCGGTGACATCCTGCGCGCCGAATGGGAGCAGGTGGCAGTAGCCCTCCAGATCTCGGCGTACTCGTTGAAGGCTCTCGTCGGTGCCCTGCGACCCCTGCTCGTCGCCGCGGGCAGCTCATCGGTGGTCGCGCTCGACTTCGACGCCCGGGTGGCTTGGCCCGCCTACGACTGGATGGGCGTGGCCAAAGCGGCGCTCGAATCCCTGGCGCGGTACCTGGCACGGGATCTCGGGCCCGAGGGGGTCCGCGTCAATCTCGTGGCGGCCGGCCCGGTGCGCACCATGGCGGCCAAGTCGATCCCGAGCTTCAAGGCTTTCGAGGACACCTGGGGGGACCGCGCCCCACTCGGATGGGACGTCAATGACTCCGAGCCGGTGGCGCGCGCCTGTGTGGCACTGCTGTCGGACTGGTTCCCCATGACCACCGGCGAGATGGTGCACGTGGACGGCGGTGTCCACGCCATGGGCGCCTGATCCGGGGACCCGGCTCGTTCCCCTATGACCGAGCCCGACCACCGAGCCCGGATGCGCGGGCCCCGATGCGCGGGCCCCGATGCGCGGGCCCCGATGAGCAACCTCGGCGCCGAGGAGTTCAGGGCGGCGGGGATCTACGACCCCGATGCCGTCGGCGCCGCCGAGCGGCTCGAGCTCTTGGAGTACCTCGACAGCCGGGGCGTGGCGCTCGAGACGATGGTGGAGTCCGACCGGGCCGGGGCCTTGGCGGCGCTCGCCTCCGAGCTCCCCTGCGCGCCCCGGGGCCGGCCCCGAGCGTCCAGGACGTCGCCACGGCCGGCGCCACCACGGTGGACCGGGTGCGGCGGATCCGGCTGGCGGCCGGGCTCCCCGCCGATCCGGGTGACCCGGGCCACCCCGGCTTGCCGTCGACGGTGGTCGACGACGTGCTGTCGTTCGAGGCCGGCGCAGCGCTGTTCGGCGAGACGCCCACCCTGTCGTTCACGCGCGTAATGGGGGCGGCCGTGGCCCGCATCGCAGAGGCGGCGGTAAGTCTGTTCCTCACCGAGCGCATGCCGGCCCTGAGCCAGGAAGCCACCGAGCTGGCCCGGGCCCGTGCCGCCGAGGACGGCACCGCCACGTTCATCGCGGTGACGCCGGCGTTGATGACCAATCTGCTGCGCGAGCACATGGCCCTGGCCATCCGGCGCTCGGTGGCCGAGCGCACCCTCGAGGTGGACGAGCGCGCCGTCACCGTCGGGCTCGGCTTCGTCGACCTAGTGGGATCGACGCCGTGGGCGAGCGGCCTCACGTTGAAGGCCCACGCCATGGCCTTGGCCGGGTTCGAGTCGGCGGCGTGGGACATCGCCTCGGCCCACGGTGGACGCGTCGTGAAGCTCATCGGCGACGAAGCCATGTTCCTGGCACCCACCGGCGCCGCCGGGGCCCGCATCGCGCTGGAGCTGTGCCGGGCCGTCGCCGCCGACGACGCGCTCCCCGAGGCGCGCGGGGCGGTGGGGTACGGCATCGTCGGGGCGCGCGACGGCGACTACTTCGGCCCGCTCGTGAACCTCGTGGCGCGCGCCGTGAAGGTGGCCGACCCCGGGTCGGTCGTGCTCACCGAGGCGGTGCGCGCCGACCTCGGCGACTCCCCCACCCCGGGCGAGCGGTGGGAGGTCGCCGAGCTCTCGGCGCGGGCGCTGCGTGGCATCGACGAGCCAGTGCGGCTGTTCGCCTTACGCTGACGCGTCGGCCCAGGTGCGTCAGTCCTCGGACAGGATCGTGTACAGCTCCTTACCGGTGGCGCGGATGGCCGCCGTGGCCCGCTCCATCTGGGCGGGGTCCCCGGAACGGGCGATCTGCTTGGCCGCTCCCATCAGGTGCGCGGCGGAACGCATGAGCCCCTGGAACTCCGTGGCGAAGTCGACGTCGGTGTCCCACGGGGTGTTGCCGTACTTCTCGACGCGCTCGGCCGCTTCGGCCCGGCCCGCCTCGGTGAGCTCGTAGACGCGCTTGCCGTCCCGCTCCTCACACCGGACGAGGCCCTCGTCCTCGAACAACTGCAGCGTGGGGTACACCGAGCCGGGGCTGGGTCGCCAGGTGCCGCCGCTCTTCTCTTCCAGACGCCCGATGAGCTCGTAGCCGTGGGCGGGGCCATCGGAGAGCCCGCTGAGCAGGGCGGTACGGATGTCGCCGCGCCGCATACGACGCCCCCCGCCCCGCCAGTTGCCCCGGTCCGCTCCCCATTCGCCGGCGCCCCAAGGTGGGCGGCCGTGGCGTCCTCGCATTCTTCCGTCTTGGTGCATGGTGTTCTCTTTTCTGTGTCGAATCTCGGTCCGGACCCAGTGTCCAGACTGTTCTCGTACCAACATGATATATCGTTATCTATCGCAAGGCAAGCCCCGGAAGGTGGGTGCTGAAGGGCCGCCCGTGACGACATCGGGCGGCCCCGTGTCCGGGTGGCGACCGGCCCGGGCCGCGCCCCGAACCGCGCCGCCTCAGCCGAAGTCGACCTTGAACTCGGCCAGGGATTTCGGGAAGGTGCCGTCGAGGATGTTGTTCCGGTACGTCGACGAGGAATCGAACGACCAGATGTCGGCGAAGGCCACATCGTGGGAGACGAACCAGGCGCCCATGTTGTCCATGAACGACGGGTCGTCGCCGAGCCCGTGTCCGTCCGTACGGTATTCGTCGGACCACTCCGGTATGGCGATGGGCTTTCCGTGGGCGGCCGCGAACGACGCCAGCCAATTGAACCCCCACTGCTGCGACAACTGGTTGGCCCAGGCGGCCGCGGGTGTGAACGGCGTACCCCAGAAGTTGTCGTAGTCGTCCGTGCCGACGTAGTCGACGTAGGCGTTGCCGGGATAGGCCTGGGCCGGGGTGTAGCTCGTGGAGCTGCCGCCGTCGGGGTTCCACACGAACTTGAATTGCTCGCCGCGCACGGCCCGCATGGTGGTCACGATCTGTTGCCAGAAGGCGACGAAGTCGGCGGCGTCAGTACTCGTCTGCACCGTCCAGGGGAACCAGTTGCCGGTGAACTCCCACCCCAGGCGCAAGATGGCGTCGGACTCGCCGGCGCTCACGAGGTTCTTGGCCAGGGTGGTGAAGTACGGGTCGTAGGCACCCGTCGCTCCTTGGGCCAGCGTCCCCACCCCGGGCAGGATCGGCACCCCCAATACGAGCCGGAACCCCGAGCCGCTCCACGCCGACGCTCCGGGAGCCTCGTCCATCGCCGCCCAGCCCTGGCTGCTGTCGAGATAGTCCGTGGCGTAGGTCAGATGGGCCCCGGTCGCCAGTTCGAAGTCGATCAACCCGTCGGGATTGCCGTAGCCGGCGTAGTCGCCGAGGGGAACCGAGTATCTGCCGCTCGACGCGGCTCCCGTGCCGAGGGTGATGGTGCCCGCCACCGCCAACGTGCGCACGCCCCGGGAGCTCCGGCACATCGACGTCAACACTCCCTCGGTCATCGTCGTGTACACATTCGACGTCGACCCCGACGCGGCGGCGAAAGACCCACTCGTCGTGGCGCTCCCGCCCGTCCCCGGAAGCGTGAACCCTTCGAAGCCGCGACTGTTGGTGACGACCTGCGAACGGTTGCTGGCCTCCGTCGTCTTGCTGAACGAGGCGGGGTGGCCGCCCGCATTCCCCTTCCACGACGCCGTCAAGGTGGCCGGAGCACCGGTACCCGTCAAGGTCGCACAGTTCAACGGGCTGGTAGTGAAGGTGGCACGGACCCGTCCCGACGTGATCGTCACCGCGCCGTTCGAGGTGTGACAACCGAAGAGCGTTCCCGTGAGGCGCGACGAGTGCGCCTTGGTGTTCGACGTCGACAGACGCGGGGTGAACGACATGGTTCCCGACAGTTGACAGGTCACCGCGCCCGGAGCCGCCCCGTGGAACCGGTGCGAGCGCGCCGCGGCGGGCCCGGCCGCGACACCGAGGTACGCCACCATCACGATCGCGGCGGTGCAGGCGGCGATCGGCACCGTGGGCCTGTGGCACGTGAGGACCTGTCGGGCTTGCACTGTCCCTCTCCGTCCGGGACCTCGCCGGCCCCGGCCCCCACTCTTGACGTCGGTCTCTACCCCGGCAATCGCCAGAATTAACGAACACGGCCTCCAACGGACGTCACACCCGGCGGCGTCGGACGCCGCCCGGCACGGCTCAGCGCTGGAGCGCCTTGACCTCCAGGTATTCCTCGAGGCCGTACTTGCCGAGCTCACGACCGATGCCGGACTGCTTGTAGCCGCCGAAGGGCGCCAGCGGGTTGAACCCTCCCCCGTTCACCTCGACCTGGCCACTGCGAAGTCTCCGGGCCACCTGCTCGGCGTGCCCCTTGTCCCCGGCCCACACCCCGCCGGCCAGGCCGTACACGGTGTCGTTGGCGATCTCGATCGCTTCTTCCTCGGTGTCGTAGGGGATGATCGAGAGCACCGGCCCGAAGATCTCCTCCTGGGCGATGGTCATGTCGCGCGTGACGTTGGAGAACACCGTGGGCCGCACGAAGTACCCCTTGTCGAGGCCCTCGGGAAGCTCGGCACCACCGGTGAGCAGGGTCGCCCCTTCGTCGACCCCCTTATTGATGTAGCCGCGCACGCGCTCGAGCTGCGTCGAGGACACGAGCGGCCCCAGACGGGTGTCGGCCTCGAACGGATCGCCCGGCTTGTAGGTCTCCGCCGTCTCCACCGCCAGTGCCTCGACCTCGCCCAGGCGCGACCGGGGCACGATCATGCGGGTCAGCGCCGAGCAGGTCTGGCCGGAGTTGATGTAGCAGGCGGCCACACCGGCGGGCACAGCCGCGGACAGATCGGCGTCTTCGAGGATGACGTTGGGCGACTTGCCCCCGAGCTCGAGGGCGACACGCTTCACACCCTCGGCGGCCAATTGCATGACGCGCTTTCCGGCGCGCGTCGACCCCGTAAACGACACCATGTCGACGAGAGGATGCGACGCGATCGCCTCCCCGACGACGGGCCCCAGCCCGGTCACGAGGTTGAAGACGCCCGGCGGCAGACCGATGTCGTCGAGGATCTCGGCCAGGATGAAGGCGTTGAGCGGGGCCACCTCGCTCGGCTTCAGTACCACGGTGCACCCTGCCGCCAGCGCGGGCGCCACCTTGGCCGCGATCTGGTGCAACGGGTAGTTCCACGGCGTGATGGCTCCCACCACGCCCACGGGCTCGCGTACGATGAGCGAGTTCCCCACCTCTTCCTCGAAGGGGAACTCGGTGGCAAGCTGCGCGGCGGCCGAGAAACTCATCACAGGCAATCCCACCTGGATGAGGTTCGACAGCGTGAAGGGCATGCCGACCTCCTGCGAGATCAACGTGGCGATCTCGACCGTGCGTGCCGTCAAGGCTTCCTGGACGCGCTCGAGGATCTTGGACCGCTCATCTCTCGACGTTGTCGACCATTCCCCGAAGGCATCCGCGGCGCAGCGTGCGGCCCGGTCCACGTCCTCGGGCGTGCCGGCGGGGATGGTCCCGATGACCTCCTCGGTCGCCGAGTTGACGACTTCGATCACGCCCGTGCCCGTCGAGGGCACCCAGGCCCCACCGATGTAGAGCTTGTCCCGTACCTCCATGACCGACCCTCCTGACTGGCTCCCGGGCCGGTGCGACCGGTCCCGGGCCGGTGCGGCAGACGCACGCGGACAGCCCCGATGCTATGCGGGGAGGGGTGGGCCCGTCCCTCCGGGTTGGGCGACGTCGTCGCGGGGCGGGCCGTCGTGATCCTCGGGATCGACCTCAGGATGATCCTCGGGGACGGCCGCGGGGTCATCCGGGGCGATCGGCTGGTAGGGGTTGCCCAGGATGTGGCGGGCCATGTCGAAGATCGAGGCCGAATCGGCGTCGGCCGCGGTCACCACACCACCGAGGAGCGAGCGGTCGCGTCCGGTCACCTGCTCGATGACCGAGTCCCCCATCCGTTGCACGAGGTCGCCCATCTCGGCCCGTTCCTGGCCCTTCGGGATCCGCAGCCAGCACATCACCACCGCCTGGACGAGCCCCGTCGCCGCGGGCCAGAGCCAGATCGTCCGGTAGTCGCCGGTCAGGTCGACCACCCAGGCGGCCAGGAAGGAGAACACCATGGCAAAGAGGCTGAACGGCGCCACGAGCTTGCCGAGGAGCTCCGCCATCCCCCCCGAGCGCGGCAGAAGCTGCAGGAGCATGGGGGCGAGGGCGATGACGAAGGCGGCGAAGAACGGTCCCCCCACGAACGCCAGCACCACCGACTGCCAGATGTGGGTGGTCGTGAACTGCACGAGCGAGATCACCGTTCCCGCCACCGGCGTCAGGACGGCGATCTGCTTGCGCGTGAACACCCGACTCAGGCCGTAGCCGAGGGCGAGGCCGAGCATCACCACCGGCACGCCGCTCACCCAGCCGGCGATGGTCTGCGCATTGGCGCCGGCGTGCTGGACCTTCTGAAAGTAGACGATGGCGAGGTATCCCGTGGCGCTGAGCCCGGCCCAGAACACCAGGACACCGGTGACGAGGACCTTGGCGTTGGGCACCTCGAGGACCTCGGCGACCTCGTCGCGCCACGGGCGCGCCCGGGTGTGCCGTTCGCGCTCGGCGACCTCGCGTGCCGCCGGGGACTCGCGCACGAGCAGGAGCACGACGAAGGCGACAACCACCATGAACCCGCCGGCCTCGCGGAAGGCCAGGTTCCAGGTGGAGGGATCGTGCGCCTTCCACGTGGCGATGACGGTGCCCTTGATCACCAAGCTGACGAGGATGCCGAGCACACCGATGAGCGCGGCCGCCTTCACCGACCGGCTCTTGCCGAATGTCTCGGGGATGGCCGCCACATTGGTGAGCCCGAACACGACGCTGGCCGTCTTCACACACACGATCAGGAGGACCAGGGGCCAGAACCCCCCCACGAGCGTGTACGCCCACGTGCACACGCCCATGATCAGCAGTCCGGCGGCCATGTACGGCGCCCGGCGCCCGGCGGCCGATTTGGTGCGGTCGCTGGCGCGCCCCAGCAATGGATAGGCGAGCCAGCCGATCAACCGGTTGGCCGTGAGGGCGAAGGTGATGGCCAGCGCGCTCGACACCCGGGCCGAGACGAGCAGGGTGAGCAGGACCCCCGATACCGCCAGGTTGGCCCGGGGCCCCACCAGGCCGAGGGTCAGCCCGATGAAGCTCCGCAGCCGCATGCGGTCGATCCCCGCGGCGGGGCTTCCGGCTTCGGTGTCCGGGGTCCCGACCTCGGGCACGACGTCTGTCACCGGAAAGCCATCGGCAGCCCCGGGCCCTGACACGAGCGAACGATCACCCGATCCGGCCGCATCGGGACCATTCATCGGCGCCAGCCTACGGGAGCCCTCCCGTCACCGGGGCTCGCCGCTCGGGCTCGAGGGATACCGGGCGACGGCCGTGATCAGGAGGGGCGCTCGGGGAGCACGGCCGCGATCTGATCCCGCACGGGGACGAATTCGGGCATCACGAAGTCCCGCCGCAGCCAGTTGGCACCGTCGACGACCAGGGTGTGGCCGGTGACGAACGAAGCGTAGGGCGAACACAGCCAGGTGGCCGCCCAGCCGAGCTCATGCAGCCGTCCCAGGCGCCCCGCCGGCGAGCGCCGGGCGTCGACGTCGTCGCCCTCCGTGCGCAGGGCCTTGAGGTCGGCCCGCATGTCCTCGTGGGGAAAGAGCCCGGGGGCCAGCGCGTTCACCCTGACCCCGCGGGGGGCCCATTCGACGGCCAGGGTCTTGGTCAGGTTGCCCACGCCGGCCTTGGCGGCGGCCGTGTGGACCATGCCCGGACCACCCGTGAAGGACTGCGTGGCCAGGATGTTGCAGATCGCCCCGGCGTCGCTCGCCGCGCTCGCCCGGCGGAACAGCTCCTGGGAGCAGAAGAAGGTGCCGTCGAGCACGATCTGGGTCACTGCCCGCCAGCCGTTGGGGCTCAGGTCCTCGGAGGGGACGGGGAAGTTGGCGGCGGCGTTGTTGACGAGGACGCGAGCTGGCCCGAGTGCTTCCTCGAGCTCGTCGAACGCCGTGGCGATGTCTTCGGCGCGTCGGATGTCGGCCCCGGCATGCGCGGCCCGGCCTCCCACCGCTTCCACGGCAGCCACGCCGGCCTGGCGGTGGTCCTCGGCGCGCGACAGGATGCCGACCGCCGCGCCCAGCGCGCGAACTCGACGGCGATGGCCTTGCCGAGGCCGGTCCCTCCCCCCGTCACCACGACCGTGGTCCCGTCGAAGGTGCCCGGTGGCAACATCGTCTGCCCCGGGGCGGGCGGCTCGGGAAGTGGCACGCCCTCTACTTGCCCTCGAAGACGATGGGCTGCTTCTTGGCCTTGGCCGCGTAGCCGGCGGGCATGTCGTCGGACACGAACTCGATCGCCGAGCTCATGGCGCCGAACCGCATGGCCTCGGTGAAGCCCCGGTAGGTGAAGCCGTCCACGGTGCGCTTGATGCTTTGCACCGCGAGGGGGGCGTTGGCAGCGATCTCCTCGGCGATGCCCATCGCCGTCGGGAGCAGTTCCTCGGTGGAGGTCACCTGCTGCACCACGCCGATGCGCTCGGCGGTACGGGCATCGAGGCGTCGGCCCGTGAAAGCGAGCAACTTGGCCCAGCCCGCCCCGGCCTCGTGTGCCAATCGCAGATCGCCTCCCGCGTCGATGCCGACGCCCACCTGTGCTTCGGGCAGGGCGAACACGGCGTCCTCGGCGGCGATTCGGATGTCGGACATGAGCACGAGCTCGAAACCGAAACCCAGGCAATAGCCCTGGACGGCGGCGACGATGGGTTGGGGGAGCTCGGCGAACACCTTGAAACGCTCGTGGGCCCAGCGGATGCCCTCGTAGTAGTTGCGCGCTTTCTCGGCCGGGGAGCGGCCCGTCACCCGGTCCTCGGGCATGCCCAGGTCGATGCCGGCACAGAAGGCCCGGCCCTCACCCCGAAGGACGACGACACGCACCCGCTCGTCGAAGCGGATCTGGTCGGCACGAGCGCCCAGCTGGCGCGTGGATTCCCAGCTCCAGGCGTTGAGCTTGTCGGGCCGGTTGAGCGTGAGCACCGCCACGTGCCCCTCGACGGTCAGGTCGAGATGCCACTCGTCTTCGGCGACGACGGGCGAGGTCCTGAACATTGGTGCTCCGATCGTGCTGCGGTGCGCAACGCAAGGCCAGTGCCACCGCCGTTTCTCCGGCGGCGAGTATCGCACGAGCGGACTCACCCCGGTCGAGCGAGACGGTCATGGGGGACCGGCCCGGATCAGGGCCGGTTGTCGGTCCCCCCGTAGTCCACCGCATCACCGAACGGATAAACGTTGCCGTCGAGGCCGTAGATCCAGTATCCGCCCCCGTCGGGCGTCGGGGTCATACCCGACACCAACGAGGAGAGCGCCTGGGGAGCCCCGAATTGCGGGGCGTCCCCGAGGTTGGCGACGTCCCCGAGGGCGTCAACCAACCAGTAGCCGTGGCCGTCGGCGGTCGGGGCGATACCGACGGCACCACCGGCCGGGCCGGCGGGGTCGGGCCATGACCCGTAGTTGCCGGCGTCACCGAAGGCGTCCACGGTTCCGTCCGCCTCGAGCATCCAGTACCCACGGTGGTCCGGAGTGCCGACCGCGGCCACGACATCATCGACATTGATTCCCATGGCGGGAAGTGATCCGGGAAACTCGACGGTGGTGGCTTGCCCGAAGCTGAACACTCCGCCCTCGGCGTCGACGATCCAGTACCCCCCGTCTGACAAGGCCACCAGCCCCACCACCTCGTTGGTCAAGATGCCGGCCCCTGAGAGAGTTCCCGCCGTCCCAGCGTCGCCGAAGGCGAGCACGCTGCCGGCATCGTCGACGAGCCAGTATCCGGCCCTGTCGGGGCTGACCGTCATCGCGACAAAGTCACTACCAGGCAAATTCGGCACACCGGGCAGACTGAGGTCGGGGGCATCCCCGAAATGCGACACGGTGGCGTCACTGGCGGCGAGCCAGTATCCGTGGCCGTCTGCGGTCGAGCCGAGCCCGATGGTCGCACGGGCGTAAAAAGGATCACTGGCCGCCATGCCGAGGACCGGTTTGGTCAGGGCCTTGCCGCCCATCGATCCCAGGAAGGGCGCCCCTCCGAAGGTGAAGATCCCGCCGTCCGACGCCACGAGCCAATAGCCGCCCGTGACCAGGTCGAAGGACATCCCCACGACCGGCTTGGCCAATGCTCTACCGCCCATCGATCCCAGGAACGGCGCGTCGTAGGCGAAGATCCCGCCGTCCGACGCCACGAGCCAATATCCGCCTGTGTCGAGGTCTTCAGCCATACCGACGATGGGTTGGCTCAGCGCAATGGCCCCGGTCGATCCGTAGAACGGTGCGCCGCCGAAGGCGAAGATCCCACCGTCGCTCGCCACTTCCCAGTACCCGCCGGTGTCGGGGTCGTAGGCCATGCCGACGATGGGCCTGTCCAGGTGTTTGCCGCCCATCGATCCCAGGAACGGCGCACCGAAGGCGAAGATCCCACCGTCGCTCGCCACTTCCCAGTACCCGCCGGTGTCGGGGTCGTAGGCCATGCCGACGATGGGCCTGTCCAGGTGTTTGCCGCCCATCGATCCCAGGAACGGCGCACCGAACGCGAAGATCCCGCCGTCCGAGGCCACCTCCCAGTAGCCGTCCGTGTCGGTGTCGGTCGCCATCCCCACGATGGGTTGGGTCAGGTGCTTGCCTCCCATCGACCCGGAGAAGGGCGCATTGCCGAAGGAGAACAGGCCGCCGTCCGAGGCCACCTCCTAGTAGCCGGATTTGACCGTGTCGAAATGGGGCTTGGCCTCGGCGATGTGCCCGGGCACCACAGACGGTGTTCTGCCTTGGGCGGCGACGGGGACGGTCGTGGCCACCACGAACAGCAGAGAGCCGATGGCCAGAACCGGCACTCGGGCCCAAGCGCAGTGGCGATTCCTCGTGCCCACGGTGCGACCTCCTCGAGTCCAAGGCTCAGACATCTGAGAACCGCGTGTCGGCGAATCACCACGTAACCACGGACATTTGGTCAGGTCAACCATCTCGGGGCCCTCGATGCGGGCCCGCCGCCGTAGCCGGTTCCTCCGGACTTAGATAGGATTCGCTATGTAACTTTGGCTACGTAGCTTCCGTGCGTGAAATGGTCCCCCAGGGTTGATCGGAAGGAGCCAGGTGTCACGGACCCAGGAGGAGCGCAAGGCGGACACCCGGGCCCGGCTGCTCGATGCCGCCGCCGGACTGTTCGCGGAGCGGGGTATCGACGCTGTCTCCGTCGACACCGTGGCCGACGCAGCCGGCCGCACGTCGGGAGCGGTCTACGCGCATTTCGGATCGAAACAGGGCCTGCTCATGGCGCTTCTCGACGAATGGGCCCATTCCCTTCTCACAGTGATCGCCGCCGAGTTCGAGTTGGCCGCCACGGTCGAGGACCGGTTGCGGGCGGTGGCCGCCAATGTCGTGACCAACCCCAGCGACCAGACCCGCCGGCTCCTGCTGCTGGAGCGCGAATTGTGGCTGCGTGCCACCCGCGACCCCAATGTGGCCGGGGCGATGCAGACCCGGTCGCGCCACGCCCACGACTGGCTGAGAAAGGGCTTCGCGACATGGATGGACGACGGTCTCATAGCGCCCATCGCACCCCCTGACGTCCTGGCCACCGTGTTCCGTGCCCTGGTGATCGGGTTCGAGACCCAGCACCGCATCGACCCCGACAGCCTCGACACCGACGTCGTGGCCGCCGCACTCGCACTCGTGACCGGTGCCGGGCCGGATGCAGCACGCGTTGCCTCGCCCTCCCGGTCCCACGGAGCCTGAGCGCCTTACCGCACCCTGAACCGACCCTTCACCTAGAGATCCAGAAACCAGAGACCCACAACCGCAAACAAGGAGACAGCCGTGCACACCGAGATCTGCGACCGACTCGGCATCGAGTTCCCCATCTTCGCCTTCACCCACTGCCGCGACGTCGTGGCGGCGGTGTCCAACGCGGGCGGGATCGGGGTCCTCGGCGCCATCGGATTCTCCCCTGAGGAGCTCGAGATCGAGCTCGCCTGGTTGGACGAGCACGTGGGCGACAATCCCTACGGCGTCGACATCGTCATCCCGGGCAAGTACGAAGGCATGGGCGAGATGGACCCGGTGAAGCTCGAGGCGCAGCTCCAGTCGATGGTCCCCGATGACCACCGCCGCTTCGCGCGACGCCTCCTCGCCGAGCACGGCGTGCCCGAGCCCGCCGAGGACCAGAAGCGGAGCGGGATGATGGGATGGACCGAGGCGACGGGCAAGCCGCTCTTGGCGGCCGCGCTGCGCCACGACAAGGTCAAGCTCATCGCCAACGCCCTGGGAACGCCCCCGGCGGACGTGATCGCACAGGTGCAGGCCTCGGGCCGGCTCATCGGCGCGCTGGCCGGTTCGGTCAAGCACGCCATGAGCCACAAAGCGGCCGGCCTCGACTTCATCGTGTGCCAGGGCACCGAGGGGGGCGGCCACACCGGGGACGTGGGATCGCTCGTCCTGTGGCCCGAGGTCATCGACGCCGTCTCCCCCCTGCCGGTGCTCGCTGCAGGCGGGGTGGGCAGTGGTCGCCAGATCGCCGCCGCCCTGGCCATGGGGGCTCAAGGAGTGTGGGGCGGAACCCTGTGGCTCACAGTGGAGGAAGCGAACACGTCGCCGGGGCAGATGAAGGCCTATCTCGCCGCCACGAGCCGGGACACGGTGAGGTCGAAGTCCTTCACGGGCAAGCCGTGCCGCATGCTCAAGAACGACTGGACCGAGGCCTGGGAACGCCCCGACACGCCTGATCCCCTCCCTATGCCGCTGCAGATGATGGTGGCCATCGAGGCGGTCGGCGCCACCCATCGTTATCCCGAAGAAGCCAAGGACGTCGCCTTCAACCCGTGCGGACAGGTCATCGGACGCGCCACCCGGGTGCGCAAGACACGTGACGTGATCTTCGACCTCGTCGAGGAGTACGCCGAAGCCGTCGAACGACTGTCGCAGACCGCCCGCGTCGAGGTCTGACCGGACCTTTCCAAAACCTCGACCCGGCGCCGTCGTCGCTCGTCCCGTCGGCGGTCCTTCGGGGAAGCTGGAGCACATTGATCGTCTGAGGCTTCGTCGCGGCCCAGGTCAGGGGCGCCACCCGCGGCAGCGAGGTCCTGCCTTCGAACATGACGTGCGGGAATCGGCGCGAAGGTTTCGGTGTGTCCACCGTCAGCTCGTCGGTCTCTCCCTCCCCCATTGGTCAGGCGCGAGGTTCCGCTCGGATCGTTTTCCTGACCGTTGCCGTGACGTTGATCCTCGGGGGCTGTTCCCAAGCGCCGAGCATCCCGGCGACGGTCAAAGGGCCGAGCTTCCCCTCTGTCGTCACCGACGTTCACTGTGAACCGCAGGCCCGATCGGTGCTCGTGACGGGCACCCTGGCCGGCGTGTCCACCGCTCCGGCGTACTCAGGGGTGGTGGCTACGATCTACGACGCACACAGGAAACAGATCGGGTCGGCTGAGGGACCGACCATCGTTCTGAACAATGGCCAGTCTGTGCCGATCTCGATGACCGTGGACGTCACGGGGACGCCGGCGTCGTGCCTCGTGACTTGGGGAGCGGGACCACCACCACCGTCACCGGGTTGATCGCACCCGAGAGGCGCTCGCCGTTGGCCCAGAACTTGGGGGGGGTTCGACCATGCCAGGTCCTCGATCTTTCCCCCGTTTCCCGCGCAACACTCAGAGCCGCCCTTCAGCCCACCAGCCGCGGTGACGATGCTGCACACTTATCCGAGATTCCGATCTTCGGGGGGACGTGCTGCGTGGATGTCGAACAGAAGGCGTACTTCATCCTCGATGTTCCACCCTCAGCGAGAACGGCTCGGCTTCTCACCCAGACCTTTGGATGGACGATCCAATACCAGTGGCTGGTCGAGGACACCGGCGGCCACATCGAAATTCGGCGGATCGACTCGGAATCACTTCGCTCCGATCATGTGGACCCGTCCGACGCCGCCGCCGTTGTCGCCCACGTCGAACTTCGGATGAACGCCGAGGGCTACGACTGCACCCGCCGCCCGACCGAGGAGCCGCCGGTGGTCACAAGCTGGACCATGCAGTCTCGTGCAACCGCCGCACACCCCAGCCACGGGCGCCCTCGATGAACGGCAACCCGGCGAGGCACACCCGATGGCTGTTCGTGGCGGCAGGCCGCAGAGGCGAGGAAGGTCGGACCACAGGAGATGCTGAAGACGCATTCGCCGCTGCGATTCCTGAGAAGGAGCATCGCGAGGTGGCGGCGATGTTCAAGCACGTCATCGGTGCCGTCGACAAAGTCAACGAGCAGTGTGGGAATCCACCGGATTCGACCGGACCCGGGTCGTCGCCGGCGGATCTTTGTCGGAGCACCATCGGAGGATGGTGACCGATTTGCTGGGCGCTCAGCGCCGGTTGGACCAAATACGCAAGGCAGAGGTGGGTAGCGGGTCGTAGCCCTGTCGCTCCTTGTCAACCTCCCATCACGTCGTCACGGCGACAGTGGAGTAAGCCTTGGGGGATGCCCTCGGGAAAGCTGAAGAACATCAAGTAATTTGGGCCGAACTGCGCCCCAGGTCAGAGGCTCGACCCCAGGTCAGGGCGCATGTATCGCAAAACCACGCAAGCGATGACAACCATCCGCATCTCGTCATCTCGTCATCTCGTCACGAAGGACCGTCCGCTCGGCAACTGACGTGCTGCCTAATTGCAGATCAGCCTTCCGGACGGAGTGGGCGGTGTTGGCGGACCTGACACCTTCGTCCCCTCCCGTGGAAGAGTGATACCTGTGAACGAGAATCTGGTCGAACTGTCAGAAGATGAGTGCCTCGATCTGCTCGGTGCCCACTCGGTTGGACGGATCGCCGTCGTCCGTGACAGGCAACCCCTGATCTTCCCGGTCAACTACGTCCTCGACGGACGGACCGTGGCCTTCCGAACCGATCCCGGGACCAAGCTCACCGGGGCGACGCTCGGACGGGTGGCCTTTCAGATCGATTCAACTGACCCGCTGGCCTGGGAGGGGTGGAGCGTGCTCGTAAAGGGCATCGGCACAGACATAACCGATGCTCGTGACGCTCGATCCAAGCGCATCGTGTCTAGCTTGCTCGTACCTTGGGCGGGAGGAGCAAAAGAGCACTGGGTCGCCATCGCTTCGCCAGTCTTCACGGGGCGACGCATCGTCCACCGACCTCGGTGATAGGGGCCATTCGCACGGACGCGCCCTCGACCAAGCATCCCGCCGCTGGTGCTCCCCGAGTCTACGGCGGTGGGCGATTCCGGGTCTCAGGATCTTCCGGCCCATCGGAAGGAACCGACGTCCTCGGAGTGGGCGAGGTGGAGGCCAGCACCGGTCGCCAGTTGGCCCACCTCCAGCAGCGTCCCTCGCCCGTCCTCTTGGCTGCCGTCGGAGTATGTGATCACGAATGACGCCAGCCCGTCCCCGGTCGTGGCCATGTGACCGTCGATACTCTCGATCTCGACCACTGCAGATTCACCTCCCGCCAGAGGTGGGGCATGGGCGGGGTCCGGCCCGACTCGATACCCCTGATCACCCCTGCGGGGGGGGCGACCTGGTCACGATACAAGGACCCCGCATCAGTGTTGTGTGAACCGTGGTGTGAGGCCCATAGACATGCCGCATCCCCCGGGCATACGGTGGCAAGCGGGTGACTCCGGGGGGTCGGTGCACCTCCATGGCACCATGAGTACCCAAAGGGACTGGCGGGACACGGTGGCAACGCCCCAGACGAGTCGGAAGTCACGAACCGATGGCGATGCCCGTGTCCCGGCCTCCCTGAGTAGTCCCTAAGAAGTGGTGCGAAGGCCATTGCCATTCACGCTGCCGTGTGCTGATACTGAGGCAGCGAGGCTCCACGACCAAGCGCACGACCGCCGTGGTGCCAAGCCAGCGGGTCTGGGGCTGGTGACGATTGGTCGTGTGCATGTGGGCCTGCCCAGCGACCCCGGGGATGGACTGTCGTAGCCGAGTCTCCCCGGGGTTGGCTCCCTCACCCAATCCGACCCCTGGAATCCGAAACGCCTTGACCTTGTCGGTCCACGGTCCAAAGGGGTCACCTCCGTTCGGTCAGGGCGTCCAGTTCGACCACCTGTCTTAGGACCCTGGTGCCGGGTGCGGGTGTGGTGCATCCTGAGACTCAAGTTGCCCAACCGGAGAGGGGGCACATCATGGGACGGGATGCGTCGCCGACAATCGCCAGAGGCTCCGCCGGAAACTCGGCGAAGAAGAGCCACCTATGGACGATCAGATGGGTGGTGATTGTGCTCGTGGCCCTTTGGGGCATCTTCTCGGGAGTCGATCATGGACCGCTACTTGTGGTCGCCTCCGGCGCTATCGGCTTGTGCCTCGTTGGACTCGCTTACGGGGTCTTCCGGGGTGTGGTCCGGCTCCTTCATCTTCTTGGCAAGGCTCACCACAGCGGGGCACACCGCCGGGCGTGACCACGCCGTGACCGAGATACTGGGTCTGGTCGGACCTGATCGACGTCATGCGGGTCGGCCTCCCATGGCCCGTTCGCGATCCATTCGATGGCGGTGTGCGAAGAGACTCAGAGGATTTAGACCCTATTGCCATCAGTTTCTCAAGCGATCATCTGCGTGGCGTAGGCGACGAGGCCGCCCGCCGGATCCCAGAGCTCCATCTCCACCGACGCGTAACCGTCTCCGGCGTGGCGGGCACGGTTGTGGCCGAGCAGCCACGGCGACGAGGCCGTCCCGAGGATGTGGACGGTGAGATCGGCACTGGGCCCGAACCACGGGGGGAGACCCGGCCCCATACGCTCTCCCACCGCGCCCGGCATCGTGTCGCACAGCGCCACCAGTGCCAGGGGATCCCACTCGCCGGTGTCGGAGATCGGTGGCTCATCGAACCGGTACCAGTAGGCGCGCTCGGAGGAGGTGGGCTCCCAGTCGTCCCAGGGAGCGTGGCCGATGGCGGGCCGTGACTCGACACGTTCCCAGAACGAGGCGGGGGCGAACCCCGTCACACCCTCGGGAAGCGGATCGCGAAATGATGGGCACTGCTCGGGCGGCGGCACCGCGGGGCAGGCGACGTCGGTGAATTCGAACCCGTGGCGCGAACCCCCGAAGACCGCTACCGCGGTGTGCCCGCAATCGGCGCCCACGGAGCGGACCGTGGCCGTGGCCTGGGACATCGTCCGGCCCCGACGCAGCACCGTGACATCGATGTCGACGGGCCCCGGGGGGACCTGAGCGGCGAATACCGTCGTCACAGAGCGCAGCGACTCACCGGGCATGCCCAACTCGGCCGCCACGGCCCGCAAACCCAGGGCGGTGACCACCCCTCCGTGGGGCAGCACGGGCGCATTCCACTGATCGCTGATCACGGCGTCGTACGCGCCGCGTGCCCGGGGTGTGGTTCCACCGTGGTCTGACGACCGAAGGCCGAGGTGTGCATGAACCGGTCGATCGTACCGGCACGCAGAGACGCCGCACCCTGCCACAGGCACCGATCCGAACGCCGCCTCCGGCCCCCGTAGGATCTCCGTCGTGGAACCCGCCGTGCTCAAGCGCTACCGCGTCATGGCCTACACGACCGCCGTGCTTCTGATCGTGCTCGTCTTCGTGGCCGTCCCTCTCCAGGTGGCCGGTCACCCCGGCCTCGCCACCGTCGTCGGCACCATGCACGGATTCCTCTACATCATCTATCTCTTCGTCGCCTTCCAGTTGACCCGAACCATGCACATCCCGGTGTTCCGGACGGTCCTCGTCCTGATCGCCGGCACCGTTCCCTTCGGGGCGATCATCGCCGAGCGCAGGCTGACATCGGAATACTCACGACAGGTGCGCCGCGCCGCCAAGGGGAACGCGGGGACGGCACCGCAGGAGGCCTGAGCGGTCGTGGCTGGAGGAGCATCACCTCGGCGCCCCTTCGACCGCCGGCGTTGGTTCACCACGCGTGCCCTCATGGCCCATGCTGCGCTCATCGTCTGGATTCCCGGCTGCGCCGTCGCCTCCTGGTGGCAGGTGGGGATCGGGCTCTCCGGCGACTCGCTCGGTTGGATCTATTCGGTGATGTGGCCGTGCTTCGCGCTGTTCGGCACCGTGTTCTGGTGGCACTTCGTCCACGACGATCCCGACAGCATCGGTCGCCGGGGTCTGCGCCGTCTCCAGGAGGCCGCCGTCGTCGAGAGCGCCGGCCAAGCGCCCGTCGAGCCCGACGTCCGCGAGATCGCGTTGGCCCGTGCCGAGGCCGAGGATCCCGAATTGGCGGAGTACAACGCGTATCTGGCCGCACTGGCCCGCGACTCGCGTCCGGGCTCGCGCCCTGAGCGCTGACCCGCGCCCAGCGAGGACAAGACCGCTGCCCGCGAGGCGTCCGGCGTCGAGACACCATGAGCCGGGAGACGGGAGCCGGAGACGGGGGCACGTGGCGATGACTGGTCAACCGTCGGTGGACGGCGCCGAGGGAGACGTCGTGATCAGGCGTTACCAGTCCCGTGACCGGGCTCAGGTTCGACACATCTGCCATGTGACCGGCTACATGGGTGAGCCCGCCGACTGGATGTGGCGTGACGTCGAGAGCTTCGCCGACCTTTTCACGAGTTACTACACCGACGCAGAGCCCGAGTCGGCCCTGGTGGCCGAGCTCGACGGCGTGGTGGCGGGATATCTGCTCGGATGCGTCGACTCCCGCCACGCCTGGAACCCCGCCACGATCTTCGGGCGGCATTTCGTGCGGCGCGGGATCGGGTTCCGGCCCGGAACGGCCGGTGTGGTGTGGCGCTCCTTCGGCGACGTGGTGGTCGACGGCCTCCATCGCCGGCTCCCGCCCGTGTCCGTCTACGACGACCAATGGCCTGCCCACCTCCACATCGACCTCCTTCCGTCGATCCGGGGACGCGGCGTGGGGGCCATGTTGCTGCGCGCCTGGGTCGACCACCTGCAGGGTGCCGGCGTGCCCGGTTGCTATCTCGAGACGCTGGGCGAGAACCACCGCGCCATCGCCTTCTTCGAGGCCATGGGCTTTCACCGCCGCGGCCGGCCCACGTCGGCTCCGGGGCTGCGATCTCCCGCCGGCCAGCGCCACACCGTTAAACTCATGGTGCAAGTCTTCGATCGGTGATATCGACGGCCCCGCCGACCGCCGGTCAGGGGTGGATGAACAGCACCGCGATCGTCGCCACCATCAGGGCCACCATGTACACGCTCAGGACCACCAACCGCTGCGGGCTCACATGGAGGTATCGGCCGGCACGGATGGCCGGGTCCCCCGCCCGCTGACGGAACAGGCCGAAGCAGACCAGTCCCACGGCCAGGACCCCCCATCCCGCGCCCAAGATCAAGAAGGGCACCGCGGGGAGGTGGGCGACCTCGGGGACGATGCGGCCCACGGCCAGTGCGACCCCTATGGCCGCGAACGCCGTACGCCACCATGCCAGCAACGTTCGTTCCTGGGCCAGATAGGTGCGGCGGGTGGGATCACCGAATTCCCGGTCCGAGTCGGTCGGCCCCACCGACGCATCATGCCCGACGGGACCGCACGACCCCGGCATCGTCGGGTGGGGCGGCCGCGTCAGCCCGTACAGGTCCAGGCGATCGTGCCCGAGATTCCTCCCTGCCACCCCGGGTAGGGGTTGTCGTCGTCCCCGGGCACGTGGGTGAACGTGACGTTGCCCGAACCGTCAGCATCGACCCGCATCGACGCCGTCGCGTCCGAGCTCGTCAGGTCATAGGTCTCCTGGCCAACACCCAATGCCCCATTCCCCGCGTCGAGGACGCTCTGGGGATAGTGGCCCGGTCCGTGATAGCCCCGCGCTCTCGTCCCGATCTGGATCTCCACGGGGTTGTTGATCGACGGCGGGGTGGGCACGACCCAGGTGTCGGAGCCCGTCGACGATCGATCACCGTGGGTCGCCGCTTCGCTGCACGACGACACCTTCTTCGCCGTCAACGAGTCGGTGAAGCTCTCCTTGGTGTGGATCTCGCCCGTGACGGCGATCGTGGCGTGGAACACCACGGGACCGACAGCCGAAGGGGAACCCCCGCATGCCGTTGCCACAAGACCGACGGGAACGAGGATCGCCACCGCCCACCTTGCGCTGCGCCTGGCCTGTCGTTGCGGCCAGATCGTCCTAGGCGGCACGGGACGCTCCTTCAGTCGGCTCGGACACGGTGACGGTCCGTCGCTGAGCATCTTAGGTAAGGCTAACCTAAGGTAAGGCCGTAAACTCTGCATGCTTCGGCACCCGCGTCGCCCGGCCCCTTTGATGCTCCTTCGCCCGGATCCCACCGTGGACGGGCAGGCCCCGCTGTCCCAGGAAGCGACCGGCCTCAAGACCCCTTCGAGGTGCGCCGATGTCACAACTGTGACGGAGCCGCGCCCAGAATCACCCGACGGCGGCCCTCTCCGACCTCGAACCCTCTCGGCGGACGCTTCCTCGACCCCCGAGCCGGTGGACCGGGTACTGCAGCGGTTTCGAGAGCGCGCCGCTGCGCCGCGATCTCCGGTGACGCCCAGCACCGCTCCACTTCGACCGGAGCCTGTGTCGCCTCCGGCGCTGCCCGAGGCAATCCCCGACGCGGAGTGGACCTTCCTCCCCGACGCGAGCGTCGCCCCCAGTTGGCCGTATCAGGCCATTGACCCCGGATATGTCGAAGACGGCGGACAGGCCCGACGTCGCTCCGGGATGGCTCGCCGGCTCGGTGTCGTCATCGCCCTCGGCGCCATCGTCACCGGCACGCTGGCGTTGACACACATCGGTCCGTTCCACGTCGCTCCTGGTGCCGCGGCGGCACCGACCACAGCCACGGGCCCTCCGACCGACATTCGAGGCGTCTGGACTGTCCTCAACGGGTATGAGGGATCGCTCTACGTGGCGACCCTCCATGTCACGAAAGAGAACGTCTCCAGCGGAGCGTTCTCGGGAACCGTCACGTCACCCGTCGGTGTCGAGACGATGAGCGGTACCGTCACGGGCAAGGCGATGACCTTCGTCATCGGTCTTGGCAGCGGTACCGAGCAGGGCAGCGCTGCCATTTCGACGAGCAAGGCCAAACTGCGGTTCCAGGGCGTCTTCTCCAACAGGGCTGGTGGCTCCGGAACGATCGTGGCCACCCGTTCCTCCCCCTAGGAGCTCGACACCCCGACGGGCTTGTCCCCCTCGAGGGCCACTCGCAGCATGCGCCTTCGATCGGTTCCGAAGTCGAGCAGCGCGTAGTGCATCGTGCACCGGTTATCCCACAAGGCCACGTCGCCCGTCTCCCATCTCCAGCGGACGAGGCGCTCGGGCGCGACGGCGGCTTCGTGGAGCAGCCCCAGCACCATGTCACTCTCATGTCGGCGAAGCCCGTCGATCTTGTCGGTGAAGAGCGGGTTCACGAAGAGACCGCGCTCACCGGTCTCGGGATGCGTCCGCACCACAGGATGGTGGGTGGCCGCCAGTGCTGTACGGGCCGCGGCCTCGCCGCCGGTGCGGTCGCGACCGGCAAAGTAGCCACCCGCTTTGCTCGGAGAATGGGTCGCGGTCAGCGTGTCCACGAAGCCACGGAGCGGCCCCGACAACGACTGGTAGGCGCCCGTCATGTCGGCCCAGATCGTGTCACCCCCGACGGGAGGGATCTCGAGCGCATGCAGGACCGCTCCGAGCGGTGGGCGCTCCTGGAACGTCAGATCGCTGTGCCAGACGTCGGCGCGTGCACCTTCGTCGGAGTCGAGCGGCAGCACCTCGGGGTAGCCCTCCAAGCTGGGCTCGACAGGGTGAGCTTCGGTCGGGGACCCGAACCGGGAGGCGACGCCGGTCAAAGACGTTGCATCGAGTGACTGGCCCCGGAACCACACGACCTTGTATTCGAGCAATGCCGATCTGATACCGCTGACGGTGCTGTCGTCCATGTCCGGAGCGAGACGAACACCCTCGATCACTGCCCCGAGGGCACGGCTCATGGGACGCGCGTGCACGGGCGCAAAGCTACCGGGGATCGACAGTTCCGTACCCGGGAGGATGGTCGTCAGCGCGCGAAGGCGTGCCAACCGAGCCACATCCACGCCAGCACGAGGAGATACCGCCCTGCCCGGGAAGTGGCTACGCGTCCCACGACAGTGCCGAGACCGGGAATGCGACCTCTTGACAGCACCGCCATCAGTTCGCACACCACGACACCGGCGGCGAGCACGGCCCACACGATCAGTGTCGTGTGCCGGCCGATCACGCCGTCACCAGGAACCAACCGAGAACGAGCCACGACGCAAAGGCGACGATCTTGCCGGTCCGGGTGGCATCGAGCATGTCGAGGAGCGAGCTCAGCGTGGGATGCGCCGCCCGGGGCAGGTTCAGGTAGCAGTACAGCTCCCATCCCGTGGCAGCCAGGATGGGCACCGCCCAGACGACTCCGGCGCGAGCTGGGCGCGGCGCGACCTGTTTCTCGCGTACCGCCGGTCGCATCTCCTTCGATGGAGGGCCGGCCGCTGAGGTCGACCCGAACCGTCCCCACGACCGCAAGCGCCAGCGGCACGGCGGTGACAACGTCCGCTCCCCATGTGAAGGGGCGCGTGAACGACGCCAGGAGGGCATATGCGAGCCCGACCCCGAGCGCGGCCGCGGCTGCCGTCCATCGTCGCCCGAGGATCGTCCGGTCACAGCGCTGCATGCCACAGGTCTAGTTTGCGGAGCACCGTCTAGCGTCGGTGCCATGACACTGCGCATCTTCACCGAACCCCAGCAAGGGGCGTCGTACGACCAACTGCTTACCGTGGCCCGTACAGCCGAGGAGTGTGGGTTCGGCGCCTTCTTCCGGTCCGACCACGTGCTCAAGATGGGCGCCGCGAGCGGCTTGCCCGCCGCTACCGACGCCTGGGTGACGCTGGCTGGACTGGCCCGTGACACGAGCGTCATCCGGCTCGGGACCCTGGTGACGCCCGTGACATTCCGCCCCATCGGGATCTTCAGCGTCATCGCCGCCCAGGTGGACGAGATGAGCGGGGGCCGGATCGAAGTCGGTCTCGGGGCCGGGTGGTACGAGGCCGAGCACCAGGCCTTCGGCATCCCGTTTCCCCCACTCGGCACACGCTATGACATGCTCGAGGATCAGCTCGCTGTCCTCCATGGCACGTGGTCGACACCCTCCGGCGCGACCTTCGAGTTCACGGGACGAACCTGTGCGGTGCACATCGATGCCGACACCGTGAGGCCCCGGCAGCGGCCCCATCCCCCCATCGTGGTGGGAGGAAGCGGCGGACCTCGCTCGTCTCGGCTGGCTGCCACCTATGGCGACGAGTACAACACCTCGTTCGTGCCCGCCAATGTCATGCGCGACGTCCATGACCACGTCAGGCACGCTTGCGAGGAGCAGGGCCGGGACCCGTCCACGCTGACCTACTCCACGGGCCAGGTCCTGTGCTGCGGTCGGAGCGAGGCAGAGGTGGCTCGACGAGCCGCTGCCATCGGGCGCGACGTCACCGAGCTCAGGCAAAACGGACTGGCCGGCTCGCCCGGAGAGGTGCTCGAGAAGTTGGCCGCTCTCGCCGACCACGGGGCCGAGCGGTTCTATCTGCAGATCCTCGACCTGTCCGACCTCGACCATCTGCGCCTGGTTGCCGAGCAGGTGCTCCCCCACGCTCCCGGCTGCTGACCCGCCGGGCGCGCAACGGTAACGTTGGCCATGGGAAACGTCGACGGTACCGCCGACCTCGCAGACTTCTTGCGATCACTGGGCGCGAGTGATGAACAGATCGGGGTGGCCCGCGGCAACCTGCACCTTGCCAGTCTCGCCACCGATCTGATCCTGGCGGAAGGCGCCAGGATGAAGGTCAAGCATCCGGTGCCGCGTGACGCGGGAACCAGGACCCGGTGCACGAGGACGGGGGGCCCTGCCTCGGCCGGTGACCAACGGCTATCCGGGGGACAGATGGACGCGCGGCGTGGGCTATGGACGGACGCGCGCCCTTGAAGTGACGAATGCGCAGCAGGAGGTGGCGCGAGCGCATCACCTCGAACCGGTTCGACGAAGCTCATCGCGCCGCAACCGGTCCTTCCTCACTTACGCGGAGGCGGGTCTGGTTCACCGTTTCTCCTTTGGAAAAGCTGCCAAATGCAGCTACGGTCGGGCGGGCGCGTCAAGAGCGCCTCGCACGAGGCGAGCGGGGGGAACGGGCTATGTCCAGGGCGCACACGGTGAAGTTGTCGCTGGTCGTCGCGATCGGATTGTTGGCCTCGATGGGCTCGGCATGTGGCTCGAGCACGAGCCCCAGCGCGAGCCCGACCACGACCAGCCTTACGCTCGCCACCGGTGGGGTCACGTGCACCGGCATGACCGGCTCACTGACGTTCACACCTCCGCTCACGAACAAGGGAGGCAGTGCCGAGTCCACTGCCGTCGCGTTGAGCGCGGCCGGATGCACCACCAAGGGGTCCAACGTCTCCAAGGTGACCGGCGGTACTGCGTCGGCCACGATCTCGAGCACCTCGAACTCCTGCGCCGAGCTGATCACGTCGAGGGCTCTCACGATCAACATCGCCTGGGCTCCGGCGACGATCCGTCCCAGTGTGCTGACCTTTTCGGGCTACGGCGGAACCACCGCCCCGTCGGGAGGCGAGGGCTTCAAGCTCCCCAACGCTGGGCGGCACCGCCAAGGTCACGGGCTCGTTCTCGGGCTCGGACCACGGCGCCAGCTCCACGGCGGTGGCTTTGTCCAATCAGACCACCACGCAGTTGCTGTCCGCCTGCGGGTCACCGACAGGGCTGACCTCGGTCCAGGTGACCTCGGGTACGGTGGCCCTGCAGTGAGTCCCGGAGCCATCGAGATGTCCCGCCCCGGCCCGCACCGTCGATGATGCCGACAAGGGACGACCTCCGCCTCGCCGGTAGACTGATAGCGCCTGTCCCGGGCGCGGAGGTCGGTCTATGGATGCCAACGGAAACGGCGTTGCCACCGACCTTTTGCTTGCGGACGCCGAAACACCGGCCCCGATCACCGACGAGGAGCTCACTGCTCTGGCTCTTGCCGCCGACCCCGATCAGCCACTCGACCCGGATGCCGTGCCCCTGGCCGAATACCTTGCCGAGAGCTTCGGACCGCTACCCGAGTGGTACATGGCACCGGTCATGGCCCGACACAGCGGGCGACGGCGTCAGGCGATCATCCTGGCCGTGATCGGCGCTTTCTTGTTGATCGAGGCATTCGGGCTGTGCAGCACGTACGGCCAATTCCCGTTCCACTGAGCCGCGTCGGACTCTTCGAGACATAGTCCGACGCGTCGCTCCGTGGAGAACGAGCTCGCCGGCCAGGGAGTCAGCCTCGCCTATCCCCCCGTCGCGAGACCGCCGGTCAGGACCAACCGGACCAACTCGGTCCGGGATTCGATACCCAATTTGGCGAAGACGTGGTTTAGGTGTCCTTCGACCGTCCGCACGCTCACTCCCATACGAAGGGCGACGGCCCGGTTCGTCAATCCCTCGGCGACCAATTCGACCGCCTGTTGCTCGCGCCACGTCAGGCGACGAATACCCAGCACGTTCGACGCCTCCTGCGTGTCGCGACGCGACGACAAGACGGGGTCGACGACCACGGTTCCCCGGCCGGCAGCTCGAACCGCACCGATGAGCTCATCGCGCGGCATCGTCTTCAACAGATAACCGGCCGCGCCTACCTCGAACGCGTCGTGCACGAACTCTTCGTCATCGTGCGCCGACAGGATCACGACTCGTACACTCGGATGAGTGACAGCCAGTTCACGCGCCACATCGATGCCACTTTCGTCGACAAGCTGCACGTCGACGAGCACTACCTCCGGCTCCATGGCATCAACGAGGGCAAGTGCCGCGGCCCCACTCTCGGCCTCGCCCACGACGGCGATATCGCCCGACGTCTCGAGTACTTGGCGTGTCCCGGTGCGCACCACGGCGTGATCATCGACGAGGAGCACCCGGAGCAAGGTGTCGCTGCCGTCCGCCTCCACCCACCGCGCGGTATCGACCACGACTCAATGATATCGGCCCGCGAGTGCTATCCATCGCGAGATCGACTTCGCCCGCTACGCCACCACGAGCGGCGTCAGACACGCCGACAGGGCCCAGTCCCGTGGCACCAGATGATCCGAGAGGAATCACCTACATGCCCCGGGTGCAACCACGTATGACCGGTGGAAAGCAGCGTGGGACACTGTTTATTGGCCACTGTGGTGGTGGTGGCGCGTTATTGGCCACTGTGGTGGTGGTGGCGCGTTTTGGCCACTGTGGTGGTGGTGGCGCGAAATAGAATGCCCTGTAAGAACTGACGGGCGTCTCTCGGTCAAGACGTGATCGAACGAGAGCCCACATCGTTGGTGACAGCTCATGCCACGAGCATGGACTTACGCAGGCGGCATCACGGGCTATGGAGGGGCAGGGACTCTGTCGATCTCGCGTACACTGGCTCCAGCTTTCACTGATTACCCCGCTGGCGGGGTTGCCGAGTCATCGATCTCTCCTCAGCGGGAGTCGGGATCGAACTCCGAAGAACCGACGCTTCTGCAGGTCGCACCTCGGCCCTCACGGTGAGACCATTCCTGGCCGCATAGCCCCACGAGTTCCTGCGCTCTCTCACTCATGCACCGAAGCCTCTGGAGTCACGAGCCCCTGTGCCTCACAACGATTCGATCCCCGTAGCACGACGTCGTCTCACGACCGCGCCGCCAGTCGAGATTTGGTGCGAAGTATGCTCGGTGCGTGGTCTTTATTTTCCGCAAGCTCCTCGCCACCCTCAGAGTTCGACGCGAGCGCCGCAACCGATCACGAGGTAGGTGACCACCCTGCGTCAGCGAGTGGACCCGAGCACTCCACGAAGGGCCGGCGCTTCCAACGAACTCCGAGGGACGTGAGGAGCACCACACCGCCGACAAGAGCGGTCGCCTCCGAGCACACCCCCTGAACCCGTGGACAAGCTTCGGGGCTTGTTGGCGAGCTGCCCGACCCGAAGACGACTCCGGGGGCACGGGGCTGACGTACCCCTGGAAAAATGGGGCGGATGTCTCATTGAGGACGCCACCTGCCGCAGTTAGCGTGTCCTCATCGCCTGGCGCTGGGACGACGCACTCGGTGCAGACGACGGGCAACTGCTGGGGCTGGAGGCACCCGATTCCGGGGGGTTAACCGGGTGCCTCGCCTCAGTACCCTCCGGGTCCTCGTCAGGGTCGCTCATTGCCTTTCCCTGATTCCGGTTTCCTGCCTCCGCCTCCTGCCGAGCCCTGGCGAACCCCGCATCCGGCGGCCCTCCGTCCCGCTCGGCCCCGGCACGTGGGCTCAGGCAGTGGTGACTCTGTTGTTCAGGCTCAACGGGCCGACTGCCGATAGCTGACTTCCGTGACCGCGAAGGGACTCGACCAGGAGGGGAAACACCCATGACGAGGCAGCTGTCGCGTGCGAGGACCGGGCGTCGACACGGCCGCCCGGGCTGCCGTCGGTACCGGACGTCCAGTCGGGGCGCTCGATGAGCTACACCCGGGCTGAGAGAGAGGTCCTGGTGGCCGGCCTCGTCGGTGGTCAGGAGCGAGATGCCGTGTGGTCGGTCCTGCCCGACGCGATCGGAAGCCTCGGCCATCGCGGGCTGGTGCGCATCGGCCAGGAGGTCCTGTCCGACGGCACGGTCTCGTCGTTTCCCCTGTGCCTCAGTCCGATGGGCGTCCTGGAGGCCCGGCGGCTCCAGGAGGTCGACCGTGTGATCTGGGGCGAGGTTGCTGAGTTCGCCGGTTTCGGCACCGCCTGACCGGGTAGAAGTCGGTGAGCGACCTTCCGCAATGGCGCTCGTGAGGGGTGTGGCCGGGCGTTGAGGACCCACCCGCCAGCGGTCCTCCCACCTTGGCCGCCCCTTAGGACTCTTCGCTCGATCGCCTCCTGTCGCTGTCAGCTCCAGTCCGGGAACCCGCCGCACTTCGAGACGATCGGATGCTCAGGTGGGGGTAGGTACTCGCCGGTACAGCGCCTGGCCTGTTCCTGAGCTGACCAGCCGCCCGTCAGGAGCCCACAGACGACCCGTCCAGCCGAACATCCCGTCGGCGGAAACGGGGGCGAACCCGTCTGTCAACAGCCAGGGCTCCTCCGAGCGCCGAGAGATGGAAGGCCACGTAAAGATCGAGGCTCGGGGCGATGAAGCCATGCGGCTCCCGCCACGCATGGCGCGCGGATGAGGCTGGCCAGCTCTGGACGTCGACGAGGATGACCGATCGACAGGCGTCCAACCACGGGTCGTCGAAAACCGCCACCGGTCGGAACCGGCACCAGGCTCTCCACTGCGGTGGCAGCGATTCGGGCGGTGGCCATTCCGAGCGGAACGTCACCGGGCGCATATCGAAGTTATTCCAGAATCTGAACGGCGCCTCGCGATCGGGCATCAGCTCCTCGATGGACGGCAGCTCGTCTGGCGCCGGCACGGCAGGTGGCTCGGTGTCGTCGTGCTCGAGGCCTTCGACCTCACCGACCGACCAGACCGTCGCCTCGAGGACCTGACGATCTCCCTGCGTGATCGTCACGCGTTGCGACAAGGCTGTCCTTGCCGATCGAAGCGCGGTCACCTGCAAATCGATCGGCTCGAACGCGGCGAGGTGCAGGTAGTGGCAAAACAAGCTCGCCGGACGGTTGAAACCGCTCTCCTCACCCGCAGCCCGAAGAGCGAAGGAGGCCACGTACCCGCCCATGGGGCCCCAAATCTCCCAGTCCCGACTGAGCACCGCCCTGTAGCGCCCATCGCCCAGGGCTTGCACGGCCGTATCTGCTGCCAAATCACCCATCAGAGAAAACTAACTGACGTCGTCGCCCGCTTGATCCCATGGTGTCGCCGCGGGCGCATCCCTGAGGGTTGCTACTGCCAGTTCACCGGGAAGGCGGCGTAGTGACTGATCATCCCCTTCAAGGTCAGGGACCGCACACCGCGCCAGTGAGTCGCCTGAGCAGAAGGAAGCACGCCCTCAGTGTGTACGACATACAGAGTCTGGGTGGGTGTGGGCGCACATGCGGGACGCCCACACCCTCCCGACAACCTCGCGTGTTAACCAACCTGAGGGTACTGCTCCCCCAATAATCGTAAATGCCGTGTGCTCTGCAAAGCGAAAGATCACCTAGATCGCCTAGGTGGATTCTCGGCCTCACTTTTGAGCTGCTGTTGTCACGAAGAATCACCTAGATCACCTAGGTGGATTCTCGGGCTCACTTTTGAGCCGCAGTTGTCAAGATGACACCCGATGGACGGGCGCAGCCCGGCACTGGCTACTCGCCAATGACCATACGGAGGGGAAAACATGAGACTTAAGAAGAGCTTGTTGATCTTGACTGCGGTGATACTGCCTGTTGCCAGCATCGCGTTGCTCGAGGGCACCGCGTTCGCCAAGAAGGTGACAGGGACCGGTACCACCACGTGTAGCTTCGGAGGCACCATCAACTTCAACCCGCCTCTGAGCCAGAACGGGACCCCCGGAGTGAAGAAGGAGGTCACGACAGTAAGCGCGACACTGGGTACCTGCTCAGGAGGGACGCCGGTGGGTTCGGCAACATCCGTCGCCGTCAAGCCCATCAAGACGAAGGTGGCGAAGGGACAGAACGCCGGTACGTGCTCCAGTTTTGAGGCCAACTCATCGACGATCACCGTCAAGGTCAAGGTCAACTGGGCCGGCGAGAAGCCGTCGAAGTTCAGCGTCGCTGGTCTGCACCCCGCCGTTAACGGTGCCGGCGAGGTGGGCTTCACGGGCAGCTTCGCGGTCGGCGGTTCCTACGCCGGAACGGGATCGCTCGGGGTATACCTCACCCCGGCGAGCACGACCGCAATCGGGACGTGCGCTGGGAGCATCTCGTCGCTTTCGATCGACCGGTCGAACAGCTCGGGCAGCCTGTAAACACCTGCACGCGCGCTCTCCGCACGCTGCGGGGAGCGGCAAGCCGGATCGCAAGAGGGTGGGCTTCGGTCCACCCTCTTGCGCGTCCCGGCGCAAGAGGCGTCCCCGACTCGGAGAAGCCCTCGAAGGGTGGTGGTGGGCGCAGGGGTGTCCGAAACCAGGAAAGTGGTGGGCGCTGAGGTGTCCGAAACCAGGACATAGGCGACAGATGTGTCAAGACATAGGCGACACCGAACTGGGGGTCTCCTATGGAAAAGGGCCGCTACCTGGTCGAGGCGCACCTGAGGGAGGGTCGATCGGTCGCTGAGCTGGCCCGCACCCATGGGGTCCATCCCAGTTGGATCTACCGCCTCCTGTCCCGCTACCGCGAGCTCGGTGAGGAGGGCCTCGAGCCCCGCTCGAGGTCCTGCACCGTTCGCCGACGGCCATCGCCGGGGAGGTCGAGGACGAGATCGTCCTCCTGCGCAAGCAGTTGCCCGAAGAGGGCCTCGACGCCGGAGCCGAGACCATCTTCTTCCACCTTTCCAATCGCCACGGGACCGCCCCGTCGCTGAGCACCATCATGCGGGTCCTGCGGCGGCGCGGTTGTGTCGTCCCCGAGCCGAAGAAGCGGCCCCGGTCGAGTTCCATCCGGTTCCAGGTCGCGCTCCCCAACGAGTGCTGGCAGTCCGACATGACGCATTGGGCCCTGCGTGCGAGAGGGGGGTGGAGATCGTGAACGTCATCGACGACCACTCCCGAATGTGCGTCGGGGCCGTGGCGCTGCGGGTCACCAAGGCCCTCGACATGGCGGAGATCTTCGAAAACGCCCGCCAGCGCTACGGAACGCCGGCATCGGTGTTGACTGAGAGGGCGGCGCTCGAACGCGCGCACGAGATCCCCGATTCTGCGCTTACCTGGCCTGCCCTCGCCGGTGAGCCGAACCCCGGTCGGGAACGGCACCTCCGGGAGGGGGGCTGAAGGAAAGGCTCAGGCAGTCTGTTTTGCTCCGAGTCCGGGATCTGGGACGAAAGTCCCTATCTGGCCACGGACCTGAGGATCAGGCTGGATCTTGAGCAGCTCCTCGGGCCGCGAGAAGGAAGGTGCCTATGCGAAGTCACCGCAATCTCCTGGGCACGGACCTCGCCCGTCGATGGAAGGATCTGGGACTGCGTGCGGAAGGCGAACACCCCCGACCACAAGTCCTGGTTGAGGAACCCGACGTGGCCAGGGCGTACGCATGCTGGCGCCTTCTGGACAACAACGGATACGAGGTGTCGTGGTGCCGGGGGCCGAGAGGCCTCGGATCCACGCCGTGCCCGCTCGTGGCGTGCGGGCGATGCGAGCTGGTTGAGCGCGCCGACGTGGTGGTGTCGTCGCTCGGACTCCATCGCGAGTCGTCCCGCAAGGTCGTCGCGGCCCTAAGGCGTCTGGATCCGGACACACCAGTCGTGATACAGGCTTCCCAACAGATGTTGGCACGGTGGGCGCCGCTGTTCGAGGGGCACTGGGGGCCCGAGCCAATACCCGCAAACAAACGAACGCTGCTCGACTCGGTCGAGTCTGCCCTCGCCAAACCCACAGACGAATCACCTAACCACATCGACACTCCTCTTTTGCCAAACGCAACTGACATAGTGAGCTCGTGCCCCAATGGCCGAGATCCAACCGCGAGGGCATGAGATGACGGAACTGAGGATCCAGACGCTCTGGCTCAGCCTGAGTGGACGGGATGCAGCAGATGACCTTGTGGAGTGGCACCCAAGGCACAGCGCCAGGCTCGGCTCACCGACGTGAAACCCCATCGGCAGTCACGAGACAGGGCGGAAATGCCGGTGATGCACTACTTGCCGTCGGTCAGTTGGGTGATCGGGCCACGAAGGTATTGCTCGATGATGGTGATCCCGGTCGGATAGCCCCCGCGGCCATCACGGTCCTGCGCGCAAGCGGGTGTTAGATGCGCTCGCTCAGGACATGGCGCCGTCGGCCCTGCCGGGGCACCCTCGTTTCCGGGTTATTGCGGAGCCGGTGGCGCTGTGGGCCCACCGCATCCGGCGGGCCTGGGCCAGATCGCCCAGCACGGGAAACCGGCCCATCCGCTGCACCACGTTGAGCACGCCGGTAGCGGAGGTCGGCGTGCGCTCGCCGTGTGTGCCCGCCGGGGGTCTCGTTGCCGGCTGAGCCCGAGGAGCAGCGCCACGTCCTCGACTTCCCGGTCGGGCCCGACCCGAACCGCCGTCGGCCGAGGTCCACTGCCCGGCCGGGCGGCGGCGCCGGTGGGCCCCTCGGCCCCGTCGACAGCGCGTTCTTCCGCGCCGTGGTGCACCCCCTGCGCAGCTTCCCGGCGCTGGCGTCGCCATCGCCGCCTGGGGCCCTACGACGTGGAGGACGGGCCAGAGCCCGGCTGAGCAGCCGTCACCGTCGCCGGACCGTCAGACGCGGCTCGCGCCCGCCACATGGCCCACATGCGCGGTCCCCAGAGCGCCCGTAATCGGGTATACCGCTCTTTGCGGACCTCGGTCGATGAAGGCTAGGGAACGGCTCGGCGGACTCGTTCAAGGCGAAGGGCGACAGCCAACGGAACGACGACGAGGACCACGATCAGCGGCATCCAGACTGAGAGGGGCATCTGGGAAAAGAAGGAAATGTTGACACGTTCGGCAGAACAGCGGGTAACACGCCCTGGCCCTCCGCTGCAGTGCTGAGTGTATTTGGCCAACCACAGGGCGGCGGCGGCTGTGAAAAGACCGCCAGGAAATAGAAACGTGCCCGCGAGCTTGCTCCTGAAGTTCCATGTCGGTGACGACCACAACATGTAGATCCCTATGAACCACCCTATGAACACCAAGAATCCCCCGAACAGAACTAGACCTGGCACCCATGCGTCGTGGGAGGTCTGCACATCCTCGACTCCACCTCCCATCGTCTGCAGCCTGGACAAGTCCCTCACAGCCTGGATCGTAAGCTGCTGAAGACGTCTGAGATAGGGCCACAATCCCGGAGAGGCGCCGCTGTCTGCGGCGCAGGATGGCGGCGGCTCTCAGAGGGCGAGTGGCCGGGGGGAATTGCACCCCCCGGCTCTCTCAGAACCGGACGTGACAGTCTCCCGTCATCCGGCTCCCACAGGTCGACCTCGAAGCGGTGGGGCGAGTCGCCAGTGAGCGAATAGGTCTGCCTGGTAGTGGTGTACACGGACCAGCCAGTCGAACGCTCTGGCGTAGCGCCCTCGGAGTCGCTTGAACTTCTGCATGGCCCACCGCACGAGGTGGTCGTTGATGCGCCATGCGAGGAAGCGCAACTCGGAGCGGTAGAAGACTCCGTAGTAGTTGATCCAGCCTCTGACCTTGGGGTTGATGTCCTCGGCGAGGCTGGACAGGTCCGCCCAGCTGCGGCGGTTGAGGTGCCATGCCCTGATCTTCTGGCCGATCGCCTTCCTCGCCTTGGTGCTGATGGCCGGCACGAACCCGATGAAGTGGCCGTACTTGCCCTTGACCAGGCGTCCCCGGAAGCGAAACCCGAGGAAGTCGAAGCTCACATGCTCGGCCTCACCGGGTCGGTTCGAGTCCTTGCAGAACACGATCCTGGACTTCTCGGGGTGCAGCTCGAGCCCCAGGGGCTCGAGCCGGTCGGCGACCGCAGCCCGAAGGGTTCGGGCCTGGTCCTCGCTGTCGCAGTGGATCACGATGTCATCCGCGTAGCGCTCGAAGGGACAGATCGGGTGTTCCCGGTCCATCCACTGGTCGAACGCATAGTGCATGAACAGGTTGGCCAAGAGGGGCGAGATCGGAGAGCCCTGTGGGGTTCCCTTCTCCCGCGCCACGATGGTCCCGTTCGCCATCTGCACGGGGGCTTTCAGCCACCGTTCGACGTAGAGCAGGATCCATCGCTCGTCGGTGTGGTGAGCCACCGCCTTCAACAGCAGATCGTGGGGGACGGAGTCGAAGAAGGCCCGGATGTCGCAGTCGACCACCCAGTCCTTCTCCCAGCACCGCCGCCGACATGCGGCCACCGCTTGCTGGGCAGAGCGCCCGGGACGGTAGCCGTAGCTGTCGGGATGGAAGATCGGCTCCAGCTTCTCTTCCAACAGCATCGCTGCTGCAGTCTGCGCCACTCGGTCGACCGTGTTCGGCACGCCAAGCAGACGGACTTCTGTCCCATGATCCTTCGGTATCTCCACCGCCCGCACCGGACCCGGGAAGTAGCTTCCCGAGCTCATCCGGTTCCACAGCTTGTAGAGGTTGTCCCTCCACCGCTCTTGGAACACGTCGATGCCGACGGCGTCCACGCCCGGCGCCCCGTTGTTGGCCCGGACCTTCTCCCACGCCCCCACCAGGAGGCGCTTGTCGATGTCAAACGACTTCACGTTCTTCGGCTTCGGTCTCTCCTTCGGCTCCTCCCCATCCGGGTTGGCCTCCGGTCGACCTGACCTGTCCGACCCCTTCACTCGGGCTCCATTACAGAGCCTTCATCGCTACTACGAGTCGGTCCGCCCCTGTGCCCCGCATCGGTACTCTGCGCCTCGGGGTGTCCCTCCCTTGGCGTCCTCCCTCTCGACGGCCAGGGGGCCGACAACACCCATTTCGACTGGCCGTCACTATCGGGGCGACAGGTTCTCCTGTTCCATGCCAGCGCCTGCGACGAGCTCACGCCACCTCTACACCGGACACCGCCAGGACAGCTACCAGGCTGCCTCCTGACCCAGGGCCGCCCGAAGGACGGGCACGCCTTCATCCCGGGAACTATGCGATTCCCCGGTTTCGATGTCATCGTTCCCCGTTTCGATGCGTCAGCAGTGGTTCACTCACGTTCGTCTTCTCGTCGCAACCTGACCGCTCACGGCGGCCTTTTCCGCAACGCTCACCACCACGGCTCTTGACCGCAGCAGCTTGCGGTGGTTTGGGATCTCCGCCTGATCGGTGATCCCGGAGGGCCTTCCTCCATCACCGGCACAGCACGGTTCATGACAACGACCTTCTACATCGCCATCACTCCCCTTTCAGGACACACCGCAGAATCGGGGTTATGGATACCGGCGGGCACTTGTCACCGCTCACCCTCTGCCGCCAATGTGGCTAAAGACCCTGGGAGAGTCCCCGACCCAGGCGTACCGTTTTCATCGGGACGGCTTCTGTAGGGGTTCCCCCTCGGTTCAGAAGTCGCCCAGGCAGGGTGCTGACGGGGTGCAGGCAAGCCCATCGAGCTGACGTGGCTCGATAGCGGTTCTGCACCTCGTCACCCCCCTAGGTGAGATGGCTTCGCCGCATTTCCCTGTCCGAGACCCGAGCGGGGGCCGCACTCTCTGACGGCTTGACCGGGCTAGGACACACGGTACTCGGGGATCCCGGTAACACCTTGTAGCCATCTCTGGCATGAGCATTGCGTCGGAGTCGGGTAGCCGGGCTGGATGGCAACGCGTGCAGTATCCGCGTCGCTGAGCGATAGCAATCAGAATGAAGAGGTCCTCTCGGGTAAAGATCCACCGCTGAACGGTTGAGTCTCATTACCGTCGAGGGGACCGAGATCTTGGCCTGACTTGCTGATAGCGGGAGCACGCTGTCCTGTCGGCCGGATCTCGGACCATAAACGGCGCGCCCCGTTCCAGAGGGGTGATGGACCGCCCTGTTGACGCAGGGCGGAGATCACCGTCACCTCTTTCACGGGACGGCCGCGCCACCCCTTGACTTAAGGAGAGAAGGGATGGACATGACCATCGTAGAAGCTGGCCGCACCATTGTCGGTGGGGTCGACACCCACCTCGAGGCCCACGTGGCCGCGGCGTTGGACCCCATCGGCGGCGTGCTCGGAGTGCAGTCCTTCGTGGCCACGCCCGATGGCTACAAGGCACTGCTCGAGTGGATGGGTGCGTTCGGGACGATCTCCAAGGTGGGCGTGGAGGGCACCGGCGCCTATGGAGCGGGGCTCGGGCGTTTCCTGCGTCGGGCCGGCGTCGAGGTGATCGAGGTCGACCGCCCGAACCGCCAGGCCCGGCGGACCAAAGGCAAGTCCGATCCCGCCGACGCCGTCGAGGCGGCACGAGCCGTGTTGAGCGGCCGGGTCACTGGCGCACCCAAGACCCGAGACGGCAACGTCGAGGCGATCCGGGCGTTGCTGGTGGCCAAGCGGTCGGCTCGCGAGGCTCGTCTGCGGGCCCTGAACCAGATGCGCCAGCTGAGCTACACCGGCCCCGACCAGCTCCGATCCCGCTTGAAGGGGCTGTCCATCACCGAACTTGTCGCCGAGACGGCCGCCATGCGGGCCCGGGCTTCAGGAGATCCGGTTGTCTATGCCACCAAGGTGTCGCTCACTTCGCTTGGACGTCGAGTGCTCTCCCTCGAACACGAGCTCGCGGGCATCGACGAGCTGCTCAGCCATCTGGTGACAACGTGTGCGCCGGAGATGCTGAGGCTCTTCGGCGTGGGGATCGACACCGCCGCGACCCTGCTCGTGACCGCTGGCGATAACCCCGAGCGCCTGCGCTCGGAGGCCGCCTGGGCCCATCTCTGTGGGGTGGCACCGATCCAAGCCTCCTCGGGCAAGGTGACGCGGCATCGGCTCGACCGTGGTGGAGATCGACACGCCAACCAAGCCCTGTGGCGCATCGTCATGACTCGCCTTGCCACAGACCCGCGCACCCGCGAGTACATGGAGCGCCGCACGAAGGAGGGTCGTTCCAAGCGCGAGGTCATCCGGATCTTGAAGCGCTATGTGGCGCGCGAGGTCTTCAAGGAGCTCCGCCACGCCTAGATGATCTCCGAGTGGCGGATCTGGCTCTAGCGATAGCTGCCGTCCCTGGGATTGGCCTGCATCCGATCTGCCGATCCGCCGCTCGGAACCACCGCTCGGAGAGCATCGACGCTTGGCCTAATAAGAGCTTGCCCTCGTCCGTCGAGTGGCTCCTGATTGCATTGCCCGCTGTCATGCCGCCCGAGAACTACCCCTTGACAAACCATAGGAGCGTCGGATGGGTCAGGTCGGAGGCGAGCCCGTCACCTTCGGACTGACTCGGGCCCTGGCGGACCGAACGTCACCCGCCCGAGTCCAAGGGTGATCTCGATCGGCCTGAGGTGGTCGGGCTGGTCCCCGTCAGGGCGCACAGAACGGCAATACCGCACGGTCAGAGGTCGTCGCCGGGTCACCCGAGGCGGCTCCTTCAGTGGCCTTCTCCTCGGCCATGCAAAGACGTTCACTCGTCCTGTTAGACCCAGACAGTTTTGAGAATCAAGGGGGTTGTGGGTCGTCGAAGACGGCACCGTCGCAGCGACAAATCGGGCACTTAGAGGGCCAGCCCTACCGAAGTTTCGGATTTGCCCTATGTCGCCGCACCGTGTTGGGCATCCAGACTCGGTGCGTCTGCGTTTCTGGGTAGCGATCCAGGGACGTGCTGGGACACAGAGGCGTCACCCCGGCACCGGCCCCCGGTGTGCCTGGGTTGCCCCTCTGACTTCCCACTCCTGCCAGGGAGAGGGAGTGGTCGATGCTGGGACACTGGATGTGAGCCGGCGGCGCAGCTTGGCTCGATGCCGTCCTCTTCGACGGTGCGTTGTCCGAGGCGACACACTGGCCCGAAGGTGGCCCACTCGCCGCGCCGGCTGGGGGACCGTGCCAGCGGAAGGCGACCCCTTCGCCACACTGCGGTCGTCACTCCACCCCCTCGCCGTCTGGGCGGCCAGTTGACCGCGTCGAGCGTGCCAGGAGTGACAATCACCGATGCCATCATGGCCACCTTCGGGTCCCGCTTATGGGGCCTTACCGCTCCGCGGACGTTTACGCTCGGGCAGTCGCACGACGGGTGCGCGATTCTCGTCCTCATGCGCGTCCCGCTGATGGGGCACAAAGACGCCTGTTTGTGATCGGAGATAGGTGAGCACCGCAGTGACCCTGCGGTCGATCAGGCCCTGGCCATCGAGCCCGAGCTTTCGGAAGATGGTGGTGACGTGTTTCTCCACGGACTTCACCGATACGTGCAACTCGGCGGCGATCGCCTTGTTCGACAGCCCGTGGGCCATCTGTTCCAGCACATCGAGCTCACGCACCGAAAGGTCATCGATGGCCGCGCCCTGGCGGCGACGCATGAGGGCATCCACGATGCCCGGATCCAGCACGGTCTGGCCGGCACGGACCTCGCGCAGCGCGCCGAGCACCGTGTCCATGTCGGGGAGCTGTTCGTCGAGGAGATAGGCGATCCGCGACGCGCCCCCGCGTAGCAGCTCGAGGGCGAAGCCGTTACCCCGGTCGGAGATGACCACGATCCCCATGTGCGGGTACTCCTCGCGCAGATGGCGAGCGGCGATGATGGTGTCCATGGTCGTGATGGCCGGGGTGCGGATGCTGACGATCACCGCCTCGGGGGCGAGGTGAGCCACCAGTCCCAGAAGCTCATCGAGGTCCCGGGCCCGCCCCACGACCTCGATATCGGGCACGTCTGTGAGCAGGGCAGCCAGTCCATCGCCGATGAGCAAGCTGTCGGTGGCCAGAACCACCGTGATCGGACCCTGATCGGGACACATTTCCGAACTCCTCGCAGGTGGCCGAAAGATCTCGGAAATGCGAGCCAACGTGATCGGCGGCCACGTCAAAAGTCTTGTCGCCAGCATAACGGGGACATCACCGCCGGGATCACGGGGTTTTCATAGGGTGTACCCGCCCACGATTTCGGGTCTTCCCTATATCGGTCCTGCGCGCACTAGTGATCCACTGATGCGGAAGGGGGGGGTCGGAGGGAAAACCCCGGCCCTAGTGGCCGAGGGATGAGACCTTGAAACGGGGAAGCGACCGCCGCGCACGGCCATGGAGAACAAGAAACCCAGCATCGCTTCCGATGCTGGCGACGCTGAACGAACACGGGGGTCACGTGCCATATCGCTCGATCGAGGACCCAGCCACGCTCCGTCGTCTGCTGGAGGCAAATCTCCTGCTGGAGGCTGATCTCGATCTCCCCATCCTGCTTCTTCACTTCATCGAGGAAGCGCGATCGATGACCGGCGCCCGGTTTGGCGCCATCGGTGTCCTGAACAACGAGCGAACTGCCCTGGACGAGTTCATCACCGTGGGCCTCGACCCTGAGCAAGAACAGAAGATCGGTGCCCGACCGACAGGGCTGGGGGTACTCGGACTGCTCATAACTGACGCCCATCCCCTACGGCTGGCGAACCTTAGCTCCCACCCCGACAGCTTCGGCTTCCCGACCAACCATCCCCAAATGACTTCGTTCCTGGGGGTGCCAATCAGGGTGCGTGACGAGGTGTACGGCAATATCTACTTGACCGACAAGGTGGGCTGGTCCGAGTTTACGATTGACGACGAAGCGCTTGTTGTTGCCCTGGCCCTCGGAGCGGGCATCGCCATCGAGAACGCCCGGCTCCATCAACGGGTCCAACAGCTGGCCGTGTATGACGATCGGGATCGCCTGGCGCGAGACCTGCACGACAACGTGATCCAACGTCTCTTTGCCGCCGGACTTGCCTTGCAGAGCATGGCCGGGATCGCAGCTTCAGCGGGCATCGCAGACCGGTTCCAGCGCGTCGTTCATGACCTAGATGAATCGATCCGCCAGATCCGCTCGACGATCTACGAGCTTGGGGCAATGGAGATCGATCCTGGCCTGCGCTCCAGCATTCTCTCGCTCG